>CAWDLP010000012.1:0-383281 GCA_963803215.1 uncultured Acidimicrobiaceae bacterium
GGGGGAAGCCATCCTGTGACGTTGGAGGCCCCAGTGATGGCCAAGAGCCCGACCCGTCGACTGGGTGCAGCCTCAAGGGCACCGATGACATCGGCCAGATCAAAGGTGCCGTCCCTTTTGCACTCGATGAATCGGCGCTCGGCCACCCGGGCCCAGGGCAGCATGTTGGCGTGGTGCTCAACCACGGTGGTGACCACCACATCCCCGGGATCGAGCGGGAGGCGATAGGCCAAGTGGTTGAGGGCCTCTGTGGTGTTGCGACACAAGATGGCGACGTCGTCACGATCAGGTCCATCGCGACCGGCAAAGTGCAACACGGCGTCGCGGGCCTGCTCGTACTCAGCCGTGGCTCGTCGTGACTTGAAGCCAGAACCTCGATGCACGCTCGAGTACCAGGGCAGGAACTCAGCGACGCGATGTTCGACCGACTCCATGGCCGGCGTCGAGGCGGCACAGTCCAAGTCGCGATAGGCCCGGACGGTGCCGTCCAGGCACGGCACCTTGAGTCCAGCGCCTACTAGGCGCACGAGAGACGATTCGGTCGGCATCGACCCAGCCTATGAAGTTGCACGCGGTGCACCGGCATGGTCCAAGTAAGGTGCGCGCTGTGGAGCAGGACTACGAACAGACCTTGGCCGATTCAGAGCGTGTGCTAGATGACGTGGATAAAGCGCTGGCCCGCTTGGATGACGGCTCCTACGCCAACTGTGAAACCTGTGGCGCGCCAATACGAGAAGACCACTTAGAGGCCACGCCCACCATTCGCAGCTGCGAGCAACATCTCGCATTGGGAACAGTTTCGGCCTGACGCGACGAAAGAGGCGGTACCCCGCCTCTTTCGATCGTTGGCATTTCGTCCTGGCCCGTGGCCGCCGCTGGCAGCCGACGTCGTTAGGCGATGCGGGCTGCGCTGGCCGCTTTGAAGCGAGCCGCCACGTCATCCCAGTTGACGATCTCCCACAGTGCGGTGAAGAAGTCAGCTTTCACGTTCTTGTACTGCAGGTAGAACGCGTGCTCCCAGGCGTCGAAGACCAAGAGGGGGACGGAGCCATTGCCCACGTTGCTCTGGTGGTCATAGATCTGCTCGACGATAAGGCGACCGGCCAGCGGCTCGTAGGCCAGAGCGCCCCAACCAGATCCTTGAATGGTCATGGTGGCTTGGGTCATGTGGGCCTTGAACTTGTCGAACGAGCCGAAGTTCTCGTCGATACCTGAAGCCAAGTCACCGGTCGGCTTGTCGCCGCCGTCTGGGCTCAAGTTCTTCCAGAAGATCGAGTGCAACACGTGGCCTGAGATATGGAAGGCCAGCGTCTTTTCCAAGCCCACGATAGGACCGAAGTCGTCCTTGTCACGGGCCGCGTCGAGCTTTTCGAGCGTCGTGTTGGCACCGGTGACATAGGCCGCATGGTGCTTGTCGTGGTGCAGCTCCATGATCTGGGCCGAGATGTGAGGCTCGAGGGCGGCGTAGTCGTAGGGGAGGTCTGGCAGTGTGTAATCAGCCATGATCGGCGTATCTCCTTCATCGGGGGTTGCTCAATCGGACGATACCCGACTGCGGGCATTTCGAACCCAACGACGCGCCAGGAGTACGCTCCCATCTCGTGGCTACCGATCCCACAGAACGGTGGAACGACCTCGGCGCCTTCATCCGCGAGCAGCGCGGCACGGCTCGGCTCTCGCTCCGTCGGCTCTCAGAGCTGGCTGGTATCTCAAATCCGTACCTGAGCCAGATCGAGCGAGGACTCCGTCGGCCCTCAGCCGAGATTCTTCAGCAGATCGCCAAGGCTCTGCGCATCTCAGCCGAGACCCTCTACGTCCAAGCCGGCATCCTCGACCCCCCTGACGGCACCACGGACTTGGCCCGTCAGATCCTGGCCGACCCGCACCTCTCCGAGGACCAAAAACAAGCTCTGGTGCGGATTTACCTGTCGTTTCGACGTGACCACGAGGCTGATCAAGAAGCGGCGGCCGCCGAGGCCGCGGCAACGACCGGACCGGAACACAACGGCCAAGAAGCCGCCGCCGACGAGGCCTCCGAGATGGCGTCTCCACCCGTCGGGGATGCAGCACCAGCTCGCGAGATCGACCAAGCCGTCTGAGTTGCTTGTCGCCCCGTGGCGAGTGGCCGGCGGGAGGACAGAAGCTCACCGGTAGGATCTGAGCCGCAATGCGACGGCTGGCCGTACTCTCGTTCCACACCTCGCCCTTGGCCCAACCGGGCACCGGGGACGGCGGCGGCATGAACGTCTATGTCCGCGAGCTTGCGGCCGCCTTGGCCCGAACCGGAGTGACCTGCGATGTCTTCACTCGGAGCTCCGCACCCGGCCTGCCCCGTGTGCTCGAGGTCGAGCCTGGACTGCGGGTGCATCACATCGTTGCTGGCCCCGAAGGTCCGGTGGCCAAAGAGGCCTTGCCTGATCTGGTGGAGCAGTTCACCGCTGGCGTGTTGGCGCGCATGACCACAGCGGGCGGCCTGCCGCTCGGTGACGCTGACGGTGGGCCGTATGAAGCGGTGCACGCCAACTACTGGCTCTCCGGTTTGGCCGGGCACACCATCAAACACGAGTTGAATCTGCCCTTGGTCTGCACCTTTCACACCCTCGACCGGGTCAAGGCCGAAGCCGGACCCGAAGAGGTCGAGGCCGGCATGGTGCACCGCCGGGCCGAAGCCGAAGCCGCCATCATCGACTGTTCTGACGCCGTGTTGGCCTCTTGTACGGTCGAAGCAGAACAGATCGTCGATCTCTACGGGGCCGACCCCGCTCGTATCCGAGTCATCCCGCTCGGCGTGGACCACGCCTTCTTTGGACCGGGCCATCGGCCCCAAGCTCGACGAGCCCTCGGTCTTTCAGCCGACGGCCCACTCCTCTTGTTTGTGGGCCGGATCCAACCGCTCAAAGGGGCCGACGTGGCCGTCCAGACGCTGGCCGCACTCCACGCCGATGGGGGCGATCACCGCTTGGTCGTCGTCGGCGGCCCGAGCGGCCCCCACGGTGAAGAGGCCTACGAGGGTTTGGTGGGCCAGGCCAAGGAACTTGGCGTAGCGGACTGGGTCACGTTCGTAGAGCCCCAGCCCCACGAGCTTCTCTCCACCTTCTATCGCGCCGCCGACGTCTGCTTGGTGCCGAGTCGCTCGGAGTCGTTCGGGCTGGTGGCGCTCGAAGCGGCGGCCTGCGGCACCCCGGTAGTGGCCTCGGCCGTCGGGGGACTGACCACACTGGTTGACCACGGGCGCACCGGCTTTTTGGTTGATCAGCCGTCGCCCGTCTCAGTACGCGGCCCACGTGCGGCGCATCGTGGAAGAACCACTTTTGGCCGAACGGCTGTCGACGGCCTCGGTGCTGCGGGCCCGCGGCTACACCTGGCGTTCGGCCGCGACACAGCTGCGGGCCCTGCACAACGAGCTGGTCTCTGACCGCCTCGTTGAGTGCCGCTAACCCGCTCGGGCCTGAACGGTGCCGCTGGTTGATCTGCCAGAAGACGAAGAGATGGCAGCCGCGGTGGCGTGCATCGATGTCTGGCTGGCCCGTGAGTTGGCCGACGGCGGATCGTTGGTGGCAGCCGAACGCCAAGACGTGACCGATCGGACCGCATCGTTTCGGTGGTACTTGCGATTTAAAGGTGAGGAAAAAGACTTCATCACGGTCTGGCTCACGTTGCAGCAGCGCACGCTTCATCACGAGGTGCAGTTCATGCCCGCACCCGAAGAGAACGTGGCCGACACCTACGCCTATCTCATGCGGCGGAACGCCGATCTGTTCGGCATGTGGTTCGCCCTTGGTCCAGAAGACGCGGTGTACCTCGTGGGTCGGGTTCCCGCCGCGCTCGATTGACGACGAGGAACTCGATCGCATCGCGGGCTCATCAATCATGTACGTCGACGATCACTTTCCGACGGCCATGACGCTGGGCCACCCCTCGTGGTATCGCCGGCGCCGTCGACGGTAACGAACAGCTCCTCCGCTCTCCTTGTTCATCACGTGCCGATGCTCTCTCGCTCTGGTCGCGTACCCGATTGGGGGTACTGGCCGGCGCCGAATCGGCGCTCCAACCTCCGAAGGTATGGGTGAGACGTCATCGCCTCGATGTGTCACCGCCGTTGCCAGAGAATGCCCGATATCGAAGAACATCCACGTCAATCGCCCCTATTCAGGGTGGAAGGATCCCCGAACTCCTCAACGTGCGGTGAAACAAGTGAGCGCGAAACTGCAGTACCACGTGTCGATCGCATGTCCTCTCACGGAGAGGCCGACCTGGCTCTTACCCGGTCACGCTCACGGCGCACAGTGATGCGGGCAGTGTCACCCAGACCTTTACCGTGACGGTGCACCCGAACTAGAGAGTCAGAAGCTGGCACCTTGTAGCGTTATCCGCATGGCGGTGAAACTTCTGGTGGTCGGTGGCGGGAAGATGGGCCTGGCCCTCGTGACGGGACTCCTGGCGTCCAAATGGGCCGCCCTCGATGAACTGGGCGTGGTCGAACCGAACGAGGCCCGTAGGGCCGAGTTGGCCGACGCGTTTCCCGGACTGGCTCTCTTCGACGTACCGCTGGCTGACAGCGTGAGGTCTGATGGCGGCGCACTGTTGGCCGTCAAGCCCGACGCGGCGGAGGGGGCCTGCCGGGTGCTCGGGGCGGTCGGGGTGACCAGGGTGGTCTCGGTGGTGGCTGGGATGCCAACGGCTCGCCTCGAAGTTGGCCTTGGTGACGGCTCCATCGTGATCCGGGCCATGCCCAACACGCCGGCCCTGATCGGGAAGGGGGTGACCGCGATCTCAGGGGGCGAGATGGCCACTTCGGCCGATTTGGCCTGGGCCGAGGAGATTCTCTCGGCCGTGGGCACAGTCGTTCGCCTGCCCGAACGGCACCTGGACGCCGTGACCGGGCTGTCCGGATCCGGACCGGCCTACATCTTCTTGGTGGCTGAAGCCCTCATTGAGGCTGGCGTGCTCTCGGGGCTTGATCGAGCGGTGAGCCGGACCCTCGTGACCGAGACGCTGGTGGGATCGGCCGCACTGTTGGCCGAGGGCGAGAGCCCAGAGTCGTTGCGCGCCGCTGTGACGTCGCCCGGTGGGACCACGGCAGCCGGGCTGCAGAGCGCTCGAGGCACGAGCAGTGCGATCAGCCTTCATGGAGGCCGTTGCGGCCGCGGCCGAGCGCTCGCGCAACCTGCACCGCTAAAAAATCACGTACCAACGTGGTTGTTCGGTCACTCCTCCCATGGTGAGCCCACCTGACACCGTGTTTTTTCTGTCGGACTACGGCCTGGTCGACGAGTTCGTGGGTGTGGTCCATGCCGTCATTACCTCGGGTGCTCCAGCGGCGACCGTGATCGATCTGAGCCACCACGTGCCGGCCTTTGACATCAGAGCTGGGGCCCGCATGTTGGAACGCTCGGTGCCGTTCTTGGGACGAGGCGTGGTGCTGGCCGTGATTGACCCAGGGGTTGGGAGTCCACGGCGTGGCGTTGTCTTGAAGACTCGGGACCCCAATCGACCGGGCTATTTCGTCGGACCTGACAATGGCCTGATCCTGGACGCGGCCGAGCGTTGCGGGGGAGTGGCCCAGGCCGTCGAGTTGGCCGTCCCGGCCGGCTCGGTCAGCGCCACCTTCGACGGCCGTGATCTGTTTGCTCCGGCCGTGGCGGCGTTGTGCCGAGGGGTGCCGGCTGAGCAACTGGGCCAACCAATCGATCCGGCCTGGCTGGTGCCGCTCGACATGCCGGTGGTGACCACGGCGCAAGAGACCGACGGTTGGGTCTCGGTGCAGACCGAGGTGGCCTGGATCGACCACTTTGGCAACGTGGCGCTCGCGCTCGCGCTCTGTTGAGGTCACTGGCCTCGGTATCGGGCGTTTGATGACCCTGGCCATGCCGCGCGACGGTGGCATTGACCTGCAAACCATTCAACGAGTTGGCTTTTTCTCTGAGTTGGAAGATCAGAAAGTTGGCCTGATGGCCGACGCCAACGGCGCGCTCTCGCTGGTCCTCAATAAGGGCTCGGCGGCCGCCCGTCTTGGCCTCAGCGTCGGCGAAACGGTCCGTCTGACCTGGTAGGACGCGTGAGCATCCCGTCAGCTTTGGCCTGAGCAACCCGGTCTCACTACCATCGGGCCGTGACTGGGGAACCCTTCGAGGCCCGCCGCCGCCGTATCCCAGAGGCCACGGTGGTGCGGCTGCCCATCTATCAGCGCATCTTGACCGCTCTTGTCCGCGGCGGTCAGAACACGGTGTCGTCCGAGCAACTGGCCAGCTTTGCTCGGGTCAATGCGGCCAAAGTGCGAAAGGACCTGTCCCTGCTCGGTTCGTTTGGCACCAGGGGGACGGGCTACGACGCCGCCTTCTTGGTGGCCCAGATCGATCATGCCTTGGGCGTGGATCGAGACTGGCCCGTCGGCATTGTCGGTATCGGAAACCTGGGGCGGGCCCTCGTCAACTCTGAGGGGTTCGCTTCCCGCGGCTTTCGCGTGGCTGTCCTCTTTGACGTCGATCCCGAGGTGGTGGGCGAAAAGGTGGGTCCGGTGGTGGTCCAACACTTAGACCAGCTGGCCACCCTGCCCGAGGGGAACCGCCCCGTCATAGGTGTCATCGCCACCCCGGGCGAGGTGGCACAGAAAGTCGCCGACACCTTGGTGTCGATAGGGGTCAAGTCCATCCTCAATTCGCGCCGAGCGTGTTGACGGTGCCGCCCGATGTGCTGCTGCGCTACGTCGATCTCTCCATCGAGCTCCAGGTCATGAGCTTCTACCAGTCCCGTCTGGCCGACGAGGGGTTGGAGAACGCGGCTCTCGCTCATGCGATCGGTCGGCCTGACGCCCGCCGCGTGAGGAGTAGGGCAACCGCCTCGTGGCCCTCTCCCGATTTGGTGGGGTCGCACTTCGGTAGAATGAGGCTGGATCTGGGGTGTTGTGGCGTGACTGGCGTCTCATGCACCCGCCCGCCATGCTTGATCACTGGCGGGAACCCGCCCCGGGCCGACCAAGGGAGGCACCCGGTTGTCCGTTGTTGTCATAGGACTGGAACACCACCAAGCGCCGTTGAGCCTGTTGGAGCGCGTGGCGATTGGCGAGGCTGACCTGCACAAGGTGCTCGGGAGCTTGCGCGACCAGGCCAACTTGGAAGAGTCGGTCTTGCTCTCCACCTGTTTGCGGACCGAGGTCTACGCCGTGGTCGACCGCTTCCACGACGCGGTGACCGAGGTCCAAGAGGTGTTGGCCGAAAAGGCCGGACTGGCCCAAGAAGAGCTGGCTGAGCATCTGACCATTCGTTTTGACGACGATGTGCCCAGCCATCTGTTTTCTGTGGCCTCCGGTCTCGAATCGGCCGTGCTGGGCGAGAGCGAAGTGCTCGGGCAGGTGCGTCGGTCGTTCGAACAAGCCCAAGATGAACGGGTCAGTGGCCCCGTCCTCTCTGCCCTCTTTCGCCACGCCCTAGAGACGGGCAAGCGTGTCCGCTCTGAGACCGGCATCTCACGGGGTACGACGTCATTTGCCTACGCCGCCGTCGAGTTGGCGGAGGCCCGCTTGGACGGTGGGCTGGCCGGGCGCCACGTGGTTGTCTTTGGCGCGGGCGAGATGGGAGCCGGCGTCTATCGGGCCCTGGCCACCGGTCCGGCCAAGCGTCGACCGGCCGCCATCACGGTGGTCAACCGCTCGGCCGAGCGAGCCGATCGTGGTGGTGGCCGATGCCCCAGCCGACATTGCGGTGCGATCGGTGCGGTTGGACGAAGCCACCGAGGCGTTCGCCACGGCCGACGTGGTGTTGGCCGCGGTCGAGACCGGTTCGCACATCGTCGACGCCTCGCATCTCGCACCCGCGGGAGATCGCTCGGCGCACCCCGTGTTGGTGGTCGATCTCGGCATGCCTCGCAACGTCGATCCCGAAGCGGGCACGGTCGCTGGCGTCACCCTGCTCGACATCGACGATCTCACGGCCTCGGTCGATCACGCCGTCGAGGGCCGACGCGAGGAGGCCACGGAAGCTCGTCGCATCGTGGCCGAAGAGACCGCTCGCTACCGCACGGCCAATCGAGAGCGCGGGGCGGCGCCCATGGTGGCTGCCCTCCGGGCCCGGCTCGAAGGACTCCGGGTGGCCGAGCTGGAGCACCGCCGAGCCCAACTGGCCGATCTGACCGACGTCCAGTGGGAGCAGGTCGACGCCGCCACCAGGGCCGCTCTGGCCAAGCTGTTGCACGAGCCCACGCTGTTGTTGAAAGAGACGGCCGGCACGCCTCGGGGCGATCGCTTGGTCGAAGCGCTGCGCATTCTCTTCGACCTCTAACCACCATGACCGAGACCACGACCGGGGCCCTCGACGGCGTGCTCCGACTGGCCACCCGGGGCTCCGCCCTCGCACGACGCCAGACCGAACTGGTGACCGAGATGTTGTCGGCGGCCTGGCCGCAACTCCGTATTGAAGCGGTGGTGATGGAGACCCGGGGCGACCAGTCGAGTGAACCGCTCGATCGCATAGGGGGCCAAGGCATCTTCGTGAAGGAGATCCAAGCGGCTGTCTTGGACGGTCGAGCCGATGTGGCGGTGCACTCGGCCAAAGATCTTCCCTCGCAGAACCCCGATGCGCTGCTGCTGGCCTGCGTCCCGGACCGAGCGGATCCTCGTGATGCGCTGGTTGGTTGCCGGTTGGATGAGCTGGGCCCAGGGGCCATCGTGGCGACCGGATCGGCCCGTCGACGATCGCAGTTAGCCAATCTCCGACCGGATCTCACCTTTGTCGAGCTACGGGGCAACATGGGCACCAGAGTCAGCAAAGCGACGGACGGCACGGTGGCCGCGGTCGTGGTGGCCGTGGCGGCCATGGAGCGGCTGGGCTGGATGGACCAGATCGCCGAGATCTTGGATCCGGTGGTAATGCTGCCCCAGGTGGGCCAAGGGGCGATTGCCTTGGAGTGCGGCCGCGACGATGTCGCAACCAACGAGATTTCTGGCCGCCATCGATCACGCCTCTTCCCATCGAGCCCTCCGGGCCGAACGGGCTTTTCTGGCCGCCATGGGGGCCGACTGCTCGGTGCCGGTCGGGGCCTTCGCCACCGATGCTGCGGGCCGCGCCGGTGCGATCGAGCTCTCGGGTCTCATGGCCACTGGCGATGGCCGAGTCTTGATTCGAACGACCGGCCGAGGTGCTGACCCCGAGGCGCTGGGCGCCGAGGTCGCGGCCCTGCTCTTGGGCGAGGCTGGGGGAGCGGCCTTGGAAGGCTTCGCCTCATGACGGTCTATCTGGTGGGCGCAGGTCCCGGTGACCCAGGCCTCCTCACCCGTCGGGGTGCCGACCTTCTCTCTCGGGCCGATGTCGTGGTCTACGACCGCCTGGTCGACCAGTCCTTGCTCGGCTTGGCCCCAGTCGAGGCCGAACTGGTTGACGTGGGCAAGCGCCCGAGCGACGGTGCGGGCACCGGATCGACGTCGGGTTCGCGCCAAGTCGAGATCAACCAACTACTGATCGAGCGCGGTCGCTCCGGACTGTTGGTGGTGCGCTTGAAAGGGGGCGACCCGTTTCTCTTTGGTCGCGGTGGCGAGGAGGCCGAGGCCCTGATGGCGGCCGGGGTCCCATGGGAGATGGTCCCGGGCGTGAGCTCGGCCCTGGCCGTGCCGGCCTACGGCGGTGTCCCGCTGACCCATCGCGGGGTGGCGACCTCGGTCACCGTGGTCACCGGTCAGGTGGGCGATCAGACCTCGCCGGATTCGGCCGAGTGGGAAGCGCTCGGGGCCAGCGACGCCACCGTGGTCGTCTTGATGGGGATGGCCACTCGAGGTCAGATTGCAGACGGTCTCATGCGAGGCGGCCGCTCGGGCCAGTGCCCGGTGGCCGTGATCGAGTGGGGCACCACTGCTCGTCAACGCACCGTGCGCACCACGCTGGCCGCTCTGCCCGAGGTGGATCTCGGTTCACCCGCCGTCATTGTGGTCGGCGATGTGGCCGCCCTCGATCTTTCGTGGACCGAGTCGCCGGGCCGAGCCTTGCACGGCCTCTCGGTGGTGGTGACTCGCCCTCGCCTCTCGGCCCAACCTTTAGTGAGCGCGCTGACGGACGCCGGTGCCCGCGTCATCTCGTTCCCGGTGATCGAAACGATCGGGCCGGCGGACGGTGGTGCCGCGCTCCAAGCGGCGGCCGAGCGCACCCGCCAGGGCGACTACGAATGGGTCGTCTTCACCTCGGCCGAAGCGGTGGAGCGGTTCTTCGCCATGCTGCGTGATGCCCGAGATCTGGCCGGGACACAGGTGGCGGTGGTGGGGCCGGCCACCCAAGATGCCCTCAGTCGGTTCGCCGTGGTGGCCGATCTTGTACCGGTCGTTGCAACGGCGCAAGGGACTGGTGGACGAACTGGTGGCGTTCGATGCCACCTCGGCCCCGAAACGTGTCATGTTCCCCCGAGCCGACCTGGCTTCGGCCACGGTGAGCGATGGGCTCGTGGCGGCGGGATGGACGGTCGATGACGTGGAGGCCTATCGCACCGTGACGGCATCTCCGCCGCACGAGGAACTCCGTCAGGCCGCCCACCAGGCCGATGTGGTGACCTTTGCCTCCCCCTCGGCGGTGCAGGCCTACGTCAGGCTCATGGGCCAGATTCCTCGGCTGGCCGCCTGCATTGGGCCGTCCACGGGAGAGGCGGCACGCCAGGCCGGGATCGCCGTGGTAGTGCAGTCCGAGACGTCTTCGGTGGACTCGTTGGTGGCCGCAGTGGTGGCGTGCGCCCTGGCCAACGACGAGAGCTCGGCCGTAGGGCGCGAGATCTCGCCGGCCGAGATCTTTTGGTGGCCCGAGCGCTGGTCATTAGGCTTGGCCGCAATGTCGTTTCCCGCCCAACGGCCGCGCCGACTGCGCCGGACCCCAGCCCTTCGTCGCTTGGTGGCCGAGACCAGTCTCTCGGTTGACGATCTTGTCGCCCCCCTCTTCGTGCGAGAGGGCATCGCCGAGCCAGCGCCCATTGCGTCCATTCCGGGCCAGGTCCAACACACCGTCGACTCTCTGGTGAGAGAGGCCAAGCGCTTGGCCGGTCTGGGCCTCCCCGGGCTCATCCTCTTCGGTGTGCCTGCCAGCAAGGACGACGTGGGTTCTTTGGCCTACGACCCGGGCGGCATTGTTCAGGTGGCGCTGGCCGAGGTGCGAGCGGCCGTGGGCGACCAGATGGTGGTGATGGCTGACCTCTGTCTCGATGAGTACACCGATCACGGTCACTGCGGCGTGTTGACCCCGCACGGTGAGGTCGACAACGACGCCACCTTGGCGCTCTATCAAAAGGTGGCACTGGCCCAAGCCACCGCAGGAGCCGATGTGGTGGCCCCGAGCGGCATGATGGACGGCCAAGTTGGCGCCATTCGATCGGCCCTCGATGAGGCCGGTCACACCGATGTGGCCATCTTGGCCTATGCGGCCAAGTACGCCTCTGCGCTCTACGGACCGTTCCGTGATGCCGTCGACGTCACCATCTCTGGCGGAGGGGATCGCCAGGGCTACCAACAAGACCCGCGCAACCGTCGTGAGGCGCTGGCCGAGGTACGCCTCGACATCGCCGAAGGCGCAGACATGGTGATGGTGAAGCCAGCCATGACCTACCTCGACGTGGTGGCTGACGTCCGAGCCGCCGTTGATGTGCCGGTGGCGGCCTATCACGTGAGTGGGGAGTACGCCATGGTGAAGGCCGCCGCGGCCAACGGGTGGATCGATGGACCAGCCACCGCTTTCGAGCAGCTCACGGCCGTGAAGCGGGCCGGGGCCGACTTCGTTTTGACCTACTTTGCGGCCGAAGTGGCCGAGGCCCTCGGTGGCTGAGGGAGGAACGCCTGACCCCGAGACCAACGAAGGGTGGTTTGTTCGGGCCGGGCGATCGATTCCCGGGGCAGTGGACTCGCCCGTGCGCTCGTTCTCGTCGGTCGGCGGCACGCCGTTTACGGTCGTTAGAGGCGAGGGGCCCTACGTCTGGGACGTCGAGGGCACCCGTTACATCGACATGGTCCAAAGCTATGGGGCTGTGCTCTTGGGCCACGCCCACCCGACCGTGGTCACTGCCGTGCAAGACGCCGCCGCGCTCGGGACCACGTTCGGTTACCCGACCCCGGGCGAGACGCTTTTGGCCGAGGCCATCTGTGCCCGGGTGCCGGGCTGCGAGCAGGTTCGCCTGGTCTCTTCGGGCACCGAAGCGGCCATGAGCGCGGTGCGGGTGGCCCGCGGGGCGACGGGACGTGATCGAGTCATCAAGTTCGCCGGCTGCTATCACGGCCACTCGGACCTGCTCTTGGCCGGTGGGGGCAGTGGGGTGGCCACTCTCGGGCTTCCGGGATCGGCGGGCGTTCCACCAGGCGCGGTGGCCGACACCGTGGTTGTGCCCTACAACGTGGTGCCTGAGATCGACCGTTCGGTGGCGGCCGTCTTGGTCGAACCGGTGGCGGCCAACATGAACCTGGTCGTACCGGTCGAGGGATTCTTAGAAGAGCTTCGAGCCGCCTGCGATGCGGCCGGAGCCCTGCTCATCTTTGATGAGGTCATCTCCGGCTTTCGCCTCGGTCAAGGTGGCGCCACGGCCTGGTCGGGCGTGACGCCCGATCTGTGGTGCTTCGGCAAAGTCATAGGCGGTGGGCTCCCGGTCGGTGCGTTCGGGGGCCGCGCCGACATCTTGGCCAATCTCTCGCCCACGGGTTCGGTCTACCAAGCCGGCACCTTGTCGGGGAACCCTCTGGCCACCGCAGCCGGACGGGCCGTGCTCGACGCCCTGACCGAGGCCGACTACGAGGAGTTGGGGGCGCGGGTCGCTACCTTCTCGGGCCAACTGGCCCGAGCAATTCGAGAGGGCGGCATCAGTGCCATGGCCATCGCCATCGGACCGCTGGTGGGCCTGTTTCTCGGTCGGCCGGATCAGAACCTCGTGCCGCCCGAGAACTACGACGACGCCGCGGCCTTTGCCGGCAACGGTCTCTATGCGCCGTTCTTCCACGCCATGCTGCAACGTGGGGTGGCACTCGCCCCGGGGGCCTACGAGGTGATGTTCCCCGGCTTTGCGCACAGCGATGAGGTCCTGGCTCAGGTGGTGGCCGCCGCCGGTGAGGCGGCCCACGAGGTGGCAGAAGCGCTGGCCTCCTGAACGACGACGCGGAGAAGAGAGATGACCCGGGTGCGGGTCAGAAGAAATTCAAACGTGCGCTCTGCCCGTCAGGGCATAATGACCAACTTGTTCGTGTGAACTGGACCGAGATCAGAAAGAGCCCGCCCTTATGAGCGCACCCGGATCGGGAGACGACTTCCAGTTCACCGGAGTCATGCTTGAGGCGCTCAACGGGACGGCCGTCACGACCGTGCCCGATCTGACGATCGGTGTTGGCGCCGCTGGCATCACCATTCAGGCTCCGGCCCGCCCGACTAGCCGTATCGAGTGGGGCCAAGTGACCGACGCCCACTGCACCGATCCCGGTCTCATGCCAGACGGCCAACCGGCCACGGCGTTGTCGATGGTTGTGGTGGGTCGCCAGACCAGGCTTCTCATTCCGAACAGCCAGATTCCTCCCGTCATGGCGGGTCAGCTCAATCTTGTTGCTCATGGGCTACACCGGTGCCAACGTGCCCAGCCCGGTGCTCCCAGCCACCATGGCCACCCCGCCGCCGCCCGGCCGCGCCACCGCCGGCCGCGCCATCACCCGTGCGTACGGTGCCAGACGACGTGCCGTCCGCCGCCGCTGCGCCAGCGCCAGAGTCGCCCCCGGTGCCGGTGCGCCAACCTCAGCATGCAGCACCGCCCGAGCCACCGGTGGTGGTGCGCCAACCTCAGCATGCGGCACCTGCCTCGCCGCTCGACCAGCCTGGGCTGCGCCTTGACACCCTGCCACCACCACCACCGGGTGCCGTCCCGCTGGCCCCGGGCGCGGTCGGCGCGGCCATCGCGACGCCAACCTCACCCGCGGCCGATCTCAACGGTCCCTACACGGCCCCTCCCGCCGACCTCGGCCTATGCCACGGCCCCACCGGTCTATGCCGCGGTGCCACCGACTGGTCCGCCACCCGCACCGCCACTCGCTGCTGAGTCCAGGTTCGGCCCACAGCTCACCGCACCTGTGCCCGAACCCCCCTACGCCGGCTACGCCGCTGCCGGTTGGCCGCCGCCGCTGCCGCCGGAACCGAAGAAGAAGTCAAAGACGCTGCTTTTCTTGATTATTGGTTTGGTCGTGGTCTTAGCGGCCGCCGCCGTCGCCATCCCCCTCTCACTCGGCCACACCAAGAAGGTGGCCACACCCACCACCAGTCAGCGCCAGCATCAGCGTGAAGCGGCACTGGGCACGGCGGCCCAGCAGGTGGCACGCCAGGTCAATATTTCGCTGGCGGATCTGCCGGCTGCCCCACCCTGGGCCGTTGACAGTTCGCAAGATGCCGCCCTCAACGCCTTTCTTCAAGTTGACGACAACACCAAACCGACGCCGGCCGAAGAGAAAGAGGAGAAGCAGGTCGCCACCCAGTTCGAGACCTGCATGGGCATCGCCGCCGACAACGACCGCGAGTTCGGCAACGCCAGCTCTATTCCGATCACCACAGTGCCCTCGCCCGTCTTTGCCGAAGCCGCACCTTCGAAGGCCGAGGCCGGGTCCGAGACCGAGGTCTTCTCGAGCACCGCACCGGTGCAAGCCGATGGAGCACAAGTGAGCAACCCGAAGTTCCCGGGCTGCTTGGGTGCTGCCCTTGGCACCCTCCTCTCCGAGGCCTTCGGTCAGGGAGCGGTGACCACCAGCACCCCGTCGGTGCAGCCCATCGCCATGACCGATATCGCTGGTACCAATCCGGTGGGAACCAACATCACCATCCCGGTGACCGAGAACGGCGTCACCACCAACCTTGAGTACGGCTTCGTCATGGTCTACTCCGGCAAGGTCGAAGCGACCTTGCTGACGTTCAACACCCCCACGCCCTTCAGCACGGTGTTGCAGCTCCAGCTCATCCAGACCCTGGCCCAGAACGTCTCGAAGGTGGCCAACTCCTCAGGAGCCTGACCGGCCTCAGGTCTCGGACCGTGCCTGGCGCACGACCCCAGATCTCGGGCGCGGACACGGCCTGGGGGCGCCGGCTGCACCCAAGAAACGGGGGTTAGCCCTACCCAGAAGAGACCGACTAGCGGCATTCCCACAAACGGCCTTGACCCTTAGCGTTCCTGGTGTGATTACTGCACACTCACTGACCAAGCGTTTCGGTGGCGCCACCGCCGTTGACGACCTGACCTTCGAGGTCCAGCCGGGCGTCGTGACGGGATTCCTCGGACCCAACGGCTCAGGCAAGTCGACCACCATGCGCATGATCATGGGTCTTGACGCGCCGGACTCGGGCTCGGCCCTCATTGGGGGCAAGCCGTACGCCACATTGGACTGGCCCTTGCGAGAGGTGGGTGCCCTGCTCGACGTGAAGGCGTTTCACCCCGCCCGCACCGCCCGCAACCACCTGCGGTGGTTGGCTCGGAGCAACGACATACCTAAGAGTCGGGTCGATCAGGTCTTGGACCAGGTGGGGTTGACGTCGGTGGCTCAATCGGCGGGCCGGGAAGTTCTCCCTTGGTATGGCCCAGCGTCTCGGCATCGCAGCCGCCATGTTGGGTGATCCGGGCGTCCTGCTCTTTGACGAACCGGTCAACGGCCTCGACCCCGAAGGTATTCGTTGGGTTCGCCTCTTCTTGCGAGACCTGGCCCAAGAGGGCCGCACCGTGTTGGTCTCAAGCCACCTGATCTCAGAGATGTCCCTCACGGCCGACCGGCTGGTCGTCATTGGGCGCGGCCGTCTCATCGCCGAGACCGCAGTCACTGACTTCGTGGCCCGCAGCAGTGGCCGTGCCGTCAAACTCGTCACCCCCGACGTCGACGTCTTCATGACCCTGCTCGGCGCCGACAGGGGCGACGGTAAGCGACGAGGGCGGGGGGTCGCTCACGGTCGAAGGGTTGACCTCCTCTGAGATTGGCGACGTGGCCGCTCGAGACGGTCTGCGCATTCACGAGTTGACACCGATTACCGCTTCGCTGGAGGACGCCTTCATGGCACTCACCCACGACGAGGTGGAGTTCCGCCCCCAGAATCTGACCGGCACACCAGGCCAAGGAGAACCAGCATGACCATGACCGCTCCCATGGATCGAACGGCGCGGTCGGGCCACTACCGCATCACCCAGGTGGCTCGATCCGAGATCACCAAGATCCTGACCCTGCGCTCCACCGCCATCATGGTGGCCTTGACCTCGGTGGCCAGCCTCTTGGTGACCATTCTGGCCACGCGTGCCGTCCTCCATCACGGGCACTCCTACTACGTTGGCTTCGACCCCACGCAGGAGTCCCTCACCGGGGTGATCGTGGCCGTGCTGACCGGCGGCGTGTTCGGCGCCCTGCTCATCACCGGCGAGTATTCGAGCGGGACGATGCGCGCCACGCTGGCCGCTGTCCCGAAACGACGTCTCTTGCTGAGCGCCAAGCTGGGCGTCACGGCTGTGCTGGGCCTGGTCTTCTCCGAGGTCTTGGCCTTTGCCTGCTTCTTTCTCGGTCAGGCCATCTTGCGCGGCGGCGGCGCACCGTCGGCCTCGCTGGCCACTCCGGGTGCGGCTCGAGCCGTCATCATGTCCGGGGTCTTTATAGCTCTCATCGCTCTTATGTCGTTCGGTTTTGGACTCATTGTGCGCTCAGCGGTCGGAGCGGTGGCGGCCTTTGTCGGTGTCATGTTCGTTCTCCCGCTGGTCATGCACGGCATCTCCGAGTCCGGCGTCAAGTACCTGCCCACCAATATCCTCACGCAATCAGTCATGGCCACGGTGGGCCAGGGCCAGGGCCCCTACTTACCGGTCACACCCGCCGTAGGGTTGGTGCTGATGACCCTCTATGCCGCCGCTGCCCTGGCCGTTGGTGCCGTGGTCTTTGTGAAGCGCGACGCATGAGCGAGTCCCGTACCGAAGGGGGGTGGGTGCAGATTCGAATTCCCGAAGAGCGCGTCGAGCAGGCCAAACACCTGGCTCGTCTCATTCTTCGCGAACCGTTTGTGAAACGCAGTTGGGCTGAGTTGGGCTACTTCCTGGTGAGCTCCGCTCTGGCCGCGGGTGCCGTCTTCGTACTGGCCGTTCTCGGCCTGACCGGTGTTGTGCTCACCATCGTGTTCGTCGGTGTCTTACTGCTGGGCGCGGCGCTGCGCTCCGCTCGGGGATTTGGTCGGTGGCAGCGAGCTCTGGCCTTTCGAGTTCTGGGCGAGCAGGTGGCCGACCCTGAAGATCGGCGGGTCAGGCCCGGCTTCTTTGGCTGGTTGCGCTCGACCTTCGGCGACCGAGCGGCCTGGTGCTCAATCCTCTACTTCGTGGCCAAGGTTCCGCTCACGCTCTTTGGCATCTGGTTCGCCTTGAGCGTCTGGCTCGGGGCCCTGATCAACCTCACCTCGCCGGTGACAGGAAGCGACGGGGCCTCACGATTTGGTCCGTTGGGCCAGATGTTCGCCGGAGGCTTGTCCCATGGGGCACCCGAGGGCGGGTTCGGGTCACGTCTCGGCATCGTCCTGACCGGCTTCGTCTTTCTTCTGGTGGCGCCGTGGACCATGCGTCTGGTCGTCTACCTCGACCGACGGCTGATGCACCTGTTGCTTGGTCCGAACGCAGCTACCTCTCGGGTGCAAAGCCTTGAGGCCTCGAGGTCGCGAACCATTGACGCCGCCACCGAGACCCTGCAGCGCATCGAGCGAAATCTGCACGACGGGACCCAAGCCCAGTTGGTGGCCCTGGCCATGCGCCTGGGCCAGGCCAAAGAGAAGCTTGACCATTTCGACCCCGACAGCGCCGCCGACGAGAGCGCTGATCTCGAAGCCATCCGACACCTGGTCGACGACGCCCACCGTGGCGCCAAAGAGGCCATCATCGACCTGCGAGATCTGGCCCGTGGGATCCATCCGCCCGCACTCGACACCGGTCTGGAGAACGCCCTGGCCACGCTGGCTTCGCGGAGCCCGGTGCCGACCGAGGTCCAGGTCACGGTCCAGTCCCGACCCAGCCCCGCCATCGAGGCCATCTGTTACTTCTGCGCCGCCGAGTTACTGGCCAACGTGGCGCAACACGCCGCAGGCCTCACGAGCCTCGCTGAGCTGTGCCCAGCACGGGCCCTGGCTGCGAATCGTGGTACGTGACGACGGGCGGGGCGGGGCTGTGACCAACCGGGTTGGCTCCTCGTCGAGTGGGTTGGCTGGTCTGGATGATCGAGTGAGTGCGGTCGACGGGCACTTGAGCATCGCCAGTCCCGAGGGCGGACCAACGGTCGTCACCGTTGACCTGCCCACCCACGCCTGACGATGGCCGAACCCGATGCCATTCGAGTGGTCATCGCCGAAGACTCCGTCATCCTCAGAGACGGTTTGGTCCAGCTCTTAGTCGATCGCGGCTTTGCCGTCATTGGGATCGTGGGCGATGCCGTTGGCTTGGAACAAGCGGTAGCGGCCGACCCACCAGACGTGGCCGTGGTGGATATCCGGATGCCGCCGACCTTCACTGACGAGGGGCTGCGCAGTGCCATTACTCTGCGTCGAAAACACCCTGAGGTAGGGATCTTGGTCTTCTCTCAGTATGTGGAGACCCGCTACGCCGCCGAGCTTCTGGCCGGAGGCGCGGCCGGTATTGGCTACTTGCTGAAAGACCGCGTGGCCGATGTGGCGGATTTCGCTGACGCCTTAGTGCGCGTGGCTTCGGGTGGCACGGCTCTCGACCCCGAGGTGGTGACCCAACTGATGGGCGCGTCCCGGCGGACCGATGCGCTGGCCGGGCTTAGTGCCCGAGAGCGCCAAGTGCTCACCCTTATGGCCGAAGGACGGACGAACTCGGCCATTGCGGCCAATCTTGTTGTCTCCGAAGGTGCGGTTGAAAAGCACGTGGCCAACATCTTCGCCAAGTTGAACCTGCCGGCCACGTCCTCTGACCATCGCCGCATTCTGGCCGTCCTGCGTTACCTGGAGGGTTAACGCCGGCGCGGCATTTTCTTTAGGCGGTGGCGGTCTCGGGCAGGTCGGGGATGAGGTGAGCCACCGCTTCTAAGGCCCGGTAGCCAACCTCGGCTGGTCCGAGCACGTCGGGTCGCATGAGGTTGGCCATGATGCGGAGCAGCTGGCTCATCAAGAACTCCGAGTGCATGCCGACGCCGACACAGAGCTTCATGGCCTGGGGGTTCGAGATGAGGCGGATGAAGGCTCGGGCCACTTTGTAATAGGGGCCGTAGGCGGCGAGTAAGCGGTCTTCGTAGCGGTCGAGTGCGGCCGTGCCGTCACCGGAGAGCGCTTCGCCCGAGCGACGCCGCGGCCAGTCGCCCGGTCTCGTAGCCGTAGGCGATGCCTTCGCCGTTGAAAGGGTTGATGGAACCCGCAGCATCACCGATGAGGAGTGCGTTGGGCCCGGTTCGTGGCGTCATGGAGAGCCCCATGGGGAGCTTGCCGCCCGTCGGGGGACCGAGGCAGGTCTCTGCTGAGAGTCCCCAGGACTTGGGGGCCCAGTGCACGAACGCTTCCATCAGTTGGGTCGTGTTCACGCCCTTCCAGCGTCGGTCGGTCGAGAGCAGTCCGACGCCCACGTTCACTCGCCCGTCGCCCAGCGGGAAGATCCAGCCGTAACCTGGGACCACATTGCCCTCCAGGTCACGAATGTCCAAGTGGGACTCGATGTAGGGCTCGTCGTGACGGTCGCTCGTGTAGTAACCCCGCAGCGCCATACCCATGGGCAGTTCTCGATGACGGCTACTACCGAGGGCTCGACCAAAGCGTGAGTTGGCCCCGTCCGCCACCACGATGTAGCGGGCTTTGACCTCTCGGGTCTTTCCCGTCTCCTTGTCTTTGACGACCGCACCGGTACAGGCGGGCAAAAGACCGTGGGCCGACGAGCCGTTGGCTTTGTCGGGGGCGTCGGCCAAGAGAGGAGCCACAGCCTCGGTGCCCTGCCAGATGGTGGCCCCCGCCTTGGCTGCTCGGTCCGAGATCATCCCATCCAAGTCGTGCCGGGTGATGGTGTAGCCGTAGTCCGGAAAAGCCGAATGCTCCGGCCACCGCATCTCGATCGACTGGCCAAAGCCATAGGCCCGCAGGCCGTAGTACTTGTGGGCCCCGTCGGCCAGGTCGTCCTCCATACCCATGTCGGCCAGTTGACGCACGGCGCGAGGCGTCAAGCCGTCGCCGCAGGTTTTGACCCGGGGAAAGACTTTCTTTTCCACCACGGCCACGTCCCAGCCGGCGTCGGCCAGCCAGTAGGCACAGGCCGATCCACCAGGGCCGCCGCCAATAATCAGGACGTCGTAGACGTGGTTCTCAGGGCTGTTGGCCGGACGAGTTCGAGCCGTTGCCGGTGCTTCCGCTCGTTGTTTTGTCGCAGCCGCACTCTTCTTGGTTGTCGCCTTCTTGGCCGTCGACGCCGGTTTTTTGGCGGCGGCCTTTTTGGCTGGAGCGGCCTTCTTCGTTTTCTTTGTGGCCGACGGCGCCTTCTTGGCTGGTGAGGGCACTGCTCGATGAGGCCCAGTCGAGTCGTCCTCTGGGGCACTGTCTGAGCCCGTGGCCGCAGGCCACGTGCTGGTTGTGGCAGGCGTCGGGTCGGTGGGCTCGCTCACCTTTTCATCGTACGCGTCGTGGGACACAGCGCCGTCACGACTTCGATGTGCCTCATGAAAGGTCGCCATGGTAAAAAATGGGCGTCGTGTTCACGTACCTCCAGTACTTACCGATCTTTCTCTTGCTCCTCTTGGGGCTTGTCTTTGCCGTGGGTTCATTCATCGGTTCGTCCACCCTTGGACCAAGAAAAAAGCCCTCTCAGGCCAAGCTTTCGCCCTATGAGTGCGGCATCGTGCCTGATCACGAGCCAGCCCAGCGATTTCCGGTGCGCTTCTACCTGATCGCCATGATCTTCATCATCTTCGACATCGAGATCGTCTTTCTCTATCCCTTCGCCGTTGACTTCCATCAGATGAAGGTGTTCAGCCTGATCGAAGTCATCCTGTTTGCGCTGGTCGTCTTTATTGCGTTCTTGTACTTGGTCTCAAACGGTGCCCTCAACTGGGGTCCGGCCAAGCAGCTGAACGAGGGCATGCCGGCTCGAACCTCGGAGTCGACCATCAGCCGCATCACCGGGGATCGCAGCAAAGAAGAAGCGGCCTAGGTCAGACATGGGACTCGAAGATCTCCAGCACAACTTTCTGACCGGTCGTATTGAGGACTTGGTCAAGTGGGCTCGGCGCAACTCGGTCTGGCCCGCCACCTTCGGTCTGGCCTGCTGTGCCATCGAGATGATGTCGGTCGGGGCCGCCGACTACGACATCAGCCGGATGGGTATGGAGGTTTTCCGAGCGTCGCCGCGCCAAGCCGATCTCATGATTGTGGCTGGTCGCGTGTCGCAGAAGATGGCGCCGGTACTTCGTCAGGTCTACGACCAGATGATGGAGCCCAAGTGGGTCATCTCGATGGGCGTGTGCGCCTCGTCGGGCGGGATGTTCAACAACTACGCCATCGTCCAAGGGGTGGACCAGATCGTGCCGGTGGACGTCTACGCCCCGGGCTGTCCGCCTTCACCTGAGACCTTGTTACACGCCGTACTCACGTTGCACGAGAAGATCCGCACCGGAGAGATCACCCGACGCCCACCGCATCGTGACGCCACGCCGGGAGATCCGACCACGGCCAACTGGGTACCTGAGGTACCCGGAGCTGTCCGGGTTTCAACGCCAAAATGACGTCGCCCGCTCCCGAGGCCACGGCCTCTGCGGTGCCGGCACCGGTCGGTGGGACCCCCGCCGCCCTCCTGCCCGAGATCCCGCGCATCGTTGGTCACCAGGTTGACCAGATCGCCTTTCCTCCCCGGGCGCGCTACGAAGAGATGGTGGCGGCCTACAAGGCGGCTGGTTTCGAGATGTTGGTCGACCTTTGCGCCGTCGATTACCTGGCCCACCCTGGACGCGGTGACCTGCCCGATGGGATCACGCCGGAGCGTTTTGAAGTTGTCGTCAACCTGTTGTCGCTTTCGGCCAAGTCGAGGGTCAGGGTGCGCGTACAGGTCCCTGACGCCGACCCCGTGGTGCCGTCGCTCATCAATCTCTACCCGGGCGTCGACGCCATGGAGCGTGAGGCCTTTGACCTCATGGGGATCCGGTTCACCGGTCACCCGGACCTGACCCGCATCCTCATGCCCGAGGACTGGGAGGGCCACCCGCTTCGCAAGGACTACGGCGTTGGACGAGTACCGGTGCAGTTCAAAGAGTCACCGGGGCCACGATGAGCGACGACGTGGCCAAGAACGCACCGACCAGCAAAGAGAGCGAAGCCGCCCTGTTGGCCGAGTTCGAGGCCGACCAGATCGAAGAGCACGCCATCGAAGAGGGTCTGCTGCTGGCAGAAACCTCAGAGGGCGCCCAAGAGCTCCTGCCCCGTGCGTCAACCGATGCCGGTGAGTTGCGACGCGAAGTTGGCGCGGTCCTGCGCATGGCCGAAGGCACGGTGGTCGACGCCAACGACATCGACATCGAGCGTCGTGACGACGAAACCATGATCATCAACATGGGCCCACAACACCCCTCGACCCACGGCGTGCTCCGACTGATGCTGGAACTCGACGGTGAGACGGTGTTGCGCACCAAGCCCGTCATTGGCTACCTCCACACCGGCATGGAGAAGCAGGGCGAGGAGCTGACCTACGTCCAGGGCAGCACCAACGTGACCCGCATGGACTACCTGTCACCGCTCCACAACGAACTGGTCTTCTCGCTCGCCACCGAAGCGCTCTTGGGCGTGGAGATGCCGCCCCGGGCTACCTACATTCGCATGCTCATGGCTGAGTTGAACCGTGTCACCTCCCACCTCATGTGGATGGCCACCAACGGTATGGACCTCGGGTCCACGTCGATGATGATCTACGGCTTTCGTGAACGAGAGATGGTGCTCTCGTTCTTTGAAAAGACGACCGGTCTTCGTATGAATACCAACTACATCCGTCCCGGCGGCGTGGCCGCCGACCTGCCCGACGGTTGGCAAGACGACATTCAAGTCATCTGCGACACGGTGATGACCCGTACGTACGAGTACGACGAGCTTCTGACCGGACAGCCCATCTTTCGTGATCGCACCGAGGCCGTGGGCAATATCTCGGCGGAAGAGGCCCTGGCCTTGTCGGTCACTGGCCCCATCCTGCGTTCAACGGGTGTGCCGTGGGACCTGCGTCGCACCATGCCGTATCTCGACTACGAATCGCTCGACTTCGACGTCATTGTGGGTAAGTACGGCGACAACTTCGACCGCTACTCCATTCGCTTGAACGAGATCCGTGAGTCCATCAAGTTGATCCGCCAGATTGCCGACCGCATGCCGGCGGGGGACTACCGGGTGCAAGACCGCAAGGTCACTCCGCCACCTCGCGCCCGCATAGACGAGTCGATGGAAGCGCTCATCCATCACTTCAAGGTCTTCACCGAGGGGTTCAAAGTGCCCGAAGGCGAGGTCTACGTGGCCATTGAGTCACCCCGCGGCGAGCTGGGTTGCTACATGGTCTCTGATGGTTCGGCCAAGCCCTACCGCATGCACATCCGCGGCCCGAGCTTCGTCAACCTCCAAGCGCTGCCGGTGCTCTTGCGCGGTGGGCTCTTGGCCGATGCCGTGGCCATCATCTCTTCGGTCGACCCTGTGATGGGGGAGGTGGACCGATGAGCGACCACGCCACGCCGGTGCCGGTGAGCGGTCCGACCGTGGCCCGCCGCGGCCCCGCCGCCCCGCACTTCACGCCCGAGCTACGCGCTCGAGCGCTTGAGCTGATCGCGCTCTACCCCGAGCCTCGGTCCGCCCTTATTCCGCTCTGCCACCTGGCGCAGGCCCAAGACGGCTGGCTCTGTCCCGAGGCCATGGAAGAGATTGCGGCGCTGGTCGGTGTGACCCCGGCCGAGGTGCGAGGCACGGCCACCTTCTACGACATGTTGCATACCGATGAGGTCGGGACCCATGTGGTCTCGGTCTGCACCAACATCGCCTGTTTGCTCGGCGGTGCTGCTGAACTGCTTGAACACGCGGAAAGCGCTCTCGGGGTGCGAGCTGGGGGCACCACGGCGGACGGCACCATCACGTTGGAAGAGTCCGAGTGCTTGGCCGACTGCGACCGTGTGCCCTGTGTGCAGGTCAATCACCGTTATGTCGGGGCCCAGACCCCCGAGAGTTTCGATCAACTGGTGACGGATCTTCGGGCTGGCACCCTGGCTGAAACCGTGCCCAACCACGGCGTGTTGATTCGTACCCCGCGCACCGTTGGTCTGGTTGTGGCCCCTGAGCAGATCGCGGCCGAGCGCAAAGCCATGGCCGAGGCACAAGCGGCGCGGGCCCAGGCCGCTGAAGCGGCCAAAGGTGGGGCGGCCTAATGGCAGTGACGAACGCCCCCAAGATCGTGACGGCCCGCATGGGTCACGACGACTCGCACACCCTCAGGCGCTACCTCGACACCGGCGGCTACGAAGGGCTGCGCAAGGCCTTGGCCATGACGCCCGAAGCGGTCGCAGCCGAGGTCGACGCGGCCAGTCTGCTGGGCCGAGGTGGGGCCGGTTTCCCGGCTGGTCGCAAATGGTCGATGCTGCGCAAAGCGCCCGTCACCTATCTGGTTATCAACGGCGACGAGTCCGAACCTGCCACCTTCAAGGACCATCTCTTGGTTGAGCGCGATCCGCACCAACTCGTTGAAGGTGTGTTGATCGCGGCATATGCCCTCCAAGTCACCCGGGCCTTTATCTATCTGCGCGGCGAGTTCGCTCTCGGTTTGGAGCGAGTACAAGAGGCCGTCAACGACGCCTACGCCCATGGCGCCATCGGCAACGACATCTTTGGCTCAGGCTTCTCGCTCGACATCGTGGTGCACCCCGGTGCGGGGGCCTACATCTGCGGCGAAGAGACGGCGCTGTTGGAGTCACTTGAAGGTAAGCGGGGCTTTCCTCGCATCAAGCCACCGTTCTTTCCGGCCGCCATTGGTCTTTACGGCGAGCCCACGGTGGTCAACAACGTCGAGACCATGTCGAACCTGCCCTGGATCATCATGAACGGCGGGGCGGCTTTTGCCGCGCTGGGCCAGGGTCGCTCGACCGGGACCCGGCTCTTCGCCCTTTCGGGTCACGTCAACAACCCGGGCACCTACGAGCTTGAGATGGTGAAGACCACCTTCCGTGACCTCATCTACGACCCCTCATTGGGTGGCGGGATTCCCGACGGCAAGTCGCTGAAGGCCATCATTCCCGGCGGCGTGTCTGCTCCGTGGTTTGGGGCCCACCAGGTCGATCTCCCCTTGGGACAAGACGAAGTGGCCGAAGCCGGTTCCATGTTGGGTTCGGGTTCCATTGTGGTCATGGACTCGTCGACCTGCATGGTGCGCGCGGCCTGGCGCATTACCAAGTTCTTCTCACGCGAGTCCTGCGGTCAGTGCACGCCTTGTCGTGAAGGTTCGGGCTGGCTTGAACGCGTCATGTACCGCATTGAGAACGGCCAAGGGCGAGAAGAAGACTTGGACCTGCTCATGGACGTCTGCGACAACATCTCTCCTGGGGTGGCCTGGCCGCCGCAACAGACGACTATCTGCGTGCTCGGACCGTCCATTCCCTCGTCGATCGCTTCGGCCATACGGATGTTCCGAGATGAGTTCTTGATCCACATCAAAGATGGAGGCTGCCCCCATGCCTGAGCGCGCCTCCAGCGCCACGTCTGGTGACGTGACCGCCACGACCGTGAACGATGACGCAGAAGTCGTGGCTGAGCCCATGGTCTCGTTCACCTTGGACGGCAAGCCAGCCACGGCCCGTCCGGGCGAGATGCTGATTAGCGCGGCCGAGCGTGAAGGCACCTTCATTCCGCGTTTTTGCTACCACCCCCGCATGAAGCCGGTGGGGGTGTGTCGCATGTGTCTGGTCGAGGTCGACGGTCCGAGGGGTGCCACCCTGCAGCCATCCTGTTTCATCCCTGTGACCGAAGGCATGTCGGTCGACACGACATCGGACAAGGTGAAAAAGGCCCAAGACGGTGTCCTTGAGTTCCTCCTCATTAACCATCCGCTCGACTGTCCGGTCTGCGACAAAGGCGGCGAGTGTCCGCTGCAAGACCAGACCTTGGCCTATGGGCCCGGAGAGAGCCGCTTCATTGAAGAGAAGCGCCACTTCGAAAAGCCCGTCGCCATCTCCGACCTGGTTCTTTTAGACCGAGAGCGCTGCATCCAGTGTGCGCGTTGTACACGCTTCGCCGAAGACGTGGCGGGCGAAGCCCAGATTGATTTTGCCGGCCGAGGTGAACTGGTCGAAGTCGCACCGTTCCCGACCGAACCGTTCTCCTCCTACTTCAGCGGTAACACGGTCCAGATCTGCCCGGTGGGGGCCTTGACGGCCACGCCGTATCGCTTCACCGCCCGACCATGGGACTTGGACCAAGTCGAGTCCACCTGCACCACCTGCTCGGTGGGTTGCCGGGTGGCGGTGCAGTCGTCGTCGAACCGTCTCACTCGTGTGCTCGGTTTGGACTCGGACCCGGTCAACCACGGCTGGCTCTGCGACAAAGGCCGCTTCGACTTTGAAGCCGTCAACAGTGACGAGGTCGACGCCGGACCGGCCGCCTTGCCGAACGGAGCCGTGCCGGTCACGGTCCGCGGCCAGTTCAAGGGCGAGGTGTCAGAGACCAGAGAGTCTCCTGATCGACTGTCGCGACCAATGGTGCGCAAAGACGGCGAGCTTGTTGCGGTCAGTTGGAGCGAGGCCCTGATCGCCGCGGCCAAGGGGATCGCCACCGCTCGCAAGACCAACGGCAACGAAGCGTTGGCCGTGATTGGCGGGGCCAATCTGACCAATGAGAGTGCGTTTGCCTGGGCCAAGCTGACCAAGGGACTGTTGGGCACCGACTCGGTGGACGCCCAACTGGGTGACGGCCTGCCGGCCGAGGCCGTGTTGTCGCTGCCGCGAGCCACCATTGATCAGGCGGCCTCGGCCAAGGTCGTCATCTTGTTGAGTGGCGATCTACGCGAGGAGTTACCCGTTCTCTTCTTGCGACTGCCGCGAGGCCGCGGTCGACGGCGACACCGACGTGATTGAGATCACGCCTACCCCAACCGCCATGACGCGCTACGCCGCCGCCACGCTGGCGGCGCCGCCCAGGCGATGCACCGGTGCTGGCTCGAGCGTTGACGGGCGATCAAAGCGCAGTGACCGCGCTCAGCGGTCACCCTGAAGGCGCGGCCGTCGACCGTGCGGCACTGACCCGTGCGGCTGATCTTCTGCGTGATCAAAAGGGTGACGGCGTAGTGGTGGTGCTGGGACGGCCCTCTTTGGCCGAAGACGCCGGCATCACGATCGAGGCGGCCAAGGTTCTGGCTCGGCGCGCTTCCTGGTCTCACCTTCTTGCCGGCCCTTCGTCGCGGCAACGTCTTTGGAGCGCTCGACATGGGTTTGGCGCCGGGACTGCTCCCGGGGCGGACGAGTCTGGACAGTGGTCGGGCCTGGTTCACGGCTGCGTGGGGCAGTGCGCCGGCCCACCGAGGACGCGACACGCACGGCATTTTGTCGTCCATGGCGGGCGAGGGTGACGGCGCGGACAAAGTCAGCGCCTTGGTGCTGTTGGGTTCTGATCCGATTGGCGACTTTCCCGACGCCGCCCTCGCCACCAAAGCCTTACGCGGCGGGGTGTTCACTGTGGCCGTGACGGGACACCCGAGCGCATCGGTCGATTACGCCGACGTGGTCTTGCCCGCCGCGGTCGCCCACGAGCGCCCCGGGACGACGACCAACTTGGAAGGTCGAGTCAGCCGGCTCGGTCAGAAGTTGACCGCACCGGGACAGGCCTGGAACGACTGGATGATCGCTTCGGCCTTGGCCGACGAGCTGGGCTTCGCACTCGGTCTCGATAACTTGGCCACCATCAACGACGAGATGGCTCGTCTGGCCCCGGCCTACGCCGGACTGAGCCAGACCGTGCTCGACGCTGATCGCAGCCATGACGGCGTGCTCATGCCGATGACCAGCACCAACGGCAAGGCGCCGGCGGTCACCGCCATCAAGCCCATCGACCCCATTGCGTTCCCCGGCGTTGAGTCAGTCGAGCGCCAAGGCGCACCACCGCGGGTCGGTCTGGCCGAAGCACCTTCGTTCGACGACGACCAAAAGGCCATCGCGGCGCCGAGCGGTACGGCACCAACAATGTTCGGTCCAAGTGACATCGAGGGCGACCCGGCCCATGGGGCCCCGCACGTTGCACCACCTGACAGTTACGCCCTTCGCTTGGTGGCCGGTCGACGCCTCTACGATGCCGGCCATGCCGTTTCCGGTTCACCGTCGTTGGCACGGCTCGTGACCGAGCTTGTCGCTCGAGCCAACCCGTATGACCTTGACCGTTTAGGCCTGGTCACGGGCGACCAGGTGCAGGTGCGTTCCGCCCGTGGTGCCCTGGTCTTGCCCGCCGTGGCCGACACAGATGTGCCTCGCGGCGTGGTGTCAGTCTTCTTCAACGTGCCCAGCGGGAGTGGCCGCCCGGCCGATGGCCCCGGCGCCTCTTCGCTCATCAACGCCAACGACCCGGTGACCGACGTGCGGCTGGAGTCGGTGTGATCGGCTCTCTGTTGACCACGCCAGCCACCCAGGCCAAACGCGAGGCCCAGCACTACCTGGCCAACCATGGCTACGGCGACCCGCTCTTCATCCACGGCTTGAACTGGCAGGTCTGGCTCATCGTGGTCATCAAGGTCTTGGTGGCCTTCGTTGTGCTGCTCGTCTCGGTCATGCTCATGATCTGGTTCGAGCGCAAAGTCATCTCCGACATGCAGAGCCGGATCGGTCCCAACCGGGCCGGTCCCTGGGGACTGTTTCAGACCATGGCCGACGGCATCAAGCTCTTCTTCAAAGAGGACCTGTTGCCCGAGCGAGCCGACTCTTTCGTCTTCAAACTGGCGCCGTACCTTTCGCTCATCCCAGCTCTGCTCATCTTCACCGTGGTCCCGGTGGGCGGCATCATCTCTATTGGCAGTCACACCTTCGAGCTTCAGGTGGCCGACCCCCCGATCGGCATCTTGTTGGTGCTGGCCATGTCGGGCATTGCGGTCTACGGCGTCATGCTGGCCGGGTGGTCGTCGGGTTCTAAGTACCCCTTGTTGGGATCGGTCCGGGCTTCAGCGCAGATGATCTCCTACGAAGCCGCCCTCGGCATGACCGTCATCATGGTGGTGCTCGTCACCGGATCTCTTTCAACTCGGGCCATCGTGGCCTCCCAAGCCCACGGCTTTTGGGACTGGAACCTGATCCGACTGGGTTTCCTGCCTTTCTTCTTCTTTCTCATCGCCATTACGGCTGAACTGACTCGTCCGCCCTTCGACCTGACCGAGGCCGAGTCCGAACTCGTTGGCGGGTTCCACACCGAGTATTCGTCTATCCGGTTCGCACTCTTCTTCTTGGCCGAGTTCATGAACACGATCACTATGTCGGCCATCATCGTGACTCTGTTCTTCGGCGGACCCGACGGACCCATCCCGCGCTTCATCCCGACCTCGGACGTGTGGATGCCGACCGTGTGGTTCTTGGCCAAGGTCCTCGTCTTCCTCTTCGTGTACGTCTGGTTCCGAGCCGCCCTGCCTCGTTTCCGTTACGACCAGCTCATGGATCTTGGTTGGAAGCGGCTTATTCCGGCCACCTTGGGCTGGCTTCTGATCGTGGCGTCGATCATTGCCTGGGGCCTCTGGGGTCTGTTCGTGGCCGTCGGTTGTGTCGGGGCCTTCTTCATCCTCAACCGGGCCATGAAGGTGGGCGATGGGCGTGACGCCGAGAACGCCGTCATCCCGGCTGTCGGGCACCCGCGTCGCCCCCGCCCCTCGACTCCTGAGCTCTGTCTCGACCCAACCGGCCGACGAGGGCCCGAGCGAGGTGAAGGACTGATGAGTGCCAAGGATCAGCTGTCATTCCTGGGCGGCTTCAAGCTCACCTTCCAGCACCTGACCCGACCGCGGGTCACAACCCAGTACCCAGAAGAGAAGAAGCCCAAGCAGCCCCGCCAGCACGGTCGCCACGTCTTGAACCGTTACGAAGACGGCATGGAGAAGTGCATTGGTTGTGAGCTGTGCGCCGGGGTCTGTCCGGCTGACTGCATCTACGTACGTGGGCTCGACAACCCGCCCGATCACCCGGTCTCGCCCGGTGAACGCTATGGCTACGTCTACGAGATCAACTACCTGCGCTGCATTCACTGCGACCTGTGCGTCGAAGCCTGCCCAACCGAGGCCATCACCGAGTCCAAGCTCTTTGAGTTCTCTTTCACCAACCGGGCCGATGCCATTTACACCAAAGAAGAGCTTTTGGTCGACGACGACGGCTTGCCCAAAAAGATGCCGTGGGAAGACTGGCGGGTTGGCGACGATCAGTTCACGTCGGGATGGATGCGGGCAACCTCACCGGCTGGGGCCGCAGCCTACGAAGGCGAAGTGCAGTGGTCCGGCGAACTCGGTTACGGCACTCGTGCCGCCGAGGGTGGTCAGTCTGGTCGACGCGACGATGCCGCTACCGGTACCAAGCCGCTGCGCGAAGTGTTGGAGTCCCACCTCTTGCCCGAAGACATGCCACTCGACAAGCGCGGCATGCAGGGTCGGATGCTTCGAGCCAAGACCAACGCCGAGCGCAACAAGAAGAAGATGGAAAAGGGCCGGGCTTGGATGAAAGAAACCAAGATCCGTCGCAAGCACCAGGCCGAAGAAGAGAAGCTCGACCGGGCGGCAGAAAAGGCCAACCCAACGACAGAGGCCCGAGTCTCAAAGGCGGTTGACCTCACTGACGACGGGGCGGCGTGACCATGACGACCGCCTTGTTGGCCACAGCCACGACGCCCGACCTCATCACCTTCATCGTCTCGGGCGTGATCATCATCGCCGGAGCCCTCGGTGTGGTCTCTTCTCGGAACCCGGTACACGCTGCACTTTCGCTGGTCATGACGCTGTTCGGTGTGGCCGTGCTCTTCTTGGAACAAGGCGCAGATTTTCTGGCCGCGGTGCAGATCATTGTGTACGCCGGTGCCATCGTCGTCCTGTTTCTCTTCGTCATCATGTTCTTGGGCGTCGACCGCCGAGAGGACGTGGACAAAGAGACGCTGCGGGGCCAGCGTCCACTGGCCTTCGCCATGGTCGGCATCATGCTGGCCAGCGTCATCGTTCTGATCGCCAACTCCCATTGGGTGTCGGGCGCCCCCCAGGTGGTCGGCCCCATCAACGGCCGCATCACCAAGAGCCCCGGTTCGGCCCATGGCGAGGTGGCCCAGTTAGGCAAGCAACTCTTCACTACCTACCTGTTCGCCTTTGAAGTCACCGCCGCCCTCTTGGTCATCGCTGTCGTCTCGGCCGTGGTGCTGGCCCGACGTCCGGCCAATCCGTTTGACGACGAGGAGCCCGAGACCGGCATCTTTACCGTCGACGGCCCTGAAACCGGTGCTGGCCCAGTTGAGGCCGGACTCGATGCGGGGACCGCCACCACGGCCCCAGAACCGTCGGGTGCGGCGGACGATGACTCGGTCGAGAATCGGGAGGTGACGTCGTGAGTCTTTCGGGCGAGCCGTATTTGGTGCTGGCCGCCGTGCTCTTTTCTATTGGCGCCATCGGCGTCCTGGTACGCCGCAACGTCCTGATCATGTTCATGTGCATTGAGCTCATGCTCAACGCCGTGAACCTCTCCTTCGTCACCTTTTCGCGCACGCTGCACGACATTGGGGGCCAGGCGCTCGTCTTTTTCGTGTTGGTGGTTGCTGCAGCCGAGGTCGTGGTCGGCCTGGGCATCGTGGTGGCTATCTTCCGTCGACGGTCGACTACCACGGCCGATGATCTCCACTCCCTGAAGGGCTGAACCCTCCGTGCTCCACTACGCCTACTTAATGCCGCTGCTGCCGCTCGCCGGCTTTGTGGTGCTGCTCGCCTTCGGGCGACGCATTGGCGACCCCGGTGCAGGCTGGATTGGCACGGCCGCGGTGGCCGGGTCGTTTGTCGTGGCTTGCGTGATGTTGGCCACCATGCTGGACAATCCCGTGCCCGGACGTGTCTTCATCCACAACTACTACGAGTGGATTCACGTTGGCGGGTTCAACGTCTCGGTGGGTATTCAGCTCGACCAGCTGTCGATGACCATGTGCATGTTCATCACCGGCGTGTCCATGCTCATTCACTTGTACTCGATCTCGTACATGAAGAGCGATCGGGACTACTCCAAGTTCTTCATCTACCTGAACCTCTTTGTCTTCTCCATGCTCGTCCTGGTCCTGTCCGACAATCTGCTCGTGACCTTCGTCGGCTGGGAAGGCGTGGGCGTCTGCTCCTACTTCTTGGTCTCGTACTGGTTCCACCGGGACTCGGCCGCCTCGGCCGGCAAGAAGGCCTTTATCTACAACCGCATCGGTGATGCCGGGTTCTTGCTGGCCATCTTCTTGATCTTTGAGAAGACGGGCACCCTCGACTACAAGTCGATCTTCGCCCACAGCCACCTGTTGGCCGGTGGGGCGGCCACGGCCGCGGTCTTGCTGCTCTTCTTGGCCGCCACCGGTAAGTCGGCCCAGATCCCCCTGTTCAACTGGCTGCCCGATGCCATGGAAGGCCCGACGCCGGTCTCCGCCCTCATCCACGCCGCCACCATGGTGACGGCCGGGGTCTACCTGCTCTGTCGTATGAGCCAGGTCTTGGAGCTCTCACCACTCCGCCACCATCGGTGATCGCTACCATCGGGGCGCGTCACCGCCTTCGTGGCCGCCACCATCGCCAGTGCCCAGCAAGACATCAAGAAGGTCTTGGCCTTCTCCACCGTCTCGCAGATTGGCTACATGATCCTGGCCGTGGGGTCGGGGGCCTACATCGCCGCCATCTTCTTGATGGTCTGCCACGCCTTCTACAAGGGGCTGCTCTTCTTGGGTGCAGGCTCTGTCATCCATGGTCTGAGCGACGAGCAGGACTTGAAGCGCATGGGCAACATCCGGCAGCTACATGAAGTGGACCTTCTGGACCTTTACGGCCGGTTGGCTTTGTATCGCCGGCATCTTCCCGTTCTCGGGGTTCTGGTCCAAGGGCGATGTCTTGGAGAACGTCTACGCCCACTACAAGCCGCTCTACGCCATCGGCATCGTCACCGCACTGCTCACGGCGTACTACATGACCCGGCTCTACTCCCTGGCCTTCGGGGGCGACTCACGGTTTGAAAAGGCCGCTCCCGACGGTCGGCCGGCGCTGCATGAGCCCCACGAGTCGAACTGGCTCATGCGCATCCCGCTCATCATCTTGGCCATTGCCGCCCTCACCGCCGGCGTCTTGGACCTGCCCTGGGCGCACAACCATTCGTTTGCCGACTGGCTCAACCCGATCTTCGCCAACTCCATCTACCACGACGACCTGGACGACAAGGCGCAGTGGGTGCTCTCCACCATCGACGCTGTGATCGCCCTCATCGGCGTGGGCATCGCCGTTCATGTTGTGGCGATGGAGGAACCCCAAGATCGACCAACCGAGACTGGAGCCGAACTTCTTGCAGCGTGTGTGGTACTGGGATGACTTCTACGACGCCATCATCGGGCGCCCGTCGCAGTACCTGGCCCGCTTCTCGGCCGTGGTGGTCGACGGCAAGATCATCGACGGGGCCGTCAACGGCGTGGCCCACCTGGTCAAATCAACCGGTTCGGGCGTGCGCAAACTTCAGACGGGCTACACCCGGCACTATGCCCTCGGCATCATTGTGGGCACGGTCGCCATCGTGGTCTTCCTCTTGACCAGGATCTGGTGGTCATAGTGGGCGCCGCGTCAGGATTCCCCTATCTGGCCCTCTTGGTCTTGGTGCCGGCCGCCGGCGCGCTTTTGCTGGCGCTCTTTGGGTTGGACCATCGTTTCGACCGGGGCCGTGCCTTGGGCACAGCCATGGTGGTCTCCCTCATCACCTTGGGCTTGAGCATCGCCGTCTTGGTGACCATGAAGGCCGGCTTCGGCGGGTACCAGTTGGTGGAGAACCGCTCGTATGCGGGCGCCTCACTCGGGGTGCGGTGGTTTGTCGGGGTCGACGGCATCTCGATCTTCTTGGTCCTGCTCACGGCCGTGTTGTTCCCGATCGTGCTCATGGCGACGCGCACCAAGGAGAACACGCGGAGCTACCTGGCTTGGATGCTGTTGCTGGAAGCGGCCTGCATGGGCAGCTTCATCTCACTCGACCTGATGGTCTTTTTCTTCTTCTTCGAGCTGACGCTCATCCCGGCGTACTTCATCATTGCCAACTGGGGCTACGCCAAGCGGGCCTACGCCGCCGCTCAAGTTCTTCCTCTACACCTTCTTGGGCTCGGCCTTCTTGTTCGTGGGCATTTTGTATCTGGCCTTCTTGCACCACGATCAACACCCTCACACCGCCTTCACCTTCTCGCTGCCCCAGTTGGAGCAGACCCACCTGTCAGGCGCAGTCGGTGTCCTGCTCTTCTTGGCCTTCACCGCCGCCTTCGTGGTCAAAGCGCCGCTCTTCCCCTTCCATACCTGGTCGCCCGACGCCTATACCGAAGCCCCAACCGGTGGTTCAATGATCTTGGCCGGCGTCTTGGCCAAGCTGGGTACCTACGGCATCCTTCGCTTTGACCTGAACCTGTTCCCGCAGGCCTCGCACACCTTGGCCCCCCTCATGCTGACCTTGGCCGTCATCGGCATCCTCTATGGCGCCATCGTGGCCTGTGCCCAGCGCGACTTGAAGCGACTGATCTCGTACTCCTCGTTGGCCCAGATCGGTTTCATCGCTCTCGGTCTCTTTGCCTTCAGCACCCAGGCCCTGACCGGCAGCGTGCTCTTGATGCTGAACCACGGCATCATCGTGGCTGCGCTCTTCTTGTTGGTCGGATGGATCTACGAGCGTCGCCAGACCTGGCAGGTCTCCAACCTGCGCGGCCTGCAGAAGCCGGCCCCGATCATGGCGGCCATCTTCACCGTGGTCATGATGGCGTCGATCGGTGTACCGGGTCTGAACGGCTTTGTCAGTGAGTTCTTGGTCCTCTCGGGTACGTTCCTGACCCATCGTTGGTGGGCCGTGGTGGCTGTCCTCGGTGTCATCGTGGCCGCCATCTATTTGCTCTGGGCCTATCAGCAGGTCTTCCACGGCGTGCCCGACGAAAAGTCAAAGGACACCAAGGACGCCACCTGGGCTGAGCGCCTCGTCATCGCCCCGCTGCTCATTCTGATCGTGGTCCTCGGCGTCTACCCGCAACCCGTGTTGAATCGCATCAAGCCCTCGGTCACCGTGTTGATCGAACACGTTGAACAGGTAACCCACACCCATCAGCCTCTGGTTGGGACTTTGGGCACCAAGGGCGCCCAGTTGACCCACGCCAAAGATCAGGCATCGTCGGCCACGGGGAGCAAGCCATGAGCCTGTACCTTCGGAGTCGTCGGCGCCGTGACATCGAATCCGCAGATTCGCGTCCCCCACATCAACTACTACGGCATCTTGCCCGTCATCATCATGATGGGTGGAGCGTTTGTGCTCTTGGCCGCAACCTCGCTGGTCAAAAAGCCGATGCGCGTCCGGGTGGGCACGATTGGCACCGTCCTTATCTCGCTCACGGCCCTGGCCTTTGCTCTGGTGCAGTGGAAGCAGGTTGTGGTGTCAGGTCATCCGTACACCACGGTGAAAGACGCCGTCGTGGTCGACGGCTTCAGCATCTTCATCACGATCTTGGTGACGGTCGCTATGGCCTTGACCGCGCTGGTGGCCGACGGCTACCTACGACGAGAGGGGACCGAGGGTCCAGAGCTCCACGTGCTGGCCCTGCTCTCGGCCTCTGGCGCCATCCTCATGGCCCAAGCCAACGACCTCATCATTATTTTCTTGGGGCTGGAGATTCTTTCGATTGCGCTCTACGTCTTGGCCGCTTTCAACCACCGACGGGCGGCCTCGGGCGAGGCCGCACTCAAGTACTTCATCTTGGGCGCCTTCTCGTCGGCCATCTTCCTTTACGGCATCGCCCTCACCTACGGGGCCACGGGGTCGACCAACCTGGTGCAGATCTCGGACTTCTTGGCTCGCAACACCCTTCTCACCAGCGGTCTCTTGCTGGCCGGCATCGGGCTGTTGATCGTGGGCTTCGCCTTCAAGGTCTCAGCGGTGCCGTTCCACATGTGGACGCCCGACGTCTATCAGGGCTCGCCTTCGCCCGTGGTGGGCTTCATGGCGGCGGTGGCCAAGGCCGGTGCGTTCGCCGCCATGTTGCGTGTGCTGGTCTCTGGCTTCGGTCTCTACCAGACCGACTGGAAGCCCATCATCTACGCCTTGGCCGTGGTCTCACTTCTCTTGGGCTCGGTGGTCGCTCTCCGACAGCGTGACGTCAAGCGCATGATGGCGTACTCGTCCATTAACCACGCCGGCTTCATCTTGTTGGGCGTGGAAGCAGCCACCCGACAAGGTGTGTCGGCCTCGCTCTACTACCTCTTCGCCTACATGTTCATGGTCATCGGCACCTTCGCCATCTTTAGTGTGTTGGGCCGCAAGTCTGACGGCGATCACGACATCGCCCGCTACCGCGGCTTGGCCTCGCGTCAACCACTGTTGGCTTTGGCCCTGGCCATCTTGTTGTTGGCCCAAGCTGGCGCGCCGTTCACCACTGGGCTGTGGGCCAAGCTCCAGGTTGTCTTGTCATCGGTCTCTTCGGGGGCAGTGCCTTTGGCCGTGATTGCCATGGTGACCGCCGCCATCGCCGCCTTCTTCTACCTGCGAGTGGCCGTCATGATGTACACGCCGAGGCGGGCCGATGGTGCGGTCCCTGGGCTAGAGGCAACCGATGTGGCCGACGAAGACCCCATGGAACCGGTGGACGACACGGCGCCCAATCCCAACCAGGCTGAGATCGACGCCCACCTTCACCACACCCCCGATGACGCCGTGCTTACCGCAGCGCACACGGACGGCAAGCCCATGCGGCGATCGTCGCTGTGGACGGGAGCTGACGCCGTGGCGGCCGGCATCACCAAGATCAACGCCGATCTTCTCTTCGACCACGAGGTGGCCACCTCGGTTCATGCCGTCCCCGGGGCCGAAGATGCGCCGGTTGACGACGAGGTGCCGATCTTGGAGAGCGAGCCCGTGCCAGCGTTCACCAGCATTGCCCTCGGTATCTGTGTCGGTGTGACGGTTCTCTTTGGTGTCTGGCCTGAACCGCTGATCGAGTTCGCCAACAAGGCAACGCTGCTGTTCTTTCCCCACTGACGCTGGCCGAGGGAGCTTCACTCTCATCAGCCCCACGACATCAGTGGTGACGTAGGCATCCAGATTTCCTCGGCGCCCCGTTGATCTGGTGGTCAACCAGCTCGATTGAGAACGGATCAAGACCAACTCGTGGTCGTCGCGAAAGAGCATGTCGGACGGCATGGCCACGCCCCACCCTGACGAGTTTCAAGTTCGCCAGTTCTCTAGAAAAACGAGAGCACGCGTAAGTGTTGGACAAGAGAGAATCTCTCTATCGCATCGCTGACGTCTCGGGCGGGTGCCCGCCGTGCCTGTCTCGAGGCGTCGGTGATGCGACCACAAGTCCGGCGATGTGATGGTGTCGTCGGCTCGTCAGCCCTGTCCGGCCGGTACCGCACAACCGGCCGGACAGGGTGCGCGACGCCACGACGAATCGAGTCACAGAACACTGGAAAACCCGGGAGACATCCTGCGCTCAACGTCATCTGCAGTAACTAGGCACCCGGCGACCACGGCTCAGGCGGATACAGGCGGTGCCGCGCCATGCTCACAAGATCTTCTCGGCGCCTATCGACGTCATAAGCAATATTGTAATATGGTGAGTAGATCTCCTGGTAGGAGTGGCGGAGGACTACCAGGGGAAACTGAGGGTCCCACTGCGGGGGGGGACTCCGGTTTTCGTCTCCGCCCACGAGGCGTTCATGGACCCAGCTGTTCACCGAGCGGTCTGACCGCTCCCCGGCCGGTAGCTGATGATCGTTCCCGTTGCTCTTTGCGTGATCGGCGCCATGCTCGTCCGCCGATTCTTTGGGAGATTCCAAGAGCTCGCCCGGCACCATTGGCCCCGAACGTTTGGTCTGACTGGTTGTCAGGAAACGCCCAAAGACGGGAATTTCGGTGAGCGACTCGGCTCGCATGAGTTGGACGGCCATGGGCACAAACTGCTCGGCCGAGTCGTAGACGATGTAGCGCGGCAACCACGTGGGTTCGTACTTGGCGTTGAACTTCCAGAACGATTCAATCTGTAAGACACCCAGAGAGTCGGCGGATGGCCCAGCGTTCCACCCGTTGGGTGACCCCGTCACCGGTTTCGCCTTCCAAGCAGCGACCGCATTGCGGCGAAGTTGAGGCTCAGGCCACGCTCACCCCGTTCGCGCAAGTGATCGATGGTGGCGCAGAGGGCGAAGTCGAGCAGTCCGTTTGGATGGTCACCCGAGTCGCGTCGCATGAGATCGAGGGAATGACCCAAGATGGCCTGAGAGGGCACGAACTGGCACATCGCCACGGGCACGCCGTCGGCCCCTTTGACCACGGTTAAAAGCAGCCCGGTGTCTCGTGGGTCAAAGAGGCGACCCAGCATCATGGAAAAACCACGCTCTTGTTCGCCGCGTCGGTTCTGATCGATGAGAGGCACCAGGGGTAGCGCCTCTTCGGGTGTCAAACGAGAGGGGTCCAAGAACTCGACGGTGTAGCCGTAGCGCTCCACCCTGTTCACGGCCTGGCGGAGGCCCTTCATCTTGCCGCCCTTCAAGGAGAACGACTGCACGTCGACGACCGCTTCGTCGCCAATGTAGAGATGGCGCATCCCTGAGTCGCGATAGGTAGGCAGCCACTCTTCGCCGGCGGCCATGACGCCCAGGGCCCAGCCGTTGCGGTCCACGAAGTGTCGGAAGGCGTCCCAGATGTGACCCTGCTCACTTCTGGGCCGATGGGATCGGGCGAGACCAAGACAGACGCCACCGAAGACGGCGTAGGCCACCATCGGCGTCGCGATGAAAGAACCACTGCTTGTCGTCTCGGAGCGCGAAGTAATCGAGCGTGCCAATGCCGTGGCGGCTGCACGATGTCGCGGGCTCTGATTTCAGCGGCGCGACGGCCGGCCCCGCCTCGGCCCGAAAGCAGGCGGCGATCGACCACCGGTCGGGTTAACAGATAGAGGCTGACCACGACCAACGTGATGCCGACCACGAAAGGCCCGGGGTGACAAAGTCATCGATGCGGTCGGGGAACACAATGGTGTGCACATCGGCCAGTCGCTCCAGTGAACCGAGCAGCACCATGGGCTTGCTCGGCAGATGACGATGGCGCAGATGACCGGTGATCTCGACCGCAATGGCGGCCGCCACCGTGGCTACCACGGCGCCGAGCATCAATGTCACAAAAGCAATACGGAGTGAACCGGAGTTGGTGGCAGCTCTAAAACGCCTTCGCTGCACCACCAAGAAGACGAGAACCGGGCGGTCAATAGGAAGCTGATGACGTAACCGGCGTGAATGACGTGGAGGATCAACGAAGCCAGCAACAACGCAACCGAAATGATCCAGGCTCGCCGTTGGCCCCGGAGTACCCCACGAGACAGCATCATCAAGGTGATCCCGGCTAAGGCCACCAATGCGCCGGCGGCTTGCGTGACACCCAAAGGAATGACCTGTTGGACTTCGTGGAGTCGCGAGTGCAGCGGCGGCGTCACGGCCGAGAGAAGGTCAACCAGATCCGGCCACAAAGATGGCGGCCGCCGCAGCCCGGCGCACTCGGCGCACCCGGACCCGGTCGGCCGCAATATCGGGTGCAGCCGGCCACGAGGCGCCCCGCGGCCATGAGCCCACCAGTGCAGGGTGGACGTCGGCGGCCGCTTTGTAGCCCTTGACCACGTGTTCCGCCGTGGCCACCCGCTCGAGGCGGGTGGATGACGGAAGATCGATATCGGCCAAGAGCAGGCGGACGTGGAGTTCGGCCCCGGTCTCGATCTCGATCCACCCGATCTGGCGATGATGGAGGAAGACGGAGGCAGTCCGGCCCGACCGGCATGTTCGCGCACGAGTTCGGTGGTGCCACCGGGGGCGGCGTAGAAACCGACGTCCAGATGGGCCAGTTCGCCGAGCAGTCCGCCGCCACAGACCAGCCCTGTGGCGCCGCTGGCCACCACCGCTCGTGCTTCGTCGAGGGCCGGGATGCCGTTGACCAAGAGCTGGGACGACGGCGCTTGGTCCCGGGCCGTGCTCGTGGTCTTGCCAGAGCGGAGGGAAGATCACCGCCGCCCAGTGCTTTCCAGATGCCGCGAGAGACAATGGCCACAATGCCGGCCAGTACCACCATCAGGACCACCACGATGATGAGGGTGAAGAGAAGTCGGCTCTGCCAGTCGGCGTAGTGCACGTGAATGAGGACTCGTCGACCACCTCGGCTTCGCACGACGTGGTCCAGACCACTAAAGACGAAGTTGAGACGCAGGAGTAGGGCGATGGCGACCAAGAGCAACGGGGGGACAAAGAGATAACGGCGTAGCCGGCGATAGAGCACCCGAGAGGTGACAAAACGTCGCGATGCCGTGGGGTCTTCCAGACGGTCGATGCCGTCGAGCCACTCCCGGTTGTCGTTCGGTGCTGGCTCGAACAGCGAGCCAAGCGCCTGGGCCGGTTGACCGGGTCGGACCAAAACGGTGCGCACCCCGGCCGCTGTCGTCATCTTCAGGTCAACCGATGGAGCGACCTCGATGCCCAGTTTTGCCAGTTCGCGGCCGATGTCGGGATCGGTGCCGACCTCGGGATCTCGCCACCCTGCCAGCACAATAAAGCGAGAGTCGCTAGCACTGGTAAAGGCTTTGATGGCGCGGGCCAAGGTCGGATGCGCAGCCCAGGCGGCCTTGACATCGGCCCGCGTGACACCTGACTGACCAGGTCGCGGGGATGAGCCAGGGAGCGGCGGTGAGCCGTCAGTCGGCGAGGGGCAGTCGCCGCAAAAGAGGTTGCCGCACACGACCAGGACCCCGGACCCTCCCATCGCTCCAAGGTGCGGGAGATGTCAGTGGCGAGCGCCAGAGAGCTTGCTGTGGCGTCAGCGGTCAAGAGGAGATCGCTCACCACCATGACCTGTCGGCCCAGGCCGACCTCAACGACCAACGGTCGAGCGGAGTGGGCGCACCTCGTTGCTGGCGGTGCCTGTGGGTGCTGAGGCGCTTTCGGTTATGGGGTCCGTTGCCGGTTCAGTACTTTCGGCCTCCCGAGAGTTCTCCACCGGCACGGCCTCATCCCGAGGGGAGGAGTGTGGCGCCATGACCATCTCCATCGTGGCACGCCCAACCCACGCAACGGGGACCGGCAATGAAATGGCCGGGCAGATTCTGGTCGCTCCGGCGCCGGTAGGCTCGGTCCATTACGCCAGGACTTGAGGGCAACGGGGAGGGCGAAGAACGTGAGCGAGACCGCAGGTCAGGGGCGTCGACCGAGACTAGTGCGAGAATCGACAGGTCCGACCATTGAGGACTACTACTCAGAGGACCGTCACTACCCCCCGACGCCCCGAATTCGTGGCCCAGGCCAACGTCAATGACCCGACCATCTACGCCAGAGCCGAAGCCGATTGGGAGGGCTTCTGGGCCGAACAGGCCGGCGCCCTCGACTGGTTTGAACCCTGGCACACCGTGCTGTCGTGGGATCTGCCCTTCGCCCGCTGGTTTGACGGCGGCACACTCAACGTGCTCGCACAACTGTCTAGACCGTCACGTCAATGCTGGTCACGGGGATCGAGTGGCGTATCACTTTGAAGGTGAGCCGGGTGATACCCGGACCATCACCTATGCCGAGCTCTTGGCCGAGGTCGAGCAGTTCAGCAACGTGTTGAAGGGCCTGGGCGTGACACGAGGTGATCGGGTGGCCATCTACATGCCCATGATCCCCGAGCTGCCCGTGGCCATGCTCTCGTGCGCCCGCATCGGGGCGGCTCATTCGGTGGTGTTTGGCGGCTTCGCACCTGATTCGTTGCGAGACAGAATCTTGGACGCAGAGGCCCGAGTCCTTATTACGGCCGACGGGGGTTGGCGCCGGAGTGCTGTCGTCCCTTTGAAAGAGAACGCTGACATAGCAGTGGCCGAGTCGGCTTGTATCGAACACGTGGTGGTGGTGCGCCGAACGGGCGACCAGGGTGCGGGCCCAGCGCCAATGACGCCGGGCCGAGATCACTGGTGGCATGAGTTGGTGGACGGCACGGACGCCGCGGCTGGGGGGGTGCCAGCTCAACACTGCGCACCCGAAGCCATGGAGTCTGAGGATCTCCTTTTCTTGCTCTACACCTCAGGAACGACGGCCAAACCAAAGGGCATCATGCACACCACGGGTGGCTACTTGACCCAAGCGGCCTACACCCACAAGTACGTCTTCGATCTGCACCGCGACACGGACACCTACTGGTGCGCCGCGGACATTGGTTGGGTGACCGGGCACAGTTACATCGTCTACGGCCCCTTAGCCAACGGGGCGACCAGTGTCCTCTACGAAGGAACGCCCGACACGCCGGGACGGGATCGATGGTGGTCCATCATTGAGAAGTACAAGGTCTCGATCCTCTACGCCGCACCGACGGCCATTCGCACCTTTATGAAATGGGGCACTGCATACCCGGCGGCCCATGATCTATCGAGCCTGCGGATCTTGGGTTCGGTCGGCGAGCCCATCAATCCCGAAGCCTGGATGTGGTACCGAGAAAACATCGGCGGTGATCGCTGCCCGGTGGTTGACACATGGTGGCAGACCGAGACCGGTGCGATCTTGATTTCTCCCCTGCCCGGCTTGACCGTGGCCAAACCCGGTTCAGCCACCTTCCCGTTGCCGGGCATCGGCGCCGAAGTGGTCGATGACGAAGGACGCAAGGTCGAAAAGGGCGGTGGTTATCTCACCCTCACTCGACCGTGGCCCGCCATGCTGCGCGGCATCTACGGTGATCCCGAACGCTACAAAGAGACCTACTGGTCTCGCTTTCCCGGTCGCTACTACGCCGGTGATGGCGCCAAGGTCGACGACGCCGGGTACCTCTGGTTACTTGGGCCGCGTCGACGACGTGATGAACGTCTCGGGTCATCGGGTTTCGACCACCGAGGTTGAATCAGCCCTGGTCGACCACCCCGCGGTGGCCGAAGCAGCCGTGGTCGGGGCCAAGGACGACACCTCGGGTCAAGCCATCGTGGCCTTTGTCACGGTGCGCGGCGGTCAGGACACGAGCGAAGCCCTAGGACAAGAGCTTCGTCAGTACGTGGCCACCCGCATCGGTGCCATCGCGCGCCCAAAGACGGTCGTATTCACCGACGAGCTACCAAAGACCCGGAGCGGGAAGATCATGCGCCGACTGTTGAAGGATGTGGCCGAAGGGCGTGACCTGGGTGACACCACCACGCTGGCTGATCCCGCCGTGGTCGAAGAGATTCGCCGCTTGGCCAGCACGTCGGCAGGCGACGAGGCGTGAGCACGTCACGTCCCGACAGCACTGTCTTCACCGACGCACCACCCAACTGGGCCTGGCACTTGGGGGCGGGACGGCGACCCGACGGCACGCTGTCCCATGTACCCAAGACCGATGGCGAGACCGTTGTCTTCGACATTGACGGCGTCCTCTCGGATGCGGCTGGGCGTCAGCACTACATCGAGCGCGGTCGACGTGACTGGGCCGCTTTCTTTGAGGCCTGCGGCGACGATCAAGTCATTGAAGAGATCGCGCGACTCTTAGAGCTGCTTGACCCCAAACTTGCCGTTGTCCTCTTGACCGGGCGACCCCTTCGGGTCCAGCCGCAAACGTTGGCCTGGCTCGAACGCTACGGACTGCGTTGGGACCTACTGGTCATGCGTGACCGAGGCGACTACAGCCAGGTCACCAGCTTCAAGCGGGGCGTGATTCACGATCTGCGGGCCCATGGCTACGACCTCCGGTTGGCCTTTGAAGACGATCCGTCCAACCACGCCATGTACATCCACGAGGGTGTGCCCTGTGTCTATATCCACTCGGGCTACTACGACTGAACCGGTGGTGCTGACGAGCCCGCAGGGGTGCTTTTGACTGGTGATGACTCGCTGACCGTTTGTCGCCGCCGTGGCGTTCGCTGCAGCCACCAACCAAGACCAACGAGTACAGCCCCGAGGACGAGGATGGGCCAATCACCGGTCTCGACATAGATGGTGCGACCGGTGCGCAGCGCCACCGTGGCGATCAGTACTTGGCGAGCGCCCAAGAGGGACCGTTGGCGCACGGTGCCTGAGCTATCGACCACGGTTGAGTATCCGGTTGGGGCCGCTTGGACCAAATCTCTTCCGGTTGACACCGCTTGCACCTGATCGGCTGCCACCTCTTGGGTTGGTATCTGGGCCGTGGCGTAGGACGACGTGTTGGTGGGCACTAACAAGAGCTGGGCTCCGGCCCGAACTGATGCGAGCGAGCGGTTGGCGTAGAAGACCTCGTAGGAGACCATCACGCCGAGAGGGCCAACGGGGGTATGTAAAAGACCGTTGCCGTGTCCCGGCACCGCGTCGAGAGGGACAGCCGACAGATTGGCCAGATGCGAGATCGACCGATCGATAGGGCACATACTCACCGAACGGCACACGATGCACCTTTTCGAACCGGTCGACGATGCGGCCGGTCGGTCCCCAGACCACGATCTCGTTTCGAAACGAGGTCAGTGTGGTCTGTGAGGTCACCCCAGCCACGATGGTGGTGTCGAGGCGTCGAGAGAGCGACGACATGATGGCGGCCTCGGGCGAACCTCGGAGTGTGCCAGCGATAGAGATCACGTCCTCGGGCCAGACCACCAGGGGCGGCACATGCCCATGGTGTTGCTGCGCCATCGTGCTCGTGGCGGCCAACTGCGCGGCAAAGACGGTATTCGGATCGATCTCTTCTTTGCTGAAGCCTCGCTTGCCGCCACCTTGGACGGCCGCCACTTGGAGGTGTTGCACGCTGTGGCCACCGTTTGGCGCCACCCACCCGCCAAGTCCGACGACGACAACCACGACGAGGGTCAGCGCCCCTGCCATCAGCCCCGCACTGGGAGCCCATGACCCGTGAGCGCTCCGACCACGGAGCGCCATGGCGCCCTGGGCCAGCGCGCCGCCAGTGGCCCAGACCAAGGCCGTCAGGAGAAGCGGTCCGCCCAGGCGAGCCGCATCCAACAGTGGACCGCCGGCTTGTCCCAGATAGACCCCGCCAATCGGGAGACCACCGAAGGGCCAGGACAAGCGGACTGCCTCCAGCAAGGTGAAGGCACCGACGTAGGCCAGCAACCGACCGACCTCAGCCCGGCCATGGTGTGCATCGTGGTCGTTCGTTCCAGGCGGCGTTACCAGGGCCGCCGTGGCCATTGAAAACGCTTCAAGCACGATCAGAGCAAGGGCGCCGTACCAGTTGAACGATCGAGCCCAGAAGAGCCCGAGGCCGTAACAGCCGAGGCCGGCGCACCATCCGCTCAAGAGCCGCCAGCGCAGCGAAAGCTGGTGCAGGCGCCAGTAGAGGAGTCCACTCCCGACAAAGGCGAGCGGCCACCAACCCCAGGGCGGAAGCGACAGCGCTAAAAGAACACCCGCGGCCAGTGAGGGAAGGACAATGCTGAGCCAAGACGACGAGCGAGGTGGTGCGCTCACGAAGGGAAGGCGCCCGAGAGTGCGGTCCGCACCTCTCGAGCAGCAGCCCGCCCGCTGGCGATGCAAGCCGGTATGCCCACCCCTCGGTAGGCCGCACCGGCCACGGCGGTGGCCGGCAAGCGTTTGACCGCGGCCTCAATACCGGTGACCCGTAACAAGTGATGCACTTTGTACTGCGGGAAGCCATCAGGCCATCGCGTCACCGCGGCCGCAGTGGGCGCACCCTTGACGCCGAGGACGACCGAGAGCTCGCGCACAACCCGCGCCGTCAGCGAGTCGTCGTCCATCGTGATGAAGCGGTCGTCGCCGTAGCGCCCGACTGAGACTCGAAACAACACCTCATCGGGTTGGGCCAGATGGGGCCACTTGTGAGAAAGAAAGGTGCAGGCCGTCATCAGCAGCGTGCGATCCGCCGGGCCGCTCTCATCACGGCCCGGATCGAGATTAGACCCAACAGTGGAACCGACCGGCACCAAAAATCCCGTTCCTTTGAGAGCGATGTCGACGGCGTCGGCCGGAAAAGAGAGGGTGATGAGGGCCACGGAGGCGTGATCGATCCCAGCCAGCAGGGTGGCCGCGTCGGTGTCGTGCGGTTCGAGCAGGCGGCTGGCCGCTGGTGCCGGTACGGCCAGTACGACCCCGTCGGCCAGCACCGGTCCTTCGGCCGTGTGGAGGACCCAAGGTTCGCCCGACAGTGACATGTGAAGGTCGAGGAGCTCGACCTCGGTTCCGGTTCGCACCGTGACGCCGCGCGCTTCGAGTTTTTCTGACAGCCGTGTGACCAACGTGGCCATGCCACCCTCGAGAGCCCAGAAGATGGGGGCGCCGGCTGATGGCGGCACTGCTTTGTTCTTACGGCCCCTTGGCTTGTCGGGTGTGCCTTTCTCGTCGGCGGGTTCACTGAGCTCGGGTTCAGTCGGCTCGGCCGTGTCAGGAAAACCGTCCAAAGAAGGAAGCGGGAGCGGCGCGTCCTCGGCTGCCTCATCTTCCGTGTCGAGATCGAGCGCGGCCCGGCCCCGAGGGGCGCGCCGTTTGCGACCGCTTTGCGCAAGGCCTTCATAAAGCCACCACGGGTTTGAGCCACGGCGAGGAGAAGAGGAAAAGCGGCAGCGGTCGACATATCGCTCACATGTCCAGCGCTGATGCCGCCGAGCATGGGATCGACCAGCGCGTCAACCACTCGTCGACCGAGCTTGCGAGCGATGAGTGGTCCGACGGCACGATCACCGAGAGGCGTGCGGCTATCAGTCCGAGGGGTCACGACGTCCAGCCATAGGCGAAGCGAGCCGCGTGCGACCCAAGATGCCCGAGCGCGCCACGGGCCAGAAGCGAGTTGGGCACCCCAAGAGCCAAGCCCTTGGGCAGTGGTCGAACTTTGCCCCGGGCCAAGACCCCGGCACCTTGGGCTCCGACGGGTACCAACGCGCCTTCCAACCCGAGCTCACGACAGAGGGCAATGGCTTCGGGGCGCCGACCCAGCATCGAATCGGGTCCGGTGTCGATGGCCCGACCTTGGTAGGGAGCCGTGGCGAGTTTTCCGCCCACGCGGTCACTGGCCTCCAAGACGCAGACGTTCGGGGTGGCGTCGTCGGGACCTCTCACGCCGCCGCTTAGCTCCCAGGCCGCGACCAGGCCGGCAATGCCACCACCAACCACAATCACCGTCTGTTTGCGCCGTGGACGAGGCATGGGAGTGGACGGTGCCATCGCTCAGACCGCGGTCGTGTCGGCGGTTACGACGGCGTTGGCCAACACTCTCAGGAATCGTGGGTTGTCGTTGAGCGAGGGCGTGCGAGCGAAGTGCAGACCGACTTTGTCGGCCACTGGCCGAGCCTCGATGTCGAGATCGAACAGCACCTCAAGATGATCCGCCACGAAGCCAAGAGCGGACTGACGACGACGGCCTTCACGCTTTCTCGGTGGCCAGTGTCGCGGATGACGGCGAGGAGTCAGGGCCAAGCCATGGGTTCAGGGGTGCGCCCGGCACTCTGCCAGGCCACGCTCCAGTCATCGATCTCAGCCATCTCGGCCACCAGGACGGCCGAGTCCTCCATCTGTATGGGATAGGGATCTCCCTCTGCCAGCACCCTGTTCGGGAACGAGTGGGCCGTAAAGATCACGGGCGCCCGTCCCTCGAAGCGGTGCAGCTTCGGGCAGTGTTTCAAGCGTTGCTAAGAGTTGGTCTGCCCAAAGGTCGGTCATGCCGGGGGCGTCGTACCAGTGGTCGATGGCCACGAATGTGGGCACGGCCAGACGCCGAGGTTCGTGGGCCGTCTGCTCGATCTGGTCATGTGCTCGCGACAAGTACTCGCCCGTGCCCATGGTGGAAAAGTGGGGGTGAGGACGAGGCCGACGATGCGGTCGACGCCGGCGCGCACCAGGTCGGCGGCGGCGTCTTCGATGGTGGGGTCCGTGTGCTTGGCGCCGAAGCGGACGAGATAGCGACTCCGGGGAGGCTTGATGGAGCAGATCGGTCACGCCGTCGACTTGCGCTCGTGTCCGCTCGGACAGGGGCGAGGTGCCGCCAATGGCGTCGTAGCGAGAGACCAGATCGGCCAACTGTTCGGGCGTTGGCGGACTTCCACTTCGAATGCGGGTGTAAAAGGGCTCGATTTCGGCCGTCGTTGGCTGGGGTGCCGTGGGCCATGATCGAGACACGCCGACGCCTGCGCTGTTGGCCGGCGTCGCCGTCTTTGTTCATGAGGCGACCTCGGACAGCTCCTTCAGCATGAATCAGATTCAACCACCGCTGACAGTATCCCGGGTCGGTTTCGGGCAGCACGCCATGGCCCAGATTGAAGATGTGGCCGCCTGACCCGGCTCTTGGCCCCGGGCCAAGACGTCGCGGGCGGCGTCGGCCACGACCGAGACGGGGCCAGGCAGAGGGCCGGATCCAGATTGCCTTGCAGTGCACACGCGTCGCCGACCCGCTGGCGGGCAACGTCAAGGGGTACACGCCAGTCCACGCCCACCACGTCGGATCCTGCCGTCGCCATCTGGGCCAGCAACTCTCCTGTACCGACGCCGAAGAGAATCGTGGGTACCGAGAGGTCGGCCACAGCGGCCAGGACGCGTTCGGTGGTTGGGAGGACAAACCGCTCGTACTCGGGGGGCGACAGAGCGCCGGCCCAGCTGTCAAAGAGCTGCAAAGCGTCGGCGCCCGCGCCGACCTGGGCCCGTAGGAAGGCGATCGAAAGATCAGCCAAGCGGTCCATGAGTTGACCCCACAGGGCGGGGTCGCCGTGCATGAGCGCCTTGACCTTGGAGAACGTCCGTGACGGGCCGCCTTCGATGAGGTAGCTCGCCACGGTGAAGGGTGCGCCGGCGAACCCGATGAGGCTGGTGCCGGTCCCGGCCAGTGACGCGGCCACCAACGAGACGGCCTGCAGCACGTAGGGGATGTCGGTCTCGGGTTCGAGGTGGCGGAGGCGAGCCAGGTCATCGGCCGTGCGAAAGGGCGTGGCCACGACGGGGCCCCGACCGGGCTCGACATCGACGCCGAAACCAATGGCGTGGACCGGCACGACGATGTCGCTGAACAAGATGGCCGCATCCACGCCGTAGCGGGTGACGGGCTGCAGCGTCAGTTCGGCCGCCAGCTGGCCATTGCCAATGGCGGAAAGATCGAGCCCTCGCCTCGGGCCGCGCGGTACTCGGGCAGAGAGCGTCCGGCTTGGCGCATGAACCAGACCGGGGTGTCGGTCGACCGGTTGGCCTTTGCAGGCCCGAAGAAATCGGGTGTCGGTGTCGGAGTGTCAACGGGTCGGATTCAGACAAGGAGGCCAGGTGAGAGCAGGGCGACAGACGATCGCCGCGGGTTGGCACGTCAGCTTCATCGTAGGCCAGCGGCCGCTCAGATCAGAGGGCTGGGCCACATGAGTAGACTCGACTGTTCTCAAACGAGGCGAAATCTGGGGAGGAAAAGAGGCGAGGTGGCAGAGCATCCCGATCTTCGAGATGAGCAGAGCTTCCTCGATCGTGCCCATCGGTTCGCTCGACGCCATGCGGGCTGACGCCTCCGAAATGCTCGATTCGGTCCTTGACCTGGGACGGGGCGGAACCTTCCAGTCCCGTACCGAGCGAGACATCGTGGTGCGGACCAGCCTGGCTCGGCTGGCTCAGCTCGAGATCGGTGACCAGGCCCTGTGCTTTGGCCGTATCGACACCGTGCCTGACGACACGCACCCCAACGGCGAGGCCTTTCATATCGGCCGGCTGGCGGTCTCGGGTCCTGACCTCGAACCACTGGTCGTCGACTGGCGAGCCCCGGTGGCCGAACCTTTCTATCGGGCCACTGGCCTCGACCCCCAGGGCCTGACCCGGCGTCGCCACCTGGCCGTGCGCAAGCGGACGGTGGTGGGTCTTGAAGACGAGTATTTCGCCGCGGCCGCAATGGCAACGGTACACGACCCAGACGTCGGCGGGCGAGCGGTCGGGCGACGATGGCGACGAGCGCCTGTTGGACGACGGCATGAGTCTCGGCGGTCCCGGGCGCCCTGTTGGCCGCGCTGGGCCAGGCCCGAACGGGCCAGATGGGTGACATCATCGGCACGATCCAGCGCGAACAGGACGAGATCATCCGCTCGCCTTTGGCCGGGACCTTGGTTGTACAAGGTGGTCCGGGCACCGGTAAGACAGCCGTCGCCCTGCATCGAGCGGCTTATCTCCTCTACACCCACCGTTTTCCGTTGGAGCGCCAGGGCGTGTTGGTGGTTGGACCGAACCCGTTGTTCTTGCGCTATATCGAACAGGTGCTGCCCTCGTTGGGCGAGACCGGCGTGACGTTGTCGACCGTGCCGGGTCTGGTGGCCTGAGGTGAAGGTCAAAGGCCACCGAGCCGTCGAAGCGGTGGCGCGGCTGAAGGGCGACGCTCGTATGGCCGACTTCATTGCCCGGGCCATCCGAACCCGCGAACGTCCGCTCAAAGCAGGATCTGTCGCTACCCTTTCGGTGCTGGCACTTTGCGTCTGTCGGTGGCCGAGTCCGAAGAGATCGTGCGACAGGCTCGCCGACGTAACGGCACCCACAACGCCAAACGGCGATTCGTGGAAAGCAGGTCGCCCGTCGACTGGCCGACGCGTTATCGCGGTCGAACGGCGGGGCGACACGAGAAGCGAAGATGCCGAAGCGGTCGCCGAGGAGCTGGCCGACCTGTGGCGCGGCGCATCCGTCGTGAGTCCGACGTGGCGGAGGCGCTCGATCGTATGTGGCCACGGCTGTCGCCCCACGAGCTGATCCACGACCTCTTCGGGGCCAAGCCTCTGTTGGCCGCCGCCGGTAAGGGATCCTCGAGCCCAATGAACAAGCCCTGCTCTATCGGCCCCGCAGTTCGTCCCTCGACGACGTGGCGTGGACGGTGGCGGACAGTGCCTTGGTCGATGAGGCTCGCACCCTGCTTGGCCCACGCCATCCGCAACGCACGGGCAAAGTCCGAAACCGCAACACGGAAGAGGCCAATCGGGAACGGGAAGAGGGCGGATTCTGGCCGGCCGGTTTAAGCACGTCGCCCCTGCCGTACTCCAATCGTGCGCCTGAGCGCGAGGTCGGACGAGGAGCGCGCCTACGGTCACATCGTGGTGGACGAGGTCCAAGACCTCTCGCCCATGCAGCTGCGCATGTTGGCCCGGCGATCTATATCCGGATCGATGACGCTGGTCGGCGACATCGCCCAAGCCACCGGGCCCTGGGCGCCCAAGAACTGGGACGACGTCACGGCCCACCTGAACCTGCGTCACCCGGCCCGTTTGGTCGAGCTGACCGTGAGCTATCGCACGCCGGCCGAGGTAGTGGCGGCGGCCGCCCGGGTCCTGGCCCTGGCCGCGCCCGACATCGCGCCGCCTCGACCGGTTCGCCAGTCTGGCCACGAGCCGGTCGTCATCGAGGTGGCGAGCGCGCCCAGTTGGCCGAAGCGGTGGCCGAGGCGGCCGTCGCCGACATGGAGGCCGTGGCCCCGGGGCGCACGGCCGGTGCTCGGCGCCGGCTGACCTCTTGGCCGAACTGCGAGCTGCGCTGGTGCGCCGCGGTTTGGACGTCACCGATCCTCGGGACCTTCGAGGCGAAGGATTGGCGGCCGATTTGGTGCTGCTGCCAGCCGACGAGACCAACGGGCTCGAGTTCGATGCCGTGGTCGTGGTGGAACCTGCCCTGATCGCCGCCGTCGGCGGTGACCCCGTCGGCGATGGCCCGCCCCCGGCCACGACCCGGGGACTTGCGCACCCTGTATGTGGCCCTGACCCGACCCACCCGTCGGCTCTCGGTCGTCCACGCCTGGCCCTTCCGGTCGACCTGACCGAGGCCACCCGGCGCTGGCCTTTGAAGAGGTTTTGACGCAACCCGATCCACCGGGCTCGTGTGGCTCTGGGCGCCAGCGGTCCACCCGAAGAATGTGCACAAGATCACTAATGGATGCCCGTGGCTGATACCGTCACCAGCATGTTGGCGCTCAGGGGTCGCTGGTGGACTAGGAAATACGCCGTGAGCCAGGCCGTTTCGGTGGAAGAAACCGCTCCCGTCGAGGGGAAGATCGTCCACGACCGTCCGCCCATGCTCGCCATCGGCGTGATGATCTGGCTGGGCTCCGAATTGATGTTCTTCAGCGGCCTTTTTGCCGCCTTTTTCACCATTCGAGCTGGTGCCCCGGGCGGTATCTGGCCCCCGCCCGGGACCAAACTCGACACCATCCAGGCCGCCATCTTCACCTTCATTCTGGTGTGCTCGAGCTTCACCATGCAGACAGCGTCTGGCACGCTGAGTGGCGCCGACGGAGTAAGGCCCGATTCTGGATCGCCATGACGCTGATTCTCGGTGGCATGTTCTTGGCCAACCAGTTCTACGAGTGGACCCACTTAGAGACGCAGTGGAACACCAACGCCTACGGCTCGCTCTTCTACATCATGACTGGGCTGCACGGTCTCCACGTCTTCTTGGGTCTGGTGGCCATGGTGTTCCTGCTGGGCCGAATGAAAGGAAAGACCGGGGGAGACCCCGGGGAGCTCTCGGTCGTCCAAGGGGTCAGTTACTACTGGCACTTTGTCGACATCGTCTGGCTTGGCCTGTTCGCCTGTCTCTTCCTTCTCAAGTAGGCGATCTGGTATGCGTAGCGCTTTTCGACGGATTCTCCGCAACAAATACATCATCCCCGGCGGGCTGATGACGACGGTCGCCCTCGGCGGGTTCTTGGCCTTTGTTCCGGCCTCCGGAGCTGCGACACCACCACCAGCACACCGCCCGGCCGTCACGACCACAACGACGCACGGCCGGCGCCACGACCACACCGCACCAGAGAGCCCGCCACAACATCGGCCGTGCCGGCGACCACGGCCGAGCCGACCACGACCTCGGCCGAGCCTGCGACCACGTCGGCCGAACCGGACTCCCGTCCTCATCAGTCCCGAAACGGGCGATGGTCGGTCCGGTCAATCTGGCCAGTGCATGCCGGAGGTCGACCCGTCGATATCCACGCAGTGGACCACACCGAGAACGAACAGGTGACGGACACACCGACGTCTACAACGCTGGAAATCCGGCCTTGTCTTCCTATGAGATCTGCCTCAATGGCAAGCTGCACCGTTACGGCAACCAGGACATCTCCTACATCAATCCCCCGTCTCTTACATCAAGCCCGGGAGCCTCCTGTTCGCCGAGTACTGCACCAGTTGCCACGGTCCGACTGCCAACGGCACCTCATCGGCTGGATCTGGCGGCGTTGCGCTTGAGCGGTCCGAACCTCCAAGGGGTGGGTACTGCCACCGTCAACTTCTGGGTCTCAACCGGTCGTATGCCCGACTCCGACGTAAAAGCGGTCGAAGCTGAGCGCAAGCCGCCGCGTCTCACGCCGTTGCAGTCATTGGAAGTTGCGGCCTATGTCAACTCACTCGACCCCGGGGTCCCGGCCATTCCAGTGGTGCACAACGTGGCCACGGCCAACCTCTCGAACGGGGCTTCCCTCTTTGCCCTCAACTGTGCGGCGTGCCACACCATTACCGGAGCGGGTGACGCGCTGGCCTACGGCACCAACGCCCCTACGTTGCACCAGGCCAACGCCACGCAGATCGCTTCAGCCATCCGAACCGGCCCGGCCAACATGCCCCGCTTCACCGGCAACCTCACCGACCGCCAGGTCCGCGACATTGTGGCCTACGTCAGCTACCAAGATTCAGCACCCATCCAACCCGGGCGGGGCGGGCCTCGGTGGCGTCGGCCCCGTGGCTGAAGGATTTATCGGCCTCCTCTTTGGTGTGGGCGGACTGTTCTTGATCTGCTTTTGGATCGGAGACCGAAGTTGAGCGACGAGCACAGCACTACGTCAGTTGACGACGACCAGGCGACTCGTACGCCGGTCGCGATCACGACGGCCAAGTTGACCGACCCTCATATGCAAGAGGCCACCCGCTACCCCAAGCGGATTGAGGATCTCATTGCGGTCACCTTCGTACTCGCCATGATATTTTTCGCTCTGTTCGGCGCCGCTTACTGGCAGAACCTGAACCCTTGGATCCTGGGCGGCACCTTCGGGGCCGGGATGCTGCTCTTGGGCTTTGGGCTCACGGCCTGGGGTAAGTACCTCATGCCCCAAGGTCCCTTTGTCGAGGAGCGCCACACCTTGGCCGGGACGGCCGAAGAGCGCGACGCCATGTCAGCCGCTCTGGTCGAACGATCCGCCGTGGTGGTGAAGCGCCGCAAAATGCTGGGCGGTCTCTTCGCCACTGGTGCGGGCATCTTCACCGTCGTGTTGATGTTCCCCCTTATTCGTTCACTTGGTCCGTTGCCGGGAACCAGCCTCCAGACCACCAATTGGAAGAAGGGCACACGCCTGGTTGACTCGAGCGGGCGTACCGTGACCGAGGACACGTTGGTGCCCGGTGGCCTGATGACCGTCTTCCCTGAGGGCCTACAGAACACCGACGAAGGTCAGGCCGAGGACCAGGTCGTGCTGATTCGGATCTACGCCGATCAGGATGTCGTCACCATGCCCGGGCGTGAGACCTGGGGACCGAAGGGCTACGTGGCCTACTCCAAGCTCTGCACCCACCTGGGCTGCCCGGTCGGTCTGTATGAGCAGGAACTGCAGTTGTTGGTCTGTCCCTGCCACCAGTCCATGTTCGATGTCACCAACGGGGCTGTGCCGCAGTTCGGCCCGGCCCCCCGCCCGTTGCCCCAGTTGGCCCTTGAGTTCAAAGGCGGCGTGTTGGTGGCCCAGAAACCGTTCAACCAAGCCGTCGGGCCTGGGTTCTGGGAACGGACCACGAGATCGCTATGACCGACACCATCGACTCCAAGCCGAAGCAACAAAGACCGCGAGGTCACCGAAGCCCTCGGTCCCTACGGCAAGACCGGCAAAATTGTCGGCGACATGGACGACCGCTTTGGCGTGGCCAAGGGCGGACGGGCCTTCTTGGACAAGATCTTCCCGGACCACTGGTCCTTCATGTTGGGCGAGATCTGCCTGTACTCCTTCGTGGTGCTCATCGCCACCGGCATCTTCTTGACCCTCTATTACGTGCCGTCTTCGAATGAGGTCATCTACAAGTGCGTGAAGGGCACGGCGTACTACAAGCCCCTGTGTGGTCAGCGGGTCTCGGAGGCTTATAACTCGACGGTGAATCTGTCGTTCCAAGTGCGCGGTGGCCTTCTCATGCGCCAGATGCACCACTGGGCCTGTGACATTTTTGTCGGTTCGATCATCGTCCACATGGCTCGCATCTTCTTCACTGGTGCCTTCCGCAAGCCCCGTGAGACAAACTGGCTCATCGGCATCATCATGTTGATCCTGTCGATTCTGAACGGGTTCATCGGGTACTCGCTGCCTGACGACCTCATCTCAGGCACCGGCCTTCGCATTGGTTACTCGATCGTTCTTTCCATCCCGTTTGTCGGCTCGTATGTCGCCTTCTTCTTGTGGGGTGGGCCCTTCCCGGGCAACGTCATCATTCCCCGCTTCTTCGTCATCCACGTCCTCATCATTCCGCTCGTCTTCTTTGCCCTCATCGGCGGCCACCTGGGCTTGCTGGTCCGCCAGAAGCACACGCAGTTCAAGGGTCGGGGGCGCACCGAACACAACGTGGTCGGTACACCAATGTTCCCGACCTTCATGGCCAAGACCACCGGCTTTCTCTTCATGGTGGCGGCCACCTGTGCCCTGCTCGGTGCCTTCGCTCAGATCAACCCGATCTGGCAGTTCGGCTCGTATCAAGCTGACAAGATTTCCTATGCCGTGCAGCCGGACTGGTACATGGGCTGGCTGGATGGTGCCCTTCGCATTATGCCGGCCTGGGAGTGGACGGGCTTTGGCCATACCTGGCCGCTCGAGGTCTTTTTGCCGGCCGTCTTGTTCCCCGGCATCGTCTTCAACATCTGCATGCTCTGGCCCGCGATTGAAAAGCGCATGACGGGAGATGACGAGATTCACAACCTGCTCGATCGACCCCGTGACAGACCCAAGCGCACGGCGGCTGGTGTAGCCATGCTGGCCCTTCTCTTTGTGTTGTTTGCCGCCAGTTCCACTGACGTCCTGGCCAACTACTTCCACATCTCATTGAACGTTGTGCTCTGGAGCTTTCGGATTCTTACCATCGTGGTGCCTGTCGTGGCCGGCGTGCTGGCTTGGCGAATCTGTCTTGAGATGCAAGGCGTGCGCGGCATCGGCAAACGCAAGCGCCCGCTGGTCGTGTCACGTAGTGCGACGGGTGAGTACACCACGGTCGAGACGGCGCCACGCGAGGGTGATGGTCACCACGAACTTGACCCCGAGCCCGTGCCGACCAAGATCGACATCTCGCCCCTCACGACGGTTGGCGCTGGTAAGGACGGCGGCGAGCCGTCAGCGACCGGCGTCCGCCAAGTCACTCGCTGATCCCCTAGAGCGGTTTGCGGCCCCAGGCCGAGATCATTGGGGGTTGCGCCAGATCAAGTCGGCCTGCCTTCACATTGGCCAGGTGTCGTGCAATCTGCTCCTCATCGGCGATGCCGTGGTCGAGCAGCTGGGAGCGGATCAACGCCACGGTTGCCAGCTCCAACGCGTTGCAGGCCTCGTCGGCCAAGGGAAAGTACGCGTCGGCCGCCACGTCTTCTAATCCCTGCTCTCGGAGCCGACGGGGCAGGGTACGGCCGTAGGCGAGATCGACCCCTCGTCCGGCCATGAGGGCGCGAAAGCCCGAACGAATGTGGTTGGCCAGCTCTTGATCCGGACCAACCACATCCGGACAGCTGAGTGGCTGCAGGGCCGGGTCAGCATCCTCTATGAAGAGCCAACCCCCGGGCCGCAAAGCACTCACCATGGCGGACATGGCGGCATCACGGTCAACGACGTGGACCAAGACCAAGCGGGCGTGAATGAGATCGAATGGACCCTCAAGCGGGGCATCCTGGGCCACGTCGTGACGGAGCACCTCGACCGTGTCACCCATGCGGCTGAGCCACGAGATATCGATATCTGTCGCAACGACCCGCCCGCTGGGACCGACCTTATCGACCAAATGGTGGAGGACCGAAGGCCCGCCGGCACCTACCTCCCAACAGTGCCAACTTGGCCCGATTCCCAACGCGTCCAAATGACGAAAGGTCGACGGATCGAAGAGTTTGGCCAGGGCGTCGAACCGGCTTCCCGCTTCTTCTTCTGCGTTATCTAACAGGTAACCCTCGTTGGCCATCGAGGACCTCCATCTTGATCGTGAAGCATGGGACCAACGAGCCCACCCACCGGCTCGCCCCGCAGCGCAACACCCCGAGCGCCTTTGGCCTAGAGCGTCGCAATGCAGTCTCTCGTGTACGGCCGTCGACGTCCACGCACCGTCAAAAATTCTTAGGTTCTGGTACTTTTCATGGACGTAGGTAGTTTCAGTCCGCTGTGTGTTCTGTCATGGCGGAACGAACGGGGGTTGGTCATGCGCACCAGAGCACTTTTATCTCGCCTGGCGCTCTGCGCCACAGTCGTGATGGCGGCACTCCTACTCACACCATTGGTGCGTTCAGCGGGGGCAGCGCAGGCACCTCGCGTCGTTGTACCGGGCCTTTGGAGTCTCGTTCCTTCCGGGGGCCTGGCCTTCTCGAACGGCAATAGTGTGTACACCGGCGAATCGTGCGGCAGCCCGACCTTTTGTGTGGCCGTAGGAAATCAGAATGACAATCAGATCATTACGCGATGGGACGGCGTGACCTGGAGCGCGATGCCCAATCTTCCTACCGCGGCGCCAAACGGAGTCTTTCTGACTGGTGTGTCATGTGTCACGGCCTCCTTCTGCATGGCGGTCGGTAACACCAGCCCATCTACTACGAACTCTCACTCCACCTACGCCGAAGAGTGGAATGGCGTCCAGTGGTCAACAGTTCCGAGTCCGTCGATCTTTCCTATCTACGAAAGAAATTCACTGCTCTCTGTGTCGTGCACCAGTACGACTTTTTGTGCCGCAGTGGGCTGGACCATAAAGGGCACCGATACAGAAGCACCACTGCTCACACAGTGGAATGGAACCACGTGGTCAGTGGACGCCAATCCTGCAGGTGCAGGGTCAACGGAAACCAGCGTGGAAAGCGTCTCTTGTGTCGCAGCAACCTGTGAGGCGCTTGGATCCGTCGGTGAAACGTCCCAGTTCTCCCTCGGGCTGAGCGGCTCGATCTGGACGGTCCAAACTTTACCTTCCGTCTCGGGCTATTCCGTTCTGTACTCGTTGTCATGTGCAGCGCCAACGCTCTGCATGGCGGTAGGAGCGCGCTATCCCACGGGGAATGATCAGTCTCTCGTCGAGCAATGGAATGGATCTGCGTGGTCGGTCGACACCACACCCACCACCGGCTTTGGGGATCAACTGTTTGCCGTTGACTGCTTCGGACCGACATCGTGTGTTGCCGCCGGGTCGTACTACAAAGTGTTCGACGCCAACATTTACGGGAACGAGGTGCTGGCTTGGAACGGATCAACCTGGAATAGACAGTCGGTCCCTTCACCAAGCGACAGCACGGGTTCACAGATCAATGAGCTGGCCTGTGTCGTGAACGACATCTGTCTCGGAGTCGGTAGCGCCGATCCCGGAATGAACTCGGTCAGTGCACCCATCTGGCGCTCCGGCTACGCCGAAGTGGCTTCTGACGGAGGACTGTTCTCCTTTGGATCGACCTTCTACGGCTCCATGGGTGGGCAGGCCCTGAACGCACCGATCGTGGGCATGGCCATGACGCCTGACGGTGGTGGTTACTGGGAGGTGGCGTCTGACGGTGGCCTTTTTGCCTTCGGTGATGCCGGCTTCTTTGGCTCTATGGGCGGCCAGCCTCTGAATAAGCCCATCGTTGGCATGGCACCCACCAGCGACGGTCAGGGCTACTACGAGGTGGCGTCCGACGGTGGTCTGTTTGCCTTTGGCGACGCGGTCTTCCACGGATCGATGGGGGGCCAACCTTTGGACGCACCCATTGTTGGCATGGCGCTCACGCCCGACGGCGGGGGCTACTACGAGGTGGCCTCCGACGGTGGCATCTTCGCCTTCGGTGATGCCGTCTTTGACGGCTCCATGGGTGGTCAGCCACTCAACAAGCCCATTGTCGGAATCGCTCTGACGAATCAGGGCGGCTACTACGAGGTGGCCTCTGATGGCGGCCTGTTCGCCTTTGGTGGTGCACCCTTCTTGGGCTCCATGGGTGGGCAGACCCTGAACGCACCGATTGTGGGTATGACGGTGCGACCTGCGGGCGGCTACTACGAGGTGGCCTCTGATGGCGGCCTGTTCGCCTTTGGTGGTGCACCGTTCTTGGGCTCCATGGGCGGTATGCCACTCAACAAGCCCATCGTCGGTATCGGGGCCTAACCTTTCGGGCGTGGCCCGTCCGTCAGCTCGTGAGATGTGGCGGGCCATTGAGCCCATTCATGCCGTCACCTACTTTGCCGACGCGTGCCGAACGGGACCAGCCGCGCTCGGTCTGAAGGGTTTTTGGCACGGCTACTTTGCCAACCGGGCCGCACCAATGGGTCGGGTCGGAGCGGAAGTCGTCATCGCCACGTTTTTCAATTTTCACCCCGACATGGTGCGACGCGCTCTTCCCTCTGCTTGGGAGATCGTTGCCCCTGCTGTGGTCTGCCAGGCCAGGGTTCAGGCCGCGGCCACCGTGTTGGCCGACACCGTTCACAACGGTGCTTCGCTCGTTGCTCTGATCGACGGGCCTCTCCAAGGGGTGATCGATCGAGCCGATGGCGCCGGCCGAGCACTGTTTGCGGCCAACCGCGAGCTTGGTCGCCCCGTTGGGCTGGACCAACGCACGGCCGCTGTCGGAGCACTCTGGCAGCAGTGCACGGTGCTCCGAGAGCATCGGGGCGACGGCCACGTCCAAGCCCTCTTGGCGCACGACATGGGTGCCTGCACCACCCACGTCCTGTTTGCCGCCAGCAACGGGCTGCCGGGAGAGCTGTTGCGAGTGGGTCGAGGCTGGAGCGATGACGAGTGGAGCGAGGCCACAGAGGAGTTGGTCGAACGTCAGCTGATCGATGCTCATGGTGCGACACCCGAGGGCTTGGCCTTGCGGGCCGAGGTCGAACGCCAGACCGATGCCTTGGCGGCCCGTCCCTACGAATCGTTGGACGACGACGAGCTCGGGCATCTCTTGGACCGATTGGGCACGATCGCCGACGCCGTGTTGTCCTCGGGCATTATCAATTTTCCGAATCCCATGGGACTGCCAGGTCCGAGCCGCACTGTCGATCACTAAGACTGCGCCGCCACGAAGACTGCACTGAGCGGCGCTCGGTCTCTCGGACGGTCAGTCCAGGTTGTCGATGAGCGCAATCTCCGTGGTCGGGACGCCTCGGGCGGGCCGGAGTTTGTCGAAGGCGGCCATCCCAAGCGACAAGAGGCCGAAAGATGCACCCAAGACGCAGACGCCGTTCCAATGAAAGTGGGCAAAGGCCAGCCCGGCCAGCACTGAACCCAACGCCCCGCCCACGAAGTAGCAGAACATGTAGGCGCTGTTGATCCGGCTGCGGGCTTCAGGCATGAGGGCATAGATCACGGCCTGATTGGTGATCTGCATCCCTTGCGTGCCCATGTCGAGCACGACAATGCCGACCACAAGGGCAACCAGCGACGTGCGTCCGAGCGCCATCAAAGCGAAGGATCCAACCAACAACGCGCCGGCCACCCAGGTGGAGGCGTAGATACGGTTTGAGTCGGCCAACTTGCCGGCGAGGTTGGCGGCCACCACTCCTGCCACCCCCGCCAACCCAAAGAGCCCTATGACGCCCTCTGAGTAGCCGTAGGGCGGTCCGGACAGCAAGAAGGCCACAGCGGTCCACAGGACGCTAAAGGCCCCAAAAGCGCAGGCTCCGAGAAAGGCCCGGCGTCGAAGCGTTGGCAGGTCGACCAACAGTCGAAGGGACGAGCCCACCAGACGTCCATAGGGGACAGACGGCCGTTCCGCTTCGCCGGGCAGGGCTTTGCGCAAGATGATGGCGAAGAAGATCATCAACGCGGCCGAAAGCCAGTAGATGGCGCGCCACCCAAAAAGCTCGGCCACAAGACCAGCCACCGTCCGGGCCATCAAGATACCGAGCAGCAGGCCCGACATGATCCGGGCCACCACGCGACCTCGGCGTTCGGGCGTCGCCAGGTCGGCCGCGAACGGCACCATGACCTGTCCGGCCACCGATGAGAGGCCAACGGCGAGCGAAGCCACTCCGAACAGCACCATGTTGCCGGCCAGCGCACACCCAACCAGGGCCACGGCTGCGACCAGATAGATGATGACGGCCAGGGTGCGGCGGGGATGCCTATCGCCCAAGGGGACCACCAAGATAAGACCAGCGGCGTAGCCGACCTGCGTGAAGGTCACGATGGTGGAGGCCGCGCCCGAACCCACGTGAAAGGTGAGGGCGATCTGGTGGAGGAGAGGCTGGCAGTAGTAGAGATTGGCGACCACCGCCCCAGTGGCTACGGCCATAAGTAAGACCAGGCGATTTGAAAGACCGTTGCGGCTGGCCGCACTGGTCTGTTCGGGTGGTGTTGCTGGCGTCTTCGAGCTGATCAGCGTGGGATCAGTCACGGCGTGGTCTAACGATGGTGTGGTGGCGGCGTCAGATTCAGGCGATGACGGGCTCACGGCCCCAAGCTACCGGTCAGGCTCAGCGGCTCACGACGTGAGGCCTTCTACGACCGTGGTTGTCGGTACTGGCGGACGGGCGAGAACCTGCAGGGCAGGTTGCTCGCGTCCGATCAGACGTGGCCGCCCCGTCGACTCTCCGCCGTGACGCCGACCAGGGCCGTCAGGATGAGCACGATGCCGGGAGCGGCTAACCACCAACCGAAGACCAGTGCGTTCACAACCAAGAAAGCACCCATGCCGAGGACGAAGGGCCAGATGCTCGACGAAGGAAAGGAGTCGATCTCACCCGCACCCTCAGCCATGGTGGCGTCTTCACGGTCAGAGGGCCTCGGTCCGGCGGCGTGGACGTCGCGACGTCCAAAGAAGTGGTTGTAGCCCTTCGAGCGCCGATACCAAAAGAGGTAGTAGAGGCCGGGAAGAAGACCGAGAGTACAGGTCCCGATCAACATCACAAAGCCGGCGTCTTCAACGCCGATGTGGACGAAGCTGCCCGCAATAGTGGCGTACTTGTAGGTGAGAACAAAGTAGAAGGCACCGACGATGCCGAAGAAGATGCCGAGGAAGATCAGGAACCGGGCTTCAATCTTCATGCCGACGTCTCCTTCTCTGCTACTTCAGCGTCAATCCTCGCCGCCATCTTTTCGTGAGCTCGGCCGTGGGCCACTACCAAATTGTCCGGGTGGTTGTAGTCCCACGTGGGGCGCTCAGAGCGGATGGGGGGAAGGTGGGTGTAGTTGTGGTGCGGCGGGGGAGAGGTGGTGAACCACTCCAGCGTGTGGGCGTCCCACGGGTTGTCCCCGGCCGGAATGGGCTTGGCCCACGACACGTAGAAGTTGACGAGCAACAAGAAGAACGAGAGGGCGATGATGAAGGCGCCGACGGTCGAAACGATGTTGTAGCTCTGCCAGCCCAAGGTTGGAGGGGTAGACCGCCACCCGTCGAGGCATGCCCAAGAGGCCCACCACGTACTGCGGCATGAAGGTGACCCAGAACCCGATGAACATGAGCCAGAAGTGGGCCTTGCCCAAGCCCTCTCGGAGCATGCGGCCGAACATCTTCGGATACCAGTAGTAAAGGCCGGAGAAGCCAGCAAAGACGGCCGTACCGAAGAGAACCTGGTGGAAGTGGGCCACGACAAAGTAGGTGTCGTGGGTGAAGAAGTCGATCGGCGGTGCGGCCAGCATGATGCCGGTCACGCCACCCATCAAGAAGGCAAAGAGGAACCCGACGCTGAAGAGCATGGCCGTCGTGAACTGCAACTGGCCATGCCACATGGTGCCGATCCAGTTGAAGAACTTGATGCCGGTCGGCACGGCGATGAGCAGACTCAAGAGACTGAAGAAGGGCAAGAGGACGACACCGGTCGTGAACATGTGGTGGGCCCACACGCCAGTGGAAAGGGCGGCAATGGCCATGGTGGCAAAGACCATGCCCTTGTACCCAAAGACCGGTTTCTTGGAGAAGACGGGCAGGATCTCCGTCACGATCCCGAAGAAGGGTAAGGCGAGGATATACACCTCCGGATGGCCAAAGAACCAGAAGAGGTGCTGCCAGAGAATGGCGGAGCCACCGCCCTTGCCCGGAATAGATCAGGGTCCCGAAATGTCGGTCACAAAACAGCATGATGAGTGCGGCGGTGAGCACTGGGAAGGCGATCAGGATCAAGATGCCGGTGACCAGCATGTTCCAGGTGAAGATCGGCATGCGGAACATCGTCATGCCCGGGGCACGGAGATAGAAGATGGTGCCGACCAGGTTGACGCCGGTGAAGATGGCGGAGAATCCGGTCAAGGCGAGGGCCATGATCCAGACGTCGGGACCAAGCTCCCGGTGAGCTGGTCGCACTAGAGAGCGGGGCGTAGGCCACCCAACCGAAGTTTGCGGCGCCACCGGCCACGATGAAGCCCGACAACATGGTGATCGAACCACTCAAGATAGAGCCAGTACGACAGGGCGTTCAAGCGGGGGAAGGCCATGTCGGGTGCGCCGATTTGGAGCGGGACGATGTAGTTGGCCAGACCACCAAAGGCAAAGGGTCCGGCAAACAGGTAGAGCATCAAGCTGCCGTGCATGGTGAACAGCTCGTTGTACTGCGAGAAGCTGAGCAACGAGCTGTGCGGCGAGGTGAGCTGCAGGCGGATGCCGAGCGCCATGATGCCGGCCAGGTAGAACATCACCAATGACGTGATCATGTAGCTGAGACCGATGACCTTGTGGTCGGTACTGGTCATCCATTTGACGATGCCGCTTGGGCCGTGGGCCGCGTGGGACCGCCGTGGTCAGCGTGCCCATCGTGGTCGGCACCGTCGGTCGACGAAGGAGCGACGACCAGAGACGGACTGCGGTGGGTCGATGACGTCAGTCATTTAGTAGCCATCTCCGTTCTTCACCCGTGGCAACGCTAGGTCCTGCGCCATCCGTAATGGTATGCCCAGCATTGACGGCTAACCAAGCCTGGTACTGGGCCGGTGTCACGGCATGGACGTAGAAGAACATGAGGGAGTGATACAGCCCACAGAGCTGCGTGCACTGTCCTCTGAACGTGCCGGTATGGATCACATTGAAGGTGAACGTGTTGACGTAGCCAGGTTGGGCGTAGCGACTGAAGTTGAACTCAGGAATGTAGAAGCCATGGATCACGTCCAAGGAAGCCAGGGTGATTTTCACCGGCACGCCCACTGGGATTTCCATGACCGGGGCTTCAGTGGTGGCGCCAATGACCTTGGTGCCACCCGGGTAGTCGAACTCCCAGCCCCACTGGAAGGCCTTCACGTTGATGACGGTGGTTGGGGTGGGTGGCCGGAGCATCGATGATGTTCTCGGAGTTGAAGGTGAAGACGAACAGCGCCAGCACGATGATGATCGGCACGATGGTATAGATGATCTCCAAGATCGTGTGGTACTGCGTCTGCTTCGGAATGGCGTCGGAGCTTGCGGCGATAGCGGAAGACCGCCCACAGAATGAGGAGGAGGACGAAGCCCCCAACGACCAGTCCGGCGATGAAGAATCCCTGCCACAGGTGATAGGCCGATGCGGGCCTGGGTGGTGGCGCCGGGATAGGCCCCAAATGAGGGGACTTTGCAGCCCGTCAGGACGAGCGGGGTCAGGATGGCCAGGCCAAGCGCCCACCGCCTCGATCTCAGCCGGGGCAGCCGCCGAGAGCGGGCGTCCTGAGGGGCGGTACCGGTCGGAGGCGATTCCACGTGCGTGACACTAGCGAACCTGGACAGGTAATTCGAAGTACCTGCGTACAGCTTTGTGAATTGCTTCACCTGGCTCTTGGAGCGATCGGCCGATGGACCGGATGGCTCCGACCAGCGCCGGGCGACTGAGCCGTCAAAAATGGCCCGTGAGGGCCGCCGCCGACCGCTCGGAGCGCTCACGCCACCCCAAATTCGGCACCACTCAGTGGGGCGGGCTGCCCCCGTGGCTATGGCCTCCTGACGGGGCCTCTCGGTTGCTTGGCTTGGCCGCAACGTCGGACTCACGGGCGGCCCAGCGAAAGACCCCTTTTGACATGGTCGACGTGGCGTTTTCAGCCCGAGCCGTAAAGACCTCCCGGCGAGCGCGTTGGATGCCCTCGTCGTCCGGGTCAGCCTGCCAGGCCAACTCGACCAGATGCCCGGCCAAGCGAAGGGCACCATCGGCGTGTTCGAGCCCGTCGTGGCACGCTCCGTCGTCCGAGCGCCGGTCGCTTCCCACTCGGCCAACAGCGCAAGAGCCCGATCGGCCAATACAGAAGGGCCACCGCTGAGGTCGGCCAGTTCTTGGGCCAGGGCCCGTTCGCGGGCAGGCTTCAAGGTGGCGGGATTGCCGTCCCACCATCCGCCGTAGAGGCGCCAGACCGTGCGCACCACAAACTCCGGTTCGTCGTAGACAGGTCGGAGATAGGGCTTGGCCGCCAGTTCGGGCGGAGGATGTACCGAATGGATGGCTTCGTCCAGTCGTGCCCCGCTGTTCATAACGACCAAGGTCTGATCAACCAACGAGTCGAGGAGGTCGGCGGTGTCCGTCAATCCTTCTCGAACCCGAGCCGCACCCATGACAGGGAAGCCGTGGCCGGGGAGGAGATACTCGGGCTCGAGCTTGATCATGCGCCGAAGGGCCTGGGCCCACTCGCGTGGATAACGCTGAACCTTTTGAGGGTTGCCAGCGTTGGGCGACGCCCAAATGAAGAGGTCTCCGCAACAGAGCACACGTTTGTCGGCGTGCCAGGTCACGGTGTGATCGTCGGTCTCGCCCTTTTCATGACGGAGGGCGAAGGTGTCATTGCCGACCTCAACCGTGAGTTCGGTCACGTAGGTGCGATCCGGGTAGCGATAGTCGCGTGGGCCAGACCAAGTCGTCAAAGCCAAACTGCCGCCGGTTGATCATGGTGTTGTAGCCGGCCGTGGCGATGTAGCGATCGAAGCGATCAGGTAAGGCGTGATGGGCAATGACTTCGGGAGGTGCCCAACCGTTGGCTTTCGACTCTTCCTCCCAGACCGGGACCCCGAACACATGGTCGATGTGGCCGTGGGAGTACACCGCCGTATGCAGGCGCCCCTTCGACCACGTGCGGAGATCGGCGTGCACGGTTTTGGCTAACGGTGCGCTCCCGGTGTCGACCAAGAACAGTCCATCAGAGGTGTCGAAGGCCGAGACATTGGCAAAGGAAGGAACGAAGGCCACTCCGTCACAGATCTCGGCCACGCCACCAACGTGATTGACGGGATGATGGTGATCGGTGTCGATCTCACCTCGCCAGAGGCGGTCGGCTAACTCCAAGATGTCTTGGCTCATACAGTGACTCCCAGCCTCTATCACCCAACCGTCCGGTGATGTGCAGTGGAGTCGATAGTAAACCGCTCACCTAGGGGGCGGACGGGTAGCGCAAAGGCTCAGGAAGTGCCTTTGGATCCAGACTCGTCGACCTTGACCTCTTCTGCGTTCACGGTGACGGGGCCATCGGACACGACAGTCTTTCCGGCCTTGTCCTTGTCGCCTTCTTTCACGCCCTTTTCGAACTCGTTCTTGGCCGAACCGAGGTTGCGGGCCAACTTCGGAATGGCGGCCCCGCCAAAGAGGACGACCGCGATCACGATCACCACGATGAGAAGGTCTGGACCCAAAATCTCTGCGAGCATCATTTTCTCCTTACCCCGGGCACATGCCCAATGGCGGCGCCCATGCCAGGTTAGACCTTTGTCCACCTCGACGGTCGCCGCGACCTACCAAGCATTCGGCGCCAGGGCCCTTGGGGATGAGAAGAATTCACGAGCGATGCTCCGATCGGGGCAGCTCGAGCGGAGAAGTTGCGTCGGACCAGGGCTTAGAGGGGAGGGCTGATTGCTGCAACCTGCACCTTTGCCCGATCCGATAGATCTACTTTCCCTGCCAGTTAGGGGCCCGCTTTTCCGCGAAGGCCACCGGGCCCTCCATGGCGTCGGCGGACGAAAAGACCACCCCAACGGCGGCATCGTTGATGGCCCAGCCCTCTGACTCCGGGGCATCGGCGGCCTCCTTCATGACTTTCTTGGAGTAGCGCACGGCCAGTGGCGCATTGGCTGCGATGGTGTCAGCGAGGGCGAGGGCCTCGTCCATGAGCGCCGCCGCCGGCACGACGCGGTTGACCAAACCGAGACTGGCCGCCCGCTCGGCCGAGATCGGTTCGCCGGTCATGGCCATCTCGAGGGCGATGGCAATGGGCAGACGCTTGGGCATGCGGATCAAACCGCCGGCACCGGCGATGAGGCCGCGCTTGGCTTCGGGGATCCCGAACGTGGCGTGATCAGCCGCCACCACGAGGTCGCATGAGAGCATGATCTCAAAGCCGCCGGCGAGGCACGAGCCGTTGACAGCGGCGATGATCGGTTTGGGAAAGTCGCGCTTGGCCAGTCCGCCGAATCCGCCGCTGGCCCCGATGATCGCCGCACTCTCACCCGCGGCGAAGGCCTTGAGGTCCATGCCAGCTGAGAAGGCTTTGTCGCCCGCACCAGTAATGACCACGACCCAACAACCATCGTCGTCGGCCAGCTCGTCCATGGTGGAGGACATAGCCGAACTTACGGCGCCGTTGATGGCGTTTCGTGCCTCAGGACGGTTGATGGTGAGGATCTCAATGTGACCGCTCCGCTCGCGTAGAACCTCGTCTGCCATCTCATGCTCCTCTCACTGCATCCGTTGGTGCGACGGTGACGCTACATCGTCCGATCGTTTCACAGCCGACCGATCGAGATGAAGCGACGTTGCGACCCTGAACCGGCGTGGTGGCTCATGCCACACTGTTTCGGTGCCGCCCCTGCTCCCCGATGCGTTCTCGTTCGGCGTGGCCACGGCGGGCTTTCAGATCGAAGGCGGCTACAACGGGCCCGGAGAGCCGGCCAATAACTGGATTCAGTGGGAGCGCACCGGAAGGGTGGAGCCATCAGGGTTGGCCTGCGACTTTTGGGATAGCCCAGAAGAAGCGCTGGACCGGGCCGCTGGGTTGGGCTGCGATGTTTTTCGACTTTCGATTGAGTGGGCTCGTTTAGAACCGGCTCCAGGGATCTTTGATGAGACCGCGCTTGCCCGCTACGTCGAAATTCTCACGATGTGCACCGATCGTGGGCTCGAACCCGTCATCACGCTGCATCACTTCACCCACCCGTGGTGGCTGGGCGAAGAGTTCTGGCTCACTCCTGGTTCGCCCGACCAATTCGTGGCCTACGTCGCTCGCGTCCTACCGGCCTTGGCGCCGCACTGTCGCCGCTGGATCACCATCAATGAACCCAACATTGTCTCGCTGATGGGTTGGATTGAGGGCCAATATCCGCCGGGAAGAACACGGGCCTTTGCCGACGCTTTCTGTGTGCTCGACAACCTTCTGTGCGCCCACGTCTTGGTCTACGACCTCATCCATGCGGTGCAGCCCCACGCTCACGTGACGGTGAACACCAGTTCATCGTCCATCTATGAACACGATCGTCTGCTCACTGACCTCTTGGTCGCACCTGCCCATGGCATCGGGGCCGACGATCTCGACGACTGGATCGACGAACGCCGCGCCATGCACGATGCCGTCTTCACTCCAACCAACCACGGTGAGCTTTGGCTGCGTCGATTCTTTGGATCCATCTCCCCGTATGGCAACAGTGCGGCCACCGGGGGACTCCTCTTGGGTTCGACTGTCCGCAACCTGCTCCGCCGCCCCGCTCCTCGTCGCGCCGTGCAAGCAGTCTCGGCCTCGCCCTCGCTCTGCCCCCTCGACGCCGTGGGCTTCGATTGGTACGACCCGATCGCCAGCCACGCCATCCGTCGTCCCGGTCACGTGAGTTCAGGTCGCAGAAGTTGGTCACTCGGTCGAGAGATCTGGGATGTCCCAGCTAACGCCCATGGTCTGGCCGGGTGGTGTCGAGACCAGTCGGTCCTCTTGCCCGGAATGCCACTGTGGATCGTGGAGAACGGTATGGCCACCAAGGTGCAGAACGGACGAGCCTTTGCTCGTACCGATCGCTGGGATCGTCCGCGCTACTTGAAGGCACACGTGGCCGCGGTGGTCGACGCCGTGGCCGCTGGGGCGCCCGTAACGTCGTACTTCCACTGGTCGCTCATGGACAACTACGAGTGGGGTTCGTACACCCCCCGGCTCGGTCTCTTTGGCCTGGACCGGTCCCGTGGCGCCAAGGGAGTGCGATGGATGGACACCGACGCCGCCGGTTATGACTCCGCTGGTGAGTACCGCCGTCTCATCGCCGCGGTGCGATCGGGCGACGAGCGCGTGCTTGCGGGCATCGACCGCAGGCCCGACACCTCACCGAACTGACTGTGCCTCGAACTGCGGTCGCATCCTCTTCGCTTGGCGCAGATCCGGTCGGTCGTCGACTGTGGGTTTTTGGAGGAGTCTCAGTAAGCATCACACTCATCGGGGCGGTGGTAGCCGCCCTCCGACGGCAAGTCGATCTCGGTGTCTACGTGTTGGGGGCAAGACATCTTTTCAGTGGTGATCTCTATCGAGTCCACTACCACGACCCCACACTGTTTTTTACCTACCCGCCGTTCGGCGCCTTCATCTATGAACCGTTGCGTTGGCTCCCCGACACCGGGGCCCAGGTTGTGGCGGCCATCGTCAACGTCACCCTGTTGGTGTTGTTGCTGGCCGTCTCCGTCAACGCCGTCCGTCCGACCTGGCCACGAAATCACATCGTCGTCTGGTCACTGATCGCGTCAGCGCCGGCGGCGTTGCTTGATCCGTTGCGCATTACCTTCACCTTCGGTCAGGTAAATCTCATCGTGGTCACGTTGGTCATGGTCGATCTCACGACCGATCGAGGAGTGCTGGGACGCTGGTTGCCACGCGGCGTGCTCACCGGAATGGCCGCCGCCATCAAACTCACACCGCTGATTTTTGTGCCCTACTTGGTACTCATCCGGCGTTGGAGGACCGCCCTGTGGGCCGGCGCGTCGTTCCTGGCTTGCGGCCTGTTGCTGGTGCTCCTGGCACCGCATGCCTCACACCTGTACTGGACCAAACTCGTCTTCCAGGCCCGACGAACCGGTGGGGTCTCCTATGTCAGCAATCAAAGTTTGTGGGCCGTCAGCCTCCGGCTGGCCCACGGACATCCGACAACCGCACTGGTCGATGGTATGACGATGGTCATTGGCGTCTGCGGCCTCGCTTTGGCGTGGTGGGCGCACCGTACCTCGTCGGCCTTGCTGGGTCTCTTGGTCTGTGCCACCACGGGTCTGCTTGTGTCACCGGTGACCTGGGCGCACCACATGGTCTGGGTGATCCCAGTCATCGTGTGGCTGGCCCTGGCCGCTGATCGTCCGGCTCATGGGCCGGTCTGGGCTGGGGCCGTCACCGTGTTCTTTTGGTGGTCGCCGATATGGGACGTACCGAACTCAGATGGGCGTGAGTACCACTGGCGCTGGTGGCAGATGCCCCTGGGCGACGCCTACTTCATTGCCATGATTGTGTTCCTGGCCGCGATTGGCATCCTCCTCAATCGTCGCCGCACCCATCCGAGCATGACGTCGCCGCACCCAACGGCCAATCTCTCGAGGGGTTCGAGCCTGTAGCTCGATTACTCGTCGGCCGGCGCGGCTGACGATTCATGAGTAGTTGCTTGGCCCGACGCTGGATCTTCAAAGTCGCTTTTGTCTCGGCGACGATGCCGCACGGTGAGCACCACGATGACGACGGCGATGATGGCGAGCAAAATGTACGAGGCCCAGTTCGATATCGATTCCGCCTTTTTGTAGGCGTTGCCGACGAGATAGCCGAGCATGGTGTAGCCCACACCCCAGACGATGCCGCCAGCGGCGTTGGCCGGAAGAAAGGTGCGATATGGCATGTCGGACATGCCGGCGAGCCCTGGAACGACGGCCCGCAAGAAGGCAGTGAAACGAGCCACGAAAACGGCCACCGCCCCCCGCCGGGCCAGCTGTTCAGTGATGGAAGTAATGGCGCGTTGACGATTCTTGAATATCCGAGAGCCCAGCAAGCGCGGCCCTACTTTTTCGCCGACGTAGTAGCCCATGGAATCGCCCGCAATGGCGCAGATCACCACTACGGCCAACATGATCTCGAGGGAGACATGACCGCGCGAGGCGATGACGCCACCCAAGATGACGGCGGTCTCGCCTGGGAAGACAAAGCCAATGAGCATGGCGGCTTCGGCGAAGACCAGCCCACCCACCAAGAGGTAGACCCACCAGCCGTGAAGATTGAGGATCGGCTCCAAAAGGTGCAGGATCACCGGCCTCTCCGGTGCCTCATGGCTTGAGTACCTCGGTTCAACGCTGCTGTGTGACGTTGAACCTGCACCGCTCCATCCTGCCAAGGTTCGGGTTGGGCAAAGGGCGACACCAAGGTATGACGAGCGTCACGCATGCTTGCTTGGCCGTGGGCCATTGAATTTTCAGGCGCTTGGTCCCCTATGTGTATTCGCAACCGGCGTGCACCAGAATACGGGGGTGACGCCATCGTCAGCTGGCCAAGGAGCGGGTCGCGCCGTCCACGGAACCAACGAAGTCCACGTCAATCCGTGGACCCGCCCGCCTCGTTCGTCGCGTCTATCGGGTTGGGCTCTTCTCCCGCTACGAGCCTTCATTGGTTTTACCTTCTGTTTTGCCGGTTTGCAGAAGTTGGCCAATCCAAACTTTTTTAGAGCCGCCAGCCCCATCAGCATTCAGGCCCAACTCACGGCGACGTCGAACGGAAGTCCAATCCATGGCCTCCTACGCCACCTGGGCGGGGTGGCTGTGCCCCTCGGGATCTTCTTAGCCTTGGCTGAACTCGCGGTAGGTCTCGGGATGCTGAGCGGGCTGCTCACACGGGTGGCCGCTCTTGGCGGCATGGTGATCGCGTTCAGCCTCTTTCTTACCGTCAGCTTTCACGCCTCGCCCTACTTCACCGGCGCCGACATCGTCTTCTTCTTCGCCTTCATGCCCTTCGTCATTGCGGGTGCAGGCGGCGTGCTTTCGCTCGACGGCTATTTGGCCGATCGATCGGCCCGTGAAGTTGGTCAGGGTTCAGCCGCTCCGGTGGTGCTGTCGTTCGGTCAGGTCCAAGAGCTGTGTGGTCACTTTGACGCTGGTCGCTGTGTGGCTCGGGGCGGGGCCGCATGTGCCATTGCCCCGTGCCCCGTGCTCACGCGGTCATCGCCCGTGGCTGCAGTCTCATCGGGGTCACACAATGCTGGAAATAACCAATCGCCCACCTTTGGTCGCCGTGAGGCCGTAATGGCCGGGACCGTGGCTGCGGTCGGCGTCGTCGCGGCCGGTGTCGTCGTCGGGGTCGGGCGCTTGGCCGGTGGAGCGACGGCGCCCTCGTCAGCCACGGTGCTTACCCTGCCTCCGGCCGGTAAAGGAACGAGAACGAAGCCCACCAGCGCCCCGACAACCGCGGCAACCGACGAGACCACGACGACGGGAGCCTCCACCACGACGACGGCGGCCACACCCAGCGGGACCGTGATTGGGAGCGCGACCGGAATTCCCGTCGGTGGTGCCGCAACATTTACAGCCCCGAAGTCAGGCGATCCTGCCGTGGTCTTGCATCCCGATGCAGGCACCTTCGTCGCTTTCGACACCGTCTGTCCTCATCAGGGCTGCACCGTGGCCTACTCGCCCGCAGCCAAGCTCATGGTCTGCCCCTGCCACGGCTCTCGCTTTAATCCAACGACGGGTGCAGTGCTCCAAGGACCGGCCACTACGGGACTCACACCCATCAAGGTGAAAGAGGGACCGGACGGGAATCTTTACGCCACCTGAGCGTTGGCGGCGGACTTCGAGGGGCCGTCCAGCGGACCTGAGTCAGGCTCGCAATCAGTGTCAGCCGAAGGCGCGGACTGAGCGATCGCGAGCGTCGAAACGACGCCATCGCTCTTCCATCTGGGTCACGAACTCTTGACCCAACTTCAACTGCTGCAGCACGTCAACCTGTCCCTGGGGCCGGGCCAACATCCAACTGTGGCCGCCGGGCACCCACTGCACCGGGGCCTTTGAGATACGAGCGAACTCATGGGCCGTCGCACTGTTGGCCACACGATCAAAACAGCCCCACTCAGTCAACAGAGGAATGTTCTGAGCGGCCAGCCCTCTGATCTCGGGGCGCAGATCGATTGACATCAACATGCTGCCCACCGGCAGCGTGCGGCCCATGGTTCGCACATTGCGCCGCATATCGGGGAGGACCGAGCGAACGGTTGAGTACATGCGCCCAATGAAGAGATCGGGCAGGTCGAGGAGTACCGCCACCACCATGTCGGCGAACGGGGCGGCATCGGGCGCGACGGAGGAGAACAGCGTTGGGATGACGCCGTGGCGCTCTTTCCAGGCCGGCGTGGCGATCCCGTCGCGGTAGATCACCCCGAGGGTGCGTCGAGGGTGGGCGTTGGCGTAGTCGATGGCCACCGCCCCGCCCATGGAGTGACCGAGGAGGACCGCTGGTCCCGCCCCCACGTGGTCGGCAATGAGCGCGACCTGCTGGGCGAGCTCGGCCACCGAGATGTTGCTCCAATCGAGCGGATCGCTCCCCCCAAAGCCAGGAAGGCTCGGATTGATCACACGCCACCCCAGTTGCTCGGCCAAGCGTGCACTTTCACGCCAGTACATCCCGCCGCCGGCGAAGTACCCGTGGATGTTGATAGCCCAGATGGGTGGGCTATCGACCCCATCGGGACCATGAGCAGATTCATTGTTCGAGACGGCGAAGTGCAGTCGGCGACCCTCGTTTCGGATGGTGCCGGTGACCATACGAATGTCGGGTGATCGCTTGACCTGGCGGCGATACTGCTTGCGGGCCGCTGAGATGGGGTGGGGCGCCTGATCCCACACCCGACCGGCACGCGCCATGGCGCCATGGCTCTCCGAAATCAGCGCACCGCCGGTCTGCAGCGGATCAGGACTCGCAGTCATGGTGCGAGAACGCTATCTCAGGTCGGGCAATTGCTTCGGTAGCAGGAGTCATCTGATTTCTTTTCGACTGACTCTGGTCGTGGCCGGTCTCGGCCCCGGGGCTGGGCCTCTCGATCGCTCGGCCCACATCTTTCTCCCATGTGGACCGTCACCGGAATTTGAGGCGTGGACGCGTAGGCTCGTTCGGCGTCGAGGGAGAGCTGTGGCGGAACCAATTCCAAGGGGGATAAGAGAGTACGGCCTCGGCTTCTACCGCGCTGTCATCGTGGTGGCTTCCTTTGTGGTTGGACTCTGCACCCTTATTCCACTGGTCACGGTGAGCTTGACCGGTGCTCACACTCGGGGCTCGATCCCGTTGCCCTTCTATCTCTTCACCGTCCTTAGCAGCGGCGTCAACGATCTCAACACGGGGACGACCTTCAACACCTGGGACTGGATACCGGTTGGGGTCGTCACGCTGGCCTCTCTCGGCATCTTGATGGCGCTGGCCGCCCAGCGCCGAATGGTCGGTCTGATTTCGATTCTGGTTGGCATCGGTGCCGCCGGTCTGGCCGTTCTCAGCTATCGCCATCAGATCAATGTCGCCAACAGCGCCTTGGCCCACCAACGTGCGGGCGTCTCGTTGCACGGCCATCGTCCCGCCGTCGGGGGCTGGCTGATGTTGGCTGCCTGTGTTGTCCTCGTCCTCTGGCCCTTTGTCGTCCTCTTGTCGAGCCAGCTCGGCAAAAGCCGGAGGGAGTCCTACGCCGACCATGACCCGTGGGCCCCAACTGACGCCGCCCCCCAGCCGGTGATTCTTGCCCCGGTCCCGGTGGCGGCGACCGCCCCAGCTGAGGCACCTGTGATGGCAGGGCCAGCCGTGCAACCGAACGGTCAAATGCCACCGGCAGCCCAGTTCCAGCCCGCTCCGCAGCCCCAACCGGTGGCTCACTTCCAACCGGCCCCGCAACCCGTGCCGGTGGCCCATTTCCAGCCTGCACCGCAGATGGCGGATATCGGGCCACTCGGAGCAGGAACCAATCCCATGGCCCGCGAACACACCCAAGAGCCCGCTCCCCTCCCCACCTTCAGCGGCGTCGTGGCAGCAGTGGCTACGCCCACCCAAAGCCCCACCGAACATTCCAACGGTGGGGCGCCGCCGGTTGTGTCCGAGGCCTTCCATGCCGAAGGCTGGTATCCCGACCCTGTGCATCCGGGTGGACTGCGCTGGTGGGACGGGACACAGTGGACAGGACACGTCGCCACGAAATAGGCGACGGGTCGGCGTTCGGTGACCGCACCGTCGCCGAGTGGGGAGGAAAAGTTATGGACGCAGAGATCGTGATCCGCGGCGGCACTGTCATCGATGGCACCGGGAAACCCGGGAGCCTGATGGACGTCGGCGTGTCCGGCGGCCGCATCACCGCGGTTGGCGGTGACATCACGGGAGACCGGGTCCTCGACGCCAGTGGCCAGGTCGTGGCACCAGGATTCATCGACATCCACACGCACTACGACGCTCAAGTGTTCTGGGATCCCGGCCTCACGCCGTCGTCGTTTCATGGAGTGACCACAGTGGTGGCTGGTAACTGCGGCTTCTCCATCGCCCCGATTCACCGAGAAGGGGTCTCCTTGCTGGCTCGAACGCTGCAGCACGTCGAAGACATGAGCTTCGACACGCTCTCGGTCGGCGTGCCCTGGGACGAGTTCGAAACGTTTCCGCAGTATTTGCGATGCCGTAGAGCGGGTCAATCCCGCCCTCAACTTCGGCTGTTATGTCGGCCACACCGCGGTCCGTCTCTACGTCATGGGGAACGACGCCTATGAGCGTCCCGCCACACCGGACGAACTGGCCCAGATGCAAGCGGTCGTGGCTGAAGCGATGGCGGGTGGCGCAATGGGATTTGCCTCCAGTGCCTCGCCCACCCACAACGGTGACCACGGCCGACCGGTGCCGTCTCGAGTCTCGGACCTAGACGAGTTGCGGGCTTTGCTCCAACCGGTCAAGCAAGCCGGCCGTGGTGTGGTGGCGCTCTTGCCCGGCGGTGTTATCTCACACGCCGAGATGTTCGATCTTCAGCGAGAGATTGGCCGACCCTTTACTTGGACGGCGTTGTTGACCGTCGAGGGTTTCCCCTATCACGAGAAGGTCATTGCCGAACACGATGCCGCCTGGCTCGACGGTGTGGAGGTCTGGCCCCAGGTTTCGTGTCGCCCGCTCGTCTTCCAGATGAATCTTTCCGAGCCCTTTACGCTCAATATGCGACCTACCTTCGCGGCCCTCATGGGGACAACGCATGAGGAACGAGTCGCGGCCTATCGTGACCCGGCGTGGCGCACCAAGGCGTGGGCCGACGTCAGCGGGGGCGCGGGACTCCTGCCGCTCAACTGGACCAAGATCTCACTGGCCGAGTCAAAGAAACATCCCGACTTGTTGAATCGACCGTTGCAGTCGGTGGCCGATGAGCGCGACTGCACGCCTCTCGACGTCATGCTCGACATCTCGCTCGAAGACGATCTGCAGTCGAGGTTCTGGTCGACGCTGGCGAACGATGACAAGGACGCCATTGCCTGGCTCTTGCCTCGCGACAACGTGCTGCTCGGTCTGGCCGACTCCGGTGCGCACGTCTCTCAACTGTGCGACGCCTGTTTCTCGACTGATCTGTTAGGGAACTGGGTACGCGAACGCCAGGTCATGCCGATTGAGCGTGCCGTGCACAAGCTGACGGGCGAACCAGCCTCGGTCTATGGCTTGGACGATCGGGGCACCGTATCGGTGGGCAAGGCGGCCGACCTCTGTGTCTTTGACCCCGACACCGTGGCGCCTGGCCCGCTGCGTCGCCTCTACGACTTCCCAGCCGATGGGGAGCACCTGACCGCCGATCAACCGGTCGGCATGACCCACACCTTGGTCAACGGGGTGCCTATCCGGGTCGATGGTGTTTCGGTCATCGATCACTTAGAGCGTCGACCTGGCACGGTGTTACGCCCGTAGTTCCTTCGCTCTCGTTCGCTACGGTTCAGCAACGCACGACCACGATGGGGCCAATGGTTGAACGGGTCCCTCGACCGACGCTGCTGGCGGCGTCAGGTGACGTCGCGTCGGAAGGTCGTGAAGTAGCCGATCACGCCCGGGATAAGACCCCAGGCCAGCATGGCAATGCCACCCTGCCACCACGTGAGGAGTCCCAAGACGGCGGAGTCCGACCCGCTGTTGTTGTTGTTATGCCGGGTTAGTCCGCCGGCCAAGGCTGCGGTGGCTTGACCGGGCAGCCAGTTGAGCACCCAGTGGGTCAAGGCATAGACCAAGAAGAGCAACACGGTCTGCAAGACGAGCATGAAGGCGACGACGATGATGACGCCGGCCACTTGATTGCGCACCAGGATGCCGAACCCAAGCCCGAAGAGGCCGAGGCAGATGAAGGCGCCGAACAGCCCCGGCAACACGGGGCCGATCTGATCGAAGAGCGACGACAGGGGTGCGCCGGCTGAGAGAAACCATGGAATGGCCATAGCGGCCACCACCACCACGGTGGCGATGCCCATGATGATGGCCCACACAATGGTGGTGACAGCCTTCGCCATCAGGACCTCACCTCGTCGAGGCGACACCACCAATGTGTTGGTGATGGATTTGTGACGGTATTCGGTGGTGATGCACAAGACACCGAGTAACGGCACGGTGACCAAGGTGGCCAGGTTGTAGCCCGCACCAACGAGGTCGCGCAGATCGATGGTGTGCGTGGGCGGGCCCCAACCGGTGCCGGTGTGGAACTCGATAAGCGCAAAGAGCCCCGTGAGCACCATGGTGACACCGACGATGATCCACGGCCCCGGCGTCGTGCGGAATTTGTAGAGCTCTGATCGGACGGTGGTGATCATGCGGTCGGGCCGCCTTGGAAGGGCCCTGGTGGCGGAGCACCCCAGTTGCTGGGTGGTGGCGTGCCCTGGGGCGGAAGGGCTGTGCCCATGGCGGGGGGCGGAGGTTGGTTCGGATTCGGAATGTCGCCGTAGCCCAGCCCGGTCGTGAGCGACATAAACAACGACTCCAGGTCAGCTCGTTGGTGGATGAGTTCGTAGACCACGAGCTGGTTGGCCGCCAGTACCGGTCCAAGCTGTGGTGGGCTGACGTCGACCGTGACCGTGTCCAGGGCCGAGCGAACCGGATTGAATCCAGTGGCGGCCAAGACGGCCATGGTGCGATCGGCTTCGGGTGTGACGATCTTCATCGACGACTTGGCTTGATCGGCCAAGGTCGACAGTGGTCCTTGGGCTCTCAGTTTTCCTTGCGACACGATGATGACGTCATCGATGGTCTGGGCCATCTCAGAGAGAAGGTGCGAGGAGACCAGTACCGTTCTGCCTTCGCTGGCCAGATGGCGCATGAACTCGCGGAGCCACACGATGCCCTGCGGATCGAGGCCATTTGAGGGCTCGTCCAAAATCAAGAGTCCCGGATTACCCAAAAGTGCGGTGGCCAACTCCAGGCGTTGGCGCATACCGAGCGAGAACCCCCCGACCTTGCGCTTGGCATCGCCGGTCAGGCCAACCTGGTCGAGGACAACGTCGACTCGCGACTGATCGATGCCAGCGGCGAGGGCCACCATCCGAAGATGTGATCGTGCTCGTCGGGAGGGGTGAAAACTCGTCGCCTCCAAGACTGCGCCAACCTGCTGAGCGGGATTGGGTATGTCGTGGTAGCGCTGACCGTTCACGGTGGCTGATCCCGAGGTGGGCCGCACCAACCCCAGCAACATACGCAGCGTGGTTGTCTTGCCCGACCCATTGGGTCCGAGAAAACCGGTCACGCGTCCGGGATGCACCGTAAAGGCGATGTTGTCAACGGCCAACACACTGCCGAAGCGCTTCGTCAGGCCATTGACTTCAACCGTCATGCCCTTTGGGGCTTCAACCGTCATCGCTGCGCGACCCTAGTCAACGATTGACCAGGCCCCACGGCATAGCGAGAACCGCCCAGTGGGCTAGAGCCCGACCAATGAGGGGGGCAGAAGAAGACCGACGGCCACGGCCAGTTCGTCGTAGACCCGGGTCATGGATGACCAGCCGTTGATCCATCCGACCAGGGCTGAGTACCACACGTGTCCGATGATGCGGGCCCGGTCGGCTGGGTCGGGGGGTTGTGGTTCGCCAATGGCCCGTTTGATGATGCCTTCCATCAGGTTGGTGATCTGTTGCTGGCAACCAACGGCGGCGGGGTCAGGTGAAGAGAGCGAGGTGAAGACGGCCGCCACCAGTTTGGGCTGGCGACCCATGGCCCGAAGGGCGCGGTCCAAGACGTCCAACACCCGTTCCGCCGGATGATCACCTCGAGGTGGCAACTGGGCGATGCGGTGGTCGAGCAGTTCGATCCAGTGCACCAAGGTGGCCGCTAAGAGATGGTCTTTCGAGTTGAAGTAGCGGTAGACCGTGCCCATGGCCACGTCGGCCCGGGCCGCCACGTCGCGCATCTGTACGGCCTCGTAGCCACCCTCTAAGCCGAGAGACATGGCAGCGTCGATGACGCGTTGTCGCCGGGCCTGCTGGGCCCTCGTCAAAGGGCGAACCGGCGCCTGCTGCATCGGGCAATGGTAGCTGGAACAGGTTCCAGTTGCGCTTGATGCCTCGCAGGTCAGACCATGAATCGCCCGGAGTGTTCGGCCAAGGTGGTGGCCGATTCGGCCACCTGGGCCTGGTGGTCCAACTGGTCTTCGAGGTCTTGATCGGCCCAGAGCATGCGCAAAACGGTGCGTACTTGGCCGGGCCGATCGTGATGGCGAGCCTCTTCGTAGGCCGCCACCAGGCTGCGGTGCAGATCGGTCGCATGCTGGGGTGGGGGGGCGGGTTGTGGGGACGTTCCACCGAGAGTGGCGGCTAACTCGCCGTACCAGTCCCGGGCCTCCTGGCAGGCCTGATTGAGGGTGGCCACCGCCACTTCAAAGGTGTCTGAACCGGGCTCGTGGCCTTCAATGGGCACGACCGGGAGGAGCGCCATGGTGTGGCCGGCCAGTCGAAGACGAGAGGCTCCGATAACCAGTCCACTGACCTTGGCCAACGGGATGGTCTTGGCCCCACGCTCCGCCAAAAACTGTCGCATGGCGTCGTCCAAGCGGTGGTGGGCCGCAATGGCCCGAGAGCACTCAGGCGCCAGCGCCGCCCCAGGACCACCCTGCGTGAGCGAGGCCACGGCCGAGACGAAGTAGGCCGAACCCTCGGCGTAGGCCTCACTCAAGGCCCGCCCAAGGGCGGCCAACGCGCCGCGGGGCCAAAAGAGCGCACCCACCACCACACTGACTAGACAGCCAATCACGACATCTTCGATGCGGGTGAGCCCAACGCGCCATCCAACGGGCGAGATGATGTTGAACAGGACAATCACGGTGACGGTGAATCCCGCTTGACCGGCCGCAAACGAGATCATGGCCGGGGCGATGGCCGACAAAAGGACAGCGAAGGGCAGCACGATCCACAGCGCGGTGGTGTTGGTGCCAAAGGGAATCAACAACAGCGTGCCGATGACGAAGCCGACCACGGTGCCCCCCAAGGCTCGAAGGGCCGTGGCTCCGGTACCGAGTGCATTCGATCGCAGCACCGACAACGTGCCGAGTACGACCCAAAAGCCGTGTTCGACGTCGGTGACCCGAACAACCAATACGGCCAGGGCCAATCCAACGGCCCCTCGCAGTGCGTTGCGAAACCAGACTGAGTGAAGATTCAAATGAGCCCTGATGCGCGGCTTTGCTCGTGCGATGGCGCGCTCAAAGCGGGTGGCCGTCGGCGCCGCGTGCTCGGCTTCGGCCAAAAGACCGAGCCGCTGCGTCACGGTGAGGTCGTCGCGAGCCGGGGTGTCGTCGGTGTCAGCCCCGAGGGCAGCGGTGGCCAACACCTCGGTCGTAAAGGCCAAGGCGCGCGAGTGGAAGCCGGGGTCGATGACGTCCAGCACGCTGGCGGCGCGGTCGGCACCGGCTGCTCGAAGGACGGCATCAGGGTCGTCCAGTCCGAGCGCGGCGTCGGCATCTTCGGCGGCCGTGTCACGCACCACAGCCGCGGCGTTGCCGTCGATGCGAGCCAACTGCAGCTGGTCCACGGCTGTGCCGAGTTGGCGTTCAATGTGTCGGCCCCGAGCGGAGTGGGGATCAAACTCCGAGACGAAATGCGCCAGTATTCGCAGCACCTCGCCAACCCGGGCGTAGATCTCGCGTACTTCGCTTCGGGCCAAGGCGCGCTCACCGACCTCGTGGTCGGTCGCCATGGACGAGCCCACCCAACCCAGTCGCGTGATGAATCGAGCCAGAGCGACATCGCCTGCCCCCGAGCCGGTGGGCGGGTAGACGGTGGCGTCGAAACGAGCCCGTAGCGCCGCGATGGCATCGAGGGCTTGTTGCTGCACTTCGGTCTCGAGCAGGCCGTGGGCGTAGGACTCCGCCACGGCCGCGATGGCATCAGCGGTCTGTCCAGCTTGGGCCCGTAACTGATCGTGCCAGGGTCTTGGCCACCACCAGATGACGGCGGGAATCGAAAGGGCGGCGGCTATGGCCAGTCCGGCCAGCCGATAGGGGATCTGGCTGGCCGGAGCGGGCACGCAGATGGGTAGGACGAAGGTGAGAAGGACGGCTGTTCCGGCGGTGGCGATGCCAGGGGCGGCGATGCCGGCGAAGAGAACGCCGAAGCCGACCACCAACATGGCGGACACGGCCAGCACGGAGTTCACCGTGCAAAGCGTGCCGATGGTGATGAAGACGAGACCAACGCCGAACATAATCAAGTAGGAACGAAGTCGTTTCGTCGTCGACCCGGTGAACTCGACAAAGAGCATGAAGGCAAACGAACCGAATGCGGTGAAAAAAGCTCATCGAGCTATTGGGCGAAAGAGCCTGTGCGATGGCAAAGGCGGCGGGGATGATCACGGCACAGCGCACCGCTCGTTTGGTGCTCCACCAACCCGGGTCACGGCGCGTAATGGAGGCCAGACCATGTGTCCACCAAGGCGGATGTGGTGCGGTCGAGGGGGTCATTCCTCTGCAACGGTACTCTTGGGCACCATGAGTCACCGTGGGGACGGGCCCGCCACCTCAGCCAATACGGCCGTCGCCGGGGGCGCCGTTCGTTTCCCGCGGCAATCGCCGCCGAGCATCGTCGATCCGCCGCCCGACGATGTCGCCACCACCGATGGACGGGTGCCCGGGCAGCGGGGTCTGGCCACGCGCCGGCGGCTCTTGGACGCCACGGCCGAACTTCTCTCGACCACATCGTGGCGTTCCGTAAAGGTCATCGACATCGCTCGACGCGCTGGCACATCGCCCGCCACCTTCTACCAGTACTTCGAAAATGTGGAACAGGCCATTGGCGTCTTGGCCGAAGAGATGGTGGAACAAGCCGCCGACCTCTCCGACTTGGTGGGGGGCGATTGGTCCGAAGACTCAAGCTGGGAGACCGCACTGCGAGTCATCGAAGAGTTCTTGGCCTACTGGGAGGCCAACCGAGCCGTCTTTCGGGTTGTTGACCTTGCCACCGAAGAGGGTGACGCCAATCTGCGCGGCGTGCGAGTGCGGGCTTTGAACGCGGTGACCGTGGCCTTGGCCCGCGTCATCAGCCAAGCGGCTCCAAGCGATGCCGGCCCGCTCGGTGCGGCCACGTCATCGCCGGCGGGCAGCGAACCCATGGCCGTGGCCGGCACCTTGGTCGCCATGTTCGCCAGTGTTTCAGCCCACCGCTACGGCTTTGAGTTCTGGGGTATCCGGACCCGCGACCTGGTCGACAGCCAGGCCCGACTATTGCACTGGTCGGTCACCGGTCGTCCCGGTCCAACCGGTGTGGTCGGGCGCGATCCCCAGTCGTTCTCACGAAGCAGCGGGCCGCGTACGGGACCCGTGCTCGGGGGAGCTGTGGTGTCGCATCGGACCAACCGAAGCAGCTCGTAGATCGACATCGTCACTTCGGGGTCACACGGCTCAATGAGCCGATTCGGACTCCTCGGCGGTTTGTTTGGGCAGGAGCCAGACCAGGCCTAAGCAGGCCACGGTGATGGCGCCCACTACGACCAGGCTGGTTGTCATGGCGGCACTCGCCCCGTGCGCCGAGCGCTGGGTGAAGTAGATGGTGGTGATGACGGCACTGCCAATGGCCGCGGCCAGTTGCTGCACCGCGCTCAGTGAACCGCTGGCGCTCCCCGCTTCATCTTGCTCGACGTCGCCAATGGCGAAGTCGAAGATGGTGAAAAAGCACGTGCCCATGCCTGCTCCCATGACGAAGAGCGAGGGGGTGAGTAGCCAGACGCTGACGCCGGTGCCTTGGGCCGTGATGGTGGCCCATAACCCGACGACGCCGATGAGGGTGGCGACCAGGCCGATGAAGACCAGTCGTCGTCCAAGCACAGGGATCAAGGGTCGGCCGACAAACGACGAGATCATGAGCCCGACCATGGCTGGAGCCAAGCCCGAGCGCGGCGTGCGACGGTGAGAGGCCGAGTCCCGTCTGTAGGAACAGCGAGCAGACGTAGAACAGGCCGTTGACGGCGGCGAAGTAGGCCAGTCCCAAGAGAAGGCCGGAGGTAAAGCCCCTGTTTTTGAACAGTGAGGGTTTGATCAATGGGTTTGCTTCGGTGGCTTGACGGAGACAGAAGCCCCCGAACAAGACGCCACCCGCCACCATGCTCACGATGGGCACCAACGTCCAGCCGTCGGTCGAGCCCTCGATGAGGCCGTACATCAAGCCCAACATTCCCCCACCGAGCAGCCCTGCTCCGAGCCCGTCAATGGGCGCGTCCGAGGAAGGGGGAATTTCGGGCAAGACCTTTCGGGCGGCCAGAAATCCGAAGGTGCCCAGCATGATGTTGATGAGGAAGATCGGACGCCACGTGAGACCAGCGATGTTGGCCGAAATGATGAAGCCGGCCACGATCGGGCCGGCGATGGCAGCACCCGCCATGGCTGGTCCGAAGACGGCGAATGCGGTCGGCATCTGCTCTCTCGAAAGACTGGCCACCAAGATGCTGAGACCTTGTGGAATGAGCAAGGCCCCGAACGCACCTTGGATCAACCGAAAGGCAATGAGCATGGTCGGGTTGAGCGAGAGGCCACAGCCCAAAGAGGCCAGGGTAAAACCGCAGATCCCGATGAGAAAGATGCGGCGGGCGCCGTAACGGTCACCGAGCCGACCCCCGACCAGCAGCAGGACCCCGAGCGAGAGGGCGTAACTGGCACCCAGCCACTTGATCAGCGAGACCCCGCCCCCGATGTCGTGGACGATGGTCGGGGCGGCAATGTTGGTGATGGTCGAGTCCATGAGGTCAAGGACGTCAGCGATGATGATGACCACGAGAACGGCCTGGAGCCGTCGGCCTAAGCGGGCCGGACTGTCGGTGGTCGCCGACGCACTCGGACCGCCCTCGACCGGGGCCACGGCGAGGTTGTTGTTGGAATCCGGCACGTTCTCACCTCCAGAGTAGATACACTGTTCGCAGTACGTCACTACCCTAACACCTACTGAGCACAGTGTGTGCAGTTAAAGGAGTTGTCCGTCATGGAGGTGGAGAAAGCCCAGGAGTTCGAGGTGGTCTGGACGAGACCCGAGAGAGCGGGCAAGGGTCCTGCCCCCTCGCACAGCAGGGCTGAGATCACGGTGGCGGCCATCGCCCTGGCCGACGCTGAGGGGATCGAGGCCGTCTCGATGCGCAAGGTGGCCGGCAAACTTGGGGCCAGCACGGGGACGCTCTATCGCTACATCGCTCGCAAAGACGACTTGATCGAACTCATGATCGACCGCGTCGAGGGCGAGGACGGTGGACCCGCCCCGCTGACCGGGGACTGGCGTCAAGACCTACGAGCGTTTGCCTATCGAGCACGCGCCATCATCCATCGCCACCCCTGGGTCGCCGTGTTGGCGGCCGGGCGGAAGCCGTTTGGACCGAACGGTCTTCGTCTGGCCGAACACACCCTCAATTCGATCGCCGAACTTGGACTCTCGATCGACGAGATGTTGATAAGCCTCGAAACGCTTCAAGCCTTCGTCCGGGGCTACACCCTGGGCGAACTCGCTGAGCAAGAAGCCATTCGACGCTCTGGTTTGGACCACGACGACTGGATGGCGGCCCACGCGCCCTATATGCAAAAGATCATCGCCGACGGCCATCATCCTCTGGTGGCCCGCGTGGTCCTCGATGCGGAACGTCCCCACGACAAAGACCGAGACGAGCGTGGCTTCGCCCTCGGACTCGAGCGGATTCTGGATGGCCTCTCGGCCAACCTTCCTTCGAGCCGAGACTGAATCAGAGCGGCCCGAAGGGTTGAAGGACTGAGACCTAATCGACGTTGATCTCGAGGTCGCCGTGGAACTCGATGTAGGGGTGACCCGGCAGGTACTCCGAGGGGATCTCGTCAACGGTTTCGTAGCGGTCAACGTCGATGATGTTCGACGAGGCGACGCTCTCTTCAACCGCGATACCGCAAAGCTCGAGCTGGTGCAGTTGACCGAACACCGCACTCGGGGCCAGTCGTCCCTCCGCCAGTTCTTCGTAGACCGAACGTGGGGCACGACCGATGATGCAGTAGTCGCACCCATCGCCCGACGTCCCAATGCGACGACCGATCATGACGTGGCTGTGGTCGTCGTCGATCACGTACAGGGCGTCGTCGCCCGACCCGATTACGGCCCGCAGCCGATCGTGGCGCTTGTGGGCGGGGAGAAGGTGCCATTGCACGTGGCGGCGCATCTTCATGGCCCACAGCGGTGAGGGTGGAATGGTGCCTTCGGGCTCTTCTTCTTCAAGAGGTGACGAGGCATCGTCGCCCACTAATGGTTCGGGCAAAAATCCGTGGAACTCGGGTTCTTTTCCGAGCTCGGGGTTCAAGATGACATCGCCCGGCTTGGGTCGTTGCCCGGGCGCGATTGCTTCTCCGTAGCCGCTGTTCTCGTCTTTTTGCGTCACCGTCGGCACCTCCGTCTCCCGGTCCAAGGTGGGGCCGGTTCGCCCCGGACCCTATCCCCGCCACTAAGACCTCGTGGGCACGACGGCGGGAATGACCGGGCCACGGGGCTGTCATATCGGCGTCATGTCGGCCCGCTATACCGGTTGTGTGCGCATCTTGGTGGCAGAAGACGACCCGGGTCTGCGCTCCGTCCTAAAACGCGGTCTGGCTCGTGGGGGCTATGTGGTCGACGCCGTGGAAGACGGGACCAGGGCGCTGCGCTTCCTTCAGGCCTACGACTATGAAGTCGCCATCGTGGACTGGCGCATGCCGGGGATGAGCGGCGTGGAATTGGTCAAGAGGTTGCGGGCCGACGGTTTGACGACGCCGGTTCTTCTTCTCACGGCCCGTGACACCACTGAGAACAGGGTTGAAGGTCTCGACGCCGGAGCCGACGACTATCTGGTCAAGCCCTTCGAGTTCGCCGAACTTCTGGCTCGGGTCCGAGCACTGCAGCGTCGCCCAGCCGAGGTCTTAGAACCCCAGCTGCGCCTGGGCGATCTGGTCTTTGATCCCGCCACTCGTCAGGTCACAAGCGATGGTGGGGTGGTGGCACTGACCGGACGTGAACTTGCCATCTTCGAGCTCTTAGTGCGTCGTACGCCCTCGGTGGTGGCTCGCCAGACAATTGCGGTCCAGGTCTGGGACGACGAGGTCGACGCCGTCGGATCCAATACCATCGACGTGCACCTGGCTCGGTTGCGGGGAAAGCTTGGTGACCATGCCGTGCGAATCGAGACAGTGCGAGGCGTGGGCTACCGCATCGTGGCGGTTTGACGTGGTGGGTCCGACGTCTGGCCCGAGCAGCAGGCCCATGATTGCTGGACTGTGGTGGTGAGTACTCGAACGTCGTGGTGGCGACGACCGAATCTGGTGCACGCGGCCCGAGTGGCGGCCGTGGCCACGCTGCTCATCGCCCTCATCAGCGTTGTGTTGGCCGTTGCCGTCAATACCTTTCTGGCTCGACGGGTGGTGTGGGAGGTCGATCAACGGCTAAGCGCACGAGTGGAAGAGGTCACACACCTGAACAAGCCGCTCACCAATCCGGTCGACGTGGAACCTGAGATTCAGGGCACCGATGGGACGCCGGTGGTGTTGTGGTGGGTGCCGCAGGGAGGTTCAATCCCGACGGCCATCACCACCGGCGCGCCGGCCTTAGGGGCGGACCAAGTGCCTCATTCCGGACAGCCCCTCTCGGTCACGACCTCGGAGGGATCCTTCCGACTGGTGCCGCAACCGTGGCACGGCGGGACGATCTTGGCCGGCCAGAATCTGGCCGAACCGCGCCACGTCGTTACGGTTTTGCTCGCGGGCGAGTTAATCCTTGGACCGATGATGTTGGTGGCTGTCTTTTTTGGTGTGCTGGTCATCGGCATGATGGCCGTGGCTCCGGTCGAAGAGGCCCGGCGGCGCCAGTTGGAGTTCACGGCTGATGCCAGCCATGAACTACGCACGCCGTTGTCGGTCATCGAAGCCGAGCTTGATCTGGCGGGCGTGAAGCCGGGAGCGCCAGGTGAGGCGGACGACCCTATGTCGCTCACTGACCCCGGCACCGTCGTTGACTCAGACCGCGAGACCTTGATCGCGCGTGGCCAGAGAGAGTCGTCGAATTCACCGAATCGTCGAAGACATGCTTTGGCTCGCTCGCTCGGACGCCGATCTCCCAGTACCAGACGTCGTCCCGGTCGAATTGCACGGTGCGGTCGTGACCTGCGCGGCGCGCTTTGCGGCGGTCGCTCGTGCCCGCCAGATCAACCTGGTGGTGACCGGCCAATCGGCCTGGGTCGATGGCTCCCTCGACTGGCTCGACAAGCTGGTCGGCACGTTGGTCGATAACGCATGCCGTTACACGCCTCTCGGAGGCGAGGTCCGGGTGTCGGTGACCGAACGCGGCGGGCGGGTGACCCTGCAAGTTCAAGACTCAGGTCCGGGCGTCCCTGAATCTGAGCGAGCCCGACTCTTCGACCGCTTCGGTCGGGCCACCGAGCAGCCCGGCGGAGCGGGCCTGGGTCTCGCCATTGCCGATTCGGTGGTGCGGGCCACCGGGGGGAGATGGCGCGTGGCCGACTCCGAATTGGGCGGCCTTTTGATGGAGGTGCAGTGGCGCCAGAGTGGGGACACCCCCGCCATGGCTGGGTTGTCGCCCGAGGTTGATCGCACAACTCAGCAGCGCGGCTCGAAACCGTCGGGAACAGAACTGCCAGCGCAGGCCCCCTCGGAGCAGGCGGCGGGCCTGGCCCCGCCGGCGCATAGCCTCGGAAAATGAGGACCCCAGAAGAGTTCATGGCCACAGCCCATCCGACCATCGGCACCTTGGGATTTGCCTTCTACGTTGTGCCTGAGACGCTCGAGCGGGGCAAAGCGCTCGGGCTCGACGGCTTTCGGTTCTACTTCCTCGGGCGCGGCGGTGTGTCGGGGGATGTCGAAGCTCCGGTGGTCAAAAGCGCCTTTGGCTACCCTCGCGCTGGCGGCCTGAGAGGCCAACCCGTGGCGGGTAGCTATTTGAGGGCGACCGGATTGAGGGGCGTGCCGAGGCCACCTCGGAACGGAAGCGGCGTGGCGTCGAGCAAAAAGTCGTACTGACCGTCGGCGGCGCAGTCGGCGGCCAAGAGATCGAGGACCCAGTTCTGACCCTGGGTCAAGCCCATTTCCACCAGATGGAGCAGATGAACGGGGAGGTAGATCTCTTCGTACTGGCTCGGATAGACCTCGAAGACCAAGGTGTCGATGGCGACGGCAGCCACATCGTGGGCGTGGAACCACCGGGCCGTCTCCATGGTGAGGCCGGGCGATGGGTAGGTATAGGCGATGAGGTCGCGCTTGGGGGCGGCGCCTCCTAGGCCGAGACGACCGTCCAAAGCGAGGTGCACGGTCTGGCCGGTGTGTACCAACACGATGTCACCGGGCTCGACCGACAGGCCCGTAAGGGCCAGGGCAGCGTCCAAGTCGTCGGGGGTGATGGCGTAGCCCGGGGCCAGCACCTGGCGTCCTTGGCTCCGGGCCACATCGAGCAGAAGGCCCCGGCTGATGAGGGGTCCGACCTGATCGATGGCACACCGTGCCGCCCCCAGTTCGGTGACATCAGTGGACGGGTAGCCGTTGTAGAGATGGCCCTGGTAGCTGCAGTGCGCCAAGGCGTCCCAGTGGGTCGCACTCTGTAGGGCCAAGGTGGCCACATCCTCGCTGGAGCAGATCCACGCTGGGTCCTCCGACAGCGGCTTGTTGATCTGGATCATCGAGCGTTTCGGGTTCTCTCGGCCTTCGATGAAGCCCATCTGGACGCCGTCGGCCTCAGAAAGGGGGAGGCCAAGGGTGAAGGCCCGGCCCTGGCGCACGCTGGCGGCGGCTCGTTGACGAGCGGCGTCGTCGATGAGGTTCAAGCGTGCCGAGCTGGTCGTCCTCGCCCCATCGGCCCCAGTTGCGGACGTCACGCGCCACCTCGGAAAACTGTGTGGGAACGGTCACGCGCGCACATTAGTTCGCCCCTTCGGCGAGCGCGATGCGCAGCCCGTCCGGTGCTCGGTTGTATGTGGCGTCGCAGGCGACGATACTGGAGGTGCTTCGAAATTTCGACAGATGTAGTGGGAGGGCTTTGCCATGAAGATACGTGCCGCGGTGTGCCTGGGGCTAGACGAGCCTTGGAAGACCGAAGAGATCGATGTCGATGAGCCCGGCAACCGCGAGATCAAGGTCAAGATGGTCTATTCGGGGATGTGCCACTCCGATGAGCACCTCCGCACCGGTGACATCAGTGCCGCCCCCGAGGTCTTAGAGATGATCGGCGTGCCCTCGATGTTCCCGTGCGTCGGCGGCCACGAGGGATCAGGCATCGTGACCCAGGTTGGCCCCAACGTGACCCAGGTGGCCGAGGGCGACCATGTGGCCGTCTCGTTCATTCCGTCGTGCGGCACCTGTTTCTGGTGCGCCTCAGGACGCCAGAACCTCTGCGATCTGGGCATGACCACGTTGGCTGGCGGCATGATCAGCGACGGCACCTTCCGCTACCACTTGGAGGGCCAGAACCTCAACCGCATGGCGCAGCTGGGTACGTTCGCCGATGAGATGGTGTGCCACGAGAACTCAGTGGTGCGTATCGAGCCCTGGGCCAACATGAAAGCGGCGGCCCTCATCAGCTGTGGCATTTCAACCGGATTCGGATCAGCGGTTGACCGGGCCAAGGTCAAGCCCGGCGAGACCGTCGTGGTCGTTGGCTGCGGTGGTGTCGGATCGGGTGCGATTCAAGGTGCGCGCATTGCGGGCGCCCGGACCATCATCGCGGTCGATCCCGTGCCCTTCAAGCTTGAAAAGGCCAAGGAAGTTGGCGCCACTCACACGGCGGCATCAATGCTGGACGCCCAGTTCATGCTGCCCGAGCTCACCATGGGTCGCAACGCCGACGTGGTGATCTTGACCCCCGGGGTACTGACCGGCGACATGATCGCACCCGCCTGTGGGCTGGGTTCAAAAGATGCCCGCATCGTGGTGACCTCCATCTCGCCCTTCAGTGCGAACGACGTCTCGCTCAATCTGTTCAACTTCGCCATGTTCAACCAGTCGCTCTTGGGCACGGTCTTTGGTTCTCAGAGTCCTCGGGTCCAGGTGCCCAACCTGCTCAACCTTTTCGAGGCCGGCCAGTTGAAGATCGACGAGATCATCACCCAGGAGTACACGCTCGACCAGGTCCAGCAGGGCTACGACGACCAGCACGATGGCACCATCGTCCGCGGCGTCATTGCCTTTGACGCCTGATCGTTAATCGATCCCCCCGCTCCCACGTTGGGCGGCGGAGGCCAGCAACACCGTTAGTCGCTGTGACCTGGTGGTAGTGCCGCGGGGACGGTGCGCTTTCGGTGGCCCAGGGCAGATGCGACAATGGGGGCAACAACAAAGAGGATGAGGCGATGAAAAATCCGTGGTTCGAGACCGTGGCCGAGGCACAACGCCGGGCCAAGAAACGACTGCCCAAATCGGTCTATGCCGCTTTGGTGGCGGGTTCAGAAAAGGGCCTCACCATCCACGACAACGTGGCCGCCTTCGGTGAGTTGGGCGTGGCCCCTCACGTGGCCGGGCTGTCCGACAAGCGCGAACTCAACACCTCGGTCATGGGTCAGGAGATTTCCTTCCCGGTTCTCATCTCCCCTACCGGCGTCCAAGCCGTGCACCCCGACGGTGAGGTTGCCGTGGCGCGGGCGGCAGCCGCTCGGGGCACCGCGATCGGCCTCAGCTGTTTTGCCAGCAAGCCCATCGAAGAGGTGGTGGCGGCCAATCCACAGACCTTCTTTCAGACCTACTGGATTGGCAACCGTGACGAGATGTCCGAGCGCATGGAGCGGGCCCGCTCCGCTGGTGCGGTTGGCCTCATCGCCACGTTCGACTGGTCGTTCTCCAACGGACGGGACTGGGGCAGCCCCAGCATCCCCGACAAGATTGATTTCAAGACGGCCCTTCAGTTCGCACCCGAGGTGGCAATGCGGCCGCGCTGGCTCCGGGACTTCGCCAACGCCGGTGCCATCCCCGATCTCACGGTGCCCAATCTGACCCGACCCGGTGAGGAGGCTCCAACCTTCTTCGGGGCCTACGGACGCTGGATGCAGTCGTCCAATCCATCGTGGGAAGACGTGGCCTGGTTGCGCGAGCAGTGGGGCGGACCTTTCATGCTGAAGGGTGTGACCCGGGTGGACGACGCCAAGCGCGCCGTCGACTGCGGCGTCACCGCTCTCTCAGTGTCCAATCACGGTGGCAACAACTTGGACGGCACCCCGGGCACCATTCGGATGTTGCCGGTCATCGTGGACGAGGTGGGTGACCAGGTTGAAGTCCTCCTCGATGGTGGCATTCGACGCGGCAGTGATGTGGCGAAAGCACTGGCCCTGGGGGCGACCGCCGTCATGATTGGGCGGGCCTATCTCTGGGGCCTGGCCGCCAACGGTCAAGCTGGCGTAGAGAACGTCCTCGATCTGCTGCGCTCGGGTCTCGAAGCTTCGATCTTGGGACTTGGTCACTCATCGATCAACGAACTCTCTCGAGACGATCTCTACATCCCGCCGGACTTCACTCGGACACTCGGCGGTTAGGCGGACGCATCATTGGTGGTTGCTCTGCTGGCCGGCTGTGCGACCGAGGCGGCCCGCCAAAGCGGTGCGTGACCAGACTCGACTTCGCACCGCAATCCGTGGCAGCAGCGGCTTGAGCGTGCGGGCCCGGTAACTGCCCTGCCAGACCCCAAAGCCGTAGGCCAGATCGTCGGCCACGTGCAGCGCCACGTAACGCAAGGGATCGAGTCCGCCCGACGCTTGCCGGTAGTCGAAGAAGGCGGGTGCGAGCAGGGCGGCGGCGGCGGCTCGCCGGGTTCGGGGAAAGAGGAGTCCGGCCACGAGCGCGGGTGACCAAGCCCGAGTCAAACCGGAGAGACCAGGGCGCAGCGACCGTAGGGTGCCTTGGCCTGCGATGGACCAGGCCAGCGGCAGTGGGTGGTCAACCAGGTCGTCGAGGTGCTGGGCCAAGGTCAGCACCGAAACCCCGAGCGTGACCGCCGAAAGGAACGGACGCCGGGCTAGGAACAGAGCCCAGGTAGCCACCGTCCAGATCGAAGCCTGCACCGGCGCCAAGTTGTTGGGGTGACGAAGAGCCAACGGACCGGCCGTCGCACCGTAGAAGGCTCGGCGGGCCAGCCACGGAACCAGCGGGCCCATGGCGTCGTGGTGCACGTGCGCACGAGGCACGTAGCGCACGTCCCACCCGGCTGCAACCAAACGCCAGACAAAGTCGACATCTTCTCCGCCCCGCAGGGCCGGATCGAAGGCGGTCTCAGGCACGGCGGCTCGACGGACCAACAGGGCGGCGGTTGGTACGTACGAGATGACGCCGTTCGGGCGTACCAGCCCTTCAACCACGCCCCGATCGAGCGAAGACCGAACCGACTCGTAGCGGGCGAGAGACGTCGTGGTGCAGTGTGACCTGGACATGATGCGAGGAGCGACCGCCCCAACCAAAGGGTCGTTGAAGTAGCCGAGCAACGGATCGAGCCAGTTGGCCTCGACCTCGCAGTCCGAGTCGACAAAGGCCACGAGTGGTGTGGTGATGGTGGCCAGTCCGGCGTTGCGAGCACCGGCTGGCCCGAGGTTGTGGGGGAGTACGACGCAATGTGCGCCAGCCGACGTTGCGATGGCTTTGGTCTCAGCCGGGTCGACCGAGCCGTCGTCGACAACCACACACGACAGAGGCCCCAAGGAGGCCAAGACCCGGCGGAGTTCGTTCGGCCGGTCTCGCACCGGCACAATCACCGTGACATCGTCGGCGCTAAAGGTCGGTGTCGTCGCATGGACCTGACAGATCTCGGCACTGACGAGCCGTCGAGCCAAGATCCCTTCAGCCCGATTTCGGCCCACCGGCCGACCGGTGGCCCATGTCCCGAGGATCCGGGTGGCCCGTGGCGTCAGACGAAGGAGGCGAATGGGGTTGCCGCCCATGAAGAGGCCGGTCTCGACCACTCGGGCTGATCGGCTGAACGCAACGGTAAAGGTCGAGGGCAGAGGTGTGGTGTGGCGGTCCGGGGCAGCGTGTATGGGGTCGGGTTGGTCGAACTCGTCGCCCCATGGATTGCGCACAAAGCCATCTTGGCAGGACGAGAGGTGTCGGATCCGAGCGGTAGGCTGGCCGTTGACGTGGAGGAGCCCATGAGCCTGCTTGAGAACACTGACGTTGCAGACGACGAAACGTTGGCTGACGACGACATCGATGACCTGTTGGTCGAAGAGGTGTCGATCGACGGCATGTGCGGCGTCTATTGAGCACCACCGCTGAGCAGGTGGCTCCATCTGCTCCGTCGTTTGACGTCGACCGAGCGTGGCGACTGCATCCAAAGGTCGCGCTTGCGCGACGAGTCCTTTGGTGCGTTGGCCTATCACTACGACACCCGACGGCTGCTGTTCTTGAAGTCCCGCACGCTTGTCACTCTGGTCGAGTCGTTGGATCAGTTTGATAGCGCCGCACTCGCTCTTGCCGCACTCATTCCCGAGCCAGAACGTGCCCAGTATGGGCGTGCGCTGGCTCGCTTGGCCCAGTCTGAGGTAATCGATGTCTGTTGATGCATTGCCCTTGCGCCAGCGCTTCACGTTGGGGCTCGATGCCCCGATCTGTCTCACGTGGGAGCTCACCTACGCCTGCAATCTGGCCTGCGTGCACTGTTTGAGTTCGTCCGGTCGCCGCGACCCGTTGGAGCTGACGCCGGCCGAGGCCCGCGGTGTGGTGGACGAGATGGCCGCCATGAAGGTCTTCTACGTGAACATCGGGGGCGGCGAGCCCATGCTTCGACCCGACTTCTTCTCGTTGCTCGACTACGCCGTCGAACGCAAGGTCGGCGTCAAATTCTCAACCAACGGCACACGTATGACGGCAGAGAAGGCTCGCCAGTTGGCGGGCATGGACTACGTCGACGTGCAGATCAGCATCGATGGGGCCGTGGCGGGGACGAATGACGCCGTGCGTGGCGACGGATCGTTTCGGGCTGCCCGCCAAGCCATGGAGCATCTGGCCGATGCCGATTTTGGGCAGTTCAAGATCAGCGTGGTGGTGACCCGCGAGAACGTCTCGCAACTCGACCAGTTCTCCGACATCGCAGCCCACTACGGCGCCCAACTTCGACTCACCCGCTTCCGACCGTCTGGTCGAGGGGCTGAGACCTGGGAGGCCCTGCACCCAACGGCGACGCAACAGCGTGAGCTCTACTACTGGTTGCGTGATCGCCCCGATGTCTTGACCGGGGACTCGTTCTTCCATCTCTCGGCCTTAGGCGAGCCACTCGATGGTCTCAATCTCTGCGGCGCTGGACGCGTCGTCTGCCTCATCGACCCGGTTGGTGACGTCTACGCCTGCCCCTTCGTCATCGACCAGGAGTTTCTGGCCGGCAACGTACGAGACGACGGCGGCTTTGCTCGGGTCTGGCGCGAGAGCGACCTCTTTGTGTCGTTGCGCGAGCCCCAGAGTGCGGGGGCGTGCGCCTCGTGTGGCTCGTACGACGCCTGCCAAGGCGGATGCATGGCGGCCAAGTTCTTTACCGGCATTCCGCTCGATGGCCCAGACCCCGAGTGCGTCTACGGTCATGGTGAGACCGCCTTGGCGGCGCGCGACGCCGCCTCGAGGCCCGGTCTCACCATCGGGCATTCGAAGATCGACGCCGCCGGTCAACCCATTGCCGTCCCCACGCCGGTCAGATTTCGTTCCACCGTTCGCGCTTAGCGGCCCTGCATGCAGCTCGAAGCGGCCACCTGGCCTGAGGTTGCAGCCACTGGGTCTGCGCATCTTTTGGCCATTCCGGTGGGCTCCCTCGAGCAGCATGGACCGCATCTACCCTTCAACACCGACACGGTGATTGCGACTGAACTGACCACTCGGCTGATGGCACGGCGTCCCGACGTGGTGGCAGCGCCGGCGCTGCCCTTTGGCGCCAGCGGCGAGCATGCCGACTTCCCCGGCACCCTCTTGGTCAATCATGAGGTGTTGGCCTCGGTGCTGACCGAGCTGATCCGGTCGGCTCGGGCTTCGTTTGCCGGGGTGATTCTGGTCTCGACCCACGGGGGCAACGAAGCCGCACTGGCCATGGTGGACAAGCAGTCTGTGGTCGATGGTGACAACGTCGTGGTCTGGTCGGCTCGCCTGGCGGACGGCGATGCCCACGCCGGGATCACTGAGACATCGATGATGTTGGCCATAGACCCCGCGGTGGTGAGAACGGAGTTGGCTGAAGCCGGCAACGTGGCGCCACTGGCCTCGATTGCTGATCGCTTACGCAATGAAGGGGTGAGGCCGGTATCGTCCAACGGCGTGCTGGGAGATCCCACGGGAGCAAGCGAGGCTCATGGTCGAGAACTGCTGTCGATGCTGACGGCTGATCTGGCCGGCGCGGTGGCGGGTCGTTGGCCCCTGGCCGGCGGGGCATCGTGAGTCGGGTTGCCGTCGTGACCGGGGCTGCTCGTGGCATCGGGGCCGCCACGGTTGATCGGTTGGTGGCTGACGACTGGCGCGTGGTTGCGGTCGATATCGCAGCCGACATCGAGACGCTCAGCTACGCCCTCGGATCAACCAACGACCTGGCCCAGCTGGCTGAGCGCCATGGTGACAACGTCGCCACGGTGGTGGGCGACGTACGGAGCCACGACGATATGGCGACCGCCGTTGCCATCGCGGTCGAGCGTTTCGGTCGCCTTGACGCCGCCGTGGCCAGTGCGGGCGTGGTTTGGGGTGGCGCACCGTTGTGGGAGACCAGCGACGAACAGTGGGATCTGCAGTTCGAGGTCAATGTCTCGGGTGTGCGCAATCTGGCCCGAGCGGCCGTACCAGTGATGCTGTCAGCCCCAGTGCCGCGCCAGGGTCGGGTGGTGGCCGTGGCCTCGGCTGCCGGCACCCTTGGGCTGCGCCGACTGAGCGGCTACAGCGCCTCCAAGCACGCCGTGATCGGTCTCATCAAGGCGCTGGCCGCCGACTTGGCGGGCACGGGCGTCACGGCCAATGCCATCTGCCCGGGCTCGACCCGCACGCCCATTCTCGATGCCTCGGCCGCCGTCTACGACCTGGACTCGCCTGAGGAGTTTGCCCACCAACAGCTGGTGGAACGGCTTTTGGAGCCCGACGAGCCGGCGGCCCTCGTGGCCTGGCTCTGTGGCGAGTCATCGAGCGGCGTTACCGGTGCTGCGCTCAACGTCGACGGCGGGCTCACGACCTCATAACGGGTCAGATTGGGCGCCCGGGTGGCGTCTTCGAGGGGCCGCCCAACTGGCGGTGCAAACCGGTGGGAGAATCGGCGCCGGAGGAGATCTCATGACCGTCGCTTCTGACGACGAACCGAAGAAGGCGGCGGCGCGCTCGGCGCAGGCTGGCACGCGCCGAACGTTAGAGGACTTCCTCCCGATCGCTGACGTCGTGATTGAACCAAAGCAGTTCGACGAGACCGACCAGACCGTGGCCGGGCGCTGGCATCGCTTCTTACACCAGTGGGACAACAAAGAGAACGTCATCGAGCCGGTGTTGTGGATGCTGCTCGCCCTCTGCATTCTCTTTGCCGTCATCATCCCGTTTCTGGGCGCCACCAATCAGCCCCCACCAGCGGCGGTGCACGGTGAGCTGCCCGTGCGCCACACCCCCACGCCCGCTCGGCATCACCAAGCCGCCACGGTGGTCACACCGACCACCAACCCGGTGCCTGTTGATCCGGCACCGAGCATCATTGCCATGCCCTCGACGCCCAGTCTGAACAGCGGCTTTAGTCCCGGTACCGAGGCGGCCGGGGTGACGCCAACAACACTTGGTCCTCCACCGGGTGGACCGGCGGCTGGTGTGACGTGGAACGCCGCGGTCAAAGTCGACCCCACCGGGGCCAGTCTGACCCGCATCTCGTGCGTCTCATCGACCTTTTGTATGGCAGTCGGGCCCAGCGGTTCGTTCCTCTGGAACGGCAAAGGTTGGAGTGCACCGGGGCCGCTACCCACCGGTGCACCCGGAGCGCTTTCGTGTGCCACCCCAGTGTTCTGTGCGTTTGGGGTGGGCAGTGGTGTGAGTCAATGGAACGGGAGTACGTGGTCAACGGTCACGACCCTGGTGCCTGCACCAGCTCAGGTCAGTTCTATTTCGTGTCTGTCGTCCACCTTCTGCATGGCGGTGAGTTCAGAGGCCGGTACGGCGTGGGAGTGGAACGGCTCGGCCTGGCAGCCCCAGGTGATCGTCGCCCATCCGGGCAGCGATGACAGTCAAGGGGCCGTTGGTTGCAGCGCACCGACGAGTTGCGTGACCACGGTTGGCAACATGGCTGAGATCTATAACGGCGCTTCATGGTCGGGCGGGACCCAGGTGCGTCCGGCCGACACGCTGTCCACGATTTCGACCATGTCCTGCCCGACTACCACCTTCTGCACCTTGGCCGGGTCGGGCGGCGACATCTCGAGTTGGAACGGGAAGTCGTGGTCGTTCGCCACCTTGGACTCGTTCAACTTCCCCCCACCAGGGTCGTTGGCCTTCTTTGGTGGTCGCGTCTCGTGTAGTGATGCCACCTTCTGCATGGATGTGGAAAGCGACGGGAACACCGCGGCGTGGGACGGACAAAGTTGGATCATCTTCTCGGGTTTGGATAAGCCGAATGCTTTAGAGACCAACCTGTTGACCGATGTCTCGTGCACCAGTACGTCGTTCTGCATGGCCACGACGGGGAACGGCAAGGCCTTCGAGTTTTCGCCCAGCTGATCAAGGCCTGACCGCCCCAGGCGGTGTCGTAGATGGAAGTTGCTGGGGTCAGGCCGTGCCGTAGGTGGTGGAGCGATCGTCTGTTCTCGTGCCTCCAACGGCCGCAACCGCTGTGGCCAGATCGGCCACGAGGGCATCGACAGTGACTGCGCTGCCCGCATGGACGGTGGCGTGTAGGGAGTCGGGCCCGTTCTGTCGATCGAGATACCACCCTTTGGCGTGCAGTTCATGGGCCACGGCGAAGATGTCGAGCGTGGCGGGGTCTTTCGCCCCAAAGGCCATGACGGTGGCGTGGGGGTCCCCGCGTACAGCCAAGCCCTCGATGGCTTCGATGCCAGCGCGCAAGCGCAGGGCCGCATCGTGAGCCTCGGTAGTCAGGCGCAGGTAGCCCTCGCGGCCGAGGTGCATCATGGCGGCCCACGCTGCGGCAATCGGTCCGGCCGGACGTGTCCCGGCTACCGCGGTCGAGGCGTAGAGACCACCTAACCAGTCCGTCGTGACAAAGACTTGGTGTCGAGCCAACTCGGGCGTCCGGTACAAGATGACCGAGACCCCTTTGGCGCCGTAGCCGTACTTGTGCAGATCAGCCGAGATCGAGGTCACGCCCGGCACGCGCAAGTCAAAGGGTTGGTCGAACCGACCCAGCTCAGTCAAGAACGGCAAAAGGTAGCCACCCATGCAAGCGTCGACATGGAACAAGAGATCGTGTTCGAGGGCCAACTCACCGAGGGCCACGATGGGATCGACCACGCCTTGGGGATAGGTGGGGGCTGACCCCACCACCAAGATGGTGCGATCGGTAATGACTTCTGACATGGCGCCGACGTCGGCCGTGAAGTCAGCCCGAACGGGCACGCGGATGAGCTCCACATCGAAGTAGTCGGCGGCTTTGGTGAAGGCGGCGTGACTGCTGGTGGACGCCACCACCTGGGGGTGGGCAATACCTCGTTCTTTGCGAGCCACGTCTCGGGCTGTTTTGACGGCTTGCAGCAAGCTCTCAGTACCGCCTGAGGTAATGAACCCCTCCACCCTTCCGGGGTCGGGGTCGCCTTCGGCCGATCCGAGAAGTGGCTCGCTCGCCCCGAGGAGTTGAGCTGTGTTGGAGACGAGATCGTGCTGCATCTGTCCGATGCTCGGAAAGGCCAAGACGTTGAGGCCGTTCTCGGCCGAGTACAGCGCCATCGCTTGAGCCAGGAGTTCGTGTACTTCTTCACCAGCGGAGTAGACGAGGCTGAATACCTTGCCGCCTCGCCAGTCCTCGTCGTTCTCCTTGAGCCCCGCCAGTTGGCGGAGTACCTCAGCCGCGGCCAAACCCTGGTCCGGCATTGGTGTGAAGGGAAACGAGAATTTGGCTGGGCCGTCATCAACCATCTCTGCAGCGTACGGGCAGTTGCTCTTGACCGGTGGAGTGATCCGGTGGAGTGATCCGGTGGAGTGATCCGACGGACCGCCGAACGCTTAGGTCACTCGAAGCTTTTCGCGCCCTATCGCGACGACGTCGCCTCGATGGAGCTGACGGCCACGGCGTTCTTCCACCACACCGTTGACACGAACTTCGCCATCGCTCACCATGCGCTTGGCTTCAGAGCCCGAGTCGGCCAGACCGCCCAGTTGCAGGAGCTGGCCCAAACGGATGATCTCGTCGGTGATGGTGACGTCGCGCATCGACAGATCTTGACCTGAGGTCGGGTGTCGGTGGCGCGCTTGCGCCCGTCGGCTCAATCGACCTCGGTGAACCGGTGGTCAGTCCACTGCTGGCCGTCCCACCAGCGCAGGCCTTGATCGCGTTGTGAGTCGGGATACCAGCCCGGTGCGGTTGGAATGGCTCGTGCGAAGTGCGCAACGGCGTGCTGTGGCTGTCGGACCTCGATGGCGGGCCGAACCGTGGCCGGAGCGACCATCGATCGACTGACGTGGAGATCCCGCGAGAATCGGGCAATACCGACCTCGTCGCGGACCCAGGTCGAGCGTTGCAAAAGTCGAAGGCGCTCGGCCTCCCACACACTGGGCCAGGCCAAGAGAAAGGCCGAGGCCATCAGCACGAAGAACGAACCGGCCAATGGTGCATGCGTGAACATCACGCCTCCGCTGGGCGAATGACCGTAGACACCGGCGTGCAAAAAGGCCAACAGGTAGACGATCAGGCTGGCCGCACCGGCCCGTCGACCGTATTCGTTGACGCGGTCGAGATCACCTTCGACGGCGACCAACACCGTGGTCAGGCCGATGATGAAAAACGCGAATGGCACGATGGCCCAAAGGCCGGACATGTTCCAAAAAGAGAGGGTATTGACCGGATTGACGCGCGCTCCTAACCCGACCCACCCTGGCACGGCGGAAAAGGCAGGGACGAAGGTTGCAACAACGAGCAGGATGCCAGCACTGCCCACGCCGACCCGCTGCAGTGCGAACGGCCTATCGACTTTCCAGCTCTCAGGTTTGAGCAGGGCGGCAAGATCAGGTGAGTGTTGGTGGGCCAAGGTCGCGACGGCTCCTCCGGTTCCCAGTGGGTTGTAATCCCTAAGTGGTGCCATTCGCTGCTTTACCCCCTCTCACTGGCTCGTCATCGTAGTGATCCAAGTGTCCGAGAAAGCGGACTTCCTTCCCTAAGGAATAGTCCAATAATGGGGCCAAGTTGCGCCACCCGCAAGGGAAATTCTCAGTGTTGTGGTTCGGAATTAGGCGTCCGTCGCGCCGTTCGTACTGCTGCAACGGTCGTTCCGGGTAGCAAGCCCTCGCCGCACCGTCGATACTGCTGGCTAGGGAGGTCCACATGAGCTACGAACTCAGCGGGAAGTATGTACTGGTGTCTGGGGCGTCGTCGGGAATCGGCGCCGGTCTCGCCGTCGCCATGGCGAAGGAGGGGGCGACCGTCGGAATCTGCGCTCGTCGTGGGGATCGATTGGCCGAAACTCTTGTCGCCTGTCAACGCTACGCGCCAGCGTCGGCGATGTGGGTAACCGACTTGGCCGACTTTGCTGCGGTCGATGCGTTGGCCCGAGAGGCTGTGGCGACATTCGGCCACATTGATGTGCTCGTGAACAACGCTGGCATCCCGAAGCGCCGACATGTGACGCGACTCGATCCGGACACAGTCGAAGCGGTCATGGCCATCAACTACCTCAGTCCGGTGCGCCTTACGCTCGCCCTTTTGCCGCAAATGTTGGCGCGAGGAGAAGGCCGGATCGTGAACGTCTCGTCGGTCGCGGCCAGTCTGAGTTCGCCCGGTGAAGCCGCCTACGACGCATCCAAGGCCGCGCTCACCTCGTTCTCCGAAGCAATGGCGGTGGATCTTTGGGATACCGGGATCAAGGTGATGGTGGTCAACCCGGGATTGATCGACACTGAGCTGTTCAGCTTGCCCGACAACGATCCGGTGGTGACCGGGGTGGAAGCGGTGCCCGTGCGCGACGTGGTCGAGGCCGTGCTCGAAGGGTTGGCCAACGATGCCTTGGCCGTCTATGTCCCGGCCTGGTTCGGGGATCTGCCGGTGACGAAAGCCAAAGACTTGGCCGGCTTCTTGCGGGGCACAGCGGAGTACGTGGCCAAACAGTCGACCGAGTCCTAGGGCGCGGCGTCGAGACCAACCACGACATCTCTCTTTTGGTTGGATCGCAGCCGTGACGGTAGGACGCGGGTGATGACGTAGCCCACCACGAGGGCCACCAGCACAACCCAGACCAGCAGCTCAACGACGGGCTGTGCGCCGAAGAGCACTCGGGCCGGCGGAACGTTGGCGAAACAAGCCAGAGCCGAGAGCCCGAGCAGAAGACGGAGCGTGAGTCCCTCGGCCACGATGGCCAAGAACACAAAACCCCATGTCTCATACCAGGGCCAGATCACCGGCCCAAGGAGGACAAAGGCCAACAGGCTCCAACCCAATGCTTGCATCGGGCCAATGCGGTTAGACCTGAGCAGTAAGACGACGGAGATCACGGCTGCGACGACCAGGCCAAAGCCACGCAGGGCCGTCACAAAATCGCCTTGGTGGCCCACGAAACCGAAAGTGCTCGCTCCATGTGCAGCGATCAGTCCGCTGGCCGTCGCCGGATCGAGCCACGAGACCACGACACCGGGATCGGAGAGACCATCGACCCAGCGCCAGCCCAGATGGGCCAGGGCGCTTATGGCCACCATCACACCGACCGAGATGCCAACAGCGCCAACCACGCGGGCCATCCGGCTCCGCCATGGTGCTTCTGTGTTCGACCACCACCACCCAATGAAGGCGGCGCCAATCAGGGCAGGGATCTTGATCTCAGCCGCCAACGCCACCAGCACCAGACCCATCACGGCGTGGTGACGACGGGCCAGCGCGCATCCGGCTACCAACAGACCAAGCATGAGGGCGTCGTTGTGGGCACCGCCCAGCAAGACCAACAACACGACTGGATTAAGTAAGGCCAGCGCGAACGCCACCGAGCCCCGACGCCCTACTGACCGAGCCAGCACCGGGATGCCCCAGGCCATGAGCGCCAGTCCGACGAGTGCGATCAACCGAAAGGCCACGACGCTGCCGGCAACGTTGTGACGGCTTAGTTGGACGATCCAGCCTGAAAGTCGTTCCCAGGCCGGGCCGTAGGGAGCATGCGTGTGGCGCCACATGGGGTCGACCAGACGAAGGTAGGAGCCACCACCAAGGTCCGACGGCGTATGGGTGTAGGGGTTGAGCCTCCGACTCACCATCTCGCCTTGGGCCGCGTAGCTATAGACGTCCCGGCTGAAAATGGGCGGCATGACAACAATCGGGAGGGCCCAGAGCGACGCAGCCAGCCATAACGATCGAAGCGTGAGGCCCGGCTCTCGTCGGGCGGCACGAACGATCTCAAACCACGCCGCCAACAACAAGAGCACTCCGAAATAGACCAGAGCCACGCCCAGTAATCGGTCGTTGGGGGCAACCGGTTTGGCGGTCCATTGACCGAGGGAGAACCACCAGGACGAATGTTCGTCTACCGCGAACGGTGTGCGAAAACCGCTGACGCCGACACAGACGAGGGTGGCACCGACTGCTCCCACTGCGGTCGAGAGCCACAGCGGGCAGGTCCGAGGTGAACCGAGATCGGTCTGATCCGGCTGCGCCACGGCGTCAACGGTAGCGGTCGAGTGACTCACGCCTTGATCAACAAGGAGGAGGCTGACGGTTCACTGTGAGGTGGCGGTTGCACAGGCCGCCTCGGCGTCGTGGCTAGTTGGGATGCACCGCGACGACGGGGATGACCCGGCCCGCATTCTCTTTGTACTCGGTGAATCCCGGCATGATGGCTTCTTGGGCCGCGTAGATCTCGTCTCGTTTCGCGCCAGTGACGGTGGAGGCCGTGGCTTCGAACTTCTCAGTCCCTCGTTCGACCGTAATGATCGGATTGGCCACAAGGTTGCGATACCAGTCGGGGTCCTTTGGAGCACCGGCGGCCGAGGCAAAGATGTAGAAGTCGTCGCCGTCGCCCGGAAGGCAGACCAGTGGATTCTCGCGTTGTTTGCCCGTCTTCGCACCCGTCGTGGTGATGATGACCATCGGCGCCCCTTCGAATCCGCCGCCTACTTTTCCTTCGTTGGCTCGAAACTCCGAAATAATCTGTTGGTTGAAGTCGTTGTGATCGGCCACGAGTGTCCTCCTTTGTTGGGCCAGGGTGCGCTGGCGCTCGACGTTTGAGTCGTTGCTTCGTCCTTGACCGTACTGCCTCTTGAAGGCTCATGAAGCCGCGTGTCGCGGCGGACCCGGGTTCCCAACCGGGCCCGAATTCCAATGTCGATCAGGTGGTCCAGATGAGGCTCTGAGGCTCGCTGTAGGCCAGCAGCCCGAAGTCGCCACCGTCGCGCCCGACACCGCTGAGCTTGAAACCACCGAACGGTGCATCGTGGTTGCGCTGCGCCGTGTTGATGCCCACGTGGCCGGCCTGAAGCTGCTTGGCCACTCGGAAGGCTCGGGCGGCGTCACCGGAGAAGACGTAGTCATAGAGACCAAAGTCGCTGTCGTTGGCGATGGCAATGCCCTCTTCTTCATCATCAAAGGGGATCAAGGTGATGACCGGTCCGAAGATCTCTTCACGCGCCACCGTCAAGGTGTTGTTGCCGGTGATGAGGGTCGGTGCGACGTAGAAGCCCTTGTCAATGTCAGGACGTTCGCCGCCCACCACGATCTCGCCCCCCTCGGGCACGGCCGTAGCGATGTAGCGCTCAATGCGGTCACGGTGAGCGGCCGAAATGACCGGTCCAACGATGGTGGCTTTGTCGGTGGGATCACCTACCTTCAAGAAGCCAGCCATCTTGGCCAGTCCGTCTCGCACTTGCTCGTAGATGCTGGTGTGCACGACGGCCCTGGTTGGTGCCGTACAGATCTGGCCGGAGTGGAAGCTCCACGTTGAACCAATACAACCAATGGCGGCCTTTACATCGGCGTCGTCAAAGACAACGCAGGCTCCCTTGCCGCCCAGCTCCAAAAGGAGGCGCTTCATCGTGCGCCCCGACTGTTCCGCAATGGTGATGCCAACGTTGGTCGAACCGGTAAAGCTCACGAGATCCACATTGTTGGAGTCAACCAAAGCAGCTGAAGCTTCAGCGCCTGAACCGTTGACCAAGTTGATGACGCCGGGCGGAAAACCAACCTCGTCCAAAATCCGGACGAGCTCCACAATGGCAAGAGGGTCCTGTGGGGCGGGCTTAACCACCACGGTGTTGCCGGCGGCCAAGGCCGGAGCGACCTTGCCGGCCATGTTCACCATCGGGAAGTTGTAGGAGGTGATGCAGGCCGCCACGCCCACGGGCTGGCGGTTGATCATGCCGCCGATGATGCCGCCGGGCGCGAGCGGAGTGGATGGCATGGCCGCCGGCAAAAGTGGTGTCTGCAGGACCGAGCGGGGGTCGCGGGCGTAGCGATCAAAACGATCGGCGGCGACCGGAACTTGCATCTTGGATCCGACGGCTGCGGTGGCACCGGTTTCGGCGATGACGAGGGGCAAAAGATCAGCCGAGCGTTGGCGAATGGCCGCCGCGGCACTGTGCATCAGTTCGGAGCGGTCTTCCACCGACATGGCGGCCCAGGCCGGCTGGGCCTCCTTGGCCGCCGCCGCCGCTTCCTCTGCGTCATTTGCACTGGCGTTGGGGGCCTGACCCACGACCTCTTCGGTGGCCGGGTTGATGATGTCGTAGGTGCCGCCGGAGGCTTCGACCCACTTTCCTCCGATCAGGAGCTGGTTCTCGTGCGGAGTCGTGATTGCGGCCATGGGTGTTCAGGTGCTCCTGTCTGGGTGGTCCAGCGTTGGACCGGTGATCGAGGCAGCCAGGTTACGGGCAAGCCCGTTTCTGACGACGCGTCATATATTGATCGGCCTGGACAGATTTCGCCAATAATGCAGGCCAAGCGGGCAGAATACGAGCCCTGAGGTGCGAAGGAGGATCGATGGCAGCGCCAACACCAACCACGAGCGCCCTCACCATTCCTCAAATGGACGAGGAATCGGCTGGATTTTGGGAGGGCACGGCCGTGGGCGAACTGAGGATGCAGGCCTGTGGGGCCTGCGGCCGGCTCCGCTTTCCACCCCGGGTTATGTGCCCTCACTGCCAGTCGACGGAGCGCCACTGGCAGGTGGTGTCCGGTCGCGGCACGATCTGGTCCTACGTCGTGCCACACCCCCCACTCCTCCCGGCCTATGCCGAGTTAGCGCCCTACAACGTCATCACCGTCGCGCTGGAAGAGGACCCCGCTCTTCGCATGGTGGGCAATTTGGTAACTGGTCCAGAAGGACTCATCAACGAAATTGATCCGGACTCAATCGTTATCGATGAGCCGGTCGCCGTGGTGTTCTCGCAGAGAGAGCATCCGGACGGGGAGAAGGTCTCCATGCCAGAGTGGGTGCGTGCCCAGTGATTCGCAAGGACCGTCGATGCCTCTCGCAACGTCGCCCCATGGTCCGGTCGGGAAGGTTCGAAGCCCACTGTTGGTGCTGATCTTTTCGCTCATCACTCTCGGCATTTACTACCTGTACTGGCAGTACCAAATTTTTCGCGAGATGAAGGAGTACGCAGGCCAAGGAGTAGGTCCAGTGATTGGTCTTCTCTTGGCCATCTTTATCGCCATCGTGAATGCTTTTCTCATTCCCGCTGAGATCGGCAACCTGTATGCCGGCCAGGGTCTTGAGAAACCAATCACCGGTCTGTCGGGATTTTGGACATTCATTCCGTTGGTCGGCGGCATCATCTGGATCTTCAAAGTCCAAGGTCGGCTCAACGAGCGCTGGTCGGCGGCCTGATCAAGACCTCTTTGGGAGGACTTCCACGGCTCTAGGCCGCGTAGGTCCGAACCAGGCTGAGCACGTCGCCCGCATCGGGCCCTGAACCTTGCAGCGAACTAGCGGCTGGATCCAACCGACGGGCTGCAACGGCACACAGGTCCACCGCCGAACCGGTGATGGTCGAGGAGGCTCCGTCTGAGATGAACTCCCAAACTTCGCCGCTCGGAGACTGGAGTACGAAGTCGACCTCTCCGTGCATGGTCTTGCCCGCGTGGGCGAAGGCGTAGGGCAACGTTCTCCAGGCCAGCCGGGCAATGAACCACAGACGGTCGTCGGGAACAACTTCGCTATGCACGGCCTCGGCGATGTCGCCGCAGTGAACCCACGTCTCCGACAGTCGAGTTGCGGCCAAGGTCCGGGCCGACATCTCCTTCACGATCCATGGGACTTTGGTGGAAAGGTCCATCTCGCACAGGGCGTCAGTCAGACGCAGAGCAACGTCGTTCCAGCGCTTGAAGAGCTGTACGGTCGATCCCCCTCGTTCCTTCCGCACCATAATTTCGGCCGCATCGTCGACTGACGTCGACTTTGTCCAGACGGCGTTCTGGGCTTCAGCGAACTGAGCGAACGTTCCCGACACACTGGCCAGCGCCATCTCGTCGGATTGGGCCAGATGCAAGACGACATCGGCCACACGCCACCCGTCGCATCGGGTTGGGGCCTGCCACCCGGCTTCGTCGAGCTGTTCAAGAATTTCAGCCAGATCTTTTTGCTGATCCACCAGGGCCTCAACCACACTGTCCATGGCCATCACGCTGTCCATAGAGCGAAGCCTAAGTTCGATCCCGAGGGTTGTCGAAGGGTGTCGGCTTACTCCAGCCCTGCGGGTGGTTCGTGCCCTCCGACAAAAAAGCCACCACCAGATGCGTGACTGGTTTGGTGCTAGGTGCCGTACGAGGCGATGAAGTCGTCGACCAGTGACGTGGCGAAACTCTTTGTCATGGGGCGTCGAGCAAAGAGGTGTCGGAACATCAGTGGTCCGACCAGTTGGTCGCGAGCATTCACCGCATCGGTGCCAGGGCGAAGTCGTCCGTCTTCGATTGCTTCACGAACTGTGGTCAGAAGTCCTGCGCTGAAAACTTCAGTAAGGCGAGCTCTGAGTTCGGCGAACGACGGGTCGACGCTGGCCCGTTCAAGAATGGTCAACATGTCGCGCTCGCAGTTGTTGTCCTGCATCCGGTTGCGCAGTACTTCGAGCTCGCCAATGAGGTCGGTCCGCAGTATTCCGGTGGAGGAGTAGGGAGCGACATTGATGTCCTCGGTAATCATGTCGCGGAGCAGCAGCGACGCTTCAGGCCAGTGCCGATACAACGTGCTGCGTCCGACACCACTGCGTTCGGCCACGGCCACGTGGGTGACGGCATCCCACCCGCCTTCATCGAAAAGGTTTCGCGCTGCCTGAAGAACCGCGGCACGCGTTCGACAGATCCGAGGGTCCTGGTCGGCCAGCGGTTGGGAACAGAGTCCATCGCCACTGTGGTCAGCGCCGTCGGCCTTCGATACTTGTGGGACAATTTGTGTCATAGTGAGTTCTGGTACATACTGTTCCACAACTTCGGAACGTCTGCCAGAACTTCGCCGTGTTTTAGGAGTAACCCATGTCCGAGTCCATTGACAGTTCGGTGCCGCCGAGTATCCCGGCTGAGCCAGCTGGCGCCGCCGCAACGGAGGATCACGCCGCTCCCGAGCACCGCAACCTCACGCTAGCTCTCATCATCATTTCGGCCGCGCAGCTCATGGTCGTGCTGGACGCTTCCGTGGTCAATGTGGCCTTGCCGTCGATTCAGCGAGCTCTCAACTTCAGCCCGACCAACCTGGTCTGGGTCATCAACGCCTACACACTGGCTTTCGGTGGATTTCTGCTGCTTGGTGGACGTACCGGTGACCTCTACGGCCGCCGGCGCATGTTCATCATTGGCATCTCGATCTTCACCACGGCGTCGTTTCTCTGCGGCATCGCGCAAAGTCCGGGGTGGCTGATCGGGGCTCGGGTGCTGCAAGGTCTCGGTGGCGCCATCGCCGCCCCGACCGCGCTGTCGCTTATTGCCAGCACCTTTCCAGAAGGCCAACAGCGCAATAGGGCCATGGGCGTCTACGCCGCCATGTCAGGCGCCGGTGGTGCCATTGGCGTGCTGCTTGGCGGTGTCTTGACCAGTGCGCTGGGTTGGCGTTGGGTCTTCTTCATCAATGTGCCGATCGGCCTCTTGGTGGCCGTCATTGCACCACGAGTGCTGGGCGAGACCGGCACTCGAAAGGGCGGCCTTGACCTTCCTGGTGCGCTCACCGCGACGGCCGGCATGTCCCTCGTCGTGTTCGGACTGATCCATGTGGCCTCGACCTCGTGGCACAACCCGTGGACCGTCGTATCCTTGGTTGTCGGCGGGGTGCTCTTAGCCACCTTCGTGATCATTGAGGCCAACTCGCGCCACGCCCTCATGCCGCTCAGCCTCTTCAAGAATCGAAACCGATCGGCTGGCTATCTCACCATGTTGGCCATCGGGACCGCCGTGTTCTCGATGTTCTACTTCTTGACGTTGTTCATCCAGAACATTCTCGGCTACAGCCCCCTCAAGTGTGGGCTGGCGTTTTTGCCCTTCGCCCTCTCCATCGTCATTACGGCCACCGTGGTGTCTCGCTCGGTGGGCAAGGTGGGTGTCAAAGCGCCGTTGATGCTCGGCACCTTGTTGGCGGCGTCGGGCATGTTCTGGTTCTCGACTTCCACCATCAACTCGAGTTATTGGGACCATGTGCTTCCCGCCATGATTCTGGTGGCCGCCGGTGTGGCCATGTGCTTCGTGCCGCTCACGCTCACCACCGTGTCGGGCGTGCGCCGAGACCAGCAGGGCATTGCTTCGGCCCTCCTCAACTCAGGTCAGCAGGTCGGTGGCTCGCTGGGACTAGCCGTCTTGGGCACGATTGCCGCCACGGCGACCAAGACGAGGGCCATCCAAGTCCTGCATGCCTTTCCGAGCGCGGGCCAGTTCTTCCACGACCAGCCGCCTGCACCAGGGGCACACATCGCACCAGCTCTCCAAGATGCGGTCAGCCGGGCGTATCTGCACGGCTACACCACCGCTCTCCAGGTGGCCGCTGGCATTTTGGTCTTTGCCTTCTTCATTGTGACCGTCTTCATCCGAGTGCCCCGTTCTGCCTTGGCACCAACGGGCGATGGCGAAACCGAACTGGCTCCCGCCCCGCACTGAAAAGCGTCGTGGTTGATCCCAGCGTCGGTCCGCGCCGTATCGTCTCGCTCCTTCCTTCGGCGACTGAGATTCTTTTCGCCGTGGGGGCTGGTGACGCCGTCGTTGGCGTGACCTTCGAGTGCGACTTCCCCGACGTGGCCCGCACCCGCCACATCGTCTCCAACACCGCGCTACCGCCCGACCTCACGCCCGCAGAAATCGATCGCGAGGTACGCCAACGCATGGCGGCGGGCGAAGATATCTACACCTTGAACGAAGGCGCGCTCAGTGCTCTCGATCCTGATTTGGTCGTGACCCAGGACCTGTGTGCAGTCTGCGCCGTTGATCTCAGCGAAGTCGACCAAGCGCTCGAGCATCTCGGCTGTCGGGCGCAAGTCTTGACCTTGGATCCCATGACGCTCGATGAGGTCCTGGACTCCATTACGCGGGTCGGGGTCGTGACCGGACACCCCACCGAGGGACGTGAGCTTGCCAGCAGTCTGCGCACTCGACTGCACGAGATTACCGCCTTGGTAGCTGGTCGACCTCGGCCGGCCATGGCCTTCTTGGAGTGGACCGATCCACCGTTCAGCGCGGGACATTGGGTGCCTGACATGGTCGAAGCGGCTGGAGCAACGTGTCTTTTGGGCCGGGGTGGTGGCCGATCAGAGACGATCGGCTGGGATGAGCTGGCGGCGTCTGAACCCGACGTCATCGTCGTGTCGCCCTGCGGATTCCGCCTGGAGGGGGCACGACGACTGGCCGAAGAGCTGCTGGGCCGCAATGTCTTACCCGAAGGTGTGCCGGTGTGGGCCGTTGATGCCGACGCCAGCTTTGTACGACCTGGTCCGCGGCTCATCGATGGGGTGAATGTTCTGGCCCACATCGCCCATCCAACGGTGGTCCCTCTCGATGACCGTGAGGCTGTCTTGGTAGAGAGGGTTTAGGGCTCAGCGGCCGCGGGGTGGATTCCCGTCGGGTTGGCTGGTGTGGTGACCGGGTGCCTCTTTTGAATGGGCGTCGATGACCTCAGACGATGCGGGGATCACAGCCGTTGGACGTTGCACGGTTGGATCTTCGGTCGTTTGGTCCGGATAGAACGAGGCGTTGCTCTGACCGAACGGTGACCCACCTTGCCCGAACGGTGACCCACCTTGCCCGAACGGTGACCCGGCACCAAACCACCTGACGTTGATGAAGGGGGGAGCGTTGGGGTCAACCGGTCCGAGCGCTGTGCGCTGCGATCCCGAACGAGCGAACACGATGGCAGTTTGGACGCCGTAGGTGATGGCGAGATAGAGCAGCAAGGTGGCTGAAGCCAGTCCCGACGGAGCTTTCAAGCTGTCGATGCCCCAGTCGCTGACGAAATGAAGACCGACCGATACAAGCCACAACGCCACGGTCAGCCAAGTGCCCTGTCGCAACACCATGTTGTCGGCCGTCCAGATCTTGACGGTGTAGGCGCGGATGGCGCCAAGGACGCCACCGCCGACAACGAGCGACAACATCACCAACCAGAAACACCGACGTCGAGATGGAGTGGTCGTTGGCAAACGAGGAGAACTCCACGATGCCGAGAATGCCCAGAAAGATCGGGCCCTTCAAATGCAGTCGTCGTGCGATGGGGCGAACTCGGCGTTGTCGGGCCACCACGTAGGCCAGGACTACAAGTCCAACGAAGAGAGCGAAAGGGTTCACCGCTTCTCGAGATTACCGGCCTCGAACACGAGATCGGGTTCGGGGCCGCGATACTCATGTCCCTCTTGACACGTAGGAAATATCCTACGTATAATGGAGAGGTGCCCCAGAGAAAGCGTTCATCGCCGGCCGATCAGGTCTTTGCCGCCTTGGCCAACCCAACCCGCCGCGACGTACTCGATCTCTTGCTGGACGGCCCACTGGCCGCTGGCGACATCGCTGAGCAGTTCGACATGGCGCGACCGAGTGTGTCTGAGCACCTGAAGGTGTTGCGCCAGGCCGGCCTCGTGACCGAGACGAGAAACGGAAGGCAGCGAGTGTACGTGGTGGACGGGGAGCCGCTGCGAGATCTCGGCCAATGGCTCTCGCCCTACGAACGATTCTGGCGCGACAAGCTCACCGACCTCTCGGCTTTCTTGACGACAACTATCCGCAAAGCACAACCAATGACGAGGAGAAAAATGACTGAAACGACGACCAGCACGACCACGATTGAGGTTGACCAGTTCTTGGCTCATCCTCCGGCCCGGGTCTGGCAGGCCCTTATCGATCCCGTACAACTGGGCACCTGGTTCATGGCCAACGACTTTGAGCTCGCCGTCGGGCACGTTTTTACCTTCACTCGCCCAGGGTGAACCCAGAACTTCATGAGAGCGACAAGATTCGCTGTGAGGTCTTAGAGATTGAGCCCGAGAAACTCCTCTCCTACAGCTGGACCGACGCCGAATACTTCGGCGAGTTGGACTCCAAGGTCACGTGGACCCTTCATCCCGAGGGATCGGGAACTCGGCTGATACTCAGCCACGTCGGCTTTGATCCCAACGACGCGATCCAACAGGAGCTCCGCGCCGCTATGACGAAGGGCTGGACCTGGTTTATTGGAGAGGAGCTGAGTAGCCAACTCCACGCTGGGGCAGACGACATCGCGTAACGCGAAGTCGTCTGCACTGAGTCGTTGAGGAGACTTAGTCGTTGAAGAGACTTAGTCGTTGAGGAGCGGCCCGACGAGGTTGCCGAATGCGGCCGTCTGATCGCAGAACTCTGCGACCGAACGAGACATGAATCGGACTTGAAGATGGTTGACGCCCATGTCGATGAGCTCACGCAAGGACGTGGCCACTTCGTCGGGTCCGCCCCCAACGACCCAACCCGGTAGATCCCAGCTGGCGTCGCCGCCGGTGTCACCACCGGTCAAATAGATCGGTTCGACAATGGTGCCGATATCGACCGGCGCACCGTCTCGGTACTCCTCGCGCCACTGGCGTAGCTGGGCGATCTGGCCCGGGAGGTCGTTGCGGCGCGTGCCCTGGGGCAGCCAGCCGTCGCCGAAGCATGGCGGTGCGCCGAATAGCCGGCATCGACGAGCCGCCGATCCAGATTGGTGGTCGAGGGGACTGCACCGGTCGAGGCGCGAGTCCTAAGCCAGAAGCCGGGAACCGAGGGCCCGGAAGTTCTGGGTACTCGTGGGTAAAGGCAATGGCCAAGGCCGCGACGGCCTCGTCGGTGTGGCGACCGCGCTCGTCGAAGTCACCAGTGAGCAGTTCGTACTCTTCGGCCACGTGGCCGGCTCCGACGCCCACGATCAGACGACCGTTCGACAACAGGTCGAGGGTGGAGAGCTCCTTGGCCGCTCGCAACGGATGGCGTTGGGCCAGGATCAGGACGTGTGAAAGCAGATACGACTTGGTGGTGATCCCGGCCAGCCAGCCCAACGTCGCTGTCGTGTCGTACCAAGTGGTACCCATGGCCTCGGCCCGCGAGGTTGGGATGGCGGTGTGGTCGCACACGCCCAGATAAAAGAATCCGGCGTCGTCTGCGGTCTTGGCCACCTGGGCCAACTCGGCCGGACCTGATGACAACTCCCACTTGGCCACATAGGCCGTCGACTGGGACTGGATAGGGAGCTGCATGCCGTAGACGGCGCGTCCCTCCGGCACGATGCTGATGACGTCGGCCGGCGGTGACACCTTCAGTTGACTGACCATTTGATGTTCATCCTCCAACATCGATGGGCCCCGAACTCGGCGTCGGGGCGATGACGTGCGCGCCGAGCTAGAGAAGCCCGGCCACGACCTCTGCTAGGTGATCGGCTGTGCCAAACGTGGTGGCTTGGACCCGTGCCCGCTTCATGGAGAGGTGCAACGGCACCTCCCACGTGAAGCCCATGCCGCCGTGGACCTGAATGCTGGTCCGGGCGTTGGCCAAAGCAGCCTCGTCCGCCAAGAGCTTGGCCCCCGCCGCGGCGCGCCAGATCATCTCGGCCGCGCTTCGACCGTTGGCTGTGGCTTCGATCTCGGCCACGTCGGGCTGGTCGGCCATGGTGGCCGCAGCATGCACGGCGCACCGTGCCACTTCGGCCCGCACCAACATGTCGGCACACATGTGCTTGACGGCCTGGAACCCCCCAATGGGTCGACCAAACTGTTGACGCTCCTTGGCGTAGGCCACGGCCAGATCCAAGACGGCGGTGGCGTGACCGACTTGGAGTGCCGCGGTGAGCACGGTGCCGGCGTGCCAGAGCTGGGTCGCCGTGGCTTCATCGCCCACGATGTCGCCGTCCGGCAGCGTTCCGGTGAGCTGTGCCATGGGTGTCAACGGGTCCAGCGGTCGAGCCAAGAGTTGGGTGTCCAACGATCGCGGCATCGATGGCGTGTAAGGGTCCGGTGGCCGTGCCGTCTAAGGCGATGCGAGGAAAGACCAACAGCGCATTGAGCGACAGAGGATGTTCGAGCAACGTGGGCTCGCCTCGCGTGCTCATCGTCACCGCACCCACCACCGAGGTCCCCTCAGCGGCACCGTCAACGATGCCAGCGGCCAAGGTGCTGGCGACCAGCGGACCGGGAACGAGGAGACGTCCGAGTACCTCAAAGACGACGGTGGCATCGGCCAAACCAAGTCCGACGCCACCCTCTGCTTCGGGCCGCGTCAGGGAAAAGACGCCGGCTTCGCCCAAGGCGTGCCAGTCAGCGGGGTCAACGACCTGCTCGGCACCTTCGGCCCGTCGCAGCCGTTCGAGCGGCATGCGGCCTTCGACCAAGCTGGCGATACCTTCGGCCAAGGCCACTTGGTCATCGGTGATTTGAAAGTCCATGGCCTTAGGCCCCGGCCGCTTTGGGCTCTTTGGGAAGGCCCAGAATGCGCTCACCGACGATATTGCGCTGAACCTGCGAGGTGCCCGCCGCAATGGTGAGCGAGATGCTCTTGGTCCAGGACTCCACCAACTCATCGTTGCCGAGCGAACCGTGGCCGTCGGTGCCAACGAGGGGCGAGTAGGTCAGCGAGGCGCGCTCCAAAATCTCCATGGCCAGTTCACCGAGAGCTTGACCTTGTTCAGAGTAGGAAAGTTTGAAGATCGAACCGCCGATGCCGGGGACGCCGGTGCGGGCCGCCTCTGAGACATTGCGCTTCGTCAGGGCCCACAAGGCATCGAAGGCGGCACCAAGGTGTCCCAAGCGGCGTCGGATGCCAGCGTCGTCGTAGAGGCCGGTCCGCTTGGCCATGTTGGTAAGCACACCGAGCAGTCGCATCGACTCGAGCAGCTCACCGACGAAGGCTGTGCCACGTTCGAACGACAACGTGACCATGGTGACGCGCCAGCCGTCGTTCTCGTCTCCGACCCGATTGGAGACCGGGATTCTGACGCCGTCTAAGAACAGCTCGGCGAACTCGGTTGTACCGGCAATGGTCCGAAGCGGTCGGATCTCGATGCCGGGGCTGTCCATGGGCATGATCAACCAGGAGATGCCCTTGTGCTTGGCGCCTTCGTCACTGGTGCGCACCAACAGTTCGCAGTAGTCGGCGACCTCAGCGTGTGACGTCCAGATCTTTGAACCGGTTACGACGTACTCGTCGCCGTCGCGAACGGCCCGAGTGCGCAACGAGGCCAGGTCGCTGCCTGCATCGGGTTCGCTAAAGCCCTGGCACCAGACGTCATCGCCGCGAAGGATGCCCGGCAGGTGTTTCGCCCGCTGCTCCGGTGTGCCTTCAGCGATCACCGTTGGTCCAGCGTGCAAGAGTCCAACAAAGTTCACGCCGACATAGGGAGCACCAGCCCGCTCGCACTCTTCTTTGAAGATGAGTTGCTCGACTGGACTTGAGCCGCGCCCGCCGCCTTCAGCCGGCCAGTCGACCCCGGCGTAGCCAGCCTCAAAGAGAAGTTTCTGCCAAGTGGTGTCGTAGGTGCGACGAGCCGGCCAGTCGTGGGTCGGGGGCTTGTCGCCCAATGTCGGCAGGGTGGCCGACAGCCAGGCGCGCAGGTCGCCCCGAAAGGCCTCTTCGGCCTCGGTGTACCGAAGGTCCATGAAAACTCAGATGGTGTGCTGCGACGCCCAGGCTTAGGCCGGGAAATCGAGCCCGAAGAGCTTGATGGCGTTGCCGCGCACGATCTTGCGGCGCTGGTCGTCGGTCAGGTCGGCCATCTGGCGCTCGGCGATCTGGCGGGTGTGGGGCCAGGTCGAGTCCGAGTGCGGGTAGTCCGACTCGTAGGTGATGTTGTCTTCACCGATCTCTTCTACCGACTTGAGGCCGTGGGCGTCGTCGAAGAAGCAGCCCCAGACGTGGTCCTTGAAGTACGAAGACGGTGGGTTCGGAACGATGTCAGCCACCCCGCCCCAGCCGCGGTTGTCTTCCCAGACCCGGTCGGCCCGCTCCAAGATGTAGGGGATCCAACCGATCTGACCTTCGGAGTAGGCCACCTTCAACTGCGGAAAGCGGACGAAGACACCACTAAAGAGGTAGTCAACCAACGAGAAGGTTGCGTTGGTGTGGGTGAGGGTTGATCCAACCGCCGGCGGCGCGTCAGCCGACGTCGAGGGCATCTTGGAACTCGACCCAATGTGCATGTTGATGACCGTTTGTGTCTCTTCGCAGGCTTTGAAGAATGGGTCCCAGTAGTGATCGGGATCGTGCACACTCGGAAGGCCCAAGTAGGGCGGGATCTCACTAAAACAGACGGCACGCACCCCGCGCTCGGCGTTGCGTCGAACTTCAGCGGCCGCCAGCTCGACGTCCCACAAAGGAATCAAGGTCAAGGGGATGAGGCGCCCACCCGACTCACCGCACCACTCCTCCACCATCCAGTCGTTGTACGCCTTGACGCAGAGGAGGCCAAGTTCTTTGTCCTTGGCTTCAGTAAAGGTCTGACCACAAAAGCGTGGAAAGGTCGGGAAACACAGCGAGGCTTCGATGTGGTTGGTGTCCATGTCTTCCAACCGGGGCTTCACTTGGTAGGAACCGGGGCGCATGTCCTCGTAGGTCACGCCTCGCATAGTGACCTCTTCACGGGGCACGCCCACGGCGGCATCGACGCGGAGCAACGGGCGCTTCAGGTCCTCGTAGTACCACCAGTCCGTCGGGAATCCCTCGGACCCGGGCTTGACGGTCAGCTTGCCGCCCAAGAAGGTGATCTCGCCCATGGGGGCCCGAACGATGCGGGGACCAACGTCGGCATACTTTGCGGGTAGACGGTCACTCCACACGTGAGCGGGTTCCACTACGTGGTCGTCGACAGAAATTATGAGGGGCAGCTCAGCCATGGGAGCGAGCGTACTGCAGGAACTGACACACCGTCAGATTGTTGTCAGCACTGAATCGCACTGCTGTGGCTTCCAAATTGTTCAGAAAACTCGGCCGGCGTCAGGCCAATCATTGGTCCCTTCGCCGTCCTTTGCGTGCCCACAGCCGCCAGCGGTATCGCAGTGTGATGCGAAAGCAAAGCGGGTAGAACTGGTCCATGCCGTCGAGCCCGCCGGGGGAAGGATCCGATCCACGCCCGGGCGGATCGACCACCTCGACTTCTGCCGACGTCCGGGTCGGGTGACACCCCGGTAGCGGTGGCGCCGGCGCGCTACAGCCTGGGGACCGGGGCCCAGAAGCTGGCGCTGATCACGCTCTGCGGCGTCCTCTTCCTCACCTTCCTCGACAATACGATCGTCAGTGTTGGCTTGGCCCAAGTCCAGAGCGACCTGCACGCCGGTGTCACCTCGTTGCAGTGGGTGGTCAACGGCTACGCCTTGACCTTCGCCAGCTTTATGTTGGCGGCCGGAACCCTGGGTGACCTCTTGGGTCGAAAGAAAATCATGCTGGGTGGCGTCGCGATCTTCTGCGCTGGCTCCGTGCTCGCTGCCACCGCCCCCAACGTCAACTGGCTCATTGCCGGTCGAGTGGTGATGGGTATCGGCGCCGCCGCCTCGGAGCCAGGCACCTTGTCGGTCATTCGCCACGTCTATCCCGAGAAAGGAACTCGAGCGGATGCTCTCGGGGTGTGGGCCGCCGTCTCGGGACTGGCCCTGGCTCTTGGCCCGGTCATTGGGGGACTGCTCGTCGGTCTCTCGAGTTGGCGGGCCATCTTCTGGTTCAACCTGGCCTTCGGCGCCGTTGCCTTCATCATGGCCGCAGCCTTTGTCCCCGAGTCATCTGACCGCGACGGTCGTCGCATCGATGTGCCGGGGTTCATCTTGGGCGCAGTGTTTCTGGCCACGGCATCGTTTGCCGTCATCCAGGGCGAGGTCGATGGCTATGCCAGCGGCCACATCATTGGACTGTTCGTGGCGGCCGGCCTCGCCGCGGTGGCCTTCATTGTGGTGGAACGACGCACCAAAAGCCCCATGCTCGATCTGGCACTCTTTCGGCGGCCCCCGTTCTCTGGAGCGATCTTCGTGGCCTTCGCGGCCTACTTTGGGACCTTTTCAATTTTCTTCTTCACTGCGCTCTACCTCCAGGTCGTGGCCAACGCTTCGCCCCTGGCCACTGCGCTCGACTTTGTACCAATGGCGACGGGACTCGTCATCGCCTCAATCTTGGCCGGTCCTCTGACGGCTCGACTCGGTCCCCGCATCCCCATGACGGTTGGATGCTTTCTGGCTGCCGTGGGCATCTTGGTGACCAGCGTTGTGCTCGATCCTCACTCGGGACTGAGCACCTTGGGCTGGACGCTGCCCATCGCCGGCGTTGGATTCGGTATGGCCTTGGTGCCCGTGACCTCAGTGCCCTTGACCGTGGTGCGACCAGAACGGTCCGGCATGGCGGCGTCCGCCACCAACACCAGTCGGGAGATGGGGGCAGTGTTCGGTGTGGCCGTGTTGGGAGCCATCGTGAACTCCAAGCTGACGGGCGAGTTGGCGGCCAAGCTCAAATCAATCGGCATTCCTCCCAGCTTTCAGAGCCTGGTGCTTCGTGCCGTCTCCGACGGCGGTGTGGGCGGCGGCGGTGCCGCCGGAAAAGCGGAGCATTCAAAGAATGCCGCAGTGGCGAAGATCGCCACCAAGGTGGTCAATGCGGCCTACGACGCCTTCGGTCAGGGCCTCCACATCGCTCTCGATCTGTCCGGTGCCCTACTTCTCATTGGAGCGCTGGTGGCGTGGTTTACCGTGCACCGAACCGAGGGCCAGACCTACGACCTCTAGTCGAACGCCCTTAGTGCATGGCCACGCCACCGTTGGGGCTGAGCAGCTGCCCGGTGACGAAACTCGATGCATCGGAGGCGAGATAGAGAATGCAGTAGGCGATGTCGGCCGTGGTCCCAACTCGCCGGAGGGGCGCGAACTTGGCCATGGGTGAGAGCACGGCCGCCTTCAACTCTTCGTCGATAGAACCGTCGGGCTTGGTGTAGTAGCGCGCCGTCATATTGGTCGGCACAAAGCCCGGTGCGACGGTGTTGACCCGCACCCCTTTGCGACCAACCTCGACCGCCATGGTTTTGGTCAGCTGCACCACGCCCGCCTTGCAGATGGCGTAGGGACCGATCTCTGGTGCGGGTGAAAGGACGGCGGCCGAGGCCATGTTGATGATGCTGCCCGAACGTTGGTCGCTCATAAATCGGCCCGCAGCCTGACAACCAAAGAGCACACCCTTCAGGTTGACGCTCAAGATGCGATCGAAGTCATCAGCCTTCAGATCAATGATGGTGCTGTCGACCATGATGCCGGCGATATTGCACATGACGTCCAAGCGCCCGTGCTCGTTGGTCACCTTGTCGACCATGGTGTTGACCTCGTCGGGGGCCGACATGTCGACCGGCACCCCGGTGGCTTGGCCCCCGGCTCCGGTGATGGCGTTGGCCGTCTCAACGGCCTGTGCTTCACGAATGTCGGCACAGATGACGGTGGCGCCTGCTCCGGCCAGCACCTCAGACGTCGTGCGCCCAATGCCGCTCCCGGCTCCGGTAACGATGGCGACGCGCCCCGTCAGGTCAAAGTTCTGGTGGACGGTCTCTGCGGTCTCCATGAGCGGAAGTGTGGCACGGCCCTGCGCCACTCGGAAACTGTCAGGCCGACTGGTGCTCGCGCTCCAAGGCCAGGAGCTGCTCTTTGAGCTCGAGCCCTCCGCCATATCCACCGAGTCCGCCACCCGAGGCGATGACCCGATGACAGGGCAAGACGATGGGAAGCGGGTTGTGGCCGTTGGCCTGCCCCACAGCACGAAAGGCCTTGGGCCGCCCCACTGCCCGAGCCAGTTCGGCGTAACTCACGGTCTCGCCATAAGGGATGTCGGCCAGGGCGAACCAGACCGACCGTTGAAAGTCGGTGCCGCTCGGGATCAAGCGTGAGATCGAACTGGCGCCGCTGGCCGGCCAAGTACTGGGCCAGCTGTTGGCCCGCCTCGGCCACCGCCGCCGGCAGGTCTTGTCTCGCTGCTGTCCGGGGTCTCGGGTGCTCTGACATCGGGCAGATAGATGTGGGTCACCCCGCGTTCGGTGCCCCAAATCACAAACAGGCCGAGCGCACTATCGACCGAGAGTCTGCGCCGTACCAGCCGTGAGCGCGCTCACTTCTTATGGTGCTGACTCTCATGCAGCCTTCTTTCTCTTAGGTGGTGTCGTTCTGGCCCGCGGGGAAGCGCTGGGCGCCCCTTCGGCCCACAGATAGGCCATGGCGTAGGAGCGCCACGGTCGCCATCGTTCGGCCATGACGTTCAGTTGTCGAGGATCGTCTGGCGAGCCCGAGCGCAGCGGCTGCTCGTCGAATGCCTAGGTCGGTGGGAAGAAAAATGTCGGGGTCACCGAGGGCCCGCATGGCGATGTAGTGACTTGTCCACGGCTCCGATCCCGGGTTGGGCCTCAAGTCGTGCCACGACCTCAGTCCGTTCAGACCCAGCGTCGAGGCGAATGCGTCCAGCGGCCAACTCGGTACAGAGGTTGGCAATGGTGTTTCGTCGACTGGTTGGCATGGAGAACACCTCGGGCCGATCACGGGCCAGATCGACCAAGTTGGGCCGGAGTTGGGAAGCGATGAGTCAACGAACCATGAGGCGTCGCAAGCGTGCTTCCGACCGCTTGGACGAGGCGCGTCAACACGGTGCTGGCTCCCGCCACTGAGATCTGTTGTCCCACCATGGCTCGCACCGCGATCTCGTTGCCGTCGACCGCGCCCGGCATGCGACGTCCCGGGCTTTTTTTGACCAGGAAACCGAGATCTTCATCACGGTCCAAGCAGCTGTGCTGCGGCCACTGGGTCGGCGTCCAGATCAAGCAGTCGGCGGCACCGGCTCACGGCCGTCGTGAGATCGCGCAGGTCGTCGAGGTGCAACACACAGCGGATGTGCCCGTCAGCCGGGGCAAGTTCCACAACCCCGTTGCCGCACGGAAGCGACAGAGTACGGCGATACACCCCGTCTTCGAATGACTCCACGCCTGAGATGATGCGGTGCGCCAGATAGGAAAAGACCGAGTCGGCATCGAAGGGTTGCCGGTAGGCCAGGCGCAATGGTGATGGCCCCCGGAGTGGCCGTTGCGGCCAGTTCCTTCCGAACCTGCACGGGTCGGCGTTCACGCAAACTCGTAGGGGTGACCGAGAAGACCTGACGCATGGTGTCGTTGAACTGGCGAACACTGGCGAAACCCGCGGCGAAGGCGATCTGGGACGCTGGTAGTTCGGTGGTCTCGAGCAGGATGCGCGCCGTCTGCGCTCGTTGTGCTCGCGCCAAAGCCAAAGCACCCGTGCCTACTTCGGCCACCAACAAGCGCTGAAGCTGGCGTTCGGAGTAGCCCAAATGTCGGGCCAGTCCCGCCACGCCCTCTCGATCCACCGTGCCATCGGCGATCAATCGCATGGCGCGAGCGGTCACGTCGGCTCGCATGTTCCATTCAGGCGAACCGGGTGCGGCGTCAGGACGACACCGCAGACAGGCTCTGAAACCAGCGGACTGTGCTGCCGCCGCGGTTGGGTAGAAGCGCAGGTTGGCGCGCTTGGGCGTCATGGCTGGACAGCTCGGTCGGCAGTAGATGCCCGTCGAGGTGACGCCAGTGAAGAACCAGCCGTCGAAGCGGGCATCTCGACTGGAGACAGCCCGATAGCAACGTTCGAAGTCCTCGATCACCCCCCGATAGTGACACGTCGAGCGCCGCTGTCTGGCGGGTTTCGGACATCACCATGGCGGTCATCCGGAACGGTGGGGGCCTCGGGCCCCAACCTGGTGGCCCTGCGGGACCCGGTCTTAGGTCGGTCAAACGGTCCAGGGCGGAAGCCAGCACCCGGGCTCGGTGGGTGGCGGCGTCGCCCCCGGCGCCGAGAGCGCCCAGGCTCGTTTCATCCAGAGGTGGAGATCGCACTCCCAGGTGTAGCCGATGGCTCCATGGACCTGAAGGGCGACCCGGGCGGCCAGGTCGGCGGCGTCCGAGGCCATGGCCTTGGCCATCGAGGCGTCATGGCTCCGAGGGTCGGTAGGTCGCCGGGTCAATAGAGTCGGCGGCCCGGTAGGTGGCGGGCCGGGCGAACTCCAGCTTGACCCGGGCGTTGGCCAGACAGATGCTTGACGGCCTGGAAGCTTCCGATGGGCTGGCCGAACTGTTTGCGCTCTTTGGCATAGTCGGCCGCCATGGTGATCATGCGATTGGACAGTCCAAGCATCTGGGCGGAAGTAAGACGGCGGCCCGATCGACCATCGTCGGCCAGCGCGGGCGAGGCCGATCCTCCGGCCGAGACCAGCGTGTCGTTGGTGGGTTGCCAGCGGACCGTCGCCATACGCCGGGTGCCATCAAGTGCAGGTGTCGCTTCGACTTCGACCTGGGTGGCGTTCACGACGTGGAGATGGACATGGCCGTAACGCTCCATAGGCAGCACGAATAGTCCGGCATCGGCGGCATCAACCACCTGTGTAGTGGTGACAATGTCCCCGTCGGTTCGGCTGGAGACGTGGCCCCATTGGCGCTCACGGCGAGCCCCGCCGACGGTGGCGAGCACCGGAGCCAGTCGGCCACGCGTTGTGCGTCGTTGCTTGAGAGGGTGGCCAGAAGCGGTGCGGCCAATCCGGCCGACTCAAAGAGCGGCTCAGGGAGAGCGGCCCAACCGGCTTCTTCCATGACGCCGACCATTTCAAGGGCTCCTAATCCGAGTCCCCTTTGTCTTCGGGCACCAAGAGCCCGGTGGCGCCGAGTTCGGCCAGCACGGCCCAACGTTCTTTCGTGCGACCACTACTGCCATGAACGTCGTTGTCGGCATAGGCCCGCAGGTCGGCCACGGTGCACTCGCGGGCCAGGACCTGGGCCACGGCTTGGCGAAGCTCGATCTGTTGTTCGGTGAAGGCAAATCGCATGGCTCAGGCCCTCGGCAGTCCGAGGAGGCGCTCGGCCACCACGTTGCGTTGGATCTCGTTGGTGCCGGCATAGATGGGTCCGGCCAAGGAGAACAGATAGCCATCGAGCCACTCACCCGGACCGACTTCGCCGTTCTCGCCCTTCGTCAGTAGCTCGGCTTCGGGTCCGAGGAGGCCCAACGCAGCGGCATGGATGGCGACATCGGTCTCTGACCAAAAGATCTTGTTGCAACTGGCTTCGGGACCCACCGGATGACCGTCGGCCACCTTGGACGCGGTCCAATAGGTGTGCAACTTGTAGGCCTCGGCATCGATGTAGGCCCTGGCCACCTGGTCAGCCGACTGACCAACGGCCAGACTGTCGGCGATTGAGGTCGGGTCGAAACCCGTTCGCTCAACAGATTGACCAGACGAGCGGCGGCCTCGGTGTAGCGCGCCGGGCTGCGCAGGCTCAGTCCTCGTTCGCTCCCGGCCGTGGACATGGCCACCTTCCAGCCTTCGCCCAAAGCGCCGAGGACTTGATCGTTTGGGACGTAGACGTTGTCGAAGAAGATCTCGGCGAATCCTGTCTCGCCGTCGATCTGGGGAATGGGTCGAACGGTGATGCCGTCGGCGTCCATTGGAATGAGGAAGTAGGTCAAACCGCGATGACGTTCGGCTTCGGGATCGGTGCGAAAGATGCCGAAGCACCATTCGGCGAACGCTCCTCTGGAGGCCCACGTCTTTTGGCCACTGAGCAACCAGCCGCTGGCGTCGTCTGAGGGCACGGCCCGAGAGCGGATGCCGGCCAAGTCGCTTCCGGCGTCCGGTTCAGACCAGCCTTGGCACCAGATCTCGGTGCCGTTGGCCATTGGGGGAAGAAAGCGGGCCTTCTGCTCGGCGGTTCCGTACTCGAGCATGGTCGGGGCCAAGAGGAAGATGCCGTTCTGACTGACCCGTTTGGGTCCTCTGACGCGGTAGTACTCCTCTTCGAAGATCAGCCACTCAAAGATCCCGACGTCGCGCCCGCCGTACTCGGTGGGCCAACTCACCACCGACCAACGGTCGGCGGCCAAGGTCTGCTCCCAGGCCCGATGCTGCTCAAACCCGACCGCGGTATCGAGTGAGGCCAACGATCCGGGGGCCGGCACATGGGCTTCGAGCCAACTTCGAGCTTCGGCCCGAAACGCTTCTTGGCTAGGGCTGAAGGTGAGGTCCATGGCGCGGAAAATCTGACACACCGTCAGCCCGTGGGCAACAGAGGTGGTTCTGTGAACCATGAAACGGTCACAATTTGGGTGATTTCTGGCCCAGACGGGTGCTCAGTGTCTGGCACCTGGTCACTTTCCCGGTAACAATGGATTGATCATGCCGAACGCCGTCATCGTTGATGCAGTCCGCACGCCCGTTGGTCGAAGAGGGGGTCGCCTCTCGGGGTGGCATGCCGTCGACCTGGCCGCCCAGCCGCTCGCTGCCCTCATAGAGCGCAATGATCTCGATCCAGCCTTGGTCGAAGACGTCATCATGGGTTGCACCATGACGGTCGGGGAGCAGGCCATGAACATCGCTCGGAACGCCGCCCTGGCGGCTGGATTTCCCGACACCGTTCCTGGCACCACGGTTGACCGACAGTGCGGATCGGCCCAACAGGCCATTCACTTTGCCGCCCAAGCCGTCATGTCGGGCGCTATGGACATCGCCATTGGTGCCGGCATCGAGTCCATGAGTCGAGTGCCGATCGGGTCGACCACAGAGCCGGGCCCGGGCGAGGCTTACGGACCCCTCTACAAAGAGCACTTCGAGCTGATTCACCAAGGCGAGTGCGCCGAAGAGATCGCCCGCCGATGGGATGTGAGCCGCGATGACATGGACCGATTCGCTCTCACCTCCCACCAACGAGCCGCACGGGCCACGGACGAAGGTCGATTCAAAAACGAGATCGTGGCGCTCGAGGCTCGGGTGCACCCCGACGTCCCGGGAGCGGCCGACGTCAAAGGAACCTTTGACTACGACGAAGGCGTTCGCAGAGATACCTCGCTGGAAAAGCTGGCCGGACTGCGCCCGGCCTTTTCTGAGACCGGCACGGTGACGGCGGGAACCTCGTCACAGATCTCAGACGGCGCGGCGGCTTGCCTCATCATGAGCGAGGAGCGAGCCAACTCGCTGGGCCTGGTGCCACGGGCCCGCTTCCACACCTTTGCCGTGGCGGCCAATGACCCACAGATCATGCTGACCGCACCGATTCCGGTCACTCGAATGATTGTCGAGAAGTCTGGGCTCTCGTTGGACGAGATGGACTTGATCGAAATTAACGAAGCCTTCGCCTCGGTGGTGCTGGCCTGGGAGCACGAATTCCACCCCGACATGGAGAAGGTCAATGTGAACGGCGGCGCCATCGCCATTGGTCATCCCACCGGGTGTTCGGGCGCTCGCATTATGGCCACCTTGTTGAACGAGTTGGAGCGCACCGGCGGCCGCTACGGTCTCCAGACCATGTGCGAAGGCGGCGGCCAAGCCAACGCCACCATCATCGAGCGACTGGGCTGAGGAGCATCAATGACAATCGATACGGCTTCGGGTACCGAGCGCACCCGGGTGCCCGCCCTTGAAGGCTGGTTCACCCTCGACGAGGTCGTCGCCCGCACTTTTAGGGTCAAAGTGCACCACGTGCGGCAACTACACCTTCCCGGGCGAGACGCAGTTCTGTCGAAATCCAGCCTGTGTGGGGACAGAGTTCGACACGGTCGAACTCTCGCGCCAAGGTCGAATCTGGTCGTACACCGACGCTTGCTACCAACCCCCACCGCCTTTTGTCCCAACCGACCCGCACGTGCCCTTCTGCATCGCTGCGGTCGAGCTGGAAGCGGAGAAGATTGTCGTCATGGGTCAGATCGTGGGCGGCGTGTCGGTGAACGATCTGTCGGTCGGCGACCCGGTCGAGCTGGTCCTCGACACGCTCTACACCGATGACGACCACGAGTATTTGGTCTGGAAGTGGCGTCCAATGGGGACGACTGCCACCACGTCGAAAGTGAGCGAAGGCTGATGCCGGACGACAAGCGAGTCGCTGTCCTTGGGGCTGGCATGCACCCGTGGGGTAAGTGGGGCCGTAACTTCGTCGAATACGGACTGGCGGCCGCGCGCGACGCCCTCAGCGACGCCGGCGTTGACTGGCAAGACATTCAGTTCGTGTCGGGGGCTGACACCATCCGCAATGGCTATCCGGGCTTCATCGCGGGGGCCACCTTCGCGCAAGCCCTCGGTTGGACGGGTGCTCGAGTTTCGAGTTGTTACGCCGCCTGCGCCTCGGGTGCTGCCGCCATCGCCAACGCTCGAGCCCAGATCCTGGCCGGTCTCTGCGACGTTGCGTTAGTCGTGGGTGCCGACACCACGCCCAAGGGCTTCTTCGCTCCGGTCGGTGGCGAGCGTAAAGACGACCCGGACTGGTTGCGCTTCCACCTTTTGGGTGCCACCAATCCCACGTACTTTGCGCTCTACGCCCGACGCCGGATGGACCGCTTCGGCGCCACAGAAGAGGACTTCGCCCAAGTAAAGGTGAAGAACGCCCAGCACGGGCTGGCCAATCCCTACGCCCGCTATCGCAAAGAGGTCACAATCGACGAGGTGTTGGCGTCGCCCATGGTGGCCGATCCGCTGCGCCTACTTGAGATCTGTGCCACCTCTGACGGTGGGGCGGCCTTGGTGCTTTCTTCCATGGAGTTTGCCCGTCGCCACAGTGGAGCCGAACCCGCTGTCACCATTAACGCCGTCTCGACCGTGACGCCATCGTTTCCCAACACCGTGATCGAGATGCCGAACTTCTCGACTGACTCAGCAGCTGTTGCATCCGGTGATGGTCGGGGCTTTCGCCCGTCCATCACCACCGCGGTCTACGAAGAGGCCGGCATCGGCCCCGACGATCTTGACCTGGCCGAGGTCTACGACCTCTCGGCCGCCCTCGAGCTCGACTGGTACGAGGACATTGGCCTGTGCGGCGAGGGTGAAGCCGAGAAGATCTTGCGCGACGGCGTCACCACGTTAGGCGGTCGGGTGCCGGTCAATCCGAGCGGCGGACTGTCGTGCTTCGGTGAAGCCATCCCGGCTCAGGCCATTGCTCAGGTCTGCGAGTCGGTCTGGCAGCTGCGGGGCCAAGCCACAGGGCACCAGGTCGAAGGAGCGAGGGTGGCGGTCACGGCCAACCAAGGTCTCTTTGGCCATGGCTCCTCGGTGCTGCTTTCTCGTTAGAAAGATCCGGCGTCGTGGCCCGGTGGGTGTCGCTAACCTGGCTTTGAAGTTGAGAATTGAGCGTCGTATCGACGCACGACCGACCCGTTTGGACCGAAGGAGACACCATGGCGACGAACACATTCACCCCCGGCGCACTGACCCTGATCGACGAGCCCGTCCTGGGCAACCTGGCCACGCTGGGCGCTGATGGATCGCCGCATGTCACACCGCTGTGGATCGATCACGACGGTAACGACCTGATCATCAATACGGCGCAAGGCCGCATTAAGGCCAACGACATGGAGCGCGACAGCCGTGTGGCCCTCTCAATTGTTGACCCGGCTGACCCCTATCGCGTGGTGGCCTTTCGTGGCACGGTGACCGAGGTGAGCGGCGATGGTGCGGATGCGCACATCGACTCTCTGGCCAAGAAGTATCTCGACGTCGACACCTACCCGATGCGGCGCGACGGTGAAGTGCGGCTCAAGTTTCGTATTCGTCCCGATCACATTGCGATGCAGCCAGCCTGACGAACTCGATCAGGCGACCGTCGGGATTCGACCGTCACGCTGCGCCGATCAGTCGAGGAAGCCGTACGTGGGCGCACTGCCGATGATGCGCGCCACCCAACTTTTGCCTAGGAGACTCGCGGCCATCTGACGGCCGGGCGGGTTGGCCCCTCTTGGCCTTGTTGGTCTGAGAGACTGCAGGTCGTTCGCCAGCTCGCAAGATCTGGCGCCTGAGCCCACGATCACCGGGGCGGGAAAGGATCTTCGATGGAGCATTTCTTGGCGACCTGGGGTTATCTGGCGCTGTTCGCTGCCACCCTCATCTCATCGCTCGGAATCCCGATCGGATCTGAAGTCGCCATCGGCTTTGCCGGGGCCTTGGCCAGTGGGCAGGTGGTCAGCGGCAGTGACCACCATCACTTAAATCTGATCGTGGTCATCGTGGTGGCCACATTGGGCGAGATCGTCGGTTCATGCGTGGGCTACGCCATCGGCAAGTTTGGCGGTCGCCCACTCGTTGACCGCTGGGGTAAGTACGTGCTGCTCACGCATCGAGATCTCGACCGAGCTGAGGCCTGGTTCGACGGTCGGGGTGAGTCGGTCGTGCTCTTTGCTCGATTCATCCCCCTGGTTCGTTCCTTCATCTCGTTGGCCGCTGGACTGGCCGAAATGGCCTTCACCAAGTTCCTCTGGCTCTCCGCCATTGGCTGTCTGATCTGGTGTGCCGCTCTGGCCAGCATCGGCTACAGCTTGGGCAGTAGCTGGCATCACGTCATCAAAGCGTTCAGTTACGCCGGCTACATCGCCATCGTCTTGGTCATCGTGGCCTTGGTTGTGGTTATCGGTCATCGCATCCGTACCTTGCGCGAGGAGAACGGTCCAGCTCGCCACGTCGGCGGTTCTGCCTCGGCCACGTCGGCCGTGCTACCGCCTGACTCTCCGGCTCTTTCGGCCCCCGAGGAAGGTCAGACCAAAAATATCTGAGCTGGTTCGACCCTGAGCGCATGCTCAGCGCGACGTCTATCGGAGCGATGCGAACCATATGCTCCATAACGCCGACCGTTCTTCCTGACAAAAGCTGGGAATCGGCTGAATCCAACACATCACAAGGGCATTTTTTCTCCGTGACCAAACCGAAATTTACGAACTATCGAAGAAGTTGTTTCTGCAATGCAGATTGCGGGCATAGCTCATGTGCACCTCGAATAAGTCATTCGAACGACAAAGGTGCCGCAAGGAGACGGGACTCCAAATGAGCACAACCAACCGTGCAATCGAAATAGACGATCCGGCTTTGCAAGCACTCGAGCAGTTAGCTGAAGTACTTCGCCAGAATGCAGCCGATTCACTACTTCTTTCAGAGCGCCTTGAAGCCGTGGTTGAAAGCCGGCGCCAGGGCACACCGTGGAGTGTCACTCTGGCCAATGAGCCGCAGCCGGCCACCGTGCAACTTGTCAGTACTGTGCTGGGCCGCCTCTCGGCCGCCAGCGGGTCGATGCGTAAATCGCTGATCTTGGCGCTTCGTGAAGAAGGAGAGAGCATTCCTTCCATTGCACGGATGTTCGGTGTCACCCATCAGCGGGTTTCGAACGTGATCCGACACACCACCTCGAACGGAGTGCACTCCGACTAACTAAAATCTCGACCGATCAGTGCTGGTCAGGCCAGCCCTTGCAACGGGCTACGGCGTGGCCAGACCTGGTCGGAAGGAGTTGGCAAAGGCGACGGCCTTGGTCCGCGAACCAAGCACCGCGACCACGATGTAGGCCACTTGGCCCCGCATGACCTCAATGGCCACTTCGGTTGGGGTCGACTTGGACGCACCGCCTTTGGAGGCAGTTGACGACAGCGTGCCGCTGTCGAGCAGGTCTTCACCTTTGAATCCATTGACAGTGATCTTCTTGCCGTCTTGGAAGGTCATGGATTTTCTAAAAGCGGTCACGTTCTTCGATGGCACTTTGGCCGCGACCACGATGTAGGTCGGAACGCTTGAGGCGCCGTTCTTGGAGAATGGGTCCTTCGAGCTGCTGATATAGAACGCGTCGGTTGCCGTCCCCTTTGGAAAGGCTGATCCCACCTCAGTTGAGTTCGTGAGTTGGGTCGGCGTGGCCGGGAAGTTGGCGGAGAACTGCCCCCAGGCTGGGCCATAGGTAGACGTGGTGGCCGAAGCCGAGAGAACGAACGGGCTCGCCGCCACGGTCAACAGCAACGCTGGGACGGCCAGTGCTGCCATGATCACGGCAACGTACCTCTTACTCTTACGCATTACGACGATTTCTCCGTTCGGGTCGCCATGACGGTAGCGGGGCCTGAGGGTGTTGCGGTGTCGGCCTACTGACGATGTCGGTCTGTTGGGGTCGCTATCGAGCCAGACGGTCGAGGGCATCGTTGGCTTGGCTCACCACACTGGCAATGATCTCGGCCACAGTTGGGAGGGCTTCGATGACACCGACGACCTGACCGGTTGGCAACACCCCGACATCGGTTCGGCCCTCCACTAAGGCGGCCTTGGTCATCACCGGTGCGTTGGCCGCCATCACAACCTGCGGCCAGGTGAGCTCGTTGCCCTTCTTCATCGACCGTCCTTCTTGGAGGAGGGCGGTGAAGGTGGTGTCGGACTCGTTGCGGAACTTTCGGGCGCTGGAAAGCGCACGAGGCAGATTGGCCAACCAACTCGAGCTCTCCAAGTGATCCACGAACTCGGTGCGGATCACGCGTTGCGGAGCGCCGTCCACCTTGGTGGTGACCACCGTGCCGGTGACGGCCGTCTTCAGGTACTGCTCTTTTACCGCATCGGGAACCCGGCTCTCTTGGCTGAGCAAAAACCGCGTACCCATGGCGATACCCGAGGCGCCATAGGCCAGAGCGGCCACCAGACCTCGCCCGTCAAAGTAACCTCCGGCGCCAATAACGCTGACGGTGTTGCCAACGGCGTCGACGACTTGGGGCAAGAGCAGCGAGGTCGGGATGGTGCCGGTATGACCGCCACCTTCGGCTCCTTGCGCGATGACGCCGTCCACGCCCCACTCCGCCACCTTCTCGGCATGGCGCCGAGCGCCGATGGTTGGCATGACAAAGAGACCAGCCTCTTTGCAGCGCGTCACCAGCTTCGGATTGGGAGCCTGGGCGAAGCTGGCCACCGTGGCGCCAGCGTCGATCATCAGCTTGACCCGATCTTCAACGTCGGCCACATCGGTGCGGAGGTTGACGCCGAACGGTGCGGTGGTGCGAGATCGGACCTCGCCTATGGCTGCTTCCAGCTCCTCCAAGGTCATGGTGGCCGAGGCCAAGACCCCAAGTCCGCCGGCCGTTGCGGTGGCCGCCACCAAACGGGGCCCGGCCACCCAGCCCATACCGGTCTGGACGATGGGGTAGCGCACGCCCACACGTGCACAAAACGACGTTTGCAGAGCGGGATGAGGCTCCGGCATCGGGTCCGAACCGACTACGGCATCGTCAGGTGTCACGGTTTGATCTCTCGGTCGCGCAGTGATCGAGGGTCGAGCACGTCACGGATGAGGTGCAACTCCTGGTCGGTCGGTGTCCTGGTCTCTGCGACGTCAGCGCGGGATCACGAGATCGAAGCTGGTGGCGTTTGTGACGTCGGCGACCGAGATGCCGGGGTGCACGGAGCGCAACCGCATGGCGTGATCAGGGGTCTCAAAGTCGAAGACGCCGAGGTTGGAGACGACGCGGTGCAGGTGGTGAAAGCGGGTGGCTCCTGGCCCTGCATCTCTTGCCCGGTCGTAACCGACACCGCTCACCACGTCGACGTGGGCGATAAAGGTGCGGTCGTTGTGGTCGGGTACCCAGTAGCTGGTGGGGTGGTTGACCGAGTTGCCCGGCGCTCCCCGCACGCCAACCAGCTGCGCCTTGGGCTGAGCCCAGTTCCCAATGGCCGAGATGTTCTGGTTGCCAAACTGATCGATCTGACTGGCCATCATGACGATGTGTCGTCGACCCGACCACACCACGTTGAAGACGGATTTGTAGGGCATCGGCGCTTCTCGCACCAGTTCGTGCTGGTTTGGCGTTGATCGCAGGTGCGCCGACCATTAGCGCGGCTTCGCCGTCGGTCAGGACGAGGTCGGGGGCGAAGCTCAACTTGGCTAAGCGTGCGCCGAGAGCCGGGATGGTGCCGAAGGGGCTGGCCATGACCTCGCCGTCGCCGTGGAAGATGTCCGCACAGGCCACCACGCAGATCTCGGCCCTGGTCACACCTTGCTGGGGCGCCGTTGTCATCGCTCACTTGGCCACCTCGCTCTCGCGTCGCGCCGTCACGGCGGCCTGATACTCGTCCTCTGGTCACATCGATGTAGCGGGCTCGGAAGGTGGCCCAGTCGTCAGGGTCTTTGGCCGAGGCGGCGTACTCCTTTTGGAAACTCTCGTCCCGCCCGTAGTCGGGGGGATTGGCCGTGAAGTGAGCGCCGCCCGGACTGGCGGCGACGCCGTCGGTTTGTAGGCGATGAATAGCGATCGACGACAGCGGACCAAGCTCCGAGAGCGTTCCGTTTTTCTCGATTCTTTCGGCGGTGACGAAGCGTTTGTCGGCCGCACCCAAGAAGAGATCGTCGAAGAACGGGTCGGGGCTGAGGATCTGTGCGTTGCCAGCCGTGTCGGCCGAGTTGGTGTGAATGATGGCGGCGTCGAGGTGAAGGGCCGGAACGGCGGTCAGTTCAACGTCGGCGTCGTCGGAGTGGTGCAGGTAGGGGCTACCCGTGCCGTAGGGGGAGCGCACCGTGCGCAGGTCCGGGTTGTTCCTCGGCACATCGGAACCGAGCCCGGCCCGAGCGGGCAGAAACGGGACGCGCCAACTGGCGGCTTGGAGCCCGAGAAAGAACATGCCCTCGTCGATCTCTCGAGAGCTCCACCCGACCCGCTTGGCGAGCGGCCCGCCAGTGGGGATCGAGCGGTATGGAGTCGAGGGTGACGAAGGCGCAGACCACTTTGGCCGCCTTTCCCGTGGCGCACAGGAGTCCAACGTCGGGGCCGCCGTAGGCCACGATGGTGAGGTCTTCAAGTCCTGAGCGGCAGATGGCTCGAACAACAGCCATCGGTTTGCGTCGTGAGCCCCAGCCTCCAATGCCGATCGTCATGCCGGACGAGAGTTCGCTCACGATCTCGTCCACTGTCGTTGTCTTGTCAGCCATTTGCTAGTGCCATCCTTGGTGAGGCGGTGAAAGAGGTGATGTGGGCACGCTCAGCGTGAGGTGTCGGCTGTCGCGCTTTTCGACGAACGCGTCGCGTTGCTCGTCAGCCACGCCGCGTACGTGGAGCTCGTACGTGAAGCCCTGTTCGTAGCGGTAGCTGCGTTTCACGTCGACGGGGTCGATGCCGTTGAGCGACTCTTTGGCTCGACGGATGATTGAGGGGCTCTTGGCCGCAATCTCCTCCGCGATGGCCAGTGCGGCATCACGCAAGCTCTCTTTCGGCACGACGGCGGCCACGGAGCCGTACTCGGCCAGCTCCGAAGCCGAAATGGCTTTGGCGGTGTAGACCATCTGTCGCATCTTGTGTTGGGGCACGAGCCGGGCCAGATGGGTGGCCGCACCGAGTGCGCCTCGATCGACTTCGGGCAGACCGAAGGTGGCATCCTCTGAAGCCACCACGATGTCAGCGTTCCCGGTCAGTCCGATACCGCCCCCGAGACAGAATCCTTGTACGGCGGCAATGACCGGGACTTCGCAGTCGTAGACCGCAGCGAAGGCGGCAGCACAGCCTCGGTTGACTCCTACCAGGGCTTCGTCACCTTTGGCTTGGATCTCTTTGATGTCGACTCCGGCACAGAATCCCCGACCCTCGGCTCGGAGAATGACGACCCGATTTTCGGCCACCCGGCCGGCGGCCAACAGGGCATCAGCCAGATCGAACCAACCCGCCACATCGAGGGCGTTGACGGGCGGATGATCGATGACCACTTCGGCGATGCCTGTGCTGGCTTGGTGTGTGGTGATGGGCATGGGGCCCACAGCCTCTCTCTCAGGATTGGGCGAGCGGTCGCTTGGCGGCCTCGCTTGTACCTGACGCCGTGTCAGGTGCACGGAGAAGGGTAGGCGCGCCGCCGTCAGTGGGCCAACGGACCAGCCCACCCGGGCAGGCCCACGATGAAGAACGACAGAGCCAACGCGTAAGGTGTCGGCCGTGCCGAACCAAGGGACCGCCACCTTCGACTTCACCGGAAGCGCCGTGGTGGTGACAGGGGGATCTCGCGGCGTGGGGGCCGGGATCGTCCGAGCCTTTTTGGCCGCCGGTGCTGATGTGGTGACCTGCGGTCGCACCGCGCCAAAGGCCGAGGTTCTGGCCGCCATGGCCGAGACCGGACCCGATGGCCAGCGTCGCATCGCCTGTTTTTTGCGAAGCCGACATCCGAGAGCCCGAGCAAGCAGCCCACGTGGTGACGACCGCAACCGAGCGCTTCGGTCGCCTTGATGTGCTGATCAATAACGCCGGTGGTTCACCCGAGACTGAGTCCGCTTCGGTCTCGCCCCGCTTCGTGGCGGCCATTGTCAACTTGAATCTGCTGGCGCCCTTTTACTGCGCGCAAGCGGCCAACGCGGTGTTCCAAAACCAACCCGAAGGCGGATCGATCATCAACATTGGGAGCGTCTCAGGCATCCGCCCCTCGCCGGGCACGGTGGCCTACGGCGCATCCAAAGCCGGACTGATCAGCATGACCGAATCGCTGGCGGTCGAATGGGCCCCGAAGACGCGCCTCAACTGTGTCACTCCTGGTCTCCTCGATTCGGGCGCAGGTCCCGAGCATTACGGGGGGGCGGAAGGTATGGCCCGAGTGGCTGCCACCGTCCCTTTGGGCCGGGTGGGAACGCCCGATGACATTGCGGGACTCTGCCTCTTTCTGGCTTCGCCGCTCTCGTCCTTTGTCTCGGGATCGAATCTCGTGGCCCATGGCGGCGGGGAATGGCCCGCCTTTTTACGCGCCGCTAAGGGCTAGAACCGAGGGTCCCTCTCTTTGCTGGCAGCAAGAGAATGTTGCGATTAGGTGCAATTTGGGCTCCCATCAGGCATGATGTGTGGCAGCAAAGGGGGGTTGCCACCGCAGTTGTCACCGCGTCATCGGCGGAAAGAGTGACGGGGGTCACACGTGAGTGAACAAGGTACCGACAAGGAGCCATGGCAACGCGACGGTAAGCCGCTCGTCCTGGCTGGTGAGCCGGTCTTGGAGTACCAGCCCATTGTCGACTTGGGTTCGGGCAAGCTGCTCGGTTTTGAGGCCCTCTTGCGCTGGCATCACCCCACCGAGGGAATCATTCTTCCGTCGTTGCTCATTCCGTGGGCCGAAGCCAACGGTGACATCGTGGCCTTGGGCGACTGGGTCCTCCTCCAGGCCTGTTTACACGCCCAAGCTTGGCCGCGGTCTATGCAAGTGGCGGTCAACTGTTCCATGGTGCAGCTCCGACGGGGATGTGGGTCCGTTGGGGTGGAAGACGCGCTCAACACTTCCGGCATGGAGCCTGACCGGCTGACCATCGAGATCACCGAGCACGCCATGTCCGACGAGCGAGCCATGTCCGACCTTCGTCGCATCGCCTCCATGGGCGTGCAGTTGGCCGTGGACGATGTCGGCACCAGTTGGAACTCGTTCGACCTCCTCCGAAAGATGGCGGTCAACACCGTTAAGATCGACGACTCCTTCGTGCGGGGTTTGGAACGCGCGCGAGGGCATCAACCGGTTGGTGGTCGAGACCGTGGTGCATCTGGCCCAGTCCTCAGGCATGGCGACGGTGGCCGAAGGGGTGGAGACCGCAGTCCATGCTTCTATCGTTCGAGAGTTCGATACCGACGCGGCCCAGGGCTACTTCTTTGCCCCACCGTTGAGCGTGGAGAAAGCAGGCGAACTTGCTCTATTGACCGACCATCGTTTTCCCATGGAAGGTCTTGGATGGACCGAGGAAGACGGCTGGGCCAGCGTGGGTGGTTTCGCTACGACGCTCCCGGGTGGCGGTCATGCGCCGTTGCCCGGCACGGTGGCCGATCCCGAGGGCGTGGCCAAGCAGACCGAGACCTTGGAGCACGCCAGCAGCGTCTCGGAGACCTCGGCTATCCCGATCAAGAAGCCACCGGCCGCCAAGAAGCCTGCAGGATCAGCCAAAAAACGGTCCGGCGGTACAAGCAAGGGTCGCCACGCCAAACGGGACGAAGAGACCATGTAACGCGGGCGGTCTTACCGGTACGGATTCAGTTGGGCTGGGAACCACCAGAGAATTCCTGACGCGTCCGTTGAACGGGCCAGCACAGCCGGTATTTGCGCAGTTGTCTGCAGACTTTCGGGTCCAAGGTGTCGCAAGGCCGGAGCGATCTGACTGAACGAATTCGCGGCTGAAGTGGGGCAGAGCGTCGTTTGACCTGCTAGACAAAGCCACCGTGAAATTGGCGGTTCCTTCCGAGACGCGACCTGGCGAGCGGCGCGTTGCCCTCGTCCCCGACGTAGCCAAGCGACTTATTGCCGCCGGTTGGGAGGTCGCGGTCCAGGCCGGCGCGGGCTGTGGCGGCGTCCTTCCCCGACGCGGCCTACGAGGCGGCCGGCGCCACCGTCGCACCCGATGCCGCGGCCACCATTGCCGGTGCGGGCTTGGTGGTGACGGTCAATCCTCCGAGCGCGACCGAAGCCGCGCTCGTTCCTGAAGGTGCCGCCACCTTAAGTTTTTTGAGCCCGAGTCAGTCGACCGAGGCTCTGGCCGTTTTGGCCGGGCGTCACGTCACATCATTTAGTTTCGATCTGCTTCCTCGCATTAGCCGGGCCCAGTCCATGGACGCGCTGTCGTCCCAAGCCACCGTGTCGGGCTACCGATCGGGCTTGGCCGCGGCCGAGCACCTGGCCAAGTTCTTTCCAATGTTCATGACCGCAGCCGGCACGGTGCCGCCGGCCAAGGTCCTCGTCATGGGTGTGGGCGTGGCTGGCCTGCAGGCCATCGCAACGGCTCGGCGCCTCGGTGCTGTGGTCAAGGCTTACGACGTCCGTGCCGCCGCGAAAGAAGAGGCCGAGAGCCTGGGTGCCACCTTCGTTGATCTCGGCGTCACGGCCGAAGGAACTGGTGGCTACGCCCGAGAGTTTAGCGAAGAGGAACTACAGCGCCAACGCGACGCGCTGGCGGCCGAGGTGGCAGCGTCCGACGTTGTCATCACGACCGCGGCGGTGCCGGGTCGGGCCGCTCCCGTCCTCGTCACCGCCTCGATGGTCGACGGCATGGGTGAGGGATCGGTCATCATCGACATGGCGGCCGATTCGGGCGGCAACTGCGAACTGAGCGAACCGGGTCAAGAGATTCACCACGGCGGCACTCTGATCGTTGGCCTTTCCAACCCGCCGTCTGGCATGCCGACCCACGCCAGCTTCCTTTACTCACGCAACGTCCTCAACCTGGTGAACCTGCTTGGACCCGAGGGGGCGCTTGACGCCGGACTGGACTGATGAGATTGCCATTGGCACCTGCGTCTTGCGAGACGGTGACGTGGCCAACGCGGTGGCGGCCGAACTGCTTGGTCTGCCCCACAAACCCATCACGGCCCCTGCGGCCACAGAAGGGAGCGCATCGTGAACGACATCATTGAATTTCTTACTGTCTTCATGCTGGCTGGATTTGTCGGTATCGAAGTGGTGTCCAAGGTGCCGAGCATCCTGCACACACCACTCATGTCAGGCTCGAACGCGATCCACGGCGTCATCCTGGTTGGCGCCATGATCATTCTGGGTGGTTCGACCACTACGCCCGAGGAGATCCTCGGCTTCTTGGCCTGCATCCTGGCCACCTTGAACGTGGTCGGCGGATTCGTTGTGACCGACCGCATGCTTGAGATGTTCAAAGCCAAGCCCGGAGATCGAGCGCCCAAAGCCAAGAAGGGTGCGGACGGCGCCTCTGAGGCCACTCCATGAGTCGCGGCACCATCATTGAGCTCTGCTATCTCATTGCGGGCACCTGTTTCATTCTGGCCCTCAAAGGACTGGGATCGCCCAAGCGAGCGCGCCAGGGCAACATGGTGGGTGCGGCTGGCATGGCGCTGGCCATTGGCGCCACCTTTGCCGTCCCAGGGCTCCATCACATCCTTTTGATCATCGTGGCCATGATCGTTGGAACCGCCATCGCCGTGCCGGCAGCTCGCATGGTCAAGATGACCGCTATTCCCCAGATGGTTGCCATCTTCAACGGCGTCGGCGGTGGCGCCGCCGCCCTGGTCTCGATCACTGAATTCATCGGCAACGATCCCAAGAACCAGGCCACGTACAAAGTTCTCGAAGTGCTTTTTGGCGTCATTGTGGGCTCGGTCTCCTTCTCTGGGTCGGCCATCGCCTTCGCCAAGCTGCAAGAGCTCATGACGGGCCGGCCCATTACCTACCCGGGACAGCAGGTCATCAACGCCATTGTGGCCGTGGCCGTCATCACCTTGGCCGTCACCATCCTCATCACCTCTTCCACCATTCTCCTTTGGATCCTGCTTGTTCTCTCCTTGGTCTTGGGCGTCATCTTGGTCCTGCCCATTGGTGGGGCCGATGTGCCGGTGCTGATCTCGCTCCTCAACTCCTTTACCGGTCTGGCCGTGGCGGCTTCGGGCTTCACCCTCAACAACAATCTGCTGATCATTGCGGGCACCTTGGTCGGCGCTTCGGGCATTTTGTTGACTCGGATGATGAGTTCGGCCATGGGCCGTTCACTCGGCAACATCTTGTTCAGCGCCTTCGGTTCTGTGGTCACGGCCTCGGGGGGCGAGGCCGGCGATGAGACCCGATCGGTTCGTACCGGCACCGCCGAAGACATCGGCGTTCTGTTGGCCTACGCCCGCAAGGTCGTCATCATCCCGGGCTATGGCTTGGCGGTGGCCCAAGCCCAACACACCGCTCGTGAACTGGCCGACGCCTTGATGGCCCGGGGCGTGGAGGTCTTTTATGCCATCCACCCGGTGGCCGGACGTATGCCGGGACATATGAACGTGCTGTTGGCTGAAGCCAACGTGCCCTACGACGAGTTGAAAGAGATGGACGAGGCCAATCCGGAGATGTCGACGGCCGATGTGGCCCTCGTTGTCGGGGCCAACGACACCGTGAACCCGGCCGCCAAATCGACCCCGGGCAGTCCGATCTACGGCATGCCCATCATCAACGCCGACGAGGCCGAGAACATCATCTTTCTCAAGCGCTCGATGCGTCCAGGCTTTGCCGGCATCGATAACGAGCTCCTCTACGACCCGAAGACCACCATGTTGTTTGGTGATGCCAAGGACAGTCTGCAGAAGCTGGTCTCGGCCGTGGCCGAGGCCTGATCCCAACTCGTTGCGCGCAGAGGGTCTACTTGAAGCGGTCGGACCGCAGTTCGGTGATGCCGAGCTGACGATTCGTCGTGGCGGTATCGGCCTCGTCGCCGTCGCTTGAGCGAGATCCCGGCAGCGGCGTCACATTGTGTTCTCCGCGCGGGATGGCCAGTCGGGCAAACACCATCATCCCTTGACTCGTACTCCTGGTTGAGAGGACTTCGACCACGACGTCTTCGCGGCCAACCAGGTGCGAGGCGTCATTGACCACCACCATGTCGCCGTCGGGCAGATAGCCCACGGCCTGGCGAGGTTGATTGCCAGCGCGCTCAAGGTCGATGACGATGTGCTCGCCCGGCGGGATGTCGGGCATGAGATCGGCCGAAATGCGGCGGAGGTCCGTAAAGGGCAGCGGCTCGTTTGGAGGCCAGGTCCATGACCCGCGATGAGCACGTGGCCAAGCGCAGACCCAACCGTTTTCCAATCTCCAACAGCCGATCGTCCAAGTCGTTGATCTCGGGCAGTTCGTTTTCGGCCACGTGGACGGGGACACGCATCTCGCGCAGCGCCTCTAGGGATTCAAGGCCACGACGAGCCCGGCGCGAGGTGGATGGATCGGGAGCGGCCGCCATGGCTTGGACCTGGTCGATGACGAAGCGAGGCACGACGAGGCCGCCAACCAGGAGACCATTGCGACCCAACACGAGGAGGGACCGATCCATCACAGCCGACGTGTCGGCCAAGAGGGCGTAGCCCGGAGGGGGTTCTGTGGGCGGAGCGAGGATTCGCGTCGAGTCCGGCGGCGACCACGATCTGGCGACCCTTCGAGATGCCAATCCGATACCCAATCCAACCGAAGACCCAGGCCACGATGGTCATAACCGGATAGATGATGGCTTTGTCATGCAGGGCCAGGAGGGGGAGACAGACGGCGGCGCCCAGCAGGATGCCGGCCAGGCCGGTCAACGTGCCCGCGAAGAACTCGCCCGGTGGCACGCTGGCAAAGCGGTCAACCGCTCGATACTGCTCGCGGTCAATCAAGCGGCCGAGTACGCCACCGATGACGTACGCCACCATGGCGCCAAGGATCATGCCGAGGATCTGGGTACGGGCTGTGATGATCCGTGGCGCGCCCGATGTAGAATCCGGCAAAGGCTCCGAGAAGCACCAGGACAACCCTGAAAACATCCTTGAATCGCACTGAGAAACAGCCTACCTGGCCCACTGGGCTCGTCCTAGGGACGGTTTTCCGGCGAGATCACAAAAATCCTGGGTCGAAACCCTTGCCATGGAGCCGTCCGTCGAGAAGACTTATTGCTCGCTCACCGGTTGTCGGATCAAAGTGTCGGTGACCATCAACGGTCCTGACGTGGATGTATACGTCGCAAGTCAAACTCGGATGACCAGCGGCGTAGGGGACGGAGTGTCGGAGAAGCGATACTCCAAAGCAGTGGTGCGGTCATAGCGGGAGGACCCAACGCAAAAGGCGTTACCAGGACACCAGGCCGTCGGACGCGTTCGCAGCGTCAGCGGCTACCTCCTGCATCCAGACTCACACGAACACTTCCCGGCTGAAATAGCGGTCGGGCGCCACGGCCTCCAACTCTGGCGGGTTGATGGGCACGCGCGGCAAAGATTTCTCTCCTTCTGTTCTCGAGATCCCATGGCGATCGGTCGAAGGGTTTTCCGCCGACCGAGAGAGACTCGGACCAAGCGGATCGAGGCTCCAAGAGCTTGACGTCGTGACCGACGACGGCACGCTGACCATCTTGGTGGCGGCATCGGGGGTTTCGGTACTGCTGGCCCAGGTCAGCCACTGGTCGGGCCGCTGGCTCCAGGCCAAACAAGCGACGCCACCCACCCATGGCTTGCCAGGATTTGGGCCCGCCATCTGGCATGCCGTGACTCGTGCCGGCACGTTGTTTGGTGTCCTCATAGCCTCAATGGCGCTCGCACTGGCTGGCGCGCTGCAGTGGGCGTTGAGGCCGGTGGGGCGGTTGTTAGCCCGGGTGACCGCGCCCACACGAGCATGGATCTCCCATACCGTGTGGTGGTTCATGTTGGTCAAAGTCTTTCGTCAGATGTCCACGGTTGTGGCCGCACGAAGCCGCACCGTCGCTCTGAGCACCGGTCGGGCGGTGAGCGGGCTGCCCGGACGGGGCTGGGTCACGTTGAGCGCCACCTTCCTCACGCTGACCTTGGTGGCCGGAGGTTGTGTCGCCATCTTTGCCGCTGGTCCGCCGGCGCAAGGACTGGCCCGCGCTCCGTCTCACGCCAGCCACAGCGGTTTGGGCTATTCGAAGCTGGGCCGATTCATCGGCGGGAACTCAAGTGCGGGTTCAACCAAGTCAACCAATCTGCCCAAAGCGACGACGACACCATCGCCCGCCCCTCCGTCGTTGGCTGACGCCGCACCCTTGGCCCCCCACGAGGTCTTTGGTTTCGCCCCGTACTGGACCTTGCCGCAGAGCGCCGGCTTCTCGATGAGCGGACTGACCACGCTGGCCTACTTCAGCATCGGGATCAACGCCGACGGCAGCTTTGCCGAGTCCGGCGCGGGCTGGAACGGCTTCCAAAGTCAGGCCTTGGCCGATCTGGTGACGCGGGCCCACGCGTCGAATGACCGCGTGGTCTTGACGGTGAACGACTTTGATCAGAGCTCGCTTGATCAGCTGACCTCGTCCGCCACCGCACCAGCCACGCTGTCGAAGGCGCTGATTGCGGCTATCGAGTCGAAGAACATGGATGGCGTCAACCTCGACTTTGAAGGTGAGGGCAGTGCGGACCAAGTGGGTCTGACCAATTTGGTGACCCAAGTGTCGTTGGCCCTTCATGCCGTGAACCCGCACTGGCAGGTCACCATGGACACCTACGCCAGTTCGGCCGGTGATCCCTCTGGTTTCTACAACATCAAGGCGCTGGCCCCATGGGTCGACGGGTTTTTCGTCATGGCCTATCAGCTGAACCTGCAGTCACCGCCCTCGGCCGCGTCCCCGCTCACCAGTGCCATGTTCAGCGATCTCACGACGTTGCAGCAGTACACCGCCGCAACACCGGCCAGCAAGATCATTCTTGGCGTGCCCTACTTCGGCGTGGACTGGCCCACGACCGACGGCACCATGGCTGCAACGGCCGCCGGTGGTGCCACGGACATCGCCTACAGCCAGATCGTGGCCGCCGGTCATCCTGTCTATTGGGATCCCACGACCGATACGGCGTGGACGTCATATCAAGTGGGCACGCAGTGGCATGAGAGCTACTTCGACGATCCCACGTCGCTTTACATGGTGGCCCAGATGGCGCAGCTGTTCCATACCGGAGGTGTTGGGATCTGGGCGCTGGGTATGGACGGCAACGATCCCGACATGCTGGCTGCCTTAGATGGCTTCGCACCGGCAGCTAAGGACGCGGAGCGCCGGGACCGGCAGCACCGTCCCATCGGCTGCGGCGCAGCCCGACGGTGGCGGCCCCTTCGACCACAACGCCAACGACCCATCCAGCCCACCACGACAACCACGACCTCGCCGCCTGTGGCCCCCACCACAACGACGACCCCGGACCGCCCAAGAGCTCAGGGGGTACAACCATGGCCCCAACGCCGCTGACCTACCAGGCGACCTTCGACGGCCAAGTGGTCACGCTGACCAAGATTGACGCTCAGATCATTTACCACCGACGCCACACCAACTCAGTGGGCACGGTGAGCGGCATTCACGACCAACGATCCCACGGTCTCATGTCTGGCCGGCCGCGGACGCTCTCCAGTGGTGCAGTACGCCAACCTGCCCGACGATACGTGGTCGAGACCACCTCACCCACCAACTGCGTCACCGCCGACTTCGTGTTTACGCGCCAACTGACGCTGCTGACAGTGCGACGCCAGACCACCGGAAGCACGGTGACACCGATTGCGTCGTAATCGGTTGGTACCAAGGACGATGCTTCGTCAACCCGCATGCAGAATGAGCGCCGGCTTTCGGTGCGGCGTCAAACTGGCCCCGTCGTCGAATCCGGGTACGAAGCGTCAGGCTGGAGCGATGGCGTTGACGGCCGCCATGAGCGGCCGAGTCCAGCTCCCACTCGGCTGCAGCCACGTTGGCCTGGACCTGTTCGGGCCGCGTGGCGCCGGCAATGACGGAGGCCACCGGACTCGTGCGCCAGCAGCCAGGCCACGGCCAGTTCCAGCACCGTGTGGCCCTGGTCGGTGGCGAGCGCTTCGAGCTGGCGTACCTGGTCCAGTCGAGCCTCGCTCAGCTGGCGAGGCGTTGCTCCTCATCGAAGCCGGCCATCCGGGTGCCCTCGGGAATGGGGCTCGCCGGGGCGGTACTTGCCGGTCAAGAGCCCACTGGCCAAGGGGAAGAACGGAAGGAAGGCCACGCCGGCGGCGGCGCACGCATCCAAGACACCGGCTTCGGGCTCTCGGTGCAAGATGTTGTACTCGTTTTGGACACTGACAAAGTTCGCCACAGCCAACGCGCTGGCGGCCGAGTCGCCTCCTCCAGCTGGGCCACCGAGAAGTTGGAGCAACCGATCTGACGGATCTTGCCCTCGGCCATCAAGGCCGCCAGATGCCTCCAAGGTGTCGGCAATGGGGACGTCCTTGTCGGGGGCGTGCAGTTGGTAGAGATCGACCCGGTCGGTTCAAGTCGCCGGAGGCTTGCTTCGAGCGCCTCTTTCGTTGCGGCCGGTGAGGCGCCGCCGCGGTGTCCCTCATAGGGGATGCCGAACTTGGTCGCCAAGCACGATGTCATCGTGCGGTGGCCCAGGGCTTTGCCAGAAACTCTTCGCTGAGCGTGCCGCCGTAGATGTCGGCCGTGTCGAAGAAGTTGATACCAGCATCGAGCGCGGCTCCGACCACAGCATCGGTGGCCGGAGCATCGATGCGCCCACCGAAGTTGTTGCACCCAAGCCCCACCACGGTGACGTCGAGACTGCCGATCTTGCGAGTCTTCATGGCTGCTCCTTGGCTGGTGTTCGAGCGGTAGCGTACCGGTCGAGCGCAGGGAACGAGCCTGCCCACAAGACCGTGGAGGAACGAATGGCAGCCGACCAAGTACAGACAACGGTGAGCGCATCGCCCGAAGCCGTGTGGGCCATCGTGGGCGACTTCGCTGGTCATCGGCCGACTTCTTCCCGGGCATCGAGTCGGTCCGGATGGAAGGCGATGACCGAGTCATCGGCATGTTCGGCATCGAGATTCGCGAGCGCCTGTTGGCTCGTGATGAAGCAGCTCACACCATCATGTATTCGGTGGTGGATGGCGTCCCGCATGGAGCACCATCAGGCCACCATCACCGTGACCCCCGGCGAGGAATCTGGTACGTCAACTGTGGTGTGGGCCTACGACGTCACACCCGACGAAATGCTGCCGATCTTCACCGATTCGTATACCTCGGCCTTGGCCACGGTGAAAGAGAAGTTCGCGGGCTGACACATTGGGGCGGCCAGCGCTTACCCTGAGGTAGTGGCACAAGGATCGGGTGAACAAGACAAGCCCAGGTCGGCTCCGCTCGAACCGGCCCAGGGCACCGATCCGGTGCCGCGTATCCGAGCCCGGCATCTCCCCGAGCCGTCTCGCACCGACCTCGCTCGCCGGAGCGCACAGATCGCGAAATCGGTGGCAACCCACTTTGCCCCGCTGGCCCTGCGCCAGGTTCGCCACGTCCGCCGCGGTCCGCTGCCGGTCACGGCCATCGCTCACCCCTTGCGATTGGTCTTTGAAGACCTCGGCGGCACCTTCATAAAATTCGGTCAGATCATGGCCAGTTCACCTGGCATGTTCGGCGATGAGGTCTCAGAAGAGTTTCGATCGTGTCTCGACACAGGCCCGCCGGTGCCGTTTTCTCAGATGCGGCAACGGATCGAAGACGACCTAGGGCAGGCCCTCGGTGACGCCTTCGCCGAGTTTGATCGTCAACCCATAGGTCGAGCATCTATTGCAGTGGTCTACAAGGCTCGGCTGCACGATGGACGACCGGTAGCGGTGAAAGTGTTGCGACCGGGCATCGAGCAACTGGTTGGCACCGACCTTGACCTCATGCAGCCTTTTATGGAGCTCTTAGTCCGCCAGACTGGCGATCAGACCGCAGGCTCCATGTTGCAGCTGCTTGACGGCTTCCGGGTCCAGATCGGCGAGGAGATGGATCTACGCAACGAGGCCCGATCGTTGGCGTACTTTCGAAGGCTCGGTGAAGAGGTCAGCCTGAGTGAAGTGGTGGTGCCTGAGCCCTACCCCGAGTTCTCGAGCGCCAACGTCTTGACCATGGAGTTCTTGGATGGGATTCCTATCGACGATCTGGCCCGGGTGGCCGAGCGTGGCATCGACCCGGCCCCCCTGGTCGAGGCCGTTGTTCGGGGATTTTTCCTGACCACGGTGCGTTGGGGTGCTTTTCACGGCGACGTCCATGCCGGCAACATGCTGCTGCTTACTGATGGTCGGATCGGCATTATCGACTGGGGCATCGTGGGCCGACTTGACGCCTCGACGCACCGATTCTTTCTTCGTCTCTTAGCCGCCGCCTTGGGTGAAGAGGCAGCCTGGCAGGACGTGGCCGATCACATCACGGCGGCCTACGGGCCGGCCATCCAAGAAGCCACCGGTCTTTCGGATGACGACCTCACGGCCTTCATACGATCGCTTATCGAGCCGACGTTAAATCGTCCATTCGGTGAGGTCTCATTGGCCAACGTCATGCAGACGACCCAGCTTCAAGTGGCCGAGGCCCAGGGTATTGAGGTGCACCAACGATCGGTGCGAGGCATGGTGCATCGTCTGCGAGCGCAGCGCCGACTGCGACGCATGGCGGACGAGTCGGGCGGCATCATGTCCGACTTCGATCGAGGCACGTTCTTGCTCGGCAAGCAGCTCATGTACTTCGAGCGTTACGGAAAGATGTTTCTCTCCGATGTACCGATTCTGCACGATCGTGAGTTCTTCGCCCAGCTGTTGAAACTCCCGGTTGAGCATGTCTCGAACGAACCACAGGACCTGCGCTAGCTACCGAGCCGGCGCCCTCTCGGTCAGACGACAACACGTTGGCGTCGGAATCATGGAACCAGGCCACTTGGTCGTGGCTCGGCGTGGTCCAAATACCCAACGCATCTTGTTCCATGCCGTCGAAACGTTGGAAGAGATGCCGCGTGCTACGAGTGCAGAAATCTCGGCTGTGATATCCGGGACGATCCAGCCCAACACGGTGAAAGGGGCAGTCGGCAGAACGTCGACCACGCTCACCCGGAGCGTGGTGCCGTGGGTATCGAGCACCAAAGCGATGGGCGTGTCGGCCACGAGCGGCAGCCAAGGGTCTCCACGGAGAAACCTCGAGTGTGGTCGAGATCGGTGGTCGAGACACGGGCCATGACGGCCCAGTTTGAGAGCGTGCGCCCAGGTTGCCGCTTTCGGGCCGATCGGTCCAGCACGGACCGCTCAAGCCGGCAGCGCTCGCAGTTGCCCGTCCTCGCTCAAAGCGACATCTCGTCTGTTTTCAGGACGAAGCAATCTCTATTTCACCAGCGTAGGGGCCACTTCTGGCGGTCAGAACTGGAATGTGTTCTACTTTTGCCGGTCAAGCGAACGACGACGTTCTTTTCGATGATTGTGGGGAGGTGCACATGACTGAAGGCGAGCATTTCTACTCAGCCGATCACGTCCTTGAGTACCCGTACTCGAGGTCTGTGGGCCCGGTAATCGGGGCCTTTCTGACTGGGCTTCGTGACGGCAAAGTGGTTGGTATCAAAGGAACGGGCGGACGAGTCATCGTTCCGCCGACCGAGTACGACCCACAGACCGGTGACGAAACGTCCGACATTGTCGACGTGGGTCCCGAGGGCACGGTGGAGACCTGGTCCTGGGTTCCCCACCCTCGGCCCAAGCATCCGACCACGAAGCCCTTCGCCTGGGTGCTGGTCAAGTTCGACGGCGCCGACACCTCATTTCTCCACATCTTGGAAGCCGACTCGATCGATCAGGTGCAGACCGGCATGCGGGTGCGGCCCGAGTTCATCGACGCGGCCGACCGAGTAGGCCATGTCACCGATATTCGAACCTTTGTTGCCGTGGGAGGAGAGGCCTGATGAGCGAAGAACAAGGTCCCGTCACCATGATGGCGGCCCCGGTGCACCTCGACTACCGGTTTATTCCGGGCGTGGCCCAGACCAAGAACTTGGCTGGCTTCGAACGCGGTGTGTTCGTCGGGCAGCAGTGCCCGAAGTGCAAGAAGGTCTACATCCCGTCTCGGGGATCGTGTCCGGTCGACGGCCTGCCGACCGACAAGGCCATCGAACTTCCGAATACCGGCACCATCACCACCTACTGCGTGGTCAATGTGCCGTTCGCCGGACAGTCCATCGAGCTCCCGTATATCTGTGCCCAGATCCTTTTGGACGGCGCCAACATCTCATTCATGGGGCTTATCCAAGAGGTGGCCTTAGATGAGATCCGCATGGGACAGCGGGTGGAGGCCCTGTGGGTTGAGCCCGACAAACTCGGCCCCACCTTGGCCTCGGTGCGCTACTTCCGCCCGAACGGCGAGCCCGATGCCGACTACGAAACCTACAAGGAGTACCTGTGAGCCCGGCCAAGGGATTTCCCGAGCTGACCAGCGGCAAGCGCCCGGTCGCCGTCGTCTCGTTCGCGCAGTACGACAACATGCGCCGAGAGAGTCATCGCAACGAAGTTGAGATGCTAATGCCCGTTGTCTCGGAGGTCTTCGCCAATATTGGCAAGAACAAAGACGATATGGGTTTCATCTGTTCGGGGTCGACGGACTACTTGGTTGGAGGGCCGTTCTCCTTTGTGACGGCCTTGGACGCAGTGGGCGTGTGGCCTCCACGAACCGAGTCCCACGTCGAGATGGACGGCGCCTTCGCTCTCTACGAGGCCTGGGTCCAGATGCAAGAGGGCGAGATCGACGCCGCTCTGGTCTACTGCTTCGGTCGAAGCTCACCGGGCGACGTGCGCGACATCTTGGCCGTGCAGCTTGACCCGTACTACGTGGCTCCGCTCTGGCCCGACCCGCCGTCGCTCGCCGCACTGCAGGCCCAAGCCATGATCGATGCTGGCAAGGCAACCGAAGCCGATTTCGCCGCGGTGGCCGCCCGAGCTCGCAAGAACGCACTCAACAACCCGAAAGCTCAGGTTGCCTACGACAAGACGGTCGAAGAGCTCATGGCCGACGAGTACGTTTCGGCGCCACTGCGTCGCCACGCCTTGCCGCCCCTCACCGACGGCTGTGCTGCCATTGTGTTGGCCGCCGGCGACACGGCTCACGACTGGTGTGAACGCCCCGCTTTCATCACGGGGATCGATCACCGCATCGAGACGCACTCTTTGGGGGCCAGAGACCTGACCGACTCGCCGTCAACGAGGAAGGCGGGCGAAAAGGCCGGAGTGTCCAAGAAGAAGGTCGATGTGGCCGAAATCCATGCTCCTTTTGCCCACCAAGAGTTGATCTTGGCCGAGGCTCTCGGACTGAGCGACGATGTCAGTATCACGCCGTCGGGCGGCGCCTTGGCCGCCAATCCGATCATGTCGGCTGGTCTGATTCGCATAGGAGAGGCCTTTAACGCCATTACCAATGGCCGGGCCGATCGGGCCGTGGCTCACGCCACGTCCGGTCACTGTCTGCAACAGAATTTGGTTTGCGTCTTGGAGGGTGTGTGATGGCCGAACGTGCGGCAGTCATCGGTATTGGCCAGACAGTGGCCAAGTCGAAGCGAGACGACGTGTCAATCGCCGGACTCGTTCGCGAGGCGGCCCTGGCCGCGCTTGAGGATGCGGGACTTGGGTTCGACGACATCGACGCCGTTGTGCTGGGCAAAGCTCCCGACATGTTTGAGGGCGTCATGATGCCCGAGCTCTACCTGGCCCCCGCGCTCGGCGCAGTCGGTAAGCCGATGTTCAGGGTGCACACCGCCGGTTCTGTTGGCGGCTCGACCGCCATCGTGGCCTCACACCTCGTGGCCTCGGGCGTCCATCAGCGGGTCCTCACCGTGGCCTTTGAAAAGCAGAGCGACTCGGACGCCATGTGGGCCCTGTCGGTGCCTCAACCGTTCTCAGAGCCGCTGTTGGCTGGTGCAGGCGGTTACTTCGCCCCCATCATCCGGGCCTACATGCGTCGATCCGGTGCACCACTCGACACCGGCATGCGGGTAGCCGTCAAAGACCGGTTGCACGCCCTGCGCAATCCCTACGCCCACCTTCACCTGCCCGATATCTCGATGAAGATGGTTGAGGACTCCATCATGTTGTGGGATCCGCTGCGCTACCTGGAGGCGTGTCCTTCGTCGGACGGTGCTGCCGCCATGGTCATTGGCTCAGAGGACGCGGCGGCTTCGGCCACGGCCGCCACGGGCAAGGCGCCAGCCTGGATTCACGGCATGGCCATGCGAAGTGAGCCCACCATGTTTGCCGGTCGAGACCAAGTCAACCCGCAAGCTGGTCGAGACTGCGCCGCCGATGTCTATCGCCAGGCTGGTGTCACCAATCCGCGAGCTGACTTCGACATGGCCGAGATCTATGTGCCCTTTAGTTGGTATGAGCCCATGTGGCTGGAGAATCTCGGCTTTTGTGCCGAAGGAGACGGTTGGAAGCTGACCCAAGAGGGCGCGACCTTCATTGACGGCGGCGACATCCCATGGAACTGCTCGGGTGGCGTGTTGTCATCGAACCCGATCGGGGCCTCTGGCATGCTGCGCTTCTTGGAGACCGCACTGCAGATCAGGAACCAGGCCGGGGAACACCAGGTGCCCGACGCTCGAAAAGTGTTGGCTCAGGCCTATGGCGGTGGCTCTCAGTTCTTCGCCATGTGGGTTCTCGGGGCCGACAAGCCCTAACCAAGCGGGCCGATATGCTCGTGCCGTGTCCCACCTCGGGGCACGGTGTATGTCGTGACCAGGAGGTCGCCCTGTGAAGGTCGTTGTGGACTTCGACGAGTGCGCCAGCAATGGCGTGTGCATGGGCATCATGCCTGAGGTGTTTGAGGTACGCGACGACGGCTTCCTCTACATCCTCGACGAGCACCCCCCCGAATCGCTGCGCGAGAAGCTCCGCGAAGCGGTGAACGGTTGCCCGACGGGGGCCATCTCCATCGCCGAAGACGATTGACGCGGGTCCTGGCGGCATGACCGCCACGGCGCCGAGAGTACGGTTCGCGCCGTCTCCCACTGGGTACTTCCACGTCGGCAGCGCACGGGCCGCACTGTTTAACTGGCTCTTTGCTCGCCAAAGTGGCGGCACCTTTGTGCTGCGCATTGAAGACACTGACGAATTGCGCAATCGCGACGAATGGCTCGACGGGATCGTGTCAGCCCTCGATTGGCTGGGCATGGCCCCCGATGAAGGTCCGTATCGCCAGTCTGAGCGCGAAGGGTCGTATCAGGTAGCCATTGAGTCGCTGTGGGAGAGCGGTCATCTCTACGCCTGTGACTGCAGCCGGGACGACATCGACGCTCGAACGAAAGAACGCGCCACCCCGGGCTACGACGGCTTTTGCCGGGATCGCAGCTTGGCCCGTGCTCCCGGGCTGGCTCTGCGATTTCGCACGCCCGACACAGGATCGACTGTCATTCCCGACCTGGTGCGAGGCGACGTCAGTTTTCCGCACGAGGCCATGGAGGACTTCATCTGCGTGAAGGGGAACGGCTTGCCGCTCTTCGCACTGGCCAACGTGGTCGACGACCGTGATATGGCCATCAGCCACGTCATTCGCGGTGAAGACCTTCTTCCCACTACGCCCAAACAGGTGCTGCTGTGGAACGCCCTCAACGAAGGCTCGCTAACGACCGACAACAACTCCGTTGTGGCCTTGCCCAAGTTTGCTCATCTTCCGCTGCTCGTCAATGAGCAGAGAAAGAAGCTGTCCAAGCGGCGCGATCCGGTGGCCGTCGAGTCCTATCGAGACAAGGGCTACCTGCCTTCAGCCTTTCGGAACTATTTGGCTTTGCTCGGATGGAGCCCGCCCGGTGAGCTCGAAAAGGTATCGATCGAGGCCATGGTCGAGGGATTTCGTTTGGAGGATGTGCATCACGCACCAGCCTTCTTCGACGTGAAGAAGATGACGCACTTGAACGGCGAGTACATCCGCGAGATGACGACCACGGAGTTCGTCGCATCGTGTCAGCCTTGGATTAACCCCGGAGCAGGGGAGTGGGTTCCAGGGGGTTGGCAGGAGGACGGCACCTTCGATCCCGCCAGCCGTGTCACGGTTCCGTGGCCGACTGAGCGCTTTGACCCCGATGTGTTCTTGCACATGGCCCCCCTTGTGCAAGAGCGCGTGGCCACCCTGGGAGAGGTTCCGGCCATGGTCGACTTCCTCTTCATGGTCGATCCGGTCATCGACGCCGACAGTTGGGCCAAAGCCGTCACCAAGGACGAGAAAGCCAAGGAGGTCCTTTTCGGGGCGCGGGCGCTCTACGAAACGTGTGATTGGCATCGAGACACGCTGCACCAGATCACCGAAGACCTCGGAGCGTCGTTTGAGCGCTCACTCGGCAAGGTGCAGGCACCGATACGAGTAGCGGTTACGGGGCGACGGGTGGGGCCACCCCTTTTCGAATCGCTCGAGGTGCTCGGTCGTCTCGAGGTGACCCGTCGCATCGATGCGGCCCTGGAAAGAATCGATGGAGAGCAAGGACTGGGAACTAGTACCTAATGTTCTTCGGGGTGTTTCGACTCTTGTGGAAGCTCGCCGTATTTATTGCGACCATCGTCCTCATCTATTTTGCTGTGACTTTTGTCCAGGTGTGGCTGACCTCTCGACACTACGAGCCCAAACAAGCCGGAGCCATCGTGGTGATGGGCGCGGCTCAATATGACGGTGTCCCTTCACCAGATCTCGCCGCTCGCTTGGATCAAGCGCTGCTTCTCTATCAAAAGGGTTACGCCCACATCATCGTCGTGACCGGCTCCAAGGAGAAAGGCGACGCCTACACCGAGGCCGAGGCCAGTAGCCGCTACCTGATCTCAAAGGGCGTGTCGGCCGACGACATCATCGAGGTGGGGGGCTCGGACAGTTACGAGAATCTGGCCGAGGCCGCACCGGAGCTTCGCCGTCGTGGGGTCACGAATATCTTGGTCGTCACGGATCCATTCCACGAGGATCGCTCGCTCGCCATTGCCTCGGCCCTTGGTCTTGATCCTTCGCCCGATGCCGACGCAGACATCGCCCATCAAGGGTCTTGCGACGATTCCATATTTCCTAAAGGAGACCGTCGGCGTCGGTCTCGGCCGTATCATCGGCTTCAATCACCTTGAATGGATCCATTCGGCCTAGGGGACCGTTCGACCAGGTAGAAGCACCCCCCTGTGGTTCACGTCCGAACTGATCGGCTAGCCTGAAATCTCGCCCATTCGGGGGTGGTGTAATCGGCAACACTACTGGTTCTGGTCCAGTCATTGAGGGTTCGAGTCCTTCCCCCCGAGCTCAGAAAGCCAGTCCCGGCAACGGGTCTGACTTTCCGAGGCCCCATCGTCTAGCGGCCTAGGACACCACCCTCTCAAGGTGGCGACACGGGTTCAAATCCCGTTGGGGCTGCTCTGCGTCGTCGAGTTCGGACGACCTGCGAGCAGATGTTCGCGGTCGCCTGTTCAAGGGTCGTGCCAACGTCCTGACCTGGGACACTGTCGTCGCTGATCGTTGGCACTGACTCTTCGGCGACTGCCTTGGTCATCTTAAGAATGAACAGCCGAGGACCTTGAGAAGGCGTGTCGACAGTCTCGTCGTCGGTCGCCGTGCCCACGCGGCAGCGGGGTACGTAAATTTGCAAAGACTAGTGACACGCCCACAACTCGTGAGTGGTGAAATCCACTTCTAGCTGGGACTATGACCATCGTCCCTGGTCACCGGATCATCGCCCTTCACCCTCTCAAGGTGGCATGGCCTACACCCCGTAGCAGAGCCAGCATTATTAGAGTTCGGTCGTGAGCTACCAGGAGGTAGCCCATGCGATAGGCAGGGGGAGTTTCGCTCCACGGCCATTGCTATGGCGTCTTGGCGGAACTCAGTGGGAAGCGCTTTCGGTATGGCGCACTTCTTCCAAGTTGATATTCGGCAGGCTAGGTGTCGACCGAATCTATGGGCAGTCCCTCCCCGCCACTACTGTCGGGCGACTTCGAACATCACTGTTTTCACGGGCTACAAGGTGTTCGCTAGATTGAGATTTTATGGGGGGAGATCGAGTGGGAATCCGAGCGATCTATGGCACCTCGGCAGCCTCACCACCTAATCCCTGGGGCGCACATATTCGAGGAGAAACCCCCGTGTCGCCTCTTCGGCCTGAACTACGTCTTTTCGAGTGCGTTTGGCGCGACCACGCGGCTCCACGAGTCTGGCTTTTCGGTGATTCACCGTTTCTCGAACACCACAACACTTTGCCCTCAGGCTCGCAGAGGTTTTCGTGAACTCGGTGCGTGACGAGGAGTCGGCGAACGTTTCAGACGTCGTCGATCCCGCCGAGGAACAGATTCCGGTTCCGTCTAATCCGTCGATAAGCCAACTTGAGCGCGTGCTGCTCTGGGGAGCGGTGACGACATCGGTGATCCTGCTTGTTCCCTTGGTTTCGGCGTTCATCAAAATCTTCTTCGTTCGGTACCCCTACATCGGATACTCCGACAACATGGTGGCCGACGCCGAGGCTGTAGCCAGAGGTCACCTTCAGTACGGAAATCCCGCTATGCAGTTCGTCGGCACCGGCTACACGCCTTTGTTCACATGGTTAGTCGCAGGACTACTCAAAATATATTGGTGGATTGGTTGGGCACCAGTCGTGTCCATGCTTGCCGCTTTGGTGTCGATGGCCACGATTACACGGTTGCTGTGGGCGCACTCACGGCAGTGGCGGTACCGCTTAATAGCCGCCAGTTTTATTGTCGTGCTGTCGCTAGGTTCATTATCGGCACTTCCTGCATCGGGTCTGTTTCCGACTAGCGCACTAGAGGAAGGTCGACCCGATCAGTTGGCTTGGTGCTTATTGGTCGTGGCGTCGGTACGAGTCTTTCGAGGGTTTCTCTCCGACTCCGGCTCAACCCCGATACAAATGTTTGTTACCGGCTTGCTCCTTGCGGGATCTGTCGGGACCAAACAGACCACGCTCGTGCCTTGCCTCGTGGCCGCCGCCATCGCCGTTGTGATGCCCCACTTGATTGAGGCAGGGCCGGCCTGGCGGCCGCACGAATTGCGCAAATCCCTGGCCCTCCTTGGCGGCTTCATCGGATCACTGATCGTTTTGGGAGTCATTTTGCAGGTAGCCAGCCACGGCTACGCGCTTGATCGCATGTTTTTCGGACAGATTCGCGCGTCCAAGGGTTCGCTCTCGTTTCAAGTCCGCCAGAGCCTTGGTTACCTTATTCTTCCGCTTCTGGCACTCGCCATTTTGGTCGTGTGCGTTGCCGTGGCGCGACGCACCAACCCAAAGCGCTCCCAGCGTCGCGACTTCATCGTTGCTCTGGCGGCTGTTGTCTTGGCCTTGGGCTCGATCCCCACAGCGATCCTCGCTGAGGCCAAGGTGGGGGGGGCGCCAAATCAACTCGTAGGTCCTGTGTGGTTGTTAACGCTGGCGTGCGCAGTGCTCCTGCTGCTAGTTCGGTCGTCGGTCGGGCGCTTCGTGATGGTGGCAATTCCTTGTTGCGTCCTTCTGGTTGGAATCGTCCAGTTCTCATGGAGTTTATCCGACCAAGTCGGCTTGCCGAACCTCCACCAGAGTGCCACGTGGAGTCCAATCGACAAGTTCTTGATTAACAGAGTGAACGCTGGTCAGGCGATCTACGACCCCCTACATCCGTCGCTTTCGGTATCCCCAAAGAGTCCGAACTATCCAGCGGGTGACGTCAACGATATTTTTCTTGCGGGATATACGCCTCGGTGGTTCATTAATAATCTTCTGTCTGGTCGATACGCGCTTGTCGCTCAGTTGGAGTCGTATGTTGGGCCCGGCACACCAACATACGACTCCAACGACGGACGTTATGATGAGTCCACCCCCTGGAAGATCGACCTCTTGTTGCAGATGGGGTACAGCAAAGTGACGGACCCCGATTCCGGTGTTGTCTATTACCGGCCGACGTCGCGGGCTAGAAAAAATGGGTTGGTTTGCCGGCTGCTTCGGTCCTTACCAGGCGCGAGGTGCTGGCGTGACGATGCGCCTGCGGGGCCAGGGGGGACTCGTGTGCATCAACCGGGGAGCGCTGCACCTGCGCAAGGCGGACTGGCCGACAACTGCGTTTGTTACGACGCTGCAGGCGGGCGGTGGCGCGATCAAAATTAATTTTCGCTACAAAGCCAAAGACTCTCCGGATTAAGCCACTCAACTCCACCGGCAATGAGTCGGCACCTGTGTCTGACGTTCGACAGGTGGGTTCAGCTGTCGAACGGTGCTTAGAAGGCGAAGGCCGCAAAACCACTATCACGATCGTGGGAGTGCAGGGCAAGGGTGGGGCGTGGTGCCGTGCCGTCGGAGGTGGATTGGTGCTGGAGGTTCCGAACTCTTCGGGTGGTTCGCTAACCCATGTGTCGATCCAGGTCGGCATCTCCGACTCGCCGACGATCAATGCGTTCAGCCCGGAAGGACGGTCAGCTCCGTTCACATTGTTGAACCCAACCCCGAGCGACGTTAAAAACTTCTGAACCTGATTGCCATCATCGCTCCCTGGTGCCTACCAGTACCCAAGTTCGAACCTCGGCCAATATCCCGAGATTTGGGACCGGGTTTTCGGGCAGAGTTGTCGGACTTAGTCGCCCACCGTTGACGCAGCGGTCCGTTCGTTCGGCGTGCCCCAAAATGGCGGACCAGAAGGCACGACGGATGTTTGCGTCGGCTACTGAAGTCCGAGCACGCTTCGCCTTCGCGCTCCGAAATACAGGAGGCGGAGGGCATCGGTTCGCAGCGATGATGGGAACAGATTTCTCCCTATCGCTTGGGGTGCGCGGCGGCGAGAATGGAAGTTCCAAATGGGATCCGCAACTTGTGCCGAACCAGTAGGACTTCGGGACGAGTCATCCAATACGCGACGAGATTCGCTAGGTCGCCTATGTCGAACTTCTCGCTCATCTCGTCTCTCGACCGCTCCACTTCCGTACCCGAACTTCTTTCGCCTGATCTTCATCATGGGAAGCAGAGGTGCCATGAAATGGGTGATATAATCGAACCTCAAATCCAGACTTCTCAAGGACCCTCAGGAGTGGGCGATGGTATATCGCCGCTGATGATGCGCGCGAACATCGAAGTCACTCCACAAGCTGGGATATGCCGGAACGGTCAGGACGATCGATCCATTGTCGGTGAGATTGCCTCTCAGCTTCTGGAGGATCCCCTGATCATCTTCAATGTGCTCCAGAACATCGAACATCCCGATCATCTCATAAGAGTTCGCCTTCATCGAGTTCGCGGACGTCGCCTTGGCGTACCTCGCAGGTCACCCGCCTCCGAGCAATGTCGACCCCCTCAACGTACTTTTCGAGTCCCACAACCTGGCCCTCTCGACAGAGTGACTCGAGCATCCGGAGCACGTTGCCCGTACCGCAACCGACTTCCAGCAACTTGTACCCGGAGCGAGCTCATGCACCAAGGGGGCTACCACCTCTCGAATAACCATATTTCGCACACGAAACCAAAACAGCCGGTTTTCGTGTGCCTTCAATTGGGCAAAACGGGCGGGATCAAAAGGCTCACCAACAGGGTCACTGCTCATGATGTGACTCGGCGATCTGGAGGGATAGCCCAGGACGCGGTGTCGTGCACACAGAAGCCCGAGTTTGGTCTGGGAGGCTACGACACTTAGCGCTTGATAAGCACATACTCGTATGCGTCCGGTGCGATGACTGGAATGACGATTCGGTTGAGGATGTGCACACGATTAAAGAAAGCGCGCGATACGCGTTGATCTCCGAGGTGCGTTGCTAACACGAAAAGCAGTCGCTCCAAACTTGCCTTTGGCCTGTCATGCCTTCGCTTTACCAACTCGAAACCGGCATCATCGAGCAGGTGGCGGAGAGTGACGTCATCGTGGATCTGACTCGTATTGGGTACGAGGATGTACCACTTTGATCCAAACATCCGACCCCACAACGAGCGATTGTCATACGTGTTGAAGGCCCAGACCCCACCTGGCTTGAGGGCTCGGTGAAACTTGGCAATGAGGGCCTTTGGATCGCGGATGATCGTCATCACGCCCCACGATGCAATGACGTCATAGGCTTCGTCCTCGAGCTCGATTTCCTCAATCGATCCTGCCATGACGGGAACGTGCCAGCGCTGCGCCGCGTAAGTGGCCATCGGCTCCGAGAACTCGATGCCCTGACAGTCGAACCCGGCCGCCTTTGCCTCTGCAAGAAAGAACCCGGCCGCCGAGGCGACCTCAAGGAGGCGACGACCCTGGGCCAGCTTCTGGAAACGGCCGATTCTGCCCCGAGCGGTGGACCGAAGGTACTGCTCGCCGCCGAGGAACGAGTAGTAGTTCAGGTTGTCCTCATCACCCTCGAAGAACTCTTGAGAGCTGTAGAGGGTCCTGAGCGAGTCGACCGTCACCGCGGGTTGGCATAGAGGGTGCGGCACTGGGCGCAGTGTCCATAATGCATCTCGTTGCCTTGGACGATTTTGTGGAGTTGCTTTTGACCTCGTGGCCCCGCATACCGGACATGCCGTGTCCTCAAACTCAAGTACGCCGAGCTTCTTAAAACGCGGTCTGTTCGGGTCCCGTTCGGCCGGCATGTGGTCCTCTCACTCCTGGATGGCCAGGAAGGGATGCGGGGCGAGACGGTAACCCATCGCTCATTCTGTCGTTGCAACCATATTGGGGTTGGGCCGATTCTGCTCGATAACGGCGAGAGAATTTGGGACAGTTATTGCCTGATGGCTTACCTAGGGTGCCGGGCACGAAGGCATTATCGCCGAGATCGCAACCGATCAATCACAAGACTCCCGACGGCCATCCTCGGCGAGGCGGTAGCAGATTCGCCCATTACTGGTTCGAGTGTCTCGAGCGTCTCGAGGCGCTACTCTGATGACCCGTAAGTCTTGGTCTGGGCGGCTAGAGGCGGCCTCACGCGGAACACTGAGGAAGTCGGCACGATGGACGTCCACACCGAACCAACGACCGTGAGCGTGGTCGTGCCGGTCTTCAACGGCGCTGCCACGCTCGAAGTTTTGGTCGAGCGACTGTCGAAGGTTCTCCCCACTTGCGCCAGTGCCTATGAGGTCATACTCGTCGACGACGCGAGTAGCGACGAGAGCTGGGAGGTGATCTGCCGGTTGGCGACGAACTCGACCTGAGGTTCGCGGTATCGGTCTCATCCGCAACTACGGACAACACAACGCACTTCTGGCTGGGATTCGTGACGCCCGATACGAGGTCATCGTCACAATGGACGATGACCTTCAGAACCCTCCCGAAGAGCTACCTCGTCTCCTCAAAGGGTTCGAATCTGGTGCCGACGTTGTCTACGGGTCGCCGCATCACGCGTCGCATGGTTTGGCTCGGAAGCTTTCCTCTCGGGTGACGAGGTGGGTGCTCAAGGAAGTCATGGGGGCCGACGGTGCCCAGATCGTCAGCCCGTACCGGGCCTTCCGCTCCACGCTTCGAGATGGATTTGCCCAAGCGAGCGGCCCAACGATAAATATCGATGTCCTTTTAAGTTGGACGACTACGCGATTCCATCGAGTTTCGGTCAACCACGACGAGCGGAGGACCGGCCATTCGAATTACACCTTTCGTAAGCTCGTCCATCACACGTTGAACCTGCTGACTGGATTCAGCACCCGACCGTTGCGGGTCGCAAGCCTGACCGGATTCGCTTTCACGATCACAGGAATAGCAATCTTTGCCTACGTCTTCGGGCACTACTTGTTTGTGGGAGGTTCCGTCCCTGGCTTTGCGTTCTTGGCTTCGATCATCTGCGTCTTCTCAGGCGCCCAGCTCTTCACCATCGGGATTATCGGCGAATACCTGGCACGAATGTTCCACCGCATGATGGATATGCCGTCGTACTTCATTGGTCGATCGACACCACATAACGGCGTCGCAGAGAGCGGTCCGGACTGACGGAGATCCCCCAAATGAAACGCGGGCTCTTCTACAAGTTCGCTGTCGAGAACGGCCGCGACTACTTCAAGTTGCTCTGGGGCTTCCAGACCCGTGAACAGTGGCAGTCGCACCAACCGTTCGCTTACATCTTCGGTGACAGGGCAATCACCCTCGGTAAATCCGAGTCCTCGGCCCATAGAAGACAAGTGCAACGGCAGGTAGTGAAATACCGCGAGGATGTCCCGCTCCCTGAGCTGTTGTATCAACGAGGTGCGAGCTTCGGGATCTCGGCATGAGCATTTGAAACATATGAAACGTTTGCTCTCGATCAGGGGGCACGCAGGGAAGAGTGACGCCCGCGGAGACCGACCACGTTGCGAGCTCGTCGTAGTAGCGGCGCCAGATCGCCCCCCTCCGCTCCTCGATCTGGGCCTTCGCCTCAAGTTGAGCCAGCAGGTGAGCGGCGAGGATCTCAGAGGGCAAGTAGCTGGACCCCACGTCGATCCACCCGTACTTGTCGACTTGGCCTCGGAAGAAACGTGATCGATCCGTGCCCTTCTCTCGTATGATTTCGGCTCGCTCCAAGAGCGACTCGTCGTTGATGATCAGCGCTCCGCCCTCTCCACAGGTGAAGTTCTTCGTCTCGTGGAAACTGAGTGTGGAAAGCGCTCCGAGTGAGCCCAAGGGCCGACCCCGATAGCTTCCGCCAAGTCCATGCGAGTTGTCCTCGACGACCGTCAGATCGTGGTCATCAGCAATGGTGAGGATCTCATCCATGTCACAGCCGACGCCGGCGTAGTGAACGACGACGATGGCGCGGGTTCGTTCTGTGATGAGCTTTTCGATGCACCGGGGGTCGATGTTGAGGGTGGACGGGTCCACGTCGGCGAAGATGGGCGAAGCACCATGAAGCAAGAAGGCGTTGGCCGTCGAAACGAAGGTAAAGCTCGGCATGATCACTTCGTCTCCAGGCCCAAGGTGGAGGAGAAGGGCGCACATCTCAAGGGCGTCGGTACACGAGGTGGTGAGGAGAGCACGGGAATGGCCAAAGTCGGTACCGAGGAGATCTTGGCACCGCCGGGTGAATGGTCCGTCACCTGAGAGGTGCCCAGACCGGACGGCCTCTGTGATGTATTCGAGTTCGCGACCGCTCTGCCACGGCCGGTTGAACGGAATACGAAGCCCAGGCATCTGTGACCCATTGGTGAACGATTTTCTGGACTCCGCCATAACTCCCCCTCACGGCGCGTTGACCGCCGTTGTGGGCCAAAAGCCTAGTCGGCGAGTGACTGAGAACCCCAGAGATTCGTGTCGAGAAGCTCATACAGGCGCTCATTGGGCGCCTCGTAGCGTTGACGCAACGAGGCCAGAACCGATGGGTCCGCATCAACAAGGTCCGCTGCGTTCACGATTCCGAGACCACCGGCATCGTTCGGCCTGGGCTCGACTCCGAGAAAGCGATGAATTTCGATCAACAAAGGTCCAGGGCGCTCTTCGATGTCCTCGTATTTCTTAATCAGGATGTTCTCCCTTGGAAAGAGGTTGAACCAGGCCTCGAGGTTGTCCGCGTAGAGACCCTTTGAGAAATACGAAAATGGTCGTGCGTACCGCCATTGGGTCTCAATAGCCTCCTCCCGACTTTCTTCAAGCTCCAAAGCCTCAGCGAAATCAAGGTCTTCGAGTCCGTTCATTCGAGTGAAACGAAAATGAGAGAAGGCTCGGGATACGGGTTCGCGTAACAAGAACACCAGTTTCGCGGTGGGCAAAGTCTGCGCCAGACGCTCGGCCGCCAAGGGGCTCTCCATGTAGTTGGTGGATTTCTCTCCCGCCATCACTCCCTCGGGAACATTTGAGAACCACCTGTGAGCGTAATAGTCGAGGCCCTGGTCGTATTCCTCGTCCACGAGAAAAAACTTGGGCTCAGGTCGCACTGGTTTGGCCAACCAAATTTGTGGATGGCGCTCCAAAGCGTGGTACTGCCATGTGGTACCGCATCGAGGTGCACCGGCGATCACGAAATCAGGAAGGCGCTGCCGCGTCTGTAGGAACCCGTCGACCGTCATGCAGCTTCTTCATCGCTGATGTGCTTGGAGACAACCTGCTCCAGATGGACATAACCGTGCTGGATTGCATCACGCCGTCCAAGACCGGGTCCGGATTCCAGCCGTCAAGCCATCCGCCCCCTGTTCAGCAGGCGCTGAGACCTCACAACGGGGTGCACCACCGATACCGATCCAGATTGCACTCGGAAAATTGGAAGGGCAAGATGTTGCAACAGGCCGAGTCGTATCTTTGATGTCAGATGTTAGGACGGCCCCAAAGAAGACGGACCGTTGTCGATCATGGCCGGACCTCCAGACCGTTGTGTGAAGGCATTGGTGTCCGACTGTCTCGAATGATCACGACTCAGGCCCGTCGGTACGCCGCTACAGCCAGCCATCCGCAGACCGCGACATGGCGACTATCCAGGCGGCCGAAAGTAGGACAAGGTGGCCGACCGGTCCACCTTCGCTAAGAGCCCGAACCGTATCGACAGAGACGGAAACAGGTTGGTTTCGGGCGAAGCCTTGAAGCCACCCAGGCATATTTTCGACCCTCACGAACACCGTGCTGGCGAAGACGAACGGCATGATCGCTAGTACTCCAGCCAGTTGGGCCGTTTCGGGGTCCTTCACGATCATGCCGATGAGGGCGTAGAGCCATATGAAGGCGAATCCCGTGGCCAGGACAATCCCGAGGGCTCCTAGAGCGCCGAGGAGGCCGTTATGAAATCGGAATCCCAGAATGAAACCCACGATGAGCACGATGGCGATCACCAGGAGACCTCTCGTCAGATCTGCGACGCATCGCCCCGCCAACACCGCGGATCGGGCGATGTAGAGATCGAAATCGATCAATCATTCCCCCCGACAAGTCGGTCGACATCGCTACCGCAGTCGTGGCTCCCATGAGGCTCGCAACTACCAGGACCCCCGGAACAAGGTAGTCGACGTAGCTCTCACCCGGGAGCTCAAGGGGCGCCGAACGGAGCGAGACGTCGGTACAAGGAACAGAGGCTAGATCGGGCGCCGCCGAAGAAGAAGGCGGGGGCGTTGGGCAACACAGGAGGTTGCGTTTGGTGAGCACCCCAGCGTCCCGAAAGCAACACGGCCACGTCGCAGGGCCGTTGAAGCAGTCTCCGTTGGGTATGACAGATCCGCACCTCGACTGGTTTTTTGTTCGGAATTGCCTGGACAATCGTCCAAAGGCTGGACCCTGGTAGTGGGGTCGTAGGAGGAGCCATTCCTTTTCGCCGCGTGGTTCGACTCTGGTGCGACCTCGACCTCGACCTCGACTGCGGTGCAGCCTGTCAGAGCCATGAATACATCGTCGAGAGACGGTCGGCGGATCCCAATATCGTCCACGTGAATCTGAGCTCGATCAAGTTGATCAAGAGCGGCCCTCATAGTGGCGATCCCGTGCGGTGCGGGGAGATCGATAAGTCGACGTTCTCGGTCGACTACCTGGCGGATCCCAACTTAGACAGTGTCGCCAACGCGGCGTCGAAAGACTCGGTTCCCTGAACCTGAACCTCCAAGACGTCTCCGCCGACCTGTGCTTTTAATTCGTTGGAGGTTCCTTCGGCTACGACGTGGCCGTGATCGATGACGGCGATGCGATGAGCGAGTCGGTCGGCCTCTTCCAGGTACTGCGTCGTGAGGAGGACGGTTGTGCCCCGGCCAACCAGGTCTTCGACCGTCCGCCACACGGCCGCTCGAGTTCTAGGGTCAAGGCCCGTTGTAGGTTCGTCCAACACCATGACTGGTGGCCGCGAGACCAAGCTGGCAGCTAGGTCCAAACGGCGACGCATGCCGCCGGAGTATGTCTTTGCCAACCGGTCCCCCGCCTCAGCCAGGTCGAATTCATCGAGAAGCTGGTTTGCACGTGTCCTGCTTTGCGGTCGAGAAAGGTGGCAAAGTTCCCCCACCATTTCGAGGTTCTCTCGACCCGTAAGTAGGAGGTCGATCGCAGAGAACTGGCCGGTGAGCCCGATGGTCGTTCGGAGCAGAGCAGCGTCCTCAACTACGTCAAGGCCAGCCACCGTGACCGATCCTGCATCGGGGAGAAGAAGAGTGGCCAAGATACGCACGAGAGTCGTTTTACCTGCTCCGTTCGGACCAAGTAAGGCGAGAACCTGGCCTGATTCGGCGACCAGGTCGACATCAGAAAGAGCTCGCACGTCCCCGAACCTCTTGGAGAGACCTTGTACCTCGATCACTGCCTGAGGAGACCTGCTCACAGGCTCTGCCCCTGCCGCAACAGATGCCTCAGAGCATGCTCTGGGCCCGGCGTCAACGCCGCTTCGAGGAAGCACCGCCGAGTGCTTCGTCTTTCGGGCCTGAGCACCGAACCTCCTCGAATCAACTTGCGGCAGCCAAGCCCTGCGGGACGTTCCATGACAGAGTTCCACGTGCCGACACGGGTTGTTACACTACCCCAAGCATCTCCGGGATCCCTTAAAAGGCGAGGCTCCTAAGTGTCGTCGCACGACTCCTTCCGTTGTGATCTTGAGTTCAAGACTTGAGTTCAAGGGGTCATCGCAACCCCTGACCACCTGAGGCCTATCGCTTTGGCCGCATCGCGAACTTCATGATCAACCTCGCCCATGCCCACATACGTGTTGGTGAGAATAGGAGGGCCTTAGCCAAGATGGAATGGGCTAAGAAGGCGAGAAGTCGTTCCACTCCGGATCTGCCTCCAACGACTTTTCAAGCCAGGTCTCGGCGGCCGCATTGTGTCCCAGAAATACGCTGTGTATGCCGAGCCGTCTGAGCGCTGCGCATTCCACGGTCATCCTCGATCGCCTGTTGCGTACTGAGTTGTGTGAAGGCTGAGTTGCAAAGATCGCCTTTGGAAGGTGGAAAAATGCTGGGCTGTCGGCTGGAGTAGCCAGGTGTCGATCCGCGTAGATTCAGTCGACTCGCAACGACATGGAGCCGTCACTGAGGACTCGTTCGAACCTCCCGACGTCGACTCCATCGGCTTCTGGGTGTTACAAAAAGGTGATGCCGGGCTGACCGGCTTCCCCAGTGGTCAGATCTTCCGAAGCCGGCGAGATCTGACCACTGGGTTCAACGCTAGGACTAGTTGAGGTGTTCTGACTTCAGCCAGTTCGAAGCGACAGTTGCTGGTTGCTGCTGACCGGTGGTCACATCGAGATTGAGCTTTGAGATGGCAGCAGTGGTCAGCTTCTTATCCAATGTGGCCAGAGCGGCCGAAACGGCCGGAGTGTCAACCGACTTACGAATTTCCGGCACGATGTAGTCCGCTCCCTCCAAGTGCTTGTTGTCAGTAAGAGCCACAAAGTTGTTGCTGACCACATTGCCGTCACTTGAAAACAGTTCAACGACCTGGACTTCACCGTTCTTGAGAGCGGCAACGCTCAATGGCCCGGCTTCGTCGAGTGATTTGAAGCCTGCGAAGTGAAGGCCGTAGACCTTCTTTAGTCCTGGCTCACAGCCGGCGAAGGTTGGGCACTCTGGGGGACCACCCAAGGTCAACTTTGAGGCGTAGGGCTTGAGGCTAGAGATCGTGGTCAGGTGGTCCTTTGAATCGGCCCGGGTTTTATGCGGACTCTGGTGTGTCCTGGGTTTCTTGGAGTTGGTTTGCTTGAATTGTCATGCCCGTGACCAAAAGGAGCGGTCCGCATGCCAAAGAGCTACAGCCCAGAGTTTTGACGCAAGGTGCTCGATCTCGTCAAGGCGGGAAGGTCGATTGCTGAAGTGTCGGCTTATCTGGGGGTCACCGGAACCTCGATCTACAACTGGCGCAATCAGGAGCTGATCGACAGTGGGAAGAAAGTCGGCACTACGACGACGGAGAGCACAGCGCTCAGAGCAGCGCGCCGTCGAATCGCAGAGCTCGAAACGGAGCTCGCAGTAACCAAGCGGGCCAACGAGTTGTTGAAAGAGGTGGTGCCCCCAAAAGGCGGTATGCGGCCATTGAAGTGATGGCCACCGAAGGAAAGCCGGTTCAGGTCGCCTGTCGCGTCACGAACGTGCCCGAGTCCAACTTGGAACGTTCACAGTGACACCAAACCTTTTGATAAATCTGCATTGCTTGCAAGTGGACTCGGGTATCCCGTCAAAGACAAGGACTCAAACTTGGGTTGGCGATTATGCGTTGAGGCTCTGGTGGAAGACGAGGAATTAGGCCGGATCGTTAAGCAGACGGCTGGGTGCGGCCAGCCGTTTCTCGACTTTGTTCCAATGGAGACGCGAAAACCAATCCGTAAGCTTCGAGCAGCCTGTGCGAACCTACGTGACAACAAGCCGCTGAGCACGGATCAGAGCAGTGTGTTATTCCCAGCTCTCGGCATCTCCCCGACGGAGTTGGCTGAAGCTCAGGCTATGAATCAGATTTTTCACACAAGTCGAACGTGTGTGGCGACGTCAAGATCAAGATCACGACAATGCTGAAATCGAAGGGCTTGTCGTATGACTATGTCTTCTTGGTCATTTCAGCGACAAGTATTTGATTAAGAAAATGGCCTTACAGACGAGGACATTCACAAGTTCCTCGTGGCCCTGACTCGGTCACGGAAAAGGATCAGCGTTTACAGCTCGAAATCGTCTGGCCCGACATTCGTCCAGTGGATTGGGGTCTCTCGAAAGCACGATAAAGCGATCAGCCACTAGCCTGTGCTGTAGGTTCCGTCCAGCAGGGCGAGGATTCGCTCCAGGAGGTCGGTAGACCTCAGTAAATCCATCAGATCTGGCAGGTTTTCGGCTTTGGAAAGCGCAGAAAAGTTCGAATAGTGAACCGTTGGGACTGCTCAGAGTCGTCGAGGTTCGAACGACTCGGTAGCAGTGAAGTTTGAGATGTTCGCCATGGCTGGGTCGGCTGCCAGTTTGACCTCCTGACGTGGGGGCTGTCTTCGGTGATCCCTGGGGCAGAGGCCGGTTCGAATGTCGTATCGCACTACCGTCTTGGTATGAAAAGGAGAGTTGTATGAAGCGTGATCGGACCTCAGTCCTCTCGAGATTCGGATTTCGCCGAACTCTTTGCATTGGGGCCTTGGTGGTCACCCCGATCATCGTGTCGGCGTGCGGGTCGAGCTCGCCGAGCAAGGCGCCGCCACCACCACCACCTCGAAGAGCGGCACGCACTATTAGGCAATTCGCCCCAGGCGGGGGGGATGGAGCGACCCCTGGGTTTGGCGGCTGGGTTGGCAAATCGCCCAGATCAATGCCGTGATGAGGGCCCCGGCCCCCAATGCATTGCATCTCGAAGTGAACGCCGACAGAAGCCGTCTCGGTGGTTCTCAGCTTATTTTGAGTTGTCTACGACAGACTGTCCCACCGAGCTGACCAGGGGCGAATGGAGACAGCAGATGAAGGTGATTGGTGCAGGAGTACCGCGGACGGCAACGCTTTGTCAGAAGTTGTCCCTCCAGACATTGGGATTCGATCCGACGTATCACATGGTCAACGTCCTGAGCGATATGAGCCTCCTGCCACAGTGGGTCGATGCCTTCGAGGGCAATGGCGACTGGGACACCATCTTCGACGGGTTTGAAGCGACCGTCGACTGGCCCGGTTCGTTCTTCTACCAAGAGCTCGTCGAGACGTACCCTGAGGCCAAGGTGCTGCTCAGTGTGCGCGACTCGGACTCCTGGGCCCGCAGCATCAACAACACGATGTGGCCTCTCTTCTTCGGCGACAACGTCATGCACCATCTCTCGTCGGCTCGCTGTCAGATCGACGAAGGCTGGCGCAACTACATCGAGTTCATGAAGGGAATGTGGAAGAAGAGCGGGCTCTTGAACGAGTCGGGTGCGGTGCCCGAAGCATTCGAGCGTTATAACGCCGACGTGCAAGAGACCGTCCCCGAGGACCGCCTGTTGGTCTGGAACCCGGCTGACGGCTGGGATCCGCTCTGCGCCTTTCTGGAGGTCCCGGTTCCACAAGAGCCGGTCCAGCGCGTCAATGACTCGGAGATGTTCGCGGACCGGATTATCGACGCCGCCCTGATCGCTCTCACCGAATGGCAAAACCGTCAGGCGCTGATCTCCCAAAAATGAGTACCGGGGTGAGCGGCGCCCAGCAACGTGTCGGACGAGGGCTCACAAGAAAAGAGCGTTAAGAGACCAGACGGCTCAAGTGGCTGCTTGTCGTCTGCTGTGTGGCCCAGTTCCTGGTCATCTTGGACCTCACCATTGTCAATGTTGCGCTGCCGTCCATTCAGGTCGGTCTCGGATTCTCCTCCATTGAACTGCAGTGGGTCGTTGACGCCTATGCCATTGCCTTTGCCGGTTTTCTCATGTTGGGCGGTCGGGCCACCGACTACTTCGGGCAGCGCCGCACGTTGGTGGCCGCACTTTTCATCTTTGCCGGCGCGTCACTTGATCGGGGGCTGTGCCGTCGACCGCCCGATGTTGATAGCGGCGCGCGCCGCCCAAGGTTTCGGTGGGGCCCTGATGGCGGCGGCCTCCTTGGCCACCATCACCTCGTCGTTCGAGGCCGGGCCGGCCCGTCACCGGGCCATCGGGCTTGGGGTGCCATGAACGGGGCCGGTGGTGCGGCCGGCGCACTGTTCGGCGGCATCATCACCCAAGCGTTCGGATGGCGGTGGGTGCTCCTCATCAACCCGCCCATCGCCATCGCGGCGGCCATCATCGCCATGTTCGTGGTGGCCGACCGTCGGGCTTCGAGGACGGCGTCAGTTTCGACCTCGCCGGTGCCTTCACCCTGACCGGGGGTTTGGTGGCCTGGTCTTCGGCATTGTGAACGCGGAGCAGAAGGTTGGACGGACCCAGTGCATTGTGCCCTGGTCATCGGCGTCATGCTCCTCTTGCTGTTTCCCGTCATCGAAGCCCGGTTCGCCTCGTCGCCTCTGGTGCCGCCCAAGGCCTTTACCCGACCGCTTCGTATCGCCAACGGCGTGGTGTTCCTATTCAGCGCTGCGCTCTTTCCCATGTGGTACGTGAGCTCGCTCTATCTTCAGCAAGTCCTCGGGCTCTCACCCTTGGAGGCCGGACTCGACGTTTTTCCCATGGCGCTGACCATCATGGTGTCCGCCTCCCGAGCCGGAAAGCTGGTTGGCCGTTTCGGGGTGCGGCCCGTCCTGTGCGGTGGGCTGATCTTGATGATGAGCGGCATGCTCCTCTTTACCCGGATCGGCACCAGTGGCAGTGCGATCGGATTACATTGTGCTGCCCGGAATTCTCGTGGCCATTGGTATCGGTTTCTCTATTGTTCCTTCCACCATCGCCGCAACCCAGGGCGCGGGACCCGGCCAAGCCGGCCTGGCTTCGGGATCTGGTGAACACCTCTCGCCAGATGGGCGGGGCCATCGGCATCGCACTGCTTATCTCGTTGGCCACGTTGTACTCGAGCCACTTGATCGGCACGGGGAGTGCGGTGCCCAATGCGCTGACCGACGGGTTCAGACTGGCCTACCTCATCGGTGCCGGCCTGGTTGGTGCGGCCGCGCTGGTCGCGTTCCTGTTCTTGCCGAAGGCCGAGGTATCTGGGGCCACCACGGCGGCGCATCTGCGTTTTCCGCTCGCTGTCCTGGCCGTGGTGGCCGCGTTCGTTGTCGGTGGACTTCGCCTTTGCCGGAGCGCCCGGGCCGCCCATCGGTGCCTACACAACCAACGGGGCGTATACCTTCGCCTCGGCACCGGGCCTCCACCCGCCCATCATCCGGGCCAACAAGCCGACGAAACCAAGTCAAGCTCACACCCGGCTACATCATGGTGGCCAACTTCTTCGACGTGTCGTCGCCGCCCTTGGTGGGCCAGAGCGGACCGCTGCTGCTCGACAACCGCTTGCAGCCGGTGTGGTTCAAGCCGGTGCCGACCAGCGTCGTGTCCTCCAATCTCAGCTGAGCAGAGCTTTGCGGGTAAGCCGGCACTGGCCTGGTGGCAGGGGGTCGTGATCGAGCACCGGGGCCACGGAAAGCGGTACCTATGTCGTGGTCAACCAGCACTACCAGACTGTGGCCACACTGCACGGCCAGGAGGGTGGATCCTCACCCTCCACTCGTTCCAGATCCAAGGGGACGACGCCTGGGTGACGGCCAACAGGAACGTCCCGATGGACTTGAGCAAGTACGGCGGGGCAAAGAATGGCGCCCTGGTGGACTCCGCCGTGCAGGAGTACAACCTGAGGACCGGCAAGCTGCTCTTTACCTGGGACGCCTTGGATCATCTCTCGCTCAGCGACTCCCACACGCCGCCGCCCACCAACGGGTTTCCTTGGGACGCCTACCACGTGAACTCGATCAGCCTTTCCAACAACGGCACCTTCTTGGTCTCCATGCGGGACATGTGGGCCGCCTACGACGTCAATGCGGCCAGCGGCAAGATCGAATGGTCGCTCGGGGGTAAGCACTCCACCTACCACTTTGACTCGGGGGCCGAGTTCGAATGGCAGCACGACGTCGTCCTTGAGTCCGGTTCGAAGGTCTCCCTGTTCGATGATCACTGTTGTGAGATCACCGGTGCGGGCACCTATCTGGCCGCCACGGGCCCCTCTCGGGGGCTCGTGCTGCAGCTTGACCAACAGAACCACACGGCCAAGCTCGTCTCCCAGTACAAGCGCGAGGACGACTCTGATGCCGCGTACATGGGAAACACCGAACTGCAGGCCGGCGGCAATGTCTTCGTGGGATGGGGCGCACTGCCGTACTTCTCGGAGTACTCCGCCTCGGGCCAGCTCCTCTTGGACGCCGTCTTCCCCGGTCCTGATCTCAGCTATCGGGCGACGCCGCTGGCCCACTGGGTCGGCTTGCCTCTCACTTCGCCCACGGCCGCCGTACATGTGACCAACGCCAAAAGCACAGTGCAGGTCAGTTGGAACGGTGCGACCAGGGTGGCGGGATGGGACGTTGTCGTCGATGAAAGTGCAGGGCAGGTCCGCGTCGTCGGCCACGCCACCAAGTCGGGATTCGAGACGACCATCCCGGTGGCTGGAACCTATAAGAGCGTGAAGGTGGAGGCCCTCGACGCCAAGGGGGCAGTGATCGGCACGTCGGCGTCGGTCGCCCTGTGATACCGGGCTGAGCGGCTTCCCCAGTGGTCAGATCTTCCGAAGCCGGCGAGATCTGACCACTGGGTTCAACGCTAGGGCTAGTTGAGGTGTTCTGACTTCAGCCAGTTCGAAGCGACAGTTGCTGGTTGCTGCTGACCGGTGGTCACATCGAGATTGAGCTTTGAGATGGCAGCAGTGGTCAGCTTCTTATCCAATGTGGCCAGAGCGGCTGCAACGGCCGGAGTGTCAACCGACTTACGAATGACCGGCACGATGTAGTCCGCTCCCTCCAAGTGCTTGTTGTCAGTAAGAGCCACAAAGTTGTTGCTGACCACATTGCCGTCACTTGAAAACAGTTCAACGACCTGGACTTCACCGTTCTTGAGAGCGGCAACGCTCAATGGCCCGGCTTCGTCGAGTGATTTGAAGCCTGCGAAGTGAAGGCCGTAGACCTTCTTTAGTCCTGGCTCACAGCCGGCGAAGGTTGGGCACTCTGGGGGACCACCCAAGGTCAACTTTGAGGCGTAGGGCTTGAGGCTAGAGATCGTGGTCAGGTGATCCTTGCTCGCCGTGGTCTTGGTGACGGCAAAGACATTGGTGTCGAGAGCAGACGAGGCTGGCAGCACCTTGACTCCGTACGAGGTCAGCGCTTTGTCGTCGGCCGGGATGGCGGTGGCGATGTTGTCACCGGCTGCCTGCGGCTTGCCACCGTGGAGGTAGCCGAGCAACGAGGCGGCGTAGTCGGGCTCGAGGTCGATTTGGCCTTTTTCCAAGGCGGGAACGACAACGGCCCGGGTGCCCAATGGGGGCTCAACCTTGACGGTGTACCCAGCCTTGGTCAAGACATCTCCGTAGAGATTGGCCACGATCTGCTGCTCTTCGAAGTTGGTCGAGCCAATGATGATGGTGGGCTTTGACGAGGAAGCGGCGAAGGCGGTGTTGGGAACCATGAAGGCCGCGGCTAACGCAACGGCACCTCCGGCGATCAGCTTGCGTCGAATCGACATAGGAAATGACCTTTCTTGGGCACTTTTGGGAAATACAGTTCTCGCAGGTTACGCGACGTCATCGTAAAGTGATCGTTGCGGGTTTGAAATGTTACTAAACCTATCGGCTTTGTCAAGTATTAGCCCGCGGTGGCGGCGCTTGCCGCAATTTTGGGATTAGCGGACTGAGCGCGGACCGTGTGGCGGAGCGGAGCCGGGGTAAGAAGCTTTTGCACGATGCCGAATCCGAACGCCACAATCGCGGCCAATAAGGCGACCAATACGGCTCCGGCAAAGGCCTCAACGGTGTCGTTGGTATTAAGCCCAGCGATGATCGGCGTTCCTAAATCGGTGTAACTCACATATGCCGCCAGGGTCGACGTGGCAATGACCTCAATCGACGCGGTGCGAATCCCGGCCATCAAGAATGGGATTGCCAGTGGCAGTTCGACCCGCCGCAACACCTGACCACCGGTGAGGCCCATTGCTTTGGCCGCATCGCGGACGTCATGGTCAACCTCACTCATGCCCACGTAGGTGTTGGTGAGAATGGGGGGGATAGCCAAGATCAAAAGGGCTAAGAAGGCGGCGAGAAAGCCGTTCCATTTGAGAGAGATCGCCGGAACAATGGCCAGCAAGGTCAGAAGGGCGAGGCTGGGAACAGCCCGAAAGGCGTTGGCGGCGTTGACCGCCACCAATCCGCCCCGACCAGTGTGTCCAAGAATGAGGCCGACGCCGCCGCCAATGATGATGGCTCCGGCCACCACGGCAAAGGAGAGAAGCAGCTGCCGCCATACCAGTTCAGGAATGCCGGTCGGGCCGGTCCAGTTGGCACTGGTGGTCAGCCAAGCTGCAACGCTGGCCACAAAGTGACGAAAGTGATCCCAAATCTGCATCTCAGGTCGTCCTGGCTCGTCGTGTGGCGCGGCTCCACGGCACGACGAGGCGCTGAAGTCCGACGATGAGCAGATCGAAAACTGCGGCGAGGGCCACGGAGAAAACGAGCCCAACGATTATTGGTGTGTAGAACCCGATATTGAAGCCGTAGGTGATTTGTTGTCCTAATCCGCCTAGACCGATGAGTGCGGTGACGGTGACGAGACCGATGACTGTGGCGGTTGCGACCCGGAGGCCGGCAAAGATGTAGGGCAACGCCAACGGAAGGTCGACTCGGATCAGGGCAGCTATTTCGGAGTACCCCATGGCCGTTGCCGCCTCTCGGGCTTCGTTGGGTACGGCGTCGAGGCCGGCCACGGTGTTCCAAATCAAGATGAGCAGCGTGTAGCCAACCAGGGCAATTTCAGCGGTTGGGTACGACGCCACAAAACCGGTAATCGGACCCAAGATGGCGAAGAGAGCCAGCGACGGAATGATGTACAACGCACTCGCCACGCCGAAAACCGGAGGTCGCACGATGCGGTAGCGCCAGGCCAGAAGGGCTAATGGCACTGAAAGAACGAGCCCAATGGCAACGGCCAACAACGTCAGCGTGATGTGCTGGATAAGGTCAGAGCTGATCTGACTCCACTGCGTCGTGACGTAGTTCCAGTTAAAGAACGGACCGGCCGCCAACATCTATGTGACGTTAGTTGGGCACGGACCACCACAACGCCTCTCCGCCTGGTCTCGCTCGTTCATCCTGGGTCTCCACGCCGTTCAGATCAACCGTCGGTGAAGTTTCAGGAGTCAGCTCATCGGTAAGGTGGTGGCCGTGATCACATTGGAGCGGGTCTCCAAGAGCTACGGCGCGGGAAATGTTGCGGTGGCCGAGCTCAGTTTGGAGATAGGTGACGGTGAGCTGGCCGTGTTGGTCGGCCCGTCAGGGTGTGGGAAGACCACGACGCTCCGCATGATTAACCGGCTCATCGAGCCGACCTCTGGGCGCATCCTGATCGGAGACGAGAACGTCCTCACGCAAGATCCGGTGAAGATGCGCCGAGGGATCGGGTACGTCATCCAACAGGGGGGCCTATTCCCGCATCGTCGAATCTTCGACAACGTCGCTGTCGTACCTCGGCTGCTTGGGTGGGACAAAGCTCGAGTCGATCGTCGCGTCAACGAGCTGCTGGAGTTAGTAGGCCTCGATCCGAAGGAGTATGCCCGGCGCTACCCGCATGAACTTTCCGGCGGTGAACGCCAGCGAGTGGGCGTCGCCCGGGCTCTAGGTGCCGATCCTCCCGTGCTGTTAATGGACGAACCGTTCGGGGCGGTCGATCCGGTGACCCGAGGGCGGTTACAGAATCAATTTCTCGAACTGCAAAAGGAGCTGAAGAAGTCGATCGTCTTCGTCACGCACGACATCGAAGAGGCGGCCAAGCTTGGCGATCGCATAGCCGTCATGTCGAAGGGCGGCGTGCTGGAGCAGTACGACACACCAGCCGAAGTACTCGGCCGACCTGCCTCACCCTTCGTGGCTGACTTTGTGGGCACCGATCGCGGGGTTCGGCGCCTTGCCGTGGTAAAGATCGAAACAGAAGATCTGGCTGAGCCTCCCGTGGTGGCCGCTGATCTATCGATGGAGGCGGCGCGAGCCCTAGCCAGTGGCACTGATTCGAGATGGGCCGTCGTCGTGGAGAAAGAAGGGCATCTTCAAGGGTGGGTGTCCCTCGATACGTCAGCTGACGGGACGGTGTACGAACGCTGTCAGGCCTTTCCAGCCGCTGTTCCTCTAGGAACGAGCCTGCGGGCCGCACTGGGCGAAATGCTTCAGCACGACGTGCGATGGTTACCGGTTGTTGACGAAGACCAGGCCTACCTTGGCGTCCTCACCCCGAATCGCCTCCACGCCGCCATGCGGCGCTCCGTTGGGGGAACGCCGGTCGAATCGTCCTCAGTTGCTGACCGCAATGGGTCGGTTGGACCGCGGCGTGAAGCCGAGCAAGGTTGGGAACGGCGGACTACTGACGGCGAAGGAGTCGCCGCCGAGGCACAGGCTTCGCACTCTTTGTCACCACGAGCGCAATCGAGGTCGTGACGAAGCTTCCGAGTGTGGTGCGCAAGTGCACATTGGAGAACGGCGGTGCGTCGACATGGACATCTTCAGGCGTGGTGCCTTCAGAGAAATCGACATCAATGTCGTGGCCGAGATCGCTCAATCGGTCGGCCAAAGCCTCAATATCTCGTCGGCGGAACAAGACGGTCGCTCCTGACTCCACCGTGTCAGTGTTCGACGACACGGTGAACTCCGTTGTATGCACGGCGACACCACCAGGCCGCAGGCAGTCCATCTGATTCACCAGAAAGTTGGCGCCGGCGTCGAGCGATCCGAGGTGCTCAAAGGCACACGACGACCAGGTGAAATCGAACCATCGCAGATCGCGTGGAATGTTGTTCATATCGACATCGCGGTAGACGACGTGCTGACTGAAGAGGTCAGGCGGACAGAGACCGTCATCGTTCAGTCCGGCAATGCCGCCTGAGTATTCGATCGTTGAATCTGTCCAGCCGGACATCTGGGCCAGGTCGGGGGGCTGATCGGTGGCTACCACGTCACATTCGCGACTGGCAAAGAGGGCGACCAAGGGTTCTTTGCCGACGCCAAAGCCCAATCCAGACCTGCCCGAGCGGAGCATGTCGCGCTCGGCGAAGGCCTCGGTGATAAAGAGCCACTCCCAGATCTTGCGGTGAAGCATGACGGGTCGATCGTCCTCGCCTCGGGGATCCCACATGGGTCGTAGGCGATCCGACCACACCCGAAGTTCGGGTGAGTTCAGCGACTCTTGTGAACAGAGCTGTGAACGAAGCATTGGAATCCGGACTTTAACTGCTGTCTATGGTGAGGCCTCGCACTCATCACCAACGCAAAGCGCCGGGCTGACGAGTTAAATGCAACCATGTCATCGCTGCTCACTGAGATCGTTCTTGAGTCCAACCACCCAAGTGCCACGGCCGAATTCTGGGCGAGCGCCCTGGGCTGGGAACTGCGGACGCATCAGCCGGGCGACGTGCCCTGGGTTTCAGCCTCGGGAGATCCCGATCAGCACGATCTAAAGTTGGTCTTTGTCTCGGCGCGCGACCCAGAGCGATTGAGAAATCGCCTCTATGTAAACCCTCAGGGCGCCGACCTGGCCGACGAGGTGGCTCGGCTCAAGGGGATCGGGGCAACATCGCTTGACGTCCCAGAACAAGCCGCGCCGCTTGTGCGACTCAGAGATCCCGGAGGCGTCGTGCTCAATCTGCTGGCAAACCGGATCGACTGATCTGCCGAGGTCGTCAATCCAGATCAGCGACGAAAGTACCGCTCAGTGCACGAACGACGAAGCATCGGCACGGGTGTTGAGCCCCTCGTTTGAATAGTGAGCGCCGTGAAGTGCCGTTGATCGCTCCAAGAGCTGAGTGACGACGATCAAAGAGAAAATCAAAAAGAAAATGGCTTCGATGATGGAACCCAAACGATTGGTCAAGTACGCAAGGGCGAGAAACGGGTAGGCCACGACGATGGCCTTCCACAAGAAGCGATAGACCCTGGCTCGATGCGTCTGATCGCCGCTGGTGCGTCGGTAGGCCCAAAAAAGGGCCAACGTGATGGCACCAAACTCCACGATTCCGCTCACGATATGAAGGTAGTGATGGAGCGGAAATGCCAGCGTCCACTCCAAGTGACGACACGTTGCACTGATCCCGTCAGGGCAGGCTTCAGAGAAGATCCCGCCGATTGCCCCGGCTAATCCGAAGACTCCCATAGCGACCCACTCTCGGCGAGCACCGGTCACGGAACGTCCGCCGATAACCAGAAATGCAGCGAGAACAAGCAAGCCCGATACAAGGTCGGCATGTTGCATCGCAGAGGCAAAGGGTTGTCCGGTGACCTCAAGATCGCTGAATAACTCGTCGGGTGAATTCATGAGACCGGGTCGTAGTGGAACGAGCGCCCACCAGTTGTAGGCCACCAAACCAGCCACACCAAGAATCTCTCCGACGATTTGACGGGTGGCGGCAGGCGAAACCAGCGGTCTCTCTATGACAGGTTGCGACGGTGCTGCGAGCGCCACAGAGTCGACCATGGCCCCGCCGGCAACGGCAACTGGACAGCGGGCGCTTCGATGACGAAGGGTTCGGTAAGAGAAGGCTTGGGGTGCAGGGAGCGAAAGGGATGAACGGGAAGGAAGGCGCCAAGACGCAAGCCTTTGTGCGAGGCGCTTTTGGCCTCGCCCGAGGATGGTCGCTGGGCCGCCTGGGGTCGCGAAGCCCTGAAATATGGAGGTTCATCGGATCTCCCATGCCGAATGGAGTGACAACGTGGCTATACCCAGGTCGCAGTAGTTTCATGCAAGCAATCTTTCGCTCGCTGTCGGCGGCCAGAATGGCCTGCTCACGCCTGTTCGACCCTGCCTCCACCTCCGCTGCCCGGTTTTCGGGCCAAACACCGTTTTAATCGGATGTTTGAAAACTAAGGGCATGCTCGACCATTTGTCAAACATCTGATTAAATCAGTCGTATGACAGCGGACAGATCGACTCGGCGAGACCCGTGCAGAGCAATGGCACAACCAGAAGCGGCTGATCACGCCACGGACCGACTATTGGCCCAAGGCGGTGACCTCGACATCTCGCTGCGTGAGATCACCAGCATGCGGCTTCGGCCAACGTGGCTGCCGTCAACTACCACTTCGGGTGTAAAGACACCTTGATCAAAGAGGTCATCGAGCGGGCCATGCGACAGCACGCTGAGGAACGGCTGGCCGAGTTACGGCGGGTCGGGGCCATCGATCCACCGGCCAGCGTGGAGGAGATTGTCGCGGCGTGGCTCGGTCCCGCACTCGATAACGACTGTGAAGACTGTCCCTCACTGTTTCCGCGGATCGCCGCATTGGTCGAGAATGGAAACTCGCCCTCGTTGCGCCAGGTCATCGTTGAAACACACGGAGCGGTACACAGCTACCTCTTGACCCTTCTTCGTCTCCGACTGCCCGAACTCTCCGAGAACGAGGTCACTGCTGCGTCTGACCTTGGCTCGCAAGCTGTTGGCCGGCATCGTCACCGGTGCGTTTCAGCAGGCCGTGGCGGCCGACTATTCGCCTGTCACCTTCGAGCGTGATATCCGGGCCAGTGCCGTCCGATTTATTGCCGCCGGACTCTCGGCTCCTCCAACCTGCACCGGTTCCGTAATCAGCGCAGCGTCTTCGACCTGACTGACTAAGGCCTGGCCCAGGCGCCTCGGATCACCGTTCGCCGTGCGACGTTGATGCGCTGGTCATAGGGTGGGCCTCGCGAACCGTACCGACGCACGATCGATTCGCCGACGGCCAAGGTACGCAACAGGAGGATAAAGATGGACGACAAGGAGATCATCGCCCAGATAGGGGACCTGGCCGCCGAAGAGCGGCGGTTGGAAGAGGCCCACGCGGGTGAGGGCATATCGGACGAAGAGCGTCAGCGCCTCCAGGGCATCGAGGTGACATTGGATCGCCTCTGGGATCTGTTGCGCCAACGTCGGGCGCTTCGCGACTCGGGCGCAGCCCTGATGAGGCCCAGGAACGCCCAGGTCAGACGGTCGAGGGCTACTTGCAGTAGCGATATCTGGTCCGCCGGCCAGGGTTAGACAGAACCGGTGATGCCGGGGAGCATCGTGCCCGCGGCAACCGGAGCCAAAACGTCAAAGAGCGGCAGTCCGACCAAGGCCGGGCTGCCGCTCTTTGTGACGTTCTTAGCGGCGCTTGGCCGGAGCCTTCTTCGCGCCGCCTTCTTGGCCGGAGCCTTCTTCGCTGCCACCTTCTTGGCCGGGGCCTTCTTCGCTGCCACCTTCTTGGCTGGAGCCTTCTTGGCTGCAACCTTCTTGGCCGGAGCTTTCTTGATGAGTTTACCGGGGCCTTGGCGGCGGTCGCAACCGGAGCTGCCTTGCCAGCAGCCTTCACCGCGTCCTCACTGATGGGCCAGACGCCCTTCATGAGCTTGGGCGCACTGGCCGGTGACAGCACAGCGTCCTTGAACGCCTTCACCGGTGTTATCCGAGCTCGGGTCGAAGCCTTGATGCGAATGGTCTCACCGGTGGCTGGGTTGCGACCCATCCGAGCGGCGCGTGCCACCTTCGCAAACTTGGCGAATCCTGCGATCGCCACTGGCTCACCTTTTGACACCACCGCGGTCACGACTTCTGTGAATCCTTCGAGGACGGCGGTCACCGTCTTGAAGTCCACATCACTCTGGACAGCAACTGCCTTTGCAAGTTCACGCTTGTTCATAGCTGGTCATTCTCCACGAAAATTGCCCGCAGCACCAATGGCGCCAATTGAACGCGCTGTATCCGAGTCGGTTGTGATGGCCGTGCCACGGCGAGTATCGCCCTTGACGGGATTGCTGCTGCAACGAAGGAGCAAACGGCAATGTTCTACGATGAGAAGGACGCAAGAACTGCCAGAAGGCGCGAGGCGTTCGGAGTCGGCTGATGTCAGATCGATGATGCTGCATGCGACGGCGGATGAGTTCTCGCTGTTCTTGAAGATCTCGAAACGTGACCGGATCTTCGCCCTCGGCGAATGCCCATGGCCGCTCGATATCCGGCCAGGTCGACCGGGATCTCATTGAGTTCGGTCCCCAACGTCACGGCTGATCTGTTCGCCGTGATGAAGATTGAAATAGGTCACGATGGCCAAGATCTCGGCCAAGATGTCCACGTCGGGCGCCATGGTGGCCATGGCCCCATTCAAAAAGAGCATGTCTTTCACGAAGAGCATCAGCTCTTTGGGGAGCCGAGCGCCGTAACCGAGGAACGATTTGGTGATGTCGCGCAACTCGCCCATCATTTCTTCGGCCGACAGCGTGGAAGGGTCCACCGGCGGTCGGTCGAGACCCAGGTCGCGAATCACTGCGTCAATGTCAGTGTCCGGCGGCAGGGCGCCGAGGTCGCGCAGCGCTTCGACTTGGGCCACCAGGTTGTTGGTCGTGGCGCCGACTTGGAGTCGGAGGAAGGCCAAGCGCTTCCGTTCGTTAAGCCGTCCAGTGATACCGAAGTCGAGGAGCGCAACGGTGCCGTCGGACTGGACCATGCAGATTCCCGCCGTGCAGATCGCCGTGGAAGACCCCATAGAGCAGTGCGCCTTCCAGAAAGCAGATCAGGCTGGTTCGAAGAACAGCGGCGGTATCGATCCCGGCTGCCCGCATTCCCTCGGGGTCGCCCCAGCTGAAACCCTCCATCCGTTGCATGACGAGGACACGTCGAGTGACCAGACGAGGATGGGGTCGGGGAACCACCATGGCGGTCTGTTTTGTTTGCGCCAAGATGGCCGCAATGTCGAGCATGTTCTCCGCTTCGAGGCGGAAGTCGAGCTCTTCGACGATGGTCTCGGCAAAGAGGTCGACGAGTGCCGGAGGGTTGGCCAGAGCAGCAACGGGTATGCGGCCAATCAACATCGGTGCGATCCACGCCATGCCGGCAATGTCTTGGCGTACGAGGGTGGCGACGTTTCGCCGTTGGACTTTGACCACGACGCTGTTCCCCGCTGCGAAGACGGCAGCTGTGCACTTGAGCGATCGAGGCCGAGGCGATTGGCTTGGGATCGAACGATGAAAATACGGCATCGAGGGGTCGGCGCAAATCTTCCTCGATGGTCTTTTGCACTGAACTGAAGGGTTCAGGTGGCACTCGATCACGGAGCAGTCGAAACTCAGTGACGAGTTCCTCGGGGAAGATGCCCTCGCCCGATGAGATGATTTGGCCGAGCTTGATGTACGTGGGACCGAGTTTTTCAAAAGCCGGTCGGAGTCGCCGTGAAAGCCCAGCTCTCGAGCGTTCTGTGCCTCGATCCCTGAGGGCCCAAGCCAGCAGGGCCGTCCCGAGTCGGATGGCCACGGTGAGAACCCGGAATCCGGGCGGATATCGGCGGCGTTTCACGAGCGACGTGGCCAAGGCCGCGGCTTGGGTCCTGAGCGCCGCCACGTCGGCCCCATCGGCGCGTCGCCATGTCATGGTCTCGGGATTCACCAGCCAGGGACCCTGAGCGGTGAAGGCTCCAACGTCGAGGTCGTCCGCTGGTGATTCGTCTGAACTGTTGGTGGGCACGGTGAGATCGGCCATACCCGGTGACGGTACCGCTTCTCAAGCGACACTCAATCCAAGGGCGAGAAACGCCGTGTTGCTCTCTTGCTCATGGAGCGCATCGGGCCCCACTCGAGGGCGCACGACCATGCCCAGGCTGAAGGTGCTCGGGCGATACTGTCTCACTTGCACGAACTCCGTGCAGGTGGCCGCTTCCAACCATCACACTGCGGCCCAAAGAAAGGGGTGGAACGTGGGACGAAAACTTGCGGCAGAGCTGTTTGGCACGGCGACGCTTGTCTTTTTCGCTGTAGGTACGGCGACCTTGATGTTCGGATTTGGCTTTGACGGCGGCAGCGTCGCAGCCGGTGTAGTGGCCACATCGCTGTCGTTCGGCTTGGTCTTGATGGGTCTGGCTTACGTGCTCGGACCGATTTCGGGATGCCACGTCAACCCAGCGGTAACGCTGGGCGCTCTTTTGTGCGGGCGTGTGAGCGCGGTGGAAGCGGTCGGATACTGGATCGTCCAGTTCGTCGGGGGATTTCTCGGTGCCTTAATTCTTTTCCTGATGTTCAAGGGATCACCCGAGTACAGCCGCACGAAAACTGGACTCGGAACTGACGGGTATGGCTCGAAATCGTTGATTCACATCAACATCGCCGGAGCCTTTACCGCAGAGGTGATTCTCACTGCTCTCTTTGTCTTCGTCATCTTGGGTGTCACACACCGCATCGGAAATGCCTTCACGGCCGGAGTTGTGATCGGACTGACTTTGACCGTTGTCCACCTCATCGGCATTCCGATTACCGGTACGTCGGTGAACCCGGCCCGTGCACTTGGACCGGCTCTCATTGTTGGTGGCACGGCGCTGAAGCAGGTCTGGCTCTTCATCGTGGCCCCTTTGGTTGGTGCCATCGTGGCGGCCATCCTGCACTACTTGCTTTACCCATCAAACGTGGCAGAGCCCGAAACGGACGCCATCACCGTCGAAGCCTGAGCCCTCGGGCGGGCCCTTCGGGGCCCGCCCGTTCAGGCGCTGTTGCGCCAGCCGCGGGCAAACGGAAGTCGCCACTCTCTGGGAGCAATCAGGTCTCGGATGGAGTCGGGCCCCCACGACCCTGGCGGATACTGCTGAACCGGTGGTGGATTCTCGAGAAGGGGAATAGAGACCTCCCACAGTCGCTCGATGCCCTCGGCTGCGGTGAAGAGCGTGTGATCGCCACTCATGGCGTCATGGATGAGTCGTTCGTAGGCCTCCAAGACATCGGCATCCGAACCCGTGTCGTGGAGGGCGAACTGCAGACTCAACTTGTCGAGTCGCATGCCCGGACCGGGTCGCTTGCCATAGAAGGACAGCGAAAGCTTGGAGGCGTCGGCCAGGTCAAAGGTGAGGTGGTCGGGGCCCTGGTTGCCCACACCGGATCCGGCCGGGAACATACTTTTCGGTGGTTCTCGAAAGGCGATCGAGATAATGCGAGCTCCCTCGGCCATTTTCTTTCCCGTGCGCAGGTAAAACGGAACACCGGCCCAACGCCAGTTGTCGATGGCGCATTTGAGAGCGACGAAGGTCTCAGTGTCCGAGTCGGGCGCGACTCCCGGAGTGTCGCGGTAACCCTCGTACTGGCCTCGCACAACCTGAGTGACGTCGATGGGTCGAAGTGACCGGAAGACCTTGTTTTTCTCTTCGCTGATGGCTCGAGGTTCCAGGGCCGTCGGTGGTTCCATGGCCATGAAGGCGAGAATCTGGAAGAGGTGAGTGACGACCATGTCGCGGTAGGCACCCGTGGACTCGTAGAAATTGGCTCGATCACTGACCGACAGAATCTCTGGCACATCGATCTGTACGTGGTCGATATGTGACCGATTCCAGATTGGCTCGAACAGTCCGTTGGCAAATCGGAAGGCCAGGATATTCTGCGCCGCCTCTTTGCCTAAGAAATGGTCGATGCGGAACACCTGATCTTCGGAAAAAACCTCGTGGACTGCGGCGTTGAGCTTCACCGCACTGGCCAGGTCGGTACCGAAGGGCTTCTCCATGATGATGCGGGCCCGATCGACCAGGCCGGCTTCAGACAGCGTTTGTACGACAGCACGGGCTGCTTTGGGCGGGATCGACAGATAGTGGAGACGTCTTGGCTCACCTCGAAGCGCCCCCTCGGCCTTGGTCACGGCCTGACCTAGCGCCTCGGGACCGCCCGATTGGCCTACGAACGACAGCTGCTGGCGAAAGGCAGCCCACTGGTCCTCGGAAAATGCGGTGTGGCAGAACTCATTGCAGGCCTCTCGGGCGAAGTTTCGAAATCTCTCGTCGTCCAGGTCATCAAGTGAGGTGCCAACAATCCGGCACTCGGGTATGAGGCCCGCCAACGAAAGGTGAAGCAGGCCAGGCAAGAGTTTGCGGCGGGCCAGGTCTCCCGTGGCACCGAAAAGAACGATCACATGAGGGTGGAGGGGAGGCATGGCCTCCGCGTCGGCGTCCTGCGGACGTTGGTTGCTCCTTTTCATGTGCGCCGCAGAGGGTTCGGTCATCCCCGAGTCCCCATCAGCGTCAGCCCCGACCCCGCCTGCATCTTGAGCGTTCCCCCCACTCCCCGTTGTAGTGGTGCTCACTGCCATCCTCTCTCTTCGGACCGATATGGCCCGTTTGTTGACTTGGACCATATTGCGTCCTGGGCAAGAGAGCTATACGAGAGGTCGACCGGTTGCCCGTCACGGCCCGAAGTGACTCGGTGGCTCCTGTCCCAGCCAGCCCGGACTCAGCTCAATCGAGGGGAAGATCCATCCCAACCGTGCACCCTCCGCCATCCAAGTTCTTGGCAAAGGGATGGCCGCCGTGGGCTTGCGCAACCTGTCGCACGATGGCTAAGCCCAGTCCAGATCCTGGTTGGCTTCGAGCGGTTGGCGAACGGTAGAACCGCTCAAAGATGCGATCCAAATCTTCAGGCGGGATGCCAGCACCATCATCGCTCACCGCGATCCGCCCTGGTTGCACACGGATCTCGACGGTGGAGCTCTCAGAACTGAACTTGAGTCCGTTCTCGACCAAATTCGCTACGGCGCGTTCAAGAGCCTGCGGTTGCCCGCATATGACCCAAGGTTCGGCGTTTACCAACACCACCCGCCCCGATCGATCGGCAGCGCGTTCAGCCACCCTCTCGACCAGCGCATCGAGAGCGACGTGGACTTTTGGTTCGTCTGAGCGCCGTTCCGTTGCAACCTCGATGACCTCGTCGACCAGTCCGGTCAGTTCTCGCAGTTCGGCATCGAGGTCGGTGAGCAGCTTGTCCATAGTGGCCACGGGAAGATCGGTGCCGTAACGCCGAAGAACATCGACATTGCTTCTCAGACTGGTGATTGGTGTACGCAGTTCGTGGCCTGCATCACGCACGAGTTGATGCTGTTGATGACGGCTCTGATTGAGTGACCCCAGCATGGCGGAGAAGGCACGTCCGAGTCGGCCAACTTCGTCCCTTCGCCCCGTGGGCAGAGAGCGATCGAGATCCCCTCCCGAGGCGATGTCTTCAGCTGCCGTCGTGAGCGACTCCAGAGGCTTCGTGATGCGCCGGGCGATCAGCCATCCGGCCATGGCTGCGAGGAGTGTGACCAGTGCAGCCAAACCAGCGAAGAGCCACCCCAGGCTGTGGAGGGCATCGTCGTTCTGGCTGAGATTCTCACCGACTTCTACTGCACCACCGGCCAGGACGGGCGTCGTGATGACGCGGTAGGGCATGTGATCAACCGTCTCGGTGCGGAGCCATGGTGCCGTCTCGTGGGCGGCCACCAATCTGTCGTGCGCAGAGACACCCAGGCGAGGACCGGTATGCGAAGCAACGGTCCCTCGCTGGGTCAGATACTGCACGATGACAATGTTGAAGAGGGGTCCTGGCGGGGGTGGTTGATTGTCTGGTGGTGGCCCGTGCGGGGGCGCGTTGACACCATTTGTTGCAGTCGTACCGACCGCCGAGTTGGAAGGTGTTGCTGGCGTGATGTGGCCCTGATTTCCCGGCGCCGGGTTGGGCACAGCCAGTTGTTGCGCGGCTTGCTGGACGCCCGCATCCACCTGTGACTGAAACCGGTTTTCTGCAGCCGCGTACGCCACTACGGCCGAGGCGGTCGCGGCGGCTGCGACCAATAGCGCCATAGCCAAAGAGAGACGCCAACGCAGCGTCACGAAGATCGCAAGGTGTAGCCGACACTCCGAACCGTCTGAATCAATCGGGTTCGGTTGCCGTCTTCGAGCTTGCGTCGCAGGTATCCGATATACACGGCAAGATTTTTTGAATCAGGACCAAAGTCGTAACCCCAAATGCGTTCATAGATGGTGGTCGGGGTCATGACCTGCCCGGCATTCACAACAAGAAGATGAAGAAGCTCGAACTCCGTTTTACTGAGCACAAGCTCTCGGTCGTCCCGCCAAGCTCTTCGACTATTGACATCGATGCGCACACCGCAGGCCTCATCTACCCATGCGTTCCCGGGCGCCACACTCCGTCGCAGTAGAGCGCGAACCCGGGCCATCAGTTCGTCGAGTGCGAATGGTTTGACGAGGTAGTCGTCAGCCCCAGCGTCGAGACCGGCCACGCGGTCAGCTATTTCAGTTCGCGCCGTCAGTAGCAAAATTGGTGTTGTTGTACCTCGCTCTCGAAGGATCCGACACACTTGGAGTCCGTCCAAATGGGGCATCATCACGTCGAGAATAAATAAGTGGTTTGCACCAACTGGACTGATGGCGCCGCGACCATCTTCTACCGGTTCGACTTGATAACCCTCAAGGCTGAGAGCAAGCGTGACCGACTCGCGAGTGGCGCGGTCGTCTTCGGCCAAAAGTATGAGCGGTCGTTCGTCCAGGCTCGACACGGCGGTAGTTCTAGCGGACCTATGTTGCAGGTCGGTTAGAAAAGACCCTACGAACGGTTCGTTTTACTGAAATTGGATGTCGTTGATATTGCATAACCACGATCGTTGCCATGAAGGCCGGTACCTCAACCGTGCGGCGTGCCAATTCAGTCGGTTCGTGCCACGCTGGTTGCAAACAAGATGGAGGGCCGATGGGAGACCAAGAACTCATGCAGGACAAGAACCCCGAAACAGTTGTGCGAAGGTTTTGCGCTGCCGTGCCAGGTCTTGATGCCGACAAACTCCGCCCGTTTCTGAGCGATTCGGTGGTGTATCACAACATCCCAATGGATCCGGCAGTCGGCCTTGACGCCACCATGGCCGTTCTTGAGATGTTCATTTCTATGAGCGATGCCCTGGAGTTTCGAATCGACAACCTGGCTGTGAGCGGTGACGTCGTCTTCACTGAGCGCGTGGACATCATCACCATCAACGGCAAGGCGACTGAGCTTCCGGTGATGGGGACTTTCGAGGTACTCGACGGTCGTATTACGGCGTGGCGTGACTACTTCGATATGGCCCAGATCACGGCCGCCTTGGCCGGGGCATAAGGAAAAAAGTCCTTAGTTGTTCTTAGGCAGTGCGGAGAACGGCGCGGTCCGATCTTCGTTTGGTTCCTTTGGAAGTCCGAGCACCCGTTCACCAATGATATTTCGCTGCACTTGATCTGTTCCTCCGTAGATCGGAGGAGCTTGGGCGAAAAGTGCCATGTCGGTGACGACGTCGGCCAATGGGCTGCCCCCACTTGCGTCCAACATTGTCTTGGCCGACGCATCGTAGGCGTGCAGGGTTCCGAGAGGTCCAAGAATGCTCAGACCGAGGTCCCGGCCGAGACGAGAGATCTGGCTCATGGAGAGTTTGGCGATGTTGGGCATGCCGGGAATATCTTGACCTTTGCTTCGCGCTGCCTTCATGCGAAGGCCGTTGTAGCGACCTATTTCGCCCAAGGTATAGAGCCTCATGAGATCTTGACGAACGATGGGATCGTCGATCGAGTCGTGTTCTTTGGCAAGGTCGATGAACAGTTTGGCGCCGATACCTCCGAGAAGGCTCGGACCGGCCGCTTTTTTGGCCTGCCTCCTGATGTGTGGGATTTCTGGTTCGGGGCAAAGTCGCCGGCGCGCTTCCCAGTTGGTTGGCGATACTGCCTGGAGCAACCACGCTGCCCGCGGCAGATCCACCGCCGGAACCGAGTCCGGCTCGCTCGTTCATGAGCGTCGTGTTTGCAACAGCCCACCCGCCGTTGACGTCACCGATAACTGCTGCCTCGCTGACCGTTGCGTCCGTGATGAAGACCTCGTTGAACATGGCTCGCCCCGTCATCTCTCGCAAAGGCCGAACGTCAATAGCGTCTTGGTGCATGTCGAGCGCAAAGTAAGTGATGCCCTGGTGCTTGGGCACTTCGGCGTTTGTTCGGGCCAACAGCATTCCCAAGTCGGCAATTTTGCCCACCGACGTCCAAACCTTCTGACCGTTGACGACCCACTCGTCGCCGTCTTTTACGGCACGGGTCTGTAGTCCGGCCAGGTCGGAGCCCGCCGATGGTTCGCTGAAGAGCTGGCACCAGGCTCGCCGTCCGGTGACGATGTCGCCGACATAGAGATCGATCTGCTCTTGCGTGCCGTGTGAGGCGATGGTCGGGGCAGCGAGCAACAAACCGAGGCCGCCCGGGGCGGCAAGTGCACCAAACGAGGCGATCTCTTGTTGCACCCGAACGGCGTCATTTCGCGAGAGGCCACGACCAAAGCGTTCTCGGGCAAGAACGGTGCCGCCCAACCCGAGAGTCCGAGACGGTTCCACCACTCGCCCGACGGTCAGGTCAGGATCCCAGTTCTCACTCAACCACTGCTTCAGCTCGTCGAAGAATCGATGTTCGACTTCTCGTTGAGTGCGGTATCAGTCATGGGTACTCCCACATCTGGGTGCCCTACGGGCAGCGGTGCCCGCGAGTCGGGCCCGATTTCGCGGCTCAGCGTACCGGTACGGGGTCGAACCAAGCGATCCGGGCCCTAGAGCCCACAAGCGAAGCGGGAGCTCCAGGGCCTCCAGCCGAACTCGTTGTAGAGCTTCAAGGCCAAGAAGTCCTGAAATGCCGGTGCCGCCATCCAGGGCCAGTCATTGAACCCATTGGAATGCCACGTGACCTGGACAATCCCATAGGCGCCCGAGGGCGCGGCCGGGAGAGTTGTACCGGTCGCCTGATTCGTGGACTCGGATGCACTGCCAGTCAGCGGTATCAACCGAGGTGGCGTCGCTGACCACGCGATTGGAGCTGGGGCGACAGCCGGGACGGCCGACCCGAGGAGCTGGTCGCTCAGGGGAAGACCGTAAAGGGCATCTCTTCAAAGGAGAGGCCGTCGGGGCATGGAGTCGGGGATGGAGCGGGCACAGATTTGGACCAGTGGTCCTCAATGGCGGCCGAGGCCACGGTTGTCCCAAATAGTGAGGTCAGCAAGTATCGATATTGCAATAGTGGTGATCAATGCGAGCGGCCGAAGCCGTTGCGAGTGCAATGCGGATCCGCACGGCACCTCCCTTCGTCGGGCACGCAAGGCGCGCCAGGCTCTGCTCGGTGTAGGCGGGCTCCGGCCATTGCATTCATGCCCCGAACGGAGAGCGGGAAGGCTTCGTCCGTCCTGGCTATTCGCCGCAGGGTGTGCGGCCGGTGTTGTAAGGCCCGGGGGTTTAGGTCCTCGGTCCGTCCTTTCGGTTATGTGCGCATCGCTGAACTCGCACATGTGTTCAGGTGCGCCACGGCCCGATCAGTCGGGAGCTCCGTCTCTCACACGTTCGGCCCTGAACCACGAACGTGCGAGACGTCATCAACTGCAAGACAACGAAACTGCGCTGGCCGAAAGCATACTTGCGACCACCCAAAGCGCTAATGCACCGCGGCGCAACCGGATTGACCAGGTGTTATACCGATGACTCGAAATGACAATCGGGAACGTGTCGAGCGCTCGATCGCCGCGACATCGAGACCTGATCTGGTTGAGGTTGTGCGGAACCTCGTCACTGAGCGGGTTGAAACGATGTGGCGATGTCGACGCCTTTCACGACACCTGCGCCATACATCATGGTGCTGCGCGCCTCACTGCAATAAGAAGCGCGGAAAGTAGTGTGCAGGCGCACGGGGGGAGTCGAATAGTCGTGTGTCATTGACCTTCGGCGTCGTCGGCCTCAACCTATAGATATTGAACGCGCCTGGTGTGTGAAGGATCTGATCGGACGATGAAGATGCAACAGCAGTTCACCGTGGCAGGAGTTCTACGAACTCAGGCAACGAAACGACCAAGCGCCATTATGTTCGTGGACGGCGACATTGAACGAACCTGGAACGAGCAGTACCTGGTGGCCGGGCGCGTCGCTCAGGCCTTAGCCGCGAGCGGCATCGGGCCCGGTGACCGCGTGGCGTTCCTCGACCGTAACGGGGTGGCCTACTTTGATCTTCTCTTTGGAGCTGCTCTGCTTGGCGCCGTCCTCGTCCCGGTGAACTGGCGACTGGCCCCGGTCGAGATGGCCGCCGTGATCGCTGACTCGACCGCTCAAATTCTCGTGGTCGATCCGGAATTCTTGGGCGGCCTTTTGGCCCTCGGCGGTGCATTAGGCCAGGTCACACAGTTTGTTGTCTTGGGCCAAGAAGACGATCTCCCCCGGATCGCTCTGTTGCCGACTCCGAAGGGTGGACCACCTTTGGGTCCTGGCTGGCCGGAAGAGAGGCCTCTGATCCAGGCCATATCGGGGGAGCCGACGAGGTCTCCCTGCAGCTCTACACCTCGGGCACGACGGGGCTACCCAAAGGCGTGATGCTCACCAACGCCAACCTGGCCACCGCAGTATCGGAAGCCGACCGCACGTTCTTAGTGGGCCCTGACACGGTGAGCTTGGTTGCTATGCCGCTGTTTCATATCGGTGGGGTCGGGTGGGCGATGTGTGGCATGTCACGCGGGGACGTTCGGTCATTCTTCGAGAAGTTGATCCAGTGGAGCTGCTTCGACTGGTCGAAGTGGAGCGAATCACCGAGATGTTCGTCGTACCGGCAGTGTTGATGTTCATGTTGGCTACGGAAGAAATTGCAACGACCGATCTCTCTTCGTTACGCAACATTTTCTACGGCGCCTCGCCCATCTCCGAAGATGTATTGGTGAAGTGCATGGAGGCCTTCGGTTGTGGCTTCAATCAGGTCTACGGCATGACTGAGACAACGGGCGCGATTACCGCACTCCTGGCGAAAGATCACGATCCAGACGGGCCCCGTCGACATCTCTTGCGTTCCGCCGGGCAACCACATCCACACGTGGAGATCGCCATTCTGAGTCCCAGTGGTGAAGGCGAAGTCGCAGTAGGCGACGTGGGTGAGATTTGGACACGATCGCCCTACAACATGGCGGGCTACTGGCAGAGCCCCGAAGAGACTGCGTTCACCATGAACGACGAGGGATGGCTTCGCACTGGCGACGCCGGCTACATCGATGACGATGGCTATCTCTATCTGCACGACCGCATTAAAGACATGATCGTCACGGGTGGTGAGAACGTTTACCCGGCCGAGATCGAGAATGCGTTGTTGTCCCACGCCTCCGTTGTGGACGCCGCGGTAATCGGTGTGCCCGACGACCGGTGGGGAGAGACCGTGAAGGGTATTGTCGTGTTGGCCGATGGGGCTCGACTCGATGAAGCAGGAATCATCGAACACTGTCGGAGTCAGTTGGCGCACTACAAGTGCCCCACCTCAATCGATCAGGCCGAGGTTCTGCCTCGCAACCCGTCGGGCAAAATATTGAAGCGCGAGCTGCGTGAGCCCTACTGGGTCGGTACCGAACGAAATATTCACTGAGTTGGGGCAGCTCAGGTCAGATGTCGGGTCGCTCTAGACCCCGGAACGGTTCCACATGATCAATATCAATTTCATCTATCTCGGTGCGGCCATCAGCATCCTGGGCTCCTCGTTCTACATACGCGACACCCTGAGGGGCACGACCCAGCCCAATCGAGTGACATGGCTCCTTTGGGCGGTAGCTCCCCTCTTGGCCTTTGCGGTCGAAGTCAACTCAGGTGTGGGACTGCGATCGCTTATGACGTTCATGGTGGGGTTCTTGCCCCTGGTGATCTTTCTTTGCTCGTTTGTGAATCCAAAATCGGTGTGGAAAATCACCAGGTTCGACTACATCTGCGGTGCGCTGTCGGTGCTGGGCACCATCGGCTGGCTTCTCACGCGTAACGGAACGTTCGGAATCGTGGCTGCGATCTTGGCGGACGGATTGGCCGCGGTGCCCACATTGCGAAAGTCGTGGTCCTATCCTGAGAGCGAGACGGTTGGAGCATTTCTCGGTGCTGCGATCAATGCACTCATCACGCTATTGACGATTACAACTGTAACGACGGCAGAGATTGCTTTCCCTCTTTACATTTTCATCATCGCATCGGCCGAGGTTGTCCTGATTTTGGCCAAACCCGGTCCTCGTTTGGCGGCGCGGGAGACGTCGACCATTCGATGACAAACCGATCAACCCCGTCGATGGCGGTGCCCTTGGAGTACCGTCGACCGACTAGCCGACAAAGGATGATTCGACTCAGTTGTCGTCAAGCTCGCGAAGCAAGGTGCGACAACGTTCGGCATCAGCCTGAAGAGACGCTCGGAATTCATCCATGCGAGCCATCTTCTCGTCGATCTGGGAGGCCAGCGTGATCCGCAGTTCCAGGGCTTCCTCCAAGATGGCGCGTTGTCCCGTAGGAGCTCTCGTCGTTGTGGCATCACGGTGTGCTCGATAGGCAGTACGGAGTTCCTCAAGCCGATTCTCAATGGCCAAAACGCCCTTGACCTCCTCCAAGTTCAGGCCAAGAACTTCTTTCAGTTCAAGAATGCGGTCGAGTTGCACGAGGTCGTCGGGCAGGTAGCGACGCTCGCCACCAGCGGTATAACCACCAGGGCTTAGGAGTCCCAGCTCTTCGTAGTATCGCAACGTACGGGGCGATACCCCTGAGCGGTTGGCCGCGTCCGAGATTCGGATTCCAACGCTTGTGGGCTGTTCACTGGTGCTTTCCGCGACTTTGGACGCAGCTTTGTCGGTGACGTTGGCCATTACTCAGTCCGTCAGCGCCATTTCGGTTTCGGCAAAGGCTTGGGCCGCTGACTCGTCTGGCTCGGCGTCTGACGTTTCAGCGTGCACGTACTTCCCACCTCGCAGCAACGAGACCACCGCTCCAAGCGCGCACGCCGTGGCGGCGAAGTCGAAGGCCAAGTCGAGGCCGCGGCCGAACGGTGCCGAGATGAGTCGAGGGAAGAAGCTCCGACCCGTGATGTAGTGGGCGTTGGCCGGGGCCATGTGGCTCAGCACATGGACGCCAAGGAGCGCTTGAATCGGGTTGTAGCCCAAGAAGGCGGCAAACAAACTTCCGACTGGGGGCAGGTGGGAGACCTTGGTTGCGGTCGCGACCGGCACGCCATGAGCCATGAGACCGTGATAAAGCGCGGATGGCAACGACGTCGAGAGTCCGAGAATCATCAGCGTGAAGAAGATGCCTATGGAAAGCACCTGTGCCGACGCGCTGGTGGTGGCGGCGATGCCCGCTCCCGCACCGCGCTCGGTTGGCGGCACGCTGTTCATAACGCCGGCCTGGTTGGGCGCGGCAAAGAACCCCATGCCAGCGCCGTTCAACAAGATCAGGATGGCAAAGGCGCCGTAGTTGAAGTTCACCGGGAGCATCTGAAGGGCCAAGAAGGTCAGCCGCGCAAAGAAGTAGACCACCAGTGGCGAACGGCCGGGCACCGTAGCGGTCGGCTAGGAAACCAGCGAACGGGCCCGACATGAGAAACCCAATGGTGAGCGGCACCATGTAGATGCCGGCCCACAGCGGCGTTTGGCTATAGCTATAGCCGTGGAGGGGTAGCCAGACGCCCTGCAACCAAATGACCAAGAGAAAGAGCAAGCCACCTCGAGAAAGTGCGCCCAGAAAGCCGGCGGCATTGCCGGCCGAGAAGGCTCGAATCCGAAAGAGTCCAAGTCGGAACATGGGCGACGGCACTTTTGTCTCGATGAAGCCAAAGACCACGAGGAGGGCAAGACCACCAAAGATGGCCCCAAGCACAAGAGGACTGGTCCAGCCCATGTTGTGGCCGCCGTAGGGGAGCAGGCCATAGGTGATGCCAATCAAGATGGACACCAAACCGACCGCAAAGGTGACGTTGCCCCACCAGTCAATCTGGGCCTTGCTGCGCAGTCCGTTGTCTTCGAGTTTCAGATAGGCCCACACCGTGCCAAAGATGCCGAACGGCACTGAGACCAAGAAGACCAAGTGCCAGTTGATGGGGGCCAAGATGCCCCCGAGGACCAGCCCAATGAACGAACCCGATATGAGGGCAGCGTTGTTGATGCCAAGGGCGATGCCCCGCTGTTCGACCGGAAAGGCATCAGTGATGATGGCCGAAGAGTTGGCAAAGAGGAGCGCGCCACCAAGTCCTTGACCGAGGCGCATCGCAATAATCCAAATGGCGGCGGGGGTTCCGGTCATCCACGTGACTGATAACAAAATGCAGAAAACGGTGAAAACGGCAAAACCAAGGTTGTACATCTTCACTCGGCCGAACATGTCGCCAATGCGCCCGAGAGAGACGACCATGACGGCCATCACCATCATGAAACCCATCATGATCCAGAGCATGTAGCCGGTATTGCCGGGCGTCAGGGGATTGAGGCCGATGCCACGAAAGATTGCGGGCAAGGCGATGAGCACAATCGACTGATTGATCATGGCCATGAGAACGCCCAGCGTCGTATTCGATAGGGCCAGCCATTTGTAGCCCGGCGCCCGCCCTGCCCCAAGCGGCGTCAAGGTTTCAGTCGCCGGGGTGAAAGCCGCGCTGGCAACTCGTGGGCGGTCGAGGGACTGCGTCATTGCGAGAAGTTTAACGTTAACGTTAAAGTTAATTCACATTTTCTAAAATCCCTGCATGCAAGGGGTCCCAGACCACGCATACTGGGATCATGACCGGAATTCGACCGACTCCACTGAACTGGCTCAGCGACATGGACGGCGTCTTAGTGCACGAAGGCGAGATGGTTCCTGGCGCCGATCGCTTTGTCGAGGCCCTCCGACAGGCTGGCCGCAGTTTCTTGGTCCTTACGAATAACTCTCGGTACACGCCCGGAGACCTCTCGGCCCGCCTGGCCACTATTGGCCTTGATATCTCGGCCGAGTCGCTGTGGACCTCGGCTATGGCCACGGCCCAGTTTCTTGATCATCAGCGACCGAAGGGAACGGCCTACGTCATTGGCGAAGCGGGACTGACTACTGCGCTCCATGACATCGGGTACGTGCTCACCGATCAGAACCCCGACTACGTCGTCCTCGGTGAGACTCGTACTTACAGTTTTGAGGCCATTACTCAAGCCATCCGCCTGATCAACAACGGAGCTCGCTTCATGGCAACCAACCCGGATCCAGTCGGGCCTTCGCACGATGGCGCACTGCCTGCTACAGGGTCGGTGGCGGCGCTTATCCGCCATGCCACGGGCGTAAAGCCCTACTTCATCGGCAAGCCCAATCCCCTGATGATGCGAGAAGGCCTCAACGTGCTTCATGCCCACTCGGAGTCCACTGTGATGGTGGGAGACCGCATGGACACCGACATGGTGGCAGGCATCGAAGCGGGACTGGAAACGATTTTGGTCTTGTCGGGCGTGACTCGGGCTTCTGAGGTCGATCGGTTTCCCTATCGACCATCTCGAATTGTTGGTTCAGTGGCTGATTTGGTCGACGACATCGTTGCCGCGCCCAACCCGCCTTCGTCAGAGCGGTGAGCGCGTCGCCACGATCACTCGAGCGCTAGATGACCGCACCGTCGCGGGCGGCGGCCTCGACGCGTCAGGCCCTCCGGGCGGTCATTGACCTTGATGCGGCACTCGTGGTGCCGTGGGCTGGTGCAGTCACCGCACTGCCCGTGTTTGTTCTTTTCTCCTTCGGCTTGATTGTTTCCACCCCAGCGACGGCCTCAGGTCTCGCACTGGGCGCTCTCTTTGTGGGACTGGCCGTACGGATGAACGGACCTCGACTCCCTGTGTCCACCATGGGAGCTGACGCGCTTGGACTAGCACTCTCTGCCCTGGTCGGGGCGGCCTGTTCTCCTTATGCGTGGCTCCACGTGAGTTCGTTGGTGCTGTGGTGCTTCGCCGGCGGGCTGCTTGTTGCTCTCGGACCGGAGCGATCAGTCGTGGGCATTCAAGGCGTAATGGCGATCATCATTTTTGGGCGCGCACCGCAAACGATCCATCAGGCCATCGTCCTTGCGCTGTTGGTCCTCGCCGGAGGTACCGTGCAAACCCTGGTGCAGATGGTGGCTCGACTGCCGGTCGGCCTCCGACCACAACGTCAGTCCGTGGCCGAGGTTTATCGCCAACTGTCCGAGCTGGCCCGAAGCGATGGCGGAGGTCATTCGCGACCAGTGGCCGAATCGATCGATCGAGCCCTGGCCACGATGCGATCGTCGACCCTGTACGGCCGCTCCGATGCGCAGGCTCTTCGTGGTCTCATCGACGAGGCGCGGCGCATGCGCTTAGAATTCATTGCAGTTGAAGGGTTGGCCGGTTACCTCGAGGGCGGCCGCGAAGTCCAAGAGATGGCCGAAACGCTTCGCCTGCAATGCCGCCAGGCCATGCTTGCCATCGCCCAAGTCCTGGACCCCAAGACTGTGAACCCTGGGCTACTGAATGGATCAACGTCGCAAGGTTGGCTTGGCCTCGATGAGGCTCTCGCCTCGATCCACGATGCATTGCGTGCGACGGAACAAGACCAGAATCTCGAGGGGCCGCTGACACGTCATGTGACCGCATTGGCCGGTCAGCTTCGAGCCGCAGCAAAACTTGTCGATCGGGCTACAGACCTAGATTCGCCTCGGCTTGTTCCACACGTGAACCTCGGCCGAAGCGATTGGAAGGCCGCTGGCAAAAGCGCGGCCCACTCTCTGGTTGACAACCTTTCGTTGGACTCGCCCGCCCTGCGCCACGCCATTCGATTGGCCGTTGTCGTGCCGGTGGTCGATCTGTTCGTCATCCATTCGAGCCTTCCTCACTCTTACTGGATCCCGTTGACCGCGGCCGTGGTGCTTCGTCCGGACTTTGGCGCCACCCTGACCAGAGGGATTGCTCGGGTCGGGGGATCACTTTTGGGTGTCGGCCTGGTCGGCCTTGTGCTGGCCGGTCTCCACCCGGGCCAAGGTGTGACCGCTGCTTTGGTGGCGCTGACGGCGTGGCTGACCTACACCTTCTATCAATCGAACTATGCCGTCGGCGTATGCTTTCTTACCGGCCTGGTCCTGTTGCTCATCAGCGTTGGACAGACAGACAGTTGGGGAACGGCCGGCTATCGCTTGTTGGACACGCTGATCGGCGGGAGTGTGGCCTTGATCGCTTACATGGTCTGGCCGACGTGGTCGAAGCAGGAGGCGTTGCATTCGTTGGCTGGACTGGTCACGGCGCAACGTCGCTACGTGGGGGCCGTGCTGGCAATGATGAGCGGAGCACGGGCGATTGACGTCGATGAAATTGAGTAAGCAGGGTCGCTCGGCCCGCTTGGCCTTCACGGCAGCGGAGTCAGCCGTTGGGCGCTCGTTGAGCGAACCAACAACAAAGCGGGTCGATGGCGAAGAGAGCCGTAGTGTGATCGCTGGTCTGCGCCGGCTCATTCGGGCCGCTCACAGTCTGCGCACCGAACTGGGCCACGAACTGTCACCGACGGCAAAGTCGGCGGTTGGAATCTTTGCGGCCGACGTCGATCAATCACTGACGTTGATCGCGGCCGGTCTCGACCAAGATCAAATTCATAGAACCGCTTCCTCCTTTGCGTCGCCGTTACGAAGAGGTACAAGTCGCCATGGGCCAGGCTGACACGACACAACACGTGCTGATGCAGATGGACGAGCTTGTCGACGCCATCAACACGGTGGGGCACGTCTTGAGCGACTCCAGTCTCAGGGCAGACCGAGATCGGATGAAGCGTCGACTGATCTATGAGCCGTTGTCGCTTCTCCCGCTCACGGTGCCCTGCGCTTCTAGATCGAGATATTCGGCGTCGTCGATGCGGGCTAGATCTCGCAAGACCTGGCGGGTCTGAGCCCCAAGGCCCGGTCCGGTAGAACGGACCGAGCCAGGAGTGCGTGAAAACTTAGGCACGATGCCGGTCATTGGGACTTGCCAGCCCTGCAGGGAACGACGTCGAAGGACCATGTCCCGAGCGGCGTAGTGCGGGTCAGTCAGCATGTCTTGCGCGGTGAAGAGTCGGTCGGCGGGTACGCCGTGACGCTCAAGAAGATCGAGAAGCGTTGCGGCGTCGCGGGTTTGGGTCCAGCGGGAGATGATCTCGTCGAGTTCCGCCATGTTCTCGCCCCTGCGCAGGTGAGAGTGGTACTTCTCATCGACGGCGAGTTCTGGCATCTCCATGGCCGTGGCCAAACGAGAGAAGACCGAGTCTGCGTTGGCCGCGATCAACACCTCAGATCCGTCTGCGGTCGGATAGGCGTTGGATGGAGCAACGCCAGGTAAGACGCTCCCTGTACGCTCTCGCCGGACTCCACCGAGTTCGAAATCGGCCATTGAGGACTCCATCAGAGCCGCCACCGCTTCGTAGATGGCGACGTCGACCTCTTGACCGAGGTTCGACTTCTGCATCTCGTGTAATGCGGCGAGAGCGCCGATGACGGCAAATAACCCTGAAAGCGCGTCGCCGAGACTTATGCCGACACGACTTGATGGCCCACGTGGGTCTCCGGTGGTGTAGCGAATACCACCGACCGCTTCACCGATGCTTCCGAACCCGGCCGCCTCCGATTTGGGACCGGTCTGACCGTAGCCAGAGACGTGCACCATGATCAGCTGTGGGTGTTCGGCCGCCAGAGTGTCGTAGTCGAGTCCCCAGTCGGCGAGTCTCCCCGGTCTGAAGTTCTCGACCACGATGTCGCACTGACGAGCCAGTCGCCGCACGACCTGTCGACCCCGCTCGTTTCGAAGATCGATGCAGACAGACCTCTTATTGCGGGCGATGGTGGGCCACCAGAGACTGTCGCCGTCTAATCGAATACCCCACTGTCGCATCGGGTCACCGTCTTCAGGCGACTCGACTTTGATCACATCGGCGCCGTAGTCACCGAAGATCTGGCCGGCAAAGGGCCCAGCGATGAAACTTCCGAGCTCGAGAACTCGTACCCCGCTCAGTGGCCCGGTGGATCCAACGTGATGGTCCTCGTCGTGCATCTGAAGATTGTATGCGATCTAGCCCCGGTCCCTCTTATGGTGCATCAAGGCGACGAGCGGCGCTCGGCTGTCCCAACATCGCATATATCCCTACCAATACTCGTTGCATTGGAAGACATGACTCTGTTCCACCATCACCGTTCCCCCGTCAGCAACTGAGGTCAACCAAGGTATTGTATGCAAATGGGAGATGGCATGGCCTCCGACATCCACGATCTGGGCCGCGCCCAGAGGGCGTACGAACTGATCCGTGCCGGCATCATCGAAGGGCGCTATCGGCCCGGCCAGCGCATGATTGAGCAGCGCATTGGCGAGGAGTACGACTTGTCACGTACTCCGGTGCGCGAAGCACTTCGCACCCTTGAGGCCGAGGGGCTGATCATCAGTGAACGAAATCGTGGTGCCGTCGTTCGGCCGGTATCAGCCGGCGAGATCTACGACCTCTATGAGTTAAGAGCACGTCTTGAGTCCTACGCCGTCGAGCGGGCGGCGGATCGTGCGACCGAGGCAGATCTTCGCGAGTTGGACGATGCCATTGAGGCCTTCGACCATGCTGTCTTCGCCCGCTCAGATTCAGAACTTGCACAGCTCAGAGAGATCAATCGCGCCAACGCCCGATTCCATGGCGCGCTCATGCGCATGGCGCATCACGCCCGACTGACGCAGCTCTTGGTGCGCACCGTTGACATCCCCTTGGTGTTTCAGGCCTTTCGGGTCTTCGACAAGGAAGAACGAGAGCGATCAAATCTCTTCCACCGATTCATCCGAGAAGCGGTGGCGCAAGGAGAGAGCACTCGGGCCGGCGGTCTGATGAGCGAGCACATCACCATGGGGCGTGATGTGCTCATCCGTCGCATCGAAGAGGCGTCGCACGTAGCCCAACTTCAAACGACGGTTCAGTAATGGAGCGCCACTGATGTTCGGGATTAGAGATGTCACGCTGCGAGACGGCTTACAAGACGAATCGCCCATTGCTACCGACAAGAAAATGTCGATCTACGAGGCCCTTGTGGCGTCCGGAGTTCGCGACATGGAGGTGGCGTCGTTTACCCGTCCTGATCGTGTGCCGGCCATGGCTGACGCCGATCGATTTACCACTCAGGTTCTCGCCACGAGTCCAACGGCGCGGTTGTGGGGACTCGTGTTGAATAGGCGTGGTGCGCAACGAGCATTGGACGTGGGGCTGCGCCACCTGCAGTTTGTGATCTCTGTATCCGAAGCACACAACATGGAGAACAGCGGTCGGAGCGTTGCCGCCTCGCTCGATGAACTCGGCGCTGTCCTACACCAGTGTGAAGGTTTCGACGTCCAGATCGAACTCACTCTGGCCACGGCGTTCGGGTGTCCCTACGTCGGTTCAGTGGACCTGTCAGATGTCGTCGCCCTAGCCCGGCGGGCCCACGACATGGGTCTCAATCGGTTCTCGCTGGCCGACACCATCGGTACAGCAGTGCCCACCGAACTTCGGGCCGCCGTCACCTCCTTTCGCTCCAGGTTTGCCCTGGTTGAACTGGGCGTCCATCTGCATGACACCCGGGGACTCGCGATTGCCAACGCCTTCGCCGCCGTCGAATCGGGCGTTGATCGCTTGGACGGCACCGTGGGCGGTCTTGGGGGTTGCCCGTTTGCCCCAGGAGCCTCGGGCAATCTGCCGCTCGAAGACCTGATTCATGCTTTTGACGCCATGGGCATTGAAACGGGCATCGACCTGACCACTCTGCTTGAGACGTCGACCTTGGCCTGTGCGCTCGTGGGTCGAGAGCCGTCGAGCCATCTTGCCGTGGCTGGTCCACGTTTTTCGTAGACCCTCTCGACCGCCGCCCCTCATCGGCAAATGGTAAAAAGAGGCACCACGAGAGCGAGGGGTGAAGCTCAAATGCCCAAGATCGAATCAAACGGTATCGAGCTTGAGTACGAGCTCATTGGGAATCCCAGCGATCCAACGCTGCTCTTGATCACGGGTCTCGGAATGCAGCTCATCCGATGGCCTGAGGAGTTCTGCCAGCAACTGGCCGACCGTGGTTTTCTCGTCGTTCGATTCGACAACAGAGACTCTGGGCTCTCGACCAAGAGCGAAGGACTGCCGGAAATCTTCTCGATTATCGCCGGGGACACCTCGACCGCTCCTTATCTGCTGTCTGATATGGCTGACGACACCGCCGGCCTGGTCAAGGGCCTGGGTTTCGACCGCGTGCACGTCATGGGCGTATCGATGGGTGGGATGATTACCCAAGCGTTGGCTATTCAATATCCCGAGCTCGTTCGCAGCGCCTGCTCGATCATGTCGACGACTGGTGATCGGGCCGTCGGAGCACCCACCAGCGAAGCGCTCCAAGCACTCATGCGGCCGGTGGCCACGTCACGAGAAGAGGCGGTCGTCGCCTCGGTGGCTGGGACCCGAGTCATCAGCTCTCCGGGCTTTCCATTCGACGAAGCCTGGGTCACAGCTCAAGCTGAGCGCTCCTACGACCGTTGTTACTGTCCAGAGGGTACAGCGCGACAACTGGCCGCCATTTTGGCCTCGCCCGATCGGACCGAGCACCTCCGTCAGCTGGACCTGCCATTCCTGGTTGTTCACGGCGATGGCGATCCCCTCATCAACGTCAGCGGTGGCGTGGCCACGGCTGAAGCGGTTCCGGGCGCGGAGTTCATGCTCATTCCAGGCATGGGTCACGATCTGCCGCAACCGGTATGGGGTCAGATCATCGACGGCATCGTGAAAAACATCGAACACGCTGGGCGGTGACGCTTCGCCCCGGAGCCGAGGGACCCATCGCTTATTGCGCCGTTAGACGCCTGTCCAGCGCGTTGTTCGCAATGACCGTGGCCAACCAACGGGCGCTGTCTTTCGGGGTCCGAACGAAGGTCTCACGGTCGACCGAGACCAGCCCAAAACGGGGGCGGTAGCCGAGGGCCCACTCGAAGTTATCCAGCAAGGACCAGTAGGTGTACCCCCGAACGTCAATACCGTCGTCGATGGCGTCGAGCACGCCGGCCAAGGCCTGGCGCACGTAGTCCACGCGCTGTGTGTCATCGGTGGTTCCGATGCCGTTCTCCGTGACCCATAGGGGGATCTTGGCCCCCGTCATCGCCGAGGCGCGTCGAAGACAGGCACCGAGCGACTGAGGCCAAAACTCATAGCCCATGTCGACCACTGGCACGCCGGGCAACGGACCCACCCAACCGTTGGGTCCAATAACGTTTCTCGAATAGACCTGCACGCCAATGAAGTCATCGCCTTCGGTGGCTTCCAAATAGATGTCTTCGGATAGATAGCGAATCCGCTCCATCTTCTCTTCGCCGCCTTCGGCCGCCTGATAGTCCGTCATCGACAGGGTGAGACCGACCGGCACCTCTGGAATGACATTGCGAATGGCGTCGACGCCAGCCCGATGTCCGGCAATAAAGACCTCAGCCACCTTGCGGGCCAGTTCCTTGTCGTTTTTTCCAGGAGGAAACATGCCGGCGTGCCAACCCATGGTGGCGACGACGTTGGCTTCGTTGATGGTGCAAGCTCGAGCAATCGACTCAGCCCCAAGGGCTCGAGCGGTGATCTCGCAGAACCGTGCGAACCGATCGGCCGTGCTCGGGTTCTCCCAGCCGCCCTGGTCCGTCAGCCAGGTCGGCGTGGTGAAGTGATGGAAGGTCACAACCGGGTCGATGCCCCGCTCGCGCAGTGCGTGGCACTGGCGACGATAGTGATCGAGGCTGGCCTGGGAGACCTCTCCGTCGGCCGGTTCAATGCGACTCCACTCAACGGAGAAACGGTAGTTGTCAAAGCCGAAGTCGGCCACGAGGTCGACGTCTTCGGGCCAGCGGTTCCACGAATCACAGGCGTCGCCCGACGAGTCAACGCAGCCAGAACCAGCAGTGTGCTCAAAGCGCCACCAGTCGTTGTTGGTGTTGCCGCCTTCGATCTGATGGGCCGCGGTCGCGGTGCCCCAGGTGAAACCTTGTGGAAAGGCTCGGGCCGATCCGCCCGCTCCGTTACTTGCTGCGCTCATTGCACGTCCTCATCTTGAAACCGGGTCGGTGCCGGCTTGTCGTTATAACTCTGGTGCCACGTTGTGAACGGGGACACCATGCCACCTCGACCGACCTTGTGCCACGGCACGGCACGGGCCTCGCCGATACATCGGTGGCCGGGCGGTAGGTTCTCTGACCGTGTCCCAGCTGAGCTCTGAGCCCTTGATTACGGCCCACAACCTCCAGAAACGGTTCGGCGACTTTGTGGCCGTCGACGGCGTCGACTTTCAAATTGAAAAAGGCGAGTCCTTCGGCTTTCTTGGCCCCAACGGCGCGGGCAAGACCTCCACCATGCGCATGATTTCATGCATGTCGCCCGTGAGTGGGGGCACGCTCCGTGTCCTGGGCATGGATCCGGCCACCCATGGGGCCGATATTCGAGCCCGCATCGGGCTCGTACCGCAAGAGGACTCCCTCGACCTCGACCTGACGGTCCTCGACAATCTCATGATCTATGGGCGCTACTTCGATCTACCCAAGAAGGAGACGCGCCAAAGAGCGGACCGACTCTTAGAGTTCGCCCAACTGACCGAGCGGGCCAACGATCGGGTTGATCCGCTGTCAGGCGGCATGAAGCGTCGGCTCACCATTGCCCGCTCGCTCATCTCAAATCCCGATCTGTTGATACTGGATGAGCCGACGACTGGCCTTGATCCCCAGGCTCGCCATCTCTTGTGGGATCGCTTGTACCGCCTCAAACAAGACGGGGTCACCCTCGTTATCACCACGCACTACATGGACGAAGCCGAGCAACTTTGCGATCGGTTGGTCGTCATGGACCACGGTAAGTTTGCCGCCGAAGGCAGTCCTCGTGATCTCATCGAGCGGTACTCGACGCGTGAAGTCGTCGAACTGCGCTTCGCCTCTGGTACCCATGAGGAAAAGTCCGAGACCATGGTGGATATGTGTGAGCGGACCGAGGTGTTGCCCGACCGCATCTTGTTGTACACCGGCAACGGTGACGAGACCCTGGCCCAGGTCCATGGCGCTGGCCACGAACCAGTGAGCGCCCTGGTCCGACGCTCGACGCTTGAAGATGTCTTTTTACGCCTCACCGGCCGCACCCTGGTCGACTGAGTGTCGTGATCCATTCACTGAAACGGTGCAGGTCGTCCATTGACGCTGATTGAACACGGCGAATCGGAAGAGGCGCCGCTCCGTTCCTTGGAGCGGCGATCGTCTCGTCGCCCGGCCATGCCAACCTGGCTCCGCGGTGTCTTTTACTTCTGCTACCAGTACAAGCGCACCTGGCGGAGTTCGGTCGTGACCAGCTTTCTCATCCCGGTGCTGTATCTGGCCGCCATGGGGGTGGGGCTGGGCTCGTTGATCGACCACCACTCCCACACCGTTGGCGGCGTCAGCCTACCTGGACTTCTTGGCTCCTGGCCTGCTGGCCGGAACGGCCATGCAGATCGGGTCCAACGAGTCGATGTTCCCCGTCATGGGGGCCATCAAATGGGTGCGGACCTACTTCGCCATGTTGGCCACACCACTCAGCGTGGGAGACGTCCTGGCGGCCCAGCTCATTTGGATCGGTCTACGACTTGTCATCGTCAGCAGCATCTTCTTTGCCGTCATGGCTGCCTTCGGGACCTTGCATTCGGTGTGGGCCGTTGTTGGCTGTTCCGGCCGCGGTGTTATGCGGTTTGGCCTTTGCTGCTCCCATCTGCGCGTACTCGGCGACCCAGGACAGAGAGGTGGGCTTCACCTCGCTTTACCGTTTCGTGATCGTCCCGCTGTTTTTGTTTTCGGGCACGTTCTTCCCGATCACCCAACTTCCGGGTTGGATGCAGGTCGTGGCTTACGCCACCCCGCTCTTTCACGGCGTTTCTTTGTGCCGTGATCTCACGCTGGGGCACGTGGCCTGGTGGCCCGATCTTGGTTCTGTGGCCTATCTGGTTTCGTTGGTCGTGGGGGGCGTGGTGATGGCCCGTCGCACCTTCGCCAAGCGGTTGGTCGTATGAGTACAACCGATCGAGCTGTCGTCGCGTCGGCCTCGTTCCCCTTGCGGCTCACACCGACGGCCATCTTCGGCAGTCGGCGGGCCCGTCGTGTGGTCGAACGCAACATCCTGCACTACCGCCGCGGCTGGATCTACCTGGTCTCGGGCTTTTTCGAGCCCTTCTTTTATCTGCTCTCAATCGGCGTTGGGCTCAACCACCTGGTCGGACCGCTGCCGGTCGACGGGCACCTCGTGCCCTATACCGTCTTTGTCGCTCCCGGACTGCTGGCCTCATCGGCCATGAACGGAGCCGTCTTCGACTCCACCTTCAACATCTTTTTCAAACTCAAGATCTCCCACGTCTATGACGCCATCTTGTCGACGCCCTTGAGCACCACTGACGTGGCCGTAGGGGAGCTGTCGTGGTCGTTGCTGCGTGGCGCCATTTACTCCAGCGCCTTCCTCTGCGTCATGGCCGCTTTGGGCTATGTCGCCACGCCTTGGGTGGTGTTGTGCCTTCCTGGAGCAGTGCTCATCAGCTTTGCCTTCTCAGCCGTTGGGATGGCCGGCACCACCTACATGCGGAGCTGGCAGGACTTCGACATGATCTCGCTCGGCATCATTCCGCTCTTCTTGTTTTCAGCCATTTTCTTCCCGTTGTCGGTCTACCCCGAGTGGCTGCAAGTGGTCGTCCGATGCACGCCGCTCTATCAAGGCGTTGCCCTCCTCCGGGGCCTCGACCTCGGCGCGTTCAGTTGGTCCCTGCTGGGCCACGTGGCGTATTTGCTCGTCATGGGTGTGGTCGGCTTGAAGATCACGATCAAGCGACTGGCCCTCTTGCTCCTCCCATAGGGCCAATGTCGACCCGGTGAAGCGCCGGTCGAAAACGACAGATCACCAGCTCTCGGCTGACTAACTCGGAGCATTTCGTGGCGCCGCAAGGTAGTGATGAAAACGGTACGATCCGCCCGGAGGTACAGAGACGATGAACATCGTGGTGAGCAACGTCAAAGGCGGGGTGGGGAAGACCACCACGACGGTCTATCTGGCCGCAGCTGCGGTTGAGCAGGGCTACGACCCAGTGACCTTGGTCGATGCCGACCGACAGGCCTCGAGCGCGGAATGGTTTGAGGAGTCGCCGGTCGACGGCGTGGAACTGGTAGAGGCACCCTCGGAGCGAACGGTCAGTCGCGCCATGGATGCTGGGGAAGGCGTCGTGGTGGTGGACACCCCACCGGGGGACGAGCGCATTGTCCGCGCTGCCATTGCCCGGGCCGATGCCATTGTCATCCCGACCCGAGCCGGAGGGGTTGAACCGACCCGGGTCTTTGCCACCTTGGAAATGATTCCGAGCAACGTGCCAGCCGGCATCGTGGTCTGTGCCGCGCGGCTTGGAACGAACGACCTGGCCGAGACCGTTGAGTGGTGGAAGTCCGAAAAGGTGCCGGTCTGGGGCGTTATCCCCGAGCGCGTTGGTATTGCGTCGGGGCCGGCATCGCGCCTGTACCGAGAGGGGCTCGACGAGTACGTGAAGGTGCTTCGAAAGGCCTTGAGAAAGGCCGGCTGACCTCGCCCCAGGGCCAAGGACTCTGCGCTCAGCTCGGTTGGGCGAGTGGCGGCTCCACCGGCGGCAAGGCCGACACTCGGCCCGTCACGTGGCGCCACACCAGCGGCAGCGACAAGCCAATGAGTCCAGCGGCCGTGGCCATCGAGACGAATGGGGCCCACACCCTCAAGCCAAAGAGGAACCCGCCCAGCCCGGCCGCCACCGCAATGGCCGCCGTCTCAGAGGTCGAAAAGAGCCCTTGCACTTTGCCGACCTGCGTGGGGCGAACGGTTTGGGTCAACAACGACTGCACTGAAGGCAGGGCAATAGCCAGTCCCACCGCCTCGATCCCTCCGAGGACCAAGAGCCAGACCAGATGCGACAGAAACGGATACAGGGCACAGAGAAAGACCGACGAGAAAAGCGAGAAGACGACGAGCCAGCGCCGATCGGCCCGGTCGGCCAACCATCCGCCCGGTCGGGCCATGACAACAAAGGGCACAGCAAACAGAGTCCAACTGAGGCCAATCTGCCAAGCCACCGCACCACGATGCACGAGAAGCAGGGTCCAACACGACTCATAGGTCCCAAAGCAGAGCCCAAGGGCTACGGCCGTCATGATGGCCCCAACCAGGGCCCAGTTCACGCCTGATCCATTGGGCAGTCGGAGAATTGAATCGGTCGAGACCTCGACCTCATTGGACCGATCGTTTTCATGCTCGGCTAGCTCAGAGCTTCGGAGAATCGGTATGCAGGCCAGCAGGGAGGCGAGGCCCGACGCCACAAAGACCAAGGTGAGGTGATGAAGGCCCACCAGGCTGCCAACTAGAGGACCGATGGCCAGGCCGGCCAACTGACCTTGATAGATAGCGCTGAAGGCTCGGCCTCGTCGGGCAATCGACACCGCGCCAGAGATGACGGCAAGCGAGGCCACTTCGGCTGCCCCGGCTCCCGCTCCTTGGCCGGCCCGCAAGAAGATGTCAAAGATCGGACTGACCGGAAAGATGAAGGCGAAGCTGGCCAGGGCGTAGACCACTAAACCGCCGAGCAGCACGGGCCGTCGACCGATTCGGTCACTGAGGAGCCCGGCTGGATACTGAAACAGCAGGGCCGCCACGAAGAATGCTGCCATCACCGCCCCCACGACCGCGTCGGATCCCCCGCGTTGGCGGAGGTACTCCGGCAAAAGGGGCAAAAACGCACTAGCCCCCAGCCACTGTAAGAAGGTGGCGAGGGAGAGCGAGCGAATCAGACGATCGATCCCAGGATCTTGCGTGCCACCAGTCGCGTCAGCAGAAGAGATGGGCCCGCTTTCTGTTTCTGGTCGATCGACGCCGCTCGTCACGACGGAGATCATGGCCCCTCATCTGAAGCTGTGTGACCATTCGACGGAGGCCGTGCCCGCCGCTCGAAATCGACGACCCTCAATCAGGCGGTTGAGCCGTCCCGGGGCCGGATGCCCTGCGCCAGTTCGCTGTCGGGCCACGCTGTGGGCGCCTCACCTCGGGCTTGGCGGACAAACTCACCCAGGAACCACTTTCGTACCGCCACGCTGGCGGGATCGGCTGGCAATGAGATGAGCTCGGCAGACTGGCAGTAGCGGTCCGCTTCGTCCAAAAGCGCGTCAAAGTGGGCACAGGCCTCACCAACCGAACGAGGCAGGTCAATCGACCAGTCAAAGGTCTCCAAGTTCTGCTCGACCACGGACTGCCACTCCTCATTGGCGCCAGAGTTGAAGCCCCGAAACTTCGTGCCCATCTCGTCGATGAGTTCGATAAGCCGCGCCGGGTGGCCTTCCGCCCGGCGCGGCTCACTCTCTTTGACGAGCCGAAACTCTCGAAAGAGTGCCTCGTACTCCTCCCCAGCCTGACCGACGAGTCGCACGGGAATCTGCTGCAAGGCGAAGTGCGTGAGTTCGGGGGTACGACGGTCGAGGGCCGCGTCAGTCACGCCAGGAATCGTGAAGTCGAAGCGTCCATCCGAGGCGTGATCGGTTTCGATGGGCTGGTCCACCAACAGCTCAAACCACACGATCTTCCCTCGGGTCGATAGTTCAACGCCCCAATTGGAAGCCAGGGTGTCAAAAAGGGTGAGGCCGCGGCCAGTTGACGCCTCGGTGGGGTAGTCGCGCACCACGGGCTCTTGCGTACTGCCGTCGGCTACGTCGACCCTGATGCGGTCCGCCAGGCGGTGCACCGTGACGACCAGGTCAGTCCCAGCGTGCAAGACGGCATTGGTGACCAGCTCTGAGACCAAGAGGACCGCACTATCCACCACGTCAAGGGGCAGATCATCGAGTCGCTCAATCAACCACCGACGTGCCGCGGGAGTACTGGAAACTTCGGGTGGGAGCGTGATGTGTGACATGGCCTCGACACGTCGGCGTTCCAATGGCAGTGCCCCATTTGGGGCATTCCAAACCTCTGCCTCAGCACGATGGATGCACAGGACCACGACGTCGTCGTGCCGGATACCTCCCTCGTCGAGCCGGTCAGCCAGATCCGAGCCCGGATGGATGGGCCAACCCTCCTGGCCCAGCTCAGAGAGTGCACCAACGAGGCGATCGAGGCCGTCTGAGATCGACTCTGACCGACGTTCCACCAACCCGTCGGAGAACAGCACGAGCGAGTCGCCCACTTCAAGACGAAGTTGTTGTTCGGTTCGTTCCGGACCAGTGACCCCAGCCGCGATGAGCAAGGTGTTTCCTCGTCCGACTTGCTCTACTCGCCCGTCGGCTCGGCGCAACAGTGGGCTCGGATGGCCCGCATTGGCCAGACGAACCGTTCCCCGTTCGAGGTCTAAGACCCCGGCCACCGCCGTCACGATGCGCTCTTCGTGCAAAACGGCGAAGAGCTTGTCGATCTCGGCGAAGACCAGGCGAGGCGACGGATCGGAGATGGCATAGGCGCGAATAGCGCTGCGCACCTGGCCCATGAGAGCTGCGGCCGATGCCCCCTTGCCCATGACGTCGCCGACGCTGAAGAAGATTCGACCGTCGGCCAAAGTGAAGACGTCGTACCAGTCGCCGCCGGCCAAGGCCCCAGCGGTGCCGGCTCGGTATTCGGCATCGAGGCGGAGCCCCCGAACGGCAGGAAGACGTTCGGGCAGGACGGCCCGTTGCAGAACTTCTGCCATCTGATGTTCGCGTTGGAAGCGGCTGGCATTGTCGAGCGCGACACCGGTCCTGGCTGCAACTTCAGTGGCCAACGAGATGTCGTCCGCCGCGATCCCTCGGTTCGGCCCAACGATGAAGCTCATGACACCAAGGATCTGTCCTCGGGCGAAGAGAGGCACCGTCAGAGCAGTCGAAAATCCCTCAAACTCGACGTTCATGTGGGGGTCGAGTTGGGCCCCACTCAGCACCTCAGGGGTCAGAGTCGGTCATCTGTGGTTCGCCGGTGCGGTAGGCCGTGATGGCGGCCGAGTTTGAGCTGTAGGCAATTGTCGGGTCCCGGTCGACCCGCTCGGTGGCTTGTCCCAGGATGAGATCGGCACCGCGCACCATAAGTGGCACCAAACCCGTGTCATTTGGAATCAGGACGGCACAAGCGTCAGCCAATTTTCCCACCACGAGATCCATGAGTTGGGTAAGGACGACGGCTGGATCGAGGCTGGCGTTCAAGAGCCGGGTGACCTCTGAAAGAAGGGCCAGGCGTTCGCGGGCCGACTCGGCGTCTGCTCGGGCTTGCTGCTCTTGCTCCAAGAGCTGGGCCCGTTCCAGGGCTTGCGCGCTTAAACCCACCATGGTTTTGAGGAATCGCCGTTCGGAATCGGTGAACTCGTGGTTCGATCCGAAGCTGATGGCAAGCACGCCGAGCACGGAGTGGTTACCCGACAGCGGCTCCATGACCACCGAAGCAATGTCTTTGTAGTCCTCATCTCTGCTTCGCAACCAACCGAATCGCTCCGCCACCGGGTCGCCTTGGTGCAGCACCATGGCGGCACCGGTTCGAAAGACCTGACCCTGTGGCGTCCCCTCAACCGGCAGTTGGTCTCGGCTAAATACCGACGGTGTGCCACCGACGGCCAGGCACTGCAGACGTGCGCCTTGATCGGTCGGCACCCGGAGCACACCGGCTTGTGCACCAAGAGCGCGCATGGCGTGGTCAACAATGGCGCGTCCGACCTCCTTGGTCGTGGCCGCTCCCGCCAACACTGCACTTAGTTCTTGCAGACGCCGAGCCCGCGCGATGTCATCAAGCTCGGTAATGGTCAGTCGAGCTCGCTCGACCGATTGCGCTGCTGTGCCAGCCAGCGTGATCAGGAAGGAGGCATCGTTGGCATCGAATGTGCGGGGTCGGTGCCATCCGACAACCAGGGCCCCAACCGATCGGTCGGAGACGATGAGTGGCACGACGGCCACGGACTGAACGTCTCGGTCGGCCAACTCGGAGGCCAAAGTGGGCCACTTGGCCGCCAAATCCGCGGGCGAACTGACGAATGCGGCGCGCCGCGAGGTCATCACGGTTGATCAACGGGTGATCTGGTGCAAGGTCGAAACTGTGTAGCTGCGAGACGTGAGCACCGAATCCGAAGGTGCGATGGGTCCGCAGGTTGGCCCCATCGGAGATAGTGCAAAAAAGCGCGGCGTTGGCTTCGATCTCGCGGCGGAGCGCTTCAAAGATGGCTTCGGCCACCTGTTCAGGCGCTGACGCGGTGTTCAGTGCACCGGCCAGGCTCTGCAAGTGCTCGGCGGTCTCGGCCGCCACTCGCCGGCGACGTTCTTCCGCCTCAGCCGTTCGGGCCTTTTCAATCGCGGCTTCAACGTGGATGCGCCACGAGGACACGAAGACGGCCACACCAGTGGCGAGGAGCACCGTGCCGACCCGAAGCAGGTGATTGACGGTGGCGAACTCGTGGAGTGCGGACGAAAGGGAGCCGGCCAACACTGCGGCGTAAAGGCCGATCATGAGGGTAAGCAGGGGGCGGGCGAAGGCGGCGGCGATAAACGGTCCGATGGCTAAGAAGCCGATCAAGCTGATGCGCCCGTTATAAAAGGCGTCGAGGACACCAATCAGCGAGACATACAAGGCGGCCACGACGACGGCGCGGGTCTCTCGACCGGTCGGCTCTCCCCAATACCAAGGCGTTGGAGCGGTTTTCTCGCTCATGCTTGGTCCCTCGGGAAGCCAGGCATTTCGTCGCAGGACCTGGTCATCGCCTATAAAACTACGTGTTAGTGAAGGCCCGACGCGCCATTTGATAGTTCTCGAGTGTCAAGGCGCGGTCGGCGCCGAGGCGGGGGTTGATGGTCGTGCCGGACTGGAGCCCCCAGTCAGCCGAAATCTGCCAAGGCGAATGTCCGGTGCTGACGGCGGCGGCTTGCACGCAAGCGCCCGCGGCGGCGAGCTCGGTTGTGGCGGGCACGGTGACCGCTCGACCACTCAAGTCGGCCAGCGTTTGGGCGTAGGTCGTTGATCTCGCGCCACCACCAATAAGAAACAAGCGCCCGTGGTTGATCGGAACATTGTTGGCGGCCAGAGCGCCCATCCCATCGAGGAGTCCGCACACGACGCCATCGAATGCGGCGCGGGCAAGCTCTGCTCTCGAGGTGTCAGAAGCAAGTCCGGAGAGTTGGCCTCGGGCTTCTGGCAGGTTGGGCGTACGTTCTCCGTCCAGGTAGGGCAACAGGACCAGTTCACGCGCCCCATTGGGACAGGACGCGGCCAACGCATCTAACCCGGCCAGATCGGTGCCGAGCCATTGGGCCATTGCATCGGTCACTTTCGCCGCATTGAGGGTGCAGACCAACGGCAAAAAATGACCGGTGGCGTCACAGAAGCCGGCGACGGCCCCAGAGTGGTCGGCCGTCGGCGTCTCCGATACGGCAAAGACGGTGCCCGAGGTGCCAATGGAGACGGCCACATCTCCTGGAGCGAGTCCAAGACCAAGGGCTGCGGCCATGTTGTCGCCGGTCCCCGGAGCGACGAGCAGGCCGTGGACTTCTCCCGCCACTTCGTTGGGCGCCGCCACTTTGGGCAAGAACCCTTGATCGATGCCGATGAGTTCCAAGATCTCGTCCACCCAACAGCCATGTCGAGGTGAGAAGTAACCCGTACCCGAGGCATCACCGCGATCGGTGACCAACTCGCCGCAGATCTGCATGGTGAGCCAGTCATGAGGGAGCGCGACGTGGGCCAGTCGAGCGAATATCTCTGGTTCATGGGCTCTGAGCCAGGCCACTTTGGCCACGGTGAAAGCGGGACCAGGAACAGAACCCGTGGCGTCAGCCCACTGCGGTGCGCCTCCCTGCTGAACCAGGGCGGAAGCTTGCGGCGCAGCTTCAGTGTCGTTCCACAGTTTGGCGGGGCGAAGCACCGCCATGTGCTGGTCAAGCGCGACCATGCCGTGCTGCTGCGCGGCCACGCTGACCGCTCGAACACCGCCATGGCCTGAGGCCCCAACCTTCCAAGCCTCGTCGAGCATGGGCTTGAGGGCGGCCCACCACGACCATGGGTCTTGTTCAGAGCGGGGCGGATGAGTAACGGGGTGGCGAGCGCGTCCCTCCCAGACCACGGCACCGTCGTCTTGGCGTCGAAGTTGGGCTGTGGTCGACTGCGTCGAGGAGTCCACACCAAGCACGAGGGGCATGGTCGACGGTTACCGAGTCCCGAGCAACAGCTCGGTGACGAGTTGATCGAGTCGCTCAATGCCGTAGCCCCGCTCGCCCGCACCAGCGGTGTCATAACTCGCCCGTCGGATGTCGTCGATGGTCATGCCCTCTGGCACGGTCGGAACGGCCAGCTCCGCTGTCTTGGCGGTGACGAGAGCCTCTTGGATCTCGACGTCGCGGTGAAATCGCCTGACTTTTTCAGCCAACATCAAATAGGTGCGAATACAGCCGCGGGCGAACTCCCATACGCCGTTTTCATCCTCGGTGCGATAGGCGTGGGCATCGAAATGGCGCATGCCGTCCCAGTGCGCATCTTCCAACAGTTTGACGAGATAGAAGGCGTCCTTCACGCCTTCGGAGCCAAAGCGGAAGTCCTGGTCGTACTTTGACGGGCGTTGCGCGTTCAGGTCGATATGAAAAAGCTTGCCGGCCCACATGGCTTGGGCCACGGCGTGGTGAAAGTTCAGACCTGACATCGTCTCGTGGGCGAACTCAGGATTGACGCCCACCATGTCGGACCACTCAAGCCTCTCAATAAAGGCTAAAGCGTGGCCGACGGTCGGCAAAAACAGGTCGCCTCGCGGCTCGTTCGGTTTTGGTTCGAGGGCGAAGCGAAGGTTGTACCCGCGTTCGCGCACGTAGCCACAGAGCGTATTGATGGCCTCGGCGTAACGGTCAAGCGCGGTGGCGACGTCTTTGGCCGCATCGCACTCCACGCCTTCGCGTCCACCCCAGCAGACAAAGACTTGAGCGCCAAGTTCCACCCCGAGATCTATCGAGTCCAAGGTCTTGGCCAAGGCATAGCGCCGCACGGCGGGATCGTTGGCGGTGAAGGCGCCTTCTTTGAAGACGGGAAGGGAGAAGAGATTGGTGGTCGACATCGGGACCGCAAGTCCGGTCTCGTCGAGTGCCGTGCGCACGCGCTTCACGATGGCATCTCGCTCGTGGGCCGTCGAGCCTTCGGGCACGAGATCGCTGTCGTGAAAGCTCACGCCGTAAGCCCCAATTTCGGCCAACTTGCGGATCGAGTGGACCGGATCAAGCGGTGCTCGTACCTCGTGACCGAACGGGTCTCGACCCGTGTTGCCTACCGTCCAAAGGCCGAAGGTGAAGTGGTGCTCTTTGTTGGGGACATAGCCCTCTTGATCGACATTCGGTGGTGGCACGGCGTCCTCGTCTCGACTCAGACACCATTGTGGCCTCGTCGCGATGCCAAGCGCTCAGGGTCCAGGTCAGCGCGCCACAAGCCCTCTCTCGTACCTGGGCGTCGGCGGCAACACCGCACGATGTGGCGCTCCTGATTTGGCGACGATTTCAGGCCTCGTTGACCGCCTGGATGTCCAAATTAGACATCAGTACCGATTCAACTACCGACTTCGTTGGCGCTGGCGGGGAAAACGGTGCATTCTGTGCGCTTCAAGGTTATGGTTCCACCATTGCTCGATCAGGAGATCGTTCGAGCGGGTATGCGGAGTGCGAAGTTAGTGGAGTTACCTCAAGCGACAGGGAGGTCCCGACATGACAACCGATGCCCTCGTAGATGCGCCGCCGCCAGATGCGCCGCCGGCTGAGAACGTTCTCAACAAGGGGCTCAAACCGGGTGCCCTTGGCCTGATCTCCAGCATTGTCATTGGTGTGGCCTCGACGGCGCCGGCCTACAGCTTGGCCGCCACGTTGGGCTTTGTGGTTGTCGCCATCGGGCCGGCCGCCCCCATCGTCACGATCCTGGCCTTCATCCCCATGCTGTTTATTTCGTTTGCCTATAGCGAGCTCAACAAAGCTGACCCGGACTGTGGCACCACATTCACCTGGGCCGCCCGAGCCTTCGGGCCGAAATCAGGATGGGCTGGCGGTTGGGGCATCATCGCCGCCGACATCTTGGTCATGGCCAGTTTGGCGCAGGTGGCGGGGCAGTATCTCTTTGAGCTGTTCAACACCGGAAGTATTGGTGGCAACGCCGCCAGTGGTTGGGTCCTGCTTGTCGGCATTGCCTGGATCGTGGTCATGACGTGGATCTGTTACCGGGGCATAGAGGTCTCGGCCAACGTTCAAAAGGCCCTGCTCGGTATCGAGCTCACCATGCTTATCGTTCTCTCGGTCTACGCCTTGATCAAAGTTGGCAACGGTACGGCACCCCCCGGCCATCTCACGCCAGCGGCCAGTTGGTTCAATCCCTTTAGTGCCAATTTCCTCAATGAATTCATGGTGGGCTTCACCCTCATGCTCTTTATCTATTGGGGCTGGGACACGACGGTTGCTGTGAATGAAGAGACCAAAGACCCGAGCCGCACCCCAGGACGGGCCGCCGTGCTTTCCACGTTGGTGCTTCTCGCTACCTACGCCTTGGTGGTGCTGGCCACCGAGTCCTATGCCGGTTTGGGAACGTCGGGAATCGGACTGGGCAACACGGCCAACGAGGGCAACGTGTTTGCTGATCTTGGGACCTCGATCTTTGGCACCTCAGGTGTTGGGACGGTGCTCACGCACCTGTTGATCTTGATGGTGCTCAGTTCGGCCGCGGCCTCTACCCAGACCACCATTCTCCCGACGGCCCGAACGTCGCTATCCATGGCGGCTTACAAGGCCATACCGAAGACGTTTGCCAAGATGCATAAGAAGCATCTGACGCCAACGGTCTCCACCCTAACCATGGGTGGTGTCTCTATCGTTTTGTACGTGGTCATGAACTACATGTCGGGTGGCAACGTCATCAGCGACTCAGTATCAGCGCTCGGCGTCATGATCGCCTTTTACTACGGGCTGACTGGATTCGCCTGTGCCTGGTACTACAAGAACAATCTGACCTCCAGTCCACGCAACCTGTTTATGCAAGGAATTCTTCCGCTCCTGGGGGGATTTATCCTCTTCGGTTGCATCATCTTTAACTTCTGGTACTACTGGAAGCCGGAGAACAGCTACACCACGTTCACGCTTCCCTTCCCACCGCATTGGCACATGGGCGGCGTCTTCGTCATCGACGTCATTTCCATCCTCTTGGGGGTCGTCTTGATGTTCGCCTATGCGGCGCGTAAGGCCGGCCTACTTCCGAGGCGAAGTGCTCAACCGCAACACCGAGACCCTTGTGCCAGAGAGCATGGGCATGCCGATTGGCATCATGGACGACGAGATCCACCCGGGCGTGCCGCGAGGCTGAGCGTTCCGTCTCTGGCCCGGCGGTGAACTCCCGGGCCAGCGTCAATAGAAGATCCGGCGCGCCATGTAGCTCGATGGCTCTCGACCGGTAGACCGGAGAGACGGCCGCGGGCATAATCAGCCGCTTCCTCTGAGTCACAACAGATAGGAGATCGCAATGGCTGGAAAACTTGATGGGACGGTGACGCTGGTCACAGGAGCTTCGAGCGGTATCGGTGAGGCCACTGCGCTGGCTCTGGCCGAAGAGGGTGCTCGCGTGGCCATCGCGGCCCGACGCCTCGATCGATTAGAGAGCCTGGCCGAGCGCATTGGCGGGGGTCCTGAGCGCGTGCTGGTGCTTGAAACCGACGTGACGGACGAGGCCCAGGCCCAACGGATGGTGGAACAGACCGTCAGTACCTTTGGGCGACTGGACACCTTGGTCAACAACGCCGGCGTGATGCTGTTGGGTCCGATCGTAGATGCACCGACCGAAGAGTGGCGGCGCATGGTGAACCTCAATGTGCTGGGCCTCCTCTACTGCACCCACGCTGCCCTCCCGCATCTACTCAAGGCCGCAGAGGACGAGCCCCGCCGAGTGGCCGACGTCGTCAACGTGAGTTCAGTGGCGGGCCGGGTGGCCCGCCTCAACAGTGGCGTCTACAACGCAACCAAATGGGGGGTGGGCGCCTTCAGCGAATCGTTGCGACAAGAAGTGACGACGCGTCATGTCCGGGTGACGATTATTGAGCCCGGAGCGGTGGCCACCGAGCTGGCCTTCCACAACCGTCCTGAGATTCTTGAAGGATTGGCGACCACCTTCGGCCAGACCGAGATCATGGAAGCAGATGACATCGCACGAGCAGTGCACTATGCCGTGACCCAGCCACGACGGGTGGCCGTCAACGAGATCTTGGTCCGCCCCACAGAACAGGAGCGATAAGACTGGGTTGATGCGACGAGTCTCGGTGGTCGGATGTCCGGGGTCGGGCAAGTCCACCTTTGGCGCGACCTTGGCCCGGTGTCTTGATCTGCCCTATGTAGAGCTCGACGGACTGTTTCATCGCCCGAACTGGGGCAAGCCCGAACCAGCGGAGTTCGCGGCCCAAGTGGCCGACGAGGTGGAGCAACCAGCCTGGGTGATTGACGGCAACTTCTCGGCAACGCTGGATCTGGTCTGGTCCAAGGCCGACACCATTGTGTGGCTTGATCTCTCTTTTTTCCGAATCATGGGTCGAGTGATATGTCGGACTGTGTCGCGTGTCACTCATCACACAGAACTCTGGAGCGGCAATCACGAATCGTGGCGGAGTCTCGTTCCCTTTGGTCCGCAGCAGTCCATCATCGCGTGGGCCTACACCCGATACCCGATTTACAAGAAGCGCTATAGCGCCGCTCCGAATGACCCTCGCTGGGCCCAGATCGAGTTTGTCCGGCTGCGAACACCTGGCGCGGTCGATCGGTATCTGGCTCGGGTAAAGGGCACTGCGGCCGAACCCGACCAAAGCGGACCGACTGCGAACCACCTGGCGAGCCGCGAAGAGCGTGACGACGTAACAAGGAGTGACGGATGAATTTAGGGCTGGAAGAGAAAGTGGTGCTGGTCAGCGGTGGATCAGAAGGTCTTGGCCGCGCACTCGGCGAGGGGTTGGTGACCGAAGGGGCCAAGGTTGCGCTCTGCGGACGCACCCAAGAGAAGATCGACGACACCGTGCAAGCGTTGGAGGCGCTTGGTGGTGACGTCGTCGGGGTGGCATGCGACGTGACCAAAGTCGATGACCTGGTTCGCTTCGTCGAGGCCGCAACGTCGCGTTGGGGCCGCATCGATGCCGTAGTGAACAACGCCGGGCGAGCCGCCACCGGTCGTCTGGCGGACAGCGATGATCAGGTCTGGGAAGACGATCTGGCCCTCAAGGTCATGGGAGCGGTACGTCTCACTCGTCTCGCCCTCCCCATGCTCTCGGTGCGGGGCGGTGCCGTGGTGAACACCTTGGCCATATCGGCCAAGGCTCCCGGAGCGCGGGTCGACGCCCACGTCCGTCTCGAGAGCAGCCGGGCTGGCGTTGACCAAGGCGTTATCAAAGGAGTTGGGACCACAGGGCATCCGAGTCAACGCCGTGCTCATTGGGCTTATCGAGAGTGGACAGTGGGAGCGGATGGCAGAAAAGAGCGGGGCCGATTTGAACGACCTTTATCGACAGATGGCCGACAACAGCGCCATTCCCCTCGGTCGGGTGGGACGAGCTGCGGAGTTTTCCGACCTGGTTTGTTATCTGTTGAGCGACCGGGCCTCCTATGTAACGGGCACTGCCATCAACTTGGACGGGGGTAGTTCGCCCGTGGCCTAGTGCTCTCACCCGGGCTGGTCGATTGCGCCACGACGTGGGATTAGTTGAAATCGTCGAGCACGGTGCGGTCTCCTGTGCCGGTCTGGGTGAGAGCGACTTCGAAGCCATCAACCATCTCGAGGCGCTGGATGGCGTCGACATGGCACTTTCCGGCCCCGCCCCACTTGGTTTTCGCTTGGGACTTGGCCGATGGACCGTCGTCGGCCACGACAAAAACGACCTCGTGATCCTCGCCCATGCGGTTTCCATCGAGCGATCCGCCAAGAAATGCCACGTAAAGATTCATGCCGACACGCTATCGACCTTTGAACGCTCACTCCCTTTCGTCACCGTCACGACACTGTGGCGGTCGCTTAGGCTCACAACCCGACCCGGTGCCGTGAGTGCGCCGGTCCGAAGGAGCAAGCATGACGACAACACAGCAGCTGGAAGGTTCCACCATCGTGGTGACTGGCGTCACGGGGCAGGTGGCCGAACCGGTTGCCGTCGCCCTGGCCAGGGCGAATCGTGTCATCGGTGCGGCCCGCTTCACCGACCAAGCCGCCCGGGCCCGATTGGAAGCAGCTGGCATCGAATGTGTGCCGATCGATCTGGCCAGCGGCGATGTCAGTGGACTGCCAGCTGACGCCGACTACGTCCTCAACTTTGCCGTGGCCAAGTCGAACGACTGGGACAAGGATCTGGCCGCCAACTGTGGCGGCGTGGCCTGGTTGATGGAGCATCACGCCCAGGCCAAGGGATTCCTTCACTGCTCGTCCACTGCGGTCTATAAGCCAGAGGACCACCGAGAACTCTCAGAGACCGATGGTCTTGGTGACAACCACGCCGTATGGCCCTTTCTTCGCACCTACAGCATCTGCAAGATTGCGGCCGAAGGCATGGCCCGATGGGCCGCCGAACGGTTCCAGCTTCCAACCACAATCGCCCGGCTCTCAGTTCCCTACGGTGACGGGGGCGGCTGGCCCGCCATCCATCTAGAGATGCTCTTGAACGGCAGCGCGATTCCGGTGCACGTCAATGCCCCGAGCCTTTATCACCCCCTCCACGCCGACGACATTTTGGGCACTATCCCTGGGCTGTTAGCCGCAGCTGACGTCCCTGCCGTCACCACCAACTGGGGCGGCGACGAAGCCGTCAGCATCGAGGAGTGGTGCGGGTATCTCGGTGAACTCGTTGGTGTTGAGGCCACGTTCGAACCAACCGAAGCAACCATCGAAAGTGTCAACGTGGATCTGGAGAAGATGCATTCGTTGCTTGGGCCAACCTCGGTGACCTGGCGTGACGGTATGCGACGCATGGTCGCAGCCCGTCACCCAGAACGGCTGACCAGCGCCTAGACCCGCGTCGCTTTGTCTGATCTGGTTGCGGCCTCCATCTGACTCGCCCCTCCTTCATGCTCCGGCTTGATCGGGGGCGAGGTGGGTTGTTCTCGGGTCGAACGCCCAGTCACCACTTGGGTGTCATCACTTTGTAAGGGTTGATTGTTACCGTGGTGGCATGGCCGATGACCGCCCTACGGGGCCCGCATCGAGCCCCTCTTCGACGTCCCGGTCGTCGACACGACGCCAACGAGGAGGGCTTACGCGCCCTGGGTGATGATCATCCAGGGGACATTGGCGCGCCCAATGCTTGGCCAACGAGCAAGGATTGCGATCCCTCGGGGCCGAGATCGACCAGGCCCACAAATCGGCCCAGTCGCCGCGGCGTCGGCGGGCCAAGTGGATCGTTGGCACAATCGGGGTGATCGTGGTGGTTCTGGTGGCGTCGGTCGCAGGCTACGCCTGGTACCTCGACTCGGAACTGCACAAGGTCTCGGTCAACGGCCTGAGCTGCATCGTCGGCCACTGGGGCTGAACAGGGCACTGAGAACATCCTCATGGTTGGCTCAACCGATCGTTGTGCCCTCAAAGTACAGAACAAGGCTTACGGGCTGTGTTGCGCAAGGGGTGACCGGTATCAACAGCGACGTCGTCATGATCCTGCACTTGAACGCGGCCAAAGGAACAGTGTCCATCCTCTCCATTCCCCGTGACCTCTTCGTACCCGAACGCCGCGTGGCTGACGGTGCCAACAAGATTGACGCCGCTCTGGTCGAAGGACCGAGCCAACTGGTTAGTGCGATCGAAGAGGACTTCGGCATACCAATCCAGCACTATGTCGAACTCAACTTCGACACGTTTGCCGGTGTTGTCGACGCCTTGGGCGGCATCAAGATGTACTTCCCCGAGCCGGTCTTCGACGCCTACTCCGGCTTGAACGTCCAGACACCGGGCTGCATTGCCTGAACGGCACGCAAGCCCTACAAGTCGTTCGGGCCCGACACCTGCAGTACAAGGGTCCAGGGCGTGACAACTACCAACCCGGCCTATTGGCCGCAGGAAGCGCAGAGCGACATCGCCCGCATCCGACGCGACCATGAATTTCTTGCGCGTCCTGGCCGCGGCGGTAGCCAAGCAGGGTGTGAGCAATCCGTTGACCGACCAAAGGATTGTTTCATCGGTGCTCCCCGACCTGACGGTCGACAAAAGTTTGTCGGCCACCGACATGGTCAACATGGTGCTCACCTTCCACGGTGCCAACCCTGAGAAGGCGCCCGAGCTCACCGTGCCAGTGTCGGTTGACCAGTTCGGTAGCTACGTCTACCAGGGCGGCAACTACGGCGACATTGAGTTCCCTGATGAGCCCCAAGACAGTCAAGTGATTGATCAGTTCCTCAATATCTCAGGCGCAACCAATTCCATGACCGGTGCAAAACTTCCCGCCCCCTCAGCCGTCACGGTCTCGGTGACCAACGGCTCGGGTGTGACCGACCAAGCCACCACAACCGGTCAGGCCCTCACCGCGTTGGGCTTTCATGTCTCGGGCCTCGGCGATGCGACCCCAGTGGGTCAAGAAGCCGAGACGGTTGTGTACTACCCGTCCAACACTCCGGCCAACGTGGCCGCAGCGCAAGCCGTGCGTAATGCCCTCACGGGATCGGTCATCATGGCCATGGACCCGAGCCAGGTCATGGCGGGCTCCCAGGTCACGGTGGTGACCGGCACCAGTTTCGCCGTCAATCCTCCGACCCCCACTGCGAGTGCCACCACGTCGTCGGGTGCGTCAGCGGCCACCACCGCACCGACGACGACCACGACCACACCGACATCGTCCGCATCGGCCGACTTCTCTGCTCCGACCGCCGCGGTCGAACCCTTGGCGGCCTGGGATCCTCGGGCCTGCACGCCCTCAGGTGGCGAAGGCAAGTAGCTGGGCGGGTCGTCGACTTGTGTCGCTCGGAGCGGGCGACGAATCTCTTCTCATGACCGAAACCTCAGGTGCGATCGAGTTTCGACCGGCGGATCCGACCACCGATCCAGCCGCCACCCTCTTGGTCGAGATGACCCATGAGTTGAACCGGCTCTATGAGACGCCGCACAGACTGGACCACCCCCGGCTGTCGCCCGACGAGCTGGTGCCACCTCGTGGCGTCTATCTCGTCGGATGGCGCAATGAGCAGGCGGTGGCCGGGGGCGGTCTGCGCCCTCTTGATGACGGATCAGCCGAGATCAAGAGGATGTACGTCCGACCGGCGTTCGGCGCCAGGGGCTGGCGCGCCTTGCTTCTCCAAGCCCTCGAGGAGTATGCCTCCACACTCGGCTACCCCGTGGTCCGTCTCGATACGGGGCCGCTTCAGGCCGAGGCGAAACGCCTCTATGAGCGGCAGGGCTTTCGATCAATTGCGCCTTACAACGACAACCCGTACGCCACCTTCTTCGGCGAAAAAACTCTGAGCGAGGAGTCGGCGCCGCCCTAGGAGGCGGGATAGTGGGCGTCGGCTTCGACTGGAAAGTCGCGGCGTGCCTTGAGCACGGCCCAGATCATGAGTCCTTGGAGGGGGAGCCGACCCCAAGCCAAGGCCGGATTGTCGGCCGGCCCAGGTTGGCGACCTGAGCCTGAGTCCACCGCCATCTGAATATTGGCCGGCAGCACAGCCAAGAGGACGGCGATGCTGGCCGGCACAGCCCAGCGCTTGCGCCGGAAGAGACCGACGGCACAGACGTACTCAGCCACGCCGCTGGCGTAGATGAGGTTGCGGTGGTGTTCGCGGGGCAGAACTCTGGGCATAATCGACTCGAAGACCTGTGGTCGCACCATGTGCACGGTGGCACTAGCGGCAAAAGCCGCCGCCATGAAGTCAGGAGCTCGGCTCTGTCGGCGTCGCATGCAAGCGACTGTACATTGAACGAGAGAAGTCCTGATTCGGCCCGAACGAGGCCAACGGGCGACCGGCTCCAAGGGGGCACGTGGTCACAATCATTGGTTCAGTAGCAGCGGTGCTTACGGCAGCCTGTTGGCTGCCCCAACTTTTCAAGACACTGCGCAAGGGGACAGCCGAGGACTTTGCCTGGCCCTATCTCACCATGCTCACCGTTGGGGTGTTCGCTTGGTTTGTCTACGGCATTTTGAAGTCCGACCCGCCGATCTATCTCTGCAACGGATTCACCGGGGCGTGTGTCGTGATCGTTGCCCTGGTGAAGTTCAGAACTCGCCACGTGATGATCGACGGCTACGAAGTTGCGGTGTCACCGAGCGGTCACGGCGAAGTCGCACTTGAATCGCTGGACGGTCTTGGTCCGGCATTGGCGGCCGATCTGAAGGCCGTGGGCATCAACGACAGTGCGGCGTTGCTGGCGGTTGGCGTGGATGAGGCCAGCCATCGACTGAGTGCGGCCGGACTTGGGGACGCTGAAGTGCACCGAGCGTCGTTGCATGGCGCGCTTCGACCACAGTCCGGACCAGACCCAAAGGCCCCCGGAGCGGCGGGGTAGTCCGAGACATCGAGAGCGCGTCGCTGACCTTCACTAGAGTCACGAGCGCGAGGCCGATAGCGACACGAGGTGACCGAGCACCTCTGGCCACGGTCGATGTGAGCCGGGAGAGGGGACACTTGCATGCAGATCACCATGATCGGAGGAGGGAGCTATCAGTGGGGCCCTGAGCTCATGGCTGACCTCTTTGGTACGCCTTCGTTGGCCGGTGCCCATTTAGTTTTGGAAGACATCGATCCCCGCCCGCTGCCCAAGATGGAGGCGTTGGCTCACAAGGTCAACGACGCCATGGGAGCCAAATTCACCATCGCCACGACCACCGATCAGCGCCAGGCCCTCGATGGAGCGGATTTTGTCATTGTCTGCATCTCAACCGGTGGCTTCACCTCGATGACCGTTGATCTGGACGTGCCTGAGGCGCACGGCATCAAGCAGTCGGTCGGTGACACGGTCGGCCCCGGTGGGATAAATCGGTCACTGCGCAACGTTCCTGTCCTGGCCGGTATCGGACGCGATATGGAAGAGATTTGCCCCGAGGCTTGGTTGCTCAACATCACGAACCCAATGACCGCTCTGACTCGCTCGGTGACCCGAGAAACGTCGATACAAACCGTTGGGCTCTGTCATGAGGTTGGAAACTTCTGCCTCGATGTGGCCATCGCACTCGGCAAACCGATGGACGCCGTGCAGCCGTCGGTGACGGGTATCAACCACTTCCCGGTGCTCACTGCACTCGACATTGATGGTGAAAACGGCTTCGATGTCCTGCGCCAGCTGGTGGACGAGGTCGGTGGCCTCGACTCGCTCGGTCCGAGTCCCGACCAAGAAGAGGCTGCGGCCTTTTCCAAGCTCGACTTTGCCCGACGCCACCTTTTGAAGCTCACGATGCTCGATCGTTGGGGCACCTTTCCTGCCGCGGGCGATCGTCACATTGCCGAGTTTCTGCCATGGATCCTCACGGAAGAGTCGGGCTGGGGCGAGCGCTACAACCTGTGGCTGACGTCGATTGCCGGTCGCCAGAAGGACCAGGACGGCTACGTGCGAGATGTCGAAGCCTGGCTCGAAGGGACCAAAGATCTGCAGACCTGGCAGTCCGGTGAGTTGCCATCACCACTCATCGAAGCCCTCGTAACCGGCGTGCCCTTCGAAGCACCGGTCAACATCCCGAACTCGGGCCAAGCGGTCGACCTTCCTTCAGATGTGGTGGTCGAGTCGATGTGCATCATTGACGGTGACGGCATTCGCGGTCGTGAACAGTCCTCGCTTCCCGCCCCGTACAACGAGATCGTGCGTCGACATGTGGCCGTGCAAGAGTTGACGGTTGAGGCGGCTCTCTCGGGTAACCGTGCCTTAGCGACAGAGGCCTTTGCACTCGATCCGCTGGCCGGCCGAGGAGATTTGAGAGACATCGAAGCCATGGTCGACGAGTTACTCGCCGGGACGGCCCAGTGGCTCCCGCAGTTCAGTTAGAGAAAAAGGTTCGCTTATGAAGATCGGATTCATCGGACTTGGCGCCATGGGACTCCCCATGGCCGGCCATCTATTAGCCGCCGGCCATGAGGTCACGGTGTCGTCGCGCCGCCGTGGACCAATCGACCAGGCCGTGGCGCTCGGAGCCCGCGACGGCCTTACGCCCTCCGGTGTGGCCGAAAATTCCGAGGTTGTCATCGTGTGTGTGCCCAACTCACCCGAAGTGGTCGAAGTGATCGACGCCATGCTGCCCGCCTTACACGCCGGCTTGATCGTGATCGACTGTTCAACCATCGATCCCGACGTCGAACGCCAACAGCACACTCGAGTCAGTGCCACAGGCGCCCGCTATCTCGACGCACCGCTTTCGGGTGGCACGGCCGGAGCGAACAAGGGCGTACTCACCCTCATGGTCGGCGGTGACGAGTCCACCCTGGCGCTAGCCACACCGGCGCTCGAACCGTTCGCCGGACTCATCGTGCCGGTCGGCGGTCCAGGAATGGGTCAAGTCGTCAAACTTTGCAACAACCTGATCTACGCCGCTCAGATGACGGCGCTCTCAGAAGCCACGGCACTGGCCACACGCTCGGGAGTCGATATGGACAAACTCTTCGAAGTTCTGACGCATGCCACTGGGGATTGCGTTGCGGTGCGGACCCGCCTACCGGTCGCCGGCGTCGTTCCCGACAGCCCGGCCTCAAACGATTGGCAGCCCGGATTCATGACCGATCTCATGGCCAAGGATCTCGACCTGGCCTTAGCCTATGGGGCTCGCAGCGGCGTACCGATGTCGACGACGGCGGCGGCCCGTCAACTCCTGACGGCCGCTTCATCCGCCGGTTTTGGCCGCGAGGACTTTTCGTCGGTGGCCAAAGTCGTCCTGGGTCTTTCGGGGGCACGATGACAAATGCTCTGCAGCCGCCGGTCCTCATTCTTGCGGCCGATCACCGCGCTCGTGGGGTCATCACGACCGAGAACTATGCCGACTACGTGGGGGCTCTTCGCGCTGCCCTGGGCCAGGCCGATGGGATTTTGGCCACGGCCCAACCAATGGACGACCTTCGAGCTGATGGGCTGACCCCGGAGCATCGGACCTATCTGTCGATCAACCGGACCGGATTGGCTGGGTCTGTCTTTGAACTCGACGACCGTTTAGTGGCGAGCGTGGGTCGTGCCTCGGCCGACGGTTGGACTGGTGTCAAGCACATGACCCGCATCGATATGAGCGATTCAGCGACCGCACCAGCGTTGGAGCTGTTGGGTCAGGTTCTCGAAGCGTCGAAAGCCGCTGGTTTGGAAGCGTTGATCGAGCCGCTTTCTTGGCGCGACGGTGCCATGGATCGACGGACCGATGGCATCGTCTTTGCGGCCGTGGTGGCCCACGATATGGGCGCACCGCTCTTAAAGGTGCCGGTGCCGAATGAGGCCGCCGGGTCGGCCTGCCAAGACGCCGTGGCTCGAATCGTGTCCTCGGTCGGTGTGCCCGTACTCTTTCTTGGTGGACCGCACCGAGACGGAGGACGAGACCGAGTGCTTGATGAAGTACGTGACGTCATGATCGGCGGGGGGGCGGGCATGGCCGTAGGCCGAACCGTCTACCAAGACGTCGATCCGGCCCGGATGATGTCGCTGGTGCGCCAGATCGTGCGCGGCGAGTGATCCTCACTATCGATTTCGGTACGACGGTCACTAAGGTCGGACTCTGGGGGGAAGACGGGCTGGTCACGATGGCTCGGGCCGAGCTCTCGACCGGGCGCCCTCAGGTGGGCTGGGCCGAGCAAGATCCGTTCCGCTGGTGGACCTCGGTCGTCGTGGGCTGTGCCGAGGCCAGAGCTCAGGCGCCTGCAGCTTTCAGTCAAGTGGATGCGGTGACGTGTTCTGGTGCACGCCAGTCCTTTGTGCCGGTAACCGCGGGAGCTGAACCGGTCGGGAAAGGCCTCTTGTGGTCCGATCGACGAGCGGTGGCTGAAGCGCACGAGCTGGCCGCGAGTATGGGCGGCGAGAATGTGGTGCGGGCTCGCACTGGCGTTCCCCTTGACGGTGGCGCCGTGGCTGCCAAGATCGCTTGGCTGACCGCCCACGAACCGGCTCGGTTGGCCGCCTGCGACTGGTTGCTCTCCCCGAGGGACTTAGTGATCTGGCGCCTGACCGACCAAGTCCAGACTGATCACACCTTGGCGGCACGAACGGGTCTCTACGACTTCGACGACAACATCGTGCCGGAACTGGCTGGGGCAGCGGAAAAAAAGCTTCCACCGATCGTGAGCTCGGACACCGTGGTCGGCCCACTGCGTGCTGTACCCGCAGCCGAGCTCGGACTTCGTCCCGGGGTGCCGGTCATCATTGGGGCCGGTGACCGCCAGTGCGAAGTGCTCGGCGCTGGCGCTTCGTTTGATTTCCCCATGGTGAGCTGGGGGACGACGGCCAATGTCTCGGTGCCGATCGATGATCGTCCGGTTCCGGCGCCAGCCGGCGCTGTTGTATCTCGCGGGGCCACCGGTGGTTGGGTCCTCGAAGGCGGACTGTCGGCCGCCGGGTCATTCCTGGCCTGGGTCAGCAAGCTTCTCGGTCGTGACGTTGATGAACTGGCCCGACTGGCTGCGACCAGCCCGCCCGGTGCACGGGGAGTGATTGCGGTGCCATGGCTGGACGGCGCCCGCGCCCCTTGGTGGCGCGACGACGCCCGAGCTGGTTTCGTCGGTCTGGCTTCCGCTCATGATGCGGGAGATATCGCACGCGCCGTCATCGAGTCCGTGGCATGGGAGGTGTTGCGTTGTCTCCAGATGGTGACCGCGGGCCACTTGGGTGGCACGGTCGCTATGGGAATGACACTTGGTGGGTCGGGCACGGGGATTCCGTTGTGGGTGGAAGTCTTGACCTCAGTAGTCGGGATCCCGGCCACTCGCCATCGGTCGGGCGAAGCGGCTTCTGCCGGTGCGGCGCTGCTGGCTGGGCGAGCCCTTGGACTTGATCTGACCTTGGACCAATTGGACCCTGTGGCGGCTGTCATCACGCCGGACCCCGCCACGGTGGAGCAGTACCGCGAGGTCAGAGCGCAGGTCGAACACGTGGCGCACTCCATTTTGGATGCCACGGCCAGCGCCCCCGGTACAGGGACCGTCGCTTCGCACTGAGGTGTCGCACTGAGGTGCACGCAACCACCTCGCCCCATTTCAGCTGTGCTGAGGGTGTCGTGCAACCTGGTTGAAACCGTCATCCGTCCGGGCGTCGTCAACCAAGTCTGACGCTTGTGTCAGAGATAGTGTCTGACGCAATGGGGGACGTTCCGCTTTTCGACTTCGCCGTTCCCGACGACCTCCTCAAAGAGGTTGTGGCCAAGACCAGCGACCCCGAAGTGGTGGCCGACATCGCCTTGATGCCGGGCACCGGAGACGGCAAGCCGCCTCCAATGTCCGCCATCATGAAAGCGGGCGGGTACCTGCCCCTCGTTGTCTTAACTGCGGCTGCGATGGTGCCGGGCACGTTCATCAATGGCATCGCCATTATTGGCGTCAATCTTCAGAAGTCGTTTCATCTGAGCAATGCCGGCTTGGGCTCGGTGGCCTTTGTGGGGCAAGTGGCCCAGCTTCTCTGGGCCGTGCCTCTGGCCATCTGGGCCGACCGTGGCAGCCGAAAATTGGTAGCTGCCGTCGCCCTGCTGGTCTTCTCGGTCTTCGGCGCCCTGATGGCGTTTTCCCCCAATGTTTGGTGGTTCGTCTTTCTTTATCTATGCGCCTCGGTGGGGGCAGGCGTCAACAACACAGTGCACAACTCCTACTTGGCTGATCAATATCCGACGGAGGGTCGTGGTCGCGTCTTCACCTGGCACCAACTCTCTGACCCCCTGTCACAAACGGTAGGTCTTCTTCTTTTCACCTTGGTTGTGACCTTGGCCGGGAACTGGCGGTGGGGCCTTGGCGTCGCTCTGGTCGGCATCCCGCTCTCGTTTTTCGTCTGGCGCCTCCATGAGCCCGACAAAGGCGCCAACGAGTCAAGTCACATTTTGAAGTCAGCGGGTATGGACCTTCATTCCCAACAAGAAGAGGCCCCTCGGGTCCTGTTGGGTTCGGCTATGACTCGCCTCCTGCGGATTCGCTCTCTCTATTACGAGTTGGTGGCTGTCGCCATTCTTGGTTTCGCCGGCACCGGCGCACCGTTATTTGGCAGTTTGTTCTTCCATGACAAGTACGGGCTCGGTGTGGGCTCACGAGGCGTGGTGTACTCGATCATCGGTCTGGCCGGGTTCCTTGGACTCCCCCTGGCTTACGTGTTCGGCGATCGTTTCTTTCGGCGTGCGCCACAACGACCGCTTGTCATCTCGGGGTTATGCATCGGCGGCTACGGCATTTTGTATGTGGCCTCGCTCTACGTACCTCGCAACGCCTTGTGGCTCTGCGTGGCTCTCCAGTTCTTGGCCAACGCTGCCGTCTCTCCGTTAGCTATCTGCATCTTTCTCACGCTGGCGGCCACTGCACCGCCAGAGATGCGCACCATTTGCTTCGCCATGTTCGGGGTGTACTCGCTTGTCTTCGGCGGCTTCGCGGGAAGCGTGGTCTTGGGCGCGATCTCGGGCGCTATCGGGGGACTGCACGGGATCATTGTGGCCCTCAGTCTGATTGCTCCGGTCTGCGTTGTCGGCGGCATACTTCTGCTGGTCGGTTCGCGCTATGTACGTGGCGACATCACGTTGGTCATTGAAGACGTCTTGGAGCGTTATGCCGAAGGCAAGCGGCGCCAGAGTGGTGGTGCGATTCCTGCCCTTCAAATTCACAACCTCGACTTTTTCTACGGCACAAATCAGGTTCTGTTCGATATCAACCTCGAGGTTCATCAAGGCGAGGTAATTGCCCTGCTGGGCACCAACGGAGCTGGAAAGTCAACCCTGTTGCGAGCAGTGTCAGGACTTGAGCATCCCCACCGTGGCGTCATTCGAATCTTCGGGGTCAACTGCACATTTTTGGAACCCGAACAGATCATCAACCGCGACGTTGCCCTTTTGGTTGGGGGCAAGATGACCTTCCCTGGCCTCACTGTCCGCGACAACCTGCGCATTGGGGAACATTCATTTCGGGGCAACCGTGCCCGGTCTCGTGCGGCCTTGGCGGAAGCACTCGAGGTATTTCCCGAGTTGGCCAGCCGAGTCAATCAGCCGGCCGGGACACTGTCGGGCGGCGAGCAACAGATGCTGGCCCTGGCCCGAGTGTTGATGACCAAACCCAAGCTCCTCATGATCGATGAACTCGCCCTTGGTCTGGCCCCGATGACCGTTGATCGGCTCATGGAGATCGTGCGGCGAGTGAACGCTGCTGGCACCACTGTCATCCTGGTCGAGCAAAGTGTCAATCGGGCCATGAATTTGGCTGAACGTTGCTTCTTCATCGAACGAGGCGAGGTTCTCTTTGACGGTCCGACGACCGAACTGATGGGTCGTGACGATCTCCTGCGCCCCGTCTTTTTGGGCACGGCGTCGGCCGGGCTGGGTGAGGAGAGTTGACGGGTATCAGCCTCTTGGCCGTCTCGATCCCGGGCTCAATCGCGTTGCAAGGGGTGATCACGGGCCTGAGCTATGGCCTGCTCGCCCTCGGGCTTGTACTCATCTATCGCACCAATCGAGTCCTTAACTTCGCCCAAGGCCAGTTGGGTGTCCTGTCCGCCGTGTTCATGGTGAAGCTGACCCATGACTTCGGTCTCAACTATTGGTTCTCGCTCGTCTTGGCCCTTGGCTTGGCGGCCGGGGCTGGAGCCTTGAGTGAGATGACACTGCGTCGACTCTTCAATCGACCCCGTGTCCTCGTCATGGTGGCCACCATTGGGCTCAGCCAGGTCTTGTTTGTCCTCACCGCCTTGCCGTTCATCCGGCCCCATGATCTCTCCCAACCTTTCCCGGTGCCCTTCAACGTGAACTTCACGGTTGGGGGGATCATCTTTGGGCCGGGAGAAGTACTGACGCTGATCGTGGCGCCAGTGGTGGCCCTCAGCCTGGCTGCTTTTGTGCGCTGGTCGTCGTGGGGCTTAGCGATGCGGGCCATGTCAGAGAACTCGGATTCAGCCCGGCTGTCGGGGGTCTGGGTCCGTCGCACCTCCACGCTGACATGGACGTTGGCTGGAGTCCTGTCGGCCTTTACTGCCATCTTGAACGCGCCCGGCCAAACCAGTCAGTTGGTGCAACCGCTCAGTTCCGACGTCCTACTCTTCGCCCTGACCGCTGCGCTGGTCGGTGCCATGGTGAATCTCACCGTGGCGTTTGTGGCCGGCATCGGGGTTGGGGTCTTTGCTGAGTTGGTGGACTACAACGTCTTGAGCACGGCGGCCCAAGAGCTTTGGTTCTTTGGCATCTTGATGGCGGTGCTGCTCATTCGCGTCGGCGCCTTGCGCAAGGGCGCAAGAGGAGGTGAGCGCTCGGCCTGGCTCCAAGGTGCGGTGACCGTTCGTCACTCCGTTGATCGCATGCGCGATCGGGTTGGGTCGGCCGGTGTCTGGGGCGTGGCCCTGCTCGCCGCGCTGTTGCCGCTGACGCTCAGCGTGGGCAACAACTTCTTGTTCTCTCGAATCTGCATCTTTGCCGTCATCGCCCTCTCACTCACGGTGTTGACCGGATGGGCGGGGCAGTTGTCCCTCGGTCAGTTTGGTTTGGTGGCCGTTGGTTCTTTGGTGGCGGTGCATCTTGGGAACTCCATGCCGCTTCCGATCGTCATGGTGTTAGCCGGACTGGTGACGGCGGTAGTGGCCGTCCTCGTGGGGCTACCTGCACTTCGAGTGCCTGGCCTCTATTTGGCCGTGTCCACACTCGGATTCGCCCTCTTTATGCAGCAGACCGTGTTGGCCACCCCCTGCTGGTCCCTGCCTGGGATTCACCGGCAGTTCTGTACCGGACTGCCTGATTCGCAGTCGACCTTGTTAGCGGCACCCAGAATCTTCGGTCTCAGCCTGGCGGGCCAACGCGGCTTCGCCTGGTTCTCTCTGGTCGTTCTCATCCTTACGATCTTGATGGTCAGGGTGTGGCGAGATAGAGGGGTGGCTCGCCGACTGGTGGCCGTGCGGGATAACGAGATCGTGGCTGCCGCCATGGGCATCCCCGTGCTTCGCACCAAGCTTTTGGCCTTTGCTCTTTCAGGATTTATGGCCGGCTACGCCGGGGTCTGCTTCGCCTTTGTCACCGAGCGCCTGAGCACGAGCACCTTCGACCCGTCGCTTTCCTTCCTCATTATTTCAATGGTGGTCATCGGCGGACTCGGATCGATTCCGGGTGCCGTCTTGGGAGCGGTATACCTTCTCGGACTGCCGGCCATCTTCGGCGATACCTCCACCATTGAGTTTCTCTCCAGTGGTCTCGGCCTTATCGCGTTCATCTTGTATCTCCCCGGTGGGCTGGCCGAGCTCATGCATCGTCTCGGTGACCTGGTAACCAGCGGCCTGCGCAATGTTGGGCCACGCTCGGACGGAGGCGATCCAGATCTCATCCCGTCGGTGGAAACAACGGCCTTGATTGGTGGCGCATCATGAGCGCGTCGCTCGGTCCGTCCAGTCTTGAGGTCGAACACCTCTCCGTTGCCTTTGGCGGTCTGAGGGCCGTCAACGACATCAGCTTTACGGCTGAAGCCGGATCAATCGTTGGCCTCATCGGCGCCAACGGGTCGGGCAAGACGACAACCCTCGATGCCCTGTCCGGACTGGTGCCGACCCGAGGGGCCATCCGAGTCGATGACGTCGACCTCGCGGAGTACCTGCCCGAAGAGCGCCGGCAGGTGGGCATGATCCGATCTTTTCAAGACTGTCGCCTCTTTCCTGAGCTTTCAGTCGAAGACGTCCTGATGATCTGCGAAGACGCGCTGCATCCGGTCGGTGTGCTCTCTTCGACACTGCAGATGCCTTGGGCCCGCCGTGCTGAGCGACGCAAGAAGGAGAACGTGGATCGAGTGATCTCGTCGTTCGGCCTCACGCGATTTAAACACCATCGCACCAGCGAGCTTTCAACTGGCACCAGGCGGGTGGTCGACCTCGCCTCCATCGTGCTGGCTGATCCCCGTATTCTGCTCCTCGACGAGCCCACGGCAGGCATCGCCCAACGTGAAGCTGAAGCGTTCATCCCGCTGTTGCAACGACTGCATGAAGTGGCGAATACCACGATCATCCTGGTCGAACACGATGTTCCGTTGGTCTTTCAACTCTGCAGCAAGGTGGTGGTCATGGAGACCGGATCAGTGGTCTCAGCCGGTTCCCCCGAGGTGGTGCGGGCCGATCCGAGGGCACTGGCGGCCTATCTCGGAGCCAGTGACGAGGCCATCAATGTTTCAGGATCTATCGTCTCGAACACTCCTTTGGAGTTCGAAGCAAACAATGCCGCACTTTCGTCGAAGGCGCAGCGCGAAAAGGAAGGCCATGGCTGACACGGCAGCACGATCGCAGTGGAATCCCCTCCATGTGGTGGGACGATCTTGGCGCCGGTTTCGTCGCCGACCAATCGCCATGCAGGTGCGAACCGTGGCCATCGTGGTTGTCATCATCGCTGGTGTCGGCGTCTACGTGTTGACGGCGCCGAAGACGGCTGGGGCCGCCACCACCGTGCCAACGACAGCCGCCACCACGAATACCACCACCACTGTTCCAGCGACTAAAACGGCCTATACCTCGGTCACCAAAGCCAGTACGAGCAGTCGGGGCGTGACGGCCACGTCGATCAACGTCGTCTTCCCGGTGGTTTCGCTCACCAGTCTCGCCGGACAGGAGGGCTTTGCCAACGACTTGGAGTTCGGACAGCAGACCCAAGCGATCCACCTCTACGTCAATCTCATCAATCAAAAGGGTGGCATCAACGGTCGCAAGATCAATCCGATCATTGTCAGCTTCAATCCGACCGACGAAGCCTCCATGCGAGCGTTGTGCAAAGACTGGACGGAAGGGTCGCCACCGGTCTTTGCCGTATTGGACGGTGAGGGAACGTGGACTGGCGATAACGAACTCTGCGTTACCCAAGAAGGTCACACCCCAATGATCGGGGCCTGGACCACGGTGACGAACTGGACCAACATGGGCTCGCCCTACCTCTGGTGGACCGGTCCCGATGACGCCGCCATCCTCAAATCGGTGGTGCAGTGGGGCGTCTCTTCCAAACTGCTTGGTGGCGGCCGCAAGGTCGGCATCCTGGCCGGTGATCGGGCCAGTGATCAAACGTCGCTCAACGATTACCTTCTTCCCGCGCTCAAAAAGGCCGGGGTAAAGCCCATGGTGATTACCGTGGCGGCCGACCCCTCCGAGACCTCAACGACCGATACCGAGACGACGCTGGCCGTCGAAAAGTTCAAGCAAGCAGGCGTGCAGTCGCTCATCCCCCTCGTGCCAGAGAACGTGCTCTTTCCCATGTTGGGGGCACAGCAAAGTCAGCAGTACTACCCGAAGCTGCTCTTAAGCGACTACGAGTCGAGCATTCAGATCGGGTTGGGCCTCATCCCGACGCCGTACCTGAAAGAGCTCAACGGGCAAGAAGGCCTGACCACGCAGACCCTCGGTGGTGTTGACGACCCTCGACCCGAGAGCCAGGGCGGCTACGACCCGGGCGTGCGAGCGTGTTGGACGCCGTGGCATAAGAAGTACCCCCAGACCCCGAAAGGTCAACTGAGCGACGTCATTGAAGAACAGGGACCGATCGTGGCCTGGTGTCAGGCCATCAACCTCTTTGCTACGGCGGCCAAAAAGGCTGGTCCCAACCTCAATCGGCGGAGCTTTGTTGAGGCCATGGCCTCAATCAAGAACTACCCCGGTACGTGGTCGCCCGTTCTCTCGTTTGCCGACGGCAAGTTTTTCGGTCCGACTCAGTACCAAGTGGTGAAGATCCACTACAACAAGCCAGTCTCAAAGGCCTGCAAACTTCCCACCAACAAGATTCCCCAGATCACCTGTTGGGTGCCGGTGCAGGGCTGGAAGCCGTTGGTCTCGAACTAGCCAATCTTCGGCCACAAGAGGAGGGGTCTCAGACGTCCAACCCGACGTGGCCCTCTGCTCAGATGAAAGACGGAATTCAGCGGTAGATGGTTAGGTGAAGATGGGTGCGTCGGACATAGCCCCACCGGCAATGGTGCCTTCCACCAACTCGTAGCGCCGGCCACCCTTTCTCTTGGCGGCGTACATAGCGGCGTCGGCTGCGGCGAAGACATCGGGTGCACTGCTGCTCGGGTCACCAGCCGCCACGCCGATGCTCACGCTCGGGGCGTAGGCCGAGGTGGCGCTCTGGGCCAAGGCTTCGAGCATGCGCTCTGCCACCTGGCGAGCATCCTCACGCTCCGCATTGAAGAGATACGTGGCGAACTCATCGCCGCCCATGCGGGCCACTAAGTCACCGCGTCGAAGGGCCGACTGACAGGTCTTGGCTACGAGAATCAACAGCGCATCGCCGGCTCGGTGACCTTGCGTGTCGTTCACTTTCTTCAATCCATCGACGTCGATGATCAGCACGGCGAACGGCAGTCGGCGCGGCCGGTGCTCGACGATCTGTCGGAATCCTCGTCGATTAGGCAGCGAGGTCAGAGAGTCCGTGGTCGCTTGCACCAACAGCATTTCGTGATTGGCTGCGTTGGTGAGCGCAAGTTCGGTCAAGTGACCGACGGCCTTGCACTGCTCGAGGGTCTGAGGCGTGGCGTCGATCTGATGAATGGGCGTGGAGAGTACGCCGTCAATCTGGCCGTTCATCACGATGGGCACATAGACGGCATGGGTGACACCGAGCTGCTCGATCAACTGGCGAACCGCCGGACCGGCTTTGTTGGGATGGAGCGGGCGCAAGATGGCGTGCCGGGCCGTCATGACCTCGGAGAGATTCGGGTGCTCAGACAGCGCAAAGGATTGAGCGATGGACTGACCCGACTCGTCGAACTGAGCCACCAAACTCACGGTGGTGTCATTGATGCGCGTGTATTGGGCCCTTCGTCCGGGCGTGCCGTCAGGCGAAGCGATCTCAGCGGCCAGGCGAGTGGCCGCATTGATGACCTCAGACGTGGTGACCAACGTCGTCAGTCGCTTGGCCGCTTCTTCCAAGAGAACCGACTGGCGTAGCAGCTCCTCACGCTGATCGGCCGTGCCCTGGATGCGGTCTCGGATGTCGTGAGCGGCGTATGAGATAAGGGCTGAGATCAGACCCCAGAAAAGCACCCGCTGAAAGAGCTCGGAGTTTGACACCGCAATGGGGTAGAGCGAGGACAGCACTTCGACGACGACGACGCCCACAACGACGACGACCGACTCCCATCGCCGGTGATAGAGGGCGGTCCATGCCACCGGAATCAAGATGACGACGTCAAGGCCTGAACTGGCATCGCCTGAGGCCAAGATCAAGAACAGTACGGATGCCATGTAGGTCAGCGGGACCACAACAGTGGCGATTGACGGAATCGCGTTCCAAGGCAAGAAGAACTCCCCAACCACAACGGCCAGCAGGATGAGGCTGATCAAGAAGTCGATGGTCGATGCCGGGCCCGGTGGCAGAGCCAGGCTGGCCAAGGCCAGGCCGGCGACGATGGCGAAGGGGAGAGCGCGTCGGGCCAGGCCTTTTCGGGCAAAGGGTCCGCGAGGCCAAGGCGCGCCAAGGCGTGGCGATGCGGTGCTACGCACGTTCCTCGAAAGTTGATCCACGCCCGGCCCTCTTGCCCCGGATCCGCCCCAGGACTATGGAAGCACACCCTAGCGAAAACGCCCCTCCTTGACATACAACGTACGAAAAGGGAAGCGCAGACTCTCGAGCGGTTTACGACAACCTCAAATCCAGGCCAACGAACCCGATCGCACCAACACGACGACGCCAATGACGCAGTACACGATGGGCGTGAGGTACACCCCGCCCCGTTCGAGCAGTTGCAGCGTCTTTGGATGGCGACCGGCGTAGCGGGCCAGCATGCAGAGTCCGACCTCGAGCAGGCCGAACACCCCGAGAATCACCACGCTGTCTACGACGTGACTGGCCCGAAACAACGGGACATAGACGGCCAAGTTGTCGCCACTGCTCCCTATGGTGATCAACATGGCGGTTATGGCTCCCGCGGCCATGGGCCACTTGTTCCCCGCTCGCCGTGCCGGATCTCGAAGGGCCAGGAGACCCCTCAGGCCGAGTATGAGCGGCACCAGGCCCAACAGCCCTATCCACCCCTTCGGAACCTCGAAGAGGACGGCGGCTGCCACCACACTCGCGGCCAGGACGATAATGAAACCGAGTACCTGACCGGTCAGAATCCGTCGAGACCGACTCTCGGGCGCGGTGGCTAACTGGGCTGTGGTCAGCGTCAGGTTGTCGATGTTGGTACTAATGAAGGCGACGACGGCAACGGCGACAGTGCTCCCGAGATTGGTGGTCGCCAGCACGATGAGAGACGGTAGTGCCCGCGACCTGGCGCCACGAGATGGCGGGCCGTCGAAGGCTCAGGGCAAAGGTTGGGCCGGGCCAAAAGGACGATCCCCGCGCAACGTCACGCGGTGGGCGAATCGTCTGGCCTGTCCATAGTCATCGAGGGCGTAGTGCATCGTCGCTCGATTGTCCCAGAAAGCGACCGATCCTGGCTCCCAGTGAAATCGGCAGGTGTACTCGGGCCGGACACAGTGTTGGTAGAGCATCTCCAAGATGGCGTTGCTCTCATTTTTGGAAAGTCCCAGCAACGTTTGGGTGAACTGGCTGTTCACGAAGAGACCGTTGCGACCGTTCTCAGGATGGGTGCGAACGACCGGATGCAGGGCCGCCACGAGGTGATCGCGCCATTCCCCGTTCCACTCGTAGCCTCCTCGGGCTTCCACGTCGGCCGCGAACCAGGGATCAAAGTGGATGGCAATGAGCTTGTCGCACATCTCTCGCACCGGCGCCGCCAGCCCGTCGTAGGCGTCTTGCAAGCTGGCCCACATGGTGTCGCCCCCAACCGGAGGTGCCTCCAACATGTAGAGAATCGATCCCAGGGGCGGGGTGTCGAGAAACGTGACGTCGGTATGCCACCAGCTGGCCCGATCCACCTCACCATCGATGGCGAGAACCTGGCCATGCTCTTTGATGGCGGGCAGGACGGGATGGGCTTCTGTTACCTGGCCGAACTGTGTCGCAAAATCTGCCTGCTCTTTGGGGCTGAGAGACTGCTGGCGGAAGAAGATCACATGGTGGGTACACAGGGCCTCTCGTACCAAGCCAATCACTTCAGATGACAGGGGCGAGGCCAGGTCGAGGCCCACGATCTCAGCGCCGATGTTGGGCGAGATGGGGCGAACATCGAGCGAGGCGGCGACGGTCACCGTCGAATTGTGCCCGACAACGCGACCCTGCTCAACCGCTCCTCTCCGGCCTACGCTAAGTCACCGCAAGGATCGAGGGCATCTATGGCTGAGAGAACGCAGGTCGACGAGTCGTCGAATATGGCGCGCCGACGCAACTTCTCACCGTGGTTCCAATGGGTCAGTCGACTGATCGAGACAGAAACGCGAGATCCGATGCCGGTCGATGACCGAGCGGCCTTTGTCGATTGGCGAGCACGATGTCGGGAGCGGCTCGAGGGACTCTTAGGCCAGTGGCCGATAGCGGTCCCATTAGATCTGGAGGTGCTCGAATCGGTCGAGTGTGATGGTTATCGGCGCGACACCATTGTGTTTGATACCGAAGACACCATGTCGGTCCCGGCCTATCTTCTTGTGCCAGAGGGTCGAAGCGAGCCCGGCCCGGCCGTCTTGGCCGCGCACGGCCACGGGCCCGGCAAAGGCCAAACCGTCGGCCTTGCGTTCACCGAGACACCGGGCAGCGACTATGGCCACCAACTTGCCCAGCGGGGATACGTCGTGCTTGCTCCGGACCTTCGTTGTTTCGGCCAACGCCAAGACTGGAACCCCGACGACCACTATGCCTGCGATACCAATCTGGTCCATGCCGTGATGGCCGGGTGGAATCCACTGACCCAAAACCTTTGGGATCTCATGCGGTGCCTCGATGTCTTGTCCGAACATCCATTGGTCGATGCGTCGCGTCTTGGCATGGTGGGACATTCTTACGGCGGAACGGTCACGCTGTTTCTTGCCGCACTTGACGACCGAGTGGCTGTCAGCGTGGTCAGTGGGTACTTCTCTTCTTGGGCGGAGTCGCACAAAGTGCCGTGGAACATGTGTGGATCTCAGGTGCTCTTCGATCAGTTGGGCGTGATCGAACACGTCGACCTCGCCGGGCTAATTGCGCCGCGTCCGCTTCTCATCGAGAGTGGCACCGAGGATCTGTTGTTTCCGGTCGAATCGGCCCGAGACTCGGTCGATCAGGTTCGACGGGTCTTCGAACTTCTCGAGGCGGGCTCAGCCCACCAGCGTCTCGTCCATGACGTGTTCGACGGTGACCATCAGTTCCACGGTCTGAAGGCTTACCCGTTCTTCGATCGCTGGCTCTGAGCCTCGCTCGTTTGGGTTGCGTTAGACGCCGACAGGTATGCGGGCGTGGACGCCAAACTGGGCCAGTATCTGAGCGAGCTGAGGGTCGTAGCCCGCATTGGTGTCCACATCGAACCAAGGGATACCGAGATCCATCGGTCCGTAGTCCTCGAACATACGTCGCCCCGCCCCGACGTTGCCGAGCAGCTCTCGGGCCACGTGGGCCGTGAATCCAGCAGGCTCTGCGGTGGCGCGCTGGGCGATGCGCTCGGCAATAAGACCGGGTTCGGCTCTACAGACGATCATTCGCGCCTGGGACTGCTCGCACAACGGTTGCAGCTCGCGCTCCCACCGGCCGATGGGAAAGGCCGCTTCGGCCACCAGGCTGACGTTGCCCAAGAGCAGGCTGCGGATGGTGGCGAACAAGACGTGAAACGACTCATCCACCATGTTTTCGTCGAGGATCAGATCCTCCCCGGTGCCGACATCGCGAAGTCCTTGAAGAATTTCGTCTTGTGAGATGGCCGGACACGGGATTAGACGCCCAAGTTCGTGAGCCAATGTCGTCTTGCCCGAACCGAGGGGCCCAGTCACGAGAATAAGGAATGGTCGAGACATGTCCTGGTTATTTTGGCTGACGGCCACGGCGAGATGGGGGATCAGCGATTCTGTTCAATCCCTGGTTCTTCGGATGAGCGCGGCGGAACTGTGGTCCAGGTAGAGCGTGGCGTTGTGGCCCAGGCGCAGAGCAGTGGCAGGACACGACGGGTTGATAGTTCCGGTGAGGGTGCGATGGACCGGGCTGGCCTTGCGGCTTTCCGGCACGATGGCAAGTACGACAGTGGCGCGCGAGTAGGGCTGGGATGGTGACGGTGATGGCGTCGACGGGCACATCGGCCACGGTCCGGAAGTGACCTTCGTTGACCTGCTGACGTCGGCTGGCCTCGTCCAACGCCACCACCTTGAGGTCGCAGGGATCCGAGAAGTCAGCGACCGGTGGATCGTTGAAGGCCAGGTGACCGTTCTCGCCGATGCCGAGACAACACAGGTCGAGAGGGAACTCATCTAAGAGTCCGCTGTAGCGCGCGCACTCTGTGGCCGGATCGGCCAGGCCGTCGACGTAGTGGACCATCTTGGGTCGCGTTCGCTCCACAATGTTTGTCCGAATCCATCGCTGAAAACCGGCCGGATGATTCGGACCAACGCCCACGTACTCGTCCATGTGAAAGATGACGGTGTTGATCCACGGCACATCAGGGGTTTGGGTCACGAGCCGCTCCACGAAGGCCAACTGTGAGTTGCCGGTGGCAAACATGACATGCGCCACACCGCGATCGGCCACGGCCTGGCGCATGAGAGCGGCCGCATTGTTGGCGGCCGCCTCGGCCATCGAGGACGTGTCGTCATGCACCGAAACGGTCAAACCGTCGACCTCGAAACGCTCAATCTCGTTCATGGCACTGGTCCAATTCTTGGCCCTCCCAGGATCAGAAGCTCAGGTAAGACGCCAACGGACCCAAGGCCGTCAACTTCGGCCGATGCGTGAATGCGCATTGGGCCTGCACTGTAGGACGGCCTAGGCCATGATGGTGGCCAATGCGACAGGTCCAGGCTCCCACCGAAGCCCACTTTGCCGCGGCTTCTGCCGTTGTGCGACGCCACCTCGTCCCGACGCCAGTGGTTGCGGCTCCTCAGCTTGGGCCCGAGGTTCTGCTCAAAATAGAAACCGTGCAGCCCACGGGCACATTTAAGGTGCGCGGCGGTCTGGCTGCCGTAGCGGCCGCGCTCGAGATTGATCGGGAAGCTCACCTGGTGGCCTCGTCGGCTGGGAACCATGGACTTGGCGTTGCTTTTGCCGCCTCTCGGCTCGGCGCTGAAGTCACCATCGTGGTGCCGGAGAATGCCTCCGCCCCGAAGGTCGAAGCGCTTGAACGATTCGATGTGCGAATTGTGCGTCGGGGTAACGACTACAACCGCGCCGAGGCCCACGCCCTTGAGTTGGCCCAAGAGACCTCGAGTCGATTCATCTCTCCCTACAACGACCCTGACGTCATCGCCGGCCAGGCCACGATTGGCGAAGAGCTACTGGCCCAGGTTCCTGGCCTGGCCACGATCATTGTGCCGGTAGGCGGGGGCGGCCTCATCGCTGGTATCGCCAAAGCAGTGGCGGGTCGCGGTGTACGAGTCGTTGGTGTGGAACCTGCTGAGTCAGCGTGCATGGCGGCGGCCATGGCGGCGGGGCATGTGGTTGATATTGAGATCGGCCGCACCATTGCTGACGGTCTGGCTGGAAACTTCGAGCCAGGTTCGATCACCATCGATCTCGCCATCGAACTCGGCATCGAAACTGTTGCGGTGCCCGAAGCGGAGATCCTTCAAGCCGTGCGATTCATGGCCAATAACGTTGGCCTGGTGACCGAGGGATCGGCTGCAGTGGCGGCCGGGGCGTTGGTGAGTGGTCGACTGGAGCTCGAAGAGGGTCCCGCCGTTTTAGTGGTCACCGGCCGCAATATTGCTCCAGCTCTTTTCATTCACGTGCTTGATGGCTAGATGACAAATCTACTGACCCGGCACGAGTGCCAAAGGATCGACCGTGCCTGAGGCTGCACTCGACGATGTGACCTTGGCCTACGACATCACGGGTGAGGGGGAGCCCGTTCTTTTGATCGCGGGCTGCGGTCAACCGGCAGAAGCGTGGGATCTCGGACTGGCACCTGGTCTGGTCAAGAAGGGCTTCCAAGTAATTACGTACGACAATCGAGGCGTGGCGCCGTCTTCGTCACCACCGGCGCCGTATTCGGTCGATCAAATGGCCGGCGATGCGATAGGTCTGATGGATCACTTGGGGTTGCACGATCCGATTCGAATAGCTGGGCACTCCCTCGGGGGCTGGATCACTGAGACCTTGGTCCTTGACTATCCCGAGCGCGTGAGAGCCGGCGTTCTGATGGGCAGTGCCAATCGACCGACGGCGTGGGAGAAAGCCATCACCACCGTTGAGCGGGATCTGGCCCAGGCTGATCACGACCTGCCACCGCTTTTCTATGCCACGGAAACGTTGCGCTACCTGCCCATAGAGGAACTGCAAAAAGACGAAGTGGTCGACGGATGGCTTTCGCTCATCGGCGATCTCGAACCTTGGGCCAATCCGGGCCGACTCGGACAGTATGAGGCCGCCCTGGCCTGGTCGACCGACCCACGACGCACGACGAGGTGGCCCGAGATCAACGTGCCATGTCTCATCGTGGCCTTTGAACACGACATCGACTCACCGCCAGATCGCGCTCGTGAGGCCTCTGCGATCATCCCGGCTTGTGCCTATGTGGAGATAGAAGGCGCCAGTCATCTCGGCATCATGACGCACGTGCAACCGGTGGTTGACACGCTCGCCGCATTTTTTTCCGAGACCTGAACGGCCACGCCCGACTGGGCCAAGGACTGCCTCAGCGCTTGTCGGTCAGGACCTCGAAGCTGCCCCAGTCACCCCAACCGGCCGGAGAGACCGATCCGGTAATCGTGCGGGGGTCGACCGGCGCTCGGTTCTCTGAGGCCTGATAGACGGCAAAGCACAGTTGGAGCACCTTGATGGCGGCATCGGGCGTCATGTCGGCCGGCGTGCCCTTGATGAGCGATTCAACGAAGTGATCGGAAGAGCGCCGAAATCCCGCACCCCAGTCCGCATCGAGATCGTTGTACTCAGTTGTGCTGCGGCTTTCTTCGTCTCCTTGGAAGAGGATGACCGGCGGCAGGTCCAACATTTCACCGGTCGCACGTGTGACCCAGATCTGTCCCTCATCACCCGTGATCTCAAAGAACTCGTCGGCGCCGTAGTAGCTCGAACGCATCCAAAGTTTGGGCGAATACTGCACTTCCATTGAGCCCAGAAGCATCGGGTCTTCGTACTCAAAGATTGCCGCACTCGGTTCGAAGAACATGTCGCGTCGTCGAACAATCGATTGCACTGAGGTGATGTCTTGATCAACGAGCCAAAGCGCCATGGCGTACTTGTGCACGTTGTCATCGAAGAGGTGGCCACCAGGGCTGCGCTTGTCGAGTCGCCAGCCGTAGCCCTCGGGGCGCAGGGCCGCCTGAAAGGCCGAATCGGTCTGGCCAACGAGGGTGCGGATGCGAAGCCCTGTGGGTTTACCGATCGCCCCTTCGGTGATGAGCCGCTTGGCCAACTCCAACGGCGGGTAGTGCACGAAACACTCGCTGATACGGAGCATCTTGCCCGTCCGCTCAGCCACCTCTTTCATCTCAATGGCCTCATCCACCGTGTTGGCCACGGGCTTTTGGATCGAGACGTGCTTTCCAGCTTCTAAGGCCATGATGGCGTGGTCGTGGTGGAGATGGGTTGGCGTCAAGATCTCCACGGCGTTGATCTCATCATTGGCCAGCATGGTGGCGACGTCGGAGTAGACCTTGGGCACGCCCCATCGTTGGGCCGCCTCCTGGGCGATCGGTTCGTTGCTATCGCAGACCGCCACCACGTCGCAGTCGACATTGGCCAGATAGCCGGCCACATTCATGTCGGCGATGTTGCCCGCGCCAATAACTCCCAGACGTACCCGTTCCATTACCCCTCCGTTTCGGCGGCCTGTCCCGCCCACTGGCGACCCTATCGGAGCGACCAGGTCATCGTTTGCCCGGGACCGGCAAAGCGTCCCGATGGATAGTGTTAAAAAAGTTCGCGGTCCTCTTGCAGTTCAATGGTGTTACCACAGGGATCACAGATCCAGACCTGTTGGACCTTGTCGGGTCCTTGCGTGGCCTTCATCGTCTGAATGCCACGAGCTTCAAGTTCGGCGACGGCGGCGTCAATGTCGGGTACGCCGAGACATATGTGATTCCCGGTCGGATTGATGCCACTCGGTGCCTGCATGGCGCCAACAAGGTGCACCTGAGCTTGATCGGCCTTGAACCACGCCCCGGGAACGCCGGGAATTTCTGGCCGGGGCGTTGTCTCTAATCCCAGCACCTCGTTGTAGAAGCGGATGGACTCTTCGGGTGCGTCGTTGACATTGGCGGCGACATGGAGGATTCGTGTGACCTGCATGACATTTTCCTCTCAAGATGGTGACGTCGCGACGACGATAACGGGTTGCATTGGCCTCGCTCACCAGGGGATCCAAGCGAGCGCTTGGTATACAGTATGTGATTGTCGGCACAAGGTCGCGGCCGTTGCACCCCCCGCATGGCCGTGGCTTGTGCCGGCCTACGTTGGCGTCATCATCCCGCCTGGCCAGAGGCGAAAACCGCGACGAAAGGGCGAATTCGGAGCGGTTGGTGGGGCGCCGTTGCTCGCAACAGAAGGTGGGCGGAGTGCAGGCGACGACGACGTCTGACGGCGGAAGTGATCGACGTCAACTGATACTCGAAAAAGCAGGCTCACTCTTCGCCAGCAAGGGCGTTTCTTGCACCACGGTGCGCGAGATTGGCGACGCCGTAGGCATTCTGTCCGGCAGCTTGTACCACCACTTCACCTCAAAGGACGAGATAGTGGAGGAGATTCTTGCGGCCTACGTCACCGAGCTGTTGCAACGCACCAGTGAGGTTCAAAGCCGAAAGACTGATCCGGATAAAGCGATGGCTGGCCTCATCCGAGCCACATTCCAGACCATGGCGGCGCACCAAGATGCCTGTGCCATCTTTCAGAGCGACTACAACTACATAGCTTCACTTCCGGGCTACGAAGAAGTTCTCGGTCAGGTCAGAGACGTGACGCGAATCTGGATCGGCACGCTGCGTGACGGCGTGATGCAGGGCACGTTCCGAGATGATCTCGAACCGAAAATCATCTACCACTTCATGCGCGACGCTATCTGCCAGTCCGTCTTTTGGTTTCCGAAGATCGAACCGTACGATGTCGACGACGTGGCCGATGCCTGCATTGCGCTGTTCTTCGGCGGCTTCTCGCGTCAGCACCCATCGCCTCAATAGAAACGAGGGATCGTGACCGTCAACCAGGGGGAACGCAAGCGTTGGAACGATGAGCGCTGGGCTGACATGTGGCCGAACCGCGAGCAGTTGACCGACATCGCCACGCCCATTCTGTTGGACGTCGTGGCGCCGCAACGGGCAGAGCGCATTTTGGACATCGGAAGTGGGGGAGGAAAAACAGCTCTCGGCGCGGCAACGCTGGTGGGTGAGACCGGTGCTGTCGTGGGGGCTGATATCTCAGAGCCTTTGGTGGCGTTGAGCAGGGAACGAGCCCTCCAAGCTGGTGTCTCAAACGTTGCGTTCATCGTGGCCGACATGCAGACCGATCGTCTGAGCGCAGAGCCTTTCGATGCAGCGATGAGTCAGTTCGGCGTCATGTTCTTCGACGACCCAGTGCAAGCGTTCACAAATATTGCGGACCATCTCAGGCCAAAGGGCCGTCTCGTCTTCGCTTGTTGGCAACCGATCCAGCACAACCCGTGGCATATCGGTCCGACCCTCAGTCGGTTTACTGGGCCACCCCCAACGCCGGGGCCCGGAAAAAGTCCCACTGGCCCCTTTGTTTTTGGTGATCCGGCCCAACCGTTTCGGATTCTCGAAGCTTCAGGGTTTATCGACCCGAATTGCACGGCCTATGAGCTCGTCGTCCGCGCCAAAGCAAGCGCCATCTATGACGATGGCCAGTTGATGGTGGCTGGGGTTTCACCCGACGTTATGGGCGAGGCCAACGCGGCCATGGCCGAGCACGTGCAGCAGTTCGCGGTGGGAGACGACCTCTACGACTTTCCGCTTGCCTTTCAAATCATCACGGCTCGACGGCGCTAATCCAACAGACGGCGAGGAGTTCAGCTCGTGGACTTCTCAGGCGGCGGCCCGAACGCACCGGCTTCAGCCGCTTGGGCGATCCGTGTGTCGTCCCATCCGAGCACGTCGTGCAAGACCTGATCAGTGTGTTGGCCCACGGTTGGGGCCTTGGCTGGCGTCGGCAGTTCTTCTCCCACGAAGTGAATGGGAGTGAAGAGTTGATCTGCTCCCATGTCCTTGGCTGGCAGCAAGGGGAATCGATCGGCGAACTGTGGGTCGAGCAACAGCGTCTCGGGCGTGTTGACCGGCGCGATGGGCGTATTGACTCGACCACCAAACTCCAGCCATTCCTTCGAGGTCTTTGACTTGAAGATCTCGCGAAGCTCGTGTTGGAGTTCTCGATTACCTCGAGCGTGGTCGGCATAGGTTGATCCAGGCCAGCGATCGAAGAGATCCATACGATCAAGGGCCTCGCAGAAGTTCTTCCAGAAGGCTTGCTCTGAGGCCATGAACAGAACGTGGCGGCCGTCGGCTGCTTCGTAGACCTGGTACCGCACGCCTTCTTTCATGCCAGCCGTGCCCGGCGCCCGACGCTCGTAGTTATCCGCCTTGTTCCCCGTGACCTCTGATTGCGGGCGTTCATAGGCTCGATAAGACTCGGAGCGATACCAGTCCATGGCGGCGGCGGCGTCGGACTGGGCGATCTCGAAGTACGAGCCCTTGCCCGTGGCCCTGGCGCCGATAACGGCGGCCAAGATACCGAGCGCCCCCATCAGCGGACCAGCATGGATACCGATCGAGGCGTGCTCGGGGATGAAGCAGTAGCCCTCTTCGTCGGTTGCGACATTGACGATGCCGCCCCAGGTGTCGTAGGCCACGCCGTGGCTCGGGTAGTCCTTGTAGGGACCGGTCATGCCGTAGCCCGAGATCGTGCAAAAAACGAGTTTGGGATTGATCTTGACTAAATCATCGAAGCCGAGCCCACGGCGGGCCAACCCGCCCGGGCGCATTGCTTCGACCACCACATCGGCCCCGGCCACCAATTCCTTGAAGGCTTCGGCACCGGCGTCTGTGCGCAGATCGAGCACAAGCGACTGCTTGCCCCGGTTGATGTGGAGGTGCATGAGTGAGACGCCTTCGATGATGGGCCATGTCATCTCGCGGATGTAGTCACCGGCGGGCGGCTCAATCTTGATGACTTCAGCACCGAGATCGACCAGGGGCATGGTGATCGCGGCCGGCCCGAGGGCGGAACATTCAATGACGCGAATGCCGTCTAGTGGTGGCGTCATCGCCATGAGAGTGCCTCCTTATGGTGACCAGGACGATGTCCATGGTCGGTCTGCGCAATACGAACGGCGAGATGGTACCGGTCGTTTCGACCAACCGTCACCGAGGGCTCGGGTCCTCGGTCTTTAAGTGAGGTTGGAGAAGTCGCTCGGATCTTGGCCGAACTCATTCTCCCAAGGACCGTCGGGCACTCGTGGCACCTCCACCGATCCGGGCACTTCAAGCGGATTCACGACGTCGCCCTCAGCCATAACCACCGGAAGCTTGGCCACCCAGGTCCCGATCGGGCCGCCCAGGGCGTCGCCCGCTTCAGCGAAGTCACCTCGAAGCGGCGTGGCCTTTGGGATCTCGAAAACACCAACCGAGGTTGGTATGGCGTTGGTCAGGCCTGAGTCACCAATCCATGGCACAGGCACGTCGCAGCGCAGGACGAGCTGATTTCCCGGTCCGCACAGCCGTTCAAGAATCCCCACCCAGACTTCAGGCACACCAACGATGACGCCTCGGCGCCCATCTTCATTGATCGACCAGTCGCCCACCACGCCTCGGGTGGCGGTGACGACGTAGTGCGGCGTGCCGTTGAAATTCAGCGTTTTGGCCGGAATATGCCACGGCAGCAAGAACAGTCGCACAACCTCGCCGCCGGCGGCGACGCGTACAGGTCGAGTGTCTGATCGCATGGGACGAAGGCCCATAACGATGTACTCCTCGGCCGCTGTCGTGACAGCAGCGGTTTCGGGTTCTTCCGCGTCGATCTGCCAGGGGTCCCCAGCAATGGCGGAGAATGCACGACCACCGTCAGCACCGAGCGCCTCGATCAGATCGTGCAGACCTTCAGACTTTTGCGGCACCACAACCTTGGCGAGCCGCCGATGACCAATGGTGACGATTTCGCGTCCGGCAGAATCGGTTGTGAGCTCAAAGTGTCCCGACTCAAGGACGGCTGACTCAAGCGAGGTCGTCGGGCTGTACTCGATCATCTCGACCCCTCTCCTTCTGTTCGATCCTCGGTTTGATCCACCATCAGCGGTGCATGGGCCGAGCTGGTTCGTCAGAACTGCTCTGGGCGGTCCGGCCACTATCTCAGGTCGCAGGTGATTTCGCTAGAGGCAAGAATGATTTCGCAGCCCTGACCGGCCAATTTACTGGGCTCAGGCACGATTTAACGGCAGTTGCAGGGCATCACCGAGCGAGAGGCCGCATACTGAGTCCATGTCTGACGACGATCAGCCAGAATCGCCCATTGACCACGGCGAACTCGACGAGGCCCTCGCACTGCTTGCGGGAAAGGGCCCCGAGTACGGCCCGTACCGGTTTTCCAATCACGGCCCCATGGGCGCCGAGGCCCTCTCTTCATTGGGCGTCCGCAACGAAGTGGTGGCTTGGACGGCGGCCTACCGTCCCCGCTTAGAGCCGAGTCCCGATCCCGCCGAGCCCCTGGCCTCCGACAACTGGGAGTCATCGTTGGGTGAGCCCACTCGCTTTCCGGCCTGGGTGGCTCTTTTCGAGTCCGAACTCAAAGAGAACTACTTCGAAGAGGTGGTTGAAGACTGGGTGCCCCGCCTCGTACCTGGCACCATTGCGGCCGCTGGTCACGGACTCATCCGAACGGGCCACGCCGTTCGCAGTCTGGGGCGTCTTGATAACGAGGTGCGGCGCAGTGAGTTGGCGCAAGGCATGGCGTATTGGGCCGTCGAATATCGAGAACTCCCTGGACCGGCCTTGCTCCTCGGTCGACAGAGCTTGGACGAAGCGATGACGCTGCTTCCCTATCTTCCAATCGATACGCCCGAGGAGAACTCGATCACCGATCAGGTGGCCCATCTTGACTCGATTGCGCGGGAGTTCGAACAAGCTGTCATCTCTCTCGCCGCCCCGGACAACCCGCTGACCGCTATTGACGCTCTCGCCGTTGGCGGGGCCTGGGCCTATCTGGCGAATGCTGACGGTGGTCATGCCATCGCTCTCCTGCACACCATCACGACACCATTGGCCTTGGAACTCTTGTTGCCGTGGCTCGGTGCGGGCGACGCGCTGACCGCTGTTGGTTACGCCTGGCAAGCTGTGGCCGCCATCGACGTGGCCTACGCCAACGATCGTCACCGCCCAGAGCTTGACCTCGACGCCATTCCAGCTGTCGACGAGCTCATCGAACTCGCCGTGACGTCGTCCGATGAACATGCCATCAAGTTGACGGAAGCGGCTCTGCGTTGTTTTGAGCGAACGAATGAGCCGGTACTGCTCGCGGCCGCCGCCGATGCTTCGCGTCGTTTTGGTTGAGCCAACGCAGCCAAGACCTCAGCTGAGGACGGCCTTGCGGCGCTTGGCCTTGCCGGGTTCTTGGCTCGGCATGACCTGAGGGTTTGGCACCGGATAGACGGTCTGGTCCGTGCGGAACTCCAAGATGTCGGACTCTTGGCACCCCTCAGAAAACACGGCGGCAGTGGTGTCGTTTTTGGTTGGTGGCAGCTTCGGCCTCGAGGTCACGGCCTGCTTCATGTTGAGCGTGCTGGTGAGGTCCCCCGAGTGCTGGCGACGCCACTCGGAGAGATAGGGCGCACGAACGCCAAATCGTTCCTCCAAGAAACGCAGCTGAGAGGTGTGATCAAGGGTCTCCGAGGCGATGTAGCCACCACGACTAAAGGGCGAGATGACCATCATGGGCACTCGAAATCCCATGCCTATTGGACCCGCCACGTTGTTACTGAAAACGGGAAGCGGGTCCACCGTCAGATGTTCGCCCGGTGTGCCGACCGGGGCAACCGGTGGCGGGACGTGATCGAAGAAGCCGTCGTTCTCGTCATAGGTGTGGAAGAGGACCGTCTTTGACCACACCTCAGGGTTGGAAATGAGTGCCTGAAGGATCTGATCGGTCATCCATTCCCCTAATGCGGGAGGCGCAGGCGGGTGTTCGTCATAACCGAGGGGCGGCAGTATCCAGCTGACCTTCGGCAGCGTGCCCTGGCGGACGTCGTTGATGAAGTCGGTGGGATACAGCGGCAAGAACGCCTTTTGATAGAGCGTGCTGGACGGGTCCTTGTACTGCGAGAAGTACGGCAGGATCGCGTTAGAGAGCAGCCCGTACTGGAGGAAGTTCTCGGGCGCGTAGATCGCTCCTTGTGGTGTGTAGACCTTCCAGCTAATGCCGGCATCTTCTAAAACCTCGGGCATGGTGTCCCAGTGCACGCTCCAGATGGCATCGGTGTCTTCGTTCGTGATGATGACCGGTCCACCGGCATTGCCATCAGGGTCGATGGTGCCTGACAGGGCCATGAGACGATTGGGATGGGTGGGTCCAAGTACCGAGCAGTGATAGTTGTCGCACAGCGTGAAGGCGTCAGCCAGGGCGTAGTAGTAGGGCAGATCTTGACGGGTGTAATAACCCATCGTCTCTACGCCGTAGAACGGACCTTCGTTACCTGACGTGGTGTGGAAGTTGACGAACTGCCCGTTGGTTCCTTGATCCCAGCTGCTGTGCTCAGCCACCCAACTGTGATTGAGGTCGTGGGTGCACTCACCAATTCCAGAGGCCGCGCTCAAGTGAAACGGAAGCTGTCGCCCGACGGGTTTGTTCTTTGTGTTGAATGCGAACTCTTGGGAAAACGCACCGAGACTTTTTCTGGGGTGATCGTTAAAGCCACGCACGCCGGGGTAGCTGCCGTAGTAGTGATCGAACGATCGGTTTTCTTGCATGAAGAAGATGACGTGTTCGATCGCACCCAAGTCCGATCCGGCCGGTGGGGTGCCCGAAGCCTTCTTCACGGTGGCGGCCGAGGCCGTGCCACCCAATCCCATAGAGGCCAAGAGGGCGCCCCCGCCGGCGGCCATGGCCGCGGCCAGGAACTGGCGACGTTGCAACACCTGTTGGCGCCCCGATTCGCTTCCCCCCATACTCACCCCCGTGCGTCGCGCTCTGTTCGAGCAACTGCCACCCACAGTTCACCTAAGGGCGCCGCACATTGTGCCCCGGTATTGGGCTCGCCGCGAGTCGGGTCTATTCGGTCGGGGTTTTGAAGGGCGTTTCGGCAGGATTGATGAGCTCAGGGCCGTTATTACGGACGCTGCCTACTTTGTTGCCAACGGGGTAGTGGGTGATGGTTCCAACTGGTGCAGCGCGAACGAGACTCTCAAGCTCGTGGCGATCGTCGTTCTCCGGATCGAGCCACACTGGGATAGCGGAAGGTTCTAACACCACCGGCATACGACTGTGGACGCCGTCCATGTCCTGGCTGGCTGGTGTGGTGATGATGGTGCAGGACTGAATGACCTCATCGCTTTGGGGGGAGCGCCACTGCTCCCATAAACCAGCGAAGGCCAGTTGTTCGCCATCAGTACGGGTGAAGTAGTGCGGTTGTTTGGCTCCATGAGTGGGCTTGTGCCATTCGTAGAAACCGTCAGCCGGGATGACCAACCGACGCTCTTGGAAGGCGGATCGCGAAACGAGGGCTTGTTGGCCACCGTCTCACCGCGGGCATTGAACAGTCGGCTCCCAGCCGTGGGGTCCTTCGACCACCAAGGCACGAGGCCCCAGCGGTAGGCGTGGAGGATCCGTGCACCGGCGTCGCCGGTCGGAGGAAGCCAACTGGCGTAAACCAAAGACGGTGGCGGTCGGAGCCACATTCCAGCTGGGCCGTTGATCAGGGTCGACGTCATCGCCCAAGGTGGCCTGGAAGTACTTGGCGATTCGTCCTGGTGGGGTGAAAAGGGCAAACCGTCCGCACATGGACTTAGGGTATCGGTTCGAGCAGTGACCACCTTGAGCAGGGACTTTGTGCCCCCAGGCAGATCGAACACCACATCGCTATAGTGCGAACGTATGTTCGTATCTGTCGAATTCGAGGCCTGCGTCTGGCCCTTTAAAAGTCCGACCCGAGGCGCCCTCTTCACGTCCTCGGGAGATCCCGGCCGCCCTGGCGGCCCAGGTACGACCAGTGGTGTCGGCGGCCAGTCGGCTGCTTCCTGTGCCGGGCGCCTTAGCCCCACTCTTTCCCGATGGATCCCTCCGACGGGGCAGCACCACGGTGGTGGCAGGACCACCTGGGCACGGGGCAGCCACCTTGGCCTTGGCCTTGCTGTCGGCCGCCTCGGTCAGTGGGAGTTGGTGTGCGGTGTCGGGTCTAGGCGACCCCGGCGTGGTGGCTATGGCCGAACTCGGTATCGATCTCCGTCGAGTGGTCTTTGTGCCCTTCCCTGGTGCCGAATGGGCTGATGCCGCGGCCGACCTGCTTGGTGGCGTCGACGTCGTGTTGGTTCGTCCCCCTGGTCGGCCTCGCACCACAGCCGCTCGTCATCTGGTGGCCCGAGCTCGCGAACGCCAGGCCGCCCTGGTGATCTTGGCCGAACGAGCAGGGGCCTGGCCCGAAGCGGCAGACCTTGTGTTGACCGTGGCCACCACGGAGTGGGACGGGGTGGGCCATGGTCACGGCTACCTCCAGGGTCGAAGGGCCGAAGTCCGAGTCACCGGAAGACGCGCCGCAGGCCGAGCAGTCCAGCGTTCTTTGTGGCTCCCTTCTCGTTCGGGCGCAGTTGGCGCAGTTGACGATGCAGCTGTCGACGATGCCGACGCGGTGTGATGCCGCGTGGATCGTCTCGTTGTCGTCTGGTGTCCCTCGTTGTTACGCGAGGGGGAACGCGGCGAAGAGGCGCGCACCTTTCTTGAGGTACTCAGCGCCGTAGAGACGTTCTGTCCGTGGGTCCAACCCATACGCCTCGGTGTCTGCGCCCTCCCGGCGCGTGGTCCCAGCCGGTTCTTTGGCGGGGAAGGGGCACTCACTCAACGAGTTGCCCTCGCGGTGCGCCAGGTGGTGGGGCCAACTGATAGTGATGAGGCGGCCCATCTAGGGGTGGGTGTGGCCGATGGACTGTTTGCGGCCACCTTGGCGGCGCGTTCGGGACTCGTTGTTCCACCCGAAGGCACAGCAGGTTTTTTGAGCCCTTGGTCGCTCGCCGTCTTACAACGACCCGAGTTAGCCGTGACGTTGCAGCGGCTGGGTGTGCACACCCTCGGACAGTTTGCCGACCTACCAACTCGTCACATCCTGGCTCGTTTTGGTGGTGATGCGGTGGCCTGTCATCGGGTGGCGCGTGGTCTCGAAGGGGAGTTAGTGGGACTGCGCGATCCGGGTATTGGGCGTCGCTTACGTGTGGCCCGTGGTGAGAATCCAGACCAGGCCGCTGAGGCCGAGGACACGACCCCGGTCCGACAGCCCGGATTCTTTGGCGGGGCCACAGAAGCTGATGGTCGCGCTGCGGTCTCCTTCGCCCAGGTGCAAAAACGCCTGGGACCCGAAGCGGTCGTGATGGGCCGGCTTCGTGGTGGTTTGGGCCCAGCCGAGCGCGCCCATTTGGTGCCCTGGGGCAGTGTGGCCGCGAACGACCGAGTCGCAAGTCCAGCGCCATGGCCCGGTCGGTTGCCCACCCCTTCGCCCATGGCGGTCTTTGATGCTCCCACCGAGGCTGAGGTGGTCGACAGTCGTGGTGCAGCAGTTGAGGTCACCGGCCGCGGCCTGTTGGGAGCAGAGCCGGCCCGGTTGTCGGTACGTGGCGGACCTTGGCAGGAGGTGACGGCCTGGGCCGGACCATGGCCGTCAACCGAACGTTGGTGGTCGTCGCGTCGACGTCGGGCCCGCCTTCAAGTTGTCACCGCCAACGGCGTTGCGTTCCTCCTCACAGTTGAGCGAGCTCGTTGGTGGGTTGAAGCCATCTATGACTGACAGCACAACGCCACGAGCGCGTCGACGAGTTGCGGTGGCGTACGCCGAGTTGCACGCGCATTCGGGCTTCAGTTTTTTGGACGGTTCGAGTGATCCCGAAGAACTGGTGACTGAAGCCGAGCGGTTGGGGTTGTCGGCTCTCGCCCTCACGGACCATCACGGTCTCTATGGTGCTGTGCGTTTTGCTGAAGCGGCCCGAGCCTTCGGGCTACCCAGCATCTTTGGATCCGAGCTCACCTTGGCCCCAGCCGGACCGCGGACCGGTGAACCCGACCCCACCGGCACCCACTTGGTGGTGTTGGCCCGTGACCCGGTGGGTTACGCCCAGCTCTCAACCGTGTTGGCGGACGCTCATCTCGCCGGTGGGGAAAAAGGAAAACCCATCATCACCATTGAGGCGTTGACCGAATCAGCCCATGAGCGCGGGGGAGACCATTGGTTGATTTTGACCGGGTGCCGGAAAGGGGCGGTCCCGGCCGCTTTGATCTCGGCCGGACCTCGGGCGGCCCGACATGAGTTGGAGCTCTTAGTTTCGGCCTTTGGTCGAGACAATGTGGCCGTTGAGCTCTGGGACCACGGTGACCCGCTCGATGGCGCACGCAACGACGCCATGGCGCTGCTGGCCGCCCACGTTGGGGTCGATGCGGTCGCGACCAACAACGTGCACTACGCCACGCCAGCGGGTTATCGGTTGGCTACCACTTTGGCCGCGGTGCGAGCTCGGCGCCCTTTGGCCGACATGGAGGGCTGGCTGCCACCGGCCCCGACGGCCTGCTTGCGCAGCGGGGCCGAGCAGGCTCGCCGTTTCTCTCGATGGCCCGGTGTGGTCGAGCGAGCCGATGAACTGGGCCGAGCCTGTGCGTTCGACCTTCGTTTAGTGGCACCGCGACTGCCCGACTTCCCGGTGCCCCAAGGAATGGACGAGCAGCAGTATCTGCGTCAGCTCACTGAAGAGGGTGCGCTCCGTCGCTACGGCGCACGCCATGAGGTCGAAGCCAAGAAGGCTTGGGAGCAGATCGACTACGAGCTCTCGGTTATCGGTCAGCTCGGTTTTGCCGGATACTTTCTCGTGGTCTGGGACATCGCCCAGGTCTGCCGTCGGCTCGACATCTACTGCCAAGGTCGTGGATCGGCCGCGAACTCCGCAGTCTGTTACGCCCTCGGTATCACCAACGTTGATGCCGTCGAGTTAGGCCTGCTCTTCGAGCGCTTTCTCTCGCCGGCCCGCGACGGTCCACCCGACATCGATGTCGACATCGAATCGGGTCGACGTGAAGAGGTCATCCAGTACGTCTACAAACGTTACGGCCGACGCCACGCGGCCCAGGTGGCCAACGTCATTACCTATCGACCCCGCTCGGCTGTGCGCGATGTGGGCAAAGCACTTGGATACTCAATCGAAGAGGTCGAATCCTGGGCCTCAGGTCTCGACCGGGGCGCTCATGGCGCCGAGGCCAAAGCGGTCACCGAGGCCACTACCGCACCGCCCAAAGAAGCTGGGGCGCCTGCACCAACACCGCTGCCGCCGTTGGTGGCTGAACTAGCCGTTGAGCTGCTCGACCGGCCCCGTCACCTTGGGATCCACTCAGCCGGGATGGTGTTGTGTGACCGTCCGGTGGTCGAGGTCTGCCCGGTCGAATGGGGCAGGATGCCCGGTCGCACTGTGTTGCAGTGGGACAAGGACGACTGTGCCGCTATTGGATTGGTGAAGTTTGACCTTCTGGGCTTGGGCATGCTTGAAGCCCTTCACCGCATGGTCGATCTGGTAGCCGAGTTTCACGGTGTCGTTCTTGATCTGGGCCGACTGCCTCAAGACCCTGCCGTCTACGACCTGTTGTGTGAGGCCGACACCGTTGGGGTCTTTCAAGTCGAGAGCCGAGCCCAGATGGGTACCTTGCCTCGGGTCCGGCCTCGGTGCTTCTACGACCTGGTGGTGGAGGTGGCGTTGATCCGACCTGGCCCCATTCAGGGTCACGCTGTGAACCCCTATATCCGTCGCCGTCGCGGCTTGGAGGAGGTCACCTATCTTCATCCCCTGCTCGAGCCGATCTTGAAGCGCACCCTCGGGGTGCCGTTGTTCCAAGAGCAGTTGATGGAGATGGCGGTGGCCATTGCCGGCTTCAGCGCCACCGAGGCCGACGAGCTACGCCAGGCCATGGCGGCGAAGCGTTCGGCCGAACGGATGGAGCGGCTTCGGGTCCGCCTCTATGCCGGTATGGCCGAGCGTGGCGTGGTGGGAGAGACGGCCGACGCCATCTTCAATGCGCTCGCCGCTTTCGCCAACTTTGGTTTCCCCGAGTCGCACTCGGTCTCTTTTGCCCATCTGGTCTACTCCTCGAGCTGGTTGAAGCTGCACTACCCCGCTGCCTTCACAGCTGGCCTTCTCAACTCCCAACCCATGGGCTTCTGGTCGCCCCAATCGTTAGTGGCCGACGCCGGCCGCCACGGGGTCACGGTGTTGCGCCCCCATGTGAACCACAGCCGAGCCGGAGCCTCGCTGGCTTTCGATCATGAAGGCGCCAACGAGAACGGTGAACGGGGTCCTGCACTCCGACTCGGCATCGGATCAGTGCGCGGTATCGGCGAGGATACGGCTGAACGGATAGCAAAAGGTCAACCGTGGAGCGGTGGCGAGGACCTGGTTCGTCGGGCTGGGGTGAATCGCACCCAGTTGGAGCTGTTGGCCGCCGCCGGTGCTCTCGACCCGCCCATGACAACGCCACGGCTCTCAACACCGATGGAGACAAACAACGGTGTGTCGCCGGTCGAGACACTCGCTCAAGCCGAGCCTCAGAACGAAGAGTCCCCGTCGGTCATCCGACGTCGGCTGCTCTGGGCCGCCGGGGCGGCTGCTCAAGCCACCCCCGACCGCCTCCCTGGCATTGTGGTCGGCACCGAGGCGCCGGCCCTTCCCATCCCAACCGCGCTCGACGGCGTAGCCGATGACCTTTGGGCGCTGGGTCTGGCCCCCGAACACACCGCCATGGAGTTAGTCAGGCCGCGCCTCGCCGAGTTGGGCGTGATCCGAGCCACGGACCTCTTTCGTTGTCGAGACGGTGAACGGATCGTGGTGGCCGGTGTCGTGACCCACCGTCAGCACCCAGAGACAGCCCGAGGAGCGGTCTTCGTCAATTTGGAAGACGAGACGGGACACGTGAACGTCGTCTTCTCTAAGGGAGCGTGGATGCGTTGGCGTCATGTGGCACGTCACGCCCCGGTGTTGCTCGTCAAAGGACGGATCGAGCTGGCCCAGGATGTGGCCAATCTCACGGCGGAACGGGTCGAGTCCTTCAACCTCGGCACACCGGTCCCCGCCTCACGGGACTTTCGCTAAGCCGCCGGCCAGGACGACACCACTGCCGCGACTGCTTTTGCCCTCCGACAGTCAGTATCGTGGGCCGGGCACCATCAACTCTGGGGGACACCGCAATGGCTCGAACAAGCCGATCGATCGCGTACTGGGCCAGCACCGGACTCATTGGACTGACGGCCATGGGCGCCGCCAGTGTCATCGCCCCCGGTACTGCCGTCGCTCATTCGGCGGCCACGGTCCGCCTGGCCACGGCAACCACTCCTGCGCCAGCACGTGCGGCCGACTTCACCCTGTCATTCACGATGGTCTCGGGCCCGACAACCAAGACCGTGACCGGTGACGGACAGGTTGACTTCGCCAACCACGCCGTCTCGGCCCACCTCACACTGCCGGCCTTTGGCCGCACAACCACGACCCCGACGGCGCTCGACGTCGCGCTCGTCAGCAACACGGCCTACGTGCAAGTCCCTGCCGCCTTCAGTCAACTGGCCGGCGGCGCACAGTGGCTATCAGTGGCGTTACCGGCCTCAGCCACCACAAAAGTGACGAGCGGATTCTCGCAAGCGGCCGCGGCTGTCGCCGATGCCTCGTCGATCGTTACCACTCTGACGGCCCAGGGGGGCACCGTGACGTCGCAAGCCAACGGCACGCTCAACGGTTCGCCCGTGCACGAAACCGTGGTTTCGGTCGACGTGGCCAAACTGCTGGCTACCTTCTCGGAACTGCCAAGCGGTGCCGCGTCCAAGATCACGGGAGCAACGGGTGCCACCGTTCCGGTCAAGATCTGGGCCAACGCGGCGGGGCAACTGGTGCAGATCTCGTTCAGCGACACCATCACGACCGGAAAGAAATCAGCCACCGTGGCGGGCGTGATCAGCCTGTCGGCCATCGACGGGCCAGTCACCATCACGGCTCCACCGGCGGCCCAGGTGAAGGCAATCTCGCCGTCGATGTTGCAGGGACTGGGTGCCATGGGGTCGAGTGCCCTCGGGCTCAATGCCAAAGATGCTCGGGCTTTTAGGTTCGGTGCGACCGGACACCACAGGGCCAGCACGTCGCACGACAACGTCTTGCAGTCGAAGAGCACACTCGGCTCAAACAGCTGAGGCGACTCGTGGTGCCAACGCGGCAGAACCTCAATTAGTCGGTGACAAGTCCTCGTCCGGTGACCAGCGGGAGGTCAAGGGCGGTGACCAGTCCGGGAGCGGCGGCTATGACGGCCGGCACGGCGTTCACCAATCGCATGGCAGTCGATTTCAGGCCGGCCGTGTTGTGGTCGCCATCGGTGCCCAGCAGCTGGAGGTCGAGCGTGAAGTTGGGCTCGCCCGAGATCTTCACGCGGTAGCAACCCTGACCGGCCGGCTGTGGCCACTCAGGCGCCAAATCGTCACGGAGACGAGTCACGTGCTCCAAGACAACAACGGCTCGGCCGTTGCGCATACCGCGCACTTCGAAGTGCAGGCCAGCGGCCGTGCCTTTTGGCACCGTGCCCGCGTCGACCTCGAAGTCTTCGGGTGCGGGCACGCGTTCGAACCACTCTTCAATGTCGTCAAGTTCGACATCGAGGCCGGCCGCCAATTGGCGCACCACGCTGCCCCAGGCCAAGGTCGGGACCCCGGGCTGCAGCAGGAACGGGATCTCGTCCATGGGCTTGGCGAAGCCCATGATGTCGAAGAGCACCATGGCTTGGTTGTAGGTGTTGTAGTTGAGGATCTCGTAGCAACGGACCTCGTCGATGCGTTCTGAGATGCCGGTGAGGACCAAGGGCAAGGCGTCGTTACCGAAGCCCGGGTCGATGCCGTTGACAAAGAGCGAGACGCCAGCATTGGTGGCCGCTTCGATGAGCGGGGCAGCCATGGGGTCGTCATCGGCCGGGTACTGCAAGAAGACCGGGCCTGAGGAGACGACGTTGATGCCGGCGGCCAAGAAACGCTCAAGGTCTGCCATCGCTTCACCTAAGCGGTCGTCGGCCATGGCGGTGTGCACAATGCAGTCAGGTTTCAAGGCCAACAGCGCGTCGACATCGTTCGTGGCCGTCACACCAAGATCGCGACCGAGACCCACCAGTTGGCCGGCATCTTGACCCACCTTGTCGGGGTTGGAGACATAGAGGCCAACCAGTTCCAAGTCCGGTCGGGCATCGATACCTATGACGGCATGGCGCCCTACGTTGCCGGTGCTCCATTCAACAATTCGGTAGCTCACAGGTCCGCCAGTCCCATCTCGAGGTTGGATGATTCCAAGCCGCCATCGACGCCCAAGATCTTGCCGGTCACATAGGCCCCGGCTGACGACGACAAGAAGAGGACGGCGGCGGCAATATCAGTTGGATCGCCAATGCGACGTAACGGTGTGCCCTCTTCCATGGCCGTGCGCAACTCATCGCTCTGCAACACGATGTCGAGAGCCGAGGTGGCGGTTGACCCAACGCCAATGGCGTTGACGCGAATGCGAGGGGCCAGGTCTCGAGAAGCCAGTCGTGTGTACTGCTCAAGCGCACCCTTGACCGTGCCGTAGGCCAGGTAACCACGAGCGCTGACGTGGCCCATGACCGACGAGATGTTCACGATCGAACCACCGGGATGGTCGCCGGCCAGCATGAATGGAACGGCCGCTCGAACAAGGCCATGTCCCGCCCCCACATTGAAGTGGAAGGCGTCTTCAAGACGGCGAGGTGAGGTGTCCATGAAGGGGCGGGGCATTGACCCACCCATGTTGTTGATCAGAATATCGACCCGGCCAAACTCTTCATTGGCGATACCAGCCAATGATGCGATGGTGTCCGTGTCGGAGAGGTCTCCGGCCACGATATGGCAGCGACGTCCGGTTGCTTCGATGCTCTTCGCCACATCTTGGAGCTGCTCTTCGGTGCGGGCTGCAATGAGGACGTCAGCACCCGCCTCGGCCAAGGCCAGGGCACTGGCGGCTCCGATGCCTCTTCCAGCCCCGGTGACGATGGCGACCTGATCGGTCACAAGAAAACGATCGAGAATCATGGCAAGGTCCTTTGACGTCGGTGGATTGGCCCGGGCGGACTGTAGTGCGCCCGAAAGGACTTGGCGCCAATCCGCATCTTGACGGAGGTACGCAGCAACGGCGAGGCTCAGCCATACCGAGGTGGCAACGGCCTCGAGGCCGGCGAGTGGGCGTGATGGAGGACGATGCACGAAGCCCGAGAGCTCTCGAATATCGATCCAGCCCTGGCGCACTGCTGGCACCCCGTGGCCCGCTCTTCGGAAGTGACCGACACTCCCCGTAGGGCCATATTGCTCGGTCAGCCCTGGGTCCTGTTTCGAACGACCGATGGGGTATCGGCCTTCGCCGATCGATGTCCTCACCGCCGTGCGCCCCTCTCTCTTGGAAGCTGTGAGGGTGACACGCTGCGCTGCGCCTATCACGGCTGGCGTTTTGACGCTTCTGGACGCTGTGTTGAGATCCCCGCCCTTGGGCCCGATGCGACGGTTCCGTCCCGGGCCACTCTCGTGGGGCCAGTCGGGCTTGAAGAGCGCCACGGTATGGTCTTTTTGGCTCCGGCCTCGCCCGTGGCTCCACTGGGTTCGATACCCGAAGCGGCCGATCCGTCGTTCGAGGTAGGTGAACTCATACCAACCCAGGCTCGGGCCAGTGTTGGGCTGTTGGCCGACAACTTCTTGGACATGGCGCACTTTCCGTTTGTGCACCGGGGCACCTTCGGGGCCGACGAGGCGGTCGAGGTGCCGCAGTACTCGGTCGTTCGAGACGGCTGGTCGTTCACGACGAGTTACGAGCACTCCTTTGCCAACCGTGAGGATCCAGGCGTGGCCGCCGGTCTTCGGCCGTTAGTACAGCGTCGTCGACTGACCTATCGACTCGACGCCCCGTTTCATCTGTCCTTGCGCATCGAGTTTCTCGATGCTGGCGGCACGCTGGTCGTTGGATTCTTTCTCCAGCCTGAGACCGAGGATCGTTGTCGGCTTTACACCACGATCTGGCGAGACGACCTGGGTGGTGATGGCAATCGCATGGCCGAGGCTGTGGCTTTCGAACAAGCCGTGCTCGATGAAGACCTGCTGGTGCAGCAGTCCTACGACAAACTCGTATTGCCCCTGTCGCCCAGTGCTGAGGTGCACACCAGGGCTGATCGGACCACGGTTGAGCTCCGAAGGGTTCTCGTTGATCTCGTCACTGCCGCCGATGCCGCCGCCCAACAGGAGAACAGCCAATGAGCACCGATTCATTCGTCCTTGATCATCCTGTGGTGAAGCATCGGCTCACCGCACTTCGCCGGAGTTCGACCGACGGAGACACCTTTCGCCAACTGGTCTCTGAGCTTTCAGCCCTCTTAGCCTACGAAGCCCTTCGTGATTTGGGCACCGATGACGTCATCATCGACACCCCAGTGGCGTCGGGTGTGACGGCGCAACAGGTCACTGAGACCGTGCTCTTGGTGCCGATTCTCCGCGCTGGTCTGGGCATGGTGCAAGCCATTCAAGAGATCATTCCGCGCACCGAAGTTGCCCACGTCGGACTTCGTCGGAACGAAGAAACGCTGCAGTCTGAGGTCTACCTCAACCGACTACCGGCCGATCTCTCCAACCGTCGGGTCATCATCTGTGACCCCATGTTGGCCACCGGCGGGTCACTGGCCGTGGTGGCCGACTTAGTGGCCGAACGGGGTGCCATCGAGATCATTGCGCTGTGTCTCATCGCTTCGGTGCCAGGACTGGAGTACTTCAACACCCAGCATCCGTCGGTGCGCTTGGTCTGTGCTGGCGTCGATGGGGAGTTAAACGAGCAAGGTTTCATTGTCCCGGGCTTGGGAGACGCCGGCGATCGACTCGTTTGGGCCGCCCAGCTAGTAAGGAAGGCTGGGGCGGACGCCCTAAGGAACGAGGGCCAAATACTCGTGGATGACCCGCACCGCGCTCGATCCTTCTCCGACGGCGGCGGCCACGCGCTTCATCGACCCTGACCGCACATCGCCAACGGCAAAGACGCCGGGTATTGAGGTCTCGAAGGGGAGAGGGTCTCGACCTTCAACGAACTCAGTATTGAGGGAGCGATCGGTCAGGATAAAGCCCTTGGCGTCAAGCGCCACGCTGCCCGCCAGCCAACCGGTGGCTGGGTCCGCACCGATGAAGCAGAACACTGCGGTGCAAAAACATGTCTCTGTCTTTCCCGACGGGATGTGCTCCAGACCCACCTGTTCGAGATGTTCCGATCCGGAGAGCGACTGCACCCGGGTGTCCGTCACGACCTCGATGTTGGTATCGGCGTTGATGCGGTCAATGAGGTAGCTCGACATGCTGGCCGACAGATCCGAGCGACGAATAACAACCCGAACGTGGCTGCCTTGCTCGCTCAAGTAGAGAGCGGCTTGACCGGCTGAGTTTCCGCCGCCGACCACGATGACATCCATGCCGACACACGCCCTGACCTCGAGATCGGTGGCGGCGTAGTAGACGCCTTGGCCCTCGAAGTCCTCCAAGTGGTCGACGGCCAAGCGCTGATAGGCCGCCCCTGTGGCCACAATGACTGAGCGACAGGGAATCTCGCTGCCGTCGTTGAGTACGACAACGCGAAATCCCTCTTCGACCCGGAGTCCCGCCACCTGACAGGGGCTGGCCAGCCAGGCGCCCAAGCGTTGGGCCTGAATTGAGGTCCGGGCGGCCAAATCACCGCCCGAGATGCCATTGGGGAAACCGGCGTAGTTCTCAATGCGCGAACTTGACCCCGCTTGCCCGCCTGGACCCGTGGCGTCGATGGCGACTGTGTCTAGTCCCTCTGAGGCGCCGTAGACGGCGGCGGCCAGGCCGGCCGGACCAGCGCCAACCACCACGAGGTCAAAGGTGCGACCGGGGATGGGTCGATAGGTCATGCCCAGTTCGGTGGCGAACTCGCCCGGTGTCGGTCGACGCAACACACTGGTGGGCGTAATCACGACGGGGGTGTCGATGGCTCGCAGCCCCATGCTGGCCAAGAGCACGCCGACGTCTTCGGCTTCGTCCAGATCAACCCAGGAGTAGGGGATGCGGTTTCGAGAGGCATAGGTGCGCAAGGCCAGGGCGTCTGACGAAAAACCCGAACCAATGATCCGAATGGCGAGGGCCGCGTTGTTGTGGCGCAGCGCTTCTCGTCGTGCCACCAACGTGCCGAACACGATGTCGGCAAAGTCATGCTTCGTGGCCATGAGTTCTCGGAACTGCTCTTGTTGAATGCCGAGGATCCGACCCGGCCGAGAAGCTCGAGCGGTTAAGTAGGTGCGCTGCCCGGTCAGAAGAAGGAGTTCACCCACGAACTGGTTGGCCGTAAAGGAGGCAATGACCTCTTCTTGCTCGTCGTTGATGCGGACCACCTCGGCCCCGCCCTCCAGCACCACGTAAAAGGGTGGATAGGTTTCGCCGGGCTGGTAGAGAATCTGGCCCGCCTCAACGGTGATCTCGTCTCCGAATTGTGCGATCTCATCGAGGATCTCCGCACTCAGTTGGGGTGCGATCAGTTCATCGGGACCGATGACGGCATTCTGAGATTGGGCGTCATCGGTCATTACTGGTGTATCTAACCAGTCAGAAGCCGTCGCTGCTACAGCCCAATGTCCTCGTGCCAGAGATCAGGGTGCTGCTCGATGAAGGTGCCCAGCAGCTCAATGCACTCAGGATCGTCCAATTCGATGACGTGGTGACCCCATTCGGCCACCCAGTCGTGGCCACCGACGAAGTTCTGGGACTCGCCGACCACCACCGTGCCGATCTGGAACTGGCGCACTAGCCCACTGCAGTACCAGCAGGGCGAAAGGGTGGTCACCATGACGCAGTCGGCATAGTCACGCCGGCGGCCGGCATGGCGAAAGGCCGCCGTCTCGGCGTGCGTTGAGGCGTCGTTGTCTTGGACCCGGCGATTGTGGCCGCGACCGAGGAGCGTGCCATCTCGGTGGAAGAGGGCGGCCCCAATGGGAATGCCACCTTCAGCCAGGCCCGCCCTGGCCTCTTCGATGGCCACCCCCAACATCGACTGCGCCGTTTCACGACTCAAGGCCGGACGATCGTCATTTGCAGTCATTCGTCACTCCGGCGAGAGTCATGGTCATGAGCGCTGATCGTACCTACCGCACCACCGTTGGATCCCAGACCGTCGATCTCCCATTGGTGGCGCTCAACGATGATCTCACCATTGCATTGCTGATCTGTGTGGACTTGGGCGTCGCCTTCTCTGAGAAGGCTGGGGTTGAACTGGCCGCCCTGCTGGCCCCAGCCGAGCCCGACATCATCGTGTCGGTCGCCACCATGGGTATTCCAATCGCCATCGAGGCCAGTCGAGCGTTGGGCTTGGACGACTACGTCATCTTGCACAAGACACCAAAGATCCATCTGGGCGAGACCTACGCCGAACCGGTGCACTCGATCACGACCGACAAGCCGCAACGGATTCGCATGGACCCGTCTCGGTTGGGCTTGGTCAAAGGTCGTCGGGTGGCCGTGGTCGACGATGTCATCTCGACCGGTGCCTCGCTCCTCGCGGCCCTCAATCTGCTGCGGCGGGTCGAAGCCAATCCGGTGGTCATTGGGACCCTCATGACCGAGGGATCAGGATGGAAAGAGGCCCTTGGTCCCGATGCGGCCAACGTACGCGCGCTCGGGGCCATGCCCGTGTTCCGTCCTGACCCCTCGGGGGATCTCACCGAAGACTGGGGCTGACCAGGTTGGTCAGTCCAAAAGCCCGGCAGCGCTCAGCATCTCGTCTTGGCGGTCAGCCTGACGCTTCACGCCTCGCCAGCCCAGACCGAGGTAGATCAGTCCGGCCACCGCCATGCCCATGAAGATGGAGAAGTCGGCGCCGTAGCCGTAGGAGTCCTTGGTGGCCACGTAGACCGAATTCAACCAATGCGGCAACACAATGGGCGGGGTGGCGGCCAGTCCCGTTATGGCGGCGAACATGCCAACCGCTTGCGCCACGATGGCGGGCCAGAAGACGCCGCCCTTGCGGTAGTAGAGGCCCTCTTTATCGGTGCGCTGCAGCTCCGCTGGCACGTAGCGCGAGCGGCGCATCCACCAGTCGACCAAGTAGATGGCGACCCACGGGGCGATCCAGATGATGACCAGGTTCACGAAGTCTTTCAAATACTGGGAGAAACTCGCGTTAAAGATGGCGTAGAGGGTGATGACCAGACAGAGCGCGCTGTCGATGATGACCGCTTGGTAGCGCTTGACCTTGGCTCCCATGGCTTGGAGCGTGACCCCGGATGAGTACATATCCAAGCTGTTGATGGCGAAGAGCTGGACGATGGCAAAGAGAAGAAAGGTCACCACGAACCAGGCCGGGATAGCGGACTGGTGTGCGAAGGGGAGAAATGCGTTGGATGACTCCCCGAACTTTGTCAGCCCGGCAATGGTGGCCACAGCGGCACCCAAGGTCATGATCAGAATCTCAGGAATGGCCGTGCCCAAAAAGACCCAGCCCACAATGGCCTTCTTGGAAGCTTTGCGGTCGAGGTACCGCGAGTAGTCGTTGCCACACTCGGTCCAACCCAGGCCGCTCAAGCGTGATGGTGAAGGCCAGTCCGGCCATGTAGGTCTGCCAGTCGGCGCCCTTGGTGAAGCTGTGGATCTGGGCGTGCTGGACGGTGAAGATCAACAGCACAGCGAACAAAATAATGAACGGGATCACGAGCAGCCGCAGGGTCTTCACGATGGTGGCGTGGCCTAAGAGGGGGAGCACGATTTGGATGGCCACGGCGACAATGACGAAGATGACCTCGGCCGGATGCCCCGGGTTGAATCCACCTTTAATAAAGAGCACCAGGGCGGCACCGACAATGAGTAGCAGTCCTTCAACCTCAAAGCCGATCTGGGTCAACCAGTTAAAGGCGGCAATAATTCTCGATCCATTGGGACCGAAGCTGGCGCGGTTGACGCCGAAAACCGTGGTGCCCGTCTGAGGACCTTGCAGGCTGCACAGTCCCAACAAAAAGTAGGACAGGTTGCCGATGATGATGATGGAGAGGGTTTGGCCGAAGGAGAGCCCGAAGGTCATCAAGATGGCGCCGTAGATGAAGTACTCGACTTGGACGCTGGCCCCCGCCCACATGCCGGCCAGATCTCGAGGTTTGGCCCAACGTTCATTCTCAGGAATGAAGTCGATACCGTGCTGTTCGACGTGGAACGCCAGGTCTTCTTCAGGCAAGGCCTCAATCGGCCTTTCCTCGGCGATGGTCACTCGGTCTCCTCTCCTCGGGACCTGTGCGAACACAGGTGGTTGCCAATGCTTCGCACTTTGAGGCTGGACCCGTTTCGAGCGTCGATCAGACGATGCCCAAAAGAGGAGGGGTCACGGTCAACAAATCTGGGTGCGTCAAGAGCTATGGCGTCAGTAACGACGTCGTCCACCCTGCTCGAGCCCACCACCTTCGACTCCCCTCGACTCGGTGCGACTCCCTGAACCCGCGCCACCGATCCTCGGCCTGCTGATCGCACACAATGCGTCCTCTGCGACGTGACGTCAAGCCAAACCATGTGAACATTTGATGTCCGACGTGCGACCTATGGCGCGCCGAGTTCTACCCGCATGAATTCAACGGCCTTGTCCTGGGTGTCGCGGGCCTGACGTTCGATGAATCGTTCGGCCACCGGCCCAACGCCAAAGATCTTGACCTTTGCTTCAAGGATGAAGGTGAGCACACTCTGCCCCGTCGTGCCGTCATGAGGAACCACGGTGATGGCGCCAGAGATCTCGGTCTTGTCGGCCATGGTGGAGGGCGTAAGGGTAAAGGCACTGGTGGCGATCGCGGGATCAAAGGTGCTGACCTCAACGGTCTTGACCTCTTGACCGAAGATCTTTTTAACGGGCCCCGGCATATCGGGGCTCTGGGAGTAACGGAGCACTCGTCGAAGGCCGGATTCGAGGTCCCCTTCAATCGCCTCGACCTCGACCGAACTCGAACCGAGCGCTTCTTTATGAAGGCGGAGGGTGTAGTCGGTGTTGAAGTAACGCTCCCAGAACACCTCGGGCGAGCACGCCAGGTCATAGGTCAGAGTCAGTTTCACTGTCGCAGCCTTCCATACCGAGCCCGAAGTAAGGGCAACCTAACTTCTGTGTAGAGTGACCGCGTGAGGACCGGGAGTGCCACATTACGAGGGCGACATCACGGTCGATATGGTCTCCCCTCCGTTCTTTTTGGAGGTCTGGCCTTCCTCCTCGGTGTCACTGTGGTGGCCGTCACCCCTGGTGTGAGTGGTGCTGCCACCTTGCCCGTCACCATCACGGCCACGAGTTGTGCGCCGCAGTGGAACGTCCCGAACTCGGGCATCGTGACCTACGTCGTGACGAATCAGTCCGAGAAGGCGGTGGATGCGGACCTGGTCACCCATCCAGGATCTCGGATCGTGGGCTCGATCAGGATCATCGGGCCGAAGACGACGGTGCCCATCTCACTCCGTCTGCACCGAGGCTCGTATCGATGGGTCTGCCTCTACGACCATGCCCCGACGCTTGTCTCGAGGCCCAAGGCGGTGAGAGGTGGCGTGAAAGCGGCCACCGCCACCCCTTCGTTCCTTCCGACGACGCCAGCCGAGATGGCAGGACCGCTGGCCCAGTTCCAGGCCTATGTCTCGGCGCAGATCTCCGTGCTGCAGGGACAAATAGCTGCTCTTCAAGCCGATATTGCTGCCAACAACTTGGCTCAAGCCAAAGTCGACTGGCTTTCGGCTCACATGACCTACGCCAGCATTGGTGGGACCTACGGCGCCCTGGGTGACCTCGACAGTCAGATCGATGGACTGCCACTCGGTTTGACCGGGGGCGTGAACGACCCCAACTTTGAGGGGCTCCACAAGATCGAATATCTCCTTTGGAGTGGTGCGACGGCCGCCACTCTGGCGCCCGCTGTCCAAGACCTGGCCAACCGGGTCAACGAACTGCAGATCTTTTGGCCCGAAGCGCCAGAGACGGCCAACCTGCTCTCCACCAGAGCGCACGAGATCTTGGAGGACACCCAACGCGACACGTTGAGTGGCCACGACGATCTCGGCAGCGGAACATCGCTGGCCACGACGGCTGCCGACATCGAGGGCGAACAAGAGCTCCTCACGATCCTGAAAGGCGTCATCGTCAAGCGTGCGCCCAAGCTCTGGGCCACAGCCCAAGATCAGCTGACCACACTGAGCAACCTGGTCCAAGCGACCAAGATGAACGGCCAATGGGTACCGCTCTCGGCCCTCTCCATGATGCAGCGCGAGCAGTTAAACGCCGCCATGAGTGGCATCTTGGAGACACTCTCGCCCATTCCTGATCTGCTCGAGATCCAGCAGTTCGCTGATGCGCAGGGTACGTGACGATGACTGAACCCGAAGAGCCAAATCCCGTGGCCCGACCCGTCAACCGTCGGCGGTTTCTTCAATCAGCTGGCGCCGGACTTTTGGGGGCGGGGGCCGCCGTCACGATCGATCGCGTGGTCTCAGCGGGAGCCACCACACCCGAACAGGCGCCCTCACCGGTTCAGGCTTCGGGTGACGGAACACTGAGTGCCGTGCCGTTCCACGGCGAACACCAAGCCGGCATTCTCACACCGAGACCACCGGCTGCCGTGTTCGTGGCCTTCGACACGTTTGTTGACAACAAGGCTGAGTTGAGAGATCTCTTCCAAGAAGTCACCACCCAAGCCCGCCGACTCACCGCCGGCGGTGCGCCAACCGATCTCGGCGCCGATGCACCACCGTCAGACTCAGGGATCCTTGGGCCCACCGTCCCGGCCGATGCGCTCACCATCACGGTCTCGGTCGGGGCCTCACTCTTTGACGATCGCTACGGACTCTCGGCCCAAAAACCCAAGCGGTTGAGCACGATGGAGCCGTTTCCGAACGACAACTTGAATCAGGCCGAGTGTCATGGGGACCTCATGATGCAGATCTGCGCCGGTTCAACCGACACCACCTTGCACGCGCTCCGCATCCTGGCCAAGACCACCCGCGGTGCCATGGTGGCTCGTTATCGGATCGACGGGTTTGTGTCGCCCCCCCGACCTTCTGGAGCACCGCGCAACCTGCTCGGATTCAACGACGGCATCGCCCACCCCGAGGTCAGTGCGCCCGCCGTGGCCAACGCACTGCTCTGGGCCTCGTCCGATGAGCCATCTTGGGCCCAGGGCGGAAGTTACCAAGCTGTTCGGATCATTCGTATGTTTACCGAGTTCTGGGACCGCGTCTCGGTCGAAGAGCAAGAGAACATGATTGGTCGCCGGCGATCAAACGGTGCGCCGTTGACAGGGAACGCTCAAGACGACATTCCGGACTATGCCAGCGACAAGTTGGGCCAGGTCATTCCGCTCTCGGCTCACATTCGAGTGGCGAATCCCCGCACGCCCAAAACCGAAGAGAATCTGCTGCTTCGTCGTGGCTACAACTACGACCGGGGCCTAGATGTCAATGGCAACCTCGACATGGGGCTGATCTTCGCCTGCTACCAACAAGATCTGGTGCGCCAGTTCCAAACCGTGCAGAAACGTTTGATCGACGAGCCCATGGTCGATTACATCAGCCCAACTGGTGGTGGCTACTACTTCGTGCTTCCGGGCGTGCGCGACACCAACGACTACTACGCCAGCAAACTCTTGGCCTGACCCCTCGTCCGCGGCCCGGCCTCAGCGATTCACTGCAGGGTATTGCCCAGCAGGTGATGACTGAGCTCTCCGGTCAGCTCAACCATGATGTGACGGCCGGTGAACTCCCAGGCTTCGTCAACCCGCCCGAAGCGGTCTCGATATCGACCCGCGACCACGGGCTGCAGCGACATCACGCCAGGGACAGCTTGCAACACGGTGAAGTATGAGCGACTGGTCGCGACGACGCCGTTGGGCTCGACATCAACTATCACATTGGTCATGACGTGCTTCGATTTGGGGGTTCCATCGTCGTCGTAGCGTCGCGTGGTGGCCTGGTAAAGCGCCTCAATGGCGTCCGGGCCCGAAATGGTGTGGTCGTAACCTTCGAAGGTCAGCTCGGCGTGGCGAAGCAGCTGGCCGACGCCGGCGAAGTCGCCAGCGTCGATGCGCTCGGCGTAGGTGAAGAGCAGGCGACTAATGGCTTCGTAGTCAGAGGGCATGATCTCTCGTCTTTCCGTGGTGCGTGGTGTCGCAGTGTGACTCGGGCCGACAGTCATAGCCGTCCCCAACTATGACTGTCGGCTCCATCGTTTTGTATTGGCCGCTATCAACCTGTCGGCGTGCTTCGGTGGCTGGTCCACGCGGTACGCCGCCGGGGGGAGATCGGCTGCATTCGGAGCGGTGCCGAGGGTGTGAAACCCAGCGGAAAGCGAACTAGCGGGCAAAGGGCCGATGAAGGGGTTGAGTGGGGCGGCCATCGTGGGAGGTTCAGCAAAGGCCGGCGCCTTCGCTTTCAGATCGACAAAGTCGAACATGTGGTGGGCGTTGGCGTCGCGATAGGTCATGGCCGGCAGGTTCCATTTCGTCTCGACCGTCTTCAAAATTGAGGTGTGGTCGTAGACAATGTGGCTGACGTAGTCCTTCTTGGCATACGGCGAGATAACGACCGAGGGGACGCGAAAACCGGTGTAGTCGAAGGTGCCTGGTTGGTCGGGTGGCGAAGTAATTTCGGGTGGCACATCATCGGGTCGTACCGCCGGTTGTGGCGGTACATGGTCGAACCAACCGCCGTGCTCGTCGTAGACCAAGAACATCATGGTCTTCTTCCACGTCGGCGAGGTCAGCACGGCGTCAATGATGCGGGCCGCAAAGGCCTCGCCGACCGAGAGGTCACCGTTCTCTTCGGAGTAGTCGACATAGGGATCGACCAACGAGAACGACGGCAGCTGTCCTGCTGCCGCATCAGTCAGGAACTGATTGATCGGCGCCATACGTCCATCGGTCTGATTGTTGGTGAAGTTGGGCAAGAACAGGGCGGCGGTCGGGATGTCGGGGTAGTAGTCACGCCAGGTGATGTTGTGGGCGTTGAGCCGGTCGAAGATCGTCCCGTTGGGAGGGTCGGTCGACGAAATCCCGGTGGTGTCGGTGGCCACGTTGCCGAGCGATGTGGCGGCAATCAGATACCGGCGATTGGGGTAGGTCTGAGCCATGACAGAACAGAAGTAGCGATCGCCGATTGGGAAATGGCTGGCCAGTGAGTGGTAGTAGGGGAGTTGCTGGGCTGTGAAGTACCCCATCGAGGCTGGTCCGCAGTTGACGGCGAAGCCGGTGTTTTTGCCCTCGGCCCAACACAGATGTGAGGTATTCCAATCCTGGCCGATCTGAGAGTTGGCCGGATTCCATGTGTTGGGCATGGGATACGACACGATGTAATCGCCGTCTGGGCCCGGGTTGTAGTTCACGGGCATGCCCTCTCGTCCGAGCGTCAGACCATCACCGCGACCCAACAGGCCGAAGTGGTCATCGAAGGAGTGGTTCTCCATCATGAGGACAACGATGTGCTCGATTTCGGGCACGGTGTCGGTGCCTTCGGGCAGGTGAGGATACGGCAGCGAGTCCGGCTTGAGCAGGGCACCCCCCGGTCCGAGACCCTTGGCCCCCGACGGTGCGAGTCCGCTGGCGGTGGTGGCGCTGTAGGAGGTGCCACCCATAGCCAGGGTGGCGGCACCGGCGCCAGCTACGGCCGCACCTTGAAAAAGCTGGCGTCGACTGAACTTGGTCGAGCGCCTCCCCACGCCGTGCACTGTACCGAGCGCCGACGCGACGTGGGTGGCGTCTGGACCTTGCATCCTGCTCAGCTAGTGGCCGAGCAAGCGTCCCATCGATTTTGCGATCTTGGACGGTCGATCTCGACGTTGCTCGCTCCGGTCACCAACCTTCATGGCCCAAAGGCCCGCGTTGACCCCCATCCATCGCAGCGGTTCGGGCTCCCACTGGGGCGATCTGTGATCGACCCAGGGCAGGTGCACCAGATCGGTGTCGCGCTCGAAGAATCAAGTCCGCCAGTGTCCGGCCCCCGAGATTGGAGGTCGAGACTCCGTCGCCCACGTACCCGCCCGACCAGGCCAACCCGCTCTCGCGGTCGAGGCCAACCGAGGAGTACCAGTCACGTGGCACGCCGAGTGGTCCGCCCCAGGCGTGGGTGATGGCGGCGTTGGCCAGAGCTGGAAACAGTTCGACCAAGGTTTCGCCCAAAATGTCGTGCACCCGGGGCACCTCGTCAAAGGCCGGGTTCACGGCCGACCCGAAGTGATAGGGCGCACCGCGACCGCCGAAAGCAAGTCGATCGTCCGCCGTGCGCTGGCCGTAGATGATCATGTGTCGAAAGTCGGCGAAGGTGGCCCGATTGGGCAGTCCGGCCTCGTCCCAGAACTGGGAGCCCAAGGGTTCGGTTGCGACCATGAGTGAGTACACCGGCACAAGATCGCGCTTTTGGCCTGGCATCTGCGCCGTAAAGCCCTCAAGCGCTCGCACCACGACGTCAGCTCGAATGTCGCCATGGGGTGTGCGCACCACCGGTCGAGTACCGACTCGACCCGGCACGATCTCGTTGGCTGGGGTTCGTTCGTAGAGAGTGACGCCTCGACGTTCCACCGCTTCGGCCAGACCGCGGGCCAACAGGGCCGGTTGAATTGCAGCGCAATGGGGTGTGAAGGTGGCGCCTATGACATCGGTGGCGCCGATCATGGCTCTGGCCTCATCGCCTTCAAGCCAGCGGAGATCGTCGGGCTCTCCGCCCAGTTCAAGGGCCTGGGCCACCATGGCCTGGCCCCTTTTTCTCTGGGTTTGGCTCCGAGCCGCGGTCACGGTGCCGCCCTTGGCGAAGTGACAGTCGATGCCTTCGGATTTGGCCGTGTCGCCCACGACATCGATGGTCTCCTGCATGGCTTTGCGCATGGCCCGCATGGGTGCGGTGCCATGTTTGCGAGCGAGCAGCTCGTCGGAGGCAGCGAACAGGGCGGAGCACCACCCGCCGTTTCGTCCCGATGCGCCAAATCCGGCCACCTCGCGTTCGACCACGGCGATGCGGAGTGACGGGTCTGCGGTGATCAGACTGTGCGCGGTCCAAAGACCGGTGAACCCGGCTCCAACGACGCAGACGTCGACATCGATGTCGGCATGCAGGGAGGGCGCGCACAGCGAGATCACCAATGCCGTCCCACCAGAGCGAGAGTCGCTTATACGGGTTGGAACCTCGGCCGTCCCTCACTTGTTCTGTTTCGTGCACCACTCAGATTCGCCGCCAGGCCTCCGTCAGCACCTCGCGGATGGTGGACACCATGAAGTCGATCTCTTCCGGACCGCAGATAAGGGGTGGCGAGAGTTGAATAACGGGGTCGCCGCGGTCATCGGCCCGACAGATGAGACCAGCCTCGAACAGGGCACCCGAAAGGTAGCCCCGAAGGAGGTGCTCGGACTCCTCATCGTTGAACGACTCACGGGTCTCTTTGTCCTTCACCATCTCGATGCCGTAGAAGAAGCCGGCACCCCGCACATTGCCCACAATGGGCAGGTCGTAGAGCGTCTCAAGGCCGGCCCGGAAGGCCCCCTCAGTGGCTTGGACGTGTTCGAGAATTCCGTCGTTCTCAAAGACATCCAAGTTGGCCATGGCCACGGCACACGACACGGGGTGACCGGCAAAGGTGAAGCCGTGCAGGAACGAGTTGTCGTCGCGCAAGAAGGGCTCGATCAATCGGTCAGAGGCGATCATGGCCCCGAGCGGGGCGTAACCAGAGGTCAGACCCTTGGCCACCGTGATGATGTCGGGCTGGTAGTCGTAGCGCAACGAACCAAACCAGTGGCCCAATCGGCCAAAGGCGCAGATCACTTCGTCGCTGACCAAAAGCACGCCGTGACGATCGCAGATCTCTCGAACCCTTTGGAAGTAGCCGGGAGGCGGAGGAAAACAACCGCCGGCGTTCTGTACCGGCTCTAAGTAGACGGCGGCCACCGAGTCCGGACCTTCCATCTCAATGGCTCGCTCGATCTCGTCGGCAGCCCACTGCCCGAACGCCACTTCATCGTCGGCATATTGCTCAGCTCGGTAGAAGTTGGTGTTGGCGACTTTGATCGCTCCGTTCACCAGCGGTTCGAAGGGAGTCTTCAACTCGGGGATGCCGGTTATCGACAGCGCCCCCATGGTGGTGCCGTGATAGGCGATATTCCGGCTGATGACCTTGTAGCGACCGGGTTGACCTACGAGCTTGAAGTACTGGCGAGCCAACTTCCAAGCTGACTCGACGGCCTCGGAACCACCCGAGGTGAAAAAGATCCGGTTCAAGTCGCCGGGCGTGAGGTCGGAAAGGCGATCGGCCAGGGCAATGGCTTGGGGGTGGGCGTATGTCCACAGCGGGAAGTAGGCCAGTTCACTGGCTTGCTTGGCCGCAGCATTGGCCAGCTCGGTGCGACCGTGGCCGATCTGTGAGGTGAAGAGCCCGGCCAAACCGTCTAAGTACCGCTTGCCATGTTGGTCGTAGACGTAGGCGCCTTCGCCGCGCACCATGACGGGCACCTCATGGGTGTCGTAGGACCCCATGCGCGAGAAGTGCATCCAGAGGTGCCGGCGAGCCCGATCACTCAATCCGGTCGAGTCCACTTCAGCGCTGACTCCCTCGTCGCCGGTTGGAGCCATGTCAGTCATCGTGTCCCCCATGTGTAGGTTTGCTTGGCCAGTTTCAGGTACAAGAATGTTTCGGTACTGCGGACGCCTGGAATGGATCGAATGGCGTCGTTCAAGAGGTGCAAAAGGCGGTCGTCGTCTTCGCACACCACCTCGGCCAGGAGGTCAAACTTCCCGGCGCACATTACGACGTAGTCCACTTCGGCCAGTGCCACCAGCTTGGCGCCGACCTGGCGCACATCACCTTCGACTTGAATACCCACCAGCGCTTGGCGGGTGAAGCCCAACTGCAGCGGGTTCGTGACCGCCACAATCTGGATGACGCCGCTTTCACGAAGGCGCTGGACCCGACGCCGGACCGCCGCTTCGGACAGTCCGACCTCCTCGGCGATGGCGCCGTAGGGGCGTCTGCCGTCTTTTTGCAGGGCTTCGATGATGGCTCGGTTGGCTGCATCAAGGAACGTGGCCGACTGCGCTCCCGCGTCTCCGTCACCGTTCTCAAATTCGGTGATCTCGTACTCGTCGTCCATGACGGCCCCAGGTTTCCGTGTGGTGGCTTCAGATCCTAAGAAGCCGAATTCTGTCATGAATATCACCCTAGTCAAGCTATTTCCGTCGCCTAATGTGCCATGTGTGTCGTAATCCCTTGTCGGGCGGCCGGATGTCTGTGAGTGTTAGGAAGAGTTTGAGGTCGACGGAGTCACGTCGAGACCGAAAGGGGCAAGAGGGTGCGAAGGCTGCAGAACTTTGTGGGGGGCGAGTACGTAGACGCCGAGGGTGGCGCCACGGCTCCCATTATCAATCCGAGCAACGGGGAAGCATTTGCTGCGGCACCGCTCTCGAGCGCCGCTGACGTGGACCGAGCCCTGTCCGTGGCGAAATCGGCCTTTGCTGACTGGCGCCGCACGACGCCCTCGGAGCGAAGTTTGGCGCTGATCCGGATCGCCGATGCCATTGAGGAACGAGCAGAAGAGATCGTCCGGGCCGAGTGTGAGAACACGGGCAAGCCCTTTCAGCTGACCATGGATGAAGAAGTGCCACCCATGGTGGATCAGATTCGATTCTTCGCCGGTGCGGCCCGACTGCTTGAAGGGCGTTCGGCCGGGGAGTACATGGCTGGTCACGAGTCGTATATTCGACGCGAGCCGGTTGGCGTCTGCGGTGCGGTGACACCGTGGAACTATCCCATGATGATGGCGGTCTGGAAGTGGGGTCCCGCACTTGCAGCCGGCAACACAATGGTGCTGAAGCCGTCGGACACCACGCCGGTTTCGTCACTTCTCATGGCCGAAATCATGGCGGAACATCTTCCCGCTGGCGTGTTCAACGTGGTCTGTGGCGATCGGGATACCGGACGAGCCCTGGTGGTGCATGAGACACCGGCCATGGTGTCAGTGACCGGCAGCGTGCGGGCGGGCATGGAAGTGGCTGGGGCCGCGGCCCCGTCACTCAAGCGAGTGCATCTGGAGTTGGGGGGCAAGGCGCCGGTCATTGTCTTTGATGACGCTGACATTGCGGCCACGGCCGAAGGTATTGCGGGTGCGGCCTACTTCAACGCCGGACAGGACTGCACGGCCGCCACGCGAGTTCTCGCCGCGCCGGGTATTCATCGCGATCTGTTGGATGCCTTGGTGGAGCAAGCGCAGGGAACCAAAGTCGGTGGGACCGACGTAGATGATGCCGACTTCGGGCCGCTCAACAACGCCAATCAGCTTGAACGGGTGAGCGGTTTTGTCGAACGCGCACCGAGCCATGCCTCAGTGTTGACCGGCGGGACCCAGGTCGGCGACCGCGGCTACTGCTTTGCCCCGACCGTCGTCGGTGGCCTGCGCCAAGACGATGAACTCATCCAGTCAGAGGTCTTTGGCCCGGTGGTCACGGTCCAGGAGTTCTCCGACGAAGCAGAAGCGCTGCAGTGGGCCAACGGGGTGGAGTTCGGTTTGGCCTCGTCGGTGTGGACGAACGACCACGGGCGAGCGATGCGCATGGCTCGAGATCTCGACTTCGGCTGTGTCTGGGTCAACACCCACATCCCGCTGGTGGCTGAGATGCCGCACGGTGGCTTCAAGCGCTCGGGCTACGGCAAAGACCTCTCGGTCTATGGCTTCGAGGACTACACCAGGGTCAAGCACGTCATGCACGCCATCGAGGATTGAGTTCGCCACCACAACGAAAGGGGACTGTCCGGTGATCGTCGGCATTCCGAGCGAAGTGAAACAAGACGAGTATCGGGTGGCCATCACGCCAGCCGGGGTCCGTGAACTCACCTTGGCTGGGCACACGGTCTATGTGCAGAAAGGTGCAGGAGTGGGCTCGTCGATGTCAGACGAAGAGTTTGTGGCCACCGGCGCCCAGATCTTGGACGAGGCCGACGACGTGTGGGCCTCGTCCGACATGGTGTTGAAGGTCAAAGAACCCATCGAGTCGGAGTACAAGCGGCTGGGCGCCCGCTCCGACCAGGTGCTCTTTACCTATCTGCACCTGGCCGCCTCACGGCCGTGCACCGATGCCCTGGTCGCTGGGGGCAACGTGGCGATCGCCTACGAGACCGTTCGACTCCCTGACAACTCGCTCCCGCTTCTGGCTCCGATGAGCGAGGTGGCCGGTCGCATGTCGCCCTTGATGGGGGCCCATCACCTGATGCGTCCAGGCGGCGGTCGGGGCGTGCTGGTTTGCGGCGTGCCCGGTGTGCGCTGCGCCAAGATCGTCATTCTCGGCGCTGGTGTGGCTGGCATGGCGGCCGCCACGTTGGCCGTTGGTATGCACGCCGACGTGTACATCCTCGACCGCAACCTGGAACGGTTGCGCCAGGTCGATCATCACTTCCGAGGCGCGCTTGAGACGGTGGCCTCGTCGACCCACGCCATTGAAGAGACGTGTGTGGACGCTGACATTGTCATCGGCGCCGTTCTCGTCGTCGGGGCCCGGGCCCCGAAACTCGTGCCGGACTCGTTGGTGGCCAAGATGCGGCACGGTTCAGTCCTGGTCGATATCTCAGTTGATCAAGGTGGATGCTTTGAATCGACTCGGCCGACCACACACTCCGACCCCACCTTTGAGGTCAACGGCTCGTTGTTTTACTGCGTGGCCAATATGCCCGGGGCCGTGCCGCACTCGTCGACTCATGCGCTCGTGAACTCGACCATGCCGTACACCATGGAGATCGCCAACCGGGGTTGGAAAGAGGCGGTGACTCTCGATCCGGCTCTGGCTGAAGGCGTGAACGTTGTCAAGGGCGATATCACCTCGGAGCCCGTGGCCGAATCGCACGGTCTGGACTTCGTGCCGCTGCAATCGATACTGGCGAGCTCTTAAGACGCCGGCAAAGCTCGACGCCTTCGCTGAGCGATTGACCGAAAGAGGAAGTTTGTGGCAATAACTTCAGTGGCCAACATGGCCATCAAGGCCCGCCAGATCGAGTCCGCCGTCGAGCGCTACCGTGGCCTCGGGGCCCAGGTCGGACCGATTGAAGAGTGGAACGGGGTGCGACGTTGCGATGTCGTCTTGGGCGATCTCGCCGTCACCTTGTTCACACGAGCCATCTACGAATCCGAGACCGACGATCTTCCTGACGGTGTCCTCCATTTCGCCTGCTTCACCGACGACTTTGACAACGATGTTGCGCAGCACGACATCTTCTGGGGACCGCAGGTCGTATCCGGCGGATTCGGTGTGCGGTCGATCGCCTTCACCCGGATCGATGGCACCACCATTGAATTTATGAAGCAGCTCGAAGCGCCCTAATCCAAGTACGCTCCGCCTATGGTCGACGTCACCTTTGAAGGATGCACCTATGAGGGCGGATTCCAAGGAATGGCTGCGCACGACAAAGCGAAGCTGACGCTCACCGACACCGAGTTCTCCCTCAAGCGACCGCGGGCATTTCAGCGCTCGTTGCTCAGAGTGTGGGCGAGGTGGACGGCAGTCAAACAGTTTGAGGTCGAAAGTTCAGAAACCGGGGGCGTTGTGGTGACGATCACGACGGGGAAGATCGGACCCGGCACGATCCGCGTTCCCGGAGTGACCCCCATGGACATTTGGTCGAAGATGAGCACGGTTGAGGCCTTCCGGCCCCATATACCGGCCGACGTCTGTGCCGAACTGGGCGTTGAACCTTCACCGCCACCGGCCAGCACTGCCGCAGATCCAGACGATTCAATCGAAGAGTCGTCCACCGAGTAACACGCCGACTGCCGCAAGCGACGGTGGCGTCAACCTTGCGTCAGCGATTCAACAGTTGAGTGGAACTTCGCTACCCGAGTTCTGAACCGACCACAGACACAAAAGACACCATCTCACCCGGGTAACCCCCAAGGTTGTGCGTGAGGGCGAGCTTGCGATCACCGATGGGGATCTGTCGCTCGGGGGTGCTTCTCCTCGGAGCTGTAACCAGCATTCGAAGAACATGCGCAGTCCTGAAGCCCCGACCGGGTGACCGAAGCTCTTGAGCCCACCATCGGGATTGACCGGTAATTCCCCATCCAGGGCAAACGTGCCGGCCAGCACTTCTTTCCACGCTGTGCCGCGATCAGCAAAGCCCAAGTCCTCCATCAAGACCATCTCTGTCGGCGTGAAACAGTCGTGGACTTCGGCCATGGCGAGTTGGTGGCGAGGGTCGGTGATACCAGCCTGCGCATAGGCGTCGGCGGCTGCGGCCTCGCACTCGGGGAAGTGGGTGTAGTCGTAGTCAGGATCGATCAGTCCCGATCCGCTGCCCGCCGCAAACGAAAGCGCCTTGATGTAGATCGGCTTGTCGGTGTACTTAAGGGCGTCTTCAGCTCGCACCACAATGGCAGCCGCAGCACCGTCGGCCACCCCGGCGCAGTCAAAGACGCCAAGTCGACCGGCAATGCGTGGCGAAGCCTTGATCGTCTCTTTCGAGACCTCTTTGCGAAACTGGGCCCGGGGGTTTCGGGCTCCGTTGTAGTGATTCTTGGCCGAGATGGTGGCGAGTACGTCGGTCATGGTGTCCTCGTCCACCGAGTACTTGTGGCCATAGGCCGGTGCCACCATCGAGTACATGGCCGCCGCGGTCAAGGTTCTTCCGGTGCCGTCGTTCGGGGGGTTTACGGCGTTCAAGCCTTGATAACCGCTGTCCTTGACCTTCTCGGCGCCTACGGCCATGCAGATGTCGTAGGCGCCGGAAGCAACGGCATAGGCCGCGGCGCGAAGCGCTTCCGATCCAGTCGTGCAGTAGTTCTCGACTCGAGTAACCGGCTTGTTATGGATCTGGAGCGGTCGAGCCAGTGTGATGCCACTCATACCGCCCTGGGCCGTGCCGATCCAAAAGGCGTCGACCTCGTCTTTGCTTATGCCGGCTGATTCGAAGGTTTCAGTCGCCACATCGACGATGAGTTCGTCCATGCCTTTGTCCCACCGCTCGGCGAACTGGGTACATCCCATCCCGACGATGGCAACCTTGTCGTAGATACCGTGCGATCCCATCAGGCTGCTCCTTCTTTGTGGCTGGCGGCATCGCCGCGTACCGGACGACCCTTCCAGAAGTAGTCATGAATGTCGTCGGCGGTGAAGAGCCGGCGAAAGGTCATTTCAATCCGAGTGCCCACCACGACCTCGTCGGCCGCGACGTCGGTGAGTTCGATGGGAAATCGCCCGCCGCCATCAAAGTCAACGACGGCGAAAACGATGGGAGGGCTGGGGGAGTAGGCCGTGTGGTCCACCGTAAAGGTGACCACAGTGCCAAGGACGCCGGCCATGGGGACGGACTCCATGTCGTCGACGGCACCGCCCGCCATGGAGACACGCACCGGCGGGAGATGGATGGCTCCCGATGAGCGGTCCTTCGATCCCACGAAGCCGAACTTCCATTCGCCTGATCGTCCCGCCGCGGACGACGAGACGCGGGCCGGTTCAGGGCGCCGTGGCGGTTCGGGGCTGAGTTGATCGCGCCAGCTCAAAAACTTGGCGTAGGGCAGATCGGCCGCCGCCGCCAGCTGTGCGGCTATAGGGCGGCCCGGATTCCAATGCGCCAGCGCTGCTGTGGTGCGAAGCACGACGGCATCGGCTCCATCGGCCAGATGGATCACGACGATGACCTGATCGGGCTCGCCCGTTGACTCCAACGCACTGGCCAGTACCAGCCCCGGTTGGGCTGTACCGGCTTGTCCGACAACACTGGTGAGATCGTCGACCGGAGCCTCCTTGGCCACGCCGAGCTTGGCTGTCACTGCCTTAATCGCTCGAGCGTGCATACCGGTAACGACGACTCGGTCGACATCCTCGGCCGACAGGCCCGCTTCTTTGAGGGCCCGAGCAAAGACGTCGCGGCCTAAGGGCACATAACGGGTCTCACCGAACCGCTCCTCCCAAGACTTAGATCGTCTGGAACCGGGCGAGCGCCAACGATCAGTGAACTCGTCGGTAGCCGAAGCGCCACCGAGGTACTCGGCCAGCACGGGGGCACCGGGAGTGTCGTTGCCCACCACAAATGCCGAGGCGGCGTCGCCGCCGCCCGATTCGTCCGTACTTGTCGGCAGACCGTCACGTGTGTCGGCCGAGATAATGAGTGTCGTGCCATTGCCGCGCAACGCGGTGACCAACGCACCGACGCCTGAGCGCAACGCGCCGCCGAAATCGAAGGCAGCCACGTCGTGAGGCAAACGCAGAGCGGCATGGATGGCGGCGGCGTTGGTCTTGTCGAGATAGGCCGGCGTGGCGGTAGCGAACCACAGCGCCTCGGGCGTGCTGGCCGGCGTGCTCCGAAGAGCCAGGCGCGCCGCTTCGAACCCCATGGTGGTGGTGTCCTCGTCGTGGGATGCGACCGACCGGGTGCCCTTTCCCCCACCGGTACCCATGAAGGCTTTGATTTCGGCCCGTTGCAGACGTCGATACGGCACGTAACCGGCCGCGCTAATGATCCCTCGCATGAAGAAATCCTACCGGCACGACGATCCATATCTGACGGGGTGTCAGAAACGCACGTCGCGGAAACTGGATCGCCAAGACCGTGCGCGGCCAGTTTTCTCGGTGTCGTCGCGTCCGAATCGGGGCGCCGACGCGGTAGTCTCTACCCATGGTTAGCTGACCAACGTCGTCGAAGGAGTGTCCGAGCGGCGAAGTGTGTACGCACTTCACCTGCCGGCTCCACGACGACGAGGCCTACCAGTCAGAGTCCAGGACCTAACCCTCGGCGACTGACGTGTGGCGGGATTCCAACTGCTTGATCTGCCAAAAGCGGCGCGTGCGGTTTCGGGATCTTTTCGGAGCCTTAGAGGTTCTGCCGCGCCAATTTCCCATCACCACGAGAAGTAAGAGCATGACGAGTACCGAAATAATTGATCCCATCCACGTCGGCGCAGACCAAGAGGCCGCCGCCCTACCTCAGACAGAGCATCACGACGTTGCCCCGCAACCTGCCCTTGGTTTTGACGAGCGACACGCCCGTTGGCCCCTCAACCTGGCGGTCGTCCTTCAGCTGATCGTGGCCACCGGCGATGGTCTGGCCGGAGTGGCCTTGGCGCTGCGCGTCTTCCAACAGACCCACTCGGCTGTGGCGGTGACAGCGGTGCTTTTGGCGGCTGGACTTCCCGTGGTGTTTTTGGCCCCATTGAGTGGACTGTTGCTTGATCGCTTCCGGATCGGACGCCTGCTGGTCGTCGCGGCCGTCACTATGGGGCTGGCGGCCGCTGGCCTTGCCTTCACGCGAGGGCTCGGACCTACCATCGCGCTCGTTGCCCTCTACGGCGTGGGCGACAGCCTGCTTCGACCCGGTATCGGCGCCTCAGTGCCACTGCTGGCCGGATCCACTGGAACGATTCGGGCCAACGGCCGCATCGCGGCTGCCACCATGGCCGGTACGGCGCTCGGTCCAATGTTTGCCGGCGTGGTCTCTGGTATTGGGGGCACCAGGTTGGCGCTGCTCATTGACGCCGGGTCGTACGCCGTCGCCGCCGTCGGTCTGGCGTTTCTGCGACTAGGTCACAACCCTCACGGAATGCGCCGTCGTGCGGCACGCCGAGACGGGGCTGCAACGTTGGCGCACGACAAAATGTCAGCGGGCGTGGCCTACCTGCGCGCCGACCGACCCTTGGGCGGTCTGGTTCTTATGAGCGCGATCATGATCGCCTTCACCAACATCTCGGTGGTGGCCGAACTGTTCTTGGCCGAAGGGGGTCTGCACGCTGGGGCCACCGGCTACGCCATGCTCATCACAGCGTGGACCGCGGCCATGACGATTGGCACTCTGGCCGCAGGTCGTCTGCGTCTCTCCAGGTTGGCCCCAGCCGCGCTGATCGGGATGATCGTGGCGGGTCTTGGCATCGCCTTGGCCGGGGTCTCACCGCACCTTTGGATGGCGATTGTGGCCTACGGCATCGGTGGGCTGGGCGACGGGATCGAAGTGGTGTCGGTGCGGAGCCTGTTGAATACCCGCACCCCCGAGCACCTTTCGGGTCGCGTCTTCTCAGCCTTCACGGCGCTCACTGTTGGTGCGGCATCCCTGGGCATGGCGGCTTCGGCCCCGTTAGTCGCTGGGGCTGGGGCCAGAGGCGCCTTGGTGGCAGCCGGTCTGGCCGGGGCCGTGGCCGGAGTTTTCGGCTTCGCCTTCGGTCTACGCCGGGCGGGCGTCGTGGCCGTGCCCTCGTTTGGGCGAGGAGTGCACGCGACGCCGGTCAGGCCTGCCCCAGCCCAGGTCGAGGTTGCGGCCGATCTCGAGCTCCTGCAACCTGTGGCGGCTTAGCCTCACCACCTGGCACCTTGTCGTTCTGGGGCCTAATCTGACGGACAGTCAGATTTGGGCGGCCACCGGGTCGTCCACCTGCGGAGGCCACTACCTATGAACTTCGAGTTCTCGCCCGAACAGCTCGCCTTTGTCAAAGAGGTCGAGACCTTCTTGGATGCAAACGACGATCCCGACGTCTTTGACCTCACCCGGGAAAACATGGCCCAGATCGTCGACACGCCTAAACGTCGAGCCTTTATGAAGCGTATGGGTCTCGAACAGGGGTGGCTCGGGATCACGTGGCCCAAAGAGTACGGCGGTCAAGAAGGTGAGGGGGTCTACGAGTACCTGCTCAACGAACAGCTGGCGGGTCGAGGTGGACCACAGATCGGTAAGGGCGTCGGCATCATCGGCAAGACGTTGATTCGGCATGGCAACGATCGGCTGAAGCAGGAATTCCTGCCCAAAATTCTGGCCAACGACGTCGAATTCGCCGTGGGCTACTCCGAGCCCAATGCCGGCTCAGACGCCGCCTCGATGCAGCTGAAGGCGACGAAGGTTGACGGCGGCTGGCTGTTGAACGGTCAAAAGACGTGGACCACATCGGCGCACTTTGCCGAGTGGTACTGGGTCGGGGCCCGCACCGATCCTGACGCGGCCAAGCACGCTGGTATCACCCTGTTCTTGGTGCCGCTCGATCAGCCCAACATCACCATCAACGCAATTTGGACCATGGGCGACGAGCGCACCAACGAGGTCTACCTCGACGATGTCTTCGTCCCCGACGACTATGTGGTGGGTGAACTGAATCACGGCTTCCAGTACATCTCTGAAGCACTCGACCTCGAACGCTTCACCATGTTTACGTTCGCCCCCATTGCGCAACGTTTGGAACTGCTCATCGAGTACGTGAAGACGACCAAGCGCGACGGCGTCCTGCTGAAGGACGACCCGGTCGTACGCCAGCGCATTGCACAGCTGGCGACCCAGCTCGAAGTCGCTCGAGTGATGGGGTACAAGTTCGTCTTCGAATCATCGAAGGGCGGGGCTGCACCTACGGCCGAAGCATCCGAGTACAAGCTCTATGCCACCGAGCTCTCACGACGAGTCGCCAATGCGGCCATGGATATCGCCGGCCCGGGCAGTCAACTTCGGGTGAAGACCGAAGAAGCGCCGATGGCCGGCCGGTCGGAGTCGACCTATCGCTACACCGTGATCGACACCATCGGCGGCGGCGCCTCCGAGATCCAAAAGAACATCATCGCCCGGCGCAAGCTCGGGTTGCCCAAGAACTTCTAGTCGCCCCGTGTCCACGTCCGCATCCCTCGGCCCGCTTGTCGGGGTGACCGTTCTCGACCTGGCTTCTGTCGGGCCCGCGGCGCGCGCCACCCGACTATTGGCTGACTACGGGGCGGAAGTGGTGAAGGTTGGTGCCGTGCCATCGTCGGGCGCTTCGCCCATCGAGCCGGCTTTCTACGCCTACAGCGGACAACGCCACACTCGGAGGGTCCAACTGGACCTCAAGACCGATGGAGGGCGCCAGGCCTTCTTGGCTCTCGCCGCCAAAGCGGATGTCGTGGTGGAGAGCTTTCGACCAGGCGTGGTCGACCGCCTTGGTATTGGATACGACCAGGTACGGGCTGGCAACGAGGGCATCATCTACTGCTCCACCACCGGTTACGGACAGACCGGGCCACGTTCGGCCTGGGCCGGACACGACATTGACTATCTCGGGATCGGGGGGTTCCTAGCTGCCAGTGGACCTCGGGGTGACGGCGGACCGCCTCTCCCCGGGGCCACGGTGGCTGATGCGGCGGCGGGCGGTATGCATGCCGCTCTGGCCATAACGGCCGCGCTGGCCGGTCGGGCCCAGAGCGGTCACGGGACCTATCTCGACGTGTCGGTGGCCGACGGTGTCTTGTGGCTTATGTCATTGGCCATTGATGAGCATCTCGCTCTTGGCACTGAACCCGGACCTGGCCATGACATCTTGAGTGGTCGCTTCGCTTGTTACGACACCTACCAGGCCAAAGACGGACGTTGGTTGGCCGTCGGTGCCATCGAACACAAGTTCTTTGCCAATCTCTGCCGAGCGCTCAACTGTGAGCAGTGGATTGATCACCAGTTAGACGACGACGTACAAGACAAGATTCGAGCCTCATTCGCCGAAGCCTTTCGAACGAAAGACCGAGACGACTGGGTCGCTCAGTTGGCCGGCGCCGACACCTGCGTGGCCCCCGTGCTCACGGTGTCTGAGATCGACAGTGACGACCAATTCGCTTTTCGGGGTTCGATCACCGAGGCGGTGCACCCAACCAAGGGGAGCTTTCGCCAGGTGGGACCGGTGCTGGCCGGCATGGCGAGGGCCGACGGGCCCGTCCCGGTGCCGGACCAGTCGGTGACCGACACGGAACAGTTGTTGAAGGGTGCGGGGGTAGAAGCCGACACGATCTCCCAATGGTTGGCTGAAGGGGCAGTGGCATGAGCGGAACAACAACGGACTCGACCAGTACTGAGGCCGAAGCCAAGGCGAACGGACTCATCGGCGTAGAGCAGTATCCAGAACAAGCCGAGTTTCCAGTCGAACAGGGATACATCTGGTCGACCTGTGCCTCAGTCGAAAACGGCAACCCCCTCTTTTGGGACATGGCCGTAGCCGAGAACCTGACCAACGGACCCATTGCGCCACCAACAATGATCTCGGTCTGGTTCCGACCCCATAGTTGGGCTCCCGGACGCACCGAAGAGGCGCTGCCGCTCCAGGTGCACTTCGACTTGAAAGCGTTGTTCGGTCTGCCCGAGGCCGTGATGACCGACAACACGATCGTGTTTCACACGCCGGTTCGACCGGGCGACCTCTTGCGCACCCATCAAGTGCTGCGGTCGATCAGCGGGCCTAAGACCACGAAACTCGGCACCGGACGGTTCTGGGTAATCGAAGTTGTGTACCACAACCAAAACGATGAACTCGTGGGCGTTGAGTCTTACACCGGCTTCGGTTATCTACGGGAGGCCTCATGACGAGCACTGCGCCGGTGGTGCCAGTTCTGTTTTTCGGCGACGTCAACGTGGGAGACGAACTGCCTGACCTGCACTACCCAGTAACGGCGACAACGGTCGTGCTCGGCGCGTTGGCCTCACGGGACTGGCGACCGATGCATCACGACAAGGATTTCGCCGTGAATCGCAACGGAACTCAGGACATCTTTTTGAATACGCCAAATCAGGCGGCCTGGTTCGAGCGTTACCTGACGGACTGGACTGGCCCCTACGGTCGACTCGGTCGCGTGACCTTTCGCATGAAAGGTTCCGTCTTTCCCGGCGATGAGATGGTGCTGTCGGGTCGCGTGGAGGCGACCGAGATCGACCCGGCTGGATGTGGATGGGTCTCGTTGGCCATCGCCCTCTCGGTCAAGGGTGACGCCAAAACAACCGCGGCGGCCCGAGTCGCCCTCCCGGTCGATGCCGATGACAACCCCTGGTCTCGCCGTGGCGATCGGTGGCAGCCGTGAGCCATTTCGCGCCGAAGCTAACTGTGATGCCACCGACGAATAGATCTCAATCACTGAAAGAGGAGTGCTAGCTGTGTTGGACCTTGATTTCAGCCCGGAGCAAGAGATGTTGCGCCAGACCGTGCGCGACGTGTTGGCTCGTCACTGCCCGCTCACCGTGGTGCGTGCCATGGAAGACGACCCCGTGGGCTATCCGGACGACCTCTGGCAGCAGATGGGTCAACTCGACCTCATCGGGCTTCTCGTGCCCGAGGAGTGGGGCGGGTCCGGCATGACGTTGCTCGAGGGCGTCGCACTCTACGAGGAGTTGGGTCGTGCCCTGGCCCCAGTGCCTCACTTCCACAGCGCCGTGATGAGCGCAGGAGTGTTGGCGCAAGCCGGTTCGCAAGCCCAAAAGGAAGAGTGGTTGGCGAAGTTGGCCTCCGGCTCAGCTATTTTTACCCCCGCTTGGTTGGAACCCGAAAACGGGTACTCGCCTCGTGGCGTGCAGCTCACAGCCCGAGCTAGTGACGAAAGCTTCGTGCTCGATGGCGTGAAACGACACGTGGCTTTCGCCTCGGCCTCCGACCGTCTTGTCGTCCTGGCCCGCACCGGCGACGCTGACACCGATATCGACCTTTTCTTGGTGGACCCCAACGCTTCGGGCGTGGAACTGCGCCAACAGTTTTCGATCGGTTCTGACACCCAGTATGAGGTGACATTCACCAACGTGATCGTGTCGGTAGACGACCGCATTGGTGACCAATCCACCGGCTGGACCACGTGGCAGAACGTCTTAGACGATGGGTTGATTCTTTTGGCGGCGCAAGCCATTGGCGGGGCCCGCTACGCCCTCGAGATCACGGTTCAGTATGCGAAAGACCGCCAGCAGTTCGATAAGCCCCTTGGTGCCTTCCAAGCGCTGGCGCACTATCTCGCCGATGCCGTCACCACGGTTGATGGGGGCGAGCAACTGGTGCACGAAGCGGCCTGGGCTCGCTCTGAAGGTCGACCGGTCGATCGCCTGGCCCCGATGTCCAAGCTGTTTGCCTGCCAGACCTTCCGTGACGTCACGGCCATGGCGCAGCAGATCTTCGGTGGTATTGGTTTCACGCTTGACTTCGATATTCAGCTGTACTTCCGCCGAGCCAAGCAGCAGCAGCTTATGTGGGCCAACGACCGAGCCTTGGAAGATCAAGTCGCCGTCGCCATCTTCGATTGATCGACTGCGTTCATCGAGTCGAAGCAAAGAGTGCGCCAACGCCAAGCGCCGGTGTGTTCAACACACCGGCGCTTGGCGTTTTGGCACAGAGACACCACCACACGAGGTGCCCTGTTGGTTATGAACTACCAGCGGTAGAAGTGATTCTTTCCCGCTCCCTCGCCTCGTCCGAGTGCGAGGCCGATGATCCAGGCAAAGAAGAAGACGACGGCCACAATCCACAGAGCGTGGATGGCGAAACCGGCACCTGCGAACAACAAAACCAGTAACAACGCTAACAGGATGATCATTTGGTTACCCCTCTCGTTGGACTGGTTTAGCTGTATCCATCGCGAAGGTTCTCTAAACCTGGTTTCACCGTTGGCAGCATTGAAAGCGCTTTTCCAGAGAAGGCACAGCTGAGTCTGGTTTGGCCCCTTGTTACTTGCTGAGTCCAAGCCCGCGCAGGAATTTTCTGGTGAGCGAGTTGGTGGTGCGGTAGGCCCGACGCCGCACTACTCGTTTGCTGTAAGCGCTCGGCCCTTTGCTGGCCGCTTCCGCATTGCCGATATCTCGAGCAGCTCGGTAGAGCTGGCCTCTGAGGCTTTTTCGTCTAGCCATCGTCCCCCCTCTGTTTGTCGTACATCCCAACAGATCCGCTTGGTACGAAAGAGCTGTCAGCGTCAGCCGTGTCGGGCCGCAATTGCTTCGAAGACGTCTTTGCGCCCGCCGTACGGTCCAGTCTGATCGGGGTGGTGCAGCACAAGCTCCGAGAAGCCGAGCTCTTCGAACGGGGCCGCTATCTCATCGAACTGGTCAACTGACTGAAGACTCGGCTCGGTCGGTGTCCACAAGGCAACGCGTCCGAGATCGGACCTGGCCCGACCTTGTGCATCGAGTGTCTCGTCCAGGATTCGGCATTGTTGGCGCACTGCGGCCACGATGGCGTCCGGCGTGCGAGGTCCGGCACCAGTCGGGCCGATTGTCACCCAGCGCTGGCCGAAGCGAGTCGCCAGCTCCATGCCTCGCTTTCCACCCGCGGCAACGGTGAAGGGAACTCGCGGGCGCTGGATACAGCCAGGTGCCGTTAAGAAGTCTTTCGAGGCATAGTGCTGGCCTAATGCCGTGGTGGTTTGTCCCGTAAGGAGTCCATCTAACAGCGAGAGGAATTCGGCGAACCGCCCCATCCGCTCATTGGTCGTCCACGGAGCCTCACCCCGTACTGCGGCATCAGGGCCACCACTTCCCGGCCCAATCCCCAGATCAAGACGACCGTCGCTGAGGTCGTCCAGCGTCATGAGCTCGCGTGCGAGGGGCACCGGATGGCGGAAGTTGGGCGATATGACGAGCGCGCCGAGGCGGACCGTTGTCGTCGCTAATGCGGCGGCGGCGAGCGTTGGGACGGCGGCGTGCCATGGCCCATCGGGAAAACCTCCCCATCGAAGATGGTCGTAGGTCCACACCGTCGAGAAGCCCACATCCTCGGCCCACTCCCACTGGGTGCGTGCAGTACGCCAGGTATCAGTAGGGAGCACGACTAATCCGACGCGGAGAGCCATGGCTGATTCAGACGTTCTGTTCGAGCGGTGGGACGTCGAGGCGTCCATTCTCTCGCAACGCTGCAGCCAGGGCCTTTCGATCATCATCGGTCAGCAGCCGTCGCACCGGGGTGCCTTCGGCGACAACACCAACGCTGGGCCACCACCAAACGGGCTCGTCGCAAGCCCAGGCTTCAGCCCGTAAGCCAACCTTGGTCACCTTGCCGGTCGCGGTCTGGGGTATCGATGCGCAGAGCCGCACAAATCGGGGCGACCACTTGGTCCCGAGATCCGGCTGGTCTCGCAACCACGCATCGAAGGCGACGGGATCAAACGTGACAGCTGGATTCATTTCAATGGCCGCCATGACCTGGTCACCCGCACCCGATGCGCTATCGGGCACGGGATAGACCGCCACCACCGCGATGTCGGGGTGACGTGACAGCACACTCTCAACTGGCCCCGCCGCGAAGTTCTCTGAGTCCACCCGAAGCCAGTCGCCTCGTCGCCCCGCGAAGAAGAAAAACCCTTCGGCATCGACGTAGCCAAGATCGCCCGTCCAATACCAACCGTTGCGCATGCGATCGGACTCGGCTTCAGGGGCGCCGTAGTAGCCCTCGAACTTCCCTCGACCGTCGGTATTCACGATCTCGCCGATGGCCTGTGCTGCGTTCAGTAGTCGACCGTCGTTGTCGAACTCGGCCGGCGGACACACGTGACCCGTCTCGGGATCGATCACAGCGAGACTCACTCCCGCCACGGGCTTGCCGAGGGCGCCGTCTGGCATCCCGATGACCGGATTAATGGCCGCACCCCCTTCGCTTTGGCCGTAACCCTCGATAAGCACACAGTCGAAGCGTTGGCGAAAGCGTTCGCGATCTCGGACCGAAGCTTCGGTGCCGAACGCGCTGATCAGCGTGTTGTCGGCGTCATTGGGGCGTGGCGGTGTAGCGAGTATGTAGGCGATTGCCTTGCCCACATAGCTGAACTTTGTGGCCCCAAACAGGCGCACATCGTCGAGAAACGCTGATGCGCTGAATCGGGGCCGAGTGGCGATGGTGGCCCCGACCCACACCACGGGTCCCCACAGGGCCATCAACGCGTTGCCGTGGAAGAGCGGCATCGGGCAGTAACAGACGTCGTCAGCTTTGTAGCCGTAGCCGGGCGCCGCCACCTCGGCGATACCAGCCAGGCGACCCTGGGTACAACGAACTGCTTTGGGAGTGCCTGTCGTGCCTGAGGTGAAAAGAAGTAGGAAAAGCTGATCCTCATCGATGGTGTCTGCGTTGGCGATGAGCGCTCGGGCCTCGTGGCCTCGACTTCCCGACTCGGTCGCAAAGACCGACAAGAGCTGTTCGTAGCGCTCGGATCCAACGATGAACACCCGATCGGCCGCCTTCCCGAGGTCGAGACCATCGAAGGATGCCGCGCCCTCGTCATCGGTCACGATCACGGCACAGTCCGTGGCACGCACGTCCGCGGCTAACGCTTCGCCGCGACGAGTGGGATTGATGCCGACCACCGTGGCTCCGGCCAGAGCGGCCCCGTTCAGCCAAAAGAGATACTCGTGGCCGTTGGGGAGGAGCACGCCAATGTGGCGGGGCTCCTCGCCGATGAGATCGAGTGCGAGGGCACCACGGGCCGCGCCCTCGGCCACGGCTTGGCGCCAGCTCCAGGTGCCGTCGGCGTCGCGCACACCAGCACCATCGTCGTCAGCGCGCGCCGCCAACATCGTGGCCACTGTGGTCATCGTCAGTCTTTCCCCTTTGTCGATATGAGTGGCTGGCCCAAGGCGAAGCCCGAGCGACGGCGCAGCAGCGATCGGTCGAGGTCGGCCACGGTAGCGGCCCCACACAAGGTCATGGTCCGTTGCAGTTCTGACCCGAACCATGCCATCAGATTGGTGATGCCGTCAGCACCGCCGTTGGCCAAGGCCCACAGTGAGGGGCGTCCAACCAGGACGGCTTGTGCGCCGAGTGCGAGTGCCTTGGCCACGTCGGGGGCACGACGAATTCCGCCGTCCACGTAGACCTCGGCCCGCCCGGCGACGGCGTCGACGATCTCGGCCAGGATGTCGGCGGTCGGTGGAGCGTCGGGTAGTTGGCGGGCTCCGTGATTCGAGACAACGATGGCGGCAGCGCCCGCGTTCACGGCCCGAACGGCGTCGTCGGCGCGCTGCACACCTTTCACGACCACCGGAAGATCGCTTATCTGGGCCAGCCACCCAATGTCGTCGGGGCCAAGGGACGGTTCGAACTCCTTGGTCACCACGGCCATAAATCCGCCCTCATACGCTCGTTGCGAGCTGACCGCGGCCAAATTGGGCAGCGCCAGGTCATCGGGAAGGTGCACACCGCCGCGCATCTCGCGCAAACGGAGTCCGGCCGCCGGTGCATCGACCGTCAGTACCAGGGCTTGGTAGCCCGCCGCCTTGGCTTTGTGGACCAGCTCTACGGTCCGGGCTCGTTCGCGGAAGATATAGATCTGCATCCACCGCGGTGCATCAGGGGCAGCCGCCGCGACGTCTTCAAGGGTTCGTGTGGCGAGCGATGACAAGACCATGACTGTGCCCGCGGCGGCGGCTCCCTGGGCGCTCGCCGCCTCACCGTTGGCGTGGGCCAGGCCCTGAATAGCGGTGGGTGCGATGAGGACGGGGAGATCGATCGGCTGTCCAAGCACAGTGGTGGCTGTTGAGACGTGGTCGATGCCCGCCAATACGTGGGGGTGGATCTCCCAGTGGGACCAGGCTTCGACATTGCGAGACAACAGCCGCTCGTCCTCAGCCCCGCCCGAGTAGTAGGCGTAGGGCATCTCACCGATGATGGTGCGGGCGCTCCGCTCGAGGGCCTCGAGGTCCAGATCGATGGCCAATGCACCTCTATCAGCGCCTTCTCGGTCCGGTTTGGTGACGCGTGGCGGCGGGCTGGCAGGATGGGAGGACATACGACGAATGGTAGGGCGATCGTCGCCCTTGAGCCCTCAGGGTTCGAGCCACCACAACGCAACCCGGAGGTTTCGTGCGATTTTCTTACGCCGAATCGATGACCAACCCGAGCTTTTACCTTCCCTTGGTCAAAGCAGCCGAAGAGGCGGGCTACGACTCAATGGTTGTCCCCGACAGCATCTGTTACCCCGAGGTCTCGGACTCCAAGTACCCGTTTAATCCCGACGGCAGTCGAGAGTTCTTGGAGGGCAAGCCTTTCTTGGAGCCGTTCTCGATTATCCCGGCCATGGGAGCGGTCACCGAGCGCATTCGCTTCGTGACCTTCGTGCTCAAACTCCCGATCCGCAATCCGGTCTTAGTGGCCAAGCAGGTCACGTCCACCGCCGTGCTCACCGACAACCGCCTGCTGCTCGGTGTGGGGACAAGCCCGTGGCCGGAGGACTACGAGATCTGCGATGTGCCATGGGCCGGTCGAGGCAAGCGCATGGACGAGCAGATCGCGGTCATTCGAGGGCTATCAGCGGGCGGATACTTTGAGTTTCATGGCGATGTCTACGACATCCCTTCGGTCATGATGTCGCCCGCCCCGACCAAGCCGTTGCCGATCTTGATTGGCGGCCACCACGAAGCTGCGCTGGTTCGAGCCGCCACCTCGGGTGATGGGTGGTTGCACGGTGGCGGTGACCCAGCCGACCTGCCCGGTCTGTTGGCTCGTCTGGCTGAACTGCGCAAGGAACATGGCACCGAGGACAAGCCGTTCGAGATTCATGTCATCTCCATGGATGCCTTCAGTGTGGATGGCGTACATCAGCTGGAAGAACAAGGGGTCACCGACGTCATCGTGGGCTTTCGCTGGCCCTATGTCACCGAGCAGGACCCTGAGCCGCTGAGTGACAAGATCGACGCCCTTCGTCGTTTCGCCGATGATGTCATCCACAAGGTTTGAAAACAGTGAGCAAGGAGCGCCGAGCGGCGCAGGAGGGGACGAGCAATGAGTGACGAGATCTTGTCGGCCCGAGAGTTGGGTCTGCGGTCCCGAGCGGCCGTTGTGGCTAAGGACAAAGAAACCTGGTTGAGCCTGTTCGCGCCAGACGCCTTCGTGCAGGACCCAATTGGGCCGTCCGCATTTGATCCTGAAGGCAAGGGCCATCACGGTCACGAAGCCATCGCAGCCTTCTACGACACCGTGATCTCTAGTAGCGATGCCATCGCCTTTGAGATTGAGCAGTCCTATCTCTGCGGTGATGAAGTGGCAGACGTCGGCATCATTAAGACCACTTTGGCCGGCGGTACCCACATGGCGATTGTGCACGGGGTCTACACCTACCGCACGGATGGCGCCGGCAAGTTGGCGTCGCTTCGAGCTTTCTGGGAGTTCGACGCCCTCGAAGTAGTCGAGATTGAGGCCTGAGTCACTCGGTCGCGTCGAATCGCTTCCCGCGCTCGAGTCAACCCATCCACCATGCCCACCCGAATCCCTGTTCGCTCTGGTCTCTTCGTCGACGAATCGAGTCCGCGCCTCATCGGCTCCAAATGCACCTCGTGTGGGGCGCATCACTTTCCGAGCCACGACACCTGTCCCTACTGCGCCACCGATGGACCCGTGGCCGTTGAACTCTCGGGCGCGGGCCGGCTGTGGTCATGGACGGCCGTCACGGCACCACCTCCGGGCTACCTGGGTGATGTGCCGTACGGCATGGGCATTGTCGAACTGACCGAGGGTATTCGAGTGATCGGGCGTCTCACTGAGGCCGATCCGGGCCGACTCCAGTTAGGCCAAGACATGCATCTCGAAGTTGTGGTCTTGCACACTGATGACCAGGGGGCCGACGTGGTCACGTACGCCTTCGCCCCCGACCTCGCGAACGGCGGTGCACGGTGACCGAGGTCGTTGTGGCCGGCGTCGGTCTTCATCCTTTTGGCCGATTCGAAGGAGTCTCGGCAACCGACATGGGCGTCGTGGCGGTGCGTCAAGCGCTCATGGAGGCGGGCATCAGCGGTCGCGAAAGTTTTGGCGCCGCCTTCTGTGGCACGGCCTATGGCGGTGTGGCCTCAGGCCATAAGGTGCTGAGTCGGCTCGGCCTCACCGGCATGCCCATCGTCGATGTTGAAGCCGGCTGTGCCAGCGGGGGAGCAGCCCTCATGCTGGCGGCGGCGGCCATCAAGGCAGGCCAGTACGACACTGTGCTCGTCTTCGGGGTCGAAAAGATGCCCAAAGGCATTATCCGGTCGTCGTTTTTCGACCCCTGGCAAGAAGAGGCCGGTTTGGCCGCCACTCCTGCCTTTTTTGCCCTTCGGGCCCAACGACTCATGGCCACCTCGGGCGTGACCAAGGAACATCTGGCGCAGGTCGTCGTGAAAAATCGACGCCACGGATCCTCGAACGCCGAAGCCATGTTCCAAAAAGAGGTCACAGCCGACGAGGTGCTGGCATCTCGCTTGGTCTGTGACCCGTTGCATCTCTGGATGTTGTGCTCGCCCAATGAGGGTGCGGCGGCCGTCGTCCTCACTCGAAAAGGTGGATCTGTAGACGTTGGGTCCCCGGTCCGGCTGGCCAGTGCGGTGCTTCGATCCCATCTTCCTGGTGCCGTCTTGAGCGAGTCCACCCCACTTTCGGGCCTCATCGATGACACCGTGCCGTCGCCGACAACGAGGGCCGCTACTGCGGCCTATGAGGAGGCGGGCATCGGACCCGACGATCTCCACGTGGTCGAGTGTCAGGACACCGATGCCGCTCGAGAGCTGCTTTCCTACGAAGAGCTTGGTCTATGCGAACCGGGCGGCTCAGCCCAACTGCTCGATGAAGGAGCAACGATAGTGGGGGGCCGACTTCCGGTTAACCCAAGCGGCGGACTGTTGTCCAAAGGTGAGCCGCTTGGAGCCTCGGCCTTGGGCCAGGTGGTGGAACTCGTCCGCCAGCTACGCGGCGAGTGTGGATCCCGTCAGGTTGAAGGCGCTTCGGTGGCCTTGTCCCACACCGTGGGCCGGGGTGCCAACGCTGGTGTCGTCATTCTCAATCGCTAACGTCACCTTGATCGACGGGCCGTTAGACCAAAAGGACCACTTTTCCGAGCTTCGATCCTGTACTGAAGCGCTCGTACGCCGCGCTCGGCTTCAGCCATCGGGAACGTGGCGGCAATGGGGACCTGCACGGTGCCCGAACCAAGGAGCGGGACGACATGGGCCGCCATGGCGGCCGCCACCGTGCCTTTTTCCGTTCGATCTCGGGCCCGCAACATTGAGCCGCCGATCCAGGCTCGTTTCGACATCAGCTCGAGCAGGTTGAGTTCAACTTTGGCGCCGCTGCCGACCCCAATCACGACGAGGCGTCCGCCGGTCGCTAAGGCCGAAACTGCAGCCGGAGCGCTCGCCGCACCAACCAGTTCGATGACGACGTCGTAGGGTCCGAACGCTGCCACCTCAGCCGGATCGATGGCGTGGGTGGCTCCGAGGGCAACGACGTCGTCTCGATGCGCGGGGTTGCGTACGGAGGCCACGACCGTCGCACCCGTGCAAGCTCCGAGCTGCACGGCTGCCGTACCCACCCCGCCAGCCGCGCCGGTGACCAGGAGCCGTTGCCCCATCTCCAAGCGAGCCTTGGTAAAGAGGGCGTCATAGGCGGTGGAGAAGACCTCGCAGAATCCTCCGGCTTCGCTCCAAGAAGTAGCGTCGGGCACGCTCAGGGCATGGGCTTCATCAACTACCGCCATGGTGGCTTGGCCCCCTCCCCCAACCAGGGCCATGACCCGTTGGCCCGGGACAAAGCGGGTGACCTGGGCGCCAATGTCAATCACCTCACCGGCCAACTCAAGACCGGGGATGTCGGCCGGGGCTCCGGGGGGAGCGGGGTAGAGACCTCGGCGTTGCATCATGTCGGCCCCGTTCAATCCGGCCGCTTTGACCGCCACCAGAATCTCGGTATCCCCCGGTCTTGGATCGTCGCGTTCGACGTAGTCCAACTCCCCGTCAACGACCACGATGGCGTGCATGACGCCACATTGGCACAGGTTTGGTGCAGTATCACCGGGCCCTTCGTAACCCCATGCCAGTGCCTTGAACCCAGTGCGGGCTGCGGCACCTGGCCCCAAGCCCTTGGCCAGAGGAATCGAGACAGCTAGCGTCGTGCAGACCACACTGAAAGGCCAGAGTTGCGAGCCGCGCCCCGCGCCTCGTTTTCGGATCGCTGCGAGGAGTGAGAGATGAGCGATGGAGCCATCGAGGGGATGCGGTTCGGTGGAGAACCCGCACACCAAGGTGCACTCGCTCTCTTGGATGAATCCGATGCGCTCTATCTGAGAGGCGCCCTCCATGTCCTCGGCATCTTGGACGCCTCGCCCGAAGCTGTTTTCGACGATTTGGCCTGCTTAGCCTTGGAGTCGAGTGCCGCCACAGGCATCGAGGTCACATTCGCCGATGGTCGTCGATTGGCTACCAAAGCCTCAGCGGGCATGGTGGCAGCGGAAGCGGGGCAAGCCAAAGATGAATCCTTGGAGCTGCCCATCACCTTGGCCTCGGGGATGGCCGTGGGCGTGCTGGTGGCGTACGGCCTCAACATCGACGAGGTCGGCGATCGAGAACGTCGAGTCCTCGAACGGATCGCTCGGCTCTGTGGGTCGGTCCTGGACGAGCGGTTGGCCGCCAACTGGCACGCTGGCGGCGCTCACGCCATCGGTGTCTGCGTGGTCGATCCTTTGGGCGTCTTGCTTTCGGCCAGCCCTGACCTAGAGCACGTCTTCGGGTGGCGAGTAGAAGAGGTGCTCGGTCGCTCCATGATCGACCTCATCCATCCCGAAGAGCTGGATGAAGCCATGATCGCTTTCGAGCGCACGGCCCGAACCAATGGATTGAAGGCGCCATTTGACGTGCGAATGCGTCGAAAGGACGGGACGTACGCGGCGGTGGAACTCACGGCTGACAACCGTCTGGAAGATGCCGACATCACGGGCATCGTCTACACCGTGCGCAGCCAGCACAATCGTCCACGAGGCGAAGACATGCTCATGCGCGAATCGGCCGTGCTGCAGCTCATCGCCCGTGGTGAGCCCTTGGACGTTGTGGCTTCAGCCATTGCCGGTGTTCTCGACGAACTGATCGAAGACGGTATGGGATGCGTCATGCTGGTCGATGAGGGGGAAACACGATCTCACCGATCGGGTCGGCCACCCTTCCTTGGGGCTTTCGTGTGGCCTTGGAGTCGATGGCCGTCGGACCTACGTCGGCCTCGTGTGGCATCTGCGTCCACCAAGGTCAGTCATCCATCTGCGCCGATGTGACGACCGATCCATCGTGGAATCCCTACCGTGAGTATCTGAGCGAATTCGACATCATGGCGTGCTGGTCACTGCCGGTTATCGAAGCCCGAGAGCATGAGGTCCTCGGCACCGTGGCCGTCTTTCGAACCCAACGTGGTCGACCCACCTTTGCTGAGTCACAAATCATGGATCTTTGTGCCAAGTTGACGGTGACGGCCATCGACCACATGCAGGCCGCCAAAGAACTCTGGTCTCGTGCTACCCACGATCCTTTGACCGGTCTGGCCAACCGAGGGCTCTTTTTGGACGAACTCCAACAGTCGTTCGACCGTGCCGAGGATTCGGGCACGGCGGTCTTCTACCTCGACCTGGATCGCTTTACGGTTATCAACGACACCCTTGGTCACGATGGTGGCGATCACATACTGATGAGTGTGGCCAATCGGCTCTCTGATGCGCTGCGACCTCCATCGTTGGTGGCTCGCTTTGGTGGTGACGAGTTCACCTGTTTGGTCCCTGGGGTCGACCGCGGCCAAGCGTTGAAACGGGCCCAGCAGCTCTTGACCGTCTTTGATGACCCGATTCGAGTTGGCGACAAGGAAGTGTTTCTGAACGGCAGCGTGGGTGTCTCAGTGTCAGATGGCGCCGAGGTTTCCGCCACCGATCTCATGCAGCAAGCCGATGCCGCGCTCTTTCGAGCCAAGGAGCTAGGGCGGGGGCAGGCCGCGATTTTTGATGAGGCCATGCGGGCCAAGGCGCACGATCGGATGGAGGTCGAGCACGGACTCCGATCGGCTCTTCGCTTCGATGAGCTGGTCGTACATTTTCAGCCGCAGTTCACCATGGGCGGCGACACCGTGGTGGGGGTTGAAGCCCTGGTTCGGTGGCAACATCCGCAGTGGGGCATGGTCGGGCCGGGTCGATTCATCGCCATCGCAGAAGAGACGGGCGTCATTGGCCCAGTGACTGACGTGGTGTTGGATGCGGCCTGCGAGATGGCCGAAGTGGTCCGCGGCGCTATGGGTGACCGCGTGATTCCGGTCTGGGTCAATCTGTCGGCCTCTCAGATCTCGCACCCGTGGTTGGTGGACTCTTTGGTGGCCCAGGTGGCCGAGTGCGGGATTGAACCGGCTCAGATCGGCTTCGAGATCACAGAAAGTGCGGTGATGCGCGACACCGAGGCTGGTGTGAAGAATCTTCATCGCCTCCGAGCCTTGGGCTTCAAACTGGGTATTGACGACTTCGGCACCGGCTATTCGTCGCTCAGCTACCTTCGCCGACTCCCAGTCGACCTTTTGAAGCTGGATCAGTCGTTCTTGGTCAACCTGGGCCAGGACCCTCAGCACGATGCCATTGTGCGCACCGTCTTCGATCTTGCTCACACGCTCGGCATGGTGGCCTTGGCGGAAGGGGTTGAGACATCAGACCAGTTGGACTACCTGGCCAATCTTGGCTGTGACCTGGTGCAAGGATTTCACTTTGCTCGACCCGCTCCGACCGAAGATGTCCTCGACCTCATCGTCGCACTCGATCCGTCCATCGACGCAGCGGGTTAATCGCCTTCTCGGCTTGCTCCATCGACGCAACCGGTAACCTGAGGGCATGTCCCTCACTGACCTGCCCATCCACACGCTCACCGGAGAAGACGCCTCCCTGGCGGACTACCAAGGCAAGGCGCTCCTTTTGGTCAATGTGGCCTCAAAGTGCGGCCTGACACCGCAGTATGAGGGGCTGGAGCGGTTGCAAAAGACCTATGGAGACCGGGGCTTTTCGGTGCTTGGATTCCCATGCAACCAGTTCATGGGGCAAGAGCCTGGAACGGCAGAGGAGATTCAGTCCTTTTGCTCGACCACGTACGGCGTGACGTTCCCAATGTTCGAGAAGATCGACGTCAACGGTGACGATCGCCACCCGATCTACGACGAGCTAACGGCGGTGCCCGACGCTGACGGCGAGGCCGGTGACGTGAAGTGGAACTTTGAGAAGTTTCTGGTCTCGCCCCAAGGTGAGATCGTGGGTCGCTTTCGCCCGCAGATCGAGCCCGAGGACCCAGCCATCGTGGATGCCATTGAGCAGCAGCTCCCAGGCTGAGCTCTTCTCACGTCCGACGACCTCAACTCGCCCTCACTGATGGCACCTGACAGCGTTCGCCGCGGCCATATTCGATATGGACGGGCTTCTCATCGACTCCGAACCTCTGTGGCACCAGGCTGAGATAGAGATTCTCGGTAGCCTGGGCGTGCCACTCGTGGTGGATGCCTGTCGTCAGACCAAGGGCATGTTCGTCGACGAGGTCACGAACTACTGGTTCGAGCGTTATCCCTGGGCGGGTCCGGATCCGGCCCAGGTTGCCGTGGCCATCGTGGATCGGGTCATCGATCTGATTCTGACCAAGGGCACGCTCAAACCCGGCGTCCATCAAACCATCGAGCTCTGCCGCGCCCACGGCATACCGCTAGCCGTGGCCTCGTCATCGCAGTATCGCCTCATCGAGGTTGTGCTCGATCATTTCGAATTGCACTGACTTCTTCACCTTGGTGCATTCGGCCGAAGCCGAGCCTTTCGGCAAACCCCATCCGGGTGTGTTTCTTAGCGCAGCGGATCGCTTGGGCGTGGCCCCCGATCATTGCCTTGTCTTTGAGGACGCACCGGCCGGCGTGCTGGCCGCAAAAGCGGCCCGGATGGCCTGCGTTGCCGTGCCCGAACCCATCGAACGAGACGCCCCCACCTTTGGGATCGCCGATGCTGTCTTAGGTTCTCTGCTCGAACTCGATGGGGCCATGTGGGACGAGCTGGCCCGCATCCATCTGGCCGTCCCCCTCGTGGGTCTGCCCGAATAACAGGCCTGGCCAACGCTGAAGGCCGCTCTGATTCTGCGACGCAGTCAGAGGCCGTAGGCTGGCCCGCCGGACCGTGACCGGCCCGAGTTCGCACCGACTGACACCACAGAGACCCTTCGTGTTCCATCCCGTTCCTCCCGACGCCGACTTCGTCACCCTCGAGACTGAAGAGCTGGCCCGCTGGTCGGCCCACGACGTCTTTGCGCGCTCGGTCAAGCAGCGTGAGGGAGCAGAGCCTTGGGTCTTCTACGAGGGACCCCCTACGGCCAACGGGAAACCCGGTCTCCATCACGTTTGGGCTCGCATCTACAAGGACCTCTTCTGCCGCTTTCGAGCCATGCGGGGCTATGAGGTGGCTCGTCGGGCTGGCTGGGACACCCACGGTTTGCCGGTTGAGGTCGAGGTCGAAAAGAAGCTCGGGATCACCGGGAAAGAACAGATCGAAAGCATGGTGGGCATTGCTGAGTTCACTCGGCTCTGCCGTGAGTCGGTGCACTCGTACGTAGCCGACTTTGCTGAACTGACCACACGCATTGGCTACTGGGTCGACCTCGACGCCGCCTACTGGACCCTCAGTCCCGAGTACGTGCAGTCGGTCTGGTGGCACCTCAAGACGCTGTTTGATCAGGACCTCCTCTACGAAGGTTTGAAAGTTGTGCCGTACTGCCCCCGGTGCGGCACGGCGCTCTCCAGTCACGAACTCGGTCAACCGGGCGTCTACTCCGATGAAGAAGATGAGTCGGCCTACGTGCTCTTCCCCCTCGACGATGCGGCCGGCATCGGGGCCACCTCGCTGGCGGTGTGGACCACCACGCCTTGGACGCTTCTTTCCAACACCGGAGTCGCGGTCAATCCCGATCTCTCCTATGTCGTGGTTGACGGCATGGTGATGGCCGAGTCCCTGGTCGACCAGGTGCTGGGCGAAGGGGCGTCCGCTCGCATAGTCGGCGCCTCACGGGCGCAGACCTGGTGGGCCTCAAATACCGCCGTCCGTTTGATGATCTGGCGCCACCGCCTGGGGCTGACGGGTGGCGGGTTGTCGGGGCCGACTTCGTCACCACCGAAGATGGCACCGGCATCGTCCACTTGGCGCCCGGCATTCGGCGAGATCGACCGGCAGGTGGGATTCGACAACGGGCTGCCCACGCTCAATCCGGTTGGGGCAGACGGTGCCTTCACGTCGGACATCAGTTGGTTGGCTGGCATGGCAGTGCGCCAGGCCAACACCCTGATCAATGATCGCCTGGCTGAGGCCGGGTTGCTGTTGCGGCGCCAGCCCTACGTGCACTCCTATCCCCACTGCTGGCGTTGTGGAACGCCGCTTATCTACTGGGGTAAGCCCAGTTGGTACATCGCCACCAGCTCCGAAAGGCCGATCTCTTGGCGGCCAACGAGACCATCGACTGGCACCCCGGCTACATCAAAGAGGGTCGCTTCGGCGAGTGGCTGGCCAACAACGTTGACTGGGCCCTCTCGCGGGACCGCTTCTGGGGTACGCCTCTGCCAATCTGGCGCTGCGACGAGGGCCATCTGCACTGCGTGGGCTCGTTAGCTGAGCTCTCCGAGTTGGTCGGCCGCGACGTCACCGCAATCGACCCGCACCGTCCCACCATCGACGACATCACATTCGACTGTCCAGAGTGTGCCAACGGCAACGTGTCACGCCGGGTCGAACCGGTCATCGATGCCTGGTTCGACTCCGGGTCCATGCCGGCGGCCCAGGTGGGCTATCCGCACGCAGAGGGGTCAGAGGCCAGCTTCCAGTTTCCCGGCTGACTTCATCTCAGAGGCCATCGACCAGACGCGGGGCTGGTTCTACTCGCTGTTGGCCGTCAATACGTTGGTGTTTGGCCAGAGCCCCTATCGCCATGTGGTCTGCCTCGGCCACATTGTCGACACCGATGGTCGCAAGATGTCCAAGTCGGTGGGCAATGTCATCGATCCCTGGGAAATTCTTGGACTCACGCGGGGCGGATCCGTTGCGCTGGTGGATGTTCAGTCAGGGCTCACCGTGGACGCCTACCCGAGCCAGCTTGGGTGCCATCGACACCTCAATGCGAGAGACGCTGCTCACACTCGTGGAACACCTACAGCTTCTTTTGCACCTACGCCTCGTTGAACGAGTTCGATCCGCACGATCCCGGCATCCCGGCGCGAGCCGATCGGCCAGCGCTTGATCGCTGGGTGCTCTCCCGCCTGGCCACGACGATTGAGGCTGTCACCGTCGGACTCGATACCTACGAGCCCTTTGAGGCAGCCAGCCCCATCGTCTCGTTGGTCGGCGACCTGTCCAACTGGTACGTCCGTCGAAGTCGCCGGCGCTTTTGGCGCACTGACCCAAATGCGCCGGCCGATGACACGCTCTCGGCGCACGCCACCTTGCATGAGGTGCTGGCCACGCTTTCGGTCTTGCTGGCTCCGTTCTGTCCCTTCGTGGCCGATCGCATGTGGCGCGAACTTACGGGGGCCGACGAGGCCGACTCGGTCCACCTGGCCGACTGGCCCGTGCCCGACAACCGAACGGCGGAAGCCGGTGGACCGGTTGACATACGCCTCGAAACGCAGATGGCCTTGGCCCGCCGACTGACGTCGCTCGGTCGAGCGGCTCGAAGCGAAGCCGGCGTCAAGGTGCGCCAGCCACTGGCCCGGGCCCTCGTCTTTATGCCGAGCGGGGCTCCCGACATCCTCCCTCTGGTGGTGGAAGAAGAGTTGAACGTGGATGAAGTCGTCGTGGCGCAAGAGCTCGGCGATGTCCTGCGATTCGAGTTGGTGCCCAACTTCAAGCTGTTGGGCCCACGTCTGGGCGATCTCGTGAAGGGCCTGAAACCGGCCTTAGCTAAGCTCGACGGGGTCGAGGCAGCGGCAACCCTCGAGGCTGGACAGCCCATCACGATCGATCTGGGCCAAGGCCCCGTCGAGCTTGGGCCCGACGACATTGAGCTTCGAGTCCAAGGTCAGCAGGGCTTCACCGTCAGCCGCGAAGGCGGCGAGGTCGTCGCCCTCGAACTGACCCTCAACGAGGACTTGATCCACCGTGGCGTGGCACGCGAAGTGGTCCGTCGGGTCCAAGACCTCCGCAAAGACAGTGGTCTCGAGGTCTCCGATCGCATCACGCTGTGGTTGGACGGTCTCGACGCCATCGCGTATCTCTTTGATCTGATCGCGAGCGAAGTGCTGGCTACTGAGATCGTGGCGGGACCGGGACAGGGACCGGGTACCGACCTCGAACTGGGCGAGGAGTTCCCCGAAGCCCGAGCCTGGCTCAAGAAAGCCTGATCGAAGGCGGGCCAAGCGCCCTACGCTCGAGCACGATGTTGCCCCCCCTCGATCTTGGCCACGCTCTCGAGATAGTGGCGGGTGAAAACGTGGCCACCGTGGCCTCCATGCTTCGAGCCGCTGCTGGTTCATTGGCCGTGACCGACATCGTGGTCTACGTGGCAGACCTCGAAAACGTGCAACTCACTCCGTTGCCTGACGACGTGGCCCGCAACGATCGGGCCGAACCCGAAGAGATCGCTACCACGATGGCGGGACGGGCCTTTTTGACCCAAAGTCCTGCGACCACAGAACGTGACGGCGGCTTTCGCATCTGGGTGCCGCTGTTAGAAGGCTCAACTCGCACGGGTGTGGTGGCCTTCAGCGCGACCGATCTTGAACCGGCCACGGTGTCGGCCTGCGCTGATCTCGGACTCTTGGCTGGCATGTACATCGCGGTGGCCACTCGGTCGTCGGATCTGTTCAGCCAGCATCGCTGGCGCAAACCAGTAAGCCTGGCGGCCGGGATGCAGTGGGATCTCCTGCCGCCGTTGGTTTCGCGCAGCCGTGGCACGGCGGTGGCCGGCCTGGTGGAGCCGGCCTATGACGTGGGCGGGGACTCTTTTGACTATGCCTTCAACGACGACATGCTTGAAGCGGCCATCTTCGATGCCATGGGTCACGGGGTGGGATCGGCGGTGCTCTCGGCCCTGGTGGTCGGCACGTACCGGCACGGTCGACGCTCGCAACAAGGACTTCAGTCGCTGCACGCTGAACTCGATGCGGTCATCGCCAACTACTTCAAAGAGCCGGCTTTCTCCACCGGCCAGCTGGTCCGTTTGGATCTCAACAGCGGGGAGATGCACTGGACCAATGCGGGACATCCCTTGCCGTTGCTCGTACGCAACGGCCAGGTCATCGATGAACTGGCCTGCAAGCCCACGATCCCGTGGGGTTTGGGGACGGCCTTCGCCACGGTCGCGACAGTGGCACTTGAACCCGGCGATGGCGTTCTCTTTTATACCGACGGTGTGGTGGAGGCCCACCGGCCCGGGGGCGAAACCTTCGGGCTGGAGCGGCTCATCGATCTGACCGGTCAGAATGCTTCGTCGCAGCTCCCACCCGAAGAGATCGTGCGCCTACTCCTCCGCAGCGTGTTGGAGCATCAAGACGCCCCGCTGGCCGATGATGCCACCTTGGTGCTCATGCAGTGGGGCGGGCACGCACCGTAGTTGTCGCATCGTTTTGACCCTCTGACCTGCGCTCGCATCTTATTGCGAACTTGTCGCATTATTCCTAGGATCGTGGCGGTCCCACCAGCGCCGATCTGAGAGGAAGTCGCGGTTGTTCGATCCAGTAGGACGTCTGGCCAAGATGCGAGACGGGTTGACGCCGAAAGAGTGGCTTCGGGTTGGGGGTATGGCGCTCACTATCGTCGCCTTGAATGTGGTGGGCTGGGCCATGTTGGCGGCCGCCCTCGGCGGTCATCATCATGTCAGCAAGACGGTGGTCTTCGGATTTGGGACCGGGGTCTTGGCCTACACGCTCGGCATGCGCCACGCCTTTGACGCCGACCACATCGCCGCCATCGACAACACGACGCGCAAGCTCATCCAAGACGGCAAGCGACCGCTCAGCGTCGGGTACTTCTTCTCGCTTGGTCACTCAACCATCGTGTTTCTTTTGGCCGTCTTCTTGAACTTCGGCATTCGAGCTTTGAACGGTGCCGTGAAAAACAATGGCTCGTCGCTGCACAAGTGGACCGGCATCATTGGCACCACGGTGTCGGGCACGTTCTTGTACCTCATCGGTTTGCTCAACCTGGTGGTCTTGCTTTCGATCGTCAAAGTCTCACGACAGATGCGCCAAGGCCAGTACGACGACGCCGAGCTCGAGCGTCAGCTCGACAACCGCGGCCTTATGAACCGATTCTTCGGTGGCTACGCCAAGCGCATCGACACACCGTGGAAGATGTATCCGGTTGGTGTGTTGTTTGGCTTGGGCTTTGACACGGCCACCGAGGTGGCGTTGTTGGTCCTGGCGGGATCCGCCGTGGTGGGCGGCCTGCCCTTCTACGCCGTGCTCTCGTTACCAATTCTCTTTGCCGCCGGCATGTGCCTGTTCGACACCATCGACGGTTGTTTTATGAACTTCGCCTACGACTGGGCCTTCGCCAAGCCCATTCGCAAGATCTACTACAACCTCACCATCACGGGCCTGTCAGTCTTCGTGGCGCTCTTCATCGGCACCATTGAAATTCTCGGCCTCATTGCACAAGAGACCAACGCCACCGGTGGTTTTTGGTTGTTTATGGAGAACTTCAACATCAACCGGGCCGGGTTCGTCATTGTCGGCATCTTCGTCGTGACCTGGATCGTCGCTCTGGCCATTTGGCACTTTGGCGACATTGAGACCAAGTGGGAGCTCCAAGCGGCTACGGCACGAGAGCGTCGTCAGTCGCTCGAGTAGCTCTTGGTTTGGTCGAGCTAACGCTCGTCGCTCCCTTTGCTATCGACCAAGGTTGGTTCGTCGTCTTCACCTGGCAGCGTGACCGGTGCACCCTCTTGCCAGGGTCGAGCGTAGAAGAGGTAGTAGGCGCCGCCAGCCAGCAGCACCCCGCAGAGCACCCAACCTAAAGCGGTTGTGCTGAGGCCGACGTACTTTAGGCCTGAGGCAAAGATCACGAACGTGATGACGGGTCGAATGTATTTATCGGGGGCACGCGACGAGATGAACGAGCCCACGAAGACGGCCGGCACACTGCCGATGATGATCGAGGCGGTGACTGAGAACTCGATGTGGCCGAAGGCCAAGGCGCCGAGAGCAGCGGCCAACGTGAGTGGCACGGCCTGGGTCAGGTCGGTGCCGACCAGTTGGTTGGCCCCAATCACGGGGTAGAGGAAGAGCAGCAGCACGATCATGAGCGACCCTGATCCCACCGATGTCATGCCCACGATGAGGCCACCCACCATGCCAATAATGACGGTTTGGAGCGGGCGAACCTTCAAATCCTTCGCCACGCCCTGGCGGGTGTGACCGTGCTTGCGGTCCAAATAGAGTCGCAAGACCATGGCGGCGGCACCGATGAGAAGGGCGGCGCCCAGGAACTTTTCGATGTTGGTCTGACCGGCCGTGCTGGCGCCCATGAGATGGAGTAGGTAGGCCCCTAAGAAGGCCATCGGCACTGATCCGATGACCATCCATTTGACCAAGTTCCAGTTCACCGTCTTTTTTTGGATGTGGACCAGGGCGCCGATCGGGCGCATGACCACGGCTGCGACCAGGTCGCTCGAGATGGCGGTGGACGGTTTCACCCCGAAAAGCAAGATCAGCATGGGGGTCATGAGGGCACCACCACCGGCGCCGGTCATCCCGACTAAGAATCCAACGACGGCGCTTCCCAGCACGATGTACGGGTCAATACTCACGAACGCCCCCCTTGACCGATGCCCCTTGTTCCAATGGAACTGATATTTCCAATGAATCTACTTTGGATCGGGCCAAGAAGTGTCGGCCAACGCCAGGCGACCCAACGCTTAGGTTGACGAGCCTCCGGGTGGTGGTCCACCGCAGACCGAGCTGGTGCCCACCAGCTTGGTCAACACCCGGGCCAAGTCGATGCGATCGACCGCATCGAGGGGCGCAAACAGATGACGTTCGATGCCTTCTATGTGTTCCACCGTCGCTTGGGCCAAGAGTTCTTGTCCCGCTGGCGTAAGAGCCACAAACACGGTGCGGCGATCTGAGGGGCAGTTCTGCCGCTCCACCAGCCCGGCGTCGGTGAGGCGGTCGACCAGCCTGGTGATGCCGCCCGACGTGAACGAGACGTCGTTGGCCAACTGCGTCATGGTGAGATGACCCGACGGGGCGCGGCCCAGATGGATGAGGGCATCAAACCAAGAGAGCGGCACTCCGAGCAGATCTTCAAGTTCAGCACCCAGGGCCTTCGAAAGTTTGGCATGAGCTGTAATCAAAAGGCCCATGAGTTCGATGCGTTCGTCGTGGAGCATCAATCCCAGATCTGATTCGGGCGGACCAGCATCCGAAGGTTGGATCACGTCCGATTCGGGTAGGGCTGTCATGGCGTCAGTATACCTTTTATCTGCCTAGTCAATATCTGTTTGACAAGTATCTGTAACTACAGATATAGTTAGTACAGAAGATCACCCAAGCAGCGTTTAAGGAGAAAAGAAATGTCGACCCAGACCATTACCCTTCCCACACCTGGCGTGTACGCCCTCGACCCGTATCACACAGAGGTGAATTTCCAGGCCCGCCACCTGATTGGCACGAAAGTACGAGGACAGTTCAAGGAGTTCACCGGCACCTTTACGGTGGCCGAGAACCTCGAAGACTCAACGGTCGAAGCCGTCGTGCAGGCCGCCTCGGTCGACACCGGCAACGAGATGCGCGACAACCACCTGCGCTCCAACGACTTTTTCGACATGGAGCAGTACCCCACGCTCGAGATGAAGAGCACGGGACTGACCAAGGTGACCGACTCGGAGTGGAAGTTGGCCGTTGATCTCACCATCAAGGGCAAAACGCTTCCCGTTGTTTTCGACCTTGAGTACCACGGACAAGGTCCGTCGATGACCGAGGGCGAAAGCGTTGTTGCCTTCTCGGCCACCGCTGAGATCGACCGCCGCGACTGGGACGTCAGCTTCAACGGCTCGTTGGTCGACGGCAGCGTTGTAGTCGGCAACAAGGTCAAGATCGAGATCGAGGTAGAGGCCGGTCTGGCCAAGTAACAGTCGTTCGCCGACCAGTTCGGCGACCCCTTTCGTCGATCACCCCGGTACCAGCGCCCCCCGCCGGTCCGGGGTGATCGTCGCGTCTGGGCTCGCCCAGCCCGGTCCGACGTGCTGGTTTAGGGCCGGGTGGCCACGGCCGAGACCCACGCTTGGGCGAACATGGCGCCGGGTTGTTCGGCCCAGGTGCGCAGCGATCGGGCCTCGGCCTTGTCATCGCTGTCATCAAGTTGACGAGCGAGGTACTCCGTGACCTGCTGCGCTTCTTGGTAGCGCTCGTAGCGAGCGTCGCTCCACACATCGGTAAATCCGGCCTCAGCCAAGAGTTCACCCAACTTGCGACCGACATAAGGGTCGCCGCCATTGGAGCGCTGGCGCAGCGTGTACACGGCGAGGGCCTTGTCGACATGGGTCGATGACGGGGCCAGAAGAAAGCCTTGCCAGTCGGGACTGCAAAGACCGATCCGGCCACCTGGTTTCAGAACTCGGAACGCTTCCCCCAGGGCCGCCAGCGGATCGGCCAGGTGCTCAAACAAGGCATGCGAAAAGACCAGATCGAACGATTGGTCGGCGAGAGCAAGTTCGTAACAGGATCCGGATCGAAAGGTCACATTGCCAAGCCCAGCCGCCGCCGCGTTCCGCTCGCCTTGGGCCAGTTGGTCCGAGCCGGCATCGATGCCGACGACGGCACCAGGGGCCACCAAGGCCGCGAGCCCCAACGTGATCGATCCAGGTCCGCAGCCAAGATCAAGGAGCGAACGTCCGGGCAAGAGTTCACCCAAGAAGAACTGGGCATGGGTTGTGGCGGTTCGATTCGTCATGAAAGCAACCGACGAGGCGTTATAGCCGGGCGTGTAGTGCTCGTCGGGCTGAGGCATGGCGAAAACTGTAACGGTCCACACTCTCAGCTGGGGTCATGAAGAACAGAAGTAGTTACCCCCGGTACGCTGCGCCGATGACGTTGGCCCGCCAGCCCACACCGCTCCGGTCGCGGCCGAACGGCCGCGACCAGGATGCCTACGTCCTCGCCGTCGACCTCGGCACCGGTGGCCCCAAAGTGGCCGTGGTGCGGGCCGACGGTAACGTGGTGGCGCATGCCTTTCACGCGGTTTCGCTGGAGTTGGGCGAGGGCGGTGCGGCCGAACAAGATCCGGCGGCGTGGTGGGACGCCATCACGCACTGCACTCGCCAGGCCGTGGCCGAAAGCGGCGTGGCCGCAGAACACATTGTTGGCATCGGCTGCACGGCGCAGTGGTCGGGCACTGTTCCCATTGGTGGGGAGGGAGAGGCGCTCGGACCGTGCGTGACGTGGATGGACTCGCGGGGCGCGGCCGCCGTGAAGCGACAGATGAAGGGTCCCGTCAATGCGCTCGGCTACGGGGTCGACAAAGTTGCTCGTTGGATCCGTTTGACCGGAGGAGTGCCCAGTCTTTCGGGCAAAGACCCGGTGGGCCACATTCTGTTCTTGAAAGAACAGCGTCCCGATATCTACGCCAAGACGGCCGTTTTCTTAGAGCCCGTCGACTTCCTCAACTTGAAGTTGACGGGACTGGCCCGGGCTTCGTTCGACTCCATCGCGGTGCACTGGGTCACCAACAACCGCGACATCAACAAGGTGGCCTATCACCCCGGACTGATGGAGATGGCGGGACTTGAGGCCCACACCCTGCCTGAGCTTGTGGCGACCGGGAGCATCATTGGGGGACTGTGGGCGGAAGCGGCCGATGATCTCGGACTGCTCGTCGGCACGCCCGTCGTCACCGGTACGGGGGATCTGCATTCGGCCGCGGTTGGGTCAGGTGCGGTGCACGACTTCGACGCCCATCTCTACATGGGGACCTCAAGTTGGATCAGCTGCCATGTGCCCTTCAAGAAGACGGCGGTGTCGACCAACGTGGCCTCGATCCCAGCCGGTCTGCCCGGTCGGTACCTCTTAGTGGATGAGCACGAGACCGGTGGCGCCTGCATGACGTGGCTCTGCGACAACGTGCTGTTTCCCGACGATGGCCTTGGTGGGGAGGCGCCACCCAACGTCTTGGCTCATTTGAACGACCTGGCCGCCGCCGTACCGGCTGGGGCCAACGGTGTGCTTTTCACGCCGTGGCTGAACGGTGAGCGTTCACCGGTCGACGATCACACCATTCGAGCCGGGTTCCATAATCTTTCCCTCTCGAGCACTCGGTCCGACATGGTGCGGGCCGTGTTCGAGGGCGTGGCCTTCAACACCAAATGGCTCTTGGCCGCGACCGAGAAGTTCTGTGGCCGAGAGTTCGACACCTTGAGTTTTGTGGGCGGGGGGGCTAACTCTGATCTGTGGTCACAGATCCACGCTGATGTGACCGGCCGCACCGTGCGCCAGATCGCTGATCCCGTCTTGGCCAACGTCCGTGGCGCGGGGTTGCTCACCTTGGTCGCCCTGGGCCGGGTGCGCGTGACCGACATACCCGCCATGGTCACGGTGAAGGCCACCTACAAGCCCGATCCAGCCACGCGCCAGGTCTACGACCTCATGTCAACCGAGTTCGTCAACCTCTACAAGCAGACCAAGGCCATTCACAAACGGCTCAATCGCCGCCGCCTGAGTTGAGGGTTCGGGGGCTCAGATCCGTTCGAAGTAGCGAGCCAGCTCCCAGTCCGTCACGGCACGGTTGGAGGCGTCCCACTCTTGGCGGGCCGTATGAGCCAAGTGGAATTGCACGTCTGGGCCCATGGTCTCGGTTGCCACCTCGCTCTGTTCCAAAAGCTCAACTGCTTCGATCAGGGTCGAGGGAATCCGGGGCACATCGGTGGCCTCGTAAGCGTTGCGCGGATAGGGCTCTCCCAGGGTCAAGCCATGATCGATGCCGTAGAGCCCTGAGGCAATGGCGGCGGCGAGGGCCAGATATGGATTCACATCGGCGCCGGGTACTCGACACTCGACCCGTCGGGACGGACCCTGGCCGAGCACACGGAAGCCACAGGTGCGATTGTCCTCGCCCCACACCACCGCAGTTGGGGCCCAGCTGTCGGGTACGTAGCGTCGGTAGGAGTTGACAGTCGGGGCGTAACACCAGGCCAGTTCTCGGGCCGCATGGAGTTGACCGGCTAGGAACTGCTGGCCCACGGTCGAAAGACCCGAAGTCGTGCTGTCGTCCGCCATCAGCGGTTCATTGGTGCCGAGATCCCACAGACTTGTGTGGAGATGGCACGACGACCCAACGTCCTCCATCGACCACTTGGCCATAAAGGTGGCTGACCGACCCTCTTGCGCCGCAATTTCTTTGATCCCGTTTTTGAAGACAAGATGGCGGTCCGCTGTCTCCAAGGGTTCGGCGTAGGTGACGTTCACCTCGTGCTGACCCCGACCGGCTTCGCCCTTTGAGAACTCAATCGGGATACCAGCGGCCGACATCTCATTGCGGACGCGGCGCAAGATGTACTCCTCGCGCGAAGTCTGCAGTATCTGGTAGTCCTCAATGGTGCTCGTATGCGGCACCAACCGCTGCCAGTTTCTCTCGGCGGCCTCTTGGTAGGTGTCGCGGAACAAGAAGAACTCGAGCTCGGTGGCGCACTGGATGCGCAGCCCGCGCTCGGCCGCTCGCTCGATCTGGCGGCGCAAGATCTGTCGAGGTGAGACTTCGACCGGCACGCCTTTGGGATCGACCAGATCGCCCAACACGATGGCGGTCCCCTCCATCCAAGGCAAAAGGCGGAGGGTGGCCTCGTCGGGCACAACGGTCAAGTCGCCGTAGCCGTTGTCCCAGTTAGTAAATCGATAGCCCGGCAGTGGCGTCATGTCGATGTCAACACCCAAGAGGTAGTCACACACCTCAATCCCGTGTTCGGCCACGTGATCAGCAAAGAACGCGGCTGTGACGCGTTTGCCCACGGGACGACCCTGGAGGTCAGGAAAGGCCACAATGACGGTGTCGACCCGATCCGACGAAATGTGTTCGCGCAAACGGTCGATGAGGGACATACCGCACTATTGCCGTCATTTGCCATGACGTCCAACGTCACCGCTCCGCCGATGACCGTTCTGCACGTTCAGAGCAAGCTTGCGGCGAAGTCGGTCTCCATCGACGCTCGCGCCCTACGCTGGTGCGATGAGCGACGGCCGGACCACCACAGCAATGGGCCGTGTCCTGGTGGCCAAGGTTGGTCTCGATGGTCACGATCGAGGCGTCAAGGTGGTGGCACGCATGTTGCGAGACGCCGGATTTGAAGTCATCTACCTCGGGCTGCGCCAGAGTCCCGAGACGGTGGCCACCGCCGCCCTGCAAGAAGATGTCGACGTGGTCGGACTCTCCATGCATTCGGGCGGCCACCTGACGCTGGCACCAGCGGTCATAGCGGCTCTGAGGGAACGAGGCCTCGACACACCCGTCGTGGTTGGCGGCATCGTGCCCGCCCGCGACGTGGAGGTTTTGAAATCCCATGGTGTGGCCGCCGTACTGTCGCCCGGCGCCTCTGAGGCGGATGTGGTGGCCGCCATGAGTGGCGCCATGGTGACGCGGTGAGCGCCCGCCGTGTGCCGATCGTAGGGGTCACCACGTACTACGCCGAGGTTTCATGGGGACCGTGGCAGCGGACGGCCGCGGTGTTGTACGCCACCTACTTTGAGTTGGTGGCGCAAGCCGGGGGTCGCCCCGTGCTCCTTCCGCCCGTCCACAGCGCGCCGCCCGGTGCAGCCTTTGGTGCCTCTGAGACGGTTGATGCGCTCGATGCCCTGGTTTTGGTGGGAGGTGGCGATCTCGATCCTGCCTCGTACGGACAGTCCGCATTACCCAACTTGGACGGCGTGAATCCGGTCCGCGACGAGTCCGAGTTTGCACTCTTAGATGCGGCGCTCGCCGTCGACCTTCCCATCTTGGCCATCTGTCGAGGCCTACAGCTGTTGAACGTCCGCCTTGGCGGCACGCTGCTCCAGCACCTCCCGGACCGCCTCCCCTCCACCATCCACCAGCCGGCGCCTGGCCAGTTCTGTGATGTTGAGGTCAGCACTGTCCCGGGCAGTCGTACCGCCGCCATCATGGGGGAGAGGGCCACGGTGCGCTGTTCGCACCATCAGGCCGCGGATCGGCTGGGCAAAGGGTTGGAGGTCACGGCCTACTCAGTCGAAGCACCGGGTATCGAGCCCGTGGTTGAAGCCTTGGAACTGCCCGACGCCTCGTTCGTGGTCGGGTTGCAGTGGCACCCCGAAGAGGCCAACGATGTCCGTCCCTTCGAAGCACTCGTGGGTGCAGTCACCAGATGAGCCCGCCTCGTCCACCGTGGCCCGATCCGGCTCATGCCTTTACTTCTGCTTCGGCCCGTCGCGCTGCTCTCTCAGGGCGCGTGGCCGTCATCACTGGGGCCAGCCGCGGTCTGGGCGCCGGCATGGCCGCAACGTTTGCGACGAGCGGCCTCAATCTCGGGCTCTGCGCTCGCCATCGGCCAGATCTCGTGGCCTCAACCCGGCCACGGGCCCATGACGGCCGAGTGAGTGCGGCCGAACCACCCCTCTCAGCCTCGGTCGATGTGTCTGACCCTGATGCCTTGGAGGAGTTCGCCCGAGCCGTCATCGAGCGCTTTGGTCGTATCGATCTGTGGATCAACAACGCCGGGCTTTTGGCTCCCATCGGTCCCCTGGCTGCCTCGAGTCCGGCCGACGTGGCCCGCCACTTCTCGGTCAATGTGACCGGACTGGCGTTTGGCACGCAGCTCTTTGCCCGCCACGTTCGAGATCGGCCAGGCGAAGGCGTCCTCATCAACATGTCGTCGGGGGCTGCCACCAGCGTCTACTCGGGCTGGGCCCCCTACTGCGCCTCGAAAGCCGCCGTTGAGCGACTGACCGAGGTGGTGGCGGTAGAAGAACGGGGTTCGGGTCTCCGCTGCTACGCCGTCTCACCGGGTGTGGTTGACACCGATATGCAAGACGCCATCCGAGCAACCACCTTGGAGCAGTTTCCGGAGGGAGATCTATTCCGCCAGCTCAAGGCCGATGACACGTTTAACTCAACCAGCTGGGTGGCCGATCGACTGCTGGATCTGGCCTTTGGCGATCATCCGCCCCGCGATATCCACCTCAGAGTTCCAGACGAGTTTGGCCCGCAGTTCTCCGGGTAAGGTCTCGCCTCATGGCTAAGAGTGAGGGTCGAGGTGTCGTCAAGCCCGTTGCTGCCGCAGTTGGCGTTGTGGGCACGATGGCAAGCATCTGGTGGTTTGCTCTCAAGCCGCGCCGCAAGAACAAGAAGCTGAAGAAGGCGCAGAGTTCACAGAGGTGATCGACCGATCAAGGCACTGGGTGCATGATCGAGGCTGGCGTCAGCGAGCGACGATTGCCGGCAAGACCTCACTGATTGGTTGACGCAACACGACGTCAGCCAACGTATCCATTTCGGTTGGTTCGGCGTTGATCACGATGACGCTGGCACCAGCGTGAGCCGCCAGCGGCACGACGCCCGCCGCCGGGAAGACCGAGAGGGTCGAACCTACGGCCAACATGACGTCACAATTTCGAGCCGCGAGTTCTGCTCGCGCTAAATCCTCGGCGACCAAGCTTTGCCCGAAACTGATGGTGGCTGACTTCAACAGACCCCCACATTCCACGCCGCCCGCGCTCGCTAAGCAATGGGGATCAGCATCACCCTGGCGCACTCGCTCCACGACCTTCGCCATGGGTTGGCGGTCCGCACAGACGAGACAGACGACCTCACGCATGGTGCCGTGGATCTCAATGACGCGGGCCGGGTCCTGACCAGCCAACTGGTGTAGCCCGTCGATGTTCTGGGTGATCAGTGTGTCGAGGCGCCCGTCGCGCTCGAGTTCGACCAGGGCGCGGTGCCCTCTGTTCGGTTGGGCCGTCCAGGTCGGAGAGTCAATCCGGCTCTGCCAGGCGCGCACTCTCAGCGCAGGATCACGGACGTAGTCGTCGAACGATGACAGTCGTTCGGCCCCCGGGTTCTTGGTCCAGAGCCCGTTCGGCCCTCGAAAATCCGGGATGCCCGAATCGGTTGATATCCCAGCCCCGGTGAGCACGACAACCCTCGTGGCCGGACCGAGAATGGCGCGAGCCTGACCGACCCGACCCTGCTCGTCTGCGGCCATGTCGTTGTCGGCATCGTGGTTAGACACCGGGCCATCGTGGCACGAGCATCGACCGGTAGGGTCAGAAGCCATGGCGCTCACTTCGCTGCGTCCGCTGCGCTCACGAAACTTCGCCCTTTTATGGTCGGCCGCCCTGGTCTCCAACGTGGGGTCGTGGATGCAGGCCGTGGCCCTCGGCATTTTCGTGACGGCTCGGACCCACAACCCGCTTTGGACGGGGCTGATTGCCGCGGCCACATTTCTTCCCAACGGACTCTTGGCTCCCTTGGGCGGAGCCTTGGCCGACCGGTTGGACCGGCGACGCTGGTTGTTGTTGACCACCATGGCCGAGACCGCCATCGCCACTTTGTTGGCCGTGTTGACCGCTACGGGTCACGGCACCCCTTCGCTGCTCGTCGTGATTGCCTTCATCGGTGGCTGTGCCGCCGCCGTGGGCTTTCCGGCCTATCAAGCCATGCTGCCCGATCTCGTGGGCAAAGAGGACCTGTTGGGTGCGGTCTCGCTTTCTTCGGCCCAGTACAACTTGGGTCGGGTCATTGGTCCGGCCCTAAGTGCGGTCGTTCTGGCGCTCGGTTCCTACCAGTTAGCGTTCGCCTGCAATGCGCTGTCCTTCGGTGCGGTCATTGTGGCCTTGCTCTTGGTGCGCATTCCGCCGCCTGCACCGGTGACGGGACCACCGCAGTTGATGAAGCGAATTAGGGAGGGAGCGACGATCGCTCGAGGCGAGCCCGGTTGTCGCAACGCCATCATCTTCATTGGCGTGGTGGCGCTTCTGGCTTCGCCCTTCATCGCATTGATTCCCGCCATGGCGTTGGTGGCGCTGCACCTCACGGGGGGAGCCGGGCGCGTTGGGACGGCCGTCCTCGTCACGGCCCAAGGGGTGGGTGCTGTGATTGGGGCCCTCACCCTGCCCGGGCTGGCCCGGCGCATCGGTCGAGCCCGTCAAGTTGTGGGGGCTCTCTTCGTGTTACCCGTTGTGCTGGTCTGCTTCGCACTGGCCCCGAGCTTGTGGTTTGCCGCACTGGCTTTGTTCTTTCTGGGGTTCACCTACATCGGCGTGTTGTCTGGACTCAACACCGTGGTCCAACTGCGCGCGCCAACACTCGCCGCGCGGTCGCATCTTGAGTCTCTTCATGCTGTCGCTTGGCACCATCTATCCCATCGGTGCCTTACTGCAAGGAGCAATCGCCTCGGTCGTGGGCGTCCGCCAGGTGACCGCACTCTGTGCCGTCATTCTTGCGCTCATCCTGGGCGCAGTGGCCATAGTTCGGCCCGCGGCGTATCGGTCGTTTGGTGATCCGGTGCCAGTGGTGCCAGCTCATTCGAACGATCCAGCAAAGCGAACCTAGACGCATCGCTGGCTACGATTTGGCCGTGCCAGCCCCTGTGCCCACGGTTGAACTCCTGACCGCATCAGAGGCCGAACCTCGTCAACGTCGGGCCGCTGGAGCGTTGGCTCGAGCAGGTTGTCAGCCCGGAGATCGTGTCGCGTTCGCGCTCCCGTCTTCGGGCGCCTTGTTGTGTGCTGTGCTCGGGGCGGCGCGCTCTGGCCTCATCCCGGTGTTGTTGAACGCCACGTTGCTGGGCGATGAACGCGACCTCTTGGTGGCCGACGCTGATCCTATGGTCGCGCGTGCTCGACCCCGCGGCGTTGGCGGCCTTGGACGACGGACCTGAGGTCGATCTCGCCGCGGTCCCGTTGACCCGTCCCATGCACTACACCTCGGGGACGACGGGACGGCCCAAAGGAGTGACGACGGGACTATGGGACGAGACCACGGCCCAGGCTGTGCTCGACGACGAAGCCGATCTGTGGCAGTTCGATCCAAACGATCTCCACATGGTGTGCTCGCCGATGTACCACACCGTCTCGATTCGATTCGCCACCGGCACGTTGCTGCGGGGTGGCTCGCTCGCCATCCTCAACCGATTTGATGCTGCCACCGCTCTTTCTGTGCTGCGGCGTCAACGACCCACCACAACTTTTCTCGTGCCCACGCACCTGCAACGGATCCTGGCTCTAACCGACCTCGGGTCCGACGAACAGTTCGATTCCTTGCGCCTCCTGGCCCACGCTGGTGCAGCCTGTCCACCGGCCCTCAAGCGGGCGGCCTTCGCTCGCCTTGGGGCCGACGTCCTGTGGGAGTTCTACGGTTCGACCGAAGGTCAGTTCACCGCGTGCTCGCCGTCGGAATGGCTGGAGCGACCCGGGACCGTGGGTAAAGCACGTCATGGTCGTCGGCTCTCCATCGAAAGGAACCCGTCAGACGAGGCGACAGCTGGAGGGGACGAGTCGCCCAACGAAGAGCCCGCCATCGGCACCATCTGGTGCGACGTCCCGACCTTCGCTCGGTTCTCCTACTGGCGCAATGCAGAGGCCACCGAAGCGGCTTGGCGGGGCAGCGCCTTCACCGTGGGCGACGTGGGCCACCTCGATGCAGAGGGCTACCTGTTTTTCTCGGGTCGGCGTCACGATCTGATCATCACGGGCGGGGTCAACGTCTACCCGGCCGAGGTGGAGGCCGCCTTGGCTGAAGTGCCCGGTGTCGCCGACATCGCGGTCTTCGGCCTGCCCGACGAGCAGTGGGGCGAATCCGTGACGGCGGCCTACGTGGCTGCCCGAGAGTTTGATCCCGAGCAGTTGGCGCAAGAAGCGGCTCGGCGGCTGGCTCCGTACAAACGGCCAAAGCGCTATGTGGCGGCCCACGACCTTCCCCATACCGCGACGGGAAAGCTGCTGCGGCGGGATGTGGCGGCCCATCTCGGTCTCTAGCGGCACGAACCGGGCCAAACACGGGTAAGACTTCACCCATGCCGTTCCAAACCGTCGATCCGTCTTCTGGCCTCGTGACCGCCACCTTCGAAGTCCACAGTTCCGAAGAGGTGGAAGAGAAGCTGGCCCAGGCGGCCGCCACCTTCTCCGACTATCGCACCACCTCGTTCTCCGAGCGGGCCCGCCTTATGGTCACCGCGGCTGAACTCTTGGAGGGCGAGCTTCCCGACGTGGCGCACACGCTCACAGCCGAGATGGGCAAGACATTTGCTGCGGCCAAAGGCGAAGTGGCCAAGTGCGCCATGGCGATGCGCTGGTTCGCCGAGCACGCAGAGTCCCTGTTGGCTGACGAGGTCATTCGAACCAAGGCGCAAAAAAGCTACGTGCACTACCAACCCCTTGGTCCGGTACTCGCCATCATGCCGTGGAACTTCCCCCTCTGGCAGGTGGTGCGATTCGCTGCTCCGAGCCTCATGGCTGGCAACGTTGGACTGCTGAAGCACGCGCCCAACGTGCCCCAGACCGCGTTGTTACTCGAAGACCTCTTTCGGCGCGCCGGCTATCCGAAGGGAGTGTTCACCAACCTCTTTGTCGAAACAGCTGACGTTGCAACCGTCATCGCCGACCCACGAGTGGTAGCGGTGACCCTGACCGGCAGTGAGCGAGCCGGCATCTCGGTGGCCGAGATCGCCGGTCGGAACCTCAAGAAGTGCGTACTTGAGCTGGGCGGTTCGGACCCCTTCATTGTGTTGGCCTCAGCCGACATGGAAAAGACGGTGCGTACCGCCATCGACGCCCGGGTGCAGAACAACGGACAGTCGTGCATCGCGGCCAAGCGCTTCATCGTGGTGGATGAGGTGGCCGATGAGTTCACGCAGCGCTTTGCCGAACAGATGGCGGCCCTTCGAGTCGGCGACCCATTCGAACCGTCGACTGAAGTTGGACCCATTGCGAACCAAAGCCAAAGGGACCTCTTGGTGGCCCAAGTCGACGACGCCCGCCAAAAAGGGGCCACGGTGCACTGCGGCGGGGTGGCGCTCGACCGGGACGGTTGGTACTTTTCCCCGACTGTGCTCTCGGGGGTGAGGCCCGGCATGCGGGTCGCCACCGAAGAGGTCTTTGGTCCCGTAGCCATGGTGGAGCGAGTGGCCGATCTCGATGAGGCCATTGCCGTGGCCAACGCCACCGTCTACGGCTTGGGATCGAGCTGTTGGACCAACGATGTGGGCGAGCAACAGCGTTGTATCGAAGAGATAGAGGCTGGAGCCGTCTTCGTGAACGCCATGGTGGCCTCGAGTCCCGATATGCCCTTTGGCGGTATCAAGCGTTCGGGCTATGGGCGTGAGCTTTCTGAGCTCGGCATCAAAGAGTTCTGCAACGCCAAATCCGTCTGGGTGGCCTAGCGCCGCCATGGCCGAAGTGAATCTGGTCTACCTCGACCACGCCGCCACCTCGCCGTTGCGACCCGAAGTGGCGAACGCCATGGCCGAGGTGCGAGGCGAGTTGCTCGGCAACCCAACCGGTAGTCATCGCGCCTCTCGACGGGCCCGGCTTCTCTTGGATACAGCGCGAGCCGAGGTGGCCGAACATGTCGGGTCTGAACCCGGGCAGGTCATCATCACCTCGGGTGGCACGGAGTCGGCCAATTTGGCCGTGTTCGGCGCGTTGGGAGTTTCGGCCCAACGACTGTCGTCGGAGGCTCGTCAAAAGGTTCTGTGTTTGGCCATTGAGCACGCCAGCGTGCTCGAACCCTGTCGTGCTGCTTCGGGCCAGCTTCAAGATCAACCGGACCGCAATGGCCCCCCGCGCGCACTCAGTCTGATTCCGGTGGATGCGGACGGCGTCGTCGACTTGGACGCGCTGGACGACCTGCTCGATCCCGCCGTCGCTTTGGTGGCGGTACAGCTGGCCAACAACGAAGTAGGCACGGTGCAACCCGTGGCCGAAGTGGTGGATCGGGTCCGCACGCTCTCCCCACATGCCGTCGTGGTGGCCGACGCCGTGCAAGCGGCTCCCTATCTCGATCTCGGCCTCCACGCTGGCACGGCCGACTTGGTGGTTCTCTCAGCCCACAAGCTCGGCGGACCGGTCGGGACCGGTGCGCTGATCTCTCGCACGCACGCTGGTCTCCGACCCCAGCTCTTCGGCGGCGGTCAAGAGCGAGATCGGCGCAGTGGTACTCAAGACGTCGTTGGAGCCGTTGGGTTGGCCTGCGCCTTACGGCTGGCCGTTGACGAGCAGGCCAGCGCGACCAAGCGCGTGGGCGATCTGTCCAAGCAGCTTATGGATGGCCTCTTAGCCGCCGTGCCACACTCGGTGCGCACGGTCAGTCGGGCTACAGCAACCCTGCCCGGGCACTGTCATCTTCGCTTTGCCGGCATCGAGCAAGAGGAGTTGCTGGTGGCCTTGGACGATGAGGGGGTCTGTGCCTCGGCCGGCGCCTCGTGTGCCAGTGGGGCGCTGGAGCAGAGCCATGTGCTGGCCGCTATGGGCCTCGATCGAGCCGAGGCGTCGTCGTCGATTCGCTTCAGCCTGGGCTGGAGCACTGGTGAAGCTGACGTATCCCGAGCCATTGCGGCCACGGCTCGAGCGGTGGCACGCCTGCGGTCATGAGGACGTCTCCGGGCTGACAAACTTGAGCCCATGCCGCGTGATGGTTGCCATGTCGGGAGGGGTCGACTCCTCAGTCGCCGCCGCCCTTTTGGCTGAGCAAGGTCACGAGGTGGTCGGTGCCACCCTCAAACTGTGGGGCGGGTTCTCCGATTCGGGCTGCTGTTCGGTGGCTGACGTAGACGACGCTCGTTGGGTGGCCCAACAGCTCGACATCACCCACCATGTCTTCAACCTGACCGAAGAGTTCAATCAGTCCGTGGTCGAGCCCTACGTGGCCGCCCACGCCGAGGGCCGCACACCGAACCCGTGCATTGAATGCAATCGCCATATCAAGTTTGCCCGCCTCTTGGAGCGGGCCGACCGCTTGGGCTTTGATGTTCTCGCCACCGGTCATCACGCTCAGATCGGCCGCCATGAAGCCAGCGGGCTCTACCAACTTCGTCGGGGTGCTGATGTGGCCAAAGACCAGTCCTACGTCTTGTCGATGTTGGGCCAGTCCGAACTTGGGCGTCTGGTGCTGCCGGTGGGTGAGATGACGAAAGCCCACGTGAGGCAACATGCCGAACGTCTCGGTTTGGGTACGGCTTCTAAGCCCGACAGCCAAGACGTCTGCTTTATCAACCAGGTCGATGGTCGTGAGGGGTTCTTGGCTGAGCGCCTCGACTTCCACGACGCTGAGGTCGTCGATCAACGAAGTGGACAACGGGTCGGAACGGTTGACGCCGTCGAGATGGTGACGGTGGGTCAACGCCGCGGCATGGGACACGGCGATGACGGAGCCCGTCGCTACGTGGTGGCGGTCGACATCCCCACTCGACGTGTGACCGTGGGCGGGGCCGCCGATGTCCTCACCAATGAGATCGCGCTTGATCAGACCTCAATGACCTGGGTCGGTCACGCCCTCGGTGATGGTTCCACCGCGGTGGCGCAAGTAAGTGCCCATGGTCGCCCCTTTCTCTGCACGCTCGAAGCGGGACCAACGGGTTTGGTGGTCCGCTTTGACGAGGCCCAGCGTCTGGTGGCGTCGGGTCAGACCGTGGCCTTGTATGACGTGGCTGATCCCGACTCGGTGGTCGGGGCCGGCATCGCCGCATGACGCCGGCGGGTGACGCCGCGGCCCGCGCCGCACAACTGGCGCAACTCATTGAGTACCACAACGTCCGCTACCACCAACTGGACGAACCAGAGATCCCCGACGCCGACTACGACGCCTTAGTACGCGAGTTACGAGAGATCGAAGCCGCGCACCCCGAACTGGCGACTGCGGCCTCGCCGACCCAGCACGTCGGTGCCGCCCCGCTCGGTCTCTTTGATGAAGTGCGCCATCGGGTGCCCATGATGAGCCTGGACAACGCCTTCTCAGAAGACGAGCTTCGAGCCTGGGCCGATCGTCTACATCGCCAACTTCCCGACCTCAATCTCGAGGCCTTGGAGTTCTCCTGCGAGCCGAAGGTCGACGGCGTGGCCATGTCCCTCACCTACGTCGACGGACGCCTGACCCAAGCCGCCACCCGAGGCGACGGCGTCACCGGTGAAGATGTGACGGCCAACGTCGCCACCATCGGCACCGTCCCCCATCGGTTGAACCCCAAGGCGGGCCCGTATCCGCACCACTTAGAGGTTCGGGGCGAGGTGTACATGCCGACCGCAGACTTTGCCGCCATGAACGAACGGCAACTGGCCGCCGGAGAGAAGCTGTTCGTCAATCCTCGCAACTCGGCCGCCGGGTCGCTGCGGCAAAAAGATCCAGCCATGACGGCCAAGCGGCCACTCGACTTTTGGGCCTATCAAATCGGTGAAGTCGACGGCGCCGACGCCACCGAGCGTGAGGCCACGGCACATGCGCCGAAGAAGACCGCTCTCTCCTGGCCGCCCGAGACCCAAAGTGCGGCATTGGCCGCCCTCAAAAAAGCTGGGCTCCCGGTCAGTCCCGACGCAAAGAAACTCAAAGGTATTGCTGCGGTCTTTTCTCGATGCAAAGAACTCGCCGAGCACCGTCACGACCTGCCCTACGAGATCGACGGAGTTGTGATCAAGGTCGACAGCTTGGCCTTTCACGACGCCATTGGCGCCACCTCGCGGGCGCCCCGCTGGGCCATTGCCTTTAAGTTTCCGCCCGAAGAGCGCACGACCACCCTGCACAACATCATGGTCTCGATTGGTCGCACCGGGCGGGCCACGCCGTTTGCACAGTTAGAGCCCGTCTTTGTGGGCGGTTCGACCGTGGGGCTGGCCACCTTGCACAATCAGGACCAGGTCACGCTCAAAGATGTGCGACCGGGCGACCTGGTCATAGTCCGAAAGGCCGGCGACGTCATCCCTGAGGTTGTTGGGCCGGTCCTGAGCGGACCGGGGGCGCCCAAACGACGCAAGCCCAAGTGGACCTTCCCGTCGATCTGTCCCTCATGCGGGTCTCCGCTGACCAGATCCGAGGGTGAAAGTGACACCTACTGCACCAACATCGACTGCCCGGCTCAGCGGGTACAGCGCATTGCACACTTCGGCTCGCGTTCGGCGCTCGATATCGAAGGCCTGGGCGAAGAGCGCGTGGTGCAGTTAGTTGAAGGTGGGCTGGTGGTCGATCCGGCCGATCTCTACAACCTCACGACCGAACAGATCGCCGCTCTCGATCGCATGGGCCAACTGTCGGCGGCCAATTTGGTGCAAGCCATCAGCGAATCGAAACAACGACCCTTGAGCCGACTCTTGGTGGCTCTCGGGATCCGCCATCTCGGCCCTATAGGAGCAAGAGCGTTGGCCCGAGGTTTCGGTCAGTTAGAAGCCATCTTGGCCGCACCGACTGAGGCTCTGGCTGCCATCGACGGGGTTGGCCCGGTCATCGCGGCCAGTGTGGCGGAGTTCTTCTCGGCGGCCACCAACCGCGCTGTGGTCGATCGACTCATGGCCTCGGGGCTTTCGGGCGAAGAGCCGGGCTATCCGCTCTCAGAAGATGGGAGTACGGGCGATGCCGCCGCGTCTGGCCTGGCGCAGACCTTGGCCGGGCGCTCAGTGGTGGTGACCGGGACGCTTGAGGGCTACAGCCGCGAACAGGCCGAAGAGGCCATCCAAGCCCGAGGGGGTAAGTCGCCGGGCTCGGTGTCAAAGAGCACGTTCGCTGTGGTGGTTGGTGAGGCGCCGGGTCAGTCGAAGATGACCAAGGCCGACTCGCTCGGTATTCCCATCCTCGACGGGGATCAGTTCCAAACACTGCTGGATACCGGTGCACTGCCTTCGTGAGGCCGTCGTTGCAGGTGGGCGAGTGTCCACCGACCTGGCCCTCGTTCTCGGTAGCCTGAACCTGCACTAATGCCCCTTATTTCCGACTCCATCGGCCGGGTCCTTGGGAAGCGGTACCGGCTGGTTTCCGCCCTTGGCACCGGCGCATCTGCGCACGTCTATTTGGCTGAAGACGTGTCGTTGCAGCGCCATGTCGCGGTGAAGATCCTGCAACCGGCCTTGGCCAGCGACGAAGCCTTTTTGAAACGATTCCGGGCCGAAGCTCGTTCGGTGGCTTCCCTCAACCACCCCCACGTCTTGCGTGTCTTTGACTGGGGCGAGGACGCCGACGGTCCCTACCTCGTGCTCGAGTACCTGGGTGGCGGGACGCTGCGCGACATGCTCGACCAAGGCGTCACCCTTAGCCACGCCCAAGCCGCCCGCCTCGGCGCCGAAGTGGCCCAAGGGTTGGCCTATGCCCACGCCCGCGGTTTGGTGCATCGCGATATCAAGCCGGCCAACCTTCTCTTCGACGAAGAGGGTCGGGTGCGGGTGGCCGACTTTGGGGTGGCTCGAGCCTTGGCCGAAGCGGCCTACACCGAACCCGAGGGCGCAATGGTCGGCACCGCTCGCTATGCCGCGCCAGAGGCGGCCGAGGGCAAGCCGGTTGATGGGAAAGCCGACGTGTACTCCTTGGGGCTTGTGCTCTACGAGTCGGTGACCGGCACCGTCCCGTTCGTGACGGACACCACGGTGGGCACGCTCATGGCTCGAGTGGGCGCGCCCCTGCCGCACAACGCCCTCCTCGGTCCCTTGGACGACGTCTTGGCCCGTGCCGCTGCCCCCAACGCCGCGGCACGCCTCGATGCCGCCGGCCTCTCGGCTCGACTGGCCGCACTCTCAAGCGCGCTGCCGCTGCCGGCCCCGCTCCCGCTCCACGTGGCCCACCCTGACCAACCGGCCCAGGCCATGCGTCATCGGGAAACAAATCAGGGTGAGATGACCGAGATTGTGGCCGTCGGAGCGGTTGAGGCACCGACGCAAGCAGTTGATGCGACGGCCGTGGTCGGCGCCAAATCCGGGCCGGATGAGGTCTTTGATCTTGAGGCATTTGCGGGGCCCGCACCCAAAGAGAAAACACCAGCCGATGGGGGCGGTCCCACCATCGCTCACCGTACGAAACGACGACGCTGGCCTTGGGTGGTGGCCCTTGTTGTCCTTGTGCTTGCCCTCGGCGCGGCGGCTTTCGCCGCGGTGAATAACAAGGTTTTTGTGCCGAGCCATCCGACACCAGCCTTAACCGGTCTGACCGTGGCCCAATCGCAGCGAGAGACGGCCCATCTCCATTTCCACCTCGTCGTCGACAAGGCCACAACCTCCATCACGGTTGGCGCCGGCCATGTCATTAGCCAACACCCCGCGCCAGGCCATGTCATGAAACAAGGTTCGAGTGTCACCATCGTGCCCTCGGCTGGGCCACCACCAACACCGGTACCGTCGCTCACCGGCCTCGACTGTGCCGGCGCTACGGCCGCTTTAGCCGCCGCCCACCTCACGGGTCTGTGTCCAGCAGCCAGCGCGCAGTACAGCTCGACGGTGCCATCGGGCCAGGTCATTAGCTGGTCGTACGGCACCACGCAGAACCCAACCAGTGCTCCCTACGGTGCGGCCATTTCAATTGTGACGTCGAACGGCCACGCCCCGGTGACCGTGCCTGCCATTGCCTCGACCTACACCTTCGCTCAAGCCCAGGCCGCCCTCCAGGCCGTAGGTTTGGTCGCGGTACAGGTCAACCACACCTCGACCACGGTGCCTAGCGGAACCGTGATTTCGGTCAGCCCAGCTCCCGGGGCCTCGGCCCCGTACGGTTCAAACGTGACGGTGACGGTGTCGTCGGGTCCGCCAACGGTGGCCGTGCCGCCGACCATTGGTGACACCGTGACCCAGGCCACCTCTGCCCTGCAAGCTGCTGGTCTCACTGTCGGTGGTACGTATGGACCCAACGCCACCACGCCGGGCGCCACGGTGGTCTCGAGCGACCCCGGTGGCGGGGTCACGGTCAACGTAGGTTCTGCCGTCAATCTCTATACCGACTGAACCGACGGAAGAGGACGACGGTGGCCCAAGATCCTGACTGCGAGCTGTGTGAAGCCGCTCGCATCACGCCGTGGCATTTTGAAGACGACGTCTGTTGGGTGGCCGACTGCGAGATCTGCGACGTGCCAATGGTGGTGTGGAAAGAGCACGGCGCCACGCCTCCCGACGAGGCGGTGGACTACATGGTGGCGCGCTTGAGCGAAGTGGCGGACGCTCGTTTCGGGGCCGGAGAATGGTCGATCGATCGGGTCATGCGACAGATTCCATCGCACTTCCATGCCCATGGCCGCGATCCAAACTGGTGGTTTCGCCGCTTCAGTCCTCGCTAAGGATTCTCACCCCAATCCCTATCGCGACCTGCGTTCTCGCTGGTGACGGCGTCAGGCTGTGAGTGCCGCGTCTAACGTGGCGCCACTGCGGATTGAGAGGAGAGCGAGCACATGGGCGCATTAGACGGACGAGTGGCCATCATCACTGGGGCTGGTCGAGGCATCGGCCGTGAGCACGCCCTTCTCTTTGCTTCGGAGGGAGCCAAGGTCGTGGTGAACGACCTGGGCGGCGGTGTGGACGGCGGGGGAGTGGACGACTCGCCGGCTGACCTGGTCGTGGCCGAGATCACGGCTCTTGGTGGGACGGCCGTGGCCAACGGCGACAACATCGCGGACTGGGATGGCGGCAAGCGGCTGATCGACACCGCGATCGAGGCCTTTGGCGATCTGCACGTGTTAGTGAACAACGCCGGCATTCTGCGGGACCGGGTCATTGTCAATATGACCGAAGAGGACTGGGACAGCGTGATCCACGTGCACCTAAAGGGCCACTTCGTCCCCACTCGCCATGCCGCCACCTACTGGCGCGAGCGCGCCAAGGCCGGTGACGAGGTGAAGGCCTGCATCATCAATACCTCGTCGACCTCGGGGCTCTTAGGCAACCCGGGTCAGGCCAACTATGGCGCAGCCAAAGCCGGCATCGCAGCCTTCAGCGTCATCGCGGCCGAAGAACTGGGCCGCTATGGCGTGCGAGTGAACGCCATTGCGCCGGCGGCCCGAACTCGGATGACCGAGTCGACACCAGGACTCTCCGACATCGTGAAGGCCCCGGGCGACGAGTCGAAGTTCGACGTCTGGGACCCGGCCAACATCTCGCCACTGGTGGCTTACCTGGCCACTGAGGACTGCACCGCGACTGGGCGCGTCTTCTTTGTCCAAGGTGGCGTGGTGCGCACCTTCCAGAACTGGACCATGACCGACACAGTTGAGCGTAAGGAAAAGTGGACGGTCGAAGCGCTCCAATCCGAGATGGGCCGCCTGGGCGCATGAACCCGGCCGCACCAGCGGCCCCCTTCGGTTCCGACGAGCCGGATCCGGGCGACGAAGGTTCGTCGTCATCTGTCCACGATGCTCCAACGTGGGTACCGCTTGATAACCCAGACGTCCTCTTCGATCCGCTCGCTGATCCGGGCGCGGCCGCCCTGGGAGCCAGCGGGTCAGAGGCCAGTAGCGACCTCAGCTGGCCCCTTCTCCTTCGCCAACGGGTCACAGCGAGAGCCGAGCGCAGCCCCCGGTACAAATGGGTTGTCCTTGGTTCGTTGTTGGCCGGCTTGCTAGCCCTCAACATCACCTTCACCGTTTTTGTCGTGGCCCTGTTGAAGGTGTCGTCTGACCTTCACACGCCGACCTCGGTGCTGACATGGACCTCAACCGCACCGCTCCTGGCCTTTGGACTGGCCGCTCCCATCTTCGGCCGGGTAGGCGACCTCTTCGGCCATCGTCGGCTCTATCTTCTCGGACTCACTGGGGCCATGGTGAGTGCGATCCTGACCGCGACGGCCCCGACCGTCGGCGTGCTGATTTTCGCCCGAGCTTTGGATGGCGTGCAGGGTGCGGCCACCGGCACGGCGTCGATGGCCATCATCTTGGAACTGTTTGCGCCAGCCGAACGAGTCAAGGCCCTGGGTTGGTGGGCGTTAGTGGGCGCCGGTGGGCCGGTGCTGGGCGTGAGCCTTGGGGCCCCCATCATCGGTGCCTTCGGCTGGCGGGCCCTCTTTTGGGGCCAGCTGTGTCTCCTCATCGTGGCCACCGTGGTCGTGGCCATCTTGTTGCCGGCCCACGGGAGACATTCACTACCGGCCCTGCACGCTGAGGAGGTGAACCAAGAGAAAGACGAAGTTGTCCCCGTCACGCTGGGAGCGGCTGAGGGCCCGAGTGAAGTGGAGGAGGAGGCACCAGCCGGCCCGGGGTGGCGGGGCATGGACTGGGTTGGCAGCTGGAGCCTGTCGGGTTCGGTGACCGGGTTCATGTTGGCCATCTCGATCGGACCGATTGTTGGCTGGGCCACCGTGCCCGTCTTCCTCTCTGCCATAGGTGCGGTCATCTGCACCGTGATCTTTGTGCACCGCGAGCTGACCTACGACGCGCCGCTTATTCCGACCAAGTACATGCGTCGGCGCAATTTCATGTTCCCAATGGGTACCAGAGCGTTCGCCAACTTCGCCTACTTCGGTGGATTTTTCCTCTTTCCTCTCATGATGGAAGAGGTCTTTGGTTACCACGTGACCCAAGTCGGTCTGATCTCGATTGTGCGCCCGCTGCTCTTTGCCGTGAGCGCGCCAATCGCGGGCTATCTGGCCGTGCGGATCGGCGAGCGCACCAGTGCCATGGTGGGTGCGATCTCAGTCACACTTTCAATGATCGTCTTTGGCCTGCTTCGCGCTGACAGCCCACTGATCATGATTGTGGCCGCCCTGGCCCTGGCTGGCTTGGGCATGGGCGTTGCCCTGCCCTCCACCTCATCGACCATGTCGAACGAGGTCAGCTCTTCGGAGTATGGGGTCATGAGCGCGGCCCAGCTTTTGGCCACCCAGGTCGGCGAGGTGGCGGGCATCCAGATTCTGCTGACGATTCAAGAGTCCTTCGCACGTCACCACGCCACCTCGGGCGTGCACCACGACACGGCCCTTTTGAACTCGTTTCGCGTGGCGTTTTTCATCGGGGCCGCGGTGGCCTTGGCGGGCGTGGTCTGTGCCACGTTCATCAGACCATTGGCTCGAAAGACCGAGCCCGCTACTGGGTCCAGAGGCTAGAGCTCGATGGTCACCGGCCCCCCAGACGGAAGATCTGTCGGAGGGTGCGGGCCAGGATGCGGGTGTCGAGCATGGGGCCTTGGTGACGGAGGTAGAAAAACTCATACTGGAGTTTCTCCAAGGCATCTTCGACCGAGGCGCCGTAGTGAAACTTGACCTGGGCCCAGCCCGTAATGCCGGGGTTGACCAGGTGGCGCACGTCGTAGAAAGGGATCTTTTGACGGAGTTCAGCCACGTAGTGGGGTTGTTCGGGACGGGGTCCCACCAAGGAGAGATCGCCCCACAAAAGGTTGACGGCCTGCGGCAGTTCGTCGAGATGGACTCGACGCATCCAACGCCCGACGGCGCCCAATCGGGGATCGTCCTCGTTGGTCCACGCTGCTTCTGGTGTTGCTGGCCGCCATGGTGCGGAATTTGACGATGGTGAACTCGGTGCCGCCTTTGCCGACCCGCGTTTGACGAAAAAAGATGGAGCCTTTATTGCCGGCCATGTCGAGCAGGATCACGAGAGGGACGGCGAACACCATGAGCCCCAAGGCCACCACGGCGGCCACCACGTCGACCATGCGCTTCATGCGAGCGTAACGGCGAGCGTGGAGCTCTTGGATGTCGAACATCAACGACATCCTCTCCAAATCCCCGACCGGGAGTTTGCCCAACCACTCGTCGTAGAAGAGGGTGAGGGTGCGAACTCGCACGCCGTGCCCATGGAGTTCGGCCGCTTGGGCCACCACGCTTTCGTTCAGCTGGGCCCGGTGCCCGAGCACGATGACGGACACCTTGCCCCTGTTCGACGGCCTGGGTCAGACCACCGCCGGCCGCGGTGGATCGAGCCGAATCCTCGACCGTCATGACATCGACCAGGTGGGCGCTGCGTTCCTGACCGATGCCAAGGTCTCGTCGAAAGAGCTCGCCCTCACCGTCGTCCAAAACGGCGAGCACCAGTTCGCCGCTCGGTCCCAGCCGTATTCGTTGATCGACCACGGCCAGCGACGGCGTAGGTCGGAACGAGGACAACCGAGGCACCGAGCACGACCAGTCGGGGCAAGAGGAGCGAACCCGTGAGGAGTTGCGCAATAGAAATGATGACGGCGGCGCCAAGCACGGCGGCGAACGAAGCCAAGATGGCGCCGGTGGCAGAAGCTGGCGCATCAGGCAGCCCGGCGGCGTAGGCCGCGAGCTCCAAAAGGGCAATGAAGGTAATGATCCAGGCAAATCGCGTTGTGCCGGTGAAGGCGTAATGGCCCACCAAGTGGGCGTGTAGGAGTCCGAGGGCGAGAACGACAACGATGGGCGCCAGCGCCGTCAACCATCGCAGTCCTCCTCGCACCCTCTAATTCAACACGCTTGGGGGTCGAAATGGTGGCTCTTTGATCACGAAGCTATTGCCGTCGATCGAGCCGTCAAGGAGAGCTCGGGCAGATCACTTGCAGTCTGGGGCCACTGCCATTGCCAACTCGGGGCGTGGTTCACTGTGCACTCGCCCTTCAACATCTTGACCAATCTGGGTTGATTTGGATCGGCCGCTAAAGACTTTCTGATCCAGATATCGGCCTCTATCGTGTTGTGTTGCAAAAAGTAGGCGTTGCCCAACAGGCCTAATGAGGGCGCATACCAAGGGGCGTAGTTGACGGACTTTTGAGCGCTGACAATGGCGTCGGAGTACCGGTTGTCGTAGAGCTGGTAGTCCGCCAAGTGTATACAGAAGCACTGGGGCTGGTTGGATCCCGTTGAGAGGCCGTCTTGGCCCAGTCGATGGCGGACCCGATCTCGTCGGGATTGTCGCCAATGGCTTGATAGTTGCGAATCTGACTGTAGAGAACCGCCGGCTCGGGCCAGGGCGAGAGGAGGCGTTCAGCCCAGCGTGCTTTGGCGAGCGCTCTCCCGTCTTGCGCGATGTCGTAGTGACCGGTGGCCTGGACCAGCGAGACATCGCCAACCACGAGCGCGACGCCTGGCACCAGTGCGAGCAAGGCCACGGCGCCGCAGACCGAACGAAGCCAGTTGGGCGGGGGTCGATCGGGTGGACTCGAGCCACGAGGACCGGGGGCCAGTACGGCGGCACCGAGGGCCAGAAAGGCCAGAGGCGTGATGGCAACGTTCAAGGGTTCGGCCAACTCGACCAGCAGGATCATGAGGGCAAAGGCGAGAAGCGGACCTCGTCGATGCCGAAGACCGAATCCGAGAAAGCCAAGAAACGCCACCAGTCCGAGAAGGCCGGTCACAACCGCGATCTCGATGAGGAAGTTGTGGGAGTCGTCAAAGACAACGCCTCCGTTTTGGCGTTGACCGGCCACCGTGAAGTACGCCTGCGTCGCTGCTCTGAACTGTCCGGGTCCGGCGCCAAAGAAAGGGTGGTGGGCGATGGCGTGGCCGCCCGCCTTCCAGGCATCGATTCGCTGTCCAAAGGTTTCGCTCGCTGGTCGAGCTGGCCAAGTGGCTCACCACGCCCAGGCCGTTCCAGGCCTTGGCCAGCAGCGAACCGCCAAGGGTCGAGCCCACGCCAATACCCGAAAAGATGAGGCCAGAACGGAGCGCACCACTCTGGGGGTCCGTGCGCTGCTGGCGCCAACCTGGCATAGATAAGCCAGCAGTAGAAGAGCACGCTGGCGAGCGCCGGCAGCCGTTCCCCTCCGATTCCTAGGCCTATGCCACAGATGACGGCGATCCAACCCCATCGGGAACTCTCGTCTCGAAAGCGCGGTTGAATCAGGCTGAGGGTGGCGGCCAGGATGGCGCACGAGAAGATGGGATTGCCCTGTAGTCCGTCAGGTATCCCTTGGTAGTCCAAGATGCCGTAACCGTTCAGGCCAACCACCAACTGGAGCATGCTGACCACGGCTGTGATCACCGCTCCGGCGATGACGAGGGACTGAAGCAGTCGCCGATCGGCCTGGTTAAGGGCCGTGCCCAGAGCCCAGCATCCAGCGACGAACGCAAAGAAGAACCACCCAGTGCCTTGGTCGTAGAGGCCAACGAGTGACAGCACCGGTCGTGGTGAACCAGCGACGGAGATCAGGCCGAGGCCTAAGAAGATCAGCGCCATACGGGCGGCCCACATCTCACTTCGGCTCCGCACGGGCCAGCCTCGGCCTATGGCTCTGGTGATGAGGAGCGGGATTCCTCCGGCACCGAGCACCATCAAGACCGCCGCTTTGGGGGCCCAGACTGAGGTTGCGTAGTTCGGAACCGCTGCCACGATGAGGAGAAAGGCGCCAAAGGCGACAAAAAACCCAACGGCTGTGACCCGATCGGTGGAGGGACTTGCACCCAGGAGGGCTGGCTCTGCTCCCGGCCGGTCAGCGGAAGCGGCGTCGACCGTGACTGTTCCGCTCATCTCGTTCCCCTCGGCGTGACGGCTCAGGCCACTATTCAGTGAGGTCTTTGAGCCTCTGGGCTAGCTCTTGGGCCTCGGGACTTGGCGCGCCACCTTGGAGCGCCATGAGCTTGGCCATATCGCCTTCGACCCGTACCTTGCCCGCCATAAAGGCTTGCATCCCGGCCTGCGGATTTCCCTCGATGAGAATGGCCTTGGCCGTGGCGTAGTCGACGGTGACTTTGAGATCCGGACTGTCGATATGGCCGACGTCCAGGACAAGTTCGCCCGAGCTGGTGTCGACGTGAGCGTCGATGTGGGTGTCGACTTCGCCCGTCCCGAAGGGGACTTCGGTCACGACCAGATTCATCCGGACCGAATGGGGAACGGCGACGCCCTTGCCCTCGTACTCAGCTCTGATGGCACGAGCGTGCTCGAGCCACTCGTCGCTCAGAAATGGGTAAGGCATCGTCGCGCTCCTCGTTGTGGGCAGGTCGCTTTCACCGGTTGTGAACTAACCGCCGGTACGTTAGTCGCGCCACCACTAACATTCCGTGACGTGACCGCCCCCATAATGCCCGGTGCCGAGCCATTTTCAGCGCAAGGAAGTGAACATGGCGTCCTCGTCTTGCACGGATTCACGGGGAATCCCCAGTCGATGCGAGGTATCGCGACTGCGCTCGCGGCGGCCGGATTTACCGTCGAGTTGCCGCTGCTCCCAGGACATGGCACTGACGTTGCCGACATGGTGCCAACACGCTGGGAGGACTGGTCCAGTGCGGCCGAGGCCTCGTACCAGGCCTTGGCCGGGCGTTGCACCACAGTGGGCGTGGTTGGACTCTCAATGGGCGGCGGGCTGACGTGTTGGTTGGCAGAACGCCATCTTGAAATCGGCGGCATCGCGCTGGTGAACCCCCTCGTCTTGGCTCCCCCGGCCGAACTCACCGGCATCATTGATGACCTCTTGGCCTCCGGGCTTGAACTGGCCCCCGGTGTCGGATCTGACATCGCCAAGCCAGGGGTCGAAGAGATGGCCTACGCCGAATCACCGCTTCGGGCCGCACTGTCGCTCTTTGAAGGGGTGGGAGAGGTGGGCGACAAGCTCGGCGACATCTCTTGTCCCGTCCTGTTGTTCTCGAGCACCGACGACCACGTCGTCGACCCATCGTCGGGCGATGCCGTGGCCACCACGGTGAGCGGTCCCATCGAGCGGATCGTGCTGGAGAAGAGCTTTCACGTGGCCACGCTCGACTACGACGCCGAGTTGATCGAGACCGAGACGGTTCGGTTTTTCTCGGCCATCTGGCCAAAGTCGTCCTGATGGCGATCGATGACGGTGGGAACGAGGGCGTGCGCCTTGGGCGCGAAGAAGTGGAGCACGTAGCTAAGCTGGCCCGCCTGACCCTGAGCGAAGAAGAGCTCACTCTTTTTCCCGAGCAACTCACGACCATCCTTAACCACGCCGCCGACGTTGCGGCTTTGGATCTCGGTGACGTTGTTCCCACGGCCCATCCGTTTCCCGTTCGTAACGTGTTCCGTCCCGACGAGCCGCGGCCGAGTCTTGATCGCGACGTGGTGCTTGAAGGAGCACCGTCGGTGGAAAGTGATCGATTCCGCGTGCCTCGCATTGTGGGAGAGGCACCGTGAGCACTGAAAGCAACAGCGCCGTGACGATAGCGGCGAGTGTGCGAGAGGGTCGGATCTCAGCCCGTCAACTCACCGACGAAACGCTGCAAGCCATTGCAGTGGGCGATGACCAGATCCACGCTTTTGTCACGGTGACCGACGATGCGGCGCGTGCCGAGGCCGACGCTATCGACGAAGCGGTGGCCCAAGGTGCAGATCTCGGTCGCTTGGCCGGCGTGCCGATTGCCCTGAAAGACAACCTGTGTACGAAGGGATCGGTCACGACGTGTGGCTCCCGCATCCTGGCTGGGTGGCAGCCTCCCTATGACGCCACCGTGGTGCAACGCCTGCGAGCAGCCGGTGCCATCGTGGTCGGCAAGACCAACATGGACGAGTTCGCCATGGGGAGTTCAACCGAGAACTCCTGCTACGGACCAACCCGTAACCCCCACGACATCAGCCACGTGCCGGGCGGTTCGAGTGGCGGTTCCGCCGCGGCCGTGGCTGCAAATTTTGTGCCGCTCGCCCTGGGCTCGGATACCGGTGGATCGATTCGCCAGCCGGCGTCGTTATGCGGCGTCGTCGGGATGAAGCCGACCTACGGCGCCGTGTCTCGCTATGGCCTGGTGGCTTTTGCCAGCTCACTCGATCAGATTGGGCCATTCGCCCACACGGTGGCCGATGCTGCGCTGCTCTTTGAGGTCATTGCGGGACACGACGCGTGCGACAGCACGTCATTGGCCGCGCCGGCTCCATCGGTCTCAGCCTCATTGAACGACGGTGTGGATGGGCTGCGGGTCGGTCTCTGCCTCGATCTGGTTGAGGGCACCGCCCCCGACGTGGCGCGCCAGGTCCATAGTGCGGCCGAAGCATTGGCCCGAGCCGGGGCCACGGTCGAGGAGTTCCGCATCCCCGAGTTCGCCTACGGACTGTCGGCCTACTACCTCATTGCGCCGGCTGAAGCGTCGTCCAACCTGGCCCGCTACGACGGGGTGCGCTACGGACTGCGGGTCGAAGCCGACGACGTCACCACCATGAATACCGCCACGCGAACGGCCGGCTTCGGGGCCGAGGTGAAACGACGCATCATGCTCGGGACTTACGCGTTGTCGGCCGGGTACTACGACGCCTACTACGGACAGGCCCAACGGGTCCGGACTCTGGTCATCGAGGCCTTCGCTCGGGCCTACGAGCGCTGCGATGTTCTTCTTGGAGCCACGGCCCCGAGCACCGCGTTTGCCATTGGGGCCAAGGTGGACGATCCCATGGAGATGTACCTCAACGATGTCTGCACCATTCCGTCCAACCTGGCCGGCCATCCGGCCATCAGCGTGCCCTTCGGCGTTGGCGACGACGGCCTGCCTATTGGTGTGCAAGTGCTGGCACCCGCCTTGGGCGAGGCCATGATGTTGAAGGTGGCGCAGGTCCTAGAGACCGCGGCGCCCGCTCGAGCTGAGGTGGCGGTATGACGGAGTGGGAGATGGTGATCGGTTTGGAGGTGCACTGCGAACTCCAAACGGCCACAAAGCTTTTCTGTGGGTGTCGCAACGCCTTTGGCGATGAACCCAACGTGCATGTGTGCCCGGTTTGCCTTGGACTTCCCGGTTCACTGCCGGTGCTCAACGAACAGGCCGTCGAACTGGCCATGAGAATCGGCATTGCGTTGCACTCGGAGGTCAAGCCGTCGAGCTTTCACCGCAAGAACTACTTCTATCCCGACCAGCCCAAGGACTACCAGATCAGCCAGTACGACGAACCACTCAACTTGGGTGGTTGGTTGGAGCTGCCGGACGGCTTTCGGGTGGGTATTACCAGGGCTCACATGGAAGAGGACACGGGCAAGACGTCACACCAAGGTGGGGGTGGGCGCATCACGTCGTCCGACTACTCACTGGTCGACTACAACCGTGCCGGCGTACCCCTGGTCGAGATTGTGAGCGAACCCGACATGCGCACGGCGGCCCAAGCGCGGGCCTACGCCAGCGAGCTGCGCGGCATCCTGGTCGCCACCGGGGCTTCAGACGGTCGCATGGAAGAAGGGTCGATGCGCGTTGATGCCAACGTTTCGGTGCGCCCAGTGGGTGAGTCCTCGTTCGGGACGCGCTGTGAAATCAAGAACCTCAACTCATTGCGCTCGCTGACGAGGGCAATTGACTACGAGGCGGCGAGGCAGATTGCGCTCATTGAAGCAGGCGACCAAGTGACCCAAGAGACCCGTCACTGGGACGAGGGTGCGGGGCGCACGCAGACCATGCGTTCAAAAGAAGAGGCCAACGACTACCGATACTTTCCAGAGCCCGATCTCGTCCCGCTGGCGCCGTCCGATGAGTGGCGTCAGAAGGTCGCAGACGCCCTCCCACCCATGCCAGCCGATCGCAGGCGTGCGCTGACGGACCTTGTTGGACCTTCGCCCACCGAGGCCCAAATCGATCAGATCCGTGTCGTGGTCGATTTGAAACTGGACGGCTTGGTCGCAGCGGCAGCCGAGAAGAAGCTCGATGTCGGTCTTGCGCTCCGACGGGCCGCCAACGAGGTTGCAGCCAATGCCGAAGCTGGGGTCGCTATGGACCCACGTTCGTTTGCCGAATTGATTGCGCTGGAACAGGCGGGCTCACTTTCGGCTACCCAAGCCGCCACGGTGCTGGAGCAGATGTTGGCGGACGGTAAGGGTGATCCCGAGGCCATTGCCGCGGGCTTGGGCTTTGAAGCCATGTCAGACGACTCATTGGCCGCAATTGTGGGTGAGATCGTTGAGCGCCAATCCCGATGAATGGCGTCGCTTCGCTGAAGGCGACGAGGACAGTGCCAGAAAGCTTTCCCAGTTTTTTGTGGGTCAGGTAATGAAGGCCACCAAGGGAAAAGCCGATGGCAAGGCAGTGATTGCCGAACTGACGAGACTGAAGGCGGGTTAGCCCGGCCAGGGCCCACCTCGGAACTGCGGAGGGTCGATGACGGGAATGGCAAGGCAAGGCATCGATGCCGAGCGCGTCGCCACCAAGACGGGCGATTTCGCAGCAGCGGCCGGATGAGGCAATCCTCCGTCGTATGATCGTCGTCATGGCCGAAGAGAAGAAGTCACACGCCACGGGTCAAGGCCTCAATGTCGAACACGAGGGATTGAAGCCCCGAAGCTTTGAGGTGACAGACGGCCCCACCAAGGCGCCGGCTCGAGCCATGCTGCGCGCTGTTGGCATGACCGACGCTGACTGGGGCAAGCCGCAGATTGGTGTGGCGTCCAGTTGGAACGAAGTCACGCCGTGCAACCTGCCGCTCAACCGGCTGGCCAAACGATCGAAAGAAGGCGTTCTCGCCGCCGGGGGCTACCCGCTCGAGTTTGTGACCATCGCGGTTTCGGACGGGATCTCGATGGGTCACGAAGGTATGCGGGCCTCGTTGGTCAGCCGCGAGATCATTGCGGACTCGGTCGAGACCGTCATGCACGCCGAACGGTTCGACGGACTGCTTACCTTTGCCGGGTGCGACAAGTCGTTGCCCGGCATGCTCATGGCCGCGGCCCGCATCAACCTGCCCAGTGTCTTTCTCTACGGCGGATCGATTCTGCCCGGACGTCTGGGTGATCGCGCACTCGACATCGTCAGCGTGTTTGAAGCAGTGGGGGCTCACGCCGTCGACGCGTTGAGCGACGAGGAACTGAGCCTCATTGAGCACAACGCCTGTCCGACCGAAGGTTCCTGTGCCGGCATGTTCACGGCCAACACCATGGCTTCGGTTGGTGAAGCCATTGGAATGTCGCTGCCGGGCAGCGCGTCGCCACCGGCCGTGGATCGTCGACGAGATGACTTCGCTTTCGCATCAGGTCTTGCCGTCATCGACCTGTTGAAGGCCAACATCCGACCACGAGACATCATGACGAAGGGTGCTTTTGAAAACGCCATTGCGGTGGTCATGGCCCTTGGTGGTTCAACCAACGCCGTGCTGCACCTTCTGGCCATCGCCCACGAGGCTCGGGTCGAGTTAGAGCTCGATGACTTCAACAAGATTGCGGCCAAAGTGCCCCACTTGGCCGACACCAAGCCCCACGGCAAGTTCCACATGGTCGATGTGGATCGGATCGGTGGTGTTCCGGTCGTGATGCGTGAGCTGCTCGACGCCGGGCTGCTCCACGGGGACTGCGTCACGGTGACGGGTAAGACCATGGCTGAGAACCTCGCCGCGCTTGACCCTCCGGCGCCCGATGGGACCGTGGTGCACAGTCTCGACGCACCGATTCATGTCGACGGTGGCATTGCCATCCTCACCGGAACTCTCGCCCCCAAGGGCTCGGTGGTGAAGGTGGCCGGTCTCGACCAGCTCAGCTTTGACGGTATTGCTCGGGTCTTTGACGGCGAGCCTGACGCGATGGACGCCATCCTTGGAGGCACCATTGAGCCCGGAACCGTGGTGGTTATTCGCTACGAGGGGCCAAAAGGTGGACCCGGCATGCGAGAGATGTTGGCTGTGACCGGCGCCATGAAGGGAGCTGGTCGGGGTGGCGACTGCGCCCTCGTGACCGACGGTCGATTCTCGGGCGGGACGCACGGGTTTTGCATTGGCCATGTGGCACCCGAATCAGTCGATGGTGGACCGATCGCGCTGGTGGCCGACGGCGACCGCATCGTCATTGACGTGACGAATCACCGCATTGACTTGATGGTGGACGAGGCTGAACTGGAGCGGCGAGCCAGCCAACTCAAAGAGTTCGAACCTCGCTACACGACCGGGGTTTTGGCCAAGTACGCACGATTGGTGACCGGCGCCGAGCGTGGCGCCATTACTGAGCCCTAACGACCGACCCCCGGTCGATTGACCCGCATCGCCGGTGATCGTCGGCTCTCGGCCGCGGGCGGACCAGTACCTCGACACCCCTGGCGTCTTGGCTCGGGGGTTGTGGAGGGGGCATTGTCGTGGCACAATGTCACCACGATGCGTTCGACCCCCTTCATCTCAACCGGCATCCTGGTACTCGTAACGTAGGCGCGCGGCCACATTGCTGCGCGCTGACCGACCTCCCAACTGGGAGGTCGTTTGCATTTCCGGGGTCTTTTACCCATCCGAAAAACAACGACGGTACGACGAAGAAAAAAGGAACAGACAATGGAACTCACTGGAGCCCAAGCCCTCATCAAGAGCTTGGAGATGCAGGGCGTAGAGGTGATGTTCGGGCTGCCGGGTGGTGCGATCCTCCCGGTCTACGACCCCATCATTGACTCCTCGATCCGTCACGTGTTGGTGCGCCACGAGCAAGGTGCGGGTCATATGGCCGAGGGCTACGCCCTGGCCACGGGTCGACCAGGGGTGGCCATTGTGACCAGCGGACCTGGTGCCACCAACATCGTCACGCCCTTGGCCAACGCCTACATGGACTCAACCCCGCTCGTTGTCGTTTCGGGTCAAGTGGCGACTGGCTCCATTGGGACCGATGCCTTTCAAGAGTGCGACATCACCGGTGTCACCATGGGCATCACCAAACACAACTGGCTCATCAAGAGCGCCGAGGACATTCCGCGCACCGTGGCCGCTGCTTTCCATGTGGCCACCACTGGTCGTCCCGGTCCGGTCTTAGTTGACCTGCCCAAAGACATCGCCAACGCCAAAATGGAGTGGTACTGGCCCTCCTCAGTGGACGACTTGGATCTCCCGGGCTACCACCCGGTGACATCCGGATCACCCGAGGAGATCCGACGCGCCGTTGAACTCATGCTGCAAGCTGAGCGCCCCGTGCTCTACATCGGCGGCGGCATCTTGAAGGCCCGAGCCGCTGAAGCCTTGCGCCAGCTGGCCGAACGCACTGGAATCCCGGTCGTGACCACGCTCATGGCCCGCGGTGCTTTCCCCGACAGTCACGAGTTGTGTCTCGGCATGCCGGGCATGCACGGCAACTACACCGCAGTCACGGCATTGCAGCGCTCCGACCTTCTCATCGCTCTGGGCTCACGGTTCGACGACCGAGTCACGGGCAAGATCGATCGGGTTCGCGCCCGAAGCCAAAATCATCCATGTCGACATCGACCCGGCCGAGTTGGGCAAAGTCCGCACTCCCGACGTGGGCATCGCGGGTGACTGTCGTTTGGTCATCGAAGAGATGTTGCTTGCTCTCGACGATCTGGGTTTGGGCCACGATCAACATCCTGAGTCTGCTCGGACCGGTGCGACCTCAGCCTCGGGCACGTTGGCGGCCAAGCGACCCGACCTCGCCCCCTGGTGGTCGACGATTGCGCACTGGCTTCAAGAGTTTCCCTACCACTACGAAGAAGCCGAGGACGGTGGGCCGATCAAGCCGCAGATGGTCATTGAGACCCTTCGCGACAGCTCGCCCACCGACACCATCGTGGCTTCAGGCGTGGGCCAGCATCAGATGTGGGCCTCGCAGTACTGGGAGTTCAACCACCCCTACACCTGGGTCAACTCGGGTGGGGCTGGCACCATGGGCTTTGCCGTGCCGTCAGCCATCGGGGCCAAGGTGGGGCGACCCGACCGTACGGTCTGGGCCATCGACGGCGACGGCTGCTTCCAGATGACGGCCCAAGAACTGGTGACGGCATCGGCCGAGCGGATTCCGGTCAAGATCGCCATCTTGAACAACGCCTATCTCGGCATGGTGCGTCAGTGGCAAGAGATGTTCTACGAAGAGCGCTACTCCGAGGTGTACCTCTCACCCGACCTGCCGGACTACGTGAAGTGGGCCGAAGCCATGGGCTGTGTCGGTATTCGAGCCGAGTCGCCCGAAGAAGTTGGCCCGGCGATTGATAAGGCCAACTCGATCGACGATCGACCGGTCGTGGTCGACTTTCGTACCGATGCCTTTGAGAAAGTCTTCCCAATGGTGCCGGCCGGGCAGTCGAACGACGCCATTGTGGTCCACCCTCAGCACGCCGGACGGCTGTCGTGAGTCCCGCCCGTTTGCGTGCCCTCGAGGGCGGCTCAGAGCCTGGGGCAATCCGTCATCACATCTTGTCCGTACTGGTCGAGAACAAGGCCGGCGTGTTGTCTCGGGTGGCGGGACTTTTCAGCCGTCGTGGTTTCAACATCTACTCGTTGGCCGTGGCTCCGACCGATGACGATGAGCGTTTCAGCCGCATCACCATCGTGGTTGATGTGGATTCGGCCCCGCTCGATCAGGTCGTCCAACAGCTGGACAAGCTGATCAACGTGGTGGCCATTGACCAACTGGCGCCCAATGAGGCCATCGAACGAGAGCTGCTGCTGGCCACCGTGGGCGCTGGCCCAGAGGAGCGATCCCAGGTCATCCAGCTCATTGGGGTCTTTGGCGGCGAGGTGGTGAACGTCGGGCGTGACCGCGTCACCATCATGCTGGCCGGTCGCCCAGAAAAGATCGATGACTTCGAAGGACTGCTGGAGAACTACAACGTGGTGGAGCTCCAGCGAACCGGCCGCGTCGCCTTGCCTAAGCTAGAGCGCCAGCCATCGGGCCCCAGGTCCGCTCTACCCGCAACGCTGAACCACTGATATCAGGAGAACGAACAGAAAATGGCAACCCTCTACTACGAGTCCGACGCCGACCCGAGCTTGATCGCCGGTCGCAAGGTGGCGATCTTGGGCTACGGCTCGCAAGGCCACGCCCACGCTCTGAACCTCTCTGAGTCAGGTGTCGATGTCCGCGTCGGCCTGCGTGAAGGATCTTCCAGTTGGAAGAAGGCCGAGGAGGCCGGTCTGAAGGTCACGACCGTGGCCCAGGCTGCCTCTGAAGCAGATGTGATCATGATCTTGCTGCCCGACACAGAACAGAAGTCGGTCTACGACGCCGAGGTTGCTCCCCACTTGAACGAGGGGGACTGCCTCATGTTCGCCCACGGCTTCAACATTCGATTCGGCCAGATCGTGCCCCCGGCTGGCGTGGACGTCACCATGGCCGCTCCGAAGGGTCCGGGTCACCTGGTGCGCCGGACCTACACCGAGGGTGGCGGGGTCCCGACCTTGATCGCTGTGCATCAAGACGCCACCGGCAAGGCCAGAGACTTGGCCCTTTCTTACGCTCACGGCATTGGCGCCACCCGCGCTGGTGTCCTTGACACCACGTTTGAAGAAGAGACTGAGACGGACCTCTTCGGTGAGCAGGTTGTGCTCTGTGGCGGCGTGACGGCACTGGTGACGGCCGGATTCGAAACGTTGGTCAACGCGGGCTACCAGCCCGAATCGGCCTACTTCGAATGCTTGCACGAGCTGAAACTCATCGTCGACCTCATGTACGAGCAGGGCATTGCTGGCATGCGGTACTCAATCTCCGATACGGCCGAGTACGGCGATGTCACCCGCGGACCCCGGGTCATCAATCAGGCCGTCCGCGACGAGATGAAAGCAATACTGGGCGAGATCCAAGATGGTTCATTCGCCGACGAGTGGATCGCCGAGAACAAAGCTGGGCGCGACCGCTTCAATGCACTTCGGGCCGAAGGGGCCAAGCATCAGATTGAGACAGTCGGTGCTGAGCTGCGCGAGATGATGCCGTTTATTTCAGCCGGCAAGGTTCGAGTCCAAGACGCTTCGGGAGGCTGACCCTGCCCTCACCAATGCGTGAGAGTGCGGCAATGACGGCGTGATCTGAGGCCGATACTCGATGGGGGCCGCGAGCTCGTTGCTGGCTAGGGCGCAGTTGCTCCCACGATGTAATTGATGCAAGCGCACAGTGCGGCCACGTCGTCAGGCTCGATGGCGGGGAACATGGCGATCCGAAGCTGGTTGCGGCCGAGTTTGCGGTAGGGCTCAGTGTCCACGATCCCATTGGCCCGAAGTATCTTGGCCACCGCACTGGCGTCCACCTCATCGGAGAAGTCGATGGTGCCAACCACGTGGCTGCGGTCGGCCTCGTTTTGGACGAAGGGGCTGGCAAAGTCGGACTGCTCGGCCCAGGTGTAGAGGATTTCAGCGGAGCGATCGCAACGCCCCGCCGTCCATTCCAGCCCGCCGTTGGAGTTCATCCATTCGAGCTGCTCGGCCAAGAGGTAGAGCGTGGCCAGGGCCGGGGTGTTGTAGGTCTGGTCCAGCTTGGAGTTGTCCACAGCAGTTTTGAGATCCAAGAACGTTGGAATCCATCGATCGGATGCAGCGATCTTCTCGACCCGCTCTAAGGCGGCCGGTGACATCAGGGCCAGCCACAGGCCACCGTCGCTGGCGAAGCACTTCTGGGGTGCGAGGTAGTAGGCGTCGAACTCAGTCGGGTCCACCCGAAGTCCGCCAGCCCCCGACGTCCCATCGACGGCCACCAGCCCACCGCCGGCGGCGGGGAGGGCAGCACCTTTGGGCCGGTTGATGCGCATTGAAACCCCAGTTGAGGTCTCGTTATGGGTGAGCGCGTAGAGGTCGACGCCCGCATCGGCCTCCGGCCAGGGGTGGGTCCCAACGTCAGACTGGATGACGATGGGGTCGTTGAGGAATGGTGCCGATTTCGCACAGGCCGCGAACTTGGAAGAGAACTCACCAAAACTCAAATGTTGGCTCTGTGACTCAATCAATCCGAAGGTGGCGGCATCCCAGAAGCAGGTGGTCCCGCCGTTCCCGAGAATGACCTCGTAGCCCTCGGGCAGCGAGAAGAGGTCGCTCAGCCCGGAGCGCACCTGTCCAACCACGGACTTGACCGTCTTTTGACGATGGCTCGTGCCGAGGTAGCTGCCTGCCACCTCGACCAGGCCCGCCACCTGCTCGGGACGGACCTTGGACGGTCCAGAGCCGAAGCGACCATCGGTGGGGAGGAGTTCGGCTGGAATGGTGATATCAGAGGCGTCAGTCACGTATGCGATCATTGCACTCGTGACACTGAGTACTGAAAACGCCACTTCACACCCGCGGATCTCGCGCCGGGCCGCCGCCGTTTCGCCCTCGGCCACCCTGGCGGTCGACGCCAAGGCCAAGGCCCTCCAGGCCGCCGGGGAGAATGTGATTGGTTTCGGAGCGGGCGAGCCGGACTTCCCCACACCGGCGCACATCGTCGAAGCGGCAGTGGCGGCCTGCCGAGACACCGCCAACCACCGTTACACCCCGACGGCTGGGTTGCCCCAGCTTCGCGAAGCCATTGCGGTCAAGACCAAGCGGGATTCCGGCTTTGAGGCCACGGCCTCGCAAGTCCTGGTCACCAACGGGGGCAAGCAAGCCATCGCCAACGCCTTTGCCGTGCTGTGTGATCCAGGCGACGAAGTCATCGTGCTGGCGCCATTTTGGACGACCTACCCAGAGGCCATCGCATTGGCCGGGGGTGTGCCCGTCATCGTCTCGTCTGACGAGACCACGGGATTCCGATCGAGTGTGGCCGACCTTGACGCGGCGTGGACGCCTCGGACCAAGGTGCTCCTCTTTGTTTCGCCGTCCAACCCCACCGGTGCGGTCTACCGGCGCGACGAGATCGAAGCCATTGGGCGCTGGGCCGTCGAGCGAGGGATCTGGGTGCTCACCGATGAGATCTACGAACACCTCGTCTACGGCGGTGCTGAACACCATTCCATGCCGGTCCTCGTGCCCGAATTGGCCGATCGCTGCCTTATCGCCAACGGCGTGGCCAAGACCTACGCCATGACTGGGTGGCGGGTGGGGTGGTTGATCGGCCCGACCGATGCCATCACGGCTGCCACCAACATTCAGAGCCACGAGACCTCCAACGTTGGCAACGTTTCGCAGCGCGCCGCGCTGGCTGCTGTGTCAGGAGATCTCGAAGCGGTGGCCATGATGCGCAAAGCCTTCGATGAGCGTCGCCAGACCATCCATGCCATGTTGAACCAGATTGACGGGGTCGACTGCGTCGAGCCGGAGGGCGCCTTCTACGCCTTTCCTTCGGTCAAAGGTCTCTTCGGCCGCGAGCTACGCGGGCAACGCCCGACCAGCAGCGCCGAGTTGGCCGAGATCTGCATTGAAGAAGCCAAAGTGGCGGTCGTCCCTGGTGAAGCCTTCGGGGCACCCGGCTACTTCCGCATGTCGTATGCGCTCGGGCTCGATGATCTTGTCGAAGGGGTGTCCCGACTCGCAGCACTTTTTGCCGAAGCACACTGATCGCAGTATCCGATAAGTGGGGGAGCTAAGGAGGCCACGCACGTGGCACGTGTACTAGTAACCGAGAAGATCGCTCAAAGCGGTCTCGACCTGTTGAGCGAGGCCGGCCACGAGGTCGACGTCCAAGAGAACCTGACGCCAGAAGAGCTGGTGGCAGTGATTCCTGGGGCACATGCCCTGATCATCCGATCCTCAACACAGGTGACCGCAGAGGTGTTGGAGGCCGGGACGTCACTCCAGGTGGTGGGACGAGCCGGGGTGGGACTCGACAACGTCGACGTGAAAGCGGCGACAGGTCGCGGCGTCATGGTGGTCAACGCCCCGACGTCAAATATTCTGTCGGTGGCTGAACAAGCGATGGCGCTTCTCCTGGCCCAAGCTCGCAACATCCCCCAGGCCCACAATGCGTTGGTCTCTGGACGTTGGGAGCGTTCCAAATGGGAGGGCGTGGAACTGCACGGCAAAGTGCTGGGCGTCGTCGGCCTCGGACGAGCGGGCTCCTTAGTGGCCCAGCGCGCCCTTGCGTTCGGCATGCAGCTGGTCGCGTTTGACCCCTTTGTTTCCCCTGAGCGGGCGCGAACAATGGGCGTCCAGCTCCGCACCCTTGAAGAGTTGGTGGCGGAGTCGGACTTCGTCAGCATTCACACGCCTAAGACCCCCGAGACGATCGGCCTCTTCGGGCGTGATCTCTTCGCCAAGGCCAAGCCGGGCATTCGCATCATCAACACGGCCCGTGGCGGCATCGTCGATGAAGAGGCCTTGGCCGAAGCGATCCGTGACGGCATTGTGGCTGGGGCCGGCCTCGACGTCTTCAACAAAGAGCCGTGCACCGAATCGCCGCTGTTCGAACTGCCCCAGGTCGTAGTGACCCCTCACTTGGGGGCTTCGACCGGCGAGGCGCAGGATAAAGCAGGCGTCACCATTGCCGAGCAGGTTCTTCTTTCACTGGCCGGTGACTTCGTGCCCTACGCCGTCAACGTGGCGGCTACCGATGTTTCTGAAACGGTGCGGCCCTTCATGCCGTTGGCTGAGCAACTGGGCCAGTTCTTTGCTGGCCTGCATGATGCGCTGCCCGACGGGCTTGAGATCGAGTTCCAAGGTGACTTGGCTGGTACGGGCACCGGGATACTGACGCTGTCGGTCTTGAAAGGTCTGTTCGCCGAATCAAGCGACGAGCCTGTCTCGTATGTCAACGCTCCGCAGCTGGCCGAGCAACGCGGCCTTGAGGTTCGTGAGAGCTCCACGGTGACGAGTCATGACTACAAGAACCTGATCACCCTTCGCTCGAAGAGCCACGCCATATCGGGCACGTTGACCGGAGCCGGGCTTCGGGCCGAACCACGTGTCGTCATGGTGGACGATCACAATGTCGAGGTGCCGCCCTCCCCCCACATGCTGGTGGTGCGCAACGACGACCGTCCCGGCATGATCGGGATTGTGGGCGTGGTCTTAGGTGATGCCAACGTCTCGATCTCATCGATGGCAGTTGGACCAAGCCCTGAGTCGGGCACCGCCCTCATGGTGCTCACGACGACCGAAGCCGCACCGGACGAAGTGGTGGAACGTTTGAAGGGTAGCGAGGGCATCCTCGACCTGCACCGCATCAGCCTCTAGGTCTGCGAGGGTCGTGCGGCCCGAGGCGGCGGGGCCAAGCTACAAGCAGCTACGCGGGGGTCGTGGTAGCCGTACTGGGTGCTCGCGGCACCTCGGGCCAGGTGTCCAAGCTGCCAAAAACCGGTCCGTCACCGTCGGCGCCCTTTTTGGGCGCACGGTCCACTAACAGCTGACGGACCAGGGCGAAGGTGCCGGTGAGAAGGATCAGAATGACGAGGTTCCGGATGAGGCGCATTGCCCCTCACCGTAGTTGGCCGGTGACTCTGGTGGTGGTGCTCCTTGACGAGAGTCGTTACCCCTGACAACATTGAGAGCATCATGTCAACGGTGATCTCTTTGAACCTGCTGCTTACCTGACGGCGAACGCCACAAAGCGTTCGCCCGTAACCTCCTGCGCCTTTTGGCCAGGAGGTTTTTTGTTGGGCCAGCAGCAGTCATCGAATCATCGGGGACAGAGCAAGTCGCTCACATGAACATCAACCACCAAGGAGACAGGCCATGAGTGCAGCACAGAAGGGGACCAGCGACAACGTGGAGCAGGCCCGCCTGGCGCTGCCCTGCGATCCTTCGCCCATGGCGTTCGACAAGTACGTCAGCCATCGACCAATCGAGCTCCACGACCGAACCTGGCCCGATCGCCAGTTCGAAAAGGCGCCCCGATGGGCCAGCGTTGATCTTCGCGACGGCAATCAGGCGCTGATCGACCCCATGGACTCGGAGCGAAAGCTCAGACTGTTCAAGACGTTGCTCGAGGTCGGCTTCAAAGAGATCGAGGTCGGGTTTCCCTCGGCCTCCCAAACGGACTTCGATTTTCAACGGCACATCATTGAAGAGGGTCTGGTGCCTGACGATGTCGAGATCCAGGTCCTGGTCCAGTGCCGGGAGGAGTTGATCGAACGCACCTATGAGTCACTCCATGGTGCCTCGCGGGCCATTGTCCACTTTTACAACTCGACCTCTGAGCTGCAACGACGAGTGGTGTTTGGCCTCGACAAGGCCGGCATCATCGAGATAGCGGTCAACGCGGCGAGGTTATGCAAGAAGTTTGAACAGACCGTGCCCGGTACCGAGATCCGATATGAGTACTCGCCGGAGAGCTTTACCGGGACCGAACCTGAGTTCGCCATCGAAATCTGCGAAGCCGTCATGGACGTCATCGAACCGACACCGGAACATCCCATCATCATCAACCTGCCGGCCACCGTCGAGATGTACACGCCGAACATCTACGCCGACGTCATCGAATGGTGCAGTCGCACCATTGCCCATCGCGACTCTGTCGTGCTCAGCCTCCACCCGCACAACGACCGTGGTACGGCCGTGGCCGCCGCCGAGTTGGCCGTGTTGGCCGGGGCCGATCGGGTGGAGGGCACCTTGTTCGGCAACGGGGAGCGAACTGGAAACGTCGATGTGGTGACTCTGGCCATGAACCTGTTTTCGCAAGGCATCGATCCGATGCTCGATTTCAGCGACATCGAAAAGGTCCGTCGCGCCGCCGAGTACGCCACCCGCATGCCCATCCATCCCCGTCACCCTTACGCCGGCGACTTGGTCTACACCGCCTTTTCAGGATCGCACCAAGACGCCATCAAAAAGGGCATGGCCGCTATTGGAAACGACTACGACACCTGGGAGGTGCCGTATCTCCCCATTGACCCCAAGCACACCGGACGAACCTACGAAGCCATTATCCAGGTCAACAGCCAGTCCGGCAAAGGTGGCGTGGCCTACTTGATGGACACCGAGCATGGTCTGGACCTCCCGAGAAAGCTTCAGGTCGAGTTCTCAAAGAAGGTGCAAGCGGTCACCGAGGCCTCCGGTACCGTCATTCAGCCGTCCGAGATGTGGGATGTCTTCGAGCAGACCTATCTGCCTGATGACGCCGGAATCCGACTCATCGGCAGTGAAGTCACGACCGGTGGCCAACGCACCACCGTGGTGGCTCAAGTCCTTTACAACGGCGAACACCGCACCCTCAAAGGTGAGGGCAACGGTCCCATTGATGCCTTGGTTCTCGCGCTTCGATCTGAGTTTTCACTCGAGTTCGAAGTCAAGGACTACTCCGAGCATGCCCTCACCGAGGGCAGTGGGGCGTCGGCTGTGGCCTACGTAGAGGCAGCCGGCCAGGACGGCACCACCTGGTGGGGCGTGGGGATGGACTCATCCATCCTCGACGCCTCGCTCAGCGCCGTGGTGTCCGCCGCCAATCGAATTCTTCCATCGCCGAGCAACGGTGGCGGTGCTGGGACGCCGTCGTGATCCGTGCCGCCACCGAAGACGATCTGGGTGTCATCTTGTCCTTCATTCGCGAGTTGGCTGAGTTCGAGAAGATGTCCGATGAAGTGGTCTGCACCGAGGACGACCTTCGCCAAGCCCTCTTCGGTGCCGTGCCGGTGGCGCGAGTCACACTGGCGACGACCGGCGACGGCTCGGTGGTGGGCCAGGCTCTCTGGTATCTGACCTTCTCAACGTTCTTAGGGCGATCAGGTATCTGGCTGGAAGACCTCTACGTGCGCAAAGAGTACCGAGGCCAGGGTTACGCCCGCGAGCTGTTGGCCAGCCTCCGAGCGTCAACGACGGGTCGGGTGGAGTGGGAGGTACTCAACTGGAACGACGGTGCCATCTCCTTCTATGACCAGCTGGGGGCGCAACCTGAATCGGGCTGGACCAAATACCGCTGGGTCTGAGGCCCGGGCGGAGCGAGGTCGGTTAGCCGTAGCCGCCACTCGGAATGCAGGGCGCCGGGGGTCCGGGCATTCCACGGACCATCATTGGCCCAGAGGGGCGTAACTCCACCCCGGCCGCGATCAACGTCGTAATGGCCCACTGCTGATTGGCCGTCAACCAGTTGATCTCAACCGTGTCTTGAGGGCCAGCCCCGGCCAAGGCCGTACGCAGTAGGGCCCGTGCGGCGTCCTCGTCGAGGGCGCCCAACGTCACCACTCGATCGTCGCGCGCCACGGCATAGCCGCGGTCTTCAATGACCAGCAACCGGTTGCCTTCTTCGCGCAGCATGGCCTCGATGTCGATACCCCGAGCCGACCCTCGCACCGCCCTATCGATGCCACCGACCAGCGATAATGCCGAAAGGTCCGAGGGCTGCACTCTCGGATCAGCGTTGACGGCGCCGGCTCGCACCCGGCCCCATCCCACCACGCTCGGATTGAGGGAAAACCCTGAATTGGCGTAGAGCGCCATGGCCGCCGGATCGCGAGAGCATTGGATCGTTCCGGGACTGTCGGGCGAGGCGATAGAGAGCGCCATCTCCAATAGTTCTCGACCCAAGCCCCGTCCTTGCGATCCAGGCACGGTGGCTAAGAGCGAAAGGACCCAATGGCTCTCTCGTACGAACGACTGTGAGAGACCGACGATGGCACCGTCACTTTCGGCCACCCACGAACCCCTTGGATCCGTCTGCAAAAAATGTCGTATGCGATTCTCTAGGCGACGGTCGTCCCGCAACGTCTTGGGCGTGAGTGGAAGGCCATACTTGGCTCGCATGGCCAAAAACCCCTTGGCCCACGCATTGACTGCGCCGGGAACATCGACAGCAGTCATGGGGCGAACGGTAACCATGGAGCGATACTGCCATGCGGTGTTCGCCGCCGCTGTGTCCCGGTCTGCAACGTCGTTTGACCCCACGTGACCTACGGGTCACGATGCTGGCATGGCACGCAAACCGGCATCCCAACGGGTTCTCGCCGTGGCCCGCGGTGACGAACCGGCAGATCTACTCATCACGGGTGGAAACGTGTTGTCAGTAGCCAGTCGCGAATGGGTTGCAACTGAACTGGCCATCGCTGATGGCGTAGTGGCTGGTTGGGGAGCGCGTGAGGCCATAAAAACGGTTGATGTTGCTGGTGCCGCTCTGACGCCGGGGTTCATTGACGCCCATATGCACTTGGAGTCCACCAAGCTCTGGATTGATGAGTTCGTCCGAACCGTCTTGCCGCTGGGCACAACGGCGGTAGCGGCTGACCCTCACGAAATCGCCAACGTCTTTGGTATCCCGGGCGTGGCAGCACTGATGGAAGCAGCGCGGGCGCTGCCCTTTTACCTTTGGCGTCTGCGCCTCCAGCTGTGTGCCAGCCTCCAAGTTTGAGAGCTCGGGGGCCGAACTTATGGCGGCCGATGTGCTCGCCCTGATGGACGAGATGGGGGCGATTGGCGTGGCGGAGGTGATGAACTTTCCCGGTGTCGTGGCGGGCGATCCCGAAATGCTGGCCCGCATCGCCACGGCGGGGCGCCGTAGGGTCGATGGCCACGCGCCTGGCCTCAGGGGCAACGTGCTCGATGCCTACTTGGCCGCTGGCGTTGAGTCCGATCATGAATGCACGGTGCTGGCCGAAGCGCAAGAGAAGCGGCAAAAGGGCATGTGGGTCTTCATCCGCCAAGGCTCGGCCTCTCAGAATCTCGACGAGCTCATCCCAATGGTGATCTCAAACGGCACGGATCATGTCGCCCTTTGCACCGATGATCGCGAACCGGACACGTTGCTCGGCGTTGGTCACCTCAACGACTGCATACGCATGGCCATCCGGGCTGGTGTGGCCGAGATCGACGCCTTGGTCATGGCGACGGCCAATCCGGCCGAGTACCACGGCTTTCGCGAACTCGGCAGCCTCGGTCCGGGTTACCAGGCCGATGTCGTCGCGTTCGACACGGTGGGAGCGATGCTGCCGAAAAGCGTCTGGCGGGCCGGAATCCAGGTGGCCGCTGAAGGTTCTGTCGTTTCAGGGGCGGTGCCGTCAACGCCCGGTACCCGATTGGATGCGCCATTCCATCAATCTCGATAGTCCGCCGACCGCCGCCGCCTTCAACTTGCTGGCCCATCGCGGTGACCGAGCTCGTGTCATTGGCATTGAGGGCGGATCGTTGTCGACCAAATCTCTGGTTCTCGATCCCTCAGAGAGCGGCACCGAGGTGGCGAGACTGGCCGTGGTGGAACGCCATCAAAGGACCGGCCGCATTGGTCTTGGATGGGTACACGGATTTCGGGCTCAATCGTGGTGCCTTCGCCTCCACGGTTGGTCACGATGCTCACAACTGCATGGTGGTGGGCGACGCCGGACCGGTGGACCTGACGCCATGGCGGCGGCCGTGGCCCGGGTTATGGCGAGTGTCGGGGGGCCAGGTCGTGGTAGACGAGCATGGCGCAGTATTGGCCGAACTCCCACTACCGATTGGGGGTCTGATGAGTGACCGGGGAGCACGCTAGGTGGCGGCCGGCTTGAATCATCTGGTGGCCGCGGCCAAGTGGCTGGGAACAACCATCCCAGCACCGTTTATGCAACTCAGCTTCCTCGGGTTGTCCGTGCTGCCCGAGCTACGACTGACCGATCAAGGCCTGGTCGACGTCGGTGCCTTTGAGTCGGTTCCGGTGGCCGTTCCACTGAAAGGACGCCATTGGGGCGACGAACACTCAGCTTGAAACGGGCATCCAAATCGGTCGGTCCGACTCGAAGGCTTCGATCTCGGCCTTGTAACGCAGCGAGAGACCAATATCGTCCCAGCCATGAAGCAGTCGTTCCCGAGTGAAATCATCGAGCGGAAAGGTTGTACTGAAACCAGCAGCCGGCGCTTCGATGGTGCCCCGAGCCACATCGATCGTTAGTTCGAGCGAAGGGTTGGCCAAAACGGCATCGAGCAGCGCACGATCTTCTTCGGGCGTGACCTGAACTGGAAGTAGGCCCTGCTTGGTGCAGTTGTTTCGGAAGATGTCAGCGAACTGGGACGAGACCACTGCTTGAAAGCCATAGTCCATGAGGGCCCACACGGCGTGCTCACGGGAAGAACCAGTACCAAAATTGTTTCCGGCGACCAAGATGGTGGCGCCAACATAGTCAGGGATGGTTCAGTACGAACTCCCTGTCGTCACGCCACTCGGAGAAGAGGCCAGCGCCAAATCCGGTTCGTTCGACCCGCTTGAGCCAATCGGAAGGGATGATTTGGTCGGTGTCGACGTCGGTCCGGTCGAGCGGCACGGCACGGCCAGAGACGATAACGACCGGTTCCATCAGTCAAGCTCCTCGGGGCTCGCAAAGTGTCCAGCTACCGCAGTGGCTGCGGCCACGGCGGGGGAGACGAGATGGGTACGACCGCCTCGTCCCTGTCGACCTTCGAAGTTGCGATTGGATGTTGAGGCACACCGCTCGCCCACGGCCAGCTTGTCCGGGTTCATGGCCAAGACACATTGAACATCCGGGTTCACGCCATTCAAATCCAGCGGCGGTGAATATGCGGTCAAGCCCTTCTTCTTCAGCCTGAGCCTTTACTCGATGAGAACCGGGCACGACCAGGGCCCGCATGCCGCCATGGACATGTCGGCCGTCCAATACGGCGGCGGCTACACGAAGGTCTTCAATCCGTGAGTTCGTGCATGACCCAAGAAAGACGGTGTCGACTGCCACGTCACGAATCGGTGTGCCACCTTTCAGGCCCATGTAGGCCAGCGCTCGAGCTGCAGCCTCCCGCTCGCCCGGGATCTTGCGAAGGAGTCTGGATCAGGGCACGAGTCCAGAGAGCGGCGCCACCTGGGCGGGGTTGGTGCCCCAGGTCACGTTGGGCGAAAGATCGGCCGCATCGAAGACGACTTCAGTGTCAAAAGCAGCCCCGTCGTCGGTCGGCAAGGTGCGCCAGTAGTCGAGTGCGGCCTCCCAAGCCTTGCCGGTCGGAGCGCGGTCTCGACCTTCGACGTAGGCAAAGGTGATGTCGTCGGGGGCGACCATGCCGGCTCGAGCTCCGCCCTCAATGCTCATGTTGCAGACCGTCATCCGGCCCTCCATGGAAAGGGATTGGATGGCCGTTCCCCGAAACTCGATGACGTGGCCCATACCGCCGCCGGTGCCGATTCGACCGATCACGGCCAGGACGATGTCCTTGGCTGAGACGCCGGAGGGAAGGTCGCCGTTGATCGTGACCGCCATAGTCTTCGGTCGAATCTGGGGAAGAGTCTGGGTGGCCAAGACGTGTTCGACTTCGCTCGTCCCAATGCCGAAGGCCAAAGCGCCAAATGCACCGTGCGTTGAGGTGTGACTGTCACCACAGACAATCGTCATGCCGGGTTGGGTGAAGCCCTGCTCTGGCCCGATGACATGCACGATGCCCTGATTGGCGTTGCCCATGGGGTAACACGTGATGCCGAACTCGGCGCAGTTGGCCGTGAGCACTTCCAGTTGCTTGGCTGAAATGGGATCGGCCACGGGTTTGTCGATGTCGGTGGTGGGCACATTGTGATCGGCGGTTGCCACAGTGAGGTCCGGCCGATGCACCCCTCTTCCGGCCAGGCGAAGTCCGTCGAAGGCCTGGGGGGAGGTCACTTCGTGAATGAGGTGGAGGTCGATGAAGAGCAGGTCTGGTTCACCTGGAGCTGAATGCACCACGTGGGCATCCCACACTTTTTCCGACAGGGTCCGATTGGTCATCAGCGTGTCACCTTCACGATTTCAACTTGGAGAGAACCACCGGGCGCAAGGTACTCCACGGTATCGCCGGCCTTTGTGACCGAGAAGGGCCTGACCAAGGGGTGCACTTGGAGACACAACCGAAATTCCGCTCGGCCGTTCTTCGATCGAACCCACGAAGAAGTCCTGCGTCTCATCGTCGTCATCGCCTTCGTAGCGGATGGTCACGACGACCCCCATGACAACGGTGCCGTCACCTTCGCCCTCTTCGTCAACGATGGTGGCTTCTTTGAGGAGGGCCTGGAGTTGGCGAATCCGGGACTCCATCTTTCCCTGGCTGTCCTTGGCGGCGTGATAGTCGCCATTCTCCTTCAGATCACCCAGCGCCCGGGCTGCTTCGATGACCTCTGCGATCTCGACCCGGCCGCGGGTGGTCAGGTCCTCCAGCTCAGCTTGGAGCCGGTCGTAGGTTTCTTGGGTAAATCTGGCCGATTCGGTCGACGTGCCCGATAAATCTGTCACTACTTCTCCCTCGAGATCGTTCACTCGCCGCGGGCGGCCATATAGTCCTAGGACGGCGTGCCGGTTGGCCGCTGCGAAGTCCAAGGTCCAGAATACTTGGAGATGTCTCGCCTTCCCGACGAAGAGATAACCACTAGGCAAATAGATGTTGACGTTGTCATTATCACTTGGAACGACGGTCCCCTCTTAGAGATCGCCGTTACGTCGGCTCTTGAGTCCGTGGGTGTCGATGTAAACGTGCAAATCGTTGACAATGGGTCCGATCCTCCAGTGATATTGGGCCCAGATAGTCGAGTCACAATGACCAGGAGCAGCCTGAACCTTGGCGTTGCTGGCGGGCGAAACCTTGGTACCGCGATGGGGGATGCAGATCTGGTTTGTTTCCTAGACAGTGACGCCCGCCTGGGACCAGACTGCCTCGTGAGATTGGCGGAATCATTGATGGCAATGCCAGATGCCGCACTTGCCTCACCTGTCTTCACTGGACAGCGACCAGAGGCGAGTGCTGGGACAAGTCCCGGATATCTCCGCAAGCTCTGCCGGGTCCTGGGTCTGACCAGCTACTACCGGCCGACGGCCGGCCAGAACTCGCTATCCCCGGGAGGCACGGCTGAGGTGGAGTTCTCCATCGGTGCCTGCCAACTATTTCGCAGGAACGCATTTGAAGAGGTTGGCGGCTTGGATGAATCGATCTTTTACGGACCTGAGGATCTTGACTTCTGCATGAAGCTTCGTGACCGGGGCTGGCGAGTACTTCAAGTGTCGAACGCAGAATGTCACCATCCACCCCGGCGACGGCATCGAGGGCTACTTAGTAAACAGACCATGCAGCACGGATGGAGCGTGTTCAAACATCTAAGACGTTCAAAAAAGGCGACCCCAAAATGACGGACCATCACAAGTCCGCCAGTTCCAAAATCGATGTCGTCATCGTTGCGTACAACAGCCTGGCCGACATCGAAAGGTGTCTCGCAGCTGTGACATCAATCGACAATTTGGGAGCTGTCGTAGTTGTTGATCACGGTCGAGACGGTTCGCGAAAGGTCACTTCCGCGCACGGCAGGCCGCCGGCCAGCAGCGCCTCGGCCAGTGGTTTGGCGTCGTCGGCGTTTTCGATGACGATGACGGGAATCACGCGCAATTGCGCGAGACGGGCGATGACATCAGCGGTCTTCATGCGGGGGGTTCAAGCAACGCGGCCACGATGGCCGCACGCCGCGGGAAAAACAACCCTAAGATGCATAAAAACGACGGCGCGGGAATTTCTCGCGCTATTTTCCACCCGCCAATTTGATAAACCTCGCTGCCCGCCAACAAAAAGGCCCCGACGCCATAGGGCGTGCTACTGTTCACGTTGAAACCGCTGGGCTGCGCGCCGACCGGCTGCACGTGGATGAGCTTCCCGTTGGGTTGCACGCACTGCGTCAGCGCGTTCCAGCCCTTGTAAACGACCGGCGCATACGCCGCGCGGTCGAGCAAGCCCTGGTTGACGCCCCACGCCAGCGCGTAGGTGAAGAAGCCGCTGCCGCTCGTTTCCTGTTGGGGGTGCGAATCCGGGTCGAGCAAGCCCGTCCGCCACAGCCCGTCCGCCTGTTGCAGCGATTTGATTTTTTCCGCCATGTCGCGGAATTGCTTCACGTATTTCGCGCGGTCCGGGTAGTTGGCCGGCATATAATCAAGCAGGCGCGCCAGGCCGGCGATGACCCAGCCGTTGCCGCGCGACCAGAAGACTTTTTGCCCGTTCGGCTCGCGTTGCGTGAAGAAGGTGCTGTCGCGGTAATAAAGGTGCTCGTCCTTGTCGTAAAGGTAGGCTGAGGTGACCCACCAGCGCCGGTCGGCGGAGTCCAGGTATTTCGGGTCGCCGGTCACCTTGGTCAGGCGCGCCCAGGCCGGGGGATCCATGAACAGGGAGTCGCACCACGACCAGCGGTCGTTGCGGTCGGAGCGGCTGAAGTCGAGGTTGTCGTCCTTGGGGTAATCGAGAATCTCGTCAAAGCGCTGCCGGGTCGGCTGGACCATGTCCGGGTCATTTTTTAATTCATAGAGTTCAAGATACATTTGCGCGACGGCATGGTCGTCGGCGTTGTAGTCGTGTTCCCCCAGTTGCCAGTGGTTCTTCAAGCCCTGCGCCATCATAATGTCGTAATATTTTGTGTCCCCGTTGATTTTCGCCAGGGCCAGCGCGCCGTCGTAAAACGCGGCGTAGACCCAGCCGTTTTCCGGATCCGTGGAGGGGTTGGCCAGTTGCCAGTCGGCGGCTTGGCGCAGGATTTGCAGTACGGCGTCCGGCGTGGGCGCGGTGTCCGTGACTTGAATTGCCGCGGGTTGGGTGGCGCCCGGGGCCGGCGCGCTCGCAACCGCATTATCCGGCGGCGCCGGGGCTGTCTCCGGTGGCTCATCCGGCGCTTCGATATGCCCGTGATAAGTGCCGGGCGGCACTTGATAGGTATCGTCGCAACCGGCCCCTGCCAGTGTGACGGCGAATAACACGGCGAAAGCTAGCGGTGCCCGGCAGGGCTGGAAAGGTAGGCGCAGGCGAAGTAAATCCATCGGGTAGGTGGGGCGCAACATTTCACGCGGAAACGCCCTGGTTGTCAAGGCGCTACGCCATGTTCCACCCCGTTGTGAAATCACCTTGACCCCGCCGGGCCGCGCGGCCATGCTCACCGTTTCCCTTTAATGATTTTGGGGCTGTAGCTCAGTTGGAAGAGCGCGACAATCGCACTGTCGAGGTCGTCGGTTCGAGCCCGATCAGCTCCACTCCTTTAAAAGTGTTCTCGTTCATCGTTCCCGGTTCTTGGTTGACGCGTTCATCATTCATCCAAGGTTTGTCCGCTACCCGTCGAACCTAAATAGTCACCCCGAAGCGCCAAACTAAGAACCAAGAACCAAAGCACCCCAACACTCTTATTTCCCATGAGCACCCCCGAACGGCACGCCTTCCAGGCCGAGGTGCGCCAGCTCCTCGACATCGTCGTCCACGCCCTCTACACCGACCGCGAGATTTTCCTCCGCGAGCTGGTCTCGAACGCCTCCGACGCGCTCGAAAAACTCCGCCACCTCCAACTCGCCGGCGAAAAATCCTTCGACGACCACCTGCCGCTCGAAATCAATATCACGACCGACGACACCGCCGGCGTCATCACCCTCCAGGACTTCGGCGTCGGCATGACGCGCGAGGAATTGATCGAAAACCTCGGCACCATCGCCCACTCCGGCTCCAAGGCCTTTTTGCAGGCGCTCAAGGAAAAAGGCGCCGGCGCGGAGAATCTCATCGGCCAGTTCGGCGTCGGCTTTTACAGCGCCTTCATGGTCGCGCAGGAAGTCAAGGTCTTCGCGCGCTCCTGGCAGCCCGACGCCGACGGGCTGTCGTCTGGACCAGCGACGGCTCCGGCGAATACGCCATCGAACCCGCCGACGGCCAGCGCCGCGGCTGCAAAATCGTCCTGCGCCTCAAGGACGACGCCAAGGAGTTCGCCCGGGCCGACCGCGTGCGCGCCATTCTCGAACGCTATTCGAACTTCGTCGCCTTCCCCGTCAACCTCAACGGCGAGCGCGTCAACAAAATCGAGGCGCTCTGGCTCAAGCAAAAGAGCGAAATCACGCCCGAGCAATACAAGGAATTTTACCGCTTTCAGACGCACCTGCCCGACGAGCCGCTCGCGCTGGCTGCATTTTTCCGCCGACGCCCCGCTCGCGCTCAACGCGCTGCTGTTCGTCCCCGGCCTGAATCCCGAAAAATTCGGCTTTGGCCGCACCCCGCCCGGCGTCGCGCTCTATTGCCGCAAGGTCCTGATCGACCCCGCGCCGAAGGAATTGCTGCCCGAATGGCTGCGCTTTGTCCGCGGCGTGGTGGACAGCGCCGACCTGCCGCTCAACATCTCGCGCGAAACGATGCAGGACAGCGCGCTGGTGCAAAAGCTCAACCGCGTCCTCACGAAGCGTTTTTTGAAATTCCTCGACGAACTGGCCAGCAAGGACGCCGCCGCTTTCGAAAAAATTTACCGCGCCTTCAACCACTACCTCAAGGAAGGCATCGCCGCCGATTACGAGCACCGCGCCGCGCTCGCCGGGCTGCTGCGTTTCGAGTCGAGCACGCAGGCCGCCGGCCAGCTCACCGGCTTTGCCGATTACGTCTCGCGCCAGTCCTCCGGGCAGAAGGAAATTTATTTCCTCCAGGCCCGCGACCGCGCCGCCGCCGAAAGCGGCCCCTACCTCGAAGCCTTCAAGGCCCGCGGCCTCGAAGTGCTGCTTCTGCTTCGACCCGATTGACGATTTCGTCATGTCGCAGCTCGGCACGATTTCCAGGAGCAACCGCTCGTCGCCGCCGACCAGGCCGATTTGAAGCTGGCCGATTTGCCCGACGCCCGCCGGCGCGCGAACCGCTTTCCGCCGAGGCGCTCGCCGGCCTCTGCGCGTGGCTCAAGGAAACTCTCGGCGACGCAGCGCGTCGCCTGCCGTCGAAGGCGGCTCGCGCCTGGTGGACAGCCCCGCCGTCGCGCTCAATGCCGACGCCGTGCTCAGCGCCAACATGCGCCGCATCCTGCGCGCGATGAAAAACGACGACCAGGCCTCCGCCCCGGCCGTCGTCCTCCAAATCAACCCGCGCCATCCGCTCGTGAAAAACCTCGCCGCCCTGCGGACGAAAGATGCGGACCTCGCCCGGCTCGTCGGCGAACAACTTTACGACAACGCGCTGCTGGCCGGCGGCCTGCTCGAAGATTCGCGCCGGCTCGTGCAACGCTCCTACACGCTCCTCGAACGCGTCTCCCAAAACTGAACCCGCCCAACTCCAGCCGCCTGCTCCTCGCGCGCCCGGGCTATGCGCGGTTCCTCGTCCGCGAAGTCGCCGATGGCGGCCTGCCGCCCGCCGCGCAGGGGCCGACTTGGGTGCTGGCCGCCGCCGCGACTGCCCGCGGACTTGTGCTTCGCCTCATGCCGCGCTCGCCGCATCCGCACGAAATCATCGCCGCCTCCGTCAACGGCGCGGCCAAGGCGCATCCTCGAATATTTTTTGGAATCCTGCCGCGGCGAGACATTTCACGCAGCCCTGGCCGCTGCAATTTCGCGCGGATGAAACGGTCGTCGGCCTCGGCCGCCGCGCCATCGCGGTCGAGAAAACATTCTCGCCTTGAATTGACCAAGCGTGTCGCCCGCGTCGCCAAGCTCGCGCAACCGCGGGCCGAAGATATTTTTGGCCCGCAGCGCGGCCTCTTTGCCTATTGGCGGGATTTCACCCATTGCTGGGTCGCGCGCGACGCCGTGCTCGGCGGCCAGCGCCGCATGGCCGACGACCCCGCCGCGCCCTCGCGCTCGTATTTGAAATTGGAGGAAGCTTACGGCCTGCTCGGCCGCGAACCGCAGCCCGGCGAAACCGTGGTTGACCTCGGCGCCGCGCCCGGCGGCTGGAGCTTCAGCGCCGCCAAGCACGGCGCGACCGTGCTCGCCCTCGACAACGGCCCCCTCAAAGGCGGGGCGCTCGGCCATCCGCTCATTCGCCACGAGCAAGTGGATGCTTTCCGCTATGCGCCTGCGCCGGGCCAGGTCTTCGACTGGCTGTTCTGCGATGTCGTGGACGACCCGGACAAAGTGCTCGCGCTGCTCGAACGCTGGGTCGCGCAACGCGCCTGCCGCCGCTTCGTCGTCAATTTCAAATTTGGCCGCACCGATCCGCTGCCCTTGCTGCGCCAGACGCCACCGCCGCCGGCATCGCCGCTAGCGCGGGCTTGCTTCCCGCTGCGCGCGCGGCATCTTTTTCACGACCGCGAGGAATTCACCCTCGTCGGCGAATTGCGCGACTAAACCATGCCCGCCCCCGCCACCAAGCCCGCGATGCGCCCCGTCAATGTTTGCGGCTTCAAGGCCGTGGCCGCGGCGTTTGCGCGCCGGCCCCAATGCATCCAGCGCCTTTTTTTCGACGCCGCCACCGCGCCGCAAACCGGCGAATTTTGCCAATGGCTCGCGGCGGAGCGCCGCATCTACCGCCAGGTTGCCGCCGGAGGAATTGGAGCGCATCGCCGGCACCATCCACCACGGCGGCATCGTCGCCGCGACCGAGCGCCCGCCGTTGCGCGCGCCGCGCTTCGGCGAATTTGCCGAATGGCAGCGCGCGGGCGAGCCGTTGCTCATCCTCGACCGCATCGGCAACCCGCACAACCTCGGCGCCATCGCGCGCTCCGCCGCATTTTTCGGCGTGCCGCGCCTGCTGATCGCCCGCCATCCGCAGCAGGCCCAGCCCACCGACGCCGCCTACCGCGTCGCCGAAGGCGGCCTGGAGCACGTCCAAATTTTCGAAGTCACTTCGCTGCCGCTGATCGTCAAGCAACTGCGCGAACGCTTTCTCGTCGTCGGCGCGGCCGTGCGCGGCGGCAAAAACCTCGACACCGCCCGCCCGCCGCGCGCGCCCGGCCGGCCGGTCGCGCTGCTGCTGGGCAATGAGGAAACCGGCCTCGACCCCAAACTGCAAAGCCTGTGCGAATTATTTGTGCGCATCCCCGGCGGCGGCGCGGTCGAGTCCCTCAACGTCAGCGCGGCGGCGGCGATTTTGCTGCATTGGATGAGCATCGGCCGTCCCGGCAAAGAGGCGCCTCCGCTGGAAAAACCGGCGGGTGCGTTCTGAATTTCGCATGTCGTTGCCGCTGTCATACAATGCCGCCGAGCTGGGCCAGGCCGACCGCCTGCACGGTTGCGAGTGGCTGGAAACCAACGGCCTCGGCGGCTGGGCCAGCAGCACGATTTCCGGCGCGCACACCCGCCGCTACCACGGCCTGCTCGTCGCCGCGCTGCACCCGCCCGGAGGGCGCATGGCGCTGCTCTCGAAATTGGAGGAAACCCTGCTCTGCGCAGGCGCGAGCTACGACCTCGGCTGCAATCAATATCCCGGCGCCATCGCGCCGTGCGGCTATCAATACATCGAAAATTTTTCCCTGCTGCCGTTTCCCACCTGGCGTTATCGCGCGGGGCCGATTGCGCTCGTCAAGCAAATCGGCGCCATTCACGGCGAAAACACCACGGTCATCCACTACACGCTCGCCGAAGCGCCCGGCCCCATCGAGTTGCTGCTGCGTCCGTTCGTCGCCGTGCGCGATTATCACTGCCTCCAGCACGCCAACAACAACATCCATCCGCGATGCGCCTTTCGCCGACGGCACTTTTGACCTTCCACGCCTACGACGGCACGCCGCCGTTTTATATCCATGTCCCCGGCGCGCGCTTCGACTACGCGCCCGTATTGGTATTACCGTTTCCAATACCGCGAGGAACAGGCCCGCGGCCTCGATTTCGAGGAGGACTTGTTCACCCACGGCGTTTTGCGCGTGACGCTCGCACCCGGCCAGACGCTCGGCGTCATCGTCTCGCTCGATCATACCCCGCGGGCGCGATCCGCGCCGCGCTGCTCGCCGCCGAGGCCGCCCGGCGCGAGGCCGTCGTCGCCGCCGCGGGCTTCACCGGCGAAGTCGAACGCCAGCTCGTGCGCGCCGCCGACCAATTCATCGTCCGCCGCGGCGAAAACCTGCACACCATCATCGCCGGCTACCACTGGTTCGGCGACTGGGGCCGCGACACCATGATCGCCCTGCCCGGCCTCTGCCTCGCCACCAGGCGTTTCGCCGAGGCCCGCGAAATCCTCCGCGCCTTCGCCCAGCGCCAAGCGAAGGCATGCTGCCCAACCGCTTTCCCGACGACGGCGGCACCGCCCGACTACAACACCGCCGACGCCACGCTCTGGTTTTTCGTCGCCGCGCGCGCCTACCTGCTCGCCACCGGCGACGACACCTTCGTGCGCGACGAAATCCTCCCCGTGCTCGAAGACATCCTCGCCTGGCACGACCAGCGGCACGCGCTACCACATCCATTGCGGCGACGACGGCCTGCTCTTCGCCGGCGAGCCGGGCGTGCAACTCACCTGGATGGACGCCAAAGTCGGCGACTGGGTCGTCACCCCGCGCATCGGCAAGCCCGTCGAAATCAACGCGCTCTGGTACAACGCGCTCGCCATCCTCGCCGAGTTGCGCGAGCGATTCGGCCAGCCCGGCGCGGACGACCTGGCCGCCCGCGCCCTCGCCGTGAAGGACCGCTTCGTCGAAACTTTTTGGAACAGCAAAACCGGCTACCTCTTCGATGTCGTCAACGGCGCGGACCGGGATCCGTCGCTGCGCCCCAACCAATTGTTCGCGCTCAGCCTGCCGCACGAACTGCTGCCGCAGAGCCAGGCCCTGCGCGTCCTCAAGGCAGTCGAGCAAAAGCTGCTCACGCCCGTCGGCCTGCGCTCGCTCGCGCCCGGTTCGCCCGGTTACCGTCCGCGCTACGAAGGGAATGTCCACTACCGCGATGGCGCGTATCATCAGGGCACGGTTTGGGGCTGGCTGCTCGGGCCCTATATCACCGCGCTCGTGCGCCTGCGCGGCGCGCCCGGCGTCGAGCGCGCCCGCGCGCTGGTGGACAATCTGCGCGCCCGCCTCGGCGAAGCCGGCCTCGGCACACTCTCCGAGATCTACGACGCCGAAATGCCCAACACCCCGCGCGGCTGCATCGCCCAGGCCTGGAGCGTCGGCGAAATTTTGCGCGTCTGCCGCGAAGACTTGGGGGGATGACAACCTGATTTTCCATTTTTGGAAAAACGCAGCCGTGCGGATTGACACCGGCAGCATCGTTGAAATCATTGAACAGTAGCGGGCGTCTGCGTCTATTTCCCCGCCGCGCGCACCTCGTCGCGCAATTCGGCCTTCAGTTCGTCCAAGCCCTCGCCGGTCAGGCAGGAAATTTTCAGAATCGGAACTTTTTTAAATTTCTTTTTGAACCGTTTCAAGTTGTCCGCCGCCGCCGGTTCATCCATTTTGTTCGCCGCGACGAGGCGGGGCTTTTTGAGCAGCGTCGCGTCGTAGCGCTCCAATTCGTCGAGCAGGTGCGCGTAATCGTCGAGCGGGTCGCGCGCGTCCATCCCGGCCATGTCGAGCAGGATGAGCAGCAGGCGGCAGCGTTCGACGTGGCGCAAAAATTCGTGGCCGAGTCCGCGGTTTTCGCTCGCGCCTTCAATCAGCCCGGGAATGTCGGCCATCGAAATGCGTTCGTATTTTTCGGGATACTCGATGATCCCGACATTCGCGTGTAACGTGGTGAAAGGGTAGGGCGCCGTTTTGGGGTGCGCCTGCGTCAGGCAATTTGTCAGCGAAGATTTGCCCGCGTTCGGGTAGCCGACGAGGCCCACGTCCGCGATGGTCTTGAGCACGAGCCGGAAACCGTTTTCCTCGCCGGGCTGGCCCATGGTGTTTTGCAGCGGCGTGCGGTTCGTCGAGCTTTTGAAGTGCAAATTGCCCAGGCCGCCCTTGCCGCCGTGCAGCAGCACGACGCGCTGCAAGTGCTGCGTCAATTCCATCACGACGCGTTCCGTCGCGGGGTCGATCACGACGGTGCCCAGCGGCAGGCGCAGTTCCAAGTCCGCGCCCGCGTGGCCAAACCGGTCGCGCCCCTGGCCGCCGTCCCCGTTGCGCGCGTTCATCTTCGGGCGGTGGCGGAATTGCGCCAGGTCGCCGACATTTTCGTCGCCGATGAGGATCACGTCGCCGCCCTTGCCGCCGTCGCCGCCGTCGGGGCCGCCCTTGGGCAGAAATTTTTCGCGGCGAAAGCCCACGCAGCCGTCGCCTCCGCGGCCGGCGCGCAAATAAACTTCTGCTTCGTCAACAAACATGGTCGGGGGTTATTTCGAGGGGGTTGACGGGACGGCGGAAATTCCGCGCATCGTCGCGATCGTTGCCAATCTCGTCAGTTGTCGGATTTGCTCCGGCATGAGCCGCGCGTCGGGGTGCATCTTCAGGTAGGCGGGCGGCGGCATGACGCCGGTGGTGATTTCGCTGGTGATGTCGCCCAGCGCGTTGATCTGCTCGCGGGGGGCAAGCTCGCCCCACTCGGAAAAATTGAGGCGGTCGCGCCCGGCCCGCACGTCCCGCGCCAGATACCACGAGACTGGCGCGACATACCCATACCACGGCTGGTGCGTCTCATCGGAATGGCAGTCGTAGCATGCCGCGCGCAGCATCCCGTCCACCTCTGGCGGGGCGCACAGGGTGTTGGCGGAATTCACAATCGGGTTGGTGCGGTCCACAGGAACAAACTGTATGCCACAGAAAACCGCCAGAAGCGAAAGGAAAACGCGTTTAGCCCATTTTTTCATCGTGGCAAAGATTCTCGGCTGGGATTTCGGCAGAATTGAAAAAATTAGCGGAATGGGGATTCAACTGTTAAGACACACATCCAAAAAACATACCCAGATCGGAAGCAAAAATTTTCGTTAATTCTGTTAATTCTGTCAAAAAAATCGGACTTGGGTTTGCTCAACCACGCCCCACCAGCGGCATCTTCGTGGCCATGATGGTCGTGAAGGGAATGTTGGCCTCCAGCGGAAGATTGGCTAGATGGAGCACGGTGCTCACCACGTGCCGCGCATCCATCATCGGCTCGGCGAGGACGGTGCCGTTCGCCTGCCGCACGCCCAGGCCCTGCTTGGCCGAAAGGTCGGTCAAGGCATTGCCGATGTCCACCTGCCCGCAGGCGATGTTGTATTTGCGGCCGTCGAGCGAAAGGCATTTCGTCAGCCCGGTGACGCCGCACTTGCTCGCCGTGTAGGGAGCGTAATCGGGCCGCGGCGCCTGGGCCGAAACGGAGCCATTGTTGATGATTCGCCCGCCTCGCGGGTCCTGGTCTTTCATCAGCCGGAAGGCCTCCCGCGCGCACAGAAACATCCCGGTGAGGTTCGTGTTGATGGTCTCCGTCCATTGCGCGTGGGTCAAATCCTCGAAGGGAATGTAGGCCGCCGGGTTGATGCCGGCATTGTTGAACAGCAAATCGAGTCGGCCGAAAGTCGCTTTGGTTCGCGCAAACAACGCGCGCACGGATTCCGGCTGGGTGACGTCGGTGGAAACCGCCAGCGCGCGGGAACCGGCGCCCGCTTCAGCCGCAACCTCCTCCAGCAAGTGCGAGCGTCGCCCGGCCAGCGCCACGCCGTAGCCATCCTGCAATAGGGCCAGCGCCACCGCCCGCCCAATTCCGCTGCCCGCGCCCGTGACAATTGCAATTTTCATAATATCGTTCTAAGGTTTTGGACTATTTTGTGCCGTCGGCCAATCGCCCCGCAGCCAGTCCGCGAGCAGGCCGATTTCCTCGGTGCTGAGGCGGCCGGACTTGCCGAAGGCGGGCATGCGGTCGTTGCTCGTGCCGTAAAAACGCGCCTGCGCGGGGTCGTTGAGGTAGGCGACAAGCCAGTCGCGCGAGCCGTAGCCGGTCAAATCCGGCGCAATCGCATCGGCGTCGGGCTGCTGGAACTGGTGGCAGTCCACGCAGGAAATTTCAGTGCGCAATAACTGGCGCCCCTCGATAATATTCGCCGCGTCCGCCAGGTCGGCGGCTTGCTGCGCGGGTAAATGCGCCTCGGCGGAAACGGCCATGATGATCTTATCGAGCTGCGCTTTTTTGTCGCGGCGCGAGATCCTGGAGGTGGTCTTTCACAAACCCCGCCATGTCCCCATCCTTGAATTTCGTGCCCCCGAAATAATGCACGCTCGCCACCGTCGCGGGATTGAGCAATCCGGTGAGCCACTCGCGGCTGGCAAAGCCCTTCAGGTCGCTGGCGGTTTCCTTGGCGTCGTCGAGCACGGTGCCCATCCCGTCCGTGCCCCCGTAGCGGTGGCAGCTCGCGCAATTTTGCGCGAACAACTTCGGCCCCTGCGTCAGCGGGTCGGTGGCCAGCAGCGCCAGCGCGCCGGCGGGCGGAATGCCGCCGTTGGCCTCGGCCAGGAACTTCACCCGCTCGGCCGCCGCGTCGGCCTGCCGCACGGCCACCTGGTAGCGCGGATTGTTCCGGTCCTCGTTTACCGCGAGGTAGGTCAGCAGCACGGCGCCCGCGAGCAGGGCACACACCAGGCCGACGTTGAAGCGGTGCCCGAGTTTCCAGCGGCCCAGGAACGGCATCGCGAACAGGAAGGCCACGATCAGCGTGGGGATGATGATCGCGCCGATGATTTCCGTCCCACTGGGGAAGTATTTTAGAAATTGATAAAGAAACAGGAAATACCATTCCGGGCGCGCCGCGTCAAACGGCTCCGCGGAATTCGCCGGCGCGCCGAGTTCCGCGCCGTGGTAGCGCAACACGAAAAACAGCACCGCCGCCAGCACCGCCAGGCACGCGACGGCGTCCTTGAGCACCTGGTCCGGCCAGAACGCCGCGTCGCGCTTTTTCATCGGCGTCTTGGGCGTGATGCCATGCCGGCGGAAAAGGTAGATGTGCGCGACAATGAGCGCGATAATCAGCCCGGGCAGCACGCCGGCGTGAAAAGCCAGAAAGCGCGTCAGGGTCGGCGTGCCAAAATCGCCGCCGCCCACCGCGAGCCGCTGCAAGTCATGCCCGATAAACGGGGTGATGCCCGCAATGTTTGTCACCACCCGCGATGCCCAATAGCCCTTTTGGTCCCACGGCAGCAGGTAGCCGGTGAGCGACAGGCCGAGCACCAGCAGCAGCAACACCAGCCCCGTCCACAAATTCACTTCCCGCGGCGCCTTATAAGCCCCGTCAATCAGCACCTGCATCAGATGCAGCACCAGTAGCACAATCATCGCCTGCGCGGTGTAGTGGTGCAGCCCGCGCACGAACCAGCCCAGGAACATGTCGTCCTGGATGTAATAAACGCTCTCCCATGAAGTTTGCGAGCTCGCGCTATAGGCCAGTCCACAGCACCACGCCGGTGATGAATTGGATGGCCAGCGCGAAGGTCAGCGTGCTGCCCCAGACGTAGCGCCAGCGCGCCCCGCCCGGCACATTTTCATAGAGCGCCTCATGCGTGAGTTTGCGGATGCCCGTGCGTTGGTCGAGCCAGTCCAAAAGGGGTTTGATCATGCGCCGAGGGGCACTTTTTCAGCGGTGCCGGCTTGGAAGTTTTGGTAGAGGACCCAGACTTCGTTTCCGTTTTGGACGAAGCACTCCAGTTCGTCAAGCCCGCGCGGGGCCGGGCTGCTGGCGCCGGCGATTTGCCCGTCGAGCTTGAACGTGCTGTTGTGGCACGGGCAGAAATAGCCGGGCGATATCCGGCGTGTAATTCGGGATTTTCGCCACATATTCCACGAAGCACCCCGCATGCGGGCACGCGACGTTGAAGGCCCGGACCGGCTTCTGCGCGTCGCTGCCGCGCGATGAGGAACACCGCGCCAATGGCCGTCTCCGGTGTTTTTGTCCAGCCGTCAATCTGGCTGGCCATGACTTTGAATTGGCGCGGCACGCCGTCGCCCGGCAGCGCGTCGAGCGTCGTCACCCGCACCTTGAGGCCCGCCGTGCCGCCGGCGGGCGCGCGCAGCAGCGGATCCAGATACATGCCCACACCCGCCGCCGCGGGCACCGCGCCCAGGGCGCCGCCGAGGGCCACGCAACAGGCCTTTTTCAGGAAATCCCGCCGGTCGGATTTTTCAGGTTCGGATGATGTGGGCATATTGGGTCGATTGCTCAGGGAATGAAATGAAACCCCGTTACGCAGGTGCGCGGTTGCGTTCGGATCGGGCAGTGCCTGCACGGTGGCGCGCAGGTGCTGCAGCGGTGCCAATCATGCGGATGCCGAGGTTGCGCGAGTCCTGCTCGACGACCCGCCCGCGCACCACCAGCCACGTCCATCCGCCTTCGCGTTTGAAGCGGAAGCGCGTCGCAAACAGTTCCGCCTGGTGGTGCAGGTGCTGGAGCATGTCGTACTGGAAGTTCGGGCGGTCGTCCGGGTGGATGTCATTCTGCCACACCGGCACCGGCAGACCTTCGGGGCGCTCGGGCAGCCCGGTGAGCTTGCTGAACTCGGCGTCAAAGCGGATGACGCCCGAGGGGATGTGCCAGTCCCACAAGCCGACTTCGGCCACGGCCAGCGTCGCGCGGATGCGTTCGAGGGTTGAGCGCGCCTCGCGCAGGCTGGCGCGGCCGCTCGAAATGTCGTCGGCCACGACCATCAGCAAGCGCTCGCCGCGCTCCTCGAAATACGCCGCCTGCTTGGTCAGCAGCAGTTCGAGTTTGCGGCCTTCAAAATTCGTGCTCTCGGTTTCCTCGCGCAGAATTTCGCCGAGGTTTTGCAGCAACGTCAGCTCGCGCCCGCGCCAGAAGGCATCAATCGAGCGCTGGTGCTTTAACTGGTCCTCCTCGCTGCCGCCCTCCTTGCCGAAAAATTGGAACCAGCGCCGGTTGACCAGCAGGGGCTTGTCCGTGATGTCCTTGAGCAGGACGCCCAGGGGCAGTTCGTCGAGCAATTGCCGCAGGAAGCGCGCGCGCTGGCGCTGCTGCATCAGCTCCATCCGCCGTTCGTCGGTGAAGGCCGCCAGCAGCAGCGCCACCAGCCCGTGGAAGAGCAAAAAGGCCCACGCGGGCAAAAGCACCAGAATGCCCTCGGCGCCGGCAAACGGGCCGATCCCTTCCTTCGCGCACAGCGCCGTGACGATGCCCATCAGCAAATTTGCGAGCGCCGCGCCCGAGGTGCCGAACCGCCACGCCGTCCAAAACACGCACGGCAGCGCCAGATAGGCCAGCGGATACATCCCGGCTGTCGCCCGCGGTCAGGTTCTGCATCATCACGAGCAAACTGCCAATCAGCAGCAAATTCACCAGCAGCCATTCGCGCACGCGCGCCGCGGCCCAGCGGTTGAAATAATCCGCGCTCAGCGAAAAGAAAAACGGCGTCACCATTAGCACCCCCGTCCAGCCCGCGATCCATTGCGCCAGAAAAGCCAGGGTGAAGCCGGTTTGCCCCGTCACATACACGCCGGGCAAAAACGCCGCGCACAACGCCATGATGACCGAGGCCAGCGGTCCCGCGAGCACCGACAGGGTCAGGACATCCGTCGCGCTGCGCAAGCGGGAGTCGAAGCCAGTCATCGCGAGCAGCGACCGCCCGGCGCCGGCGCCGCCCGCCAAACCCAAGGCATAAAGCGGCGTGCCCACCCAGCCGAGGTGCCGGAGCACCCCGCTGGCCACGCCGGCCATCAACACCGCGGGCCACGCCTTCCAGCCTTGCAGCCACATCACGGCCAGTGCGCCGGCCAGCCCCAGGTTGAGCAGCGGAAACTGCTCATGGGCGGGCACCGTGGCGTCCGCCCCCGCCTGGTCCAGCGCCAGCACCAGCACAGAACGACCAGACCAGCCACAGGTAGGGCACCGCCCCCGCGGTCATGACCGCGGGTTGCTCCTGGCTGGGTTTAGGGGACGGGTTTGCCATCGGGTGCGCGCCAACCCCTAAAATCGCCCATGCCGGGGCGTTTGCCGACAAAAAAATTCAGGCGTGGCGCGACACCGGCGGCCCGGCGCGGGCGGCCAGGCCGCGCTGGATCTGGGTCAATTGCTGCGGCGAACGGTTGCGCAATATCTCCTGCACGCGCTCGACAAAGTCCTTGGGCCGGTAGTTCGCGGTTTCGAGCAGGAAGAGCAGGACGCCCTCGCGGTGGATCTGGTAGGTGCGGCGGCGCTCGCGCCCCTTCCGCGCGCGCGCGTTGTTCTGGTGGCCGAGGATCTTCTGGTTGTCAAAGGCGTCGCGCACGAACTGATCCGTCCGGCCGATGAGGGACGCGACTTCCTTGGGGGAAAACCATTGCTTGCCCGGCGGCAGCAAAAAGTTGAAATGTTGCTGGCAATCTTCAGGAGCGATGGACATGACGCGTAATAGGACGGGGTGGGGGGGCCGGGCGGCGGACTGCCCCCGGCCGGTTTGGGCATGGCGGCGTCCGGCGCAAACCGAAAGGTTTTTTTGTGGTTAATTTTTAGAAAATGTTTGTATAAATAATTACAACATATCATTATAGAAATATTCCACAAGTCAATGGAATAATTCCATGCGCCGCTCACCACCTCCCACCACCTCCGCCGGGGCCTTCGCGCTCCGTTTCCGCCTGCTGATGAGTTACCACGACCTCACGTTGCGCGACATCGCCCTGGCGACCCGCAACGCCGTCTCGACCGTCGGCACCTGGAAGAACGGCCGGGTGCCCTCGTCGCGCGCCACGCTCGCCCGGCTGGCGGAAATTTTCCACGTCAGCGAGGAATACCTGCTGACAGGCCGGTGGGCGGGCGGGCGTCCGCAATGTGGGCGACGAAGCCGCCGGGCGGATTCTCGACGACCTGGACCTGCTTGGTGCGGGAACTGGACGCCCATGAACGGCTGCGCGGGTAGCGGCGCGGCGCTCCGGCGCTCGGCAAAGAACAAGGGTTGCGCGCTGTGCGAGACCTTAGCCGAAATTAGCCCTTTTGGATAGGGCTGCGTTGGCTGCGTTGGTTGCGATTGATGGGTTGGCTGGGTTGGCTCCGTTTGATGCGTTGGTTGCGTTGGCTGCGTTGGGAGGCGCACGTGGGCATGCAGCGTCAACGCGCGGGCAGCAAGCCTTCGCTCTTCAGGCGGGCGAACAGCGCCAGCGCCGAGGAGGAGCGGTTAAGGATATACAGATGCAGGCCGGGGACCTTCGCCTCGCAGGAGGCCGCGGATTTGGGCGTCCGCCCAGTCGACGCCCGCGGCTTCGGCGGCGGCTTCCTGGCCGGCCAGTGGCGGCGAGTTTCGCGGCGAGCGCGGGCGGGTAGGCCGCCCCGCAGAAGGCGGCAAAATTTCTCGCACCTGCGCGTGCGAGAGCGCGGGCAGGATGCCGGGGATGATCGGCACGGTGATGCCCGCCGCGCGGCAGCGCTCGCCAAACTTGAAAAACGCCGCGTTGTCGAAAAAAAGCTGGGTGGTGATGAAGTCCGCGCCCGCGTCCACTTTGGTCTTCAGGTGGCGCAGGTCGGCCTCGGGCGAGGGCGCCTCGGGATGCGTCTCGGGGTAGCCGCCGACGCCGAGGCAGAATTCGGGATAATGCGCGCGGATGAAGGCGACCAGTTCGCTGGCGTAGCGCAGGCCGTCGGGGTGGGGCTGGAATGCCGTCGCGCCCTTCGGCGGGTCGCCGCGCAGGGCCATGAGGTTGCGAAAGCCCGCGTCGCGCAGACGCGGTGAGGACGGCGTGCAGTTCGGCGCGCGAGTGGCCGACGCAGGTCAGGTGCGGCATGACCTCGAAGCCAAACCGGTCGCGCAGGATGAGGCCGTATTCGAGGGTGCGCTCGCGGGTCGAGCCGCCCGCGCCATAGGTGATGGAGACGAAATCGGGCTGATACGGGGCCAGCGCGGCGGCGGTGTCGAGGATCTGGCGCGCGCCCTCGGCGGTTTTCGGCGGGAAAAACTCGACCGAGACGAGGGGGCGGCCGGCGCGAAGTTTGGCGGTGATGGGCTGGCCGGGCATGAGGGACGGAAAAAAACCAGACCCGCGTTGCCGCGGGTCTGGAGGGAATGAAGATGCGGCCGAATCCTACGCCACGGCCTCGAGCGCGCCGGTGCTGTCGCCAAACCTTGGGGTGGAGACGCCCATGCGGTTGAGCAGCGACACGTAGAGGTTCGACATCGGGGCCGAGTCGAACTGGAGGTGGCGGCCCGGGGTGAGCGTGCCGGCGCCGCGCCCGGCCAGGATGGTGGGCAGGTCGTCGTGCGAGTGCGCGTTGCCGTCGCTGATGCCCGCGCCGTAAACGATCATGGAATTGTCGAGCAGGGTGCCGTCGCCTTCCTTGACGGATTTCAGCTTCTCGAGGAAGTAGGCGAACTGCTTGACGTGGAAGTTGTCGATGATGGCGAGGCGGGCCAGGGCGTCGGGCTGATTGCGGTGGTGCGAGATGTGGTGATGGCCCTGGGCGACGTTGATGAAGGGGTAGGGGCGGTTGCCGCCGTCGTGCGAGACGAGGAAGGTGGCGACGCGCGTCGTGTCGGTCTGGAACGAAAGCGTCATCAGGTCGAACATGAGCTTCATGTGGCGTTCGAAGGTGTAGTCGCGCGTTCATGTTGCCCATGGCGCCATCCGGAACCGGCGGGCGGCGCGATGCCGTTCATCTGGATGCGGCGTTCGACATCGCGGATGGAGGTGAAAGTATTCGTCGAGCTTGCGGCGGTCGGTCGTGCCGAGTTTGTTCTCGAGGCCCTTGGCCTGGTCCTGCACGAAGTCGAGCACGCTCTGGTCATAATGGTCGCGCTGGGCCTGGGCGGCCATGGCTTCCTTGGTGGTGCCACCGCCAAAGAGGCGCTGGAAGGCGACCTTCGGCTCGATCTCCGGGTTCATCGGCTGGGTTTCGGAGCGCCAGGAAATGTTGAATTGATACGCGCAACTATAACCGGAATCGCACGAGCCGGCTTCCTGGCCGCGGTCGCAGCTCAGTTCGAGCGAGGGCAGGCGGGTGGCGTCGCCGATTTTGTTGGCGGCCACCTGGTCGACGGAAATGCCGGCGTGAATGTCCGAGGCGGACTTTTTCGGGATGGCAGCCGGTGAGGTAGGTGGCCGAGGCGCGGGCGTGGTCGCCGCCGCCGTCGCCCATGCCAAAGGCGTTTTTATGCGTGAGGCCGGAGAGGACGGAGAAGTCGGCCTGGTGCGGCGCGAGGGGCGCGAGGGTGGGGGAAAGTTCGTAGTCCGCGCCAACTTTGGCCGGCGTCCACTTCGCCATGTTGATGCCGTTGGGAACATACACGAACGCCATGCGCTTCGGGAATTCCTTGGCGGCGGCGCCGCCGAGCGTGGAACCAAATAATTTGCTGCCGGGCAGCATGGCCTCAAGCACGGGCAGGGCGACAACCGTGCCCATGCCGCGAAGAAATGTCCGACGGGGTATTTGCCAGTTTTTGCTCATGGGGGAAAGCTGGGTTGGGAAGTTCGCTAACGATGATTGTGAGGTGAAACGGGAAGGGGCACAAGGCCATTTTTTGGGGAAATATTTACGGCGCGGCCGGCTGCTCGCCTTCGCCGCGCTCGTCCTGGAAAGGCAGGCTGTTGACGACGTCGAGCACGAGGGTGGAAAACTTATACTGGTTTTTCGCCAGGTCCTGCGAGATTTTCTGGACGGTGTCGCGGTCGTAGTATTCCGTGCCGCGCCCGAGCGCAGTAGGTCAGCATCTTGTCGGTGAGGGTGCGGACGAAAAAGTCGCGCTTGGTGGTGGCGAGAATATTTGCCAGCTCCGCCGGCGCCCTTGAAGGTTTCCCCGCTCACCAGCTTGCCGGAGGAGTCAATCGGGAAGGATTGCGTTTCCGGGGCTGCCGCCGCATCCGCCGCATCGGGGCATTGGCCGCGTCGGCCGCCGCCGGGGCATTCGCCGCGGCTTGCGCATTGGCTGCCGCCGGGGCGCCGGCTGCTGCTCCCTGGGCATTGGCATCCGCCGCCTGGACATTCGCGTCGGCATTGGCGTTAGCCTGGGCATCCGCATTGGCATTGGCTTGCGCGTTCGGATCCGCCGGGGCCGGGGGGGCTTCGGTGACGAGGGTCTCCGCATCGCGCCAGCGGCCGATGCCGTCAAAATTTTCGAGGCCGAAGCCAATCGGGTCCATGCGCGCATGGCAGGACGCGCAGACGGGGTCCGCGCGATGCTCCTCCATTTGATGGCGCAAGGTGCCCCGCAACCGGCTGGCCGTCGTTTTTCAGCTCGGGAACGTTGGGCGGCGGCGGCGGCGGCGGGGTGCCGAGGAGTTCTTCCAGGACCCATTTCCCGCGCTTGACCGGGGAGGTGCGGGTCGGATTCGAGGTCAGCGTCAGCACGCTGGCCTGGGTGAAGACGCCGCGCCGGGGCGTGCCGACGAGCGAGACGCGCTGGAAATCCTCGCCGGTGACGTTCGGGATGCCGTAGAGTTTGGCGAGCGGCTCGTTGACAAAAGTGTAGTCGGCGTTCAGGAAGTCGAGCACGCTGCGGTCCTCGTTCATGATGGAGCCGAAGAAAAGGTCGGTTTCCTTGAGCATCGCGCGCCGGAGGTTTTCGTCGAAGGCGGGGTAGGTGTCATGGTCGGGCGCGACGAACTGGAGGTTGCGGATTTCCAGCCACTGGCCGGCGAAGTTTTCCACGAAAGCCTCGGCTTTGGGCGAGGCCATCATGCGTTTGACCTGCGCGTTGAGGTGGTTGCGCAATTGATTATGCTGCGGCGAGGTTGAGCAATTCGTCGTCCGGCGTGCTGCTCCAGAGGAAATAGGAAAGGCGCGAGGCCAGGGCGAATTCGTCCACCGGGTGGACGGATTCCGGATTGTTCGGGTCGGGTTGAATTTCACCGCGGAAGAGGAAGTAGGGCGAAACCAGCACGGCTTTCAGGGGCTGCTTCACGCTCGCGTTGAAGGACAGGCCGTCTTTCTGCGCGGCGGTGTAGAGGGTCATGAGATTGTCCACTTCGGCCTTGTTCCACCGGGCGGCGCCAGGCTTTGTGGGCAAAATCGGCGACGATGTTGCGGGCCGTGTCGGTTTGCGGGTCGGGCGAGGATTGGGCCTCGGCCTTGGCCTGGTCGAAGATTTTCTTGCATCGGGTCGGGCATGGCCGGCAGGGCCTGCGGTTCGTCCAGGCCGGCGACCTCGAGGCTGGTTGACGATGAGGCTGCGGTGGCGCAAATTCGGGTCGGGGTTGGCGGGGTCGGCACGATTCATTCACAAAGGCGGCGGAAAAACGCTTTTCGCCCGGCGGGCAGCTTGATCGGGAATTCATACATCTGCGGCTGGGCTTCGAGCAGCAGGGTGGAGAAGACGGCCTGGCCCTGCGGTGGGGATGCGCCTGCGCGGGGGCATAAACGTCAAAGGTCTGGACGGTCTTGCCGTCAATGCGGAATTCCATTTTGGCAAAATCCTTGCCGGCCTGCTGGGCATAGGCTTCGGCGCGCAAAATGTAATTGCCGTCCTTGGGCACGTTGAACGTGGTCGCCACTTCGCCGTTGTGCTCCAGGACGCGCTCGCCGCGCTCGTTGAGTTTGCTGTCGCCGACCACTTCGAGGCTCTTGGCCGGATAGCGTGCGCACAGGTTGGGCAGCGGGCCTTCGAGTTCCACCCACTTGACCATGATGGTGCCGGCTTGCCCGAGGCCGAGGCGCCCGTTCTTCATCTGGAGTTCATAGGCGCCGCCGCGCAAATGGTGGTTACGATCGCGAGGCGATGCTTGCCGGGCGGAATGCTCATGCGCGCTTCGTAAACGCCGGGGTTGGCCTGGTCGGTGGCCGTGACGCCCCACATATGGGTGACGGCATCGTCAATCATGCAAGTGAGGTAAATGGGTTTGGCCGGCGCGGCGCCGCGCACCTTGTTGTAGGCCTGCACGCGCACCGTGTATTCGCCGCCGTTGACGGGCAGGGTCATCGCCACTTCGTCCTCTTCCAGGGAGCCGAGCGGCATCCAGCCGTCGCCGCTGTCGCCATCGGCGTTGAAGCCAAACTCCATCAGGTTGGCCTGAAAATGCTTGGTCTCGCTGGGGACGGTGTCGGTGGCAATGGCCTGGTCGAGAATCTTGTTCGCCGCGCTCAGATAATTCTGCATCAGGGTGGGCGAGAGCGACAGCACGTCGGAAACATTGTCGAAGCCATACCCGGAATTGTCGGCGGGGAAATCGTCGGCCGGCTGGAAGTTCACGCCGACCAGGTCGCGGATGGTGTTGTTATACTCGTTGCGGTTCAGGCGGTGGATGGTGACGCGGCCCGGGTCGGGATTGGAGGGGTCGTAATTATAAAGCGTGCCCTCAATCCAGTCGCTGAGCTGTTCGCGTTCGGCCTGGTCGGGGAAAAGTTTCGGCGTCGCTGGGCGGCATCTCCTGCGTGGTGACGTGGTGGAGGACGGTTTCCCACAACTGGCGGTCTTTCAGCACATCGGCCGGCGGTTTTAAAATTGTCGAGGGTGACATCGCCCTTGCGATCTCGCCGTTGCCATGGCACTCGAAGCAATACTTTTCCATGATCGGGCTGGGCGTTCTTGAGGAAGGCCGCGGTCTTGGCGTCATCATTGGTGGCCGGGACCGTCGTCGGCGCCGGGCGGGTAAAGGTGGAAACCGGAGCGGCGAACGAGGTCAGGCTAACGCCCAAGACGAGCGTGGACACTAGGATGGCCAGGCGGCCCGGCGGATTCGAGGTAGGCGGACGTTCTAACATGGGGAGGGGAAATAGAAGTATAGCACTATAAGGAGATAATATACAGAAAAGAATGCCCCACCCACCGTCAAGCCCAGACAACCCCGGAGCAACCCCCAAGTTTCGAAATATTTCCGCGGTTAAACACCTCGGCATTAATGTTCAACCAGACATTCTTTCCCAAGCCACTCCTGGCAGGGCTGCGGATGAATCCAGGACGGCTTTATGTTGCCCAAGCCATTTTATGCCAAATGCTTGCTGGAAAACCTTCCGGCGGGAATAACCCCGTGCGGATGGACAAAGGGAGTGGAAAGGGAGGCTACTGCTAATCGCGTGTTTTGAGCACTCTCACAATCGGTGTGGCAATCCTACCGGCGACAGCCACGCCCATGTATGGTATATTCGTTTTAACGAATAACTCAAATACAGGGTTCACAAATGAAAAAACGCAAACTTGGAAACAGCAATCTGGAAGTCTCGGCCATCGGGCTGGGCTGCATGGGAATGAGTTTTTCCTACGGGCCGCCCAAGGACAAGACAGGAGATGACCGCCCTGCTCCGGGCCGCCGTGGAACGCGGCGTCACGTTCTTTGATACCGCCGAAGTTTACGGCCCGTTCACCAACGAAGAACTCGTCGGCGAAGCGCTCGCTCCGTTCCGCAAGCAGGTGGTGATCGCCACCAAATTCGGGTTCGACCTGAGCGGCAGCGACAAGCGGCCGGGTGCGGCGGGCTTGAACAGCCGGCCGGAGCACATCAAGCAGGCCGTCGAAGGCTCGCTCAAGCGGCTCAAGGTCGAGGTCATCGATTTGCTCTACCAGCATCGCGTTGACCCGAACGTGCCGATTGAAGACGTGGCGGGCGCGGTGAAGGAATTGATTCAGCAAGGCAAGGTGAAGCACTTCGGCCTGTCGGAAGCCGGCGTGCAAACCATCCGCCGCGCGCACGCCGTCCAGCCGCTCACCGCGCTCCAGAGCGAATATTCGCTGTGGACGAGAACGCCGGAGAAGGAAGTGATCCCGACGCTCGAAGAACTCGGCATCGGCTTCGTTCCCTACAGCCCGCTGGGCAAGGGTTTTCTCACGGGCAAGATGAACGAAAACACGAAGTTCGACAGCACCGATTTCCGCAGCACGCTGCCGCGCTTCACGCCGGAGGCGATGAAGGCGAACCAGGCCCTGATTGATTTGCTTGGCAAAATCGGCCAGCGGAAGAAGGCGACCGTCGGCTCAAATCGCGCTGGCGTGGCTGCTGGCGCAGAAGCCGTGGATCGTTCCCATCCCCGGCACCACGAAGCTGCATCGCCTGGACGAAAACATCGGAGCGGTTGCCGTCGAACTGACGCCGGACGATCTGCGTGAAATCGAAAGCGCGGCCTCAAAGATCACGGTGCAAGGCGCCCGGTATCCGGAAAAGCTGGAGCAAATGACCGGTCGCTGAGCGATGCAAATAATGTATACCATCAAAGGAACAATTAAAATATGGAAATCAAACGAAACGGCTCACAGCCCTCCAACAAAGGACCGGCCGACTGGTTCACCGGCACGGTGCGCATTGATCCGTTGTTCCAGGCCAACGCTCCGGCCCGCGTGGCCGGCGCCAGCGTCACCTTCGAGCCCGGCGCCCGAACCGCCTGGCACACCCATCCGCTGGGCCAGACCCTGATCGTGACGGCCGGCTGCGGCCGCGCGCAGCGCTGGGGCGGCCCGATCGAGGAAATCCGGCCGGGCGACGTGGTCTGGTTTCCGCCGGGCGAGAAACATTGGCACGGCGCCGCGCCGACCACGGCCATGACCCACATCGCCATTCAGGAACAGCTCGACGGCAAAGTGGTTGACTGGATGGAAAAAGTCAGCGACGAACAATATCAGGGCTGAACAAGGCCAAAAATAAACTGGCGGAGGGGATGTTCCCGGCCCCCGTATCCCTCAGTGTCTCAGTCCCTGAGTCCCTTTTCTTCCGCTGACTCTCGGCGTTACTGCAACTGGCCCCGGATCTCGCCGTCGGTATACTCCCGGGTGTGAACGTTGACATAAATGTCCTGCGTCCGGATGGCCGCGACCAAGTCCGCAATCGTCTTCCCCGCCATCGGGCCAGTGAGGTCGGCTGCGGTGATCGTGCCCGCGCTTAAAACGCCATTCGTCAAGCCTTCGATCTCTTTCATCGGAGGTGCGGACGGATAGAGCCAGACCACAGGAGGGCCATTTTTGCCGATTGCGCCCAAATGCAGATGAGCCATCGTCACGTAATTAAGGTCGGCCACCGTCAATTTATAGTCCAACTCAGTGCCTTCCGGATTGAGTACGAATAAGGCGGTGCCTGAGGCGGCGGTCGTCACCGCGGGGATTTGCTCGCCCCCGCTCAGTTGCGCGATGAATTCCGCTTTGTCAGCGGACGCTGGCGCGGAACTGCAGCCGCTCATGGCCAAAGCCAACACGAATATACCGGCAAGAAGATGGATTTTTTTCATGCCAGAGTATAGCCGCCCTCCGCCCTTGAATCCATGGGGTCTTACCCGCCTCTCCAATGGGATTATTGTCGCCACCCCCGGCCAGGTTCGTGCGCGAAGAACCATTGCGTCGCGTCCATGAATGCGCGTTCGGAGTCTTGGCCCCGGCTAGCGGCCCATCAACTATGAATTATAAATAATATATAATGGATATTCATTAATTTGAAAACCAACCACCATTTTTCAAAAAGCGGAAGGGGATGTTTCTGTATCCCTACGGCAGATTGCTGATCAAGAGCGTATGCCGAAGGGATACGAACCCTCGCCTTAGGAAACGAAATCAAGTTTCTATTTATCAAGAGGTTATAGATATGTCTCAAACCTGACTTGAGCATAGCACGGGGTAAGCGTTTTTGCATAAACGCTTGAAGCTTTACCAGCTTCCCGGCTTTAAGCCCGGCAAACAAGGCACGGGGTTCAATTTTCAATCGCTCAAATATTTTTTGGCCGTTTTTGCTCGTAACGATAACGAGCAATCGCTCAAGAAAGCCGATGAACTTGCGTTCCTCCAGTCGTCCTTCGCTGGCAGCCTTTTGCAGGTCTTCCAAATAGGCGGGAAGCAGCCGGGCGAGGATGGCCACATGGCGGGAGTCCTGTCTCCCCACTTGTGGCAAGTCGGCCAAGTTAGCAATCTTAGCCTTAAGCAGTACAATCGGTCCCGGCACCTGAACATGGACGCCGCCTTCGCCTATCGCCATGGTGTAAATCGGCTCACTTAGTTCCTCGTTGCTTACGCCATGGACGGAACGCAGCACCTCAATGAGCAAGGATTGTCCAGTGGCGTCCTTGGTGATCACCACCCCTACCTCATTGGTGGGCGGGCGTAACGGAAAAAATTGGGGTTTGGTACCCGCCAGCTTTCCCAGCGCTTTCAATGTCTCCCTATCTCCGAGCACATCCGCATCACGAGAAACGAAAGGAGTCAGTCCAGCCGTGCGCTCCTGATAATAAAGCGCCCAGAGATTGACGGCTTGGCCCCCGACCAAAAGCAACGGCTTCTCTGTCGCCAGCATCGGCGCAAAGTCGGCGGGCGGACGGAGCCTTGCTTCAGATGGCAGTGGCATGGGCGTGGTCAAAATCTATCAAGCAAATAGCCTGACGTGAAGTGAACGAGAGAGTTGCGTTCTTGGATGGCGTCTGGGCTAGCCAATTGTAAATCCAAAACGACCTGGTCGAATTCGCGTTGGGCACGCTTGAATCGCGCCACCTGCGCCGCCGTTTTAAATTGCGCGGGCATCTGCGGGGCGCTCCGCCAAACGACCGCACTCAGTGCTTTTGCTTGCGCTGGGGGTAGACCCACGCTTCCTGACCAATTCACGCGCAGCCTGACGCAACAGGGCCATGACGGTGGTATCCTCTCGGCGGGCAATTTCTGCCAGCGCCGCCAGCACCGCCTCATGCTCGGCCAGGCTTTGGCGTCGCTTGGATTTGGCTAATTGGTTGGGCATGTTAAAAAGGTTGAATCAACCTAAATCAAATTCGACCGACAAACAAGCGTAATTTGGAGGCTGTTCGCCCAAGCGTAACAGGTAACGTCTCGCAAGGCTGTCACCCAAGGCCACATTACTCTTTTCGATTTTATCTAAATCATCTCCTGATTTGAACTACTTAAAATCCATATCTCGTTGACCATAAAGCGGAAGGGGAGGGATTCGAACCCCCGGAACCTTTCGGTTCAGCGGATTTCAAGGCCGCCGCAATCGTCCACTCTGCCACCCTTCCGGGGGAATTTCTAATTTCGCGCGCGCCGGTAGTCAATCATTCCCCGAGTGCGGACCACGCCGCTTTTGGCATCGCTTCGGTTGCATCAATTCCCACAATGGAGCGCGTTCCGGCCCGCCCCGCCGTCATGGGAAAAAACACCAATCGCCGCGACCGCCATCAGCCCGACTCCACCCCGGCATCGGCGCGCGCCCTTGCCCGACCCGGCGGGCGCCGGCCGCGCGGGGGAGGCTCCGCCCAATCCCACGCCCGCGCCCCTCCCCGCCGCTTCCCCGACCGAGCCGGGTTGGAAAGTGGCCCTCAAACTTGGCTTGATTGGCGCGGCGCTGGGAGGGCTGATTTTGGCGGCGTATGGGAATTCCTTCCACACCGGCCTGGTGCTGGATAATTCGGTGATTATCAGCCAGCGATCCGCGCATCACCGTGGTGAACGCTGAAAACCTCCACCTGATTTTGACGCGCAATTATTGGTGGCCGGCCTTTGAGAGCGACCTCTACCGCCCATTGACGACGCTGAGCTACCTGTTCAATTACGCGGTGCTGGGCGGCGGCCAGAAGCCGACGAATCCGCTGGGCTACCATGTGGTGAATTTTCTTTTGCACTGGGCCAATGTCTGTTTGGTGCTGGTGATTGCGCGGAGACTGTCCGGGCGGATGGCGGTGGCGGCGCTGGCGGCGGCGTTGTTCGCCGTCCATCCGGTGAACGTGGAATCGGTGACGAATATCATTGGGCGCGCGGACTTGCTGGCGACGCTGTCCATCCTGCTGGGCGGGTGGTGCTACCTGCGCGCGGCGGACACCACGGGCTGGCGCAAAGCGGCGTGGCTGGCGGGCATGGGGGTCACCGCGCTTTGGGGGGTGTTTGCGAAGGAAAGCGCGGTGCTCATCGGCGCTTTCGTGTTTCTCTATGATTTGTTTTGGCGCTGGCCCAAGCTGCCGGGGGAAAATTTCCTCGGCCGGCTCGGGCGCGCCTTCATCGAATTCGGGTTGAAAGGCTACGTGGCGTTGCTGCCGGCGGTGGGCGCGTTGTGGGCGGTGCGCTCGTGGCTGACGTTCCATTCGCCGGTCTTCGGCCAGATTTACGTGGACAATCCGATTTCCGGCGCGGACGGAAAATTCCAGGGCATCATGTCGGCGATCTACGTGCTGGGGCGCTACCTCGCGTTGATGGTTTTCCCGCGGACGCTCTCTTGCGATTATTCCTACCATCAGATTCCGCTGTATGGCGAGCCGGGCGCGGGCGATGGTGGATTTGCTCGCCTGGGGGTCGCTGGCCATGATTGTGCTGCTGGTTGGCCTGGCCGCGTGGCGGTGGCGCACGCAGCCTTTGTATGCGTGGGGCGTGAGCATCTTCTTCCTCATGCAATTGCCGACGGCCAATTTGCTTTTCCCCATCGGCAGCATCATGGCCGAGCGATTCCTGTATTTTCCCTCCATTGGGTTTTGCCTGATGGCGGCGCAGGGCTTTTACCTGTTGGGGAAAAAATTATTCCCGGCCCTGGGTTCGCGCAAAATTTTGCGGTGGGCCTGGTGGGGCCTCCTCCCCGCCGCCGCCATTGGCGCGCTCGGGGCGCGAACTTTTGCGCGCAACTACGACTGGCAGAGCGAGCTTACCCTCTGGCAGAGCGCCGCCGCCGCCGAACCGGACAGCTTCAAAGTCCACAAGGGTCTGGCCAATGCCATTCTGGGCGAAGCCATCAGCGAACACAAAAACGATTTTGCCTTGGTCGAGCAGGGCTTGGACGCCGCCATGACCGAAGCGGAAAAAGGCCTGTATATCCTCGACCACCCGCCGCTGGCGCTGCCCAAGCAAGACAACACGCTCTTCCAGGATCTTGGCCGGTTTTACTGTGAGAAAGGCGAGCTGCTGGAACATCGCGGCCAACTGGATGAGGCCAGAGTCTTCTACCAAAAATCCGTGGACGTGCTGCTGCGCGCGCGTGACGTGGACCATTACGCGAACACAACTTCGCGCGCGACTGTATTGAAACGTGGCCGGCTGGAGTCCGACATTCCCGATGTGGGCAATTTCAACGTCTACGTTCTGCTTGATTCCAGCTACGAGCGCCTGCGAGATTGGCCCCACGCCGAAGCGGCGGGCCGCTACGTCCAGCATCTGGCGCCCTACGAAACTTCCGGCTACGTCCTCGTGGCCAATGACTGTGCCAGCCAGGGACGGCTGATCGAGGCCGCCACGCAAATCCTCGAAGCCCTGCTGATCAACACCAACGATGCCTCCCTGTGGCAAAAGTTGGGCGCCTATTTTCAAGCCATGGGGCTGGATCCCAACCCCGTTTCATCGCGGGGCAACAATAGTTTCTCGCTCGACCAGTCCAACCCCATCGTGCGCCAGATCATCAACCAAGCCGGCGTGGGCCTCGTGAAGAACATTGAAGACTACAAGCAATACGACGCCGCCAAAGAACTGCGGGAAAAATTCATCGAGTCTTATCACATCCCGGCGGAACTATTCGACCAACCCCAGTGAACGACGCCCGAACGTCTCACGCTTGCCGGGGTGCGCTGCCCCTTTGGCGTCTGTTTTGCGACAATCCCTCAACGGTTCGGTTACGCCGCGGTTAAATCTCAACCTGGTCTCCGCATTGCACTTGGACTCCGGCGGCATTTCGCCATAAACAGCGGAAACCGCCAGCCATCGCCACCAATCCATGCGGGTATTGCTAACTTCCCACGGTTCCACCGGCGACATCTATCCACTCATTGGCTTGGGCCGCGCTTTGCGCGAGGCCGGGCACAGCGTCCGCTACGCCACCGCGCCGCTCTACCAGCAGGAAATCGAAAAGGCCGGGCTGGAGTTTGTCAGCCTGCCGCCCGAATGGGGGCCGGAAATGTTCGCGGACTTCATGCGCGAGCTGAACCGCTGCAAGCATCCGCTGCTGCAACTCGTGCATATTTACTGCGGCGCGCTGCCCTTCATGGGCGAAATCATCCGGCGCATGAACGACGCGCTGCGCGACATGCGACCTGCTGGTCAGCTCCTATTTCTTCCCGCATTACCGCGTGCTGGCCGAGCGCGTGGGCGTGCCCTATGTCTGCTTCGCGTTCTGCCACAACCTCGTGCCCACGGCGGAGCATCCGCCGGAAAAATGTCCCGAGTTGCGCTGGCTGCCGGGATTTTTGCGCCGGCGCTATTGCCGGGCGGCGTGGCGGCTGTCGAACTATGTCGTGGATTTCGCCATCAACACCATCTGCCGCTCGCTGTTTCGCGTGATGGGCCTGCCGCCGATGCGCGGCTTCATCCTTGACCCGGCGGAATTGGAACTCATCGGCGTCGGCCGCGCGGTGGGCGAGCACTGGCAGCCGGAAAGCCGCTTCCAGTTCACCGGCTACCTCCGCTGGCAATCCCCGGAGAACGAGAAACTCGAAGCGGAACTGCGTGATTTTTGCGCCGGCGCGGAAGTGCCCGTCCTTACCTTTGGCAGCGTGACCTTTGACGACGTGCATTCCGTCATGAGCCGCTTTTTGCAACACTGGCCGGACGGGCAAAAAAATCATCGTGCAAAGCGGCTGGGTCGGCCTGTCGGTCGAGTTCACGCAGCCGCACATCAAAGTCATCGGCCCGGTGTCGCACGACCAGTTGTTCCGCCACGCCTCCTGCGTCATCCACCACGGCGGCGCGGGCACGTCGGCCTCGGTGCTGTTTGCCGGCAAGCCGCAGATCATCATCCCGCACATTGCCGACCAATGGTTCTGGGGCGCGGAGTTCAAGCGCCTGCGCGTCGGCACGATGCTCAATAAAAAAACCTGGCCCGAAAAACTACCCGCCAAGTGGCCAAAATCGAGGCCAAGAAAAAAATGCGCCGCCGCTGCGAAAAGCTTTCCGCCCGCCTGCGCGCCGAGGACGGCCCCGGCACCGCCGTGAGATTGCTCGAGGAATATGTGGCGAAAAAGCAGGCCGCGAATCCGGCGCCGGCGTCCACCTCGGCCCCCGGCGTGGTGGCCGTGCCCGCCACCCTTTCCAGCCCGGCCTGATGCTCCGAAATGGAGCGAGCGAAGGGATT
>CAWDLP010000013.1:0-131602 GCA_963803215.1 uncultured Acidimicrobiaceae bacterium
CAGCGAGATCACCGTCGTGATGGAACCAACCCGGAACGCCTGGGCGCCGAATGGCTTCGTGGTTCCGGCGCAAGGGGGCCACGGTGGTCATGGTGCCCTCCGAACAGTCGGCGGACCTGCGGGACTACTACGCCAAGCACACCAAGTCGGACCGCCTGGACTCAAAGCTCCTGGCCCGGATCCCTCTGCTTCACCCCGAAGGCCTCTAGCGCCAGTCGAGCACCTTGGGCCCGCCGAGCCGATCCGTCGGGCCACCCGGCTGCGGTCGAGTCTGGTCAAGCGCCGGACCGAGATGTGAGTCGCATCGACGCGTACTTGGAGATCCTGAGCCCAGAGTGGCACCAGGCCTTCGCAGGCAGATCTGACAAAGAGGAGCTCCCTGCGTTTTGCGCCGCGGGCTACACCGATCCCCACCTGTGTCGACGGATTGGCCGGGCCCGACTCGGCCGGTTCTTCCACCACCACTCCCACGGTCATTTCGGCGATCCTGAAGCCGTCCGCCTCCTTGCCGCCGCCAACGAGACGCTCGCCCTGGGGGATGAGCTCGACTTCGGTGAGCTGGCCGACGACATCGCCGTCGAGGCCCGGCTGGCCCTGTCGCTCCAGCCGAGATCATCGAGCTCGAGCAGCGCATCGCGGTGATGTATCGCAGCCTTGGATCCCGAGCGGCATCGTGCAATCGGTCCCGGGGTCGGGCGCCGTCAACGCCGCTCAGATCCTCGGCCGCCTCGGAGACCCCGGCCGATTCCGCTCCCTGGCTGGGTCCGGTCCTTCAGCGGGCTGGTGCCAACGCTCAATGCATCGGGGCTCAACGGCCGACATGGCGGACCAACCAAATCCGGGGACGCACTCTGCGTGAAGCCCTCTTCATGAGGCCGATGCCGCACGGCGGATTGATCCAACCCTGGCTCGGCGCTATCACCGACTCATGACGGAGGCCGGAAACACCACAACTCGGCCCTCTGCCACATCTCGCGCCGTCCTCTTGACCCGGATCGCCTCGTGCTGGAAGAGCCGAGAGCCCTACGTGCTCCGGGACACCGATGGGCCGTGATCGCCCCAGAAGAGGGGCGTCGAATCATCGCACGCACGCTACCAAGTCGGCAGAGAAGATCCGAGAGCAGCGCCGCACGACCGCGAAATGAGGGACGGGCCGGCGAAGCAAGGAGTCGCCAGGCGCTCCGTCGACCGGCCCGTCCGAGCATGAGGATTAGAGCCGGAGCGGCTTGACATCTCTTAGGAACTCAACGGCCTCATCTTCACCACCAACCGTCACCATGAGACAGCCGGGGTCACCGAACAAGCACTGTTCGCCTTAGGTATCGAGGCCAAGCACTCTCGGCCCTACCATCCCCAAACCTGCGGCAAGGTGGAACGGTTCCACCAGACCATGAAGAAGTTCTTGGCCGCTCAGAAGGGGATCACCACCAAGAGGCAACTGCAACGAGAACTCGATCGCTTCGTCACCTACTACAACGAGGTGCGGCCCCATCGAGGCCTTGGACGTAAGACGCCGGCCTCGTCCTATGCCGCCCGTGCCAAAGCCTGTCCCTCACCGTCGTTCGTGAAGATAGATGCACGTCGGCTGCGCATCGACCGAGTCGACAAAGAAGGTCGAGTGAGCCTTCGATACCGCGGCAATCTCCATCACATCGGCCTGGGCCGGGCCTATACCGGCTGGCGCATCGCCATGCTCATCGACGGCCTCAATATCGAGGTCGTGGGGCTCGACGGCTCGCCGATGCGAAAGCTAGTCCTCGATCCAACCAAGAACTATCAGCGGATTCCGTGAACTCAAGACATCGGTCTACGATGTCTTGAGACACGGTCTCCGATGTCTTGAGACTGTGAAACTGGGCGTGGCCGAATCCGGTGCCGTGTGTCTGACCCATCTTGAGACCGACTTGAACGTCCTGGTGATGATCTGTCGACCACGGTCACTGGATTCGACCGGCACGACCGGCAGGCCAATGTGACCTGATAGGAGCTTGTCCAGAAGCCCCTTCACAGTCCTGTCCGTTGCCAGCCGCGGCGTGCCAATCCCATACACACAGAGAGGATTGACATGGTCATGATGCCAGACGCAACAGTGACAGGTGGCGTTGATACCCACAAGGATTTCCACGTCAGCGCCGCCCTCGACCAGATGGGTCGAGTGCTCGGCACTGAACAGTTTCCGGCCAACGCAGATGGATTCCTACGGCTCGAGACGTGGCTACGCAGTTTCGGGGAGCTATCCATCGTTGGCGTCGAGGGAACGGGATCCTGGGGCGCGGGACTCAGTCGTCATCTTCGCCGCCGGGGCCTTGAGGTCCGAGAGGTGAATCGCCCGAACCGCCAGCGGCGCCGCAAGGGGAAGTCGGACCCCGCCGATGCCATTTCCGCTGCTCGCTCCGTTCAGTCCGGCGAGGCGAGTGGCATACCTAAGTCGGGTCAGGGTCCGGTGGAGTCGATCCGAGTATTGAGGATGACCCGGCGCAGCGCTGTGAAAGCGAGAACGCAGGCGCTGAACCAGGTCAAGGCCATCATTGATACGGCTCCAGACGAGATGAGGGAGCAGCTCATCCACCTACCCAACGGCGCCTTAGTCACAACCATTCGACGATTTCGCTGCTCTGGGACACCCGAGTTCAGTGCCCTCAAGATCTCGCTCAAACTGCTGGCCGGCAGGATCTTGGAATTCGACGGGGAAATCGCACAGCTTGACGAACTCCTCGGGGACCTACTTATGTCGACAGCGCCCTCGCTTCTCAGTGTTCGCGGCGTGGGTCCCGAATCGGCAGGTGCCCTCTTGGTTGCAGCTGGGGACAATCCCGAACGCCTTCGGAGTGAAGCGAGCTTTGCTGCGCTCTGTGGCGTTTCACCACTCGACGCTTCATCGGGGCGGCAGCAACGACACCGATTGAACCGAGGTGGTGATCGCCAAGCCAACTGTGCCCTGTTCAGAATCGTTCTTTGTCGCTTGGCCTGGGACCAACAAACGAAGGATTACATGGCTCGACGGACAGGGGAAGGCAAGACGAAAAAGGAGGTCATTCGCTGCCTAAAGCGCTACGTAGCACGAGAGGTCTATGCCTCCCTGCAGTCTGATTTTGGATCCAAGCTCCTTGAATCCCAGGCCGCCTCGATAGCGGCTTGAAATCCATAGGAGCTTCATCACAATGGCGGAAGAGGTGGGATTCGAACCCACGGTACCCAGGAGGCACAACGGTTTTCGAGACCGTCCGATTCGGCCGCTCTCGCACTCTTCCGTCGAAGAGATTAGTCCCGGTCGCAACCCCTAGCGGCGTTCGGAGAAGAACGACGTCAGCAGGTCGCCGCATCGGCGCCCGGACGCCTCGGGTAACGGCCACTTCATGATTGAGGCGGGGGTCGGCGCACAGGTTGTAGAGCGAACCGGCGCGCCGGCCCGAGGGTCTGCGGCCCCGAACACGACCCGCTCGACCCGGGCCGCCACCAGGGCGCCGGCACACATCGGGCAGGGTTCCAGGGTGACGACGATCGTGACGTCATCGAGCCGCCAATGGCCCGAGCGCGCTGCCGCATCACGAAGGACAAGGATTTCGGCATGGGCCGTGGGGTCGCCGGTGCCTTCGCGCTCGTTGTGCCGAGAGGCCACCACGCTTCCTCAAAAAGCGCAATGGCCCCGACGGGCACATCGCCCTCTTGCCTCGCCATTTCGGCCTGCGACCAGGGCAAGGCCCATGGCGTCGTAGTCGGAGACGGGCGCGGTCGGTACCATGTTGGCGGAGGCGGTGGGATTTGAACCCACGGTGGGTTTCCCCACACACGATTTCCAATCGTGCCGATTCGGCCGCTCTCGCACGCCTCCGGGAATGCAGCGCGGTCAGGCTATCCGAGGTTTCTGACGGCCTTCCGCTCGCCCGAGCGGTGGGATCGCCGTGCGCTCGGGCTAGCCTCTCGCCTGCGTCGCTCCGTCGTTGGGTGCGGCGGCCGGGTCCTGCGCAACGGCCGCTCGTGAACCGAGTCAGGGTCGGAAGGCAGCAGCTCTCAGCGGGTTAGGCCGTGTGCCGTAGCCAACCTGGCCGTCGCACCGAACTCCGGATCGCCCCGATCACCGTCCCAGTAGGCTCGCCGCCCATGAGCGACGGTGCCGCATGGCTTCGAGCGAGCAACCTTTCGTCTCCCTCTACCGGCGCTTCCGCCCGGGTCGGTTCGACGAGCTGCGGGGCCAGGACCATGTCGTCCTGGCCCTTCAAGGGGCCGTGCGTGACAACCGGGTGTCCCACGCCTATCTCTTCAGCGGACCCCGGGGCACCGGCAAGACCTCGACCGCCCGCATCCTGGCCAAGGCGCTCAACTGCGCCGCCCCGGTCGACGGCGAGCCCTGCGGCGTCTGCACGTCGTGCATCGAGATCGCCCGGGGCACCTCGCTTGACGTCCACGAGCTCGACGCTGCCTCCAACAACGGGGTCGACGCCATGCGCGACCTGGTCTCGCATGTCGCCCTCGGTACGCCCGGGCGCTGGAAGGTCTACATCGTCGACGAAGTCCACATGCTTTCGAACGCCGCGGCCAACGCCCTGTTGAAGACGCTCGAAGAGCCACCGAGCCACGTGGTGTTCGTGCTGGCCACCACCGACCCGCAGAAGGTGCCCCCGACCATCCGGTCCGGACCCAGCACTTCGAGTTCCGGCTCCTCGGGGCTGACACCCTGCAAGAGTCTGCTTGGCCCATGTGAGCGCAGAAGCGGGTCTGGGTCTTGACGACGAGGCCTTGGCGTGGCGGTGCGGCGGGGTCGCGGTTCGGCCCGTGACGCCCTCTCCGCCCTCGACCAGGTGGTGGCGATCGGGTTCGGCCGACGAGGCCCGACCGGAGCTAGATGAACTGGCCCGAGGCGCTCTGTGACGAGGACGGCGGCCGGGTCCTGGTGGCCGTCGCCGCAGCTCGGGCAAGCGGGTTGGGGCCCCCAGCAGTTGGCGGCCGAGCTGGTGGACGATCTGCGCCAAGGCGTTCCTGCTGCCCTGGCCCCAGATCTGGCCAGCGTGAGCGGGTCGGAACTCGACCGGCTGTCCTCGTTGGCCACGCGGCTCGGCCTGCCCCGATTGGTTCGCACCATCGAGACACTCGGTCGGGCTCAGGTCGACATGCGCGAGGCCCCCGATGCGAGGGTGGTGCTCGAGATGGCGCTTGTCCGAATGGCCCGTCCCGAACTGGACGACTCTCCGAGTGCGCTGTCGGATCGTTTGGCGCGAGTGGAGCGGGCCATTGCCGGCGGCGGCGGGTCACGGTCCGGTCACGGCCAGTTCGGTGATAGCCCAAGCCCAAGCGGCCGCCCAGGTCGTCGATGACGGCGAAGCCACCGGCGGCCAGCGAAGCAAGATCCGGCAGTGCGCCCCACCCTTGGTGCCCTACGCCGCCAGCGGGCGTCGACGCCGAGAGTCGCGCGCCCCGCCCAAAGAGACAGGATCGACCCCGCCAACGGAGGCTCCCGAGAAAGCTCAACCGCCACCAGTGGCCGAGCCCGAGCCCGCCGTGGCTGCTCGAGGCCACCTTCCGGACCGAGATGAACTGGTGCAGGCGTGGGGCGACACCATTTTGCGGGGCTTGCCGGTTCGGGCCAAGGCGCTCTACAGCGCAGGACGGTTCAGTGCCGTCGAAGACGGCACGGCGCTTTTCGCCCTTCCGAATGCCGCGCATCGTGACCGGTGTGAAGAGGTGCGGTCGATGGTTGAAGAGAAGTTGGCAGAGTTCTTCGGAATTGCAGTGCCCATACGTCTGGTCGTTGACGGTGACGAATCGTCATCAACGGTGAGAACCGGCGGAGGCAGCCAGCGCTTGGCGCCAGCGACCACTGTGGTGGAGGACGAAGACTTCGATCCGAACGACGAGGTGGTGGACGTGGCGGTCGAATCGGTGGTTGAAGCTCGACTGCTCCAAGCGTTCCCAGGCGCGGAAGAAGTGTCGGGCTAGGTGTACACCGGTTCATTACGCGCCCTTATCGACGAGTTGGGTCGGCTCCCCGGCGTCGGGCCCAAATCAGCGCAGCGCATTGCGTTTCATATCTTGAAGGTGCCAACGGAAGACGCCTTGCGTCTGTCCGACGCCATCGTCTCGGTCAAAGAGCGCACCACGCTGTGCACCCGGTGCTTCAACGTGGCCGAGGGCGGCGGACTTTGTGAGGTGTGTGATGACGATCGTCGAGATCACACCGTGCTTTGCGTGGTCGAGGACCCTCGAGACATCGTGGCGGTGGAGCGGACGCAGCAGTTCAAGGGTTGCTACCACGTGCTGCAAGGCGCGCTGAATCCTTTAGAGGGTGTTGGACCAGATCAGCTGAGGGTGCGTGAGTTGCTCGACCGGGTAGGCACCGAAGGCGTTACCGAGATCATTTTGTGCACCAACCCCAACTTGGAAGGTGAAGCCACAGCCATGTATTTGGCTCGCATGCTGACGCCGCTGGGTCTGGCCGTGACCCGACTGGCCAGCGGGCTGCCCGTCGGGGGCGACCTTGAGTACGCCGACGAACTCACGCTCGGGCGGGCTCTCGAAGGTCGGCGCGTCGTCGAGGGCTGAGCGTCTTCGGGCCCAGAGCAACCAACACGGCCGTTTGCGGCAAACTGTTGGTCGCATGACCTCGGGAACTGATCGACTCTTCTGGCTGCTTCGACACGCCAAGACCGTGACCGACCCGCCCAAGGGCGGGACCGATCACGAACGCAGGTTGGCCCCGCGGGCGACGAGATGCCACGGCCCTCGGCAAAGCGCTCGGCGACAAGGGCGATGTACTCGGCCTTCCCCGCAAATCCTTGCCTGGCCTCGTGCTGTGCTCGACCGCGACGCGGACAACCCAGACGGCCGAACTGGCCTTGGCCGCAAATGGCCTCACCGCCGCCCATCACCTTCGAACAAGAGCTCTATCGCGCCGGCACCGAAGAGGTTGTGGCCCAAGTCCGATTAGTCGACGACGCCATTCGATCGGTCATGGTGGTCGGCCACAACCCCACGGCTCACACGTTGTCGGTCACTGTGACCGACTCCGCCGATCGAAAGGGCCGCGACGACCTTGAGTCACGTGGCTTTCCAACCTGTTCGTTGGCCGTCTATCGCATCCCGGCCCAAAGCTGGTCCGAGTTCGCCGAAGGTACGGCGACCTTGGTGAAGCTCTTCACCCCACCGTTCTAAGCGGGTCAGCCTTAGCGGAGTGATTCGAGGATGGCGCCGTCGCCCTGTCCTCCACCACCGCACAGGGCGACGGCGGCCAAGCCGCCACCACGACGCTCCAGCTCCAGCAGAGCCGTCAGAGCGAGCCGGGTACCCGACATGCCGACCGGGTGACCGAGGGCGATGGCGCCACCGTTCACGTTGATCTTGTCTTCGGGAATCGACAGATCGTCAGCCGAGGCCAAGCCCGACGGCGGCGAAGGCCTCGTTGATCTCGAAGAGGTCGATGTCGTCGATCGACTTGCCGGCCTTGTCCAGGGCCTTGGCGATGGCGCGAGAGGGCTGGGTCAGCAGCGAGGTGTCAGGTCCGGCCACCATGCCGTAGGAGACGAGTCGCCGAGCGGGTTGATGCCGAGCGACTCGGCCTTCTCTCTCGACATGACGATGACGGCGGCGCCGCCGTCAGAGATCTGCGAGGCGTTACCGGCCGTGATGGTGCCATTCTTGTCGAAGGCGGGACGCAGGCCTGCCGAGTGACTCGGCCGTGGTGCCGGGGCGCACACCTTCGTCGGTGTCGACCATGAGCGGGTCGCCTTTGCGCTGGGGAACGGCCACCGGGACGATCTCGTCGGCGAAGCGGCCCTCTTTGGCTGCCGCTGCGGCCTTCTCGTGGCTGGCCGCGGAGAACTCGTCTTGGCGTTCACGCGAGATGCCGGCCTTGTCGTTGTAGCGCTCGGTGGCCAGTCCCATGGCGCACTGGTCGAAGGCACAGGTCAGGCCGTCGTACATCATGGAGTCGACGAGGGCTGCCGTCACCGATGCGGTAGCCGGCCCGTGCCCCGGGCAGGAGGTAGGGGGCTTGGGTCATGGACTCCATGCCGCCGGCCACCACGATCTCGGCGTCGCCGGAGCTGATCATCTGGTCGGCCAGGTAGATGGTGTTGAGGCCCGAGAGGCACACCTTGTTGATGGTGTTGGCCGGTACCGACATCGGGATGCCGGCCTTGGCCGCGGCCTGGCGGGCCGTGATCTGACCTTGCCCGGCCTGGATGACCTGCGCCCATGAGGACGTAGTCGACCTGGTCCGGGCGAGAGGCCGGCTCGCTCGAGGGCGGCGGCGATGGCGAAACCACCCAGGTCCATGGCCGTCAGCGTGGCGAAGGCTCCTGACAGCTTGCCGATGGGGGTACGGGCTCCAGAGACGATCACGGATTCAGGCATGGTTGTCCTCCAAGTTGGATGCTCGGCCTCAGAGGTCGGGCGGCTGGCCGACGTCGTGCAGTTCAGCACCCGGTGCCACCAGCCGGTTTAACGGCTTTCGGGTGGAATCGCCAGCCAAGGTTACTGGCCGGAAACCTCATTGTATGAGCCAACTATCGTCGTTGGCCATGAGCGACCTCTTCAACGCCGTGATGGCCGGGGCTGGACCCGACGAACTGGCCGGCCTGCCCCTGCCCGAGACCTACCGAGCGGCCGTCGTGCGGCGGGACGAGGTGGACATGTTCGAGGGGCTCGACTCCGTCGGAGAAGGACCCCCGCAAGTCCCTCCACATCGATGAGGTGGCCCTGCCTGAGCTGGCTCCCGACGAGGCCTACGTGGCGGTCATGGCGTCGTCGATCAACTTCAACACGGTCTGGACCTCGATCTTCGAGCCGCTGCCGACCTTCGGGTTCCTGGACCGGCTGGGCAAAGAGGGTCATCTGGGGCAAGCGCCACGCGCTCGACTATCACGTGGTCGGCTCCGACGCCTCGGGCGTGGTGCTTCGCACCGGTTCGGCCGTGCGCAACTGGAAGATCGGGCGACAAGGTCACCGTGCACTGCAACTACGTCGACGACCAGGACCCGTCCGCCCACGACGACTCGATGCTGGCCTCCAACCAGCGGATCTGGGGCTTCGAGTCGAACTTCGGCGGCCTGGCCGACATCGGCCTGGTCAAGGCCAACCAGCTCATGCCGAAGCCGACGCACCTCTAGTTGGGAAGAGGCGGCCATCAACGCGCTGTGCAACTCCACCGCCTACCGGATGCTGGTCTCGCACAACGGAGCGCAGATGACCCAGGGCGACAAGGTGCTCGTCTGGGGCGCCAGCGGCGGCCTCGGGAGCTTCGCGGTCCAGTACGTGCTTGAACGGTGGCGGCACGCCCATCGGGGTGGTCTCGCGCCGGAGAAGGTTGACCTCTTGCACGACCTCGGCGTCGAGGCGGTCATCGACCGCCGCGCCGCCGGACTACGCGTTCTGGAAGGACGAGCACACTCAGGACGAGTCGGAGTGGCGCCGCTTCGGCAAAGACATCCGCGAACTCGTCGGTGAAGACCCCGACATCGTCTTCGAGCACCCGGGCCGACAGACCATGGGGGCGTCGGTCTTCGCCTGCAAGCGAGGCGGCACCATCGTCACCTGTGCCGCCACCTCGGGCTACATGATCGAGTACGACAACCGCCACCTTTGGATGAAGCTGAAGACGATCAAGGGCTCGCACTTCGCCAACTACCGCGAGGCCTGGGACGCCAACCAGCTCGTCTGCGAGGGCAAGATCATGCCGCCGCTCTCGGCCGTCTATCCGCTTGAGCGATGTGGGCGAGGCGGCCTACCAGGTCCACCACAACCTGCACGAGGGCAAGATCGGTGTGCTGTGTCTGGCTCCGGAAGAGGGTCTCGGGCATCGACGACCCGGAGCTTCGAGCCAAGGTGGGCGAGGATCGCATCACCCTGTTCCGGAGGCACGGGGTATGAGCGAGGGACTGCTGACCGAGATCGACCACGTGGCCATTGCGGTCAGCGACCTGGAGGCGGCCATTGCGTGGTACGCCGAGGTCTTCGGCGCCACGGTGGTCCACCGCGAGCGGGTGGAGTCCGACGGCGTCGAAGAGGCCTTCTTGGCCGTGGCCGACTCCTACGTCCAGCTGCTCACGCCGATCCGAGCGACGATTCCCCGGTGGCCAAGTACCTGGCCAACAAAGGTGAGGGGCTCCACCACGTCGGTTACCGGGTGGCCGACTGCGCCGCCGCCCTCCAGGCCGTCAAGGACTCGCGGTGGCGGGCCATCGACGAGACCCCCCGCCCGGGTTCGCGGGGCACCACGGTGGCCTTCATGCACCCCAAGACCTCGTTCGGCACCCTGATCGAGCTCGTCCAGGAGTAGCTGGCGTCAGAGGTCCCCGACTCCTTCCCAAGAAATCGGATCGGAGCTGGGGCGACGACCGTCGCTCACCTCGGCGTTCGGAGAGTCAGCCAGGTCCGGTAGCTTGTCCGCCATGGATCACTCCATGACACAACGTCTCGAAGACCTGGCAGCCCGCAAGGAGGCCGCTCTCCACGCCGGGAGTCCGGCCTCGGTCGAGAAGCACCACGCCAAGGGCAAGATGACCGCTCGTGAGCGGCTCGAGTACCTGCTGGACGACGGCTCCTTCCAAGAGCTCGACATGTTGGCCCGGCACCGGGCCCACGGCATGGGCCTCGAGGACAACCGGCCCTACACCGACGGCGTGATCACTGGGTTCGGCACCATCGACGGCCGCCGGGTCTGCGTCTTCAGCCAGGACTTCACCGTCTTCGGTGGCGCCTTGGGTGAGGTCTTCGCCGAGAAGATCCACAAGGTGATGGATCTGGCCGACTCGACCGGGGTGCCGATGATCGGGCTCAACGACGGCGCCGGCGCTCGTATCCAAGAAGGGGTGGTCTCTCTCCACTCCTACGGCGGCATCTTCCACCGCAACGTGACCGCCTCGGGCGTCATCCCGCAGATCAGCGTGATCATGGGACCGTGTGCTGGTGGGGCCGTGTACTCGCCCGCCATGACGGACTTCATCTTCATGGTGCAGGGAACCTCACACATGTTCATCACGGGCCCAGACGTCGTAAAGACGGTGACGGGTGAGGATGTCACTCTCGAAGAGCTCGGTGGGGCCATGAGTCACGCCACCAAGTCCGGCGTGGCCACGTTCGTCTCGCCCGACGAGAAGGCTGCCTGGACGACGTGCGAGAGCTGCTCTCGTATCTACCCTCCAACAATCTGGACGAGCCGCCAATCATTTTCACCGGCGACGACCCTGAGCGTGAAACGCCCGAACTGATCGACCTGATGCCCGAGTCGCCCAACCAGCCCTATGACATGAAGAAGGTCATTACGGCTGTGGTCGACGACGGTGACTACATGGAGGTCCATCGCGCACTGGGCCATGTCGATCACCTGTGGCTTCGCTCGTTTGAACGGTCGGGTCGTCGGCATTGTCGGTAATCAGCCCGCCGTGCTGGCCGGTGTGCTCGACATCGACTCCTCGGAGAAGGCCTCGCGCTTTGTTCGACGTGCGACGCCTTCAACATCCCACTCGTCACCTTCGTTGACGTGCCCGGTTTCATGCCCGGCACCGATCAGGAGTACGGCGGCATCATTCGTCATGGCGCCAAGCTGCTCTACGCCTACTGCGAGTCGACCGTGCCACGCATCCAGATCATCACCAGAAAGGCCTACGGCGGGGCCTACGTCGTCATGAATTCCAAATCCATCGGCGCCGACCTGGCCTACGCCTGGCCCTCGGCCGAGTTGGCGGTCATGGGCCCGAATGGAGCGGTCGAGATCGTCTACCGACGAGAGCTGGCCGACGCTGAAGACCCAGTGGCGCGACGGGCCGAGTTGGTCGAGGAGTACACCGAGCGCTACGCCAACCCTACGTCGCCGCTGAGCGCGGCTATGTGGACGACGTCATCTCACCGGCCGACACCCGGCGCATTCTCTGTCGAAGCCTCGACATCTTGGCCACCAAGCACGAGGAGCTTCCTCGACGCAAGCACGGGAACGTGCCGCTTTGAGCACGTCTCGGGGCTTGCAGCCACGGCCAGTGCCTTCTGCTGAGGTTATGGCTGTCCTCACGGCTGCAGTTGACCAGGCCTGGCCCCGCGCCGTGATTGCTGAAGAGACCGCACCGCGGCCGTCAGCTTGGCGTTTCAGCGGGCGCTGGTGGCACCGGCCCGTGACCCAGCGGCGCGAGCGCCCGTGGGGTAGCAGCTAATCACCACGCAGCTGCGATGACGGTCTACGTCGACGATTGGCGTCAACGGGCCCAAGTTGGCCCGGTCGACGGCCGCTGGTCACATCTCTTGGGCGATGACCAAGACGAACTTCACGCCTTTGCAGCCCAGTTGGGCTTGCGGCGTCAGTGGTATCAGCGTCATCGTCGGCATCCGACGATGAACCACTACGACGTGACCGAGCCGTTGCGCCAAGAAGCGATCGCCTTAGGGGCGCACTCGATTACCTGGCGGGAAACGGCTCGTTTGGTGCGAGCGTGGCGACAAACCGAACCAGATCCCGTGGGCGCCTTGGTCGAAACCCTGGACGAGCGGCGTCGCTAGCGCCTTTTGCCGGTTTTTGTCGCAGTCTTCAGGTCGTCTCGCCGGATCCGAAGGGCGACCACGGTGCCGCCACTGGTCGAAGCAGCCTGAGTCAGTGCCAGACGCCTGTGCCCTCGAGCACGGTGAACAAGATCATGAAGGCAATCTCAAGGCCGCCCACGATGATCCCGATCCACGCCATGCCCAGACCCTTTTGACGGCCTTGTGAGTTCACGATCCTGCTTCGAGCGACAAGCCCGAATATGAGCGCGAGGAGACTCGGCACGACGAAGAAAAATGTCAACGCTCCGATCAGGCCCAGAACCATCGAGGCCACGGCCAGTCTGTTGCGCGTGGCCTTGATCGGTTTTGGCCCGCGTGCGTTGCGATTCAGATCCGGTGCTGTCCGTCGACCGCCCTGGGTAGGTGACGGTTCACCCGGCGTGGGACGTTGCCCGTCTCGCGAAGGTGGACCGTAGGAGAGTGGTGCGTGCGTTGCCGGTAGTCCGAAGCCAGGGGGCGGCTGGCCTGGAGGTGGCCCTTTGGTAGGAGGCACGCCACTCGACGGCCTCGTCGTCTTCTTCTCGGCTCCAGTTCGCATGACACCCCGTCACATCGTCGCCCTCGCTGCGTGGCGACCTCAGGACGACGCTACAACTCAGTCCTTGTCTTCGCGCTGACGTTCGGCCAGTTCCACCAGGTCGGCCATGATGCGATCGAACTCGAAGTCCTTCGGTGTGTAGACCCGAGCCACGCCCTTACCAAGGAGGACCTCAGCATCGTCAGGGGGAATGATGCCACCGACGATGACGGCGGCATCAACGCCGGCCACGCGCAATCGATCAAGCACCTCGGGGACCAATTCCAGATGGGAGCCCGAGAGAATGGAGAGGCCAATGATGTCGACGTCCTCGTCGCGAGCGGCCGCCACAATCTGTTCTGGCGTCAGCCGGATGCCCTGATAGATGACTTCGAAGCCGGCGTCTCGAGCCGCCACCGCGATCTGCTCGGCCCCGTTGGAGTGGCCATCCAGACCGGGCTTGGCCACGAGCAGTCGGGGTGGTCCACCGGTTCGTTCGGCCAGCGCACGGCTGCGTTCAACCACGGCGGCTAGTTCACTGCCTCGATGTCCGACCCCACCGGCCACGCCGGTCGGAGCGCGGTACTCGCCAAAGACCTGACGCAAGACGCTGGCCCACTCGCCCGTCGTGCCGCCAGCGTGAGCCAGGGCGATGCTCGGCACCATGATGTTGGCATCAGGCCCACTGTCTTCGGCCACCTGGCGCAGATCGTCCAAGCACCGTGCCACCGCGTTGGCGTCTCGGCTCTCTCGCCACTCCGCCACGTCGTAGCGGAGCTCGGACTCGACCTGGGGGTCGACCTTCATGATGCTCTCGATGCCTTCACCGTCAGTCAGAGGACTGTCAGCGGTCTCGGTGTAGGAGTTGACGCCGACCACCTGTTGTTCACCCGACTCGATCTTGCGAACCCGCTCGGCTTGGCTGCGCACCAGTCGCATCTTGAGCTCGTCAATGGCTTCGAAGGCGCCGCCCAGAGCCAGCACATCGTCCAACTCGGCCGTGGCCTGGTCAATCAGTTCGTTGGTCTTGGCCTCGATGACGTACGAACCGTCGAAGATGTCTTCGTACTCCAAAAGATCGGACTCAAAGGCCAGGATCTGTTGGATGCGCAACGACCACTGTTGATCCCAGGGCCGAGGTAGTCCGAGGGCCTCGTTCCAGGCCGGCAGTTGGAGAGCCCGGGCCCGGGCGTTCTTGGACAAGGTGACGCCAAGGGTCTCAAGCACGATGCGCGGCACGTTGTTCTCGGGCTGCTGCTCGGTCAAACCGAGCGAGTTGACCTGGACGCCGTAGCGAAAGCGAGTGAGCTTCTCGTCGGTCACCTGGTAGCGCTCGGCACAGATGCGCTGCCACATGGCAGTGAAGGCTCGCATCTTGCAGGTCTCTTCCACGAAACGAACGCCTGCGTTCACAAAGAAGCTGATGCGGCCGACCACTTGGGGGATCTCGGCTGGCGTGACTTTGCCCGACGCCAAGACGCCGTCGATGACGCCAATGGCCGTGGCCAAGGCGTAGGCCACCTCTTGGTAGGGCTGCGCCCCCGCTTCTTGGAGGTGGTAGCTGCAGACGTTGATGGGATTCCACTTCGGCATGTGGCGCACCGTGAACGCAATGGTGTCGACCGTGAGTCGAAGGCTGGGGCCGGGAGGGAAGATGTAGGTCCCTCGACTCAGGTACTCCTTCACGATGTCGTTCTGCGTGGTGCCCGAGAGAAGCGACGGCGCGATGCCCTGGTCTTCGGCGTTGGCGACATAGAGGCTCAACAACCACGCCGCCGGAGCGTTGATGGTCATAGACGTATTCATCTCGGCCATGGGGATCTGATCGAGAAGCTGGCGCATGTGGCCCAAGTGGGCCACCGGAACGCCGACTTTGCCGACTTCACCGGCTGCTTCGGGCGCGTCGGGGTCGTAACCCGTCTGGGTTGGTAGGTCGAAGGCGATCGAGAGCCCCGTCTGACCTTTGGCCAAGTTGGCGCGATAGAGCTCGTTGGAAGCCTTGGCCGATGAGTGCCCCGAGTAGGTCCGCATCACCCAGGGCTTGCTGCGCTGTGCCGTCATGACACCATTCTCCTTGTCACGAGCCGGTCCAACCGTCTCGACACCAGTGTGTGCCGTTTCGGCCCGATGATCTACTTGCGATAGCTGAAGAAGCCCTCGCCCGACTTACGTCCCAGCTTTTCGGCTGCCACCATCCGGCGCAAGAGGGGCATGGCGGCGTAGTTCGGGTCCCGGAACTCGTCGTAGAGGGCGTCCAAGATGGCGAGCGACGTGTCGAGACCAACCAGGTCCAAGAGGGCGAAGGGTCCCATGGGGAATCCACAGCCACCCTTCATGGCGGCATCGATGCCTTCGAACGAGGCCACGCCCGACTCAGCCAGGCGGATGGCGTTGTTGAGGTAGGGGAAGAGCAGGGCGTTGACGATGAAGCCGGCTTGGTCTTTCACTTCGACCGGGTCTTTCCCGCACTCGGTGGCGAAGGCCAAGGCGGCGGCAATCGTCTCATCCGAAGCCGTCAGTGGGCGGACGACCTCGACCAAGGCCATGGCCGGGGCTGGGTTGAAGAAGTGGATGCCGCAGACCTTGTCGGGCCGACCCGTCTCCATGGCCAACTCCACCACGGGCAAGGTCGAGGTGTTGGTGGCGATGATGGTGGCCTCACCACAGATTCGGTCGAGCTCGGTGAAGAGATGCTTCTTGATGGCCAGGTCTTCCACCACCGACTCGATGACCAGATCCATGTTGGCCAGCGCCGTCAGATCCGTAGTGGCCGAGACTCGGCCCAGGATCTCGTCGCGCTCTTCGGCGGTGCGCTTTCCCTTTTCGACCTGTCGGTTGAGGGACTTCTCGAGTCCCGCCACCATGGCGTCTGCTGTGGCCTGACTGCGGCTGCGCAGTACGACCTCGTGACCGTTGGCTGCCGCCACTTCGGCGATGCCCGATCCCATGATTCCCGACCCAACGATTCCTACGCTCTTGAATGACATGGGCAGGAAGGCTACTGGCCGGTAACTACTCAGTGCGACGAACGACGCTCCCTGCTCTTTATGGCCTGGCGACCCATGGCGTCCAAGATGCTCTGAGGATCGTTGCGATATGCCTCCCAGAAGGCGGCTGAGGGCTCTGGTGCCACGATGAAGGCCTGGTCAGCCTCCATCCCAGCCAGGACGTCGCGGGCAAGATCTTCGGGCGGGTAGGCCGCCCCGAGCGAGTTGGTGAGGAGAGCTCGGACGTTCAAGGGCCGCTCGTCGGCCGGTCCGTCGCCACGGGAGTGGCGACCACTGGTGTCAGGGTTGCCCGCGTCCAAAAGGGGGGTCTCGACCGGACCAGGGCAGATGGCGCAGACCCGGACGCCGTAGGCCGCGGCCTCAACTCGCAGACTCTGCGTCAGTCCCACCACGCCTGCTTTGGCCGCGGCATACGGCGTGAGAAGGGGGGCCGGCACCAAGCCGGCCATCGAGGCCGTGTTGACGATGTGGCCTGAGCCCTGTCGCACCATGAGGGGATAGGCCGCGTGCACGCCGTAGACGACGCTGTACAGGTCGACCTCGATGACCCGCTCCCAGAGCGAAAGATCGATGGTCTCGACCGGTCCACCCACGCCGATGCCAGCGTTGTTGAACATGAAGTCGAGCTTCCCGTGCGTCTCGGCCACGCTGGCCACGAGGGCTGCAACGGCACCCTGGTCGGTCACGTCCAGGCCGCATCCTACGGCCCTGGCCCCAACACCCAGCGAGTCAGCGACGTCGCGCGCACCTTCGTCATTGATGTCAGCCAGGACTACCGTGGTGCCGCGTTCGACAAGGGCGGACGCGATGGCCTGGCCAATTCCCGAGGCTCCTCCGGTGACAATGGCTACCTTGGCGTCGAAATAGTCGTCCATGGACCGAGCCTAGGCAGGGGGCGTGCCAAAGTGTCGAGCATGAGCACAACAGGACTGCTGGCCCTCGTGGGTGGGGGCGAATGGACGCCGGGGTGCAACTTCGACCTAGAACTCCTCGAAGCTTCGGGAGGTACTCACGTTGTGGTGTTGCCCACGGCCGCGGCCTACGAGCATCCCGAGCGAACGGTCATGGTGGCCGCTGAGTGGTTTGCGCCCATTGGTGGCGAGGTGGAAGGCCTCATGGTGGTCGACCGCGCCTCAGCCGAGGACGCCGGCATGGCCGAGCGGGTCCGCAATGCCCGTTTCATCTATCTGAGCGGCGGTTCGCCCCTCCATCTGCGTTCGGTCATGAAGGGCTCTGCCGTCTTTGCCGCTCTGGTCGAAGCGTGGCAGAGCGGTGCTGTGGTGGCCGGATCGTCAGCCGGCGCCATGGCGCTGGTTGACCCGATGGTTGACCCCCGCGGCGGTGCCCTGACCGTCGGACTTGGTCTGATTCCGGATCTGGCTGTCATTGCGCACTTTGGCGATGTCGCCGAGGACGGTCACGGCGAGAAACTTCATCGCTCCGTGGTCTTGGCCCCAAAGGGTCTTCCCGTGGTCGGTATTCCCGAGCGCACCGCGCTGTTGCGGGACTCCGAGGGCTCTTGGCGCAGCGCCGGGGCCGGTGAGGTCACGGTCTACCTGGATGGCGCTCGAGCGCCTGGCGGTCTCGCCCTGCTCCCGAGCTGAGCGGCGTGGTGGTTCAGTCGGCTTCGGTGATGGTGACCGACTCAATCACCACTTCTTCGCTGGTCTTGCCCGACTGGGATCCCACCGCCTCAATAGCGGCCACGACCTCGCCGCCTGAAACCACGGAACCGAAGTGTGAGTAGAGCGGGGGAAGACCGGCCCCTTGGGGACCACAGATCACGAAGAACTGGCTGCCGTTGGTGTTCGGCCCGGCGTTGGCCATGGCCAGTGAACCGATCTCATATCGCCCTGGTGCGGGAAGCTCGTCGGCAAAGCGGTAGCCCGGCCCGCCTCGACCAGAGCCTTCAGGGTCGCCGCCTTGGAGCACGAAACCCGGAATGACGCGGTGGAAGATAACGCCGTCGTAGTAGTGGTAGCGCGACAGAAAGACGAAGTTATTGACTGTTTTGGGCGCGCCCACGGCGTCGAGGGCAATGACCATTGTTCCTTTTGAGGTGACCATGGTGGCGGTGTAACGCTTCGCCGGGTCGATGATCATCGGCGGCTCGCCGTCGAACTTCTGTTGCTTCGGGCTGGATCCGTCGGCTGCTGGTGCTTGGGGGGTGGCCATGATGGGACTCCTTGCTGGTGGCGACTTGTGAGTGTGGCGAAATCAGGATTCGTTGATGGTCACCGACAGAATGCGGTTGGTGACATCAGGTGGGACGCCAGCGGCGCTGCCCTGAGCGTTGATGGCTTGGACGACGTCCATGCCAGAAGTAACCGTCCCGAAGAGGCTGTACGTGTTGGGCAGTCCTTCGCCTTCAGGTCCGGCCACGATGAAGAACTGACTGCCTCCGGTGTGGGCACTCCCGGTGTTGGCCATGGCGACCGAACCCAACGGGTACTGCTGGGAGCTGTCTTTGGCCGCGGCCGGGTACTCATCGGCAATGGTGTAGCCCGGCCCACCTTCACCGGTGCCCGTTGGGTCACCAGTTTGGTCCATGAACGTCGGGATGACCCGGTGGAAGATCACGCACTTGTAGTAGCCCTGCTTGGCCAAGAAGACGAAGTTGTTCACCGTGATCGGTGCATCCTTGGGATCGAGCGCAATAGTGAACGTACCCTGGGTCGTGACCACGGTCGCGGTGTAGTTCTTGGAGGAATCGATCGTCATCGGCGGTGCCGATGACCACGTCAGGTTGTTCACCCGAGTTGCAGTTGATGCCGGACAGCCCGCCGCGACCGCTTTGCTATTGGCCGCGGTTTGCGCCGCGGCGTCAGCCGCGCTGACCGCGGCCGTCGTGGTCGTGCTGGCCGCCGTCGTCGATGTCGCGCTGGTAGTCGACGTCGTCGAGGCGCTGGTGGTCGTGGTTGAAGCGGACTTGTTGTTTTTGTGGTTATTGGAAACCAGGTACGTGATGCCCACCACCAGAGCCAGCACGATCACCACGATGATGGCGTTGCGGATGCGCTGGCGGCGCTTCTTGGCTTGGGCTTCAGCTTCGAGCTTGGCCTCTCGGGCCGCTCGTTGACGGGCACGCTTCTCACTTGGCACGGGTCGAGACCCTATCCGCGACCTCACCCCCTGGGCATTCGCACCATTTGGCGGCCCTCATTGTCCTCCATCGCAACAGTTCCAGAAGGCCCGCCCTCACCCATTAGCGTTCTAGGGATGCCCTTGCTCGTACAAAAGTACGGCGGGACTTCGGTTGGCGACGCCGACCGGATCCGAGCCGTGGCGGACCACATCGCCCGCACGCGCCGCAACGGCAACGAGGTGGTGGCCGTGGTCAGCGCCATGGGGAAGACCACCGATGACTTGATTCGCCTGGCCAACGAGGTCAGCTCGACCCAGCCGCCCCGCGAGTACGACATGTTGGTCAGCTCGGGTGAACGCATCTCGATGTCGCTTCTTTCCATGGCGCTTTCGGACCTCTCCATCGAGGCAGTTTCTTTCACCGGCAGCCAGGCCGGGATCATCACCGACACCGATCACACCCGGGCCAAGATCTTGGAAGTGCGCGGTGACCGCCTGCGCCAGGCCCTCTCGGAAGGCAAGGTCCCGGTGGTGGCCGGTTTCCAAGGCGTCTCAAGCGACAATGACGTCACCACCTTGGGCCGCGGCGGATCGGACACCACGGCGGTAGCGCTCGCCGCCGTACTTGGGGCCGACGCCTGTGAGATCTATACCGACGTCACCGGCGTCTTTAGCGCTGATCCACGGATCGTGCCCGATGCCCACCGTCTGGGTCGGATCAGTTTTGAAGAGATGCTTGAAATGGCGGCGACCGGGGGTCGGGTCTTGCAGCTCCGCTCAGTTGAGTTCGCCCGCAATCACCACGTACCCCTACACGTGCGCAGCAGCTTTACCTGGGAACCTGGGACCTGGGTCGTCGAGGAGGACGAAAACATGGAACAAGCCATCGTGACCGCAGTCACCCACGACACCTCGGAGGCCAAGGTCACGGTGGCTGGGGTGCCCGACCGCCCGGGCGTGGCCGCCCGACTCTTTCGAGCCTTGGCCGAGCACTCGGTCAACGTCGACATGATTGTGCAAAACACCTCGCTGCACGGCACCACCGACATCTCCTTCACTGTGCCGAAGGTGGATCTCTCCGTGTCGGTTGAGACCTGTCAGAGTCTGTGCGACGAGTTGGGGGCCACGGGCGTGACCTCAGACGAGAACGTGGCCCGGCTGTCGTTGGTGGGGGCAGGCATGAAGTCGCACCCCGGCGTGACCGCCACCATGTTCGAGACCCTGGCCACCAACGGGGTCAACATCGACATGATCTCGACCTCCACCATCCGTATTTCGTGCATGGTGGCGACCGAAAAGGTGGAGGAAGCCCTGCGCTCTTTGCACGCGGCTTTCGAACTGGGCTGAATCCACGCAGACCCCGACCGCTTGGTGGGCGATCACCTTGGGCCGGCGAGCCTTCAATGTCTCGTACAATCGAGCCATGCGTATAGGCGTTCTTGGGGCAACGGGCCAGGTCGGTTCGGTCATGCGCTCGATCCTCATCGAGCGGGGCTTTCCCCTTGACGACATTCGGTTCTTTGCCTCGGCCCGCTCCGCTGGGACCGTGCTTCCCTTCGGCGGCGCTGAGATTGTGGTCGAAGACGCGGCCACGGCCGACTACTCCGGCCTCGATATTGCCCTGTGCTCGATTGGAGCCGGTGCTTCGCGCGAGATTCTCCCCAAGATCGCGGCAGCCGGTGCTCTGGCTATTGATAACTCGTCGGCCTGGCGCATGGATCCCGCCGTGCCGTTAGTCGTCCCCGAAGTGAATGCCGAAGCCTTGGTTGACCTGCCCAAGGGCATCGTGGCCAATCCCAACTGCACCACCATGGTGGCCATGCCGGTGTTGAAGCCTTTGCACGACGAGGCCGGGCTGTCGAGGCTGGTCATCTCTACCTATCAAGCGGTCTCTGGTGCTGGCCTTGATGGCGTGGCTGAACTGGCTGAGCAGCTGGCCAAGACGGTTGATCGGGCGGCCGATCTGACCTTTGACGGTTCGTCAATCGACTACCCCGCTTCGGTTGTTTTTCCGGGACCGATCGCCCACAACGTGCTTTCGATCGCGGGCACCATCGTTGACGACGGTTCTTTTGAGACCAATGAGGAGCAGAAGTACCGCAACGAAAGCCGCAAGATTCTGGGTCTTCCTGCATTAAATGTAACCGTCACCTGTGTGCGGGTGCCCATCTTCACTGGCCACTCGGCCGCCATTGTGGCTGAGTTCGAGGGTCCGATCAGCCCAGAGCGGGCCACCGAACTGCTCGATGGCGCACCCGGGGTCGAGCTTTCGGCCATGCCCACACCGTTGGGCGCAACTGGCCGTGACTCATCATTGGTTGGTCGGATTCGTCGAGCCGACGGTGGCCACAACGCGCTGGCTCTGTTCGTGGTGGGGGACAACCTCAGGAAGGGCGCGGCCTTGAACGCCGTACAGATCGCCGAAGCGTTGTTGGAGCGTCGTTTCTAACGAGCGAGGTACTTTCTAGCGAGGATCGTCGCGGTCGATGTTCCAGTGCCGTGCCACCGAACAGGCCCAGGTCTGCCCCTCTTTCTCGGTGCTGGTGAGCGAGAAGCGGCTGACGGTGCGTTGTCCGCCTTCGGCGTCTCCGTAGAGAACATCGATGATGATGCGCGTACGTTGTTCAATGGCACGACGGAGTCCGTCTCTATCGGGATCCTCCAACTCGCGGATCGCACCCTGCCAGAACCCGGTGTCACCCGAAGCGACGTAGATGTCGCGATTGAGCATGCGGAATTCGGCGATATCGGCGTGGGTGGCAGTCGGATCGCCCCAGGTTGGCCGTGGGTCCCAGCCGTGCAGGACGGCAAGTCCAGTCCCGGCGTTGCGTATCGGCATGGCCAGATAGATCTGGTTGCCACGAACCTCGGCCACACCTTTACCGTGTCCGACCTTCGCCCAATGTTCGTCGTTCCACATCACGGGTTCACCGGGGTGGTCGATCCGGCCTTGAATCAGTAGAGGGCGCATGCCGGCTAACAGCGCTCGCTCCGCCGTTCGAGCTGATCGATTGGCCGATCGAATGGCCGAGAAGGTGGCGAGGGCGAGCACCAAAGTGCCAAAGGCCGTGGCCAAAGAAGAGATCGTGACCCAGTTGAGCGAAGCGATCAGCACGGCCACACCCTATGAGGGGCGAGTGCGTGACGTCCGCATTGGTGATGGCACTTCACCGAACAACCAGGCCCGCCGGTGGTGGCACGTGGTGCGACCACCAAGGTCGGTAGCGAGCGCACCATCGAGTTCGGATTGATTCTCGCTTCCGTGAGCGGCCTGGCTGCGTGGAGTGAAGCAAATCGAGTCATGCTGGTTCAGTGGCACCCACGACCCGCACGTTGCTGTTGGCCCCAATGAGCTCAGAGCTTCGCCCTTTGGTGCGCCAGTTCAAAGCGACACCATCCGCCGTTTATGACGAAAAGGTCTTTGTGGCTCATCACGGCCCTCATGAGGTCACCATGGCCCAACTGGGTGTCGGTCCAGCGACGGCACGGCGTGTGACCGGTCGCTTGGTCGAGGCGGTTCGGCCCGATCGAGTGGTGGTCAGTGGGATTGCTGGGGGGGTGGCGCCTGAGATGTCGATTGGGACGGTGGTTCATCCGAGTGAGGTGGTCGACGAAGCAACCGGGCAGCGTTTTCGGCCCGAGACGCTGGGCCATTTGATCCCTGCCGGCGTGATTGCCACGGTCGATCGGCTCATCTGTGATCTGGATGAGATCGAAGCACTCGTGGCCCAAGGCGTCTCGGCTTTGGATATGGAAACCTCGGGCGTCGCCTCGGCTTGTGAGGAAGCTGGTGTGGCTTGGAGCGTGCTCCGTGTCGATTAGCGATCGCCCCGATGGGGGGTTGACCGACGACACCGTGATCGGGCTACTCCGCCCCGACGGGACACCGGACGGTGGTGCCGCCCTTCGTCTGATGTTGCGACATCCGGGCAAAGTACCTGGACTGCTCCGACTGGGCCGAGACTCGAGCCGGGCCGCTTCCAAAATGGCGAAGTTCACCTTCGACGCTCTGGTCTGAGCTACTCGGGCGGCGACGCTCCGGGCTCAAGTCCTCCGGCTATGAGGGCCGCCATGCGGCGAGCCAAGTTGACGGCGTGGTCACCGAAGCGCTCATAGAAGCGGGCCACCATGGCGAGTTCAATGGCCACCGGGACCGACATCGTCCCAGCCACGAGCTCGGCCGTGAGCGTGACGTGGAGGTCGTCGAGTTCGTCGTCAAGGTCGTCAATGTTGTTGGCCCCGACGACAGAGCGCTCGGCGAAGGCGTCCGCCGTGGCCCGCCAGATAGTGGTCGCCACTTCTCCCATGCGCTCGACCAGCCCACGACTTCTCGCTGACATCTCTGCGCCGAGACCCCGGGCCGCTCGGCGAGCGATGTGTTCGGCCAGGTCGCCGTTGCGCTCAAGGTCGGGCAACATGCGAAGCACGGCCACCAGTTCGCGGCGTTCGTCTTCGGTGGTGGTACCAGCGACCAGCTCGTTTTGGGCCAGGTGGGCGATGTCTTGGGTCAGACGATCAATGGTCTCGTCCCCCTGGACCAGTTGCTTGGCCGCATCTCGATCACCGGCCAAGAGAGCGTGTGTGGCCCCGGCGATTGCTTCACCGACTAACGCAAAGACCTGCACAAAGAGCCGATCAATGTTGGCCAGCGCGGGCGACATCTGGCCCCGACCGTTGTCGCCCTGCGACCAGATGTCGGGCTCGTCAATGCTCCAAAGAGGTTGTTCGCCTTCCATGGGACCGTCGGGCAAGGTGGGCTCTGGAATCTCAGTGACGTCGGTCTGTCGACCGCCACCTCCTAATCGAAACGGCATGGCCACAGGCTAGGCCAGTACAGGGAGAACCCCGCCAGTGAGGTACCCGACCGGTACGCTCGGCCAATGCCGATGAACGAGAGGTTTTGGGCGCATCGGGCACAGAACAGCCGCTTGGGATACCGAGAGACCAAGACATCGGAGATGGAGATGATCGTGGGCACAAAGTACGAAGACGAGGGCGCGGAACTCGATCGGCCTGAGGTGGCGCTGTGGTAGTCGGTCTCTTTCTTGGACTCATCCTGGGCCTCGGCTGCGGCATCGCAGTGGGCGTCGCCGTCGCCCGCGCCGGGCGCCAGGAAGCCTCGGCCGGGGCCAGTGCCGCGGAAGCTCGACTGTCCGATGCCCAACGTCACGAGGCTGATCTGGCGGCGCAACTGGCCCAAGCCAACGCCAGGCTGAACGCCGCGCTGATGGAGCAGACCCGACTGTCCACTGAGCTCGCCGCGGTGCAACGCAGTGCCGAGGAGCGCACGGCACAGTGGGAACTGGATCGGGCCAACCTGGCCGGCACCTTCGCCGAGCTTTCCAATCAAGCGCTGCAACAGAACGCCGATCAGTTCTTGACCTTGGCCGACACCAAGTTGAAGGAAACGCAAGAAGCCGCCCGTGGCGATCTGACCCAGCGCCAGCAAGCCATCACGCAACTCCTTGACCCTTTGAAAGAGACCCTGTCCAAGTATGAACAGGGTCTCCGGCGCTTGGAGCTTGACCGGCAAGACGCCTATGCCGGCCTCACCGAGAAGGTGGCCCAACTCAACCTCACCCAAGAGCAGTTGCAGCGCGAGACCCGCAACCTGGTGACCGCCCTGCGGTCGCCTCAGACCAGAGGTCGCTGGGGTGAAGTGCAGTTGCGACGTGTGGTGGAGATGGCGGGCATGGTGGAGCACTGCGACTTCGACGAGCAGGTCTCGTCAAACACCGATGAGGGTCGACTTCGGCCCGACATGGTCATCCATCTCCCAGGTGAGGGCGAGATTGTGGTCGACGCCAAGGTCCCGTTGGAGGCGTTTCTGCGGGCCATGGAAAGTGATGACGAGAGTGTCCGCGCCGCAGAGTTGGTGTCACACGCCCGCCAACTTCGAGCCCACGTGGACCAGCTGGCCAAGAAGCAGTACTGGAAGCAGTTTGAGCGCTCGCCGCAATTGGTAGTCGCCTTCGTGCCAGGCGACCCCCTTTTGTCGGCGGCCTACGAGCACGACCTCACTTTGCAAGAACACGCCATGTCGAACGGCGTGCTGCTCACGACTCCGACCACACTGATTGCGTTGCTGCGCACGGTGGCCTTCACCTGGCAACAAGAGAAACTGGCCGACAATGCGCGCATCATCCAGCAGCGCGGCGCTGAACTCTACGAACGACTGAGCACCATGGGCTCGCATCTGGCCAACATGCAGCGCAGTCTCACGTCCACGGTTGAGCACTTCAACAAGACGGTGGGCTCACTTGAGACCCGCGTCATGGTCACGGCCCGTCAGTTCCCGACCCTCGGTGTGGTCGGCCTTGAGTCGAAGGAACTACCAACCCTCTCGCCCGTGGAAGCCACGCCCCGCATGCCTCAAGGTGCCGAACTTTCCGAGATCGCTGTCTTACGAGAAGTCACTGACGGTGCGGTGACCGAGGGCGCGGTGATCCAAGAGTTCGCCACGCCGGCCTCGATCGCTTCGCTCGATCAATGGTTGCCGCAGCACGAGCGCGAAGAGGTAGACGGAACTGAAGGCAGCGACATCGACCGACCGACACATGGGGTGGGTGGGTCAGCTTCTCAGTGACAGTTTCGTTCGAAGTCGAGCCCTATGGCCCGATAGCGGTCCGGAACCTCGACCGCCTCATCACCGAGTTCCAAGGAGACGATCCTTTAGCTCGCGTCACTGTTGTTGTCCCAAACGGTCCAGTGGGATTGGCCACGCGGCGACTTTTGGCTTCGGGTCGACTGCCAGCCGATGGCACTACTCGTCCGGGGATTGCCAATGTGGCCTTTGTTACCTTCTCTCGACTGGCCGAGCAGATTGGTGGCCCCTTGATGGCCGCAGCCGGACGCGGACCGGCGACTGACGCCGTGGTCCATGCTGCCGCTCGAGGGGTGCTCGTTGGCCAAGCCGGACCGCTCTTCACTCGGGTGGCCGAGCATCCGGCCACGCTGTCCGCGTTGGTGGCCACCTACCGAGACCTGCGCAACGTTCCGACCGATGCACTCTCGGCCTTGATGTCCTCGAGCGATCGGGCGGCCGAGGTCGTCCACATGGTGACGGCTATCCGAGAGCGGTTGGCCGGTTGGTTTGACGACGCCGACTTGGCGCAAGCCGCGGTCGGCGCCATCAACGACGACCCGACGGCTGTTCTTTCCGAAATCGGTCCGGTCGTGGTCTATCTCCCGCTCACTTTGGATGCAGGCCACCTGAACATGGTGCGTGCGCTGGCGGGCCATGGACCTGTGGCGGTGCTGTTGGGCACGACCGGCGATGCACTGGGCGACGAGCCGGCCCAGGAGTTGGCCCATCAGCTTGGTTGGGAGGGGACGTGGCCAACCAGACCAGGTGTGGCGCAGGCCCACCGAGTGGTCAGCGCACCGTCGGCCGACGCTGAAGTGTTGGTGGCGGTGCGTGATCTCATGAGCCGAGCGTCGTCGGGGACACCTCTTGAACGAATGGCATTGGTGCATGGAGGACAGGCGCCGTATCCGAGGTTGATCCGAGAGACGTTGACCCAGTCCGAGATCCCTCTCAACGGAAGAGGCGTTCGCTCCTTGGCCAGTACGGCGGCCGGCCGCGTCCTGCTCGGTTTGTTCACCTGTATGGATCACGATTGGCGCCGCGACGACGTCATAGCCTGGCTGGCTTCAACCCCAATACACAGCAACGGTCTTCCGGTTCCTGCTACGGCCTGGGACGAAGTGTCGGTCCTGGCCGGCGTGACGTCCGGGCTGGTGGGCTGGCGCACCCACTTGAGTGGTCTCGTGCAGGTCGAATCCGAGCGCCTAGGACTGCTTGACGAGGACGGCGAACAGAACCAGGGCACCCGTCGATTTATCGAAGGAACGATCCGACAGGCCGAAGCGCTGAGCGAGTTCATCGAGGAGTGGGCGGACCGCCTGAGCCAAACGCCGAGCTCCTGGAAAGAGTGGAGCGCGTGGTCCAGCCGACTCTTGGCTGACCTGGTGGGCGGAAAGAATAAAGCGAGTGATTGGCCGACCGAAGAGGCGGCGGCGTTTACCGCGGTCGACGAACTACTGGCTGGACTGGCCGTGCTCGACGGCGTGGATTCCTCCCCCAACCTCGCCGCCTTCAGATCGGTCGTGGCCGCCGAGCTCGATGTGTTGGCGCCGCAGACGTCGAGATTCGGGCACGGCGTCATGGTCGGTCAGGTGGACGAGCTGGTTGGTCTTGACTTCGACGTGGTCTACATCGTGGGTATGACCGACGGTGCCTTTCCGGGACGGGTCAGCGACGATGCCCTTCTCCCTGATCGCGAGCGTTCGCTCAACGGTGCCATCCCTCTTCGAGGTTCGAAAGTGGCCGACCGACGCCGCAACTATCTCGCCGCCGTGTCGTCCGCGCCAAAGTGCGTCCTCTCTTTTGCCCGAGGCGACCAACGCGGTGGGCGCGAGCAACGCCCGTCGCGTTGGTTGTTGGACGCACTGGCCGAGAACATCGGCGACGGAAAGCGGCTCTACAGCTCCGACCTCGACCACTTGCCCGCTCATCGCGCTTTTCACGCTGTCCCTTCGTTTGTCGGCGTGGTGGGAAGCGGGGCCGAGCCGATTTCAATCGCCGACCGAGACACTCGTTCGCTGCTGCAATGGAACAAAGAGGGTCGCCGGTTGTCTGATCACTTTCTCGCCCGCGATGACCAAGTCTTGCGCTTGGGTCTTGAGGCCCACCATGCTCGGCGCTCGGCCTCACTGACACGTTTCGACGGGTTGATCGATGGTGTTGCGGTTCCATCACCCGCATCAGGCGCGGTGCAATCAGCCACTGGCCTGGAAAGCTACGCGGCATGTCCGCGCCGCTATCTCTTCGAACGTCTCATGCGAATCGATCGGCGCGAGCGGCCCGAAGAGATCATGACGATCTCGCCCGCGGCCCGAGGGATTTTGATGCATACCATCTTGGAGCGATTCATCGGCGAAGAGACGGCCAAACCGCTGCAGGACCGCATTGCTCCGTCGACGCCGTGGAGCGACAGTGATCTGGCGCACTTGATCGATCTGGCCGAAGAGGAGTTCGTCTCGTACGAGCAGCGAGGCTTGACGGGCCGCCCCCTGTTCTGGTCCCGAGAGAGGACCCGAATTCTGGCTGATTTGCGGCGGTTTCTTATCGACGACTCGGCACATCGGGCGGCCACAGGATCGGTGCCCCACGCTGTCGAATTTCGATTCGGTGATAAAGAGCGAGCCCCGGTCGCTATTGCTCTCGACGGTGGTCGGGAGGTGCGATTCCGCGGTTCGGCCGACCGAGTCGACCGCATTCCACACGGTGCGTCCGAGGGGCTTGACGGTGAAGACGCCCCGACGTCGTATCTGGTTATCGACTACAAGTCCGGCGGCCTTTACGGCATGAATGAACTCACCACCGATCCCGTGGTCCGTGGCACCAAGCTGCAATTGCCTGTGTACGCCGCCGCGGCGGCGCAGCAGTTCGATGCTCCCGTTACCTCGTCCAGTTATTGGTTCATCAGTGAAAAGGGCAAGTACCAGCGCATCGACTACCGACCTGGGCGCCATGGTTCAGAACGATTGAGCCAGGTGCTCGGTGTCCTCGTCGATGGTATTGAGGGGGGCCAGTTCCCGGCTCGGCCTGACCGAGCTGACGGAGATCGCGGCGGCAACTGCAACTACTGCCCCTACGACGACATCTGTCCGACTGACCGGCAGCACGCATGGGAGCGCAAGCGACAGACCGCCGTGCTTTCGGCCTACCGACAGTTGGCCGAAGGTGACGACGACGAGACGGACGGCGTGGCCGATGGCGATTGACGATGCGGTCCGGCAGTCCATCCGCCACAGTCTCGACGAAACGCTCTTTGTCGAAGCCGGAGCCGGTACAGGCAAGACCACGCAACTTGTCGGTCGAATCCTTCAACTCATTCGCACCGGCACGGCGCGCATCGACCAAATTGCAGCCATCACCTTCACCGAGGCGGCGGCGGCCGAGCTCCGCGACCGCCTGGCCAGCGCTCTCGATCGCTTGGACGCCGTGGCTCTCGGAGAGGAAGGTCCCGACGGCGAGGTCATGACCGAGGAGGTGCGAAGCAATGCACGTGACGCCTTGGTCGGCCTCGATGGTGCTGCCATCTCGACCCTTCATGGCTTTGCCCGCAGGGTCTTAGCCGAGCACTCCTTCGACGCCGGGTTGCCGCCGGTCATTGAGGTGCTCGACGAGATTCGTTCCCAAGTCGAGTTTGAAGAGCGTTGGACCACGTTCCTCGACGAACTTCTGCTCGACGAGGAGTCTGGCCGAAGCATCTTGTTGGTCATGACCTGCGACGTGACGCTGGAAAATCTCAAGGCGGTGGCCAAGAAGCTCAACGACAACTGGGATCTTCTGGCCGCGCCACCAGCCGGTGGTCCACGGCCTCGAGTACGCGTCGAAGCGGCCGCCGTCCTCGCGCCGCTGCGGGCCGCCGTCCAACTTCGACAGCACTGTGTGTCCGACGACGACCTTTTGTTTCAACACTTAGAGGAACTCGTGGCCTATACGGCCAAGCTCGAGGCAAGCGACGACGACATTGAAACTCTACGAACCCTGGTCAGTCGCAAGCTGAAAGTCCGGGGCGGCAAGGGCCCGGACTGGAACGGTTACAAGCCTCAGATTGTGGAGCTGCTGGATGAAGCAGAAGAGGCGAGGATCGAAACGGTTGACGCCATTTTCCGCGCGGCGCTTGACCATCTTCTCGCTCGCATCTCAGCCCAGACGTTGCAGGCTGCGGCGGGGCGCCAAGCCGAGGGCCGACTGCAGTTTCATGACCTCTTGGTGCTGGCTCGAGATCTGACCCGCCGTAGCTCGACGGCCCGGGCCGCATTGCATCAGGCCTATCCCTTCCTGCTCATCGACGAGTTCCAAGACACCGACCCCATCCAAGCTGAGCTGGCCTTTCGTATCGCCAGCTCAGACCTTGACCCGGGTCATAAGCCTTGGTCGGCGTTGGCGGTCGAACCCGGCCGGCTGTTCTTTGTTGGGGACCCGAAACAGTCCATCTACCGCTTTCGCCGAGCTGACATCGGACTGTTCTTGACCACCCGCCAACTCGTCGGTCCCGATGCCCTGCAGCTCACAACCTCCTTTCGCTCTGCGCCGGGCTTGGTGGCCTGGTTCAACCACGTCTTCGGCGCCCTCATGGACGGCGTCGAGCGGGGAGCAACCGGACTACGTCCCTCTGGCCGTGCACGACGAGCGTTCATGGGCCGAGGCCCCGTGTGGTGCCCGAGTTCTCTACTTCGGTGCCCAAGCTGCAGCGGGCGTCAACATGCCCGAGATTCGCCACGAAGAGGTCAACGATCTCGCTCGACTCATTGCGCAGGTGCGTGATGAGAAGTGGCCCGTCGGAACGGACGCCCAGCCGGCGCGCCTGAGCGATATCACCGTGCTCATTCCGACTCGGACTGCGCTGCCTTCTTTGCAGGCTGCCCTCGACGAACACCAGATTCCCTACCGGCTCGAGAGCAGCTCACTCGTCTATAGCGCCCAAGAAGTACGAGACCTCTTGAATGTGACGGCCGCCGTCGACGATCCGACCAATGAAGTGGCGATCGTGGCCGCGCTGCGCTCGCCTGGATTTGGTTGTGGCGACGACGACCTTTTGAGCTTTTCATTGGCGAAAGGATCATGGGACTACCGGCGTCCCGCTCCGTTGGAGCTTGAGGCGACACACCCGGTGGTGAGCGGTCTGGCCGATCTCAGAGCTCTGCACGAGCAGTCGTGGCACATGGAGGTGAGTGCGATGCTCGAAGAGATCGTGGCTTCTCGCCGCTTTCTTGACCTCGCCCTTGACGGCCCCCGCTATCGCGAGTCCTGGCGTCGTTTGCGCTTTGTGTGTGACCAAGCTCGTCAGTTCACCGACTCAACGGGAAGCGACCTGCGGCGCTACCTGGCCTGGGTTGACCTGCAGTGCGACGAGGATGCCCGAGTGACCGAAGTCGTGTTACCCGAGAGCGACGTCGATGCCGTGCGCATCATGACCGTGCACGCCGCCAAAGGCCTGGAGTTCCCCATCGTGGTGTTGGCCGGGCTTGGTGTCGTTCCGAGCCATAGCGATGGAGTTGACGTTCTCTTCACGGCTACGCGGATATGAGGTTCGAATCAAAGACCGCCATACCGACGGCTATCCCGACCTGGCCCTGGCCGAGCGACGCATGGAACAAGCTGAGCGAATTCGACTGCTCTACGTGGCGGCTACTCGGGCCAGCGACTACCTCATTGTCAGCCTGCATCGAAAGGCCGGGCCCAAGACCAAGTCAGAAAAAACCATCACGCCGCTGGCTGAGTTGCTCGATGCGGTGAGCGCACAGTGCGGTGATCTTGTGTTCCACTGGCGCCGCAATGACAACCCGCCATCTCCATCGGTGCCGGCCGTGAAGTGCAGCGGCGCTCGAAGAGCCGTTGGCTGATAGCGAAGCCATACGCACCCAGTGGATCGACGAGCGCCGCGCTCTGTTAGAGCGGGCCAAGACACCAGGGACCTTGTCGGCCACCGCCGTGGTGCGGCTGGCTCGTGAAGTGTCAATGGGTAACGGCGCCGCTGACGGCTTAGAACATGCGCCCTCGCCCGACGACCGAGAAGAAGAAGGAGAGTCGTCGCGCGGTGACCAGCCCGCTTGGCGCAAGGGTCGGGCCGGGACGGCCATCGGTCGAGCCGTGCACGCCACCTTGCAGTCACTCGATCTCGCAACCGGCGATGGACTGCACGAACTCGCTTCGGCTCAAGCGATGGCCGAGGGTGTCCCACACCGTGTTACTGACATTGAGGCCATGGTGCGCGCCGCGTTGGCATCCTCTGATGTGCAACGAGCCTTGAGGGGCCGCTACTGGCGTGAGATCTATGTCGGTGCGCCCGTTGAAGGTCGAGTTCTTGAAGGATTTGTCGACCTTCTGCTCGAGGGTCCCGATGGACTCGAAGTGGTGGACTACAAGACCAATCAGGTCGAGAGCGAGAGCGATCTCGATGCCCTTATGACGGCCAACCGAATCCAGGGCGCGGCCTATGCCGTTGCGGTTGAAGAAGCAGTGGGCCGACCCGTCACGTCATGTCGCTTTCTTTTTCTCAACGTCAACGGATCGGTCAGTCGCGCCGTCGATGATTTAGCGGGCGCCAAGAACGAAGTCCGTTCGTTACTGAGTTTGAGCTGAGAAGGCTCTCCACATTTTGAAGAAAGTGCTGGGAGATGCGCGGCATGGCGCGCCACCGTGGTGCATTGTTGTGCCGTGAGTGGCGAGCAGCAGAGTGCGCTCGACGCGGCGTCAAAGAAGGGCACGGCATGAAGACTCTGGTACTTGGCGGTGACGGCTATCTGGGTTGGCCAACCGCGTTGCGCTTCTCGCGCCTCGGCCACGACGTGATGATCGTCGACAACCTGGTGCGACGTCAGTACGACATCGAGATGGGTGTCGAGAGCCTGGTGCCGATTGAAACGATCGAAGCACGCATCCGCCTTTGGGAGGAGATTTCCGGGATCACCATTCAACTGCGAGTGGGCGATCTGACCGACGCTGAATTCACGTCAACCACGGTGGCGGAGTTCGGCCCCGATGCCATCGTGCATTTCGGCGAGCAACGGTCCGCGCCTTATTCGATGATCGACCGCGAGCACGCCGTCTACACACAGGTCAACAACGTGGTCGGCACCCTCAATCTGCTCTACGCCATTGCCGAGACTGATCCCTCCATTCACTTGGTCAAGTTGGGCACGATGGGGGAGTACGGCACGCCCAATATCGACATTGAAGAGGGCTACATCGAGATCAATCACCGCGGACGCACCGATGTTCTGCCCTTCCCGAAGCAGCCTGGTTCCTTTTACCACCTGTCCAAAGTGCACGACAGCCACAACATCATGTTCGCCTGTCGGACCTGGGGTCTTCGGGCCACCGACCTCAACCAGGGTGTGGTCTACGGCCAGCAGACCGACGAGACCGATCTGCATGCCGGTCTTGCCACCCGATTCGACTACGACAGCGTCTTTGGCACCGTGCTCAATCGTTTCTGCGTGCAAGCCGCCATCGGTCTCCCGCTCACGGTCTATGGCAGCGGCAATCAGACTCGGGGCATGTTGGACATTCGAGACACCCTGGCCTGTGTGGAGTTGGCCGTGGCCAACCCCGCTGCTGTGGGCGAGTTCCGTGTCTTTAACCAGTTCACCGAGTCGTTCTCCGTGCGCCAGCTGGCCGAAGCGGTGGCCGAGGCCAGTCCGAGTGCGGTTGCAATTGCCTTCGATACGCCCAATCCGAGGGTAGAAAAAGAAGAGCACCACTACCGTCCGGCTCACACCAAGTTGTTGGATCTGGGTCTGGTGCCGCACCTGCTCAGTTCAAGCACCATCGAGTCGATGTTGACCCTGGCGGAACGAAATCGGTCTCGGATCGATGAAAACGCCATTGCACCGACCGTGAGCTGGCGGGCCACCGCCAGCAGTCTGGCCACCACAGGGCAAAGCGAAGCGTCGCCGGCCTGATGGCCGGGGACGGTTGAGGCCCGCCCAGCACTAACGTCGTGCGGCGATGCTGCCGCTTGATCGACGCCGCCGCGCCCGCCGGCGAACGAGCGGACCCAGGGTTGTCGCCCTAGTGGCCGTCGCCCTTGTGCTGTTCCTCCTCATTGGTGGCATCTTTGCCATTGGGCATGGATCGGGTCCGTTCCACCAAAGTGTGAACCGCTCATTTGCGGCACAGGCTTCGGTGTTGGTCGACCAATCAAACGCCAGTGCTCGATCGCTTCGAACCACCATGGCCTCGATGCCTAACGTGAGCCGCTCGGAGCTCCAGTTTCAACTCGACGCACTGGCCTCGGCGACGCAGCGCCAAGCGGCCGCGATGCACGCCCTTTCACCCCCGAGTCCCGAGACGAATGCCAACGCAGCCTTGGCCGATGTCTTTGATCAGCGGGCCAAAGCAGTGGCAGCAGATCAGATCGGCTGTCTTTGGCTATCTCGGCATCACCAGTGCAGCCGACAGTCGGCAACGATCTCAATGCAAACTCCACCGCAGTTGGCACCACTCCGGTCCTGCTCGATCAAACGCAAGTGGCGCAGGACGTCACGGCTTCGGGCGCAACATTGCAACAGTCCGACCGGGACTACGCCACCGCACGCCGCGGTCTGCGGGCCGCCACCGGCCACGCCCAGCTTCCCGTCTCGGTCTGGATATCCAATCCCTCGTCGTGGTCGCTCGGCGCGGTGCAGACCCAGGTCGACCTGGTCGGGGGTTCGGTCACGTTGGGCCAGCTGCACTGTCTGCAACTGACCAGCGTGCGGATCAATCCGAGCGCCTTGCCTGCTCTCACGCCATCGCCCACTACTTCCACCACGACGACATCGACCACCACGACCACCACGACCACAACAACAACAACCACCACCACCACGACGGTGCCGGGCGCTTCGACCACCTCGTCGGCATCGACCACCACGACCACTCAACCGAAAGCGAAGAAGGCCAAACCTCCCACCGCTCCCCGTTGCGACGTGGGAGCCAGCTTGGCGCCCACATCAACCTCCACGGCCACCTTGCCACCCTCGAACTCCCTGGCCGTGACGGCGGTCGTGACCAACGCTGGCAATGTCATCGAGCCCAATGTCGCGGTGCAGTTTTCGCTTCAGGCCCAGACCACGGGCACCACGCACACCGTTGTTCGTCGGGTGGCGCTGGCGCCCAACCAGTCGGTGACCCTGGCCCCGGTGGTGCTCGGCGTGAAACCCAATCAGGTCTACGTGCTGACCGTGGCGGTAACGCCCCCACCAGCCCAAACGGTGCAGTCGGGCTTGAGCCGGGCCTATGCGCTGCAGGTGGCGCCGGCTACTCCTCCGACCACTCTGGCCCCCACCACGACCACCACCTCTCGCTCTTCTTCGTAGAGGCCTGAGCGGCGGATTCGCCACGCCTGCTTCGAGGTGGCGCCGGTCGTCTGGCTCAGCTGGAATACCCCCGTCTCGACCGCATCCCTGCCATGGCCTTAGGATCGCCCCGTTCGTAGTCAACAACCCGTGCAGGGACAGGAGGACGTCGCGCTCGTGGCCGAAAGCATCACGCTCACCGACAATCGGAGCGGTGAATCCGTAGAGATTCCCATCGTAAATGGGGGCATTGCCGCCAGCGACTTCTCCAAACTCTTACCCGGCATCTGGTACTACGACCCCGGCTTTATGTCGACGGCGGCCTGCGAGAGTGCGATCACCTACCTCGACGGAGAAGCTGGCATTCTTCGCTACCGGGGTTATCCGATCGAGCAGTTGGCTGAAAAGTCGACCTACTTGGAGGTGGCCTACCTGCTCCTCCACGGAGAGTTGCCCACGCCGGCCGAGTTCGAGACGTGGCGCCACGAGATCACGAATCACACCTTCATCCACGAGAACGTGCGCAAGCGTTTCTTGGAGGGGTTCCACTACGACGCCCATCCGATGGGGATGTTGGTATCGGCCGTGGCGGCGCTCTCCACCTTCTACTCGGACGCCAAGGACATCTTCGATCCCGAGTCGCGACAAAAGCAGATCATCCGACTGATCGCCAAGATGCCGACGTTGGCCGCCGCGGCCCACCGCTTCAGCGTGGGCATGCCCTTCGTCTATCCCGACAACTCGCTCGACTTTGCTGGCAACTTCCTTTCCATGATGTGGAAGGTGGCCGAGCCCCGTTTCGAAGCCAATCCGATTCTGGCCAAGGCCTTGGACGTGCTGTTCATCCTCCACGCCGACCATGAGCAGAACTGCTCGACCACCGCCATGCGCGTGGTTGGTTCCTCGCACAGCGACCCCTACTCGTCCACCGCCGCTGCCGCCGCCGCTCTCTACGGCCCGCGTCACGGCGGAGCCAACGAGGCCGTGATCCGGATGCTGACCGACATCGGCAGCATTGAGAACGTGCCGGCCTTCGTCGAATCGGTCAAGGGCGGTAGTGGTCGACTCCAAGGCTTCGGCCACCGGGTCTACAAGAGCTACGACCCGAGAGCCCGCATCATCAAGAAGACGGCCGACGATGTCTTCTCGGTCACGGGCAAGAACCCACTTTTGGACATCGCTTTGGCCTTGGAGGAGATCGCCCTCTCTGATGAGTACTTCATCTCGAGGAAGCTCTACCCCAACGTGGACTTTTACTCCGGGCTCATCTATCAGGCCATGGGCTTTCCCCTCGAGATGTTCCCCGTTCTCTTTGCCATTCCGCGTACGGCCGGTTGGCTGGCCCACTGGCAAGAGATGCTCGACCAGGACTCCAAGATCTCGCGACCTCGTCAGATCTATATCGGGGCCGAGCCTCGCGACTACGTGCCGTCGGAGCTTCGCTAACCACCGTCAGCACCTCGAGCGGCGCCCGATTGCGTCGCGGACGTCGCGCCACCGCCGGCTCTCCAGGAAAGATTCGAGCTGCTGCGGTAGATTTCGCGCTACGGAAACGGTTCGGCTGAGATCGGACCCTGGCCGACCGGCATCACATCGGTGGGGTGCCGACACAAAAAGGAGACGACGTGGCGCAGCCGATGTCGAAAGTCCAAGTCCGTCGTTTCTTCGCCCCGGTTTCGGCCGGACTGGTCACCGTCCTGTGCGCCTGGGGGCCCTCGGCGTGACGGTCCAGCCGGCCTCAGCTGCGGGAGCAACGTCCGCGCCCAGCTGGTCAACGGCATCGGCGCCTCTTCCCTCCGACGCCTCCACCACCCCGTATCTGGATCTCAGCCAGACCTCATGTGCCTCGCCCGGTAACTGTGTCGCGGTCGGCCGATACTCGGCGGTTGGGGGCTACGACTACGGGGTCATCGAGACGCAGTCCAACGGCGTCTGGACCGTCGAGCAGGCTCCGTTGCCCGCCGAACTCTGGCACAGAGGGTGATCACGAACGAGAGCACCAGTCTCGAATCGGCGTGTCGTGTGCCACGGCCACCAGTTGCGTGGCCGTGGGGAGCTATCAGGACACCTCGGGCTCACGACTTTGGCCTGATCGAAACGCTGTCGGGCGGCACCTGGACCGCCACCACCGCGCCGCAGCCCTCCAACTCCGGTACGGATACCGACGGCCATCAGTCGACCGCTCTCTATGAGCGTCGACTGCCCGGTGGTCGGGGACTGCACCGCCATTGGGGGCTACCACGACTCGATCGGCTACGACTACGGAGTCATCGACACCTTGGCCAACGGCAGCTGGCAGACCGTCACAGCACCACAACCGTCGAACTCCGGCGACGACGCCGACCACAACCAAGAGGCGGACCTGGAAGCCCTGTCCTGCTCGTCGACCTCGTTCTGTGCGGTGGTCGGGAGCTACAACGACGACTCGATCATGGACTACCAGTACGGCCTCATCGAGACCGGATCGGGCACGAACTGGTCGGCGACCGCCGCCCCCGAGCCCGCCAACGCCGGCACGGATACCGACGGCGACCAGTCCGCCGAACTTTTAGGCGTGTCGTGTTCCTCGGACGGGAACTGTGCCGCCGGGCGGCGACTACGACGGTAGCGACGGCTACCAGTGGGGGCTCCTCGAGGTGCTGGCGGCCGGATCGTGGAGCGCAGAGGCCACACCCGTCCCAGCCGGTGGCGGTACTGGGCCATACCAGTTCCAAGAGAGCGATGCCATGTCGTGCCCGTCCGACGGCAACTGCGTGTCGATCGGCTCGTACAGGGACAACCAGGGGCGCATCTGGGGGCTCATCAGCACATTGGCCGGTGGTTCGTGGTCGAGTACTCAAGCCCCCGAGCCGGCCAACGCTGACACCAACCCAGCCGACAACCCGGACGCCGAGCTGCGAGGCGTCTCGTGCTCGTGGCCCGGGCAGTGCGAGGCCGTCGGCTACTACCCGGACGCCTCAGGTAACCAGTGGCCTCTCATCGACACGCTGTCGGGCGGTACTTGGACCGCCCTCCAAGCCCCCGAGCCCGCAAACGCTGACCCCTCCGACCAGACCGAGCTCTATGGAGTCGACTGCACGGCGGGCTTCTGTGTGACCCAAGGTCGTTACGTGAGCGCGAGCAAGGACTTGGGGTTGCTCGACACCTTTTCGGGCACGGGCGGCTACGACCTGGTGGCCTCCGACGGTGGCCTGTTCAGCTACAACGTGCCCTTCTTCGGCTCGATGGGCGGTCAGCCCTTGAACGAGCCGGTGGTGGGCATGGCCATGGTGCCGTCGAACGACGGCTACTACGAGGTGGCGTCCGACGGCGGCATCTTCGCCTTCAATGCTCCCTTCTACGGCTCCATGGGTGGCAAACCGTTGAACGCGCCAATTGTCGGCATTGCTTTCGACTCACGCACTGGGGGCTACTACGAGGTGGCATCTGACGGCGGCCTGTTCGCGTTCAACGCACCGTTCTACGGCTCGATGGGTGGCATGCCACTCAACAAACCAATCGTCGGCATCGCCTTCGACCAGTTGACCGGCGGCTACTACGAGGTGGCGTCCGACGGCGGCCTGTTCGCCTTCAACGCACCGTTCTTGGGCTCGACCGGCAACATCACGCTCAATAAGCCCGTGGTGGGCATGACGGTCGACACTGCGACCGGCGGCTACTACGAGGTGGCCTCAGACGGCGGCCTCTTCGCCTACGGCGCGCCGTTCTTAGGATCGATGGGTGGCCAGCCCTTGAACAAGCCGGTCGTTGGCATGGCCTACGACTACTTCACCAACGGCTACTTCGAAGTGGCCACCGACGGTGGCCTCTTTGCCTTCAACGCACCCTTCCAGGGCTCGACCGGCAACATCACGCTCAACAAACCGGTGGTTGGGATGACGGTCGGCTGATCGGCCCTTGTTCGTCGGCGGTCTCGGCGCGGCTCGCGTACGCGCACCAGGCCCTCTTGGGACATCGAGACGCAGAGACGACCAGAACGATCGAACAGAGAAGCCGCGGGCCAGTCCACGACCACCGGCTGCTACCGGCGAGTCCATGTCGTAGAGCAGCCAATCGTCGGCCCGAAAGGGTCGGTGGAACCACATGCAGTGATCGAGGCTGGCGCCCATGAAGTTTTCGTCGTCCCAACGAACGGGGTGCGGGGCCAAGATGGTGTCAACCAACGACATGTCCGAGGCGTAGGCCGCCACGCAGGCGTGGAGCAGTGGGTCGTCGGGGAGTTCTCCATCGGCTCGGATCCAGAGCCTTTGATAGGGCTCGCGGGGCCCGTCGTGATGCCACGGCACGCCACCGATGTGACGTTGGTCGATGGGATGGGGCCGCTCGAACCACTCTTTTAGCTCGTCACGCCACGGTTCCAACAGTTCCGGCATGGATTTGAGCCCTTCGGGTGGCGGCACCTCGGGCATAGGGAACTGGTGGTCGAGGCCGGTCTCGTCGTCGTGGAACGAGGCCTGCATGTTGTAGATAGCGCGGCCGTGCTGAATGGCCACCACACGCCGCGTCGTGAACGACCGGCCGTCGCGAATGCGGTCGACCTCGTAGAGGATGGGCACGTTGGGGTCGCCCGGACGAAGAAAGTAGGAGTGCAAGGAGTGCACTCGGCCGTGTTCGACGGTCTGGCCCGCCGCCATGAGGGCCTGGCTTGCCACCTGGCCACCGAAGACCCGCTGGCGCTCGTCGGGGGGTTGCGTGCCCCGAAAGATGTTCACCTCAATGGGCTCGAAATCGAGAAGTCGAACCAAGAAGTCCAAAGAGGCGCTCACGCCTCCATGTTCGCAGGCGTAGCGGGACCAGGCGACCAAAAGCGGCCGCCGATAGGGTGCTCAGCCATGAGTCCCGCCCCACAAGACAGTGCCGCGTCTGGCCTTGCCCTCGATACCTTCCCGAAGGATTTTGTCTGGGGCGTGGCCACAGCGGCCCACCAGATTGAAGGTGGCAATACCAATAACGACTGGTGGGCCTGGGAGCACAATCCGCTCGGCAACGCCAAAGAGTCGAGCGGCGACGCCTGTGACTCGTTGCACCGTTGGCCCGAGGACATCGAGCTGATCTCTACCCTCGGTCTCGGGGCCTACCGCTTCTCGTTGGAGTGGAGCCGCATTGAGCCGGCCGAAGGGGAGTTCTCCATCGCGGCCCTCGACTACTACCGGCGCATGTGCGCCATGTGCTTGGGCAAAGGCATCCAACCGGTCGTGACCTTCCACCACTTCACCACGCCGCAGTGGCTGGCCAACCGAGGGGGATGGGAAGCACCCGACGCGCCTGAGATCTTTGCGCGCTACGTGACACGGGCAACGGCGCATTTGGGAGATCTCATTGGCCGAGCCTGCACCGTGAACGAGCCGAACGTCATTGGGACCATGGCCTATACCAACGGCACCTTCCCTCCCGGGGTGAAGAACGACTTCAAGCGTCATCTGGCTTGCAACGAGACGTTCGTCCGGGCCCATCGCCTGGCCGTCGATGCCCTCAAATCGGGGCCGGGTGATTTTCCCTGCGGGATGACGTTGTCCATGGCCGAGATCGTGGCCGAGCCCGGCGGCGAACAGATGCGTGACGCGGCCGAAGAGGTCATTGAGAACTTCTTCCTGCGGGGCACCAAAGGCGATGACTACATCGGGGTCCAGTGCTACACCCGACTCCACCTTGGCCCTGACGGGCAAACCGACGGCCCGGCCGACGTGCGCAAAACCCAGATGGGCTACGAGTTTTGGCCCCAGGTCCTTGAGTACACGGTGCGGCGAGCGGCCAGCTACACCGGCCTTCCTGTGGTGGTGACGGAGAACGGCCTATCGACCTTGGATGACACCGAGCGCATCGAATTCATAGGGGACGCTCTGCGAGGTTTGAAACGGGCCATCGACGACGGAGTCGATGTGAGGGGCTACTTCTTGTGGAGCCTGCTCGACAACTTCGAATGGGACCACGGCTACGGGCCGAAACTGGGCCTGGTTGCGGTCGATCCGGTCACCTTCGAGCGCCGCCCCAAGCCCAGCGCCTTTTGGTATCGCGACGTGGCCAAAGCCAATGCCGTGGTCCCGCCACCAACCTGAGTTACCCCCCGTAACACAAGAAATGTGGCGGAAGTGGTAGCGCAGGGCCAACTAAGGTGTCGGCCAATGTCGTCGTCTGTCACGAACCTTTGGGCCTGGTTGCACACCCACGAGGGCAAGAAACTCTTCCGCTACACCATGGTGTCGGCCATCTCCACCATGGTCTCGTTCATCGTGCTTGTTGTCTGGTCTACGGCGTCTTCAAACTTCCGAGTCGAAGTCTGGGCCACCGTCATTCGCCAACTGCGTGGCCACGTTCCCCTCCTACTGGCTGAACCGCCAGTGGGCCTGGGGCAAGAGCGGCCGATCTCACTTCATGAAAGAGGTCGTTCCCTTTTGGATTATGGCCGCCTCGGGCATTGCCGTCTCCATCGTCGGGCGCCACGGTGGCCCACCACATTGGTACCAAACACCACTTCGATCACACCGAGATGACGGCCGTCGTCCTGTTGGCCAACGTGGTCTCGTTCGGCGTGTTCTGGATCTTGAAGCTCCTACTCTTCAACAAGCTCTTCCACCAAGAGCTTGAAGAGTTCGAAGAACACCTCGAAGTCGAAGAGGGTGCCGACCCGGCCGAGGTCTACTAAGCGACCGAAGTTCAGCGTTCGGGCGACGTGTCGGCCGGTTCTGTTAGTCCCGGAAGTTGTTGAACTGCAAGGGAATGCCGAAGTCCTCTTCCTTGCAAGCAGAGATCACCGCTTGGAGGTCGTCGCGCTTTTTGCCCGTGACCCGGAGCTGCTCACCTTGGGTCTGCGAGCTCACGCCCTTGAGTCCCAAATCCTTGATGAAGCGGTTGAGCTTCTTGGCGTGCTCTTGGCTGATGCCGGCCTTGATGGCCACATGTTGGCGCGCTGTGCCCTTGGAGGCCTCTTCGATCTTGCCGTCCTCCAAAGATTTGAGCGAGACCTGGCGCTTCACCAGTTTCTCGACCAGAACCTGATGCAGGGCCCGCAGCCGGTCGTCGGTCGACGAGGTCAGCACAAGCTCAGCCGGGCTCTCGTTCAGCTCTATCTCGGAGTCGGTGTTCTTGAAGTCGAAACGAGTCGAAGCCTCACGGTTCGCCTGATCGACGGCGTTGCGGACCTCTTGCATATCGACCTCTGAGACGATGTCGAAGGTAGGCATGCGGCCACAGTACTGGCCCCGGCTGATCGGGTCGCAGAGCTGATCGTGACCTGGGCCGCCAGGTCGTGCGCTCGGGCTATCCTCATCGCCTTCGGGTCGGTGTCCGAGTGGCCAAAGGAAACAGGCTGTAAACCTGTCGGTTAACGCCTACGGAGGTTCGAATCCTCCCCGGCCCACCAGATGTTCTGTGGTTATGGAACATGGTGGATGCAAGCGAAGTGTCAGTTCGGGTGGTCCTCCGGCCTGATCGAATGCGAGTGCGGTCGAGACAGTGTCTCGACCGTCCAAGGAGCGACGTGTCGCCACTGAGAACGTCGTCACTGAGAACAAGGGCTCAGGCCATACCTACCTGGGTCTTGGTTCTGCTCGCTGGGCTGGCCTGGCTCGGCGTCGGGCTCTACATGGTGGTGTTTGGTTCCCATTGGTTTTTGGACGCTCGGGTCTATCGCGGTGCCGGCCACGCCCTTTTCCACGGCGGCCATCCGTATCGCTCTTCGTTTACCGAGCATCACCTTCTCTTCACCTATCCGCCCTTTGCGTTGTTCGTACTGAGCGTTCTTTCCCTCCCGCCGCTTCGCGCCACCGAAGCCCTGTGGTGGCTGGTCAACAGTGCGGCGTTGGTGACCGTGGTCTATCTGGCCGCCCGCTCGGCGCTCGGTATGAAAGGCCGTCGGGCTCAGGCTGGTGCTGCCATATTCGCCGCAGTGGCCTCGATCTGTTTCGAGCCGCTGCGTTCCAACATGGACTACGGCCAGATCAATGTGATCTTGATGCTGCTTGTCCTGTCTGATTTCACCGTGGTCCGGCGGCGTTGGCGCGGCGTGATGGTCGGAATCGCCGCCGCTATCAAAGTCACCCCCTTGGTCTTTGTCATCGGTTTCGTGGTGCGACGCGACTGGGCCTCAACGGCGCGGGCCCTCGGCACCTTCGTGGCGGTGACGGCGCTGGCCTGGCTCATTCTGCCGGCCGACTCGTGGCATTTTTGGACGCACCAACTGTTCGAGACCAAACGAGTCGGGAAACTCGGTTTCGTGGGCAACCAGTCGATCGATGGCCTGCTCCATCGATCGCCCTTCCCCCACGGTGCCTCCAGCTACCTCTGGCCTCTCTTGGTCGCAGCCACCGTGATGGCGGGCGCTGTGCTCAGCGCGCATCTCTTTGCCGACCGACATCCGGTCGATGCCGTGTTGGCTCTGGCCTTGACCGAACTGTTGGTCAGTCCGATCTCTTGGACCCACCACTGGTCATGGATCGTGCTGGTCCCGATTGTGGTGGTGGAACGCTGGTCCGACGGCTCATTCCAACGGGTCTTGTTCTTGGTGTTGATCGTGGTGGCGGTCGTGGCCCCCTACTGGTGGAATCTGACCGGACCCCTTGGTGCCGTGGCTGGTGACTCGCTGACGCTGGCCGGTGCCTTGGTCCTATTTGGCTGGACCATTGGCGCCTTGCGCCACGGCCGTGTCGGGATGTTTCCTGGTCGGGACAGTGAAGAGCCAGGGCACTTGCATGGCCCCCAGGTGTCATTACAATGACGTTACGGAAGAGTTGCAGGCGACGAACCCTCGGGCTTCGTCTGTCGGGCCGGTGACTCACCTGCGGTGCCTCCTAGGCACGGCCGTTGCAATCCGGAACGAAGCGAACCTGAGGTGTAGTGGACGACATATCGAAGACGACCGTCGACCCGGCTGACGGGATCGATCAGGGGTCTCCTCGCCCCGCCTCGTCGTCGCGTTCTGTGGTGCACGTCCTCTCTTGGACCAAGCAGCACGTCGACCTCCTCACGATGTGGTTTGAGATGTTGAAGGTCCGCATGACGCCGTCGGTCTCTTTGGCCGAACGGGTGGAGGCGGATCGAGGCGATCCCAACGACTGGCGCTTCTTGCGCCGCCCCGCTCTCTTGGGCTTCTTGGCCATTCTCTCGATCTGTGTCGGGGCCTCGCTCAATAGTTCACCGTTCAAACTCGAGCTCTCGGGCACCTGGTTCTTCGGCGTCCCCCCGGGCTCGGCCCTCTATCAGTCCGGGTTCTTGCTTTTCGGACTGGTGGCCGTCTACGGCGGCATGGTGTTGCTTGGTGCGGGTTTGGTATGGACTGGTCAAGACCTTCCGGGCCCGCCCCGACGTTCCGGTCAAGTTCCTGGTCGGCATGCTTGTGCTTTGGACCGTCCCACTCTTGGTGGTGGCCCCGATGTTCAGCCGGGACGTGTTCTCCTACGCGGCCCAAGGCGAAATGATGAGCCGCCACATCAACCCCTACAACTACGGCCCCGGCACGTTGGGCTCGGGCCCCTGGGTTTCACCGGTCGACGGTCTGTGGCTCAATACGCCCGCCCCCTATGGTCCGTTGTTCTTGATGGTGGCCGGGTTTTTCGCCAAGATCAGCGGTCCACAACGAACTGGTGACCGTGATGTTGCTGCGCCTCTCTCGGTGGTCGGCCTCGCTCTGATTGCCTACTGCGTGCCCAAGCTGGCCCGCATCTACGGCCGCGACGGCGGGCCCGGCCTTCACGCTGGCCGTCTTCAATCCGTCACCCTGCTCGCCCTCATCGGGAGCGGCCCACAACGACGCCATCATGATCGGGCTGGTGCTGGCCGGCATTCACCGCGGCCAAGTCCAAGCACCCCGTCGGTGGGCATCGTGCTCTGCACCTTGGCTGCTGCCATCAAGGTGCCGGCTGCACTCAGCATCGTCTACATCGCCTGGGACTGGATGGGCGAGGGCGTGCCACTGCGCCAACGGGTGCGACCGATACTCACCGCCGGCATCATCGCGGTGGCCGTGATGGCCGTGCTCTCACAGGTGAGTGGGTTGGGTTGGGGCTGGATTGCCAACCTCGGCACGCCCGGCACGGTTCGGAGCTGGATGGCACCGGCCACCGCCGTGGGCCTCATGGTCAGCGGTGCGGCCCATATCGCCCACATTGGCGTCAGCCAACTCGGCGTGCTGACCGTGACCCGTCTCTTAGGTCTGGTGGCGGCCGCCGTCTTGGCCGTCTATCTCTTGTTGATCAGCGATCGCATTGGGCGCGCTCAAAGCGCTCGGTCTCTCCATGCTGCTTTTTGTGGTGCTCGGCCCGGTAGTCCAGCCCTGGTATCTGACCTGGGGCATCATCCTGCTGGCACCGGTGGTGACGGGCCGGCTGCGCACGTGGGTCATCGGCCTCTCGATGGTGGCGCCGTTCATCGGACTGACCGGGGGCAAATCGTTGCTGAATCAACTTCTGCAACTGATCCGCTGTCCATGGTGGCCGCCGTGGCGGTGTTGCTCGCCGTCTTCCTCTTGCCGCTCGGCCGCTGGACCTCGTCGTGGCGGATCGACACAGAGCAGCTGACCGGGGCGATGCCACAGAACCGACCCCTTACGCTGCCCTCGAAGCACTGAGTCCCGCCCCGGCCCGGGCCCTGGCACGACAGCTGAGTCTAGAGCATCCGCTGGAGCTCGACCACGTCGAGCCAGCGCCGGTGCTTGCGTCCGACCTCGCGTTCGACGCCGACCAACTCGAAGCCACAGGCCTTGTGCAGGGCGATGGAGGCCTCGTTTTCACCCACGATCCGGGCGATCACGGTATGGAAGCCGTGGCCGGCGGCCAGGACTAACAGTTCGTCCAGCAGGCCCGCCCGACGCCCTGGCCTCGGCGGCCCGTCGACGTAGACCGAGTTTTCGGCCGTGGTGGCATAGGCCGGGCGGTCCCGGTAGGGGGAGAGCGACCCGAAACCGAGCACGATCTCGCCTGGGCCCCCACCTGCCCGGGGGAGCCGGCCGGGGACGGGCAGGCCACCACACAGGGGTGAGCCTGGCTGTGGCCCGTTCGAGCCAGGCCAGCTGTTCGGCCGTCGGTGCGGGGCACCATGTCGAAGGTGTTGGTGGCGCCGAGGACCTCGGCGTTGTAGATGGCGCGGATGGCTTCGGCGTCGGCCAGGTCGGCCAGTCGGATCCGCATGGGCGAAGATCGTACCGAGGCGGGCGACCCTGGGCGGCCGAGTGACGGTTTCGCAGCCCGGGGGCGGGGTCGTTGCCAGGTTGGCTATCATTGCTCTTCGCGGTCGATTGGCTGCGGCGCCCCCTTAGCTCAGTCGGCAGAGCACAGCCATGGTAAGGCTGGTGTCGTCGGTTCGATTCCGACAGGGGGCTCGCCCCTGGCGGCGTAGCTCAGTTGGTCAGAGCACACGGCTCATAATCGTGTTGTCGCGGGTTCGAGTCCCGCCGCCGCTACTAGCCCGGGGCAGGCCTCGGGTCGCACAGAGGACAGCTCAGTCAGTCAAGCATTGGGAAGGAATACAGTGGCAAGGAACGACAAAAGGGTGCAGGTCACCCTGGCGTGCGAAGTTTGCAAGCGCCGCAACTACATCACCACCAAGAACAAGCTGAACGACCGCGAGCGGATCGAGATGCAGAAGTTCTGCCGGTGGGACCGCGACCCACACCCTCCACAAGGAGACCCGCTGAGGTCATAGCACGCCTTCGGTGGTATCCTCGCGGACCGCTCCCCAGGTCAGGGGGTTGAACCACCCGTGAGACAGCCAGGGCGGCCCCAAGGGCAGTAGCTCAACTGGTAGAGCACCGGTCTCCAAAACCGAAGGTTGGGGGTTCGAGTCCCTCCTGCCCTGCTGAGACACGTACGTAGCAAAGAGATCAACGAAACCCCGTGAAGTGAGACAGATCCTGTGAACCGCGAGACAAAGCGCATGATGCAGCGCCAAGGTCAGATGGAGGCCGATGGCTCTCCCTCAGGCCGCCGCGCCGCGCCGACAGGTACACAGCGCAAGCCGGCCAAGAAGCGCACGACGCCGGCCGAGTTCCTCCGCGAGGTGCGCGACGAGATGCGTCAAGTGGCGTGGCCTTCTCGACCTGAGATGGTCAACTACACCGGCGTGGTGCTCTTCACGCTGATCTTCATGATCGGCCTGATATTCCTCCTGAACCTGCTCTACGGCAAAGCCGTCGTGTTTCTCTTCCAAAAATGACCCAGATTGATGTGGACGGTGTGCCCGTGACCCCCGAAGAGAACGAACTCGTAGACGAGACCACCGAAGTAGTGGTGGACGAGACTGAGACCCCGGTGAGCGCCGGCGTTGGAGAGCCCGAGATGGTGCTTGACGCCACGTGGGAAGGCCAGCAAGAGCGAGGAGGACGAAGAAGAGGTCTTCGTCCCAAGCCCTTACGACATGCCCGGTCGCTGGTATGTGGTCCACACCTACTCCGGCTACGAGAACAAGGTGCGCTCCAACCTGACCAACGTGGTGGCCTCGCGCAACATGGAAGACCGTGTGTTCGAGTGCGTCATCCCCATGGAGGACGTGACCGAGTTCAAGGGTGGCAAAAAGGTCGTCGTGCAAAAGAAGGTCTTCCCGGGCTACCTGCTCGTGCGCTGTGACCTGGACGACGACACCTGGGGCGCGATCCGCAACACCCCTGGCGTGACTGGATTCGTCGGTCCCGGCACCAAGCCCACGCCGCTGTCGTCGTCGTGAGGTGGAGAACATCCTCCAGGTCAAGGCCGATGGAGCCGAGGCTCCAGCCAAGCGCAGCCGTCCCACGCCTCGAGTACGAAGTGGACGAGACGGTGCGGGTGAAAGAGGGTCCGTTTGCGGACTTCTCGGGCCAGATCGCAGAGATCAACGAGGACCAGCTCAAGCTCAAGGTCCTCGTCAACATCTTCGGCCGGGAGACCCCGGTCGAACTCGAGTTCAGCCAGGTGGCCAAGCTCTAAAACCGGGCGACTCGCCCGACCACGATCGAAGAGAAGGAGAACACGATGGCACCGAAAAAACGTGTCCTCGCCGTAGTGAAAATCCAACTGGAGGCCGGCTCGGCAACGCCCGCCCCGCCCGTTGGTACGGCGCTGGGCCCACACGGGGTTCAGACAATGGATTTCTGCAAGCAGTACAACGCCGCAACCGAGTCCCAGCGGGGCACGGTCATCCCGGTCGACATCACGATCTATGAGGACCGCACCTTCAGCTTCGTGCTGAAGACCCCGCCGGCCCCCGTCCTCTTGCGTCAGGCCGCCAGCCTGGCCAAGGGTTCGACCACGCCCGGTCGTGACCAGGCTGGCACCATCACCGACGCGCAGCTGGCTGAGATCGCCAAAACCAAGTTGCCCGACCTCAACACCGACGACCTCGATGCCGCCAAGAAGCAGATTGCCGGCACCGCACGGTCGATGGGCATCGCCGTCGCTGGCTAGCGCCGGTCGCACGCACTCAGGGAGAAAGAAGCAGTTATGGCCCAGCATGGGAAGAAGTACAAGGACTCGTTGTCAAAGGTGGACCGAGAGGCCCTCTACCGAGTGGGCGAAGCCGTCCAACTGGTCAAGGACAACGCCAAAGCAAAGTTCGATGAGACCATCGAGCTGGCGGCCCGCTTGGGCGTCGACCCGAGAAAGGCCGACCAGATCGTGCGAGGCACGCTCTCGCTACCTTCGGGCACCGGTCGCTCAGAGCGCGTCGCCGTCTTTGCCGCTGGCGAGCAGGCGGCCGAAGCTCGGGCCGCCGGCGCTGACGTTGTCGGCGCTGACGACCTGGTCGACAAGGTCAAAGAGGGCTTCTTGGACTTCGACGTGGCCATCGCCACGCCGGACCAGATGGGCCTGGTCGGTACCTTGGGACGAGTGCTGGGTCCCCGTGGCCTCATGCCGAACCCGAAGACCGGCACCGTGACCAACGATGTGGCCAAAGCCGTCACCGAGTTCAAGGGTGGCCGGGTTGAGTACCGCACTGACAAGGTCGGCAACGTGCACGTCCGTGTGGGCAAAGCCTCATTCAGCCAAGACCAACTGCTGGCCAACGTGCGTGCCGTGGTCGAAGAGCTACTTCGGGTGAAGCCGGCGTCAGCCAAGGGCCGCTACCTGCAGTCCTTGACGCTGTCGTCCACCATGGGACCCGGCGTCCACGTGGACCCGGCCCGAGTTCGACTGGTGGACGACCCCGAGGGCGATGCGGTCACCGACGCCGACCAGTTGGTCGCCAGCGCCTGATCCGATTGGCCGCGCCCGTTGGTGAGGCCGCAGAACCACGTACTAGAGTTGTACGACAGCTCATCGCACCAGCGATGGGCAACGAACCGAACGCCTAAGACCTCCGGTGCACCGAAAGGTGCCGAAGGGACCCGAAACGGTCCGCCTGACGAGGCGACACTGCTAAGACGCAGGCCCAGCCTGTCGGATTAGTCCGTCGCATCGGAGATCTCGGCCCTGACGCCGGACAGGAACTCCCGGTGGAGGAAACGATGGACAACCCGAGACCCGAGAAGGTCGCAGTCGTCGACGAGGTGCGTGAGCGCCTGTCCAATGCCACGGCCTCGGTCGTGACTGAGTACCGCGGTCTGACTGTGGCCGAACTGGCTGAACTTCGAGCCACTCTGGCGGCCGCTGGCGGCGACTTCAAGATCTTCAAGAACACCCTGGTGCGCTTGGCTATTGAAGGCGGCGACCATCAGCAGCTGTCAGAGCTGTTGACCGGACCTACGGCCATTGCCTTCGTCCACGGTGACATCAGCGCGGCGGCCAAGGCCCTCCGTGACTTCGCCAAGAACAACCCTGCACTCATTGTGAAGGGTGGCCTTTTAGAAGGCGGCCTGCTCTCGACCAATCAGCTGACCGCGTTGGCTGACCTGCCGTCTCGCGACGTGCTGTTGGCCCGTTTGGCCGGCGCCATCGCGGCCCCGATGCAGCAGATGGCCGGTCTTTTGCAGGCCCTGCCTCGCAACTTGGCCTACGGACTTTCGGCCCTCCTCGACACCAAGCAGTCGGACGAGCCGGCCGCAGCTCCCGCGCCAGCAGTCACCGAGGAGGCACCAGCCGAAGAGGCGTCGGCCACCGACGAGGCCCCAGCAGCCGAGCCCCCAGCGCCCGCAAGTGCAGAAGAGGCCGCAGCCCCTGAGGCCGCGGCCGACGACGCCGCCCACGAGGTTGCAGCAACAGAAGCAGAGCCGGCGGCCGAGTAGGCGCCGGTCTCACAGCCGTATCCGCAGTTCCACCGATCACGTAACAACGAACCGAAGTTAGGAAAGGAAGTCCATTAAAATGGCAGACACCCTCACCAAGGACCAGATCCTCGATGGGATCGCCGCACTGTCCGTTCTCGAGCTCAGCGAGCTCCTGAAGGACTTTGAAGAGAAGTTCGGCGTCACAGCAGCAGCTCCTGTTGCCGTTGCAGCCGCTGCAGGCCCTGGCGGCGGCGGCGGCGAAGAGGCAGCCGAGGAGAAGTCGGAGTTCGACGTTATCCTCACCGACGCTGGCGACAAGAAGATCCAGGTCATCAAAGAGGTTCGGGCCCTTACCAGCCTGGGACTCAAAGAGGCCAAGGACCTGGTCGAGAGCGCCCCGAAGCCGGTCTTGGAGAAGGCCAACAAGGACGACGCCGACAAGGCCAAGGCAGCGCTTGAGGGCGCTGGCGCCACCGTCGAGATTAAGTAACTCGACGCCTCGGGCAGCCGAGGCGGAGACGGTCTCTGCCGGGTGGGTGACCACCCGGCAGTGCCAAATCCTTGACGCCAGGGGGTCGGGCTCATATCCTGACGCCAGCCCTGGGGCGGTTACGACCGCCTCAATGGGGGTTCTTGCGACCCCGGGGTTGTGTTCACGCTCGCCCCTGGTTAAGATTCAGGGTTGCCGTGTGTCTCCCCTCTGTTTTTGCCCGTAATTCAGGCTGGATGGCGCACGCGCCACGGCAAGCCCCCAAAGGCCTCTAGGGCCGTTGTTCGACCCTTTTGCAATGCACAGAAATTCCGAAATTGACCCACACAATTTCCCAAACGGGAGGAGTAGGCCGTTGACCCCACGGTCCCAAAGCCCTGAGCGCGTTTCCTTTGCCAACATCGATGAGGCACTTCCCTTACCGGACCTGATCTCGATTCAGCGCGACTCCTTCCAATGGTTCCTGGACAAGGGACTAGCGGAAGCATTCAATGACATCAGTCCAATTGAGGACTTCACCGGACAGTTGAGCCTCGAGCTCGAGTTCGATCCGAAAGATCCCGACCTGCGCCCACCGCCGAAGTACTCGGTCGAAGAGTGCAAGGAAAAGGACATGACCTACGCCGCCCCGGTCTTTGTCCGGGCACGCTTTCTCAACGCCTTGACCGGTGAGATTAAAGAGCAGACGGTCTTCATGGGCGACTTCCCGATGATGACCGACCGCGGCACCTTCATCGTGAACGGCACCGAGCGTGTTGTCGTGAGTCAGTTGGTCCGTTCGCCCGGTGTCATCTTCCAGCCTGGTCGCGACGCCAAGACGATCTTCACCGGCACGATCCACCCCTACCGCGGTGAGTGGATTGAGCTCGACATTGAGGCCAAGCCACAAAAGGACGTGACCGCTGGTGCCCGCGTGGCCCGTAAGCGTCGCATCTCGCTGTTCGTGCTGCTCCGGGCCTTGGGCTACGGCGACGAAGCCTTCTTGGAACGCTTCGTGCAGCACTTCGACTTCTTGGAAGGCCAGTGGGAAAAAGAACGCAACCTGGCCGTCACCCGTGAGGACGCGCTGCTCGAGATCTACAAGCGAGCTCGTCCCGGTGAGCCGCTGTCGGTTGAAGCAGCTCGTCAGTACTTCGAGAACGCCTTCTTCCACCCCAAGCGCTACGACCTGACGCGAGTCGGTCGCTACAAGCTGAACCGCAAGCTTGGCCCGGAAATCGAGCGCATCTCGGAGTTGTTCAAGATCGACCTCGAGCGCCCGGCCCCCGGCCAAGGCGTGCTCAGCCCGTCGGAGATCTTGGCCTCGGCCACCTACATGCTCCACTTGGCGCTGCACATGGCCGACGGTGAGTCGACCTACCGCATTGACGACCAGGACCACTTCGCCAACCGCCGCATCCGCTCGGTCGGTGAACTGATTCAGAACCAGGTTCGTGTTGGCCTGTCTCGGATGGAGCGAGTTGTGCGTGAGCGCATGACCACCCAGGACGTGGAAGCCATCACGCCGCAGACCCTGATCAACATCCGCCCTGTGGTGGCGGCCGTGAAGGAATTCTTCGGTACCAGTCAGCTCAGTCAGTTCATGGACCAGAACAACCCGCTATCGGGTCTGGCCCACAAGCGCCGCCTCTCGGCTCTTGGACCTGGTGGTCTGTCGCGTGAGCGTGCCGGTTTCGAAGTTCGAGACGTGCACACCTCGCACTACGGCCGCATGTGCCCGATTGAGACGCCTGAAGGTCCGAACATTGGTCTGATCGGTGCTCTTGCCACCTACGCCCGAGTGAACGAGTACGGCTTCATTGAGACGCCGTACCGGCGGGTCTCGGGTGGTCAGGTCACCAACGAGATCGTCTATCTCGCCGCCGACGAAGAAGAAGAGCACGTCATCGCCCAGGCCAACGCGCCTATCGATGACAAGGGCAACTTCATCGACGACCGCGTGCTCGTGCGCCGTGGCCCGCAAGGCACCGGCGTTCGTATCGGCGTGGCCAACACGTCCTACGGCACCACCAGTGAGATCGACTACGTGCCCCCGGCCGAGGTCGACATGATGGACGTGTCGCCGAAGCAGATCGTCTCGGTCTCGACCGCGTTGATCCCCTTCGTTGAGCACGACGACGCCAACCGTGCCCTCATGGGCGCCAACATGCAGAAGCAGGCCGTGCCGTTGGTGGTGCCCGAAGCTCCCTACATCGGTACCGGTGTGGAAGCTCGAGCAGCTCGCGACGCTGGCGACGTCATGCTGTCCGAGGGTGACGGCACCGTGGTCGAGGTCTCAGGTGACCAGGTCGTGGTCGACTACAAGGCCGGTCAAAAGGACCGCTTGGGTCACACCCTGAACCGCAAGACCTACCGTCTGGCCAAGTTCCGCCGCTCCAACCAGAACACCTCGATCAACCAGAAGGTTCTGGTCGACGAGGGTCAGGTTGTAAAGAACGGTGACCTGTTGGCTGACGGTCCGTCCACCCACAACGGTGAGCTGGCCCTGGGCAAGAACCTGCTCGTGGCCTTCATGCCATGGGAGGGCTACAACTACGAAGACGCCATCATCTTGAGTCAGCGTCTCGTGCGTGACGACGTGCTCACCTCGATTCACATCGAAGAGCACGAGGTTGACGCCCGTGACACCAAGCTCGGAGCCGAAGAGATCACTCGGGACATCCCGAACCTCTCTGAAGAGATCCTGGCTGACTTGGACGAGCGCGGCATCATCCGGGTCGGGGCCGAAGTTGGTCCCGGCGACGTGCTGGTGGGCAAGGTCACGCCCAAGGGTGAGACCGAGCAGACCCCAGAAGAGCGACTGCTCCGTGCCATCTTCGGTGAGAAGGCCCGCGAGGTGCGTGACACCTCGCTCAAGGTGCCTCACGGTGAAGAGGGCAAGGTCATCGACGTGCGCGTGTTCTCACGAGACGACTCCCACGAACTGCCCCCCGGCGTCAACCAGCTGGTGCGGGTCTACGTGGCTCAGAAGCGCAAGATCTCCGAAGGCGACAAGTTGGCCGGGCGTCACGGCAACAAGGGTGTTATCTCGAAGATCCTGCCGGTCGAAGACATGCCCTTCATGGCCGACGGCACCCCCGTCGACATCATCTTGAACCCCCTCGGTGTGCCGAGCCGGATGAACGTGGGTCAGGTGCTCGAATCGCATCTGGGCTACGCCGCTCGCCACGGTTGGGAAGGGGTCACGGTCGAAGAAGGAGCGGGAACGAGCGGACGCCTCGACGGCGCCTTGCGTAAGACCCGCCCCCGCACGGTGCCGGCCGCTTGGGTGGCCACACCGGTCTTCGACGGTGCGCACTGGGACGAGGAAGAAGACGCCGGCAAGCACCCGACCATTCAGAAGATCTTCCAGACCATGAACTCGGACTCCGCCAACGGCGATCTCCAGATTCAAGACGACGGCAAGATCATCTTGTACAACGGCCGCACCGGCGAGCAGTACGACAACCCGATCTCGGTTGGGTTTGTGTACATCTTGAAGCTGGCTCACCTGGTCGACGACAAGATCCACGCCCGCTCGACTGGCCCGTACTCCATGATCACCCAGCAGCCGCTCGGTGGTAAGGCCCAGTTCGGTGGACAGCGCTTCGGTGAGATGGAGGTCTGGGCCCTCGAAGCCTACGGTGCCGCCTACGCCCTGCAAGAGCTCTTGACCATCAAGTCGGACGACGTGCTCGGCCGGGTGAAGGTCTACGAGGCCATCGTGAAGGGCGAGAACATTCCTGAGCCCGGTATCCCCGAGAGCTTCAAGGTACTTATCAAAGAAATGCAGTCGCTCTGTTTGGACGTTGAGGTTTTGGCCTTAGACGGTCAGCAGATCGAGATGCACGAGTTGGACGAAGACGTCTTCCGGACGGCCGAAGAGCTGGGCATTGATATCAGCCGGCCCGAACGCGGTTCGGATGAAGAAGATGCGCGGCGCGCCGCAGAGAGGAGCTTCTCGTAATGGCGCTCGATGTGAACACATTCGACCAGTTGCGTATTGGACTGGCTACCGGAGACTCCATCCGGGGCTGGTCCAACGGCGAGGTCAAGAAGCCCGAAACCATCAACTACCGAACACTTCGTCCCGAAAAGGACGGACTCTTCTGCGAGAAGATTTTCGGTCCCACCAAGGACTGGGAGTGCTACTGCGGAAAGTACAAGAGGGTGCGCTTTAAAGGCATCATCTGTGAGCGCTGTGGTGTTGAAGTCACGCGCAGCAAAGTACGTCGTGAGCGCATGGGCCACATTGAGCTGGCCGCTCCCGTCGTGCACATCTGGTACCTCCGTGGCACCCGTAGCTGGCTGGCCTACCTCCTCATGGGCACCGAGCCCCGTGAGGAGCTGAAAGCCAAGCAGCTGGAGAAGGTCATCTACTTCGCCGCCAACCTGGTCACCTGGGTTGACGAGGAGAAGCGCCACGAGGACCTGCCTACACTCGAAGCTGAGCTGGTTGACGAGATCGCCGACATCGAAAAGAAGCGCGACCTCGACATCGATCGACGTTTCAAGGCGCTTGGAAGACGAGTTGGCTGCCCTAGAGAAGGACGGCGCCAAGGACTCTGAGATCAAGGCCCGCCAGAAGGCGGTTGAAAAAGAGATCACGGCCGCCCGCGAGCGCTCCCAGGACGAAGTCGACCTGGCCCAGCGTTCCATGGACGAGTTCCGCAACCTGCACGCTCGCAAGATCTTGGAAGACGAGATGCTGTGGCGCGAGCTTCGCGTGCGCTACGACGAGTACTTCGAAGGCGGCATGGGTGCTGAGTACATTCAGCGCCTGATCGACCGTATCGATTTGGACGAAGAAGAGATCAAGCTTCGCGCCATGATCGACGCCGCCGACGGACGTCGTCCGCTCTCGGCCCAGCGTCGCCAGAAGGTCATCAAGCGCCTGAAGATCGTGACGGCCTTCAACCGCCGTGACGAGCACGGGCGCCGGATCAACGACCCTCGGGCCATGATCTTGGAAGCCGTCCCGGTCATTCCTCCGGACCTGCGCCCCATGGTGCAGCTCGACGGTGGCCGCTTTGCCACCTCGGACTTGAACGACCTCTACCGTCGAGTCATCAACCGCAACAACCGGTTGAAGCGACTCCTCGACTTGGGCGCGCCGGAGATCATCATCAACAACGAAAAGCGGATGCTCCAAGAGGCCGTCGACGCACTGTTCGACAACGGTCGTCGTGGTCGTCCGGTGACTGGGCCCGGCAACCGCCCCCTCAAGTCGCTCTCTGACATGTTGAAGGGCAAGCAGGGCCGGTTCCGCCAGAACCTGTTGGGCAAGCGCGTCGACTACTCGGGACGATCCGTCATCGTCGTTGGTCCGAACTTGCTGTTGCACCAGTGTGGTCTGCCGAAGTTGATGGCCTTGGAGCTCTTCAAGCCCTTCGTCATGAAGCGGCTGGTCGATGCCGAGATGGCACAGAACATCAAGTCGGCCAAGCGCATGGTGGAGCGTCGCCGTCCCCAGGTATGGGACGTGTTGGAAGGGGTTATTCGCGAGCACCCGGTGTTCTTGAACCGTGCCCCGACCCTTCACCGTCTTGGCATCCAGGCCTTCGAGCCTGTGCTGGTCGAAGGCAAAGCCATTCAGGTCCACCCGCTGGTCTGCACTGCGTTCAACGCTGACTTCGACGGTGACCAGATGGCGGTGCACCTGCCCTTGTCGGCCGAGGCCCAGGCTGAAGCCCGCGTGCTCATGCTGTCGGCCAACAACATCTTGTCGCCGGCCACCGGTCGTCCCATCACGGTGCCGACCCAGGACATGGTGTTCGGGGCCTACTACATGACGATCGCCGTCGACGATGCCAAGGGCGCAGGACGGGCCTTCCGCCACTCCTACGAACTCCAGGCCGCCTACGACGCCGGTGATATCGACCTACACGCCGCCATCACGGTGCGCCCACTTCCGGGCTCATCGTTGGAGGCTCGACTCTTGGGTGCCGGCATTCAACCCGACCCTGAGACCGACAAGGTCACGCTGGAGACAACGCCCGGACGAGTCTTTTTGAACGAAGCGCTGCCCGAGGGCTTCCGCTACGTCAACGAGGTCATTGGGAAGAAGAACGTGCCGATCGGCACCGTGGTCGAAGAGCTCGCGGCCTTCTACCCGAAGAGCGAAGTGGCCGCTTCCTTGGACCGCATTAAGGCCCTTGGTTTCCGCTTCGCCGCTCAGTCTGGTCTGACTGTCTCGATCAACGACGTGCAGACGCCGCCCGACAAGCAGGCCATCTTGGACCGTTACGAAAAGGAAGCCGAGAAGGCTGAGACCCAGTTCAAGCGAGGCATCATCACCGACGACGAGCGTCGCCAGAAAGAAATTGAGATCTGGACGTCGGCGAACTCCGAGGTCGGGAAAGCCATGGAGGCAGCCCTTGCCACCATCGACTTCAACCCGCTCGACATGATGGTCGACTCCGGTGCTCGTGGTAACTCGCAGCAGATCCGCCAGATCGCCGGTATGAAGGGCCTCGTCTCCAACCCACGTGGTGAGATGATTCCTCGCCCGATTAAGTCCTCCTTCCGTGAGGGCCTGTCGGTCTTGGAGTACTTCATCTCGACCCACGGTGCTCGAAAGGGACTGGCGGACACCGCCCTTCGTACCGCTGACTCGGGCTACCTGACCCGTCGTTTGGTCGACGTGGCCCAAGAGCTCATCGTGCGCATGGACGACTGTGGCACGGTCCGCGGTATCTGGATCGAAGGGGTTTCTCCCGACGGTCCGGGACACCGCAACTACTTAGAGACCAGGGCCTACGGCCGTCTCTTGGTGGAGCCCGTCACGTTGTCGGACAAGACCAGCTACGCCGTCGGCACTCTGCTCGACGACCAGATCATCGCGGCGATGCGCGACGACGACAAGGTGGACCGCATCCGAGTGCGCTCGGTGTTGACCTGCGAGTCACCGCACGGTGTCTGTGCCGCTTGCTACGGCCTCTCGCTCGCCACCTCCAAGATGATTGAGCTCGGTGAAGCGGTCGGTGTCATTGCGGCCCAGTCCATTGGTGAGCCGGGAACCCAGCTCACCATGCGTACCTTCCACACCGGTGGTGTGGTCGGTGAGGACATCACCCACGGTCTGCCCCGAGTGGTTGAACTCTTTGAGGCCCGGACCCCAAAGGGTGCAGCCGTTCTGGCTCGTCACTCGGGCGTGGTTCGCATCGAGGACGAAGAGACGGGACGCCGGATCACGGTGGTGGCCGACGACGGCGAAGAGGAGACCGCATTGGTCGCTCCTCGAGCCCACTTGGAAGTGGTTGACGGCCAAGAGGTCAGTGCGGGTGACGCACTGGTCGAAGGCCCGAAGGACCCGAAGGAACTGGTTGAGGTCAAGGGCATCCGCGAGACCCAGCAGTACCTGGTCGAAGAGGTCCAGAAGGTCTACCGCGACCAGGGTGTGTCGATTCACGACAAGCACATTGAGCTCATCGTGCGCCAAATGCTGCGTCGAGTCTTGGTGGCAGAGCCTGGTGACGCCTCATTCCTTCCGGGTGAGCGCGTTGACAACCAGATCTACGCCGAGGTCAACCGCTCCTTGGTCGAAGAGGGCAAGAAGCCGGCCGAAGGCCGACCCGAGCTCATGGGTATTACCAAGGCTTCGTTGGCCACCGAGAGTTGGCTGTCGGCTGCTTCGTTCCAAGAGACCACCCGGGTACTGACCGAGGCGGCCATCGAGGGCAAGTCCGACCAACTGTTCGGCCTGAAAGAGAACATCATCATCGGCAAGCTCATCCCCGCTGGTACGGGTATGGAGCGCTACCGCGACATCCGCTTGGAGATGCCCGACGCCGAAGAGATGCCGTTCTGGGCCGTGGGCGCCAACGAGTCCGAGACCGAAGACCTGGCCGCATGGCTGCGGGACGTGGGTGGCGACGGGGTGTCCAACGACCCCTTCGACCCCTCGATCGACGCCAGCTGGTTGGGGGCTGCACCAAGCAACGACGACGGCACGGTCACGATAGAGACGCCGTCGGAGTCAACGGTCTTGGGTGGTCCTCCGGTGAGCGACGGTCCCGTCGAAGCCGAGGCCTAAAGGCTGTGAAGTGCCGTGGGGTACGACGCCCCACGTGAAGTTGTTGTCACGGCCGGCCCAATGGGCCGGCCGTGACGCGCTCGAGAGGCAAGGAAATGATTTGGGTGACAGGACGGCGTTGAGCAGGTAAAAGCTCTGCGACGGGGGCCGACGGTGTTGCCTTTGGTCCTAGTGACCCGTACGCTTCATGGGTCACCAGTGCCGTGGTGTCGGAGAACAGGCGAAGTGGCATGCAGCAACGAAGGGAACACACTGTGGGGGAATCACAGACCGATACCTCGTCAGCTCTTGACGACGGATTCGGGTCGTACAAGCTTTCGTATCTCAAGACCCTTGAGGCCCAGTCGCTGCACATCATGCGCGAGGTGGCAGCTGAGTTCGAGCGTCCCGTCCTGCTGTTCTCGGGCGGCAAGGACTCAATTGTCATGCTGCACCTGGCCATGAAGGCCTTCTGGCCTGGCGCCATCCCGTTTCCAGTCATGCATATCGATACCGGTCGAAACTTTGACGAGGTCTTGGCCTTTCGAGACGACTGCGTAGAACGCATGGGGGTGCGGCTCATCGTGGCCGGCGTGCAAGATGACATCGACGCCGGATTGACCGTCGAGGTGCCCGGGGCCAGTCGTAACCCCCTCCAGACCGCCACGCTGCTCCGAGCCATCAACGACAACCGATTCGACGCCGTCTTTGGTGGGGCTCGGCGCGACGAAGAGAAGGCCCGGGCCAAAGAGCGAATCTTTAGCTTTCGCGACAAGTTCGGTCAGTGGGACCCGAAGAACCAGCGTCCCGAGCTGTGGAGCATCTACAACGCCCGCCACCGCCGGGGCGAGCACATCAGGGTCTTCCCGCTCTCGAACTGGACCGAGTTCGATATCTGGCAGTACATCAACGAAGAGCAGATTGAAGTTCCCTCCATCTACTTCGCCCACAAGCGCCAGGTCTTCTGGCGTGACGGCATGCTGATGGCCGACACGAAGTACCTGACGCCAAACGCCGACGAAGAGGTCTTCGAAGCCCAGGTGCGTTTTCGTACCGTGGGCGATGCCGACTGCACCGGGTGCGTGGAGTCAGCGGCCACCTCGCTCGATCTGGTGGTGGCCGAAGTGGCCGCCACGCACCTGACCGAGCGCGGTGCGACCAGAGCTGACGACCGCATCTCAGAAGCCGGCATGGAAGATCGCAAGCGGGAGGGGTACTTCTAATGCCCGAAGCCGAACTTCTTCGTCTGGCCACTGCCGGATCGGTCGACGACGGGAAGTCGACCCTGATTGGGCGCCTTCTCTTCGACTCAAAAGCCATTTTCGAAGACCAGTTGGAAGCGATTGCTCGCACCAGCCGTGAGCGCGGGGGAGAGACGACCGACCTGGCGCTCTTGACCGACGGTCTACGGGCCGAGCGCGAGCAGGGCATCACTATTGATGTGGCCTACCGCTACTTCGCCACGCCCAGGCGCAAGTTCATCATCGCTGACACCCCGGGCCACATCGAATACACCCGCAATATGGTGACCGGGGCCTCCAGCGCCAACCTGGCCATGGTGCTCATCGATGCCCGCAACGGCATCTTGGAGCAGAGCCGTCGCCACGCTTTCTTGTCGAGTTTGCTGGGCATTCCGCACATGGTGGTCTGTGTCAACAAGATGGACTTGGTTGACTGGAGCCAGGAGCGCTTCGAAGAGATCAAGACCGAGTTCATGGACTTCGCCGCTCGATTGGAGATCCACGACATCACCTTCATCCCGATGTCTGCCCTCTTGGGCGACAACGTGGTGACCCGCTCAATGAACATGAACTGGTACGAGGGCACGCCGCTTCTGCACACCTTGGAAGAGGTCTACATCGCCAGCGATGAGAACTTCATCGACCCTCGCTTCCCGGTGCAGTACGTGATCCGCCCGCAGTCGGCCGAATTCCACGACTACCGCGGTTATGCCGGCACCGTGGCCAGTGGCGTCTTTCGCCCCGGCGACCAGGTCGTGGTGCTGCCGTCGGGGACGGAGACCACCATCTCTTCGATCGACACGGCGGACGGCCCCGTGGCCGAGGCCTACAGCCCGATGGCGGTCACTATCACCCTGGCCGACGATGTCGCCGTCTCGCGCGGCGACATGATCTGTCGGCCTCAGAACCGACCGACCGTGACCCAAGAGCTTGAGTCCACCCTCTGTTGGATGGACGAGACCCGGCCGCTGAAAGTGGGGGACACCTATCTGCTCAAGCAGACGACCAAGACGGTGCGAGCCACCGTCGAGGCCATCCACTACTCCATCGACATCAACAAACTGCACCGCGATCGCGACGCCGATCACCTGGCCTTGAACGAGATCGGGCGTGTGGCCTTTCACACCACCGAACCCCTCTTTGTCGACGACTATCAGACCAACCGCTGGACCGGCAGCTTTATCGTCATCGACCCCGTGTCCAACAGCACGGTCGGGGCCGCCACCATCAGGGTGTTGGCTGGATCCCAGTCGAGTCCGAACGTGGTGCGCCAGACCGGGCGCTTGACCCGAGACCAGCGCTTCGCCGCTCTCGGTCGATCCGGGGCCACGGTGCTGCTTACTGGTCTATCGGCCTCGGGGAAATCGACCATTGCCGCCGCCTTGGAAGAGGCCTTGGTGGCCCGTGGCCAGTCCGCCTTCATGTTGGACGGGGACAATCTGCGTCTTTCGTTATGCGGTGACCTTGGGTTCTCAGAGCGCGACCGGGCCGAGAACCTCCGGCGCTCGGGCGAAGTAGCCCGGCTTTTTGCCGAGTCCGGCACCGTGGCGCTCTTGGCCTTGATCAGCCCGACGGCGGCCGATCGTCGCCAGCTTCGAGTCCTCCACTCTGAGGCCGATCTGCCCTTCATCGAGGTCTTCGTCAATACGCCGCTCGAAGAGTGTGAGCGCCGGGATCCAAAGGGCCTCTACGCCCGGGCCCGAGCCGGCGAACTGCCCGGGTTCACCGGCATCGATGCGCCCTACGAAACCCCGCTCCACCCTGACGTGGAGATCAAGCCCAGCGACGGGTCGGTCACCGAACTGGTCGACAAGATCATCGCCGTCATCGACCGCCGCCTTTCCTTCTAGCGTCTGGCGGTTTCCCGGTCCACGACGCCGGCTTCGGCCAACACCACCCGGTGGAGGCCTCAGGGAGGACGATTGTGCCTTTTTCTCCGGTTTGCCAGAGTTGAAGGGGCATGTGGGCCTTCGATGCCATGAATATCTCCCAGAGTGGCTTCCGACCGAGATGTGCCACTTGGGCCAGAAGTTTCAATCCACCGCTAGGATCAAGAGGGATCCGGTGAGGACGGTGCGACCGCTTTGGGGGCGGGTTGCTTGAATGACCTGGATGCCCTAGCATTGATGCGCTGCACTTCGCCCGTTAATTCGGTGCGTACGGTGCCCGATCCGCAGTCCCCCGTTTTCCAGTGAGTTAGAGGTAACGCGTGCCCACAATCGCCCAGCTGGTCCGAAAAGGACGGCAGGCCAAGACGACCAAGAGCAAGACCCCTGCGCTGAAGGGAGCCCCCCAGCGCCGAGGCGTGTGCACTCGCGTCTACACGACCACCCCGAAAAAGCCGAACTCCGCCCTCAGGAAGGTTGCCCGTGTGCGCCTGACCAGTGGTGTTGAGATCACGGCCTACATCCCTGGTGTTGGCCACAACCTCCAAGAGCACTCCATCGTGTTGGTTCGCGGTGGTCGTGTGAAAGACCTGCCTGGTGTGCGTTACAAGGTCATCCGTGGCGCCCTCGACACCTCTGGTGTCCGCGAGCGCAGCCAGGCCAGAAGCCGCTACGGCGCCAAGAAGGAGTCCTAATGCCCCGTAGTGGTCCCGCACCCCGCCGTGAACTTCAGCCCGACCCGGTCTACCGGTCGGTGCTGGTCACCCAGTTCGTCAACAAGATCCTGTCGCGAGGCAAGCGCACGCTGGCCGAGCGCATTGTCTACGGCGCCTTGGACCTGGTCCAAGAGCGCACCGACGGAGACCCCGTTGCCGTGTTGAAGCGGGCCGTCGAAAACGTTCGCCCCGAACTTGAGGTGAAGAGCCGCCGAGTCGGTGGCGCCACCTACCAGGTGCCGGTTGAGGTTCGCCCCCGCCGTGCCACCACCCTCGCTATTCGCTGGCTCACCAGCTACTCGCGCCAACGACGCGAGAAGACCATGACCGAGCGTCTGGCCGGGGAAATAATGGATGCCAGTAACGGCATCGGAGCGGCCGTCAAGCGCCGCGAGGACATGCACAAAATGGCCGAGTCAAACAAGGCCTTCGCGCACTACCGCTGGTAGTCGCGGCAACTTTTCTGGAGCAATATGGCTGAAGCACTGCCGACCCGCGAGGTTCCCCTTGCCCGAACCCGCAATATCGGGATCATGGCGCACATTGACGCCGGCAAGACCACGACAACTGAGCGCATCCTCTTTTACACCGGTCGTAACTACAAAATCGGCGAAGTCCACGAGGGTGCCGCCACCATGGACTGGATGGTCCAAGAGCAAGAGCGCGGCATCACCATTACGTCGGCTGCCACGACCTGCCAATGGAACGACCACCTCATCAACATCATCGACACCCCGGGTCACGTCGACTTCACGGTTGAAGTCGAGCGCTCCCTTCGCGTCTTGGATGGCGCCGTAGCGGTCTTCGACGCCGTGGCCGGTGTTGAGCCCCAGACCGAGACGGTGTGGCGCCAGGCCAACAAGTACAACGTTCCCCGCATCTGCTTCGTCAACAAGATGGACCGCATCGGTGCCGACTTCTACCGCACGGTGGAGATGATCAAGGACCGCCTCGACGCCGTTCCCGCCGTCATCCAGTTGCCCATCGGGGCCGAGTCCGAGTTCCAAGGCGTGATCGATCTGCTGACCGAAAAGGCCCTGGTCTGGGCTGAGTCTGTGGGTTCTGACATGGGTGAAGAGTGGGAGACCCTCGATATTCCCGAGAACCTGGTCCAAGAGGCGGAAGACGCCCGGCACCAGCTCATCGACGTGCTCTCCAACTTTGACGACGTCATCATGGAGAAGTACCTGGCCGAAGAGAAGATCACGGCCGAAGACATGAAACGAGCTTTCCACGCCGGCACGCTGCAGAACGCCATCGTGCCGACGCTGTGTGGTTCGGCCTTCAAGAACAAGGGCGTCCAGCCCATGCTCGACTGCGTGGTCGACTACCTGCCGAGCCCCTTGGACCTGCCCCCGACCATGGGCATCAAGCCCAACCACCCTGAAGTCGAGCTCGAGCGTCACGCTGACGACAATGAGCCCTTTAGTGCGCTGGCTTTTAAGATCATGACGGACCCCTTCGTGGGCAAGCTCACCTACCTGCGGGTCTACTCGGGCACCCTGTCCAAGGGCTCGTCCATCGTGAACTCCACCAAGGACCGCAAAGAGCGAGTTGGGCGCATCCTGCAGATGCACGCCAACCACCGCGAGGACCTAGAAGCCGTCTTTGCCGGTGACATCGTGGCCGCCGTTGGCCTGAAGCAGACCACCACCGGTGACACGCTCTGCGACGCTGGCAACCAGATCGTGCTTGAGGCCCTTGAGTTCCCAGAGCCCGTCATCCACGTCGCCGTCGAGCCAAAAACCAAGGCTGACCAGGACAAACTCTCGAAGGCTCTCTTCTCTCTCAGTGAGGAAGACCCGACCTTCCGGGTGCGCTCGGACGAAGAGACAGGCCAGACGGTCATCTCGGGTATGGGCGAACTTCACTTGGAGGTCTTGGTCGACCGCATGCTGCGTGAGTTCAGCGTGGACGCCAACGTCGGGAAGCCCCAGGTGGCCTACCGCGAGACCATTCGCAAGTCGGTGGAGAAGATCGAAGAGAAGTACGTCCGCCAGACCGGTGGTCGGGGCCAGTACGGCCACGTCGTCATCTCCTTGGAGCCAACAGGCCCCGGCGGCGGCTACGAGTTCATCGACAAGATCTCAGGTGGTGTCATTCCGAAGGAGTACATCTCTTCGGTTGACGCCGGTATCCAAGAGGCTTTGACCTCTGGAATCCTGGCTGGTTACCCGACGGTTGACGTCCGGGTCCAGCTGACCTTCGGTTCCTACCACGACGTTGACTCCTCGGAAATGGCCTTCAAAATCGCTGGTTCGCTGGCCGTGAAGAAGGCCATCCGGGCCGCCAGCCCCGTGCTCTTAGAGCCGGTTATGGCCGTGACGGTGACGACGCCCGAGGACTACATGGGCGATGTCATCGGGGACCTTTCCTCCCGGAGAGGCAAGGTCGAGGGCATGGAGCAGCAGGGCAACAGTCATGTCATTAACGCGCAGGTACCGCTCGCTGACATGTTCGGCTACGCTACCGACCTGCGTTCGCGTACCCAGGGCCGCGCCACGTACACGATGCAGTTTGAGGCCTACAACGAAGTCCCCGAGTCGATCGCGAAAGAGATCGTGGCTCGGGCGCACGGGGAGTAGGCAGGCCGGGCAACCGGCACAACACCAAAAATCGCCACCGGACTGTGATGCCGGCGACGACGCGGCAAGACACCAAGGAAGCGGCGCACGAGCGTCGTGGCGGGCCCGAGCGGGTTCGTCCGAGATCAGGGAGTAGTTCTCCAGATGGCAAAGCAGAAGTTCGAGCGCACGAAGCCTCACGTCAATGTGGGCACGATGGGTCATATTGACCATGGCAAGACCACGCTGACGGCTGCCATCACGAAGGTCCTCTCGGAAAAGAACCCGGAGACCTCCTTTACCCCCTTCGACCAGATCGACAAGGCTCCTGAAGAGAAGCAGCGCGGCATCACGATCACCATTGCGCACGTGGAGTACGAGACGGAGAACCGTCACTACGCCCACGTCGACATGCCTGGTCACGCCGACTACATCAAGAACATGATCACCGGTGCGGCCCAGGTCGACGGCGCCATCTTGGTCGTCTCGGCCGCTGATGGCCCGATGCCCCAGACCCGTGAGCACGTCCTCTTGGCCCGCCAGGTTGGCGTGCCCTACATCGTGGTCGCCCTCAACAAGGCCGACATGGTGGACGACCCCGAGCTCATCGAGCTGGTGGAGATGGAAGTTCGCGAACTCCTGAACCAGTACGAGTTCCCGGGCGACGACACCCCGATCGTCCAGGTCAGCGCCTTGAAGGCTCTCGAAGGCGACGCCGAGTGGACCGAGAAGATCGTGGAACTCATGGACGCGGTCGATGCCTTCATCCCCGAGCCCGAGCGTGACGTGGACAAGCCGTTCCTCATGCCGGTCGAAGATGTCATGTCCATCACTGGCCGTGGCACCGTCGTCACCGGCAAGGTGGAGCAGGGCATCGTGCACGTCGGCGAAGAGGTCGAGATCGTTGGACTGCGTGACACGCAAAAGACCACGGTCACGGGCGTTGAAATGTTCCGGAAGCTCTTGGACGAGGGTCAGGCTGGCGACAACATCGGCGCCCTGCTCCGAGGCACCAAGAAGGAAGAAGTGGAGCGCGGCCAGGTGCTGTGCAAGCCCGGGTCCATCACGCCCCACACCAACTTCGAGGCCAACGTCTACGTGCTCAACAAGGACGAGGGTGGCCGTCACAAGCCGTTCTTCACCAACTACCGCCCGCAGTTCTACTTCCGCACCACGGACGTGACCGGCACCATCTCGCTGCCTGAGGGCACCGAAATGGTCATGCCCGGTGACAACACCGAGATGACGGTCGAGCTGGGCAAGCCCATTGCCATGGACGAAGGTCTTCGCTTCGCCATTCGCGAAGGTGGCCGCACCGTGGCTTCTGGCCGCGTGGTCAAGATCATCAAGTAGTTCGACAACTAGAAAGCATCGAGGACGATCATGGCCGAGGGGCCCAAGCAGAAGATCCGTATCCGGCTGAAGGCCTACGACCACGAGATCTTGGATCAGTCCACCGAGAAGATCGTCCAGACGGTGCTTCGGACGCAAGCCAAGATCCAAGGTCCGGTGCCGTTGCCGACAGACAAGCACCGCTACACGGTGATTCGTTCACCACACAAGTACAAAGACTCCCGCGAGCACTTCGAGATGCGGGTGCACAAGCGCCTGGTCGACATCGTCGAGCACACCCCCAAAACGGTGGACTCGTTGCAGCGACTGGACCTTCCCGCCGGAGTCGACATCGAGATCAAGATCCAAAACGCCTAAGTCCTGCCCCTGGCAGGAAGTAAGCGATTGGTGTAAGTTCTCACCTCGGGCCGTTTTTCGGTCCAATCGGTATGGCGTGGCCATATCGCAACCAGCAGATGTGCCTGATCGCCGGGTCCTCAAGGGCTTGGGTACCTCAGGCCAACACATTCGAGCGCTCCGCTCGGGGATCCCGAGCGGAGCGTTGGCGTGTGCACGGGAGACCGTGCGCACCGCAGGGAGAGTCGCAAAATCGTGGCAACCAAGGCGATCGTCGGCGAGAAGGTCGGCATGACCCAAGTCTGGGACGACCAGAACCGCGCCATACCGGTGACGGTTCTCAAAGTCGCGCCCATTCGAGTGGTCCAGGTCAAAACCCAAGAGTCCGACGGCTATGCCGCCTTGCAGGTCACCTGGGGCTTCAAACGGACGTCCACCCTCAGCAAGCCTGAGTTGGGGCACTTCGAGAAGGCTGGCGTTGAACCCGGTCGCCGGCTCATCGAGCTGCGCATCGACGACGTTGACGGCCTACGAGGTCGGCCAAGAGATCGCGGCCGACATCTGGTCGGTCGGTGAGAAGGTCGACGCCATTGCGGTCAGCAAGGGCAAGGGCTTCGCCGGTGGCATGAAGCGTCACAACTTCAAAGGCCAAGGGGCGCAGCCACGGTAACCACAAGTCGCACCGTGTTCCTGGGTCCATCGGCGCTTGCGCCACACCGTCTCGAGTCTTTAAGGGCACGAGGATGGCCGGTCGCATGGGTGGCCAACAGGTCACGGCGCTGAACCTTGAAGTGGTGGCCGCCGACCCCGAGCGCGAGATCGTGCTCGTAAAGGGTGCGGTTCCCGGTTCACGTGGCACGGTCGTGGTACTTCGCAACTCGGTCAAGGCCGTGATTGCCAAGGCTGGTGGCAACCGATGACGATGACCGACGAGAACCAGAGCGCGCGTGCGCGGCCCCGTGGCCAAGGTTCGGCCCGAGCCCGTCCAACGCAGCGTGGCCCGACGTGACGTCACCGGCAAGGTGCTCGGTCAGGTCGACCTCCCGCCCTTGGTCTTTGGCATTGAGCCCAACCTGGCTGTGCTGCACCAAGTCGTCACGGCCCAGCTGGCTGCGGCCCGCTCGGGTACACAGTCGACCAAGACTCGAGCCGAAAAGCGCGGCGGTGGGGCCAAGCCCTTCGCCCAGAAGGGGACAGGACGGGCCCGCCAGGGTTCGACCCGCTCACCCTCATGGGTTGGTGGTGGCGTTGCTCTCGGACCCAAACCGCGCAGCTACCGCCAACACACACCCAAGAAGATGGTTCGCCTGGCCTTGCACTCAGCCCTGAGCGACCGGGCCAGCGAAGAGCGCGTCGCGCTGGTCGACGGTTGGGGTTGGGACATGCCTCGCACCAAAGATGCCGTGGCCGCCTTGCAGGCCCTCGGCCTTGACGGTCGCATCCTGGTCGTACTGGCGGACGAAGAGGTCGTGGCGGCCCGCTCCTTCGCCAACTTGACCAACGTGCAGATCACCGCCCGCAGCGAGCTGTGCGCCTACGACATCTTGCGCAACGACTGGGTCCTGTTCTCTGACCGCACCCTGCCCGGTGGCGAGAGTGACCTTCTGATCGAAGAGGTTGTGCTCTTTGACGAAGACCCCGAAACGGGTGCCGAGGTCATTGAGATCATCGAAGACATCGTCAACACCGAAACCGGTGAAGAGACCATCATCGTGGCCGAAGCCGTCGTCACGAAAGACGCCGACGGGAACGACGTCATCGACGTTGTCGAAGACATCGTCGACGCCAACACGGGCGAAGAGGTCATCGTGGTGGCCGAGATTTCGGCCGACGAAGAGGCCGACAACGCTGAAGAGGAGCCGGGCTGATGCGCGACGCCATGACCGTCCTTATTCGCCCCGTGGTCTCTGAGAAGTCCTACGCCTTGATGGACCAGAACGTCTACGTCTTCATCGTGGATCCCCGGGCCACCAAGATCGACGTGCGTCACGCCGTCGAGCAGGCCTTCAGCGTCCGGGTGCTCAACGTGAACACCATGAACCGCAAGGGCAAGTCGACCCGCAACCGCCGCACCAACACGGTGGGACATCGCCCCAACACCAAGCGGGCCATCGTGACGCTCCACCCCGACGACAAAATCGATCTGTTCGATAGTTGAGCTGAGGAAACACCATGCCGCTTCGTTCACGTAAGCCCACCAGCCCGGGCCGCCGCTTCCAGACTGTCTCGGACTTCTCCGAGATCACCACCGACCGCCCCGAGCGCTCGTTGGTGGTGCCCCGTCCCCGCACCGGTGGACGTAACAGCTACGGCCGCAAGACCTCACGCCACCGCGGTGGTGGCCACAAGCGCCAGTACCGCATCGTCGACTTTCGTCGCGACAAAGACGGCATCCCGGCCAAGGTCGCATCCATTGAGTACGACCCCAACCGCAACGCCCGCATCGCGCTGCTCCACTACTTCGACGGCGAGAAGCGCTACATCCTGGCCCCGGCCGGCGTGAAGGTGGGCGACCGCCTGCAAAGCGGCCAAGGTGCGGACATCCGCCCCGGCAACGCCCTGCCGCTGCGCTACATCCCGGTCGGTTCGGTCATCCACAACGTCGAGCTTCGCCCCGGTGGCGGCGGCAAGATGGCCCGTGGGGCTGGCATGAGCATTCAGCTCGTGGCCAAAGAAGGCGTCTACGCCACCCTCCGTCTTCCCTCCACCGAGATGCGCCGCGTCTCTATTGACTGTCGCGGCACATTGGGCGTGGTTGGTAACTCAGAAGCCGAGCTGATCAAGGTCGGCAAGGCCGGTCGTAACCGCTGGAAGGGCATTCGCCCCCAGACCCGCGGTGTGGCCATGAACCCCGTCGACCACCCCTTGGGTGGTGGCGAGGGCAAGTCCTCTGGTGGCCGTCACCCGGTCTCGCCTTGGGGCAAGCCCGAGGGCCGTACTCGAGCCCGTCATAAGGAATCCGACAAGATGATCGTCCGCCGGCGCCGCAAGCGCGGAGCCCGGCGGTAGCTGGAAGGTCTGGCACATATGCCGCGTAGCCTCAAAAAGGGCCCATTCGTCGACGACCACCTTTTGAAGAAGGTGGACGTTTTCAACGCCAGTGGTGAGAAGAAGGTCATCAAGACCTGGTCCCGCCGCTCCACCATCATCCCCGACATGGTGGGCCACACCATCGCCGTGCACGACGGGCGCCGTCACGTGCCGGTCTATGTGACCGAGTCCATGGTGGGCCACAAGTTGGGCGAGTTCGCACCCACCCGTACATTCCGTTACCACGCTGGCCAAGAGCGCGTGGGAAGGCGCTAGTCATGACCGCAGCGAAGACCAACGAGCGTCCCGGCACCCGTGCCGTTCTGCGCCACTGCCGCATGTCGGCCAGCAAAGCGCGCCAGGTGCTCGACCTCATCCGCGGTGAAGACGTCGACAAGGCCGCTGAGATCGTGGCTTCGACCGAGCGTGAAGCGGCCGACGTCATTGGCAAGGTCCTGGCCTCAGCCGTGGCCAACGCCGTGCACAACGACTACTTAGACGCCGAAGACCTCTACGTCTCGGCCTGTTACGCCGACGAGGGTGCCACCCTCAAGCGTTGGCGGCCGCGGGCTCGAGGCCGGGCCAGCCGCATCAGGAAGCGCACCTGCCACATCACCATCATCGTGAGCCGCATGCCCGACGAGCGCCTGGAGCGTCGTCGTAGCCAGCGTGCCGCCGTCGGTGCCCAGCGCTCACGTCGTGTCTCTGAGTCCCGTCGCCGGGCTGACCTGTCGGGTCGCTTGAGCCGTCGTCGGACCGCCGCCAGCGAGGCGGCCGAGGCCGAAGCAGCCGACCAGGCTGCCGCAGCCGAGGCAGAAGCGTTGAAGCCAAGGCAGCAGAGGCTGCATCGAACGACACCGACGAGGTTGTCGACGACACAGCCAACGAGACAGAGACGACAGACCGCGACGAGGTGGCAGCGTCAGAGGCCAGCGCCGATGACGACACCGCGGCAGACGCCGATGACGACACCACGGCAGACGCCGATGACAACACCACGGTGGACGCCGATGACAACACGGACTCAGATTCGTCTTCGGACGAGGAGAAGGGCAAGTAGATGGGCCAGAAGGTAAACCCCTACGGATTCCGCCTCGGTATTACGACGGACTGGAAGTCACGCTGGTTCGAAGAGCGTCACTACAAAGAGTTCGTCATCGAGGACTGGAAGATCCGCGACTACCTGATGACGCAGCTCGAAGCTGCGGCAGTAAGTCGGATCGAGGTCGAGCGGACGCGTGACCGGGTGCGGGTCGACATCCACACCGCTCGTCCCGGCATCGTCATTGGTCGCCGAGGTTCCGAAGCCGATCGCCTGAAGAAGAAGCTGGAAGAGATCACGGGCCTACCCAATCGCATTCAGCTCAACATCCAAGAGATCAAGCAACCAGAGCTCGACGCCGCCCTCATCGCGCAAGGTATCTGCGACCAGCTCGTTCGTCGCGTGGCCTTCCGTCGAGCCATGAAGCGAGCCATCCAGACCGTGCAGAAGGCCGGCGCCCAAGGCGTGCGGGTCCAGTGCTCAGGTCGTCTTGGTGGTTCTGAAATGTCCCGCAAAGAGTCCTACCGCGAGGGCCGTGTGCCGTTGCACACCCTGCGCGCTGACATTGACTACGGCTTCCGTGAGGCCAAGACCACGGCCGGACGCGTTGGCGTCAAGGTCTGGATCTACAAGGGCGACATCCTCCCCTACAAGGTCTCCATCGAAGACAAGATCACTCGCGAAGCGGCCATGGCCGTGGGCGAGACCTCAGGCCAGAGTGGCCCCCGCCGTCTCATCACCGCTGGTGGTGGACGAAGGAAGGCCGACCTCGGCGCCCCGGGTGAGCCCGGTTCCGAAGAGTTCGATGACCTGTTGGACCCGGTCGCAGAGACCGCTGTTGCCACCGAGCCCGTGACCAACGGAGCGGGACCGGCCGTGGAAGCCGACGACGACGTGGTCGATGTGGCCCCAGCCGATCTGGTGGCCCAGCCCACTGAGCCCGACGCCTTGGAGCGCCAGTTGGCTGAAGACGAAGAGATCGAGCGTCGGACGCGCCACGAGCACCACGAGACTCCGCACTTCCGAAAGGAGTCGGACTGACATGTTGATGCCCCGCAAGGTCAAGCACCGCAAGACCCAACGCGGTCGCCTCCGCGGCCAGGCCAAGGGTGGAACCACTGTCTCTTTTGGTGACTTCGGCATCCAGGCCATGGAGCCCGGATGGATTACGGCTCGCCAAATCGAAGCCGCTCGAATCGCCATGACCCGTCACGTGAAGCGTGGTGGGAAGGTGTGGATCCGGGTCTTCCCTGACAAACCCATCACCCAAAAGCCGGCCGAAACCCGCATGGGTTCGGGCAAAGGCAACCCCGAGCTCTGGGTGGCTGTGGTGCACCCCGGCCGGATCATGTTCGAACTGGCTGGCGTTGAAGAGGATCTGGCTCGGGCCGCCATGGAGCGGGCCATCCAGAAACTCCCGATCAAGGCGCGCTTTGTCGTGCGTCCCGGTTCACATGGCACAGCGGAGGTGCAGGTCTGATGGCAACCGCAACCGACCTGGTTTTCTTGGACGAAGAAGAACTGACCACACGGCTGGACGACTCGCGCCGCGAGCTCTTCAACCTGCGTTTCCAGTTGGCCACGGGCCAGTTGGACAACCCGGCTCGCTTGGGCCTGGTCAAGCGCGATGTTGCTCGCATCCTGACGGTGTTGCGCGACCGCGAGATCTCTGAAGCCGAGGGCACCTACGTGGCTCCCTCGGCCGCCGACCACGAGGCCGCACTGGCCAAGCTCGAAGCGGCCGACGCGGCCCAAGCCGAAAAGGACGCAGCCCGGGTGGCTGCGGCCGAGCACGATCACGACCATGACCACGATCACGACGACGTGGATGAGGTCGATGACGAACTCGACGACGACGCGATTGACGACGTCGACGAGGACGAAGACGTTGAGGAGGAGGCCTGATGGCCGACGAAACGGTTGAGACCGAAACCGAGCGCTCGAACCGACGCAAGGTTCGCGAGGGCATTGTGGTGTCCAACGCCATGGAAGCCACCATCGTGGTCGCCGTGGTTGAGCGCGTCCGCCACCCGAAGTACCGAAAGACGGTGCAGCGCACCAAGCGTCTCTACGTGCACGACGCTGAGAACTCGGCCAAGGTCGGCGACCGCGTCCGCGTGGTCGAGACTCGTCCGCTCTCCAAGCTCAAGCACTGGCGCCTGACGGAGATCTTGGAGCGGGCCCGATGATTCAGCAAGAGTCGCGACTGCGTGTGGCCGATAACTCGGGCGCCAAAGAGGTGCTCTGCATCAGAGTCCTCGGTGGCTCCAAGCGCCGCTACGCCAGCATTGGTGACGTCTTCGTGGCCACGGTCAAAGACGCCATTCCCGGTGCTGCGGTGAAAAAAGGTGACGTGGTCCGCTGCGTCGTTGTTCGCACCAAAAAAGAGAAGCGCCGTCCTGACGGTAGCTATATCCGCTTCGACGAAAACGCCGCCGTGCTGATCAACGACCAGTTGCAGCCCCGTGGCACACGTATCTTCGGCCCCGTTGGCCGTGAGCTGCGTGACAAGAGGTTCATGCGCATTGTCTCGCTCGCCCCGGAGGTGTTGTGATGCGAATTGTCAAAGGTGACCAAGTCATCGTTCGCTCTGGTAAGTACAAGGGCCACAAAGACGAAGTTGTTACGGCCTTCCCGGCCACTGGACGCGTCATCGTAAAGGGCGTCAACGTGGCCAAGAAGCACGCCAAGGCGACGCGGGCCACCATGCAAGGTGGCGTCATTGACAAGTTCATGCCCATGCCCGTCTCGGCCGTGAGTTTGGTCTGCAAGTCGTGTGGCGAGCCCACCCGAGTGGGTGTCGACATCGACGAGAACGGCCGCAAGATCCGAGTCTGCAAGAAGTGCGGAGCTGGACAATGAGCACATCCACCGCGGCTCGCCCCCGCTTGAAGGAGCGCTACCTCACCGAGGTTCGCCCGGCGCTCAAAGACGAGCTCGAACTCTCCAACATCATGGAGGTGCCGAGGCTCGAAAAGATCGTCATCAACATGGGCGTGGGCCGGGCGACCCAGCAGGCCTCCCTGATTGAGGGAGCCCAACGCGATCTCGAGACCATCACGGGCCAAAAACCCATCGTGACTCGGGCCAAACAGTCAATCGCCGGCTTCAAGCTTCGTGAGGGACAGGCCATTGGGGCCAAGGTGACGCTGCGCGGTGACCGAGCCTGGGAGTTCTTCGACCGCCTGATCAGCTTGGCCATTCCCCGTATCCGAGACTTCCGCGGCCTCTCGCCCCGTTCGTTCGACGGCCACGGCAACTACACCTTCGGTGTCACCGAGCAGCTGATCTTCCCAGAGGTCGACTACGACAAGGTCGACAGCACCCGAGGCATGGACATCACGATCGTCACCACAGCACGCACTAACGAGGAAGGCCGCGCACTGCTCCGTGCGTTCGGCTTCCCGTTCCGACAGGAGACCCGATAAGCATCATGGCGAAGAAGGCACTGATTCAAAAGCAGCAAGGCACACCGAAGTTCAAGGTCCGGGGTTACACCCGGTGCCAACGATGCGGTCGTCCGAAGGCTGTGTATCGCAAGTTCGGGCTCTGTCGTATCTGTCTGCGCGTCATGGTGCATGCCGGTGAGATCCCGGGCGTGACCAAGGCCAGCTGGTAGGGGCGCGCCATGACCATGACTGACCCCATCGCGGACATGCTGACGCGTATTCGCAACGCCAACTCGGCCCAGTTCGAGACGGTCAAGATGCCCGGATCTAAGGTGAAAGAGGCCCTGGCTGCCATTTTGGAGCGCGAGGGCTTCATCACCGAGTTTCACCGTGGACAAAGACCCGGCCAAGCCCGGTACAACGCTTGAGATCACCCTCAAGTACGCGGCCGACCGTACCGCGCACCATTGGTGGCATCAAGCGCATTTCGAAGCCCGGTCTTCGCATCTACGCCCGAGCCGACCGCATCCCGCGAGTGCTGGGTGGGATTGGCGTGGCCATTGTCTCGACCAGTCACGGTCTGATGACGGACCGTGAAGCTCGAAAGCGTCACCTCGGTGGCGAAGTGCTCTGTTATGTCTGGTAGTTCCCAAGTCACCCGAGGAGGTGCTTGCTGATGTCACGAATTGGAAAAAACCCCATCCCGGTTCCGTCCAACGTCACGGTCACCTTGGACGGTGCTTCGGTCACAGTGAAGGGCCCGGGCGGCACGCTTGAGCGCACGCTGCCTACCGGCATCACCATCGTCCAAGAGGGTGACACCTTGGTGGTGGCACGACCCGACGACGAACGTCGTCACCGTGCCCTGCATGGTCTGTCGCGCTCGCTGGTCAACAACATGGTGCTTGGTGTGACTGAGGGCTTCTCGAAGGAGCTTGAGATCGTGGGCGTTGGTTACCGTGCCAACCCCAAGGGCCCAAGCAACTTGGAGCTCGCTCTCGGGTTCTCGCACCCCGTGTTCGTCGACGCCCCCGAGGGCATTACTTTTGAGGTTCCGATCCCGACCCGCATCATCGTGAAGGGCATCGACAAGGAGAAGGTGGGCCAAGTGGCCGCCGACATCCGCAAGCTCCGCAAGCCTGAGCCCTATAAGGGCAAGGGTGTGCGTTATCTGGGCGAGCGGGTTCTCCGCAAGGCTGGAAAGGCGGCCAAGTAATCATGGCCAAAACACACGATCGCACTCGACTTCGCATCCGACGCCACAGTCGCGTGCGGGGCAAGGTGGCCGGCACGGCCGAGCGTCCGCGCCTGGCCGTTCGCCGTTCGAACCGTCACATCTCGGCCCAGATCATCGACGACCTGGCCGGCAACACGCTGGCTTCGGCCAGCACCGTTGAGCCTGAGCTTCGAGCCAGCCTCGGCACCTCAGGCGGTGGCAACGTGAGCGGCGCTGAAGCCGTTGGTCGTCTGCTCGCCACCAGGGCCAAGGCTGCCGGTGTGACCAAGGTGGTCTTTGACCGCGGGGGATTCGCTTATCACGGTCGTGTCGCAGTACTGGCGGAGACGGCACGCACCGAAGGACTGGAGTTCTGATGGCTATCAACGACACGCAGTACGAAGAGCGGACGATCAGCGTCAACCGCGTGGCCAAGGTGGTCAAGGGTGGACGACGCTTCTCCTTTGCCGCTCTCATGGTGGTCGGCGACGGCAACGGTCACGTTGGTCTCGGTTACGGCAAGGCCAAAGAGGCCGGGCTGGCCGTGCAAAAGGGCATCGAAGAGGCTCGCAAGAACGTCTTCGAAGTGGCTCTGGCTGGTTCGACCATTACGCACCCGGTGCTGGGTGAGAGTGGCGCTGGACGCGTCATGCTGAAGCCCGCCGCGCCCGGAACTGGCGTCATCGCCGGCGGCGCGGCCCGTGCCATCTTGGAGATGGCCGGCATCCGCGACATTCTGTCCAAGTCGCTCGGTTCGACCAACGGCATCAACGTGGCCCACGCCACCATTGCTGGTCTGAAATCACTGCGCCGTCCCGACGAGGTTGCGACCCTTCGGGGCAAGCGCCCCGACGAGGTCTGCTTGCCGGGCGTGCTCCGGGCCTACAACGAGCGCAAGCGTGAGACATCGCTCTACGCCGGTGAGGTCAAGTAGCGCCATGGCTTCGTATAACGGCAACAAACCAGTGGAAGGCCCGCACCTGCGCGTGACGCAAGTCCGCTCGGGAATCGGCACCAAGCCCAAACATCGCGGCACGCTGCGCGCCTTAGGGCTTCGTGGCGTCGGCCAGGTCAACGACCTGCCGGACCGTCCCGAGATCCGCGGCATGATCGCCCGGGTCCCGCACCTGATTACGGTCGAAGAGGTGACCTCATGAAATTGCACGATCTCGTACCCCCGGAAGGCTCGACCAAGCCCCGCCGCCGCGTTGGTCGCGGCATTGGTGGCAAGGGCGGCAAGACGGCCGGCCGAGGGACCAAGGGACAAAAGGCTCGCGGCTACGTGCCGGCGGGCTTCGAAGGTGGCCAGCTGCCGTTGATGCAGCGCATCCCGAAGCTGCGGGGCTTTAAAAACCCGTTCCGCGTCGAGTACACGCCGGTGAACGTGGACGCCCTGGTGGCCTTGGAGACCGAAGAGATTTCGATCGACACCCTGGTGGCCAACGGCTTGGTTCGCCCCAAGGCCCTGGTCAAGGTGCTGGGCCGCGGTGAAGTGACCCGACCGCTGCGAGTTTCGGTGCACGCCTTTTCGGCCTCGGCCGAGGCCGCCATCACGGCTGCGGGCGGTAGTGTCGACCGGGTGCCACTGCCCTTTGGAAACGGACGACCTCCGGCCTCGGGCAACGCCCACATGAACCGGTAGTGACCGGACCCGGCGCGCGGCCCTAAGCGAAGGACGCCATGCTTTCTCGGCTCGCCAATATCTTCAGGGTTCCTGACCTTCGTAACAAGGTCCTCTTTACCCTGTTCGTCATTGCCCTGTACCAAATCGGGGCCAACATTCCCGTGCCCGGGGTCAGCTGGTCCAAGCTCCAAGAGCTGCAGAGTCAAGCCAGCTCGTCGGGTGTGCTGGGCTTCTTGAACCTTTTCTCGGGTGGTGCCTTGGTGCGCCTGGCCGTCTTCGGTCTGGGCGTCATGCCCTACATCACCAGTTCGATCATCATCCAACTGCTGTCGACCGTCATCCCGAAGCTGGAGGAGTGGCGCGACCAGGGTGCGGTTGGGCCAGAAGAAGACGACGCAGACCACGCGTTATCTCACCGTGGCCTTGGCCCTCATGCAGTCTTCGGGCCTTATCTACGCCTTCCACGGCCACGACTCGGCCCTGTTGGGCACGAACCTGGACCTGATCCCGAAGTTCAGCTGGCCCTTGGCCTTCTTTATGGTCTTGGTGCTCACGGCTGGGACGGCCTTCGTCATGTGGCTGGCCGAGCTCATCACCCAGCGCGGCATCGGTCAGGGCATGTCCATCCTGATCTTCGCCAACGTGGTGGCCGCCATCCCAACCGGGGGCAAGGCCATCTACGAGGAGGGGGGCAAGACCAAGTTCTTCATCATCTTGATCATCTCGCTCATCTTGCTCGTCGTCATTGTCTTCTTCGACCAGGGGCAACGCCGTATTCCTGTGACCTACGCCAAACGTGTGGTGGGTCGACGAATGTATGGCGGTTCGAGTACCTACATACCGTTGAAGGTCAACCAGTCCGGTGTTATCCCGATCATCTTCGCCAGTTCGGTGCTCTATATCCCCGTCTTGTTATCGAACATCATTCCGTGGAACTGGTTCCAGAACTTTGTCCGAAATTCGATCACTCCGACGAGCTATATCTACATCGCGATCTACTTTGTCCTGATCGTGCTGTTCACGTTCTTCTACGTCTATGTGGCCTTTGATCCGCACCAAAACGCCGACATGATCAGAAAGCAAGGTGGGTTCATCCCCGGTATTCGTCCCGGACCCCCAACCGAGCGCTACCTGGCTCATATCTTGAACCGCCTCACCGTGGTTGGTGCCATCTTCTTGGGCTCGGTGGCCGTTGTGCCCTCGCTCATCATGGCCTGGTGGCATATCAACAAGTTCCCGTTCTACGGCACCACGCTCCTTATCTCAGTGGGTGTGGCGTTGGAAACCATGCGACAGATCGACAGCCAGTTGATGATGCGCAACTACGAGGGTTTCCTCAAGTAGGTCCTGGTGGTACCCGGGGTCAGACTCGTGGTCCTCGGCAAACAGGGGGCCGGCAAGGGAACGCAGTGCGTTCGCCTCTCGCATCACTACGTGGTGCCGCATGTCTCGACGGGGGACATGCTGCGCGCCGCGGGCAAAGGCGGCACGCCTCTCGGCAACAAGGCCCGCGCCATCATGGATCGGGGCGAACTGGTGCCGGACGATCTCATCATGGAGATGGTGAACGAGCGCTTAAGCGAAAGCGACACTCGAGCTCGCGGCTTCATTTTGGACGGCTGCCCGCGCACGACGGCCCAGGCCAAAACCCTGGACGAGATCGTGGCCCCCGATCACCTCGACCTGGTCATCGACTTAGAGGTGCCGTTGTCCCAGGTTTTACGCCGTTTGGCCGCCCGCCGGGTCTGTGTCGACTGTGGCACTAACTACTCGGTCACGACAGCGCCCGCTCGTAAACTGGACCTGTGATGTGTGTGGTGGCGAGGTAGTGCAACGAAAAGACGACACCGAAGAGGCCATCTCGCGCCGCCTCGAGCTCTACGAGCGCCAGACCGCGCCCCTCATCCAGCACTACAAAGACCGCGGCCTACTCGCCTCTATCCCGGGCACCGGCGGGCCGGATCAGGTGACCAAACGCGTGGTCAAGGCCATTGAAGACGCTCGCCGGGGCCGGGCAAACGGAACGGCTCCATGAGACGCAACGCCCAAGAGCTCGAGAAGATGCGGCGGGCCGGCAAAGTCGTGGCTGAGATGCACGAGAAGACGAGAGAAGCAGCCCGACCCGGCGTCACCACGCTCGACATCGATGCCGTGGCCCGAGAGGTGCTCGATCGACGCGGTGCTGGGTCGAACTTCCTCAACTATCACGGCTTCCCGGCTGTGATCTGCACCTCGCCCAACGACATGATCGTCCACGGCATCCCGGGTAACTATCGCTTGGAAGAAGGCGACATCCTCTCCATCGACTGTGGCGCCATCATCGAGGGCTACCACGGCGACGCCGCCTTCACCATGGGGATTGGCCAGGTCACCAAAGAGGCCCAGAGACTGATGGACGTCACCGAGCGCAGCCTGTGGGCCGGCATCGATGCGCTCAAAAAGGGCAACGGCCTGCACGAAGTGGGCCGGGCCGTCCAAAACGTGGCCGAAGCGGCCGGATTCACCGTGGTGCGTGAGTACGTCGGCCATGCCATCGGGACCGCCATGCACGAAGAACCCCAGGTGCCGAACTACTGGCCCGGCAATTCAGGGCCCAAATTGAAGGTCGGCAATGTCTTTGCCATCGAACCCATGGTCAACGCCGGCACGGCCGAGACCAAGGTCTTGGACGACGGCTGGGGTGTGGTCACGGCCGATGGGCGCCTTTCCGCCCACTTTGAGCACACCATTGCCGTCACCGACGACGGCCCAGAGGTCTTCACCGTGCCCTGAGTGGGGTCAGGGGGTCCCATTTAGCACGCCCGGCCGGGTCGGACTGGTAATTCAGGCCAATTGGGGTAGAATCTCTGTTCGGCCCTGTGCCAGGTCCCAATCGGACCACGGCACCTACGGGTCCAGTCCTAAGTAAAGCCCTTGTGGTCCGCGCCGTTTGTGGGGACGAAGAGCTTTGTAGAAGTACTGCAGTACAACACGAATGAGTTGAGGAGAGTCACCTGCCCAAGCCCAAGGAAGATGCCATCGTGCTCGAAGGCACGGTGGTCGAGCCACTGCCAAACGCCATGTTCCGGGTGGAACTGGAAAACGGGCACAAGGTGTTAGCTCACAGCTCAGGGAAGATGAGGATGCACCGGATCCGCATCCTTCCCGGCGACAAGGTCCAAGTGGAGATCACCCCCTACGACCTCAACCGGGGACGCATCACCTACCGGTACAAGTAGTCCCAGCTGCATCGGGATTTGAGATTTTTAGCAACGAAGGAATGAGGAATCGATCGTGAAGGTTCGCCCGAGCGTGAAGCCGATCTGTGAAAAATGCAAGGTCATCCGACGCCATGGTCGCGTCGTGGTGATCTGTGACAACCCGCGTCACAAGCAGCGCCAGGGCTAAGGAGAGGATTCATACATGGCCCGTATTGCCGGAGTTGACATTCCGAGAGAGAAGCGTCTCATCGTGTCACTCACCTACATCTATGGAATCGGTGACACCGCTTCCGCCCAGATCTGCGAGGCGACCGACGTTGACCTCTCCACCCGTGTGCGCGACCTGACCGACGAAGAGGTCACCCGTCTGCGTAACTACATCGACGCCAACTTCCGCGTCGAGGGTGACCTTCGCCGTGACGTCTCCCAAGACATCAAGCGCAAGATGGAGATCAACTGCTACCAGGGCGTGCGGCACCGCAAGGGCCTTCCCGTCCACGGCCAGCGCACCCACACCAACGCCCGCACCCGTAAGGGCCCGAAGAAGACTGTCGCTGGAAAGAAGAAGGTTAAAAAGTAGATGGCCAAGCCCACCTCCAAGCAAGCGCGCCGTCCCCGCCGCCGGGAACGGAAAAACATCTCCTACGGCGTGGCGCACATCAAGAGCTCGTTCAACAACACCATCGTCTCCATCGCCGACCCCGAGGGCAACGTGTTGGCCTGGGCCAGTGCCGGCAACGTTGGCTTCAAGGGCTCTCGCAAGTCCACGCCGTTCGCGGCCCAGCTGGCCGCCGAAGCCTGTGCCCGCAAGGCCATGGAGCACGGCGTGCGCAAGGTCGACGTCTTGGTGCGTGGCCCAGGATCAGGTCGTGAGACGGCCATTCGTTCGTTGGCGGCCGCTGGCATCGAAGTCGTCGGCATCAAAGACGTCACCCCCATCCCCCACAACGGCTGCCGCCCTAAAAAGCGTCGCCGGGTTTAAGGAAACTCATGGCTCGATACACCGGACCCGTCTGCCGCCTCTGCCGGCGTGAGCGGACCAAACTGTTCTTGAAGGGCGAGCGCTGCTTCTCGCTCAAGTGCCCCGTCTCTGAGGCCGTGACCGACCGCCACAGCCGCGCCTACCCCCCGGGTGAGCACGGCCGTGACCGTATGCGTCAGGGTTCTGAGTACCTGGCCCAGCTGCGTGAAAAGCAGAAGGCCCGCCGTATCTACGGTCTCTTGGAGCGTCAGTTCCGCAACCTCTACGAGGAAGCCAACGGCCAAGAGGGCATCACGGGTGAGAACCTGCTGCGCAACCTCGAGCTGCGCTTGGACAACGTGGTCTTCCGGGCCGGTTGGGGTGCCAGTCGTCGCCAGGCCCGCCAGTTCGTGCGCCACGGTCACATTCGCGTCAACGGCAAGCGCGTCGACATCCCGAGCTACCGCGTCAGGAAGGGCGAGGTCATCTCGCTCAAGGCGGCCAGCCACGAGATGTTCCCGGTCCGTCGCAACATGGACACCCTTGACCGCCAGACGCCGCCGTGGCTCGAGACGGGTGACGGCGGTTTCAGCGTCACTGTGCTCAACCCACCGCTGCGCGAGCACATCGACGAGCCTGTGCAAGAGCAGCTCATCGTGGAGCTTTACTCCAAGTAACCCAATGGACCCGCAGGTGCTGCGGTGTCCCAGCCAGACGATCTACCTACATATCGAAGACAACAGGAGCCACCACCGATGCTCATCATTCAACGACCTACCGTCGAGGCCATCGACGAAGAGCAGGACAACCGTCAGCGTTTCGCCGTCGGACCGCTCGACCCCGGCTTCGGCCACACCATTGGCAACTCGCTGCGCCGAGCCCTGCTGTCAGCTATCCCAGGTGCCGCTGTCACCCAGGTGCGCTTCGATGAGGCCTTGCACGAGTTCACGACGCTTCCGGGCGTGAAAGAGGATGTCACCGACATCATCTTGAACCTGAAGGACCTATTGGTGCGTTCCCACGCCGACGAGTCCGTCACCGTCCGCATCGACAAGCGTGGACCGGGCGAAGCCACGGCGGCTGACATTCAGGTCAGCTCCGATGTGGAAGTGCTCAACCCCGAGTTGCGCATCGCCACCTTGAACGCCAAGGGCCGCCTTGCCCTTGACATCACCATCGAGCGTGGCCGTGGCTACGTGTCGGCTGACAAGAACAAGCGGACGACGGCCATTGGTGTCATCCCGGTCGACTCCATCTTCTCGCCTGTGCGCCGTGTGGCCTTCTCGGTCGAGCCCGTCCGGGTCGAGCAGTCAACTGACTTCGACCGTTTGGTCTTGGACATCGAGACCGACGGCTCGCTCACGCCCCGTGAGGCTCTCGCATCTGCCGGTGACACACTGCGCACCTTGGTCGGTCTGGTGGCTGACTTGGAAGATGCACCTCAGGGCTTGGAGCTCGGTGAAGTTGGTGCGGCCACTGGTGGTTCGCCCGACCTCGATCTGCGCATCGAAGAGCTCGACCTCTCCGAGCGCCCCCGCAACTGCCTCAAGCGAGCCCAGATCAACACCATTGGCGAGCTGGTCGAAAAGACCATGGACGACCTCTTGGCCATCACCAACTTCGGACAGAAGTCGGCCGACGAGGTCGCGCAACGCCTGGACGAGCGCGGCCTGTCGCTGCGGATCAAGGACTGAGTTCCGATGCAAGGAACACCCGAAGCGAGGACGTCGCCTCGGCGGCGATGCGGCGCACCAAAAAGCCATGTTGGGCAACCTGGTGGCGTCACTGATTGCCGCTGAGTCGCTCGTCACCACCGAAGCCAAGGCCAAAGCGCTTCGCCCCGTGGCTGAAAAGTGCATTACGGCCGCTCGCAAAGGTGGGCTGCACCAGCACCGCCAGGTCGTCGCCTTCATCCGTGACAAGGACATGGCTCACAAGCTCTTCGAAGAGATCGGTCCTCGTTACGTGGACCGCCCGGGTGGTTACACCCGGATCCTGAAGCTCGGCCCGCGCCCGGGGGACAACGCCCCGATGGCTCGGATCGAACTCGTCTAGCCCAGAGTCATTCGTGCGCGATGGACTTGGGCGCCGAGCACTCGGCGACTGAGTTCGACGCGCCGGACGACAAACTGCTGGACGCCAGGTTGTCGGACGACAAACTGCCGGACGAACGAGGAGATCGTCATCCAGCCGGCCACCGCATCGACCGAGACCAGGCGATGGCGCATGCTGATTGGTTATAACGGCGCCAGTTTTCGCGGCTTCGCGGCCAATCCCGGCATAACCACGGTGGCTGGCGCGCTCGGCGCCGCCTTGGAGCGCGTCACCCGCACCACCGACCTCATGATCGTCTGTGCCGGTCGCACCGATGCGGGGGTGCACGCTCGAGGCCAAGTCGTCCACGTCGACCTGCCCTGGCCCATGCCCATGGTGCGGACCAAAGAGGGCCAACAGCCCATGGAGCCGGCCCATCTGCAGCGCAACCTCAACCGCCAACTGGGCCCCGACATTGTGGTCGCGCTCGGCCGAGCTTGCCCCCGAAGGTTTTGACGCCCGCCGGTCCGCCACCGAGCGCTTCTATCGCTATCTGGTCTGGAACGCGCCAGCCGCCGACCCGTTGCTGGCTCCATTGGCCTGGCATGTGGCCCACCCCTTGGATCTGCGAGCCATGCGCTCCGCCAGCGACGCCCTTATTGGGACGCATGACTTCCGATCGTTTTGCAAAAAGGCCCCGGACCAGACCAAAGACGATCCCATCATGCGCCGGGTGACTCGGGCGGCCTGGCGTGAGGTGGACGACCCCGAGGCGGCCGACGCCGGAGTGAGCGGTGCCGGCTTTGCCGAGACCGAGCCCGGCCGACTGTTGCGTTTCGAGATCTCGGCCCAGTCGTTCTGCCATCAGATGGTCAGGGCCCTGGTCGGGGCCCTGGTCGAGGTCGGAAAGGGCGAAGCCAACACGGCCTCGTTGGTCGGCCAGTTGGCGGCCCATACCCGTTATGGTGCCGCTGACCCGGCTCCGGCCCACGGACTCTGTCTGGTCAAAGTCTCCTACGACTGATGCCCCACTGCCCCAAAATATCGTCCGAAATCCATCCCGACCTCGACTTCTCGGGGTGGCGGCTTGCCGAAAGGCGCTCCGCGTCCTATCCTGGTCCGTCGGCCCTCGGGACCTCGAAGGCCGCAAGCCCACCGTTTGGTGATGGCTTTTCGCACCCTGCATCGAAAGAACGCTCTCTTGCGCACCTACTCTCCTAAAGCCAACGACATCGAGCGAGCCTGGTTCGTGGTCGACGCCGATGGCCTCGTCCTCGGCCGACTGGCCAGTGAAGTTGCTCGCATTTTGCGCGGCAAGCACCGCCCGTACTTCGCCCCGCACGTTGACACCGGCGACCACGTTGTCGTCATCAACGCCGAGAAGATTGTCATGACGGCCAACAAGGCCGACGACAAGTTCGCCTATCGCCACTCCGGGTACCCGGGCGGCCTCAAGTCCACCAGTTACGCCGACATGATGGACGACCAGTCGGACGAGGTTGTCCGCCGCGCCGTTCGTGGCATGTTGCCGAAGAACACCCTGGGTCGTCAGATGTTGGCCAAGCTCAAGGTCTACCCCGGTGCTGAGCACCCCCACCTCGCCCAAGATCCCACACCGCTGGAGCTTCCCGCGGCGCGCCGGGCTTCCTAGTCAAGATTCAGGAGTCAGTTTCATGCCTCAGCCCATCTCCCAGACCACTGGTCGCCGCAAGCAAGCCGTGGCCCGTGTGCGCTTTCGTCCCGGCGACGGTGTCATCACCATCAACAACGCCCCTTCGAGGACTACTTCCCCTCGGCTACCCACCGCATGGTGGTCACTGAGCCTCTCCGTCTTATGAGCCAGACCGAGGCGTACAACATCGACGCCACGGTTGACGGCGGCGGCATCTCGGGTCAAGCCGGTGCGGTTCGTCTCGGCATTGCTCGTGCCCTCATCGGCTTGGACGCAGAGATGCGCACGCCGCTGAAGCGAGCAGGACTCCTCACCCGTGATGCGCGTGAGAAGGAGTCCAAGAAGTACGGCCTGAAGAAGGCCCGCAAGGCACCGCAGTACTCCAAGCGATAGATCGGTGTCCGGGGCGCGGCTTCGGGACCGACGGTGTACGAGGGACAGCCAACGCCGATCTGACAGCCGAACTGGCACTCGCCCTCGGGCGAGCGGCGGCTCGAATCCTTCCCGCTCCGGCCTTTTTGGTCGGACGCGACACCCGGCGCTCGGGCCCACTCTTACAAGCTGCCTTTTCGGCTGGCTTAGCAACGGAAGGTGCTGACGTCATCGACGTCGGCGTCCTGCCGACGCCCGGCCTCGCACTCTTGTCGGAGAAGCGCGGCCTGCCCTCGGCCATGATCTCGGCCTCGCATAATCCGTTTGGTGACAACGGCATCAAGCTGTTCAGTGCTCAAGGCACCAAGCTCCCGGTTGAGCTTGAACAAGAGGTTGAAGCCGAACTTGAGTCGATTCTCGAAGACCCGGACCGCCCGCCCCGTCGACCGACCGGTCACGGCGTGGGCCGGATCACGGTCGATGGAGAGGCGGCCCATGACTATCGGGGTCATCTGCCCACGACCTTGGATGATCGGCGCCTCGATGGTTTGGTGGTTGTCCTCGACTGTGCCCACGGTGCCGCCAGTTCCTTTGCTCCCGATGTGTTTGCCGCTTTGGGCGCCACGGTGACCACCCTGGCCTTTGAGCCTGACGGCACCAACATCAACGACGGCTACGGATCGACGCATCCCGAAGCGTTGGCCAAGGCAGTGGCCGATATCGGCGCCGATTTGGGTTTGGCCTTCGACGGTGACGCCGATCGACTGGTGGCCGTGGACAACACCGGCACCGTGGTGGACGGTGATGCCCTCTTGGCCCTCTTCACCGTTGATCTGGCCGAGCGCGGCAAGTTGGCCGGCGACACGGTGGTCATTACGGTCATGGCCAATCTCGGCTTTCGCCGGGCTATGACCACCCGCGGCATCGCCATGCGAGAAACTCCGGTGGGCGACCGCCACGTGTTGGCGGCCCTCGATGCCGAAGGACTGTCGTTGGGCGGAGAGCAGTCGGGCCATATCGTCTTTCGCCAACTCGCCACGACCGGCGACGGCGTCTTGACCGGACTGGCCCTGGCCGACCTGGTGGTGAGAAAAGGAAAACCTCTGGCCGATCTCACGGCTGGTCTGGTGGTTCGAGTGCCGCAGGTCTTGGTCAATGTCGTGGTTCGCAATCCGGGCCGACTGAGTCAAGAGACCAAGGTGTGGGAGGTCGTGGCCGAGGTCGAAGCGGAGTTGGGTGACACCGGACGCGTCTTGCTTCGTCCGAGCGGCACGGAGCCCCTGGTGCGCGTCATGGTCGAAGCCGAGTCTGAAGACCAGGCCAACGATGCGGTGCGGCGTATCTGCCAAGCGGTCGAGACGGCCTTGGCCGACGACATCGTCTAAGTCGTTTCCTGGTCCGAATCCGCGGCCTGCTCGGGCTCCGTTACGAGATCGCTTGGCAGGCTTGGCCTGCTGCCGTCGACTTTCCCTACCCCCCTACGGGTGATTCCTTGGATTCTTAGGGTTTCCATATGTTGAGTTAAGGGGAGGTTTATCTAAGCCCCGTTAACTGTCCTGGTGCAGTTGCCTCACGAAAGACGTGGGGATGGAAGGTAGATGACCATGGACGAGAACACCACCCCTTCGAATGAGTGGAACTTCGGTTCCCCGACTGACCCCGCAGCGCCGGTTGCACCGACGGCAGCCGACCAGACCCCTGCCACCCCTGTCGCCCCCACCCCTCAAGCTGGCGTGCCGTACCCGGCCGCTCCTCCCGTCGACAACCCGTACACCGCCCCCACCCCTCCGGCTGGCGTGCCGTATCCGGCCGCTCCTCGCGCCGACAACCCGTACGCCGCCCCCACCCCTCCACCGGCCCAGCCCTACCAAGCGCCATGGACACCCCCGCAGCAGGGTCAGTACGCCACAACGCCTCCGGCCGGCTACCCGCCTTACGGCGCCCCCGGCGCCACACCGACGGGTGAGTACCGCCTGATCCCAGGAGCCGCTGCCACCCCACCCCAAGGCACCTCGTTCTCAGCCATGTCGCAGGACCGTGGTCCAGGCGACGTCCCGCCCCCCGGTGGATGGGTCCCGCCCTACGGCGCGGCACCTCAGCCCGGCACCCCAAAGAAAAAGGGCAAAGGCCCAGTCATCGCTCTCGCCGCAGCCGCAGCCGTGGTCGCGGTTGCCGCTGGTGCGGGTATCGGTCACGTGGCGTGGCCCAACGACCACAACGCCACAGCCGTGGCCTCGTCACCGTCGGGCTCGAGCGGATCGTCTGGTTCTTCCGGCTCGTCAAGCAATCCTTTTGGTTCAAGCGGCAGCAACCCCTTCGGTTCAAGCGGCAGCAATCCCTTTGGTTCAAGCGGCAGCAACCCCTTTGGTTCCGGATCTGGATCCTCGGACTCTCCCTTTGGATCGGGATCGTCGGGTTCGGGATCGTCCGGTTCGGGCAGCACCTCGACCGGGGCCGGTGCACCGTCTGACATCTCATCAATTGCGTCCAAAGTTGACCCCGGTTTGGTCGACATCAACACCAACTTGAGCTATGAGAGCGAGCAAGCGGCCGGCACGGGTCAGGTTCTCACCTCGAACGGCGAGATCCTGACCAACAACCACGTCATCGACGGTGAGACCAGCCTGAGCGTGACCGACATCGGTAACGGCAAGACCTACAAGGCGACCGTGGTCGGCTACGACCGCACCGCCGACATTGCGGTCTTGCAACTGGTGAACGCCAGTCGGCCTCCAGACCGTCACTCCCTCGACCGCCACGGCTTCGGTGGGCGAAGCGGTGGTGGCCCTCGGCAACGCCGGTGGCGCGGGCGGCACGCCCTCGAGTGCGGGTGGCTCGATCACCGCACTGAACCAGTCGATCACGGCCAGTGATGACGGTGGCGGAAACGCCGAGAAACTGACCGACCTGATCGAGACCAACGCCGACATCCAGCCTGGCGACTCGGGTGGTTCACTGGTCAACGCCTCAGGCCAGGTCATCGGCATGGACACGGCAGCCTCAGAGACCATCGGTTACTCAGACGTCGGGGAGCCAGGGCTACGCCATTCCGATCCAAAAGGCGCTGGCCATCGCCAAGCAGATCGAGGCTGGCAACGGGTCCTCCACCATCCACATCGGCGCCACCGCCTTCATGGGCGTGGAGATCCAAGCGACGAGCGACGGAACGGAGCCAGCTCGTCGAACGGTGCCGGGAGCGGCCAGAGTTCGTCGTCTGGCGCGAATATCGCCAGCGTCGTCTCGGGCGGGGCCGCGGCCAAGGCCGGCCTGGTTGAGGGCGACACCATCACCTCCATCAACGGTCACACCATCTCCCAGCCCGAGGACGTCACCACCTTGCTCACCACCGAGCAGCCCGGTGACACCATCACGGTCGGTTATACCGACTCGTCCGGCAGCAGCCACACCACGACGGTGAAACTGGCCAGCGGACCTCCGGCCTAAGGTCACCCCCTACCGACCAGCCCGGCTGAGTCCGACCGACGGAAGCCGGGACCAGTCGATCTCTTCCGTTCACCCGCATTGAGGGGAGTGGTCCGGTGCCCTCCCGGCGTCGCCGCGTCACCGCTGGGCGAGAGGCTGTCCTTCGGCGGACTCGGTAGTGTCGGGCTGGTTTCGCTAGGGAGAGGGGACGCCAATGGCGAGAGATCAGGTTGTACTCGTAACGGGGCCTCGGCGGGATCGGTGCTGCCACTGCCGACCGGCTCCACCGCGAGGGTTCGAACGTGGTAGGGGCCAGTCGTCGCGGCACGGCGACGGGCCCATGGCGCCGATTGTCATGGACGTGGACGACGACACCTCCGTCACTCACGCCATGGACGAGATCCTGGCGACGCATCACCGTTTGGACGCGGTGGTGGCCTGTGCAGGCTTCGGGACTCTGGCTGGGGCGGTTGAACAGACGCCGCTCGACGAGGCCAAGGCCCAGATGGAGACGAACTTCTGGGGCGCGGTGCGAGTGGTGCAAGCGCGCCTTAGCCCCTATGCGAGCTCAGGGCCACGGGCGCATCGTGCTGGTCAGTTCGATCGGCGGTGTTCTAGGCATTCCGTTCCAGGCCTTCTACAGCGCCAGCAAGTTCGCCATGGAGGGCTACGGCGAGGCCCTGGCTTACGAGGTCGCTCCCTTCGGGCATCGATGTGACCCTGGTGGAGCCGGGCAACGTGGCCACCGACTTCACCGCCAGTCGCCGCCAGGTCGCGCCCTCCGCTGGCGATGATCCCTACCAATCGGCGGTGGCCAAAGCGGTGGGCTGATGGAGCGCGACGAGCAGAACGGTGTTGCTGCTGACGCCGTGGCCGTCGCTATTGCCAAACGTGTTGGAGGCGTCGCGACCACCGCGGCGGGTGTCGGTCGGGAAGATGGACGAACGAGTCGGCATCTTGCGGCAAGCGGCTCTTGCCCCACAGAGCTCTTTGAACGGGCGGCTCGCTCCAGTCTCGGCGTCTGAGTGCCGCTGCTCCACCGGGTCGTTAGACCCACGGCGCAGCTGTCACCGTCACACGAGGCGGTGCCGTCGGTCTCGACCATGGTCAAGGGGTGCGACTTGGTCCAGGCCCGGTTGAGGACACTCACGATGGTGTCGGCGTCTTGGGCGCCTGGGATTCCGAAGGCCTGGTCGACCACGAAGAACGGAACACCCGATACGCCGAGCTCGATGGGCCTCGGCTTCATCGGCTCGAACCTCGGGACCGAAGCGGTCGCTGCCCAAGATGTCGTCTGTCACCGCTCGGTCCAGTCCGACCTCGGTGGCCACCTCGGCCAGTACCTCAGGGCGCCCGATGGAGCGGCCATCGCGAAAGTAGGCTTGGAAAAGTGCTTCTTTGAGTTCGTCTTGGAGTCCGACCTCACGGGCGTAGTGCAACAGCCGGTGGGCATCGAAGGTGTTGCCCGGCACGGCCTGGTCGAAGATGAACTCGAGGCCTTCGGCCGCGGCCATCTGGGTCAGGTTCTCGTTGGCGCTCTTCGGCTTGGTCCAACGACATGCCGTACTTGTCGGCCAGGTGCTGGAGCAGGTCACCTTCTCGTACCACCGGTGCGGTCGGATCGAGTTCGAAGGCGCGCCAGACCACGTCCACCTCGTCGGCGTGTTCGAACCGCTCCAGGGCGGCTTCAAACCGGCGTTTGCCGATGGCACACCACGGGCACACCACGTCAGAAAAGATCTCTACCTACATGCTTTGTACAACGAAGACCGCCCGTGCTCTATTCCGCCTCCACGGCCCATGGGGCGATCTGCATCGCTTGGTCATGGTCCCTGGCCAGGACGTTCACGGCCCGTACTCGAAGCGCCGGGCCGGTTTGCGGGGTCAAGGCAGTAACCTCGACATCTATGTGCGGCATCTTTGGTGCCACGGGTGAGGACGATGCGCTTCCTCTCATTCTTGAAGCGCTGCAGCGCCTCGAATACCGGGGCTATGACTCGGCCGGGGTTGCACTCGTGGTCGACGGCAACCTCTGGCGGGCCCGCGCCGCCGATGGGACCCGCTCTGTCGATGAGCTGGGCTCGCTCACGGTCACCGCACCCATGGGGCGCCGGACCGGCATTGGCCACACCCGCTGGGCCACCCACGGCCACCCACCCCCGAGAACGCCCATCCCCACTTCGACTGCACCGAACGGATCGCCCTGGTGCACAACGGCATCATCGAGAACCACACCGAGATCCGCAGCCGCCTCGAGGCCAACGGCCACATCATGCGCTAGCGATACCGACACCGAAGTGATGGCCCACCTCATTGAAGACGGCGTGGCAAGTGGGCTGTTTGGTCGAGGCCACCCGCCGGCCCTGGGTCAGGTGCGCGGCGCCTTTGCCATCGCCGTGCTGTCGGCCGATGAGCCCGAGACCATCGTGGCCGCCTGCCGGGTCACCCCGCTCATCGTCGGACTGACCGATGCGGCCACCTATCTCGCCTCCGACATTCCCGCCCTCTTGGGTCGCACCCGCAACCTCTACGCCTTGAGCGACGACCAGGTGGCCGAGCTCGGTCCCGGCACCTTCGTCCTCACCACCTTGGACGGGAGCCGATGGTGAACCCATTGGCGCTGGCTGACCCGGGCTGGGACATGGAGAGCGGCGCAAAAGGACGGCTTCGACGACTTCATGTCAAAGGAGATGCACGAGCAGCCCCGAGCGGTGGCCAACACGTTGCTCGATCGTCGCAAGGCCGACGGCAGCTTGGTCTTGGACGAGATGCGGCTGACCACCGATGAATTGGCCGACATCGACAAGGTGTTCATCGTGGCCTGTGGCAGTAGCTATCACGCCGCCATGGTGGCGAAGTACGCCATCGAGCACTGGACCAAACTGCCCACCGAGGTCGACATCGCCAGCGAGTTCCGCTATCGCGACCCGGTATTGACCGAGCGCACGTTGGCGGTCGGGGTCTCCCAGTCGGGTGAAACGATGGACACGCAGATGGCCATGCGCGAGGCCCGCCACTGGGGGGCCAAGGTCCTGGTCGTGACCAACGTGGTCGACTCCACCATGGCCCGCGAAGCCGACGGTGTTTTGTATACGAGAGCGGGATTAGAGGTGGGCGTGGCCTCGACCAAATGTCACGTGGCGCAGATCATCGCCCTGGAGATTCTCGCCCTCACGCTGGCGCAGATTCACGGCACGCTTGCCGCGGCCGACATCACGCCGTGGCTCGACCAGTTAGACGAGCTACCGCTCTTGGTGCAACAGACGCTCGATCGCTATGAGGCCGTCAACGATGTGGCCTTGAAACTGACGGACGCCCGCGACTTCTTCTTCCTCGGCCGCAACGTCGGCTTCCCCATTGCCTTAGAAGGCGCGCTCAAGCTCAAAGAACTGTCGTATCTGCGGGCCGAGGGTTATCCCGCGGGCGAGCTCAAGCATGGTCCGATTGCCCTTATCGAGCCCGGCACCGTCGTGGTCGGGAGTGGCCACCAGGAATCGCCTCTGGGAGAAGATGCTTTCGAACATCGCCGAGGTGAAAAGTCGGGGTGCGACCATCGTGCTGTTGGCTGACGACGGAGACGAAGAGGCGGCCGCGGTGGCCGACCACATCTTGTGGGTTCCGCCTTCGGATCCGTTGCTCTCGCCGGTGGTTGGTGTTGTGCCCTTGCAACAGCTGGCCTACTGCTTGGCCCGGTGCCACGGGCTGGATGTCGACCGTCCGCGCAACCTGGCCAAAACCGTGACGGTCGAATGATCGGACTCGACCCGCTGGCCTTTGAGGTCAAAGGGGCGGTCATCGGCATCGGTATTGACGCCGTGGACGTCCCTCGCTTCCGTCGAGTGCTGGCCCGTCGCGCCACGTTCAGCCAGCGCCATTTCACCGACGACGAACGAAGTGACGCCAACCAGATGGAGGATCCGACGGAGCGGCTGGCCGCACGGTTTGCTGCCAAAGAGGCAGTCATGAAGGCTCTTGGGTCTGGTATTGGCACCTTTGCTCTTACCGACATCGAGGTCGTGCGGGCCGGCGGGGTGGGTGCGACTCGGTGGAGCGCCGTCGCTTGCCTTGACGGAAAGGCGTGGCGGCCGAGATGGCCGAACGCCATGGCGTGGTGCGGTGGCATGTGTCGTTGACCCATACCGAGCAGTTGGCAATGGCCATGGTGGTGGCCGAAGGTGACGCGACCAATGGAGCCTCGGTCTGGCTCACCTCCACCGCCCCCAGTCACCAGTGAGCGCAACCTCTCAACCGGGGCTCACGTCATGAGACCCGTCGTCACGGTCGAACAGATGCGCCAGGCCGATAAGCGGGCCTTGCACCGCGTGACCGAAGGCGAACTGATTCGGCGGGCCGGCTACGCCACGGCCATGGTGGCCCTCTCCATGCTCGGTTCAGGCTACGGGTCCCGGGTCATTGTGGTGGCCGGTAAAGGAAACAACGGGGCTGACGGCAGGGTGGCTGCGAACGTCTTGCGCCGTCGGGGTGCTGCGGTCCAGATCATCGAGGCCGACCACGCACCGGCCGTCCTTCCCGCCTGTGATCTCTGCATCGATGCCGCCTACGGCACCGGATTTCGCGGCACCTACCAAGCGCCCACAACATCAGCGCCGATCCTGGCCGTTGACATCCCGTCGGGCGTGGCGGGTGACAGCGGCGAAGCGAGCGCCCACGCCGTCGCGCGCCACGCGCACCGTGACCTTTGCCGCCGTGAAGCCGGGACTGCTTACAAGGTGATGGGGCCGAGCTGACCGGCCCGATCGAGGTGGCCGAGATCGGCATCGAGATCACCGACCACGTGGCGGCCGAAGTCACGGACGACGACGTGGCGCATCGCCTGCTCGCTCGAGCCCGGGCCAGTCACAAATGGGGTGCGGCCGTGGCGGTGGTGGCGGGGTCGCCTGGCATGGAGGGGGCAGCCAACCTCTGCAGCCGTGGTGCCTCGCACGCTGGAGCTGGCATGGTTCGTTTGGCCGTCCCCGGGGCCGGACAGGACCCTGGTCCGTGGCCGCTCGAGGCGGTTCGACTCGAGACCACGTCGTTGGACTGGGCCGACACCGTGCTCGAGGCCTTGGCGCGGTGTCGTGCCCTGGTCATTGGTCCGGGGCTCGGCCGCTCAGATGAACGGTGGCCCAGGTCCGACAACTGATGGCCAAGGCCGACCTTCCCGTAGTGGCTGATGCCGACGCGCTCTATGCGCTCGGGTCGGCCGACGAGGCGGCGGAGATAGTTGCGGCCAAGGATCGACCCATCGTGCTCACGCCCCATGACGGCGAGTACGAAAGACTGGCGGGCCACCCCGCTGGCCCCGATCGCTTGGAGGCAGCCCGAGAACTGGCGCAGCGAACCGGGGCCACCGTGTTGTTGAAAGGTCCGCTCACGGCCATCGCCGCGCCAGATGATGCGACCCCCATTCTTTTGGCCACGGCCGGGTCACCCCGTCTGGCCACGGCCGGGACCGGCGATGTGCTCTCGGGCATCATCGGGGCCTTCGTGGCTCGTGGGCTCGACATCCAGTGGGCCGCCGCCGCCGCCGCCCACGTGCACGGCCGTGCCGCAGGACTTGGTCCAGCCGAGGGGCTGGTGGCACCAGACTTACCTGATCTCGTAGCCAGTTGGCTCACCACCATGCGTCACAAAGGGGCCTAATGGCAAAGAAAAAAGGACTGCTTCGAACCGGTATGGGAGGACCGACCCCCGAGCCGCCGCCGTCGGTTCGAACAACGATGGCCGAAGGCCTCTCTCGCCCAGCCTGGGCTGAGATCGATTTGGATGCCGCTCGACACAACGCCCGAGTGCTCAATCAAATGGTGAAGCCGACGTCGCTCTGTGCCGTGGTGAAAGCGCACGGCTACGGCCATGGTGCGATCCCTTTGGCTCGGGCTGCCGTGGCCGGCGGCGCCGTTGGTCTGGCGGTGGCCCTGGTCGAAGAAGGCGTGCAACTGGTCGAAGGAAAAGTCAGTGCGCCGATCCTGTTGCTGAGTGAGCCTGCTCCCGACGCGGTCGATACCGCGGTGGCCGCCGGCCTGACGCCGACGGTCTACTCGCCTGAGATGGTGAAGCTCTTCTCCCAAGCGGGCAAAGACTTTGGGCGACCGGTACAGGTCCACATCAAAGTTGACACCGGCATGCACCGCGTCGGGCGCCGACCCGAAGGACGTCGTGGCCTTGGTCGAAATGATCGACAACGATCACGGGCTCACCCTTGAGGGCTTGTGGACCCATCTGGCCGTGGCCGACGGGGCGGCGACCGAAGATCGCGACTACACCCTCGAGCAACTGGCGCGGTTCAACGATGTCGTGGCCGCGGTCAAAGGGCGACACGCCGCACCGTTAGTCCTCCACGCTGCCAACTCGGCCGGTGCCATGATCTACCCCGAGGCTCGCTACGGCATGGTCCGTTGCGGCATCGCCCTCTACGGCGAGGCCCCGAGCAGCGTTAGCGGCTGAAGCCCTGATCACGGCCGGCGGCGAAGCGTTGCAACCCGTGCTCTCTCTTCGAGGCCCGGGTCTCCGCCGTTCGTCAGCTGCCTGCTGGGGAGCGTCTCTCCTACGGTCGACTGCGGCCGCTGCCGGCCGACGCCACGGTGGCCACGGTGCCGATTGGCTACGCCGACGGTGTGCCACGAGCCCTCTTTGCCGCCGGTTACGAGGTCCTCATCGGGGGAAAGCGCCGCCCCTTGGCCGGCCAGGTCACGATGGACCAGATCGTGGTCGACTGTGGTGACGACAACTCCGTGGCCGTCGGTGACGAGGTGGTGCTTTTAGGCCGGCAGGGCGATGAAGAGATCACCGCCTCAGAGTGGGCCACACTGTTGGGCACGATCAGTTACGAAGTGCTCTGCGGTATCGGGCCTCGAGTGCCGCGAGTTATTCGGGCCGGCATGGGCGCGAAAACTGAAGTCCTCGTGGCACCCGCCAGCAAGCTCACGGACTAGGAGAGCAACCATGAGGCTCAAGCGCGACGCACTGGTGGTAGCGGGCCTCGGCGCGATGGCTGGGGCCTTAGCCGCCGCCACCTACGTGGTGGGCTCGCGCCGGGCCCGAGGCTGGCGGGTGGACGAAGAGGCCATGGCCTTGGCCGGTCTCAACCTGCCGTCCGACCTTGTCCATCACCACATCCCAGTCGATGACGGCGGCAACATCCACGCCGTCGAACGCGGTGAGGGCCCAGCCATCGTGCTGCGTGCACGGCGTCACACTTGGGGTCGGGACCTGGGTGCACCAGTTGAAGCAGTTGGCCGGCAATCACCGCGTCATCGCCATCAGCCAACGCGGTCATGGCGAGTCGACGGCCGGGGAAGACGGCTACTCCTTCGATCGCATGGCGCTCGACATCATTGAAGTGCTGCACGCCCTCGACGTGCACAACGCCGTCTACGTCGGCCACTCCATGGGTGGCATGGTGGGCCAGACGGCGGCCGTCAATGCACCGAAGCAGTTCAACGCTCACATCTCGGGTCTTGTCTTGGTAGCGACGGCCGCCGGTCCCTTGGTGCCGAGTCCCCGTGGCGTACCGATTGCCCTCCTTCTGGCCGGCGGCGCCGGTCGAGGCATGAAGTACCCGACCCAGCGCGGCACGCTCTTGCCGCACGAAGATCTTGGGAGCTGGATCGTGCGCTCCACCTTTGGGCTTCATCCGCGATCGACCGACTTAGCGCTGGCGCGCTCGTTGACGGCGGCCATGTCGCCCGAGGCCATGACGCAGCTGATTCCTTCGCTGCTCACCTTCGATGTGCACGCCGAGATCTCAGCCATCGATCTGCCCACGCGGGTGGTCGTGGGCATCACGAGACCTGTTGACGCCGCCCCGTATGGCGCGGGCCATGAAGTCGGCCATCCCGGGGGCCGAACTCACGCTCTTGCCCGGATCGGGCCACATGGTCATGCTGGAGCGGCCCGATGAACTGAACCGCCTGGTGCACGAGCTCTCCGAGCTCGTCAGCTAGCTCGGGGCACCCAGGGCCAATTCGCTCTCAGACATCGACCCCGTCGAAGGTCGGAGAGTGGGCCGGTACGATTCATCAGTGGCTGACTCGCCTCCCGCATTGCTTCTCGAGCTCCAAGAGCAGGCCTCGGTCTGTGTCAAGTGCGCCTTGGCCGAAGGTCGGACCCAGGTGGTCTTCGGTGTCGGTGATCCACAGGCCAATCTGCTCTTCGTGGGTGAGGGTCCGGGGCGCGAAGAAGATCGACGAGGCGAGCCCTTTGTCGGGCGATCGGGCCAGCTGCTCGATCGATTGATGCGCGAAGAACTCGGCCTTGAGCGGTCGAGTTGCTACATCGCCAATGTGGTCAAGTGTCGACCGCCCGGTAATCGCGATCCGAAGCCGGATGAGATCGCGGCCTGTCGGCCGTGGCTCGAGCGCCAGATCGAACTCATTCAGCCGGTGGTCGTGATCACCCTCGGTAACTTCTCCACCAAGCTTTTGTTGCAGACCACCGAGGGCATCAAGACGGTGCGAGGTCGCACCTATCCCTACGGCGAGGCCCACCTCGTTCCCACCTTCCATCCGGCGGCCGCCCTTCGCGGCGGGGGCCAGGTGCTGGCCGAGATGCGGGCTGACTTTGTGAGAGCCAAGCGGCTTCTCGCGGCGATCGACCAATGACTTGGACGTTGCAGAGTCGCACGGCTGATCCTGAAAGCACTCGTGCCGTGGCCGCAGCGCTGGCCGGTGTGTGCGCGCCCGGGGACATCTTGCTTTTGGTTGGTGGGTTGGGCGCAGGCAAGACCACCTTTGCACAAGGCTTTGCTCGCGGTCTTGGCGTCGAAGGCCCGGTCACCAGTCCCACGTTCACGTTGGTGCGCCAGTATCCGTGTCACGGCCCACATGGCATCAGCCAGTTCCTGCACGCCGACGTCTATCGCCTCGAGACCTTGTCCGAAGTGGTTGATCTCTCGCTGTCGGAACTGGTCGAAGAGGCCTCAGTGGCTCTGGTGGAATGGGGTGACATGGCCGCCCCCGTCCTGGGCGACAGCGCGCTCACCGTTGCTCTTCGTCCCGAGTTGACGCCGAATGGACTGAGCGAAGCGGAGCGCGACGCGAGGCCCGAGGTGCGCACCATCACGCTGCGCGGCGATGGTCCGAAATGGGCCGATCGAGAGCGCCGCGTGTCTCTCGCTCTCGACCAGGTGGCGTTGGCGTGAACATCCTTGCCATCGAGACCGCCACTGAGCTGGTGGGCGTCGCCGTGGGTGATGAGCACGGTGTCCAGGCCTCCTTGTGGGCCACAGGGCGACGCCGCCACACCGAGACATTGGCGCCAGCCATCACCCAACTGCTGGCGCATGCCGATCTCAGCGTGGGCGACATCGATGTCATAGCGGTTGATCACGGCCCCGGACTCTTCACCGGACTTCGGGTCGGTGTGGCCACGGCCAAGGGCATGGCGCAGGGCTTAGGTGTGCCGGTCATTGGCTTGTCGGGTCTCGCCGTCCTGGCTCGAGCGGCCGAAGACGTCGGCCATATCGGCACCGTGGTGTCGGTGATCGATGCCCGTCGAGGTGAGGTCTTTGTGGCCACGTACTCCGTGGGCACAAAGAGTGCGTCAGTTGGGCTGGTTGAGTTAGATGCTCCCGCGGTGGCCAGTCCCGAGGAGTTGGCGAAGCACGTGGCCCAGCAGGCGTCGGGCCACGGACCGCTCTTGGTGGTGGGCGATGGTGCGCTGCGCTACCGAGACGCGCTCTTGGGGCTGGAGGATGTCCGCATAGCCGGACCTTCGTTGGCCGCCCCGCCCCCGGCCATGTTGGCCACCTTGGCCACTGAAGAGCTGGAGGCCGGGAGAGTGGCCCAGCCCGCCGGCGCAGTGCAGCCTTTCTATCTGCGCCAAGCCGACGCTCAGATCAACTGGGTGCAGCGAGAGCACGTGCCGTCGTGACGACCGCAGACGAGGTGGAGCTGGGTGATCTCAAGCGTCGCGACCTAAAGGCCGTGATGGCGATCGAGGCGCAGGTCTTTCCCGAGCCCTGGAGTTTGACGGTCTTTCAGTCCGAACTGGCCCTGCGCCAGGGCCGCCGCTATCGAGCGGCGCGTCGCGGCAAGGAGTTGGCGGGGTACATGGGCCTCATGTTCGTGGACGACGAGGCCCACGTCACCACCATCGGTGTCGCGCCCGACTACCAACGCCAAGGGATCGGAGTCATGTTGATGCTGGACGGCCTGCGCTACGCCATCGAGCACGGCACGGCCCACATCTCCTTGGAGGTGGCGGCCGGCAACGAGCGGGCCCAGTCGCTCTATCGACAGTTCGGCTTTGCTCCCATTGCGGTGCGGAAGCAGTACTACCAAAAGACCGGCGAGGACGCTTTCGTCATGTGGGCCTACGACATCAATACGCCGACCTACGCGGCCCGCCTCGACCTCATTGAAAACCGGGTGAAGTCGTCATGACCACGACCGCCTCCGATGGGCTGGTGCTCGGCATCGAGACCTCGTGCGACGAGACGGCAGCTTCAGTCGTCTCGAAGGGCCGACACATCGTGTCGTCGGTGGTCTCAAGCCAGATCGACCTGCACGCCAAGTTTGGTGGCGTGGTGCCCGAGTTGGCGGGCCGAGCCCACGTCGAGCAGTTCACCTTCGTGGTGGCCGAGGCCTTGGCGCAGGCCGGATTGGCCGAACATCCCCGCCCGGTCGAGGCCGTGGCCGTCACCTGCGGACCTGGCCTCATCGGCGCCTTGTTGGTCGGGTTGAGCGGTGCCAAGGGCTTGGCCTTGGCCTGGGACGCACCGTTTATTGGGGTCAATCATTTAGAAGGCCACCTCTTCGCGTCACTGCTCGATTCGCCCGATCCCGAATGGCCCCTCGTCGTGCTGCTGGTGTCAGGCGGTCACACGTTGTTGGTCGAGATGGAAGGGCCCGGTCGCTACCGACTGTTGGGCCAGACCATCGACGATGCCGCCGGCGAGGCCTACGACAAGGTGGCTCGATATCTCGGGCTCGGTTACCCCGGTGGTCCGGCCATCGACGCCTTGGCCCCCGACGGTGATCCCAAAGCCTTTGCCTTCCCTCGAGCACTGAAGGGCGACGGTCTCGATTTCTCGTTCTCGGGACTGAAGACGTCCGTGGTGCGCACGGTCGAACGCAACCCTCAGGCGAACACGGCTGACCTGGCGGCCTCGTTCCAAGAGGCCGTGGTCGATGTGTTGGTGACCAAAGCGCGCCAGGCCGTGGCCCGCACCGGGGCCAAGGGTCTGTGCTTGGCCGGAGGCGTGGCGGCCAACAGCCTGTTGCGAACGAGGATCGAGGCCGCAGCCCACGAAGACGGCGTTGCCGCCTACCTACCCTCTCGCGCCATGTGCACCGACAACGCTGCCATGGTGGCGGCGGCCGGTTGGTGGCGACTGCACCACGGGGGACCGAGTTCGTTTGATCTCGGGGCCGATCCCAACCTGTTTTTGCCGCTCATCGATTAGTCGCCCGCACTTCGTTGCTCGTTGGGACGTCGCCGCTGGCGGCACAAACCCCGGCCATCGACGGTCAGCGAGCCTGGGCCAGCGCTTCCAGGCGATCGTGGATGATCTGCATGGCGTCGTAGGTGGCGATCTCGGCCTGGAGACGTCGAGCTGACTCCTTGTACCGGGGGTCGGTGAGGACGGTTCGGACCGCGTTGGCCACCTGATCAGCTGTTGGTCGACTTGTCCTGAGATCGATACCGGCACCCGACCACCTGACCCGAGCTGCCACTTCGGGTTTGTCCTCGCTCACGCCAGCCACCACCAAAGGCACGCCGCAGGCCAGGGCTTGGTGCACGCCGCCGTAGCCACCGTTCGTCACCATCACGTCCATGAACGGCAAGAGTTCTGAGTGGGGAGGAACCGCTCCACTCGAGCGTTGACCGGCACCGACACCGAGAGGGCAGACGGATCGGGCCCGCCCGTGGTGGCGATCACGATGACGTCGTCACCCGCCAGCCCAGCCAAGGTTGGTGCCACCAGATGGCCCAGATCGAAGTTGGCCAGCGTCCCTTGTGTCACGTGCACGCGTCGATGGGCCGTCTTCATCTCGTCCCACCACAGCGGCGGCGCAAAGTCGAGCGCCAAGGGTGCGACGATGGCGCCTACGAAGGCGAAGTTCGCCGGCAGGTCAGAGCGTGGGTACTCAAAGCCCGGCACGGTTGCTTGCAGGTAGGCCTCGACCAGGGTGGCCGGAGCATCCAAGATGAACGCCTCGATTGGGGGCGCTCCTGCTCGCCTGATCATGGCTTGTCCGTAACGCTGGATGTCAGCCATGACCACGTGGGGAATCAACCAGTTGAGCGCGGCATTGCGCATGGCACCCAGTGGACCGGCTTTCGGAGGAAGGGCCAGACCAAACGGTGCCGTGTCTTTACTGGTCAGTGTGACGGGGAATATCCCGAGGTAGGCCAAGGCGGGGCGGTCACGGCGTGGGCCTAAGGCCAGTGGGACCGTGCCCGTGAAGGTGGTGTCACACAACACAACGTCAGCGGCAAAGTCCGCCAGTATCCGACGAATGCCCTCGCTCTGTCCGGGACCCGGATCGAGAAAGGCGTGTCGAATGTCGTTCTTCAGACTGCGCAGACTTGGTCGTTTGCCGGTGTCGTGCTCGGGACTCGGCACGAAGATCTCGTAGGCGTCGTAGTCGTCGTCAAAGGGGACAAAGCGCGCACCGCTGGCCTCGACCTGGTGGCCAAAATGGCGCGAGGTGAAAAAGACCACGTCGTGTCCGGCCACAACCAGGTGCTGGGCCACGGCCAGCAGAGGGTTGACGTGGCCCTGAGCCGGGGTGCTGGCGATGAGGTAGCGACTCACCTCTGCACGAGGAGTCCCTGCCTTGGATGCAAGGTGACGTCATGGCCCAGCTGTTGGCCCTCACCCTGGCGATCAGTGCTGGCCAGCACCGTGCCACCAAGACCGTCGACCGTGACTTCGTGGTCGGCGAAGTTGAGGAGGACAACGAGCGAGTCGCCTCGAGCAAAGGCCCATAGTCCGTCGGGTGAGTCGGTGGTGTCGGGCCGATGGGACAGTGACAGCGTCTGATAGGAGCCACCGGCGAGATCGTGGTGCTGACGGCGAAGTGCGATGAGATGTCGCGTGAGCTCAAGCACCGAGTCGGGATCGCCCACCTGGTCGGCCACGTTGCAGGCCTTGGGGTCACCCATGGGCAGCCAGGTCTTGACGCCAGGTTCGCTAAAGCCACCGTTGTCCTTCGCTTCCCAGACCATAGGGGTGCGCTCGGGATCGCGACCGGCGTAGTGGGGCCAGAAGCGGATGCCTACCGGGTCGAGCAAGTCCTCTTGTGTGATGGGGCCGTCAGTCAGCCCGATCTCATCGCCTTGGTAGAGAAAGGGTGTCCCTCGAAGGGTGAGCAGCATGAGAAGCGCACAGCGGATTTTGGCCGGGTCGCCGCCGGCCCAGCGTGTGGCCAGCCGTGAGAAGTCGTGATTGCTGCCGACCCACACCGGCCAGGCCTGGTCGCGGCAAGAGGCGCTCGGTGTCTTCCACCACTTGGCGCATAGCGGCCGATTGAAAGGGCGACTCGATGAAGGGAAAGTTGAAACAGAGGTTCAGTCCGTTGGTGCCGTCGCCATAGAAGCGGACCAAGTCGGTGAGCTTCTCGACGCTCGTTTCACCCACCAGCATGCGAGGAGGATCGGCGGCGTCGGCCAACTCGCGCCAGCGGCGGTGGATATCGAGCGTTTCGGGGCGGTTGGAGTTGTACTTCCACTTTTGCCCGAAGGCCTGCTGCACAAAAGGATCGTTCTCGTCAGCCGGCGGATTGTCGCGAAGCTCGGCGTCTTTCACCATCATGTTGGCGACGTCGACTCGAAAGCCGGCCACGCCCCGGTCCCACCAAAAGGCCAAGATGTCCTCGAAAGCCTGGTGGACATCGGGACTCCACCAGTTGAGGTCAGGCTGTTGGTACTCGAAGTTGTGGAGGTAGTACTGCCCCGTCTGCTCGTCGAGCTGCCAGGCCCCGCCACCAAAGCAGCTCATCCAGTTGTTTGGTGGCCCACCGTCGGGGGCGGGATCGGCCCAGACGTAGTAGTCGCGGTAGGGGGAGTCCTTCGAGGATCGGGCCTCAATGAACCACTGGTGTTCGTCGCTGGTGTGATTGGGCACCAAGTCCAAGAGGATGTGAATGTCGTGTTCGCCCGCTTTGGCGATCAGTTCGTCGATATCGGCCAAGGTGCCGTAGTCGGGGTCGATGTCGCAGTAGTCGGCCACGTCGTAGCCGAAGTCACGGTTAGGTGAGACGGTGACGGGGGAGAGCCAGATGCCGTCGACGCCGAGATAGACCAGGTGCGGCAGGTGATCGATGATGCCGCGTAGGTCGCCCACTCCATCGCCGTTCGAGTCTGCGAAAGATCGAGGGTAGATCTGATAAATCACCCCCGTCTCCCACCATGGCGCGACCGAGGAATCACTGTTGTCAGGCATGAGCGGAGAGTAGTGGGTGACGACCCCCGGATGCCGAATCAACTCGGCGCTCAGCGAAGCCGTTGCGCCGCTTTACGAGCGATGGCTACCCGGAGCACAGCTGGGATCGGGGCACCAACACCCGTCATGTCGATGGTGGCCTCGGAACGGCCTCTGGTCACGTCAACCAGGTCGAGATAGGTCGTCGTTGTTTTGGATGCTTTCGTCACGGGGAAGGTGAGCCGAATGTCGGCGGCGGCCACGCCCAGGTGCGCCATGGGTACGGCGGTGGCCGCAATGGTGCCAAGCATTCGTCCATCAACGTCTATCTCTTGGGCGTAGGTGGCCTGAAGGAGCTCAACCATGCAGCGGGGAGCACTGGCTGAGGTGAACGCGGCGAAATCGGCTCGGGTGGCCGCAACGTTGGGGAAGATCTCCACGTTCTCTTGGATCTCTCTCGTGCCGTTGGGACTGTCGAAGTAAGGGCTGTCGGCCGAGGGCGGCGTGGTGGACATCACGCTGAGCGGTACGCCGAGACAGCCGGCCGCCATCGGACCCTCAAGGCCGGTGCCGCCCCCGCCGGTCGCACCGGTATAGGCCGAGGACTCCCAACCTTTGGGCAGATCGTTTTGGCGCAAGGTCTGGTGTTGCGCTCGCAGCTCATCGGCAGGCGAACCGGCCGCCGTCGTGGTCGATGTCGTGGACACCGACTTTGCCATCGTGGTGGTGGTGACCCCACTGGCCGCGCCCGAAAGCGCAGGTGACAGGGCAACACTGGTCAGCGCAGCAACGATGGCGCCAGTCGCCGCCAAGAACCGACCCCATCGGGACCGAATCGCTTGACGGTCAGAGACCACTGACGGCAGTCAGTCCACCATCGACGACCACGCTGGTCCCGGTGACGAATGCGGCTTCGTCCGACAAGAGAAATCGAACGACAGCGGGCAATGTCTTCGGGTTGGGCCACTCGACCGAGCGGCGTGTTGGCTTCCAAACTCTCTCGGTGGCCTGGCATCTCAAGCAGGGGTGCGAGCAACGGCGTGTCGACCGCCCCGGGACAGACCGAGTTGACCCGAATGCCATCTGGTCCAAGGGTGTGGCAGGCCGAGCCGCGTCAGGCCCAAGAGTCCGGCTTTGGAGGCGCAGTAGGCGGCCAACCACGTGTTGCCGACGAAGCCTTCAATGGAAGAGATATAGACAATGGCTGACCCCGGGCCTGCGTTGACCAAGTGAGGATGAAGTTCTCGGGTGAGAATGGCGCCGAGCGCGGAGATTGACGTCGAGCACGGCGTCCCAGCTGTCATCGTCGATGAAGGTGACCGGCATGGCCCCGCCGATGCCGGCGGCGTGCACCATCCCACCGATGCCGCCCAGGGCGGTCAAAGAACGTTTGATGGCCGGACCGAACGCGGCGCTATTGGTGACGTCGATGCCGAGTCCGACGGCCTTGACCCCGAACTCCTCGGTGCATCGACGCGCCACTCGACGCGCGCCGGCGGCGTCCAGATCCCACACGGCCACCGGGCGATTGACTTCCGCCAACGCCAGCGCGGTGGCCTGACCAATGCCTGAGGCACCGCCTGTGACCACGACCCCAGAAGCGGGGCGCCCAACGACGTCGTCGTGGGAACGACGCCGGGCTCTCGGGGCTCGCCGTGAGGCGCTGGCCGGTGTGCCGGTGCGCTTCGTGCTGCCGGGGGCGGGTGCACTGCGGGGGCGGCGAGTGGTGGTGCGTGTACCGGTGGCCGCTTGTGCACCCGGGCCGACTGCTTTCGATGACATGGTGTCTGCTTTCTCTTCGCTCACTCGGCTCTACGGCTGTCCGCACTCGTGACGGCTGACGGTTCAGGTTTTCGCTATCGAATCGTATTTACGGCAGGCGTGCGACTGCCGTCTTGGCCAGTTGCTGGGCCAGGATTGTCGGGAACGTTCCGGGCGCGGCGGTAAAGGTCAGCTGCTGGCTCTCGTGTCCTTTCACGGCGAAGACAAGCTCTGATCTAACAGTTAACGCGTCCGACGAGGTGGACACTGGGATCTCCATGATGAGTCCGGCCGTGCCCGGTCCGTAGTTGGTGTGGTCGCGGGTGACCACGATTTTCCCGATCTTGGTGCCCCGGCCGATTGACGACGCCAGTGAGGGTTTCTCGGTGCCGTTCATGAGGGCGGCAAAACAGGCCGGGGTTTTCTTGGATGTGATCGAGGCCAACTGGGCCTGGGCTACCCGGGCTGACCGATAGTCGGTGACTTGGTCGTCAACCGAGAGTGCTTGGTTCATCGAGTCGAACTCGGGGCTGGAGGCCGAGGGCGAGTTGTCGGTCAACACCGAGGTCGGCACACCGATACATGAGGCCATCGATTTGGCGTGGGCCAAGGGAAAGCTGTTGTCCGACGAACTCGGTGATGTGGTCCAGCCCGCCGGCAGATCAGAGGCCAGCAGGAGAGACGTTTTGGCTTGAGCCACCGCTCTTGAGGTCGAAGCCCCGGCCACCGACGGTGCAACGCTCACCAGTCCCATCACTGCGGCGCAACAGGCGGCGCCGACCCGGACGAGACGCGCCGGGGTGGTCCATCCCCCAACGGTCATGCAGGTCCTCCAAGAACTGCCCCACACGGGTGGGGCCCTACCACGTGCGACAGGATAGGTGCTGGCCACGGGGGTTTCACGTCGACCGGCCACCGTGGATGCCGTGCCAGTTGGGGCAGGGAGGGCACAATTTCTTCAACTACGGGTTGCCTCCAGCCCCGAAGGCCGCTATCTTTGGCACTCGCAAGGTTCGAGTGCTAACGAATGCCAAGGAGACCCGTTCGATGAAGCTGAATCCCCTCGATGACCGGATAGTTGTACGGCCCGGTGAGTCTGAGGAGACCACCGCCTCCGGCCTGGTTATCCCCGACACCGCCAAAGAGAAGCCCCAGCAGGGCGAAGTTCTCGCCGTAGGCCCAGGCCGCCGGACTGAGAACACCGGAGAGCTGGTTCCCTCTGACGTGGCTGTTGGTGACACGGTCGTCTACTCAAAGTACGGCGGCACGGAGATCACTGTGGATGGTGAGGACCTTTTGATCCTCTCCGCCCGCGATGTGCTCGCCAAGCTGGTTAAGTAACTCAGAAAGAAGCGTGGGGCGACGGGTCGGGCTTAGGCCCGGCCCGTCGGCCGTTTCGCTTTCGTTCGTCCAGGCCGGGCTGTACCCGGAAATAGGCAGTTCTCGGCGCGAACGCTGAGAAGGCCACTACCACCACGATTTTTCGGACTCGAGAGGAGCCCGCCAGATATGCCGAAGATCCTGAAGTTCGATGAATCAGCCCGCCGAGGCCTTGAAGCCGGCGTCAACAAGCTGGCTGACACGGTCAAAGTCACGCTCGGACCGAAAGGCCGCAACGTGGTGATTGAGAAGAAGTTCGGTGCGCCGACCATCACCAACGACGGTGTTTCCATCGCCCGTGAGGTTGAGCTGGAAGACCCATTCGAGAACATGGGCGCCCAGCTGGTCAAAGAGGTTGCCACCAAGACCAACGATGTTGCCGGTGACGGCACCACGACGGCCACCGTGTTGGCCCAGGCCCTCATCACTGAGGGACTCCGCAACGTGGCGGCCGGTGCGAGCCCGACTGGGTTGAAGCGTGGCATCGACAAGGCCGTCAAGGCTGCTGTCGCCTCCATTGCTGAGCAGAGCAAGGAGATCGAGGGCAAGAAGGAGATCGCCCAGGTCGCCTCGATCTCAGCCGCCGACCCCGCCATTGGCGAGGTTCTGGCCGAGGCCATCGACAAGGTCGGCAAGGACGGCACCGTCACGGTCGAAGAGTCCAACACCTTTGGTATTGAGCTTGAGCTCACCGAAGGCATGCAGTTCGACAAGGGCTACCTGTCCCCGTACTTCGTGACGGACGCCGAGCGCCAAGAGGCCGTCTTGGACGACCCGGTCATTCTCTTCTACAACTCCAAGGTTTCAGCCGTGCACGACCTCGTGCCGGTGCTGGAGAAGGTCATGCAGACCGGCAAGCCTCTGCTGATTATTGCTGAGGACGTTGACGGCGAGGCCCTGGCCACGCTGGTTGTCAACAAGATCCGTGGCACGTTCACTTCGGTCGCCGTGAAGGCCCCCGGATTCGGTGAGCGCCGCAAGTCGATGCTGCAGGACATGGCCGTTCTCACCGGTGGTCAGGTCATCAGCGAAGAGATCGGCCTCAAGTTGGAGAGCGCAACGCTCGACCTGCTTGGTCACGCCCGCCGCGTCATTATCACCAAGGACGACACCACCATCGTCGAAGGTGCCGGCACAGAAGAAGACGTCAAGGGTCGCGTTGCTCAGATCAAGCGTGAGATCGAAGAGACGGACTCTGACTGGGACCGCGAGAAGCTCCAAGAGCGTTTGGCCAAGCTGGCCGGCGGCGTCGCCGTGGTCAAAGTTGGAGCCGCCACTGAGGTTGAGCTCAAAGAGAAGAAGCACCGCATCGAAGACGCCCTGTCCGCCACCCGTGCCGCTGTTGAAGAGGGCATCGTCGCTGGCGGTGGCACCGCATTGATCCGCAGCCGCAAGGCCGTGACCAAGCTGGCCGCCACCCTCGAAGGGGATGAGGCCACCGGTGCTGCCATTGTGGCCCGCTCGCTTGAGGCACCCCTTCGTTGGATTGCGTTCAACGCTGGCCTCGAGGGCGCAGTCCTGGTGAAGCAGGTGGAAGACGCCAAAGGCCACAACGGCTTGAACGCGGTGACAGGCGAGATCGAGGACTTGGTCAAGGCCGGCATCATCGACCCGGCCAAGGTCACTCGTTCGGCGCTGCAGAACGCTGCGTCGATCGCGGCCCTTCTCCTCACCACGGAGGCTCTCGTTGCTGACAAGCCTGAGAAGGCGGGTGGCGCGGACGCCGCCGCTGCCGCGGCCGCAATGGGTGGCATGGGCGGTATGGGTGGCATGGGCGGGATGATGTAACACCCGCCGGTCGCCCGGGTGCGACTGGATGCCCCTGAGGCCACTGAAACACTGACTGAGACCGGGCCTTAGGCCCGGTCTCAGTGCAATTTCGGTCGACGGGGGCGCTGCCACCAGCTGGCGCAGGGTCGTCTTGGCATGAGGGCTGGCCCTTTAGTGTGAACGAGCGATGAGCGCCCTGCCTGATCCCGTCCCGACCCAGGTAATTCCGCGGCCGGCTTTCGCCAAGCCGGGGGCGCCCGGGCCGTGGGAGTCCTTTGCTCAGGAAGAACGACGCGGATTTCCCCTCGATCGAGTGTTGGCCTCGCTCGAAGGGGCGGGACAACTGGGTCCCGTACCGGTGACCACCGATGGCGACGCCATGTTCAGACCATGGGTGGAGGCGTTTGACAATGGGTCGGGGCTGGGCTCGTCGGTGACCTCTGCTGTGCTGGTGGCCCTGTTCGAAGAAGAGGGCGAGACTCAGGTCCTCTTAACCCGGCGTGCCGCAAACCTTCGGTCCCACCAGGGCGAGGTCAGCTTTCCGGGAGGGCGTCTCGAACCCGGTGAGTCCATCCCAGAGGGTGCGATACGTGAGGCTTTCGAAGAGGTGGCGCTCAACCCTGATGCGGTCAACATCGTGGGCTGGCTCCATCCGCTGCTCACCTTCACATCCGGATCACTGATCATGCCGGTGATAGCTGTCTTGGAAGAGCGTCCTCAACTCACGGCCAGTCCGGCCGAGGTGGCCCGGATCTTTGACGTCTCGTTGACGCAACTGTTGGGCGACGGCGTCTTTCATGAAGAGCGATGGGAACACCCCGATCAGCCCCCGCTGGATACACCAGACGGCGCGTTCCCGGTCTGGTTTTTCGAAACGGCGGGGGAGATCATCTGGGGGGCCACGGCGCGAATGCTCTACGAACTTCTGCTGGTGGTGCTCGGAGTCGAGCGCTAGAGCGCTTCATCAGCCAAGTCGCGCGTTCGCTCGGTGCCGCGCACCCGTCCAGCCTGGGCCTTTCAGTTTTGCGGCACTGAGCCGCATGGGAGGTGCTTCTTGTCAAGCGTCAGGCGGTATCCTTGATGAACGTCGGAGTGTCGGCTCGGCGTGCGAGAGAACCAAATTGGTACGAGGGCCGGAGGGCACGCAGTGGCTGAGATCGAGATCGGCATTTTCAAATCAGGACGGCGGGCTTACGGGTTCGACGACATCGCTATCGTGCCCAGCCGCCGTACCAGAGACCCCGAAGATGTTGATATCAGCTGGGAGATCGATGCCTACCAGTTCGAGCTCCCCCTGCTCGGATCGGCCATGGACGGCGTCATAAGCCCGGCCACGGCCATTGAGTTGGGTCGCTTGGGCGGCTTAGGCGTTCTGAACTTGGAAGGCCTGTGGACTCGTTACGAGGACCCGACCTCACTGTTCGATGAAATTCGTGAGCTGGACGACGAAAAAGCCACCTCGCGCATGCAGCAGATGTACGCCGAGCCCATCAAGGCCGAATTGGTGACCGAGCGCATTAAAGAGATGAAAGACGCCGGCATCACGACGGCGGCGTCGCTCACGCCACAAAAGACCCAAGAGTTCGCATCGGCCATTCTCGCCGCCGAGCTCGACCTGCTGGTTATTCAGGGCACTGTGGTCTCAGCCGAGCACGTGTCCAAGACCTCTGAGCCCCTCAACTTGAAGCGATTCATTCGTGAGTTCGACATCCCGGTCATTGTTGGTGGCTGTGCCTCCTACCAAGCCGGGCTCCATCTCATGCGCACGGGAGCGGTGGGCGTCTTAGTCGGCGTAGGACCGGGCAATGCCTGCACCACTCGAGGTGTCCTTGGTTTGGGCGTGCCGCAGGCCACGGCCATTGCCGATGTGGCCGGCGCTCGTATGCGGCATTTGGATGAGACCGGCGTCTACGTCCATGTCATCGCCGATGGCGGCATGTCGAAGGGCGGTGACGTGGCCAAGGCCGTGGCCTGTGGCGCCGACGCCGTCATGCTGGGCTCGCCGCTTTCTTCGGCCGTTGAAGCGCCGGCTCGTGGCTTTCACTGGGGTATGGCGACCTTCCATCCCACCTTGCCCCGTGGGGCACGAGTTCGCACGGGCGTACGGGGTTCGATGAAAGAGATCCTGCTCGGCCCAGCCCACGAGAACGACGGTCGCATGAACCTCTTCGGTGCCCTGCGCACCACCATGGCCACCTGCGGCTTTGAGACGGTCAAGGCCTTCCAAAAGGCCGAGGTGATGGTCGCCCCCTCGCTCCAGACTGAAGGAAAGCAGTTACAGCGGGCCCAGGGTGTGGGCATGGGGCATTGATCCCGGTTGACGAAACCGTCCTTGTCGTTGACTTCGGGGCCCAGTACTCGAGGCTGATAGCACGCCGGGTCCGAGAGGCCCACGTTTTTTCTGAAATCGTGCCGCCGACCATGTCGGTAGCCGAGATGATGGAACGCCGACCAAGCGGGATCATCTTCTCTGGTGGACCGAAGTCGGTCTACGAAACACCGGCCCCGTCCATCGATCCGGCTATCTACGAGACCGGCGTGCCGATTCTGGGCATCTGTTACGGGGCGCAACTTCTGACCCAGCAGTTGGGCGGCACCGTGACGCGCGACCGGCCGGGGCGAGTACGGCCGGACCCAACTGTCGCTCACGGGCTCGTCGCCTCTCGTCGTCGACTGGCCCAGCGAGTTAGAGGTCTGGATGAGCCATGGTGATGCCATCACCGTGCCTCCTCCTGGCTTCGACGCTGTGGCCACCTCGCCCGACGCGCCGGTGGCCATGCTCCAAGACATCGAGCGCAACATCTACGGCGTCCAGTTCCACCCCGAAGTGGTCCACACCGAGCGCGGTCGTGAGCTCTTGGAGCATTTCCTGCACAAGGTATGCGGCTGTGCGGCCAGTTGGACTCACGTCTCGATCATTGAGTCACAGGTTGAAACCGTGCAGAAACAGGTCGGCACGGACCGCGTGCTCTGTGCCCTCTCTGGGGGTGTCGACTCGGCCGTGGCCGCCGCCCTGGTGCACAAGGCCATTGGCGATCAGCTGACCTGTGTCTTTGTGGACACCGGCCTGATGCGAGCAGGCGAAGCCGAACAGGTGGAAGAGACCTTCCGTCGCCAGTTCCACATCGATCTCATCCACGTGAAGGCGGCCGATCGTTACTTCACCGCTTTGGCCGGTGTCACCGATCCGGAGAAGAAGCGCAAGATTATCGGTGAGCTGTTTATTCGGATCTTCGAAGAGGTGGCCCGCGATCTCGGGGCCGGCGGCAGTGGTGACGGTGTCGACGGCAGTGCGGCACCGCGCTTTTTGGTGCAAGGGACGCTCTATCCCGACGTCATCGAGTCGGGCAGCGGTGATGCCGCCAACATCAAGTCGCACCACAACGTGGGGGGCCTGCCCGAAGACCTGGCCTTCGATCTGGTCGAGCCCCTGCGCCTGCTCTTTAAAGACGAGGTGCGGGCGGTGGGCGAAGAACTTGGCCTGCCGCACGACATTGTCTGGCGCCAACCTTTCCCGGGACCCGGCTTGGCCGTTCGAATCGTGGGCGAGGTCACCCAAGAGCGCACGGAGATTCTGCGAGCGGCCGACTCGGTCGTCATTGAAGAGATTCGCAAAGCCGGTCTCTACGGTGAACTCTGGCAAAGCTTTGCTGTGATGCCAGCGGTGCGCACGGTGGGTGTCATGGGGGATGGTCGCACCTATGCCTATCCGATTGTTATCCGTGCGGTGACGAGCGATGACGCCATGACGGCGGACTGGGCCCGTCTTCCCTACGACCTGGTGGAGCGCATTGCCTCGCGCATCATCAATGAGGTCGATGGGGTTAACCGGGTTGCCCTCGACGTGACGTCGAAGCCTCCCGGCACCATCGAGTGGGAGTGACGGTGACGCCGAAAGACGGCGGCGCAGCGCAGCTTTTCAGTCTGGACGACGACCCTCCCGCGGCTCCGCCCACGCCCATCGAAGCAGCCAGCGAGGCTGCTCTGGCCCAAACCTTCGACGAGCATCCTCCAGTTCCGCCCCATCTACCCGCTGATGGCCCCGACGACGTCTTTGACTACCCAGAGTCGGTGGACGACACCAGTGGACCCTTTGATGACGGCTTCGGTGGCTACGGCGGCGAAGTGCCCCTCATGGGCCGGGCCGGCAGCAGAACTCGCTCCTCTCAGCGAGGGGCACCGTATGGCCCGTTGCCTGATCCGGACTCGCTGGTCGAAGGGTTGACGGCGCCACAGCGGGCCGCCGCTGAGCACCGAGGCGGACCCTTGCTGGTCGTGGCCGGGGCCGGGTCGGGCAAGACCCGCGTCCTCACCCGTCGCATTGCGCACCTCCTGGCCACCGGTGATGCCCGGCCGTGGCAGATCCTGGCCATTACCTTCACCAACAAAGCGGCCGACGAGATGAGAAAGCGCGTGGTGGAACTGGTCGGACCGCGGGCGGACCGCATGTGGGTCTCCACCTTCCACTCGGCCTGCCTGCGCATTCTTCGCAGTCACGCTGATCGTCTCGGTTACAAGTCATCGTTCACCGTCTACGACGACACTGACTCACGACGACTCATTGAATTGATCACGACCGAGATGGGTCTCGACTCGAAGCGCTTGCCTTCGCGAGCCGTGGCCGCCGTCATCAGTCAAGCCAAGGCCGAGTTAGTCGACTTCGAAAGTTTCAAAGAGAAGGCCCGTTCCGAACCCGATCCATTTGGCCGTCGAATCGCTGACATCTACGTCGAGTACCAACAGCGCCTCCTGGCCGCCAACGCCATGGACTTTGACGACCTCTTGATGGTCACGGCCAACCTGCTACAGGCCTTCACCGATGTGCGTGAGAGCTACCAGGAGCGTTTTCGCCACATCTTGGTCGACGAGTACCAAGACACCAACAAGGCGCAGAACGAAATCATCATGCTGTTGGGCCAGTCCCACGCCAACGTGTGCGTGGTGGGTGACTCAGACCAGTCCGTCTACAAATGGCGTGGGGCTGACATCCGCAACATCTTGGAGTTCGAGACCGCCTTCCCGAAGGCCACCACGATCCTGCTTGAGCAGAACTTCCGATCGACCCAGACCATCTTGGATGCGGCCAACGCCGTCATTGCCAACAACATGGGCCGACGCCCCAAGCATCTCTTCACCGAAGACGAGACCGGCGAACAGATCTGCCGCTACCGGGCTGAAGACGAGCGGGACGAAGCGTCGTGGGTGTCGTCGGAGATCCTGCGGTTGCACAGTTCGCTCGGTCTCAACTGGGGCGACGTGGCCATCTTCTATCGGACCAATGCCCAGAGCCGGGCCCTTGAGGACTCACTGATCTTCACCGGTATCCCCTACAAGGTGGTGGGCGGAGCCAAGTTCTACGACCGCCGCGAGATCAAAGACATCTTGGCCTTTCTCCGGGTGCTGGCCAATCCAGCCGATGAAGTATCGGCCCGACGGATTGTGAACGTCCCAAAGCGCGGCATTGGGGCCTCGTCGGTGGCACGGCTGGCGGCCTGGGCCCAGGTTGAACACGTGAGCTTTTCCGAGGCCATTGACCGGGCCGAGGAAGCGGGGATCGCGGGAAAGGCGCTGAGCGGGGCCAAGAAGCTGTCGGCCACACTGGCGGAGCTTCGGCCGCTCTTGTCGTCCATCAATCCGTCTGAGTTCATTCACTTGGTCTCTGAGCGCACCGGCTATCTGGGCGAGCTGGTGGCCGAAAGAAGCCATGAGGCCGATGGGCGGATCGAGAACCTGCTCGAGTTGGAAGGTGTGGCGGCCGAGTTTGACGACGTGACCGAGTTCTTAGAGACCGTGACCTTGGTGGCGGACTCCGACGAGATCGACGGTGACGGCACCCGGGTGTCGTTGATGACGCTGCACACGGCCAAGGGTCTTGAGTTCCCAGCTGTGTTCTTGGTCGGGTTGGAGGACGGGATCTTTCCGCACTTCCGATCCCTCTCTGAACCCTTGGAACTCGAAGAGGAACGACGGCTCTGTTACGTGGGCATCACGAGAGCCCGTCGTTACCTGTATCTCTCGCACGCTTGGGTGCGGACCTTGTGGGGCCAGACCCAACACAACATCCCGAGCCGTTTCTTGGCTGAAGTGCCATCTGAACTCATTCATGACGTCGGTTTGGTGACGGCATCGCGCCACGCCAGCGGCGGTGGCGGTTCCGGTCGCTCGGAGTTCGTGGCCGCCGACGGATCTGGCTTTGGCGGGACCTTCGGGGAGAGCCGCCGGTTCGGCTTGGCGCGGACCGACGACGTGCCCCGGGTGCCCCAACCCCGCAGCAGCACCGGGGCCGAGGATCTGGGCCTTGAGCCGGGAGATCGGGTGGTCCACGATCTTTGGGGTGAGGGCGTCGTCTTGTCTACCAAGGGATCAGGGGATAAAGCCCAGGCCACGGTGCGTTTTACGGCAAAAGGAGAGAAGAGCCTCCTCCTGTCAGCCACACCGCTGCATCGGGCCTAACGCTCCACCTCGGTGGAGACCCGATCTCGGGCGGGACGACCCGAGGACTCGTTTGGCGCCCTACACCCAGGGCCTGCCTATCATTCGACCTGCATGTTGCGTCCCTACCGGGTCATAGTGGCCAAGCCAGGCCTTGACGGTCACGACCGTGGGGCCAAGGTAATTGCACGGGCACTCCGCGACGAAGGCTTTGAAGTCGTCTACACCGGCCTGCATCAGACCCCCGAACAGGTCATCGAGCGCGGTGGTCCAAGAAGATGCCGATGCGGTCGGACTGTCACTGCTTTCGGGGGCTCACCTGACCTTGGTGCCGCGCATCATTGCCGGCTTAGCCGAGGCTGGACGTGACGATGTGCTCGTCATCGTGGGCGGCATCATTCCCGAGGGCGACATTCCAACGTTGAAAGAACAAGGCGTGGCTGCCGTCTTCACCCCTGGTGCTCCGCTGCCCAGCATTGGTGAGTGGTTGGGCCAAGCCCTCGACGCACGTGAGGAGCGCCTCAACGCGTAAGTCGCTAGCAGCACAGTTTGGCGGCATGTTCCGACAGTCGGTCTCGCGGTGTGGACACGATGTCCGCCGTCTTCGTCGTGACGCCAAGTCCGGGCTGCTGATCGAAGCACCCCAGACCAAGTTTTCGAACGAACCAGCATCATCAAGAATCAAACGAAGAGAGGAAGAGCAGTGGATCTCTACGAGTACCAGGGCAAGCAGTACTTCGCCCGGTTTGGCATCCCGATCTCAAAGGGCGGCGTGGCCGACACCGTTGAAGAGGCCGTGACCCAGGCCGAGGCCGCCGGTTATCCGGTGGTAGTGAAGGCCCAGGTGAAGGTCGGTGGCCGCGGCAAGGCCGGCGGCGTGAAGTTGGCCGACAACGTCGACGAGTTGCGTGAACACGCCGGCAATATCTTGGGACTCGACATCAAGGGGCACGTGGTCAGGCGCCTTTGGATCGAACACGCCTCCGATATCTCAAAGGAGTACTACGCCAGTTTCACGCTTGATCGTCCGAACAAGCTCCACCTCGGCATGCTTTCGGCCGAAGGTGGCGTCGAGATCGAAGAGGTGGCTGAGACCAACCCTGACGCTATTGCGAAGCTGCACGTCAACCCCATCGACGGACTGGACGAAGCCACGGCTCGAGCCTGGGTTGACAAGGCCAACCTGGACGAAGAGGCCCGTGATCAAGCGGCCAAACTTCTGGTCAAGCTCTACACCTGTTATGTCGAAGGCGACTGCGACCTGGCCGAGATCAACCCCTTGATCCTCACCCCCGAGGGCAAGGTGCACGCCCTGGATGCCAAGGTCACCTTGGATGAGAACGCCTCGTTCCGGCACCCCGAGTGGGAAGAGTTCGCCGACGAGGACAACATTGACGAGCGCGAAAAGATGGCGCACGAAAAGGGCCTCAACTACATAGGTCTCTCGGGATCAGTCGGCATCATCGCCAACGGTGCGGGACTGGCCATGAGCACGCTCGACGTGGTGACCCAAGCGGGCGGAGAAGCAGCCAACTTCTTGGACATTGGCGGCGGCGCCAATGCCGACGTCATGGCCGCGGCCTTAGAGGTCATCAACGCTGACCCGGCCGTGAAGGCGATCTTCGTCAACATCTTTGGCGGCATCACCCGGGTCGATGAAGTGGCCAAGGGCATCATCGAGGCCATGACCCGGGTTGATCTGACGTCACCCATCGTCTTGCGTCTTGACGGCACCAATGCTGTTGAAGGCCGGGCCTTGCTGGCCGACCATCTATCCGAACGTCTGGTGTCTGAGCCGACCATGCTCGACGCCGCCCGCCGGGCCGTGGCCCTGGCCGGAAGTAACTAGGAGTACACATGAGCATCTTCGTTGACGCCACGACCAAAGTGGTTATTCAGGGCATCAGCCCGACCAGTCAAGGCCTCTACCACGGCCTTCGCAACAAGGCCTACGGCACAAAGATCGTGGGTGGCACCAACCCCAAGCGCGGCGGCGAGGTCATCGAGGGCATCGATGTCTACGCCAACGTGGCTGAAGCAGTCGCTGCGACCGGCGCCACGGCCTCGTTCATCTCAGTGCCGCCCAAGGCCGCGGCCGCCGCCATCATTGAAGCGGCCGAAGCAGGCATTGCCTTCGTGGTCTGCATTACCGAAGGCATCCCGGCCCAAGACGAGGCCGTGGTCTTCAACCGTCTGGTCCGCGAGTTCCCCGACACCCGGCTGCTCGGTCCCAACTGTCCGGGCATCATCTCTCCTGGAAAGTGCAACATCGGCATCACCTCGGGCGACATTGCCTTGGCTGGTGGACCGGTCGGCATTGTCAGCCGTTCGGGTACGTTGACCTACCAGGCCCTCCATGAGCTCTCCCAGCAGGGCATTGGCCAGACCACCTGTGTCGGCATCGGGGGCGATCCGGTACCGGGCACCAACTTCATCGACTGCCTGGCGGCCTTCGAGGCCGACCCTGAGACCAAGGCCGTCATGATGATCGGTGAGATCGGTGGCTCAGAAGAAGAGCGGGCCGCTGAGTTCATTGCCAACAACATGACGAAGCCCATTGCGGCCTACGTGGCCGGAGTGACCGCCCCTCCCGGACGCAAGATGGGCCACGCTGGCGCCATCATCTCGGGCTCACAGGGCACGGCCCAGGCCAAGATGGAAGCCCTCTCTGCGGCCGGCGTTGCCGTGGCGCAGAATCCGACCGAGTGTGGCGACGCCATGGTCGAGATCGTGCGCGGCCTGGCCTCATAGTTCTGCCCTCGTCGCGATGCCGCCGGTCCTTGGCCTCGTGGGGAGTGAGTTCTCCTGCGATCGGTCGTGCAATACCCAGCTCATTCTCAGAGTTTCGTGCCAGCATGAGGCGGCGGAACTCCCATTGCAGAGTGCAACAACGCAATGGAGACCGTGTGCGACACCGGTGGGGTGTCGTTCGTTGATCTGAACGGGGGACGACATGGGTCGTCAGGTTCGTGCTGGGTTGGCCGTTGTCACAGGACTGGCCACGATGGGAGCAGGCATCATGCTGGCGCTGAGCAGCGCGGCGGCCGTTGCCTCGCCACCAAAACTTGCGGCGCACACGGTCGCGCCGGTGGTGTCGCCGAGTTCGACGCCGGCCTACGGCGCCGACTCGGGCGATCCCAATGTGATTCAGTCCAACGGCGTCTACTACGACTTCTCTACCGGCACGCCGCTCGGGAATCACATACAGGCCTTGGTCAACACGAGCGGCAACCCGCTGACGGGCTACGCCTCCTATACGGGGCAGGCCTATGGCTCGAGCGCGTTGCCCGACACGCCAGCTTGGGAGCAGCCCAATACCCAGACTTCGCCGGGCGTGTTCTTCTGGAACAACGAGTGGATCATGTACTACGACGCCGCACCGTCGGGCTACGCCTCAGACACCGGCCACGACTGCCTGAGCTATGCCACCGCATCTACCATCTCTCCCTCGGCCCCAGTGTTCACCGACACCGCTCCGCCCCAGTGGTACTGCAGCCCGGCGCAAAGTGGTGTCATCGACCCCAGTCCCTTTATCGACCCAGCCACGGGTGCGGCCTATTTGGTTGTGGAAGTCGAACGACGGCGGCTCGTCGGCCGCAGCCATTATTTGGGCCGTCCAGCTCAACTCGACTGGTACGGGTTTCGTTGGGACGCCGACCCAGCTCATGTACAACAACACGGTGACCAATCCGTGGGAGACCACGGTGGAGAACCCACAGATGGTGGACGTGAGCGGGAGCTACGTGCTTCTGTTCTCGGGCGGGGTGTGGGACTCGGCCACCTACGGGGAGGGCTACGCCCTCTGTAGTGGTCCGCTCGGACCGTGCAGCCAACCTTCGGCCGGACCGTTCCTCAGTTCGTATGCGGGCGTCAACGGCCCGGGCGGTGGGCACGTTCTTCCAGGATCCAAGTGGGAACTGGTATCTCAACTACCAGGGCTGGACGCAGGGGAGTTGTACGTCGTACTCGTGCGGCGGTTCACGCGATCTGTTTGTCACGCCGGTGAACTTTGGTACTACTCCGGCCACGGGTGGCGGGCTCAACAAACCCATTGTTGGCATGGCCAGAACGACAAGCGGCAAGGGCTACTGGCTTGTGGCGAGTGACGGCGGCATCTTCTCCTACGGCGACGCAAAGTTCTACGGCTCCACTCGGAGCTCTCACCCTCAACAAACCCATCGTTGGCATGGCGGCCACGCCTGACGGCAAGGGCTACTGGCTTGTGGCTAGTGATGGCGGCATCTTCTCCTACGGCGATGCTGCGTTCTTTGGATCGACGGGAGCCATAGCGCTTAACAAGCCCATCGTTGGCATGACCCCCACACCTGACGGTGCGGGCTACTGGCTTGTGGCGTCAGATGGTGGAATCTTCGCCTACGGCGACGCAAAGTTCTACGGCTCGACCGGTTCGATTGCGCTCAACAAACCGGTGGTTGGTATGGCGACGACGGGCGGAGCCGGCTACTGGTCGGTGGCGTCAGATGGCGGCATCTTCGCCTTCGGCGACGCCCAGTTTCACGGTTCGACCGGATCGATTGTCCTCAACAAGCCGATTGTCGGCATGGCCCGCACGGCCAGCGGATCGGGCTACTGGCTGGTGGCGTCAGATGGTGGGATCTTCGCCTTCGGTGCCCAGTTCTACGGTTCGGCTGGATCCCTGCCGCTGGTTGCTCCAGTGGTCGCCATGGCCACCACGACTGATAATCATGGCTATTGGATGGTGGCAGCAGACGGCGGGATTTTCTCCTTCGGCGACGCAAAATTCTACGGGTCACCGGCGTAGCGGATCCACTCTGTCGTTCGCGACGCATTGAAAAAATTTCACACGTCCAATTGCTTGATCTGGCCGAGAACGTGGCCCTCACGCTCACCAAGGGCATGCGGGCCATCGTGACCGGGACGCTCCAGCAGCGCAGCTAGGAGACCGACGCTGGCGAGTCCCGCTCCAAGATCGAGCTGGTAGCCGAAGAGGTCGGTCCGGGGCTGCGGTTTGCCACCGCAGACGTCCAGAAGTCCGAGCGGCGCCAGGAGGTACCGACGACCTGACTGCAAGCAGGGCAGAGTCCTTCGGGCCCGCCCTCTCCGTGCTCAACCTCGGAAGGAGATCGCCTCGTGACTACCGATCGCTGCACCACCTTCAGATGGGTTGCATTGCTCCCGTCGTCCACACGTTACGAACTCGCGCACCTTGCCTCCAGGTACGAACGGCGCGAGTTCATCGACCCCACGCGGGCAGCAACCGAGATCGCTTAGATGCTTGCGGAAGGAACGAAACCCTCGATCGGTTGGTACAGGCGAAATCGCGTGCCGCGGAAGAGGGAGTAGAACCCTTGGTCGAGCTAAGCCCCTGGTGTCCTGCCGGTGATGGACTCGACGCGTGCAGCGTCGGCCAAGGCCACACCAAGTCCTTGTGCGCCGTACGCACCGAGGGAACCGCTCACCTTCACCGTGCCGCCGGCGATCAGACCCCTCGCGGCAAGAGCGTTTAACGCCGCTTCGCACCCCGGTCCGACGACGTCGCTATCGATGTTCAAGCCGGCGACGAGTACGAGACACTCCTGTTCGGTCGTGATCGCCTCGAGCCACGGCGCCGGCATTGAAAGCCCACCGGTGTAGAGCGCGCCCATAGGCGAGTCGCACGTCACTGTGTCACCCTCGACCCGCAGACCCCATCCTTCGACGCGATCCGGCGCTGCATCCAAAAGGTCGGGTTCCATCAGCAGCTCAAAGCCGTTTTCGAGCATCAGGCCGATCCACGGATTCACGAGGTCCCCGCTTTCGGTTCGTTCGGACAGAGCCACTTCAAAGCTCACCACCACAAAGGCGTGCGGCGCCCGATGGTCCCGACATCCCGCAAAAGCTTGGGCGTCACTCACTCGTTCCTTCATGTACTGATCGTGCGCCAACGCCGCTCGACGATTACGCCGGTTGTCGATGATCTGGGGTGGCGCACATCGCAGGTGGACAAAGCTTGCTCGGGCTCCTGCGGCGGTAAGAGTGGCGACGACCGAGACATCCTCGACGTTGTGAATGGTGGCGCGGCACTGCGCGCACGAACCCCCGCCAAGACGGAGTTGGCCAACGAGGGCGTCGATCGTCTCTTCGCCGAGCAGCTCAAGCAGCTCTTCACTCGCGACAACTTCTCCGTGAGTATTACTGACGACGCTCAATTTGCCCATGGCAACGCCCGCTTTCGTCTACGTTTTCAGGTACGCTATTAGGTAGTGTTTCTAGGTGTGTATATGGTAGCTTTGATGGAAGGCAGTAGCAACCAGGAGGTCCGTATGCCCAGAACGGCAGCCACCGCAGCCCACGAACGCTCGGTGTCGTTTGAAATCAAAGACGTCGCCCGGTACCTGCAAGAAACCCTCGGACAAAAGCTCGTGGCCTACATGGCTGGCGTCAACGACCCGAAGCGAGTCGGTCTGTGGGCGCAAGGCGCTCAGAGCCCGAGGGATGAGCCCGAGCGCCGGCTGCGGGCCGCCTTCCAGATCTTCCACCTACTCCTCACCGAGGACACCCCTCACGTGGTTCGAGCATGGTTCATCGGGATGAACCCACAGCTGGACGATGACTCGCCCGCTGAAGCGATTCGGGATGGGCGACTCAAGGACACTTTGGCGGCCGCCAAAGCCTTCATCGCCGGCGGTTAAGCACTGATGGACGATGGACCGAGGGCCGTTCAGGCCCCCGCGTGTGGGCTCTGGCGAGTGGCTCGAGGTGACGAACCACTGCGCGTCCCAGCGCCGGGAAAGGCGCTCGGAGGCGGCGGGGTCAATCGCTTCGATCCCTATACCGTTGACTGCGGTGTCCTGTATTTCGGCACCGATCTTCTGACGTGCTTCGGCGAGGTACTCCGCGGTTTCGGCCGAGCTTGCCGCTCCTGTCGGTCGTGGCCGAAGAGTGGCGAGAACTCGGCTTTATGGACGTCGGATCAATCCCCGCCGACTGGCGTCAACGGCGAAGTGCGGTCCACATCCGACTTCCAGAGTCGTCTCTCTTCTTGGACGCAGAATCAGTTGTCACCCATCAGTTTCTACGAAGGGAACTCGCGCTCGGCCTCTCGTCGATTGGACTCAACGATCTCGATGTGGCGGCCGTGCGAGGCCCGGACCGGCGAGTGACCCAACTCATCGCTGATTGGGCCTACATGGCCGAGTTCGAGGGGTTGCCGCGCTACGCCGGCATTCGTTACGAGCGCGTATTCGTTCAGGCTGGGAATGCTGGGCCTTGTTCGACGACGAGGAACTCCAGATCGAGGTTGTCGAGACCCTTCCCATCACGCCGGAAATGGAAGCGTTGGGCGAAATCGCTCGACTATTCGGGCTCCGCGTTTTCTGAGCAGCAATCGAATCGTGTCGGGAGATTTCGCCCACACCAGGCGGCGTCAGCGAGGAACTACGGCAGCCCAAGCGCCGCCGGTCGTCGGGCTATTTGTAATGACACGTCGCCCGAGTGGTAGCGGCGGGTTGAGCGGGCCCCGATGAATGGTCCAGGTCACCTGGACCACTACAGAGAGATCAGCTCAGTGCCATCGTCGCGAATGGTCGTTGCCGCTATGAAATCCGAAACCGGTTCGCTTCGACCGAGGGACCATCAGCGAGTTGCTCGCAAAATGACGAATTGTCTGCAAATCCGATGATCTCATCGAGCTACTAAACTCGATGTGTGCACGTTGCCGTCCTTGTTTCAGGTAGTGGCACAATCCTCCGCTCTCTGATCGAATCCGGCGTACCCGTCTCTGTTGTTCTCTCTGACCGCCCTTGCCTTGGCCTTGAAATCGCCGATGCATACGGCGTGCCTTCAGTGCTGGTGGATCGGGCCATTACGGTGGATTCGGCCCCAATTTTCAGCGCTATGCGTACACCGAAGCGGTCACAGAGGTCTTAGTCAACGCGGCGCCCGACCTCATTGCCATGGCCGGATTCGGCACCGTCTTGGACGAGCCCATCCATCGAGCATTTCCCGACATGATCGTGAACACCCACCCCGCGCTCTTGCCTCTCTTCCCGGGCTGGCATGGGGTAGAAGACGCATTAGCCGCCAACGTGACAGAGACCGGCTGCACCGTCCACATTGCGACGTTGGAGATGGACGCAGGCCCAATCCTGGCTCAAGAGAGCGTGCCGATCCTGCCCGGCGACACGGCCGAGACACTGCACGAGCGCATAAAAGAAGTCGAGCGCAGGCTCTACCCGGCCACGATCATGAAGTTGTTGCATGAGATCGAAGCGAAGAAATCGGGGAGTCCAGTGGCTCACCCAGAGGAGGTACACAGGTGAGGGCACTGCTTTCGGTCTATGACAAGACGGGACTTCTCGAACTGGCATCGGGGCTGTCGGCCTTGGACTGGGACTTGGTGGCCAGCGGCAACACGTCTGTCGCTTTGACTGAGGCTGGGATCGAGCACCTTCAGGTTTCGGAGGTGACCGGATCACCTGAGATGTTGGGCGGACGTGTGAAGACACTGCACCCCCGAATTCACGGTGGCATCTTGGCCGACCGATCGAAGCCCGAACACTTGACTGATCTGGCCGACAACAATATTGATGTCATCGATTTGGTCGTCGTCAACCTCTATCCGTTTTCCTCTGATCCGTCGATCGAGTTGATTGACGTCGGCGGCCCGACCATGGTGCGAGCCGCGGCCAAGAACTTCGACCATGTCGGCATCGTGACCAATGTCGACGACTATCCCGTCGTACTAGCTGAACTCGAACAGTCGGGGTCACTCAGTCCGGCCACCCGCCGGCGGTTAGCCCGTGCGGCGTTTGCCCATACGGCGGCGTATGACGCCGCCATCGTGGCCTGGCTGGACAACGGCGGACCGGGCCCAATCGATCGCAGCGGGGCCGATGTGGACCAGTTGGAAGCAGCCGAAGCGCTAGCGGCGAAGGGTCTGCCTGAGAGTCTTCACCTGACGTTGTCTCGGGCCGAGGTGCTTCGCTACGGCGAGAATCCTCATCAAAGCGGCGCTCGATATCGGATCGAAGGCGAAGCAAGCTGGTGGGACAGCGTCCACCAGCATGGTGGCAAGGAACTCTCCTACCTCAATCTCTTTGACGCCGACGCGGCCTGGCGGCTGGTGCATGAGCTTTCGAGCGACGCCAATGACGCCCCGGCTGTGGCCATCATCAAGCACGCAAACCCTTGTGGGGCCTCGGTGGCTGAAACTTGGTGGTGGCCTACGAGCGAGCGCTTGAGTGCGACCCCACCTCGGCCTTTGGAGGGATTGTGGCCATTGGAGGGACGGTCACGACCGCGGTGGCCGAGGCCATAGCGGCCGGTCCGCAAGCCGACGTCATCATTGCCCCCTCCTACGAGCCCGAGGCGCTGGCCCAGCTGGCCAGCAAGCGCAAGGCCACTCGACTCCTCTCGGCGCCGTCGCCCGAGCCCATTCAACGACAGATTCGAAGCCTCGGGGCCTCCGTCTTGGTCCAGGGCGCCGACATCTTTGCGTCTTCGCCGTCTACCTGGTCGGTGGTGACCAAGCGGGCCCCCACTGCGTCCGAATGGAAGGATCTCGTACTGGCCTGGCGAGTGTGCGGTCGGACGACCTCAAACGCCATCAGCATCGTGAACGCGGGCCAGGCCGTTGGTGTGGGTGCCGGACAGCAGTCCCGCGTCGTGGCGGCTGAGATCGCCGTCTCGAAGGCCGGCCCACGAGCAAAAGGGGGAGCCTCGGCCAGTGACGCCTTCTTCCCCTTTCCCGACGGTCTCCAAGTCCTGGCTGATGCCGGCGTGATGGCCATCGTCCAACCCGGTGGATCGGTGCGCGACGGTGAAGTCATTGAAGCGGCTGACGCGGCCGGGGTGGCTATGGTCACCACCGGTGAGCGACACTTCCGCCACTAATGCAGATCCCAGATCGGAGCACACGAACGTGACGGCGACTCTTCTCGACGGCGAGGCTTTGGCGGCTCGGGTCCGAGCTGAAGTAGCCGATCGCGTCGCCCGCCTTAAGTCTGAAGGCATCACTGTTGGTTTGGGCACCGTCTTGGTGGGGGAGGACGGTCCGAGCGCGCGCTATGTCGCCATGAAGCACCAGGACTGCGAGGAAGTTGGCATCAACTCGGTCCACTACGAACTCCCAAGCACGGCGAGCCAACAAGAGATCGAAGAAGTCGTCGCCAAGCTCAACGCGGATGAGCGAGTCAACGCCTACCTGGTCCAACTTCCACTGCCCGACGGCATTGACGAAGAGCGGGTTCTCCTGGCCGTTGACCCGGCCAAAGACGTCGACGGTCTTCATCCTGTCAACCTGGGAAAACTGGTCATGGGTGCGCCGGGACCCCTACCGTGCACTCCCGCTGGCATCGTCGATCTCCTGCACGCCAACGACGTGCCGGTTGAAGGACGCCACGTCGTGATCATTGGCCGAGGTCTTACGATTGGCCGCCCGCTCTCACTCCTTTTGGCCATGAAGCGCCCCGGATGCAATGCCGCCGTCACCGTGGTGCATACCGGCGTTGACGACATGGCCTCGTTGGTGCGCCAAGGGGACGTGGTCGTGGCCGCAGCGGGCCGGGCCGGGCTGGTCACCGCTGACATGATCAAGCCAGGAGCCGCCGTAGTCGGAGCCGGAACGAGTTGGGCCGGCAAAAAACTTCTTTCTGATGTTGCTGACGATGTAGCCGACGTGGCGGGATGGATCACGCCTCGACTAGGAGGTGTGGGTCCCATGACAAGAGCCATGTTGTTGCGAAACGCGGTACGTGCGGCCGAGCGTGCCCAATGAGCCCGAGCTACGAACGCGAGTATTCCGAGCGTCCATGGGGCAACTACACCGTGCTCGATGATGCCGAAAGCGACCACAAGGTCAAGCGTCTTGTGGTCAATCCCGGAAAGCGCTTGAGCTACCAACGCCACGCCCAGCGGGCGGAGCACTGGTTCATCGTGGCCGGCAGCGCCCGGGTCACCCTCGACGGCAAGACCATCGATCTTGGACCGGACCAGGCCATCGATATACCGAGGGGATCAGCCCATCGCGTCGAGAACGTGGGAAACGATGACGTCGTCTTGATAGAGGTGCAGTACGGCGATTACTTCGGCGAAGACGACATCGTGCGCCTCGAAGACGACTTCGGACGGGTCGAACAGTCCACGTCATGACAAAGATCGACCAACTTCTCGCCGCTGGTCCGACGTATTCGTTCGAGTTCTTTCCGCCCAAGAGTGACGAGGAGCTCGCCACCTTGGCCAAGACGCTTCACGAGCTCCAGCCACTCGACCCGTCTTTTGTGTCGGTTACCTATCGAGGCGGCGCCGAATCGCGCCAGCGCACCATCGATCTGGTGTCGAGCATGCTGCACACAACCTCGCTCACTCCAATGGCCCACCTCATCTGTGTAGCCCACTCTCGCTTGGAGCTGGCTGAGATCCTGGTCACGCTTCGTCAAGCCGGTGTCGAAAACCTCATGGCCCTGGGCGGTGACCCGCCCACCCACCAGGCCGCTGGCGTCGGCGAGCTTTCCCACGCCTTCGAACTGGTCGAGTTGGCCCGGGCTATTGGCGGCTTCTCGATCGGCGTGGCCGCCCACCCGGCTGGCCATCCAGCTTCGATGGACATGAAGAGTGATCGCGACTTTTTGGCTGCCAAGTTGGAGTTGGCCGATTTCGCCGTCACGCAGTTCTTTTTTGATCATGGCCAGTACGACACGCTGCGAGACGACCTGGCGCGCCGCGGTGTGGACAAGCCGGTCCTTCCCGGCATCATGCCGATTACGTCGCTCAGTTCAATACCCCGCATGACAACTATGGGCGCACCGGTGCCGGACTGGGGCGTAGCCCGATTGACCAAGGCATCAGAGATCGGTGGTGACGACGCCGTGCGGGCCGAAGGCATCGCCATGGCAACCGAACTCTCGCCGCGCTGTCCTCGACGCCGGGGCGCCTGGTCTCCACTTCTATACGCTCAACCGATCAAGTGCGACCCGAGAGATCTATCGAGCGCTCGGCCTTGGTCCGATCGAGAGCGCGGCACTCTAAGACTCTGATTCAAGAAAGCGCCGTCTCGCCGTGGCGTACACCAAGGCGCGGGTGGGCGATCGTTTCGTGCCGTCAGGTGTGAAGGCCGATAACCCAGGCCGAGATACCGACGGCAATGAAGAAGAGGATCAGAAAGATCATGAGGGGAATTCGGGCGTCGAACTCCTTGTCGTCTTCGAGCTCATCGTTCTCGCCAGCTGCGGCATGTTGGGGACCGGAAGCCACCGGCTGACCAGGCGCTGGAGCCTCGGGGTTCCAGGGCACGCTCCCAATCACCGGTGCAGTTGGCTGGGGTGTGGCCACTCGGTTTGGATGAGTCTCAGGTGGATACCACTTGAGGTCCGAGGCTTGCCACCAGTCCTGGCCTTGCGAGGTGTCGCTCATGGGGCTCCTCTCCTCTTCCGATTCGGCATGTTATGCCAAGCAATGGCCTATCTCTCATCGCGGTCATTGGGCAAGGCGAGATGACATGAGCTTCGGCCGGGACGGTGCAATCTGTCGTTATTAGACGGTGGATTTGGCCCATCGACGCGCATTGGGCCAGGTACCGAGCGCCACTTACGGTGATCAACGAAGGCGGGTCAATAGTCCAACTTTTTGCCGTCACTCTTTCGAATCCAGACCCCAAGAGACTGCCGATGATCGTGTTTGGGGGAGTCGTCGCGTCGACGGTAACGATGGTTCGGCCTGGCCCAGGAGGTTCTTTGGGCGTGCTCTGACGTTCAAGCAGGTCGACACTGTGACGAACGTTCACCTGATCGCTGCCGATACTGGCACCTCACGAGTCCCAGACCTGTTGCGGCGACTACGACCTTGGTGAAGTCCTTTCGTCAACTGCAGTCCCTAGTCGGCGAGTGGGGCACCCCCCCCAATGGGAGATGCGGGGTCGGTTAGAGGCTGGCGGCGATGCTGGTTATGGGCGCATTGAGCCTGGTACCGGTAAGCGAACCCCGGAACGGGGCCGAACCGAATGCGAAGACTCCACCGTCAGACGCTGCGAGCCAGTATCCGGATTCGGTCCCGTCCCCCGCGATGCCAACGACCGGTTCGTTCAACGGGACACCCGCCATTGAACCTTCGAACGTCGCATCTCCGAACGCGAAGACCCCGCCATCGGCACCAACGAGCCAGTAGCCTTTGCCATCCGGCGTAGAAGCAATTGCTACCACCGGAGCATTGAGAGGCTTCCCACCCATCGAGCCTTCGAACGGTGCATCGCCAAATGCAAACACCCCGCCGTCTGAAGCCACCATCCAATAGCCGTGGCCATCGGGCGTCGAGGCAATCCCGACCATCGTTCCAGCAAATGGTTCTCCCGCCATCGAGCCATAGGACATCGGGTATGCAGATAGATCCGGTCCAAGAGGCGTGTAAATATTTCCACCGGCATCGATAATCAAGACGCCAGACTGGTGATTGGGTACCCCTGCAATCCGCCAGGGACGATTGCTCGACTGTGGAGTGGGCTGTGGATTTCCGTCGTCCGAAAGAAGGACAGACGTATCGGCAGCTGATCCATCAGCGCCGGTCGCCTGGAGGTACTGGTCGACGCCTGTCCCGGACAAGGTTCCCAGCATCCAATAGCCCTGACCGGTGGTCCAATGACCCGTTGGCCAAGAGGCGATGGCACATCCTTGACCACATTGCTGGGGAAACGCTGTGGACCCGAAGAATGGCGCGCCAAAGGCAAAAACTCCGCCGTCGTCGGCCCCAAGCCAGTATCCAGGTGGACTCGCGGCGCCGGCGGCAGAGCCGCCCTGGAAGCTCACGATCAAGACAAGTAGCGATCCGAATACGGCTATGGCCCGTGCCTTCAGAGATCTCAAGTGCCCGCCGAACGTATGCATCTCATTGAAGCTAGTGACGGATCGTCATGTCTGCGTTCCGTCCACCCTAGGTGGCCCTAGGTACCTGGCCCCATTTGACGGGCATTGACGCCCCGAGATTCGAACCCGAAACCCGGGGGAGTTCGGTTCGCCCTGTTGCGAGGCGCGGATTAGCCTCAGTTCATGGCATCAAAGACCCCCATCGATGTGACCGTGACCGGCGCTGCCGGTCAGATTGGTTACTCACTCCTCTTTCGAATTGCGTCAGGACAGCTGTTCGGTCCGGACCAACCAGTCGTCTTGCGTCTCCTAGAGATTGAGCCCGCGCTGAAAGCCCTCGACGGCGTAGTCATGGAGCTTGATGACTGCGCCTTCCCCCTTCTGAGCGACATTGTGGCCACATCGGATCTGAAGACCGCCTTCGACGGAACGTCGTGGGCTCTGTTGGTCGGTTCCGTGCCCCGCAAGGCCGGGATGGAGCGCAGCGAACTGCTGAGCGTCAATGGCGGGATCTTTAAGCCTCAGGGTCGAGCCATTGCCGAGAACGCGGCCAGCGATGTGCGCGTCCTCGTCGTCGGCAATCCCTGCAACACGAACTGCCTCATCGCACGTTCCAATGCCCCCGAGGTGCCAGCCGATCGTTGGTTCGCTATGACTCGTTTGGACGAGAACCGGGCCAAGTCGCAGCTGGCACAAAAGGCTGGCGTTCCAGTGTCGTCGGTGACCAATCTTGCCATCTGGGGCAACCATTCGGCCACCCAGTTCCCTGACTTTGCCAACGCCAAGATTGATGGCAAGTCCACCACCGATGTGATCGACGACAGGGCATGGCTGGAGGGTGATTTCATTACAACCGTGCAAAAGCGCGGGGCGGCCATTATTGAAGCCAGGGGCCTGTCATCTGCCGCCTCAGCCGCCAACGCCGCGGTTGACACGGTCGTAGGCCTCACGACCGCTACCGCGGCCGGGGACTCGGTCTCGGTGGCAGTGTGCAGCGAGGGTCAGTACGGGGCGCCCGAGGGGCTGCAGTTCGGCTATCCGGTTGTTGCTGACGGTCAAGGCGGTTGGTCGGTGGCAGACGGTTTCGAGCACGACGCCTTCGCGCTGGATCGCATCAAGATCACGACCGATGAACTTTTGGGTGAACGCGACGACGTGAAGGGTCTGGGCCTCATCAGCTAGAGGCGACGAGGCGTCTCCTCGAGCCCTGTTCAGGCCGGAGGGAAGCTGCATGTAATCCAATATCGGCGCAGCCTCTTGTGGCGAGGCGTCTCGATGACCGATTCCAAGGTGCCCCCACAGGCTTCGATCACACCAGCCGAACCAAGGTTCTTGTCATCACAGGTGAGGAGGGCTTCTTCAACTCCCACACCTCGTGCGATGTCGAGGCTTTGCTTGAGCATCTCGGTGGCGTAGCCCAGACGTCGTTGCCCCGGCACGACGCCGAACCCAATGTGGCCGCCTTCACGAGCAAGGAAATCGTTGAGGCTGTGGCGAATCGAGGTGCGCCCGACGATGGAGCCTTCGACTTCGGCGACACGGAACGTAGCCGGCACTTCATCGTGAGCCAGCTTCTGACCCTTTTCGATGTCGTCGAGACGGTCCAGATACGTCGTCCATGGCATGTCCTGGCGGTAACCAAGCGCAAAGGTGAAGGCATCTGCCGCAAGCAGTTTCTGCGCGGCCAGGCATACTTCTTCGTCCTGGTCAGTCAGTCGACGAAGACGAAGAGACGCCACTCGATAACCAAAGAATCGGAACGGTCAGATCATCAACGCAAGGCTGGTGCTGGAACCTCAAACCCAGCCCGTTGTAGAAAGGCAATCTTGGCGGAGAGGGCGTTCTGCCACTCTCCCATGTCCTTGTCGAAGGTGATCCGATTGCCCTCTTCACAAGCGTGCTCAAGATCATCGAAGGCGGAGTCTTCGGCATCGAGTAGTTCTCGGTACTTGAGCAAGAAATGATCGTCCAGCGGTTGGGGCATGAGCCCTCCCCTTTCACGACCCGCCCATTGCGGGCCGATTGGAACGAGACTATCGCCGTCGTTGAAGATTTGCCCTGGCGGCTAGCGAAGGGCGCCGAAAATCCGCCTTTTCCCTACTGGCAAGGCGTTGACCATCGCTGACCCGGCGGCGGATCGCCGTCCGCTCGGCTGGAGGTGATCAATAGGTTGTGGCGGCTTGGAACGGGCCCAAGCGGGACGATGCCGCGGCCAAAACGGCCTGGCTGGCCACCAACACGGCCAAGTCGCCTCGGACCCGGATGCGACCTCGCCCCAAAGCTTCGGCAGGCTGTAACGAGCCCTGGGCCAGGGCGGCCGCATCGTCGTAGGAGAGGGACAGAGTGACATTGGACGTCGTTTCTGCGTCCTCGCTGAGGGCAAGCGACACCGAACCGCCATCAACGCAAAGCACGGTCCGGACGTCACCTCGGTCAGGCACATCGCGCACGATTTGGACGACTGTGAACGGACCCGATGAGCCGTTAGCGAACTCCGGGTGGCTTCAGCCACCTCTTGCGTGAGGTCGACACCATCCAACTCGGCATTAAACCCCATAACCCACTCGTCGGTCAAAAAACGGGCCATAAACGTGAACGGCGTGCTGCGCCCGTACTAGGCCGTGGGAGTTGCGGTGTCGTCAGGTGCTGCTGTATCCGATGCTGACAGTCTTTCGCTTCGATCGCATCTATCGGTGCGCTCTCGGCAACGGCGGCGGCGGAGGTCTCGTTCGCCACCGAGGGGGAAAGATCGGCCTGCTCCTCGGTCACGGTGGCCACCGAGCTCGCCGTTGCTTCCGCCGCCGTGAACTTTCTGCGTCCGAGAATCTTTCGACCGAGCCATGCCACCGGGTCGTATTGACGTCAACGACGCGCTCTTTCATCGGGATGATCGCGTTGTCGGTGATCTTGATGTGCTCAGGGCACACCTCCGTGCAGCACTTGGTGATGTTGCACATGCCGAGTCCCTCAATTTCCTGAGCAGTTCGCGGCGGTCGAGGTGTCGTTGGGTGCATGTCGAGCTCGGCGAAACGAATGAAGAAACGAGGCCCGGCAAAGTAGGTCTTGTTCTCGTCGTGGTCACGGACGACGTGGCAAGTGTCCTGGCACAGCAAACACTCGATGCACTTGCGGAACTCCTGGGACCGCTCCACGTCGGTCTGGTACATGTGAAAGGCGCCTTAGGCTGTCGGCGCTAGGTTAAAAGCCGGAACCTGGCTGGCTTTTTGGTAATTGAACGACACGTCGGTGACCAGGTCCCTGATTATCGGGAAAGGTGCGCATGGGAGTGATCATCACGGCCTCGCCTTCAGGAAGCTGATCCATGCGCGTCATGCACATGAGACGGGGCTTGCCATTGATCTCGGCCGAGCAGGAGCCGCACTTGCCGGCCTTGCAGTTCCAGCGGCAGGCCAGGTCGGGTGCCTCCGTGGCCTGGA
>CAWDLP010000014.1:0-276173 GCA_963803215.1 uncultured Acidimicrobiaceae bacterium
ACCGTGGCCCGCTTGCCTCTGATTTTGGTGCTGCGTAGCGCCTCGATCACCTCGTCGGCGGCGCCTTCTGGTACATCGACGAGGGAGAAGCGTCCGGAGATTTCGATGGAGCCGATGTCCCGTCCGCTGAGGCTCGTCTCGCCCGTGATCGCTCCCACGAGGTCCTGAGGCCGAAGACCCTTCTCGCGTCCGAGGCTGACATAGAGCCGAGTCATCCCCACCCCGCCCCCCGAGGCAGCCCGCTGCTTCCGGCCGGGTCGGCCATCGCGATCGCGACTTTTCGTCGGCGTTGAGACAACCACGTCGGGGATGTCCTCCCCATCGTCGGGTCCGCCTATTGCGGCATGGGCCAGATTGACCGCGGCGAGCGCCACTTCCATCACATCGAACTCCTCGGCCAGCGACTCGACGACGACCCGGAAGCTGTCGAGGTCGTCTCCGAGAAGACTCTCGCGCAAGGCGGCGCGGGTGAAATCGAGACGGCGCTCGCGAAGATCCGCCACCGTGGGGAGCTTCTCGACGGTGATCTTCTGTTTGGTCGCATGTTCGATTGTTTTGAGCATGCGGTGCTCGCGCGGTTCCGCCAGTGTGATGGCCACGCCCTCTCGCCCGGCGCGCCCGACCCTTCCCATGCGGTGGACGTAGCTATCCACCGAGGACGGAACGTCGTAGTTGATGACGTGCGAGAGCTGGTCGATATCGAGGCCACGGGCGGCGACGTCGGTGGCGATGAGAAGGTCGGCCGTCCCACCTCGCAGGCGCCCCATGACCCGGTCCCGCTGCTCTTGGGTCATCCCGCCATGGAGAGCCTCGGAGCGATAGCCGCGGCCGTTGAGTGTCTCGGTGAGGGCGTCCACGGACTCACGGGTTCGGCAGAACACGAGTGCCGCGGCTGGCGACTCGACGTCGAGGATCCGTCCGAGGGCGGCTGCTTTGTGGGCGCGTTGAACGACATAGGCGGAGTGCCGTACTCGGGGCGTCTCATCGGCGTCGCGTACTTCGTCGATGATGCGAATCCGGGTCGGATCGCGTAAGTGCTTCTTGGCGATGGCGTCGATGCGCTTTGGGAGAGTGGCCGAAAAGAGCACGGTTTGGCGGCTCGGTGGCGTCTCGGCGAAGATCGCTTCAAGATCCTCGGCAAAGCCCATGTCAAGCATCTCGTCCGCCTCATCGAGCACCATCACCTGGAGCGAGGCCAGCCGCAAGGTGCGACGCCGGAGGTGATCGAGCGCCCGGCCTGGCGTGGCCACAATTACGTCGACGCCGGCCTCCAGGGATCGCAGCTGCCGGCCGATTGGTTGGCCGCCGTAGATCGGCACGACCCGAACGCCCAGCTGGCGGCCGTAGTGATGAAGGGCCTCTGAGACCTGCATGGCGAGTTCGCGCGTTGGCACCAAGATCAATGCCACGGGCTCACGGCCTCGGTCGCCGACGGGAAGCCGTTGCAGGATTGGGAGGGCGAATGCTGCCGTCTTTCCGGTTCCGGTGGCAGCTTGCCCGAGCATGTCGCGCCCCTCGAGCAGGACTGGGATAGCCGCCGCCTGTATCGGCGTCGGTTCCTCGTAGCCCAGCGTGGCGAGCACATTGAGCAACTCGAGGCGCAGGCCCAATTCGGCGAAAGTGATTGTTTGTTCCGTGGTCGGCTCAGCCACCGCAGTCCTTGCTCTTAGCGGGGCGGTGCGGGATGCACCAACGGGGTACCCCCATCCTACGGCTAAAGGGGCTGTGATGACGACGGATGATTGAAGATCAGCGCGATGCGGCGAACGCAACCACGCGTGTTGACACGTGAAGTCGTGCTGTTCAAGAGATAGGAGGTGAGTCGCTACGGGTTGAGATGCTGTTCCCAGTCGGTGGGAACACGCCCCCTCGGTCCGGGCACGGGTTGCTCTGTCGGATGGTGGGTCGGAGGTGCGAGAGCGGGGCCAGAAACGTAGTCATCGCTTTGATAGTCGTAGAACCAGTCTTCGCCTGGCTCAAAGCTGGTGATGATGGTGTGGTCTGACTGTCGTGCGTGCTTGGTCGCGTGCTGAGCCGGTGAGTTGTCGCAGCACCCAATGTGGCCGCATTGCGCGCAACGGCGTAAATGAAGCCACCAGCCGCTGGCGATTTCACATTCGACGCATCCAGTCCCGCTGGGTGTGACCGTGACATCGATGAGTTGGTCGGTCATGTGACGCGCCTTTCTAGGTGGGCCCCAGTAAGGGGGCCGATCTCCAAAGCCCTTACGAGTCGGTGGTCTTTGCGTCGGCTTCAATAGCGTCGTGGTCGGCCTTGAGCTGTTTGGCCTCGATCTTCTTGGCCCGCTTCATCTCCGCTTCGATCTTGGCTTCCATGTCGGAAACGGCCACAACAACCAGCCCAGCCTCGCCCGCGTCAAGGGCCTCGCCCAACTCTTTCAAGTCGTTACGGCTCATGCCGGCGGCGGCGTGGCCCGCAACTGAACCGAGAAGTGCTCCACCTGCTGTGGTGGCGAGAAGTATGCCGCCACCGATTGCGGCCGCCGGAAAGAGAGCAATGACCAATCCGGTGGCCAGTCCCACTCCGCCACCAAGCACTCCACCGACGCGAGTTGGTGTCTCGTGTTTCTTAACGATCTTGACCTTGCCGTCCTTCTTGCGCTCAACCACGGCGGCGTCATAAGCGTCGATGAGGCCGGCTTCGGTGTGGAGCACCTTGACTGCTTCGTAGTCTGCGAGGGCGTCGTCGAGATTGGCGTAGACGCCCGAGTAGGCAAAAAAAGTGTCGATGGCCATTGGAATGTCCTTTCGGAATGTTTGGGACTGACGATCGATGAACGCGAGAGCGCCCCCGGAAACAGTGTCATCTGATGTCAGGCTGGAACTGAAGGTGAATCAGTGGTCACCGTAGAGGGGGTGCTCCGTTCGGTGCAAGCGCTTAATCCGTCGCTTTCAATGTCGGCGTGTACCCCCTCCACTCACGAAGCGGGCGCTGCGAGAAGCCGATACCAAAGACGCCACGGTGTGCGATGGCCCTGCCACACCGCAGGTCCCTTGGAGTATGGAGGTCCAACGTGTCGCCTCTGGGCGGCCGATGTTTCGTCCACTTCATAGATGGCGAGAAACTGCGGTGCCCGCGTATAGGAAGGCTTGGCCTCACGCACAAGCTCGTAGCGCACCGAGCGCAGGGCGTGGCGTCGTTCGGCCACTTCGGGCAGATGGACGTTGGTGTAGAAGTCGTTGAAGATTCGGAGATCCTCATCAGTCGCTCCGGCCGGCGGGTCCACGCCGAGGAGATAGATGGCATAGGGCGCGGACTCCCTCGGGTTGGACGCCACCACCTGTCGATAGACGAGAGACCAGGGCTGTCGGAATCCGGCCACGTCGCCGAATTGGTCGGCCTGCCCCTCTGCCTCTTGGATGTGGGGAGTGCCCTGGCCCGAGGCATCGGCGATGGTCAGAAACGTGGGAGGTCGAAAGCCCCTCCCCGCCACGGCCAGGAGTTCGTAGATATCGACGGTTTCTCCTAACTGCGACAGTGAGAGGGCGTCGTCTGCGTCGAGTCCTGCGGAAGCACCACCGCGCACCTCCCACCCGACAAACGAAGTGAGACCGGACTTCTCGTTGTCGGGAGTCATGGTGGCGACGATACCGGTCCGGCCGAGCGAGATCACCGTCTCCAGCCCTCGCTCAGAACGGGCCGGAAGCTGAAAGACTGAGGGTGTGGAGGTACATCTGGTTGACGGCACCTACGAGCTGTTTCGGCAGTTCTTTGGTCAGCCCCCTCGAGCCAGCGATGACGGGTCAGAGATCGGTGCGGTCCGTGGGGTGCTGCTCTCCTTAATGATCATGCTGGGTGACGGCGCCACGCACGTTGGCGTCGCCACTGATCACGTCATCGAATCGTTTCGCAACGACATGTGGCCGGGTTACAAGACCGGGGCCGAGATCGATTCCGCCTTGCAGTCCCAGTTCGGTCTCCTTGAGGACGCCCTTCGGGCCTTCGGCGTCGTGGTGTGGCCCATGGTGGAAGTGGAGGCCGATGACGCTTTGGCCTCAGCGGCGGCCATTGCCGCCGACGACAAGCGGGTGGACCGTGTACTCATCTGCACTCCCGACAAGGATCTGGCCCAGTCCGTGGTGGGCCAGCGGGTCGTCCAGCTCGATCGTCGGAAAGAGATCATCACCGACGAAGACGGCGTCTGGCTCAAGTTTGGCGTGGCCCCGCAGTCGATTCCGGACTGGCTGGGACTGGTGGGTGACTCAGCTGACGGCTTCCCAGGGCTTGCCGGTTGGGGCAAGCGCACGGCCTCGTTGGTCTTGGCCCACTACGGATCCATCGGGGCCATTCCCGATGACGTGACTGAGTGGGATCCGGACGTTCGTGGATCGGTTCGGGGTGCGGCAAAGTTGGCCGAACGGTTGGCCACCGAACGCGACCGGGCCGAGCTGTTCAAAGATCTGGCCACGTTGCGAATCGACCCCTCCCTTTTGGAAGGCGTTGACTCTCTCAGGTGGCGAGGGCCGACCGATGGGTTCGAGGCCGTGTGTGCACACTTGCGCGATCCCGCAATGTTCGAACGGGCCGCCGCCATGCGTCGGCCGTAGGACTCACTCAGCTCTTCGTTCCGAAGACCTCCGCGAGTTCCGTCGGCACCGGGGTGTCGAGTTGCGAATAGGTACACGAATCGGGCCTTCGATCCGTGCGCCAACGGAAAAAGGACGTGGCGTGCCTGAAACGGTCGACCTGTAAGTGGTCGTAGGTCACCTCAACAACCAGTTCGATCCGCAATGGTTCCCAGGACAGGTCTTTGCCGCCGCTCCATCGGCTCTGCCCGCCGGGGACACGACCGGCTGGCGCTCCCTCGGCCAGCCATGGGTGCTCTGATGCGGCGCCGCTTCGGTAGGGCTCGAGCACTTCGGTGAACTCACTTCGCCGGGCTGCGCTGAATCCGGAGGCCACGCCGACATGGTTGAGGACTCCTTCATCGTCGTAGAGACCAAGGAGCAAGGAACCCACGCCGTCGCCCGATTTGTGCGACCGGAATCCACCCACCACGCAGTCGGCTGTGCGCTCATGCTTGACCTTGAGCATGGCTCGCTTGTCAGGTTGGTAGGTCAGATCGGCCGCCTTCACGATGACCCCGTCGAGGCCCGCACCTTCAAATCTCTGAAACCAGTCCTTGGCCGTCTCTGGACTGTCGGTGACCGGCGTGAGATGCACCGGCGGTCGCGCCCTGCCGAGTGCTTTCTCCAAAGACTTCCGTCTCTCGGCGTAGGTCTCGGACAACAGGTCGGCGTCGCCTAAGGCCAGCAGGTCGAACGCCACGAACGAAGCGGGCGTTGTCTCGGCTAATAGGTTGATGCGCGTCTCGGCCGGATGGATGCGCTGCGAGAGGGCATCGAAGTCGAGACCTGAAGGCGAAGCGATCACTATTTCGCCGTCGACCACACACTGCTCGGGAAGGTTGGCCTGCAGGGCAACAACAAGTTCGGGGAAGTACCTCGTGAGCGGCTTCTCGTTGCGGCTGGACAAGATGACGTCGTCGCCGTCGCGAAACACAATGCAACGGAACCCATCCCACTTAGGTTCGTAGAACAGGCCGTCACCCTCTGGGAGCTCTCGGGCCAGTTTGGCCAACATCGGCGCCAACGGAGGAGAGAAGGGGAGTGCCACGGCCTCATGGTACTTCGGGGCGTCGGGCTTTCCCCGGTCCGGATTAGGCGCTGTGGCTGGTCGTCCAGGCCAAGAAATCTTCCATCGGGAGTGTGTTCATGACGCGGTCAGTTGGCACGCCCACCTTGGCCGCCTGCTCACAGCCGTGTCGTTGCCACTCCAACTGTCCCGGGGCGTGGGCATCAGTGTCGACGACCACGACGCAGCCCAGCGCGAGAGCTTGGCTCAGCAGCGGCTCCGGAGGGTCGAGGCGTTCGGGTCGGGAGTTGATCTCGACCGCGGTGCCCGAATCGGCACACGCGGTGAAGACGGCCTCGGCATCGAAGGTAGAGGGTGGGCGCCCTCGACCTTCGATAAGTCGTCCCGTGCAGTGCCCGAGAATGTCGGTGTGGGGGCTCTCAATGGCTCGGATCATCCTGGCGGTCATGGCCGGTTCCTCCATGCGGAGCTTCGAGTGTGCGCTTGCCACCACCACATCAAGTTGGGCCAAGAGTTCCTCTTCTTGGTCAAGTGAGCCGTCCTCCAAGATGTCGACTTCGATCCCGGTCAGAATGCGAAACGGTGCCATCTCGGCGTTGAGTTCGGCCACGACTTCGAGCTGTTGGCGCAGCCTCTCTGGGTTGAGTCCGTGCGCCACGGTGAGTCGCGGACTGTGATCGGTGAGGGTCCAGTAACGGTGACCCAACGCTTTGGCTGCTTCGGCCATCTCCCGAATCGGACTGCCGCCGTCAGACCAGTCCGAGTGGCTGTGGCAGTCGCCCTGGAGCTGGTCGAAGAGGGCCTTTGCCTCTGGACTCATGGGAGCGAGATCAGTCGCTTCGAGCTTGGCCAAGTAGGCCGGTGTCTTGCCACCAGCCGCTTCCTTGATCACCTGTGCACTGGTAGTACCGACGCCCGAGATGGCCTTAAGCCCAGCCACTGTCATGGCCTCCAACTCATCGACCGGTAGGCCAGCAATGGCCCCCGCTGCGGTGCGAAAGGCCCGGACCTTAAAGGTCTCAGCACCGTCTCGTTCGAGCAGATAGGCGATACGCCGTAGCGCTGCGACCGGTTCCACGCTCACACCTTCTTCGCTTTGCTCGGGGCCACGCGTGGTGGTTCATCGGGTTGCTTGGGGTACTCAGGAGGCCACGGAGCGTCGTGCAGTCCTCGGGCCCGGTCACGCTCCGCCATGGCGAGCAAGGGTTCGATTGACTGAGGCGCCTGGTCGATGCCGGTCCAAGGGTCGCCGTGCTGGAGCAACCGATCGGGCACCGTCCGGATGGTGAGGGTCTCCGGGTCGATTGTTTCGACCTCGTCCCAGGTGAGCGGGGTCGAAACCTGTCCACCGACACGGGGCCGTGCGAACCAGGCACCGAAGACTGTCCTGTGCGGCGCGTTCTGATTGAAGTCGATCAAGACACGTTCGCCCCGCAGCTCCTTCCACCATTCCGCCGTGAGCAAATCCGGATGTCGTCGCTCAAGCTCTCGGGCCAGGGCCACGGCGGCGGCACGGACCTGATAACTGTCCCAGCGCCGCTCCAAGCGAACATAGATATGGATGCCGCGATTGCCGGTGGTCTTCGGGTATCCCGTGATGCCCACCTCTTCCAAAAGATCGTGCACAAGACCTGCGGCCGCACGGATCTCATCGAACACCCCGCCCGGTCGAGGGTCGAGATCGATACGCAGTTCATCAGCGTGCTCGGGATCGTCGGCGCGGTAGGGCCACAGATGGAGACCCAAGCATCCGAGATTCACGGCCCACACCACATGGGACACGTCGGCCAAGACCAACGCGTTCGACGTGGTGCCATTCGGCGTCGTTACCTCTGTCGTCTGAAGCCAAGCGGGTGCGTTGGCGGGTACGCGTTTTTGAAAAAAAGACTTTCCACCCGCACCTTCGGGAAAGCGCTGCAGCATGGCCGGACGACCAATGGCCGTGCGTTCGAGCGCTTCGGCCACCGAGAGGTAGTACGAGACGAGATCGAACTTGGTGGCCGCTAACTCAGGAAAGTAGATCTTGTCCGGACTGGAGATTTCGATGGTTCGTCCTGATGCCTCTACCGCCCGAACCTCCTTGGTCGCCATGGTTCCACGTTATCTACCCGTGACCTCACGGCGTCGGGCCCAACCCTTTATCCACGTTGTCGGTTAGGGCAGAGCGCCTCTGGCCATCACGCCATCCAGAACAACGTCGATGGCGAAGTGAAACCGCTCGTTGCCGCTGCCGGCGACCATCTGCGTGGCGTGGGCGGAAAGGAGTGGGAATCGATCTGGCGCGAGCCCGGTGAAAATGGCGCTCAGACGGTCGACTTCTTCGCGGCCTTCACGTTCATTGCTTTGGTGGTGCGGGTGCCGCACTTCGTCCTCGCGGGCGGCACCGGTGACTAGCAGCACGAAGATGTCACAGGCCCAGGCGGCGTTTTGAGGATCAAGCCCACCGGCGAGCAAGATCCCCAACAGGTTCTCCGTGAGCAGAAGAATCGCCTCGGTTGTCGGAGGTTCGCCCAGAGTCACCGCGGCGATTCCACGATGAGCGGCCAGCGCTTCGTAGGTACGTTGCAGCAGCGAGTGCAGCTGTTGTCGCCACCGTGTGGGGTCTGGGACCTCGAGTGAGATCGTGGCGGTGACGCGATTGAGCATGGCTTGGAGAAGACCCTCTCGACCGGACACGTAGACGTAGAGCGAGGCAGCTCCAGTGTCGAGGGCGGTGGCGACCCGGCGCATGGTCACGGCACCCAGACCGTCTGACTGCAAGATGGCCAAGGCGGCGTCCACAACGGCGGCCTCGCTGAGGGGGGCTTTTGACGGACGGTCACGAGTGGAGCGCGGACGGACTTGAGGGTCTATCGGTGGGAAATCATCAGTCACAGACTCATCAGTTACAGACATAGTGGACCGGACTCTACTGGGAAGAACATCGTTCGCCACGGACATTGTTCGTCACGTACACTGTTCGTAACCTCACTATGCGTGATGGAAGCGGCCGAACGCCAGGAGTTCCCGATGGATGCAACCCCTATCCCCGATGCCAAGAAGCCCAAGGTCCGCTTTGGCCTGACGCTGGAAGTTGGTGTCAGCCAAGTGGGCCACATGCTGGCCCACGCCCGCATCGCCGATGAGGCGGGTCTTGACCTCGTCAGCGTCTCCGATCATCCCTACTTTGCTGACCGCATCGATGCCTATGCCGAGCTGGGCTTCGTGCTCGGTGCAACCAGCAACGTCAGTGGGGTGGCCATCTGCACCAGCTTGTTCAGCCGTCCCGCACCCGTATTGGCTCGGACGGTCACAGGACTACTGACCCTCTCGGGCCGACGGCTTGTGCTCGCTCTGGGCGCGGGAGGGAGCTGGGAGGAAAACGCCGCACTGGGCGTTCCGCCCCGATCGCCCGGAGAACGGGTACGAGCGCTGGAAGAAGCGATCATTCTGGTGAGAGCGCTGTCGGGCGGCGGTGATCCAGTCACATTCAACGGCGAGTTCTTCCAAGTCACCGATTTGCCACCAGCGGTAGTGCCACCGCCACCGATCTGGGTCGGCGCATTGGGCCCAAAGACCTTGGCCGTGACCGGCCGCAATGCCGATGGATGGATACCGGGACATCTGGCCGACTGGCGTAGCTCTTTCGTTGCAGCGTCACGACCCATCGTGGACGAAGCGGCTACATCGGTCGGGAGGAAGCCGTCCGACATAGAAACTATCTACAACGTGTCAGGCCGAATTACCCAGCGATCCGCTGCCCCAGAGCCGCGATGACGAGGGCCGCTGGATCGGTGGTGGGGTGGTGCAGTGGGTTGAAGAACTGACATTTGCCGCACGTGAACACGGCGCCAACGCGTTCATCTACGTGCTCCGGCCGGGCGACGTCATCGACGAGGCCACACTGAACCTTTGGGCCCGCGAGGTCGTGCCCGCCGTGCGCGAAGCAATCGGTGAGGGCTGATTCTCCACACCCAGAGCCTCGCGGTTGATCTCCGAGATCGAGGCTTGCGTCGACCGCGCCACCTCAGCACAACCTTGGCCTTCATGCCGCCGTCATGATCGATCGTTACGGTGTATTTCGCGGCAAATGCCGCAGGAATGCCGGGGTCGCGCCGACAAAGCCTGAACCAGTTCCTGGTGTGGCGTTGGTGGCCGATCTCAGATGAAGAGGGGACAGCTGTGGCGTCGACATCGATTCTCGACCGCTCAATGAAATTAGTAAAAATCGACTTTTCTCCGAGGCATGCGCAGCCATCGTGGCTTCGAGTTGCTCTCGCAACGGCTATCTCTGTCGTTGGTTCACTTCTGGTCGATGCTCTCCTGGTCGTGATCGGCCAAGCGGTCTTCCCATCCACCAAGGGTTATGTGCATTTCCAGTTTCACGACTACGCCCGACTCACCGTCATTGGTGTGCTTGTGGCCTGCGTGGCCTGGCCCATCGTGACGCGAGTCAGTTCAGCGCCTCGGTGGCTCTTCTTTCGGCTGGCCTTGCTCGTCACGCTCGTTCTGTTACTACCGGACGTCTACATTCTCGTGAAAGGTGCGCCGGGTGAAGCGGTGGCAGTTCTCATGGTGATGCATCTGGCCATCGCGCTGGTGACCTATAACGCCCTTGTCCATGTCGCATCGATTGGGCCCGAAGCAACCACGTAGCGTCGCTGGCCTCCAGAAATGTGGTCAGTGACGGCGCAAGAGGATCACGCTGTCAGCCAAGGTGGCGTGCTCCCCGGCGGGGCCGGTTGCGAGGCGATTTCGAATCTCTTTGACGGCAACGTCCCAGTCAGAGCCGTCGAGTTGAAGATCGGCGATCTCTTGATCCGGGTCGTAAGGGTGGTGGGCGTGGTGGTGATCTTTCGACCACGGTGGGGCGTCGCCGTGGGCCACGACGAGGAGATGTCCGCCGGGTTCTACAACCCCGGCGGCTCGGCGGAGCACATCGGTGCGAGGGAAGTCGACGGGCGACTGGAGAAAGCAGGCCGAGACCAGTGCATAGGAATCGACGGGCTGCCACGAGGCCAGGTCGGCCGTGATCCACTGGATACGCCCGTCGGGAACGCCTCGCCGATGAGCAAGGTCTTTGGCGCGGGTAATGGCACTTTCAGCGATGTCGACGCCCGTGACCTGCCAGCCCTGTTCGGCCAGCCACACGCTGTCACCACCTTCGCCGCAGCCGAGATCGAGGGCGGAGCCCGCGTTGAGGTCAGAGACGACGGCGACAAGGGAGTCGTTCGGTCGCCCGGACCAGATCTGGTCGCTCTCGGTGTATCGGTGTTCCCAGAAGGCTGCGGCATCTTGCTCGGTCATGGGCGAGTTGCTCCGACGGTCGATCGTCGTGCCTTGCTCGCAACTCGGAAGGGTCGTCTTATCCAGCCCACTTCATCGTTCACCTTTGAGAGGCCAGTAGCGTTGAACGACCGTTGGCTTCGAAGACCTGCACCAACTGCTCGATGTCGGCCTTGGTCAAGGGCACATACTGGTCACTGCGGCCAACCCGATGCCACACCGGGTCGTCGGTGTCCCACCGCTCTCGACGTAGGGGCTTCTTGTCGAGCTTGTTGGTGGCCGTCATGGGCAAGGCCTTCACCACCCGGATGAAGCGCGGCGCCCACTTGGTGCCCAGGTCTTCTTGGGCCGCCAAGAAGTTGGAGAAGGCGTCTGGGTCGAAGGCCCGGCCGTCTTTGAGTTCCAGGGCTGCCATCACCTGATCGCCGGTGGTGGCATCGGGTACCGGGTAGACCGCAACCCCTCGTGCTCCTTCGAAGCGACTAAGGATCCGCTCCACTGGTGCTGCAGCAAAGTTCTCGCTGTCGACCCGCAGCCAGTCACCGGTACGTCCGGCGAAGTAGAAGACACCCTCCTCGTCTCGGTAGGCCAAATCGCCGGACCAGTACCAACCGTTGCGAGTTCGTTCCGCCTCGGCCTCGGGGTTGTTGTAGTAGCCCTCGAAGTTGGATCGGGCCTGGCGGCCCACCAACTCTCCAATGCATGACCCGGCGTTGGTCAACCGGCCGGCCTCATCGAAGGTGGCGAGTGGAAGCTCGGTGCCGGTCTCAGGGTCCACTACCGCGACGTCGTCGCGTGCACTGGCTTTGCCCAAGGCTCCAGGTCGGGCGTTGAACACTGGTTTCAAGACAATGGCATTCTCGCTCGACCCGTAGCCTTCGATCAGAGGGACACCAAAGCGCTCGGTGAATGTGGCCTTGTCCTGGGCTGACGTTTCGGGGCCAAGAACGTATTTGAGTTGGTGGTCTCGGTCGTGTTCGGTGGGCGGTGTGGCCACGATGTGGGAGATGGCGCGACCGACGCTATTAAAGAAGGTGGCGCCGGTCTGTCGCACATCGGGCAAGAAGTTGGAGGCGGAGAACTTCCGGCGCAAGACCAGGGTGGCCCCTGTTCTGAGAGCCGGCAGCACGGCCGCCGACAGTGCGTTGCCGTGAAAAAGAGGCATGGCCGAATAGAGAACATCGTCGGGAGAGAACGCGAAGCGCGAGGCGGAGAACGCGGCCCGGCCCTGGGTCATGCGGACCGCCTTGGGTCCTCCCGTCGAACCCGAGGTGAAGATGAGCAGATAGAGCTGGTCGGGGGTCGGCTCGGGGCAGTCCTGCAGTAGTTCGAGTGGGCTTTGACGAATGGCATCGAGGCGATGTGCGAAGGCCATGTCGTCCACCGCCAACAGCCTCTCGGGCTCGAGGCCCAAGTCCAAGTGTTCGAGCAGATCGAGCTGGCCCGACTCCGTCATCAAAAGCTGGCAGTCGGCCCGACGGATATCGGTCGCCAGTTCGGCGCCGCGCCGGCTGGAGTTGACGCCGACGATGACGGCCCCGGACAGTGCCGCCCCGGCCAGCAAGAACAGATACTCCGGGGTGTTCTCGATCAGGACGCCAACATGGAACGGACCCTCTTGGCGAAGTGAGAGAAGGAGTTCGGCCCGAATCTCAGCTTCCGCTACAACCTCGCGCCACGTCCAGTGTTGCTCTTCGAAGATGAGGCCAGTGCTGTCGTCCTCACTTCGGAGTCGGATCAACTGGGCCGCCGTTGTGGGCGAATTAACCGGGGTGCGCTCAGTCGTGGTCATGTCAGTTTGGTGCGAAGGAGGTCGAGAATTGGATTGTCATCGATCGGCAACATCGGCCTCTTGCCGGCCGCCATACGCAGGATGCCGATGCGCGTCATGACCGCTGTGCTCCGAACCATGGCGAGAGTCTCATACCACTCGAGGTCGCAGACCGGTCGCCCTATGAGTTCTTCGAATCGAGCCACGGTCCTATCGTGATCGGGAAACCCATCGACCTGGGCTCCCAGCAGTTGCAGGGCCGTGAAATCGAGGCTGGTCAGCCAGGCCAAGTCGTGTTCGGGGGCGCCCACCGTCGTCATGTCCCAGTCCAAGACAGCGCGGATGTGTAGGTCGTCGCCGAACACCGCGTTCTCGTATCGGACGTCTCCCCACAGAAGCGTCGCGTTTGGTTCGTGGTCGGGGCGGTGCTTTCGGCACCAGCGGAGCGCGTCGTTCAAGACGGGGACCGGGTGCCCTGCCGTCGACCAAGCTACATACTCCTCCCAGTAGGCCACGGTGCCCTCGTTGTCTCGGCGCGCCACGTCGGGCACATCGTTTAGATCTGACCGATGCACTGCGGCCACCGTGGTGAGGAATTGGTCGTGGACGCGCGCTCTCTCGGCTGGAGTGAGCTGACCTACCCAGGGATCGAGAGAGGGCAGCTGTCCAATGATGTGGCCGTCGATGCGATCCATGGCGATGAACGGCGTCCCAATCCAACCGATGTCCATCTCAAGAATGGGGTTCGGCACAGGAACTCCGAGGTGCGATGCCGCCACCTGGGCTTGGAACTGAGGGAGTAGGTCGTAGTCGGCAAAGGTGGTTGCCCCCTGCGGCGCGGTGCGGATGACGAAACGTTCAACCTTTTGCACGTGGTCCGTTGTCGACAATGCGTCGGCGAAAATGGTCTCGCTGGAGTAGCCCGCCACTGGTCGGGCCAAACCGCGAACGGTTACCTCGCCCAGACCTCGCTGCGAGAGCCATCGAGCAAATCCAGTCGCGATGGCCTCGTCGTTACCCGAATGCAACGAATCGATTGGATCGCCCGTCATCGGCTCAGGACGAGCGGCATTCGGGCCGCGCCTCGGACCAGGGTCGAACTGACGTACTCGACCGGTCCCACTATCTCGTAGTTGGGATAGCGAGCCAAGAACTCCTCGAAGAACACCCGAGCTTCAAGACGGGCCAAGGCCGCACCGAGACAGAGGTGCTCGCCAAAGCCGAAGGCCACGTGGGTGGGAGTCACCGGTCGACCAATGTCTAAGACGTCGGCCGACGGGCCGTAGACGGTCTCATCGCGGTTGCCTGATGCGTACAACATGACCAGGAAGTCACCGGCGGCGACGCCCTGTCCACTCAGCTCCACGTCGACCGCGGCGGTACGACCGAAGGCCTGGATCGGCGTCACCCATCGCAGCAACTCTTCGACCGCCCCGGGCAGGAGCGACGGATCCTCGACCAGCCGAGCTCGTTGCTCGGGGTACGCGGAGAGCGCCTCCATGCCTCCCGAGATGAGCGTTCTTGTCGTCTCGTTACCGGCTACCAACAAGGTCAAACAAAAACCCATGATCTCGAGGCGACTCAGCGGGCGGCCCTCGAGTTCAGTTGACTTGAGCAAACTGAGGAGGCTGTTTGCTTCTGTATGGGCGGAGTCAATGTGGGCTAACAAGAAGCTGGTCATATGACCGAAATCCTCGGCCGCCGTGGCTGATGGCTCCTGGTCGGGGGCGGCGATGATGGCGTCGGACCAACGCCTGAACTCGTCGCGATCGGCGTCGCCCACGCCGAACAGCTCGGCAATGACCGCAATGGGCACGATGGCTGCAATGTCGTTTACACCGTCGATGACCTGATGCGCCGGGGCGGCATCGAAGACGCTGGTCACGGTCTGGCGCACGACATCTTCGAGTTGCGCCATCGCCTTTGGCGTGAACTGACGGTTGACCACTTTGCGGTAGAGGGCGTGGACCGGTGGGTCGAGATGAAGGATGGAAAAAGCACCCAGTCCGTCTGATCCTGCTGTTCGCATCGGGTCGTTGATCAAGACACCACGTCCTGAGACGAAGCGCTCGGGATCTCGGCTAATGGTTCGGATGTCTTCGTAACGAGTGATGGCCCAACTGCCGTCGGCCGTGAGATGAACCGGTGACCGGTCTCGCAAGATGGCCAAGATCTCGAAGTAGTCGGGCTGGAGGTAGAAGCCCGGGCGGGTCAGGTCGAGTTGGAGATCGGCCATCGGGGCTCCTCAAAGCGTTCGGAGACCGGACCGTGCTTGGTCGGTCCTTGCCTGCTTGGCTCTAGTTTCGTACAATGTTCAACTTAGCGTCAAGCCACGGAGTTTCTGGGACGGGACGTTCATTGCAGGAGTGGTGATGCGCGCAGCGGTAATGGTCGAACCGAACAAACCCCTCGAGTTGCTGGAACTGTCGCGTCGGAGCCTTCGGGCCAGCGAAGTGCATCTTCGGGTCGACGCTTCAGGGGTCTGTCACTCCGATGAGACCATTCGCCGCCAAGGTATGGGTGGCCTTGCCCCTGTCATCTTGGGTCACGAAGGGGTGGGCACCGTCCTCGAAGTGGGCGAGCACGTGCGTGCCCTGGCCGTCGGCGATCGGGTCATCGGGGCCTTTCATCCAGCCTGCGGGTCGTGTTGGCACTGTGTCCGTGGGCGTACCCAGCTCTGCGACAAGATCATCCACGTGGCCACCCAGGCTCATTGGGTCGACAACGTCAGCGACTCGCGGGTCTGGTCCATGAGCGGCTTGGGTACCTTCGCCGAAGAGACCGTGGTCGATCAGATGTCGGTAGTCAAAGTCGAGAGCGAACTTCCCGCTGAACAACTTGCCCTGGTCGGATGTGCCGTCATGACCGGCGTGGGCGCCGCCCTCAACACGGCTCGAGTTGAGCCCGGTTCTGCCGTCGCTGTCGTGGGTTGCGGTGGTGTCGGTCAGTTCGTCATCCAAGGGGCCCAGATTGCAGGCGCTGCTTGCATCATCGCCATCGATCCCGTCCGCTCCAAACGTGAAACGGCTCGTAGCAACGGGGCCACCGAGGTGATCGATCCCACCACCTGCGATGTGGTCGAGGCCGTGAAAGAGCTGACCGATGGTCGCGGTGCGGACTACGCCTTTGAGGTCGCGCTCTCGGGTCCGACACTCAGCGTGGCCTACTCGTTGTGTCGAGACGCTGGCACCGTGGTTGCGGTTGGCATGCCGGCGGCCGGCACCACGGTCGAGTTCGACGGCTACCAGCTGTTCTCTTCCGAAAAGCGCCTGGTCGGTTGCTACTACGGCTCGGGTCAGGTTCGGCGAGACTTTCCTCGTCTGGTGGCTCTGGCCGAGGCTGGTCGTCTCGATCTGGCTGGTGCCGTGACGCGTCGGATCCGTCTCGACCAAGTAAACGAAGCGTTCCAAGCCATGGCGGACGGAGAGGTCATCCGATCAGTGATCGTGCCCGACGACGCGGCCGACGTATGAGCACCACTGACCGCGTGATGTTGGAGCAGAGGGTCGATCGTCCAAGAACCTGGCGCTACGGGGAGCTCAACCGCCAAGCCGTGGTCGAAGCCGGACTCCGCCTGACCCGCCGCAGTGGCTTCGCCAACTTGAGTATGCGCAAGTTGGCAGCCGAGTTGGGTAGCCCGTCCATGAACGCGTACCACTACGTACGCGACAAGAGTCACCTGCTCGATCTCGTGGGTGATGCGGTACTCGGGGAAGTGCCGCTTCCGCCCGCCGATCTGCCATGGGAGCGCCAACTTATTTTGCTATTCGAAAGCGGTCGGGACGTGCTGCTTCGCTATCCAGGCGTGGCTCAGCATCTCTTACGACGCACCCCGGGACTGCCCAACGAGATCCGCCTCTACACGGCCATCACCGAGATCTTGGCCGCCGCCGGTTTCGATCGCACGGTGAGCGACCGAGCGCAGCGCCTCATGGCCTACCTGCTGTTCGGCGCCGTGACTTCAGAGTTGGCCACGGCAGAGGCACCCGACGATCCGACCACCATGCAGTTCGCTGACGACCGTGAGGTCTTCTCCTTCGGTCTTGAACTCCTCGTCGACGGGCTGCAGCCCTACCGCCAGAGGATTTCACCGCAAGCCAAGAAAGGTGGCAGCGCTATGGGAGAGTCTCGGCCATGACAATCGATCCCAGCTCAATACTTTTGACCGGAAAGGTGGCAGTCGTAACGGGCGGAGGTTCGGGCATCGGCCGCGGCGTGGCCGCGGGGCTCACTTCGTTCGGTGCGCGCGTGGCCATTTGGGAGAAGGACCCAGACAGCTGCCAGGCCGCGGCTGACGAGATCGGAGCGGTAGGTATTCCAACCGATGTGCGCGACGGCGATCAGGTCGACGCCGCATTGGCTCGCACCGTCTCTGAACTCGGCTCGCCTCAGATTCTCGTCAACAATGCCGGCGGAGTGTTCTGGTCGTCCATCCTCGATACATCCGACAACGGCATCGACGCGCTCTATCGGGCCAACCTTCGACACGTCTTGATCTGTACCCAACGAGTAGCTCGACAGATGGTGGCTTCGGGCGGCGGCGGCAGCATCATCAACGTCACCTCCATTGAAGGAGTCCGGGCTGCTCCCGGTTACGCCGCCTACGCCGCGGCGAAAGCAGGTGTTATCAACTTCACCAAGACCGCCGCGCTTGAACTCGCACTTCAAGGGATTCGGGTGAACGCGCTGGCTCCCGATATCACGATGACCGAAGGCATGATGCAAGTGGCGCCCGAGGGTTTTGAGCAAGGTGTTGGCCTGACCGTGCCCATGGGGCGGGCCGGACATGTTGACGAGATGGCTGGAGCCGCGGTCTTTTTGGCATCGGATATGGCGAGCTACATCACCGGCCAAACCATTCATGTAGACGGTGGAACGCAGGCCGCTGGAGGCTGGTGGCACCATCCCGACACTGGGGCCTACAACCTCGGACCTCCGTAACTCGGCGCTCCGAAGATCGATTAGACGATCGGTGAGGCGGTCTCTTCGGTGGTCTCGGCGCCGTCGGCCGAGTGGTTGGTGGGATGAAGTGCTGCTTGTATGGCCGAAGGCTCGACCCCGACGGCGCCCAGACAGAACTTCAGCGTGCGCGCTCTCGTTTCGCGATAAGCCAACGGAAATCCGGCCCAACGCTGCTCGACCACCCCTGAGACGACGTAGTGAATAGCCTTGGCATCCTCGAGCGGATCCATGACGCCGAACACTCCTTCCGCCACCCCCCGTTTGAGCTGGGCGACCAGCGGATCGAGCGTGCGATTGAAGGCGGTCTCGAGCTGTCGGGGAAAGCGTCGGCTTGCCCGCACCGCCTCTTCGGTCAGGGGGCGCTGACTGGCCGCTCGGCGCTGATCGAATCCCAACTCGAGTCGGGCTTCGATCCAGCGTATGACGCCCTCCACCGGCGTGGCTGAATTCTTGGTTCGACTCTCAAGTCGCCGAGCCTCGCGTTCGGCTTCTTGGGCAAAGACAGCCAGGGCGAGTTCGTCCTTCGAGGCAAAGTGTCGATAGAAGGCTCGGGTGCCCAGCCCCGATTCTTCGAGGACCTCGTTCAAGGTAAACCCGTTGCCGTCTTTGCTCTGAATGGTGTTCTTCGCGGCGTGAATCAGTCGCTCTGACTCGTCCCACTGAGTGGACGGGTTGACGTCGGGATGGCGCGAGAGATCTTCTGTCGTATGCCCGATCTCGCCCCCGTTCATCGCTCGAGGCACATCAACGTTGTGGTGCGATGACGGTCTCGCCGTACTGCTCGAGTGCTTCGAGAGCGGCCGCCAAAGAGTGACCCGGCGTCCCAATGTGCGCCCATGTCACGCCGAGGTTGGCAATGACGTCCAGGCCCTCTCGGTGGGCGTCGGGATCGAACTGGGGATCGCCCGGCGCTCCTCCGGCTTGGGTCCCGAAGGAGACGTCGATGGTTGACGGGTCTCTGCCTTCGGCCTCCATGTAGGTCCAAAGATCGTCAAGCATGGCCGAGAGATCCTCTGGGGTCTCAAGCGGTGGAGTCTTCGTCGTGGCCGACAGTGCTCGCGGCGCCGGAAACGGGGTCCACCCGTCGCCGTAGCGGGCGACTCGCCGACGAGACAGCTTGCTGTTGCCACCGATCCAAATCGGCACCGGCACCGTGGGCTTCGGGTTGGCCGTAACGCCTACGGCGTCGATACCAATGCCCTGGTATTTGAAATCGTCTTCGGTCCATACGCCCCGGAGAACCTCAATGGCCTGGTCGAACAGTTCGTTGCGTTGTTCGAAGTCGATGCCCAGTCCCCGGTACTCACCCCGGAGATATCCGGTCGCCACAGCCAAGGTGAACCGTCCGCTCGACAACATGTCGATGGTGGCAACCAGTTTGGCCACGATGAGCGGGTGGCGGTAGGGGAGCACCGTGATGTTGGGGATCAACCGAATGGTCTCGGTGACGGCAGAACAGAACGCCAGGGTGGCAAAAGGGTCCAACGCATCGTGGCCTCCGGCTTCGAGCCACCGATGGGTGGGGGCAGGATGATCGGTGAAGCCCATGCCGTCAAAGCCGACGCGTTCTGCCGTCTGTGCAAACTGCATGATTCCCTGGCGGCTCATGAGCTCTGGGCTGGCCGGATGCGAGACAAGCGGGTAGGTCACTGAAAAGCGCATTTGGTTACCGTTCTCTCTGTCTTCGGACACAGTCCGACTCGTTGATCCGACCTGTTTGCCTTGAGGCGAAAGACCATCTATCTGTAGTCATGACGGGGCCGCTTCAATCGGTGAGCCCACGTTCACCACACGCGTCGTTGGGAGGACGTCGTCCACGTCAGGTCCCACCCATCGCACGCCGACCGTGCCGCGGGCGTGACCGGTGGTGTCGAGCCAGTTAGGCACACCAGGGTCCTCGCGTGCCACGACGAAGCGCACGCTTCCGTCGGACTCAAGGACGGCGGAATGGCAGTTCAGGGTCGTTTGATGGTTCACGTAGTCGAGGGTCTCCATCCAGTGGTTATGGAGGGAGATCATCCAGTACTCACACTCGGGGGGCATTACTTCGATGATCAGCATCTCATCTTCGGCCAGGTCAAAGTAGGCCTGGTGCCACTTGATCTGCGGGTCCTTGAACTTGTCGGTCTCGGGCCCTTCGGCTTCGTCGGTGAACACGTTGGGCCATTTCGACTGACGAGTGGCCCATTGGGCGCCAATCTCCGCCACGCCTTTGGCGTAGAAGCCGGCATAGAGCAGAGAGTGATAGAGCTCCTCGGGCGACAGCGGTTCAGATGGAGTCCGTTGATCGTCAATGCGTTCAATATGCATCTCGGCGTGGCGCTGGTGCCGCTTGTCGAGAAAGGTCTGACGGATGGCCAGGCTGCGTGTGTCGGCCTCGGACTGGAGCCAGTTCCCTTCGTGTTGGCGCTGTGAGATGAATACCTCGAAGGTGCCGTCGGGCTCGATATGCATCTGCTCTTCGTGCATGGTGGCGCCCGTGCCGGGGCCGCCACCGCCGAACCCAGCCCCAGAGAAGAGGTTGAAGCTGATCCACTTGGCCTCGCCTCGCGTGCCCCAGATGCGGTAGTCGTACTTCCCGTCCAGCGAGGCGCCGAGATACCGATTGTCGGGATTTTCGGCCACGATCTTTATGGTTTCGTGGCAGGTACAGATCAACTCAGGTTCAGTGGCCCGTCCGTACTCGAGCTTGTTCTCCAGAGCACCGCGAAGAAGTCGGGTGAGCATCCGAAACCCCTCGGCCCGGTCGAGGGGGTCCGATGGATTGCCCTCGGCCAAGATGACCTCGCCGGCGTCGGCCAGCAGATCGCAAAACTCGCGCCACGCCGTACCATCGACCACTTTTTGGGTTGTCTCATCCATGTGTGCCTCCGGTGGGGATGTTGAAGCGCTCGTAGTAGAAGGAAAACTCTCGGGCAATGGTGGCCAGATCGAGGCCGAAATCTTCGGCCCGGTAGTGGCCAGGTCCGGAACGGTTCTTCGAACTCTCAGCCCACCAGTCCATCATCCGTTGGCGCGCCCGGTCGCTTAACTCGTCGCCTAATCCGGCATAGAGCTCAGCTACCTGGCCGATGGGATCGCGCTGCACCGCCTCGAAAGAAAGATCGTGAAAGCGTTCTTCGTGGCCACGGTCACGAAAGTCGATCAGCCGTTCAAGCGCAGTACGCCAGACCTCACTGTTGTGGGAGCCGATGGTCTTGGGATCTGGGCGTTCGGTGAGAATCGTGGTGAGCGAGCTGTAGAGCGCACAGACCGACGGCAAGACTTGACCCACGTCACGATGCGTCATGACGAAGCGAGCATCCGGGTAGACCGCACAGAGGTCGTCGATTGACAACATGTGGGCGGGAGTCTTGAGCCACCACCGATGCGGCGGACAGTGCCATTGCAACAGTTTCAAGACCCTCTCGTGATACCGATAGGCCGGCACCATGTCGCACTGCAAGAGCCAGGAGCTGTAACTCGGGATAGAGGACATGGCCTCAAAGATCAGAGAGCGGAACTCAAAGGCCATGGGCAAGAGGCACTCTTGCGGACCGTCGGCCGCCGTCGGCAGCATGCCGGCGAACCCCACGAACATTTCGTTGGTGAAGTCGATGCCAGCCTGGGCGATGGCGATGCGGGCATCGGTATGTTCGGTGGCGGACTCTGGGGGAGGACACGGCTCGGCCGCCTCCCAGACCCGGAGGGTTCGCCGTGACTGGTCACGCGAGAGCAGGTAACTCAGCGCCGTTGAACCGGTACGAGGGAGGCCCAGTCCGAACAGGGGGGCGACGATCTGCTGTTCGCTGATCTCGGGATACTTTTGGTACCACTCCTCGATTCGAAGCCGATTGACCAAGTAGCCAATGATCTGGTCGGTCATCGCACCGACGCCCATCTCATTGAGCGCAGCCTCGGTATTGAGAGAGTGGACCAGTATCTCAAGGCCTTCACGCCACGAGTCCCCGCCGAACTCCTGGGCGCCGGCACGCTCGCAAGCCAGGGCCACGAGCTGATCGACCTCGAGTGTTCGGGGCTCGGTCGTCATGCGTTCCGTACAGTCGCTCGACCGTACGAGTCGATGGGCCCGCAACTCTGCGAAATGCTGGTGCTCCTCATGTGAAATCGGATCCACCGTCGACGTTGATGTTTGCGCCCGTCATGTAGGTGTTGCGGGCTGAGGCCGCGAACGCGATGACCGGGCCGATTTCAGAGGGATCGCCGGCTCGATCTAAATAGACGTGATGGCCGAAGGCACGCCCGATGAAGCGCATGACGTCGTGGAGGTCGTTCTCGTCCACGTCGGGCAGTTGTTGCATCGCGGCCTTAAAGGACTCCGAAGCGAACGTCCCGGGGCTGACGGTATTGACCAGAATGCCGTCTTTGGCCAGCGTCATCGACAGGTTTTTGCTGAGACTCGTGAGGGCCGATTTTGATGCGGTGTAGGCCACGAGTGAGGCTGACTGCCGCTTGGTCGACATGGCAGACACGTTGACGATTCGAGCCCACGAGGCGCGGCGGAGAAGCGGAAGGGCGGCTCGAATAACCCGGACTGCGCTGAGCGTGACGCCGTTAAAAACCTCTTGCCACTCCTCATCGACATAGTTTTCAAAGTCTTTGACACCACTTGAAAACGGCCCGGCGGCATTGACCAGAGCGTTGAGGCTTCCCCACTGCCGATCTACCTCGGCTACTGCCGCTTCGACCGACGCGGTGTCGGTCAGATCAGCCTCGAGCCCGAGGGCATCGGCCGCGCCCAAGGCAAGCAACTGCTCCACCGTGGTGTCGAGATTGCCTCGGGATCGAGCAATGACCGCCACTCGAGCGCCGTCTTCGGCAAAACAGTCCGCAGCGGCGCGACCCATTCCGGTGCTCCCCCCGCAGACCAGCACGGCAGCGTTGCTCAGCCCGAGATCCATGTCCCCTCCTCAGCGCAGTGCGCGTCCTTGAGCCGTAGCTCTTAGCCGGTACCACCTCGCGGCTGTTCGCATCCCGCCATTGAGCTGGCCCTCTTCGTCGCTCGGAGTGTAAGTGATGTTTTCGCCCAATGCGAGCGGGATCCCCAGAGCCGTTGGGGCGCCCAAACGTTCAAACGTCTTGGGAGGAATGAACAGTAAAAAACCGGCTGAACTGGCTTTAACCGAAACTTGTCCTTAGGACGGCGGCGCGTTATCGGCAAGAACTCAACGAAACCCCAGAGCCTCTCTGAAAAGGACATTTACGCATAAAACGCGCCGAATGCACCGAGTTAGCCCGAGACCCACTGCCGTAACGCGATTAGTCTTCCATCGCCGTAAGCCTCGACTCTGACACGCGGCGGTTCGGAAAGGGGTACGGATGCGGATCGCAAACGTTGATGGCCGAATGAAGCTGCTCGTTGGTGGAGGTGCCGTCGACATCGAGACGGCCAGTGGCAGCCGGTTTGGTGCTGACCCCCACGCCAGCTACGCACAGTTCGACGAGTTGACGGCGTGGGCCAGCACCGTGAGCCAACCTTCAGAGGACTTCGATCCGAAGAAGGCCTCGGCGCCGAGCCCCACACCGCGTCAGGTGTTCGGTATCGGATTGAACTACAGCGATCACGCCAATGAGTCTGGGCTGAACCTTCCCGAAGAGCCAGTGGTGTTCACCAAGTACGTCAGTTCGTTCTCTGGACCGGTGACTGAGGTTGTCCATCCGGGCGGGTCGATCGATTGGGAGGTGGAGCTCGTTGCCATCATCGGCAAGCGAGCGCGAGGTGTACGCGTTGGCGAAGGCTGGGACTATGTGGCGGGTGTCACGGTCGGCCAAGACCTCTCTGAACGTGAGCTGCAGCGCCGAGGGCCAGCACCGCAGTTTGGGTTGGCCAAATCGTATCCAGGGTTCTCTCCGATGGGACCTGCCTTGGTGACACCCGATGAGCTCGATCGCGCCGACGATCTCGGTCTCGGCTGCGAAGTCAACAATGAGTCGGTACAAAATGGGCGGACCTCGAAGATGATTTTCTCGGTTCCCCAACTCGTGTCATATCTCTCAGGGATTGTTGACCTCTACCCCGGAGATGTCATCTACACCGGGACGCCTGCAGGTGTGGGCATGGGACGGACTCCGCCGAGGTTTCTTCAAGTCGGTGACCACCTCCACAGCTGGATCGAGGGGCTGGGCGAGCTTGATCAATACTTCGTGGCCGGTGCCGATCGAAGCGAGAAAACGTCCTAGCGCTGCTCCGCCCTGCGAAAGCGGCTACGGCCGGTAGGTGAGGATGAGGTCGCCCGAGCTGCGTTCCCGCACACCGGCTTCGGGGCTGTTGCAAAGAGAGCGGGACGCAGCGTGAGGGATCCACGTGCCCGTGCGTCACTCGTTCTCGGCCAGCCAAGCGGCCAGAGTGTTGAGTAGAGCCGCTGTTCCTTCCTCGCGTTGAGTCGCCGTCTCCTGGCCGTCGAGGTAAGCCCCTTGTTCGGTCAGGACCAGCTCCGTTTTGCCGCCAGACTCGCGGAACTCGACGGTGGCGATGGTGATCGAGATCAAGGTGTCATCGGCCAGCATGCGCGAGGTCGAGACGATGCGTTGGTCCGGCACGATGTCTTGGAACTGAGCCGTGAAGGTAAAGACAGGACCACCAGGGGGGCCACCGCGGTTGACCTCGAATCCGCCCACTTGGAAGTCAAGCTCGTAGCTGTTGCCAAGTGCATTCTCGGAACCAGCGAACCAACGAGCCTTACGGGTGGGATCGGCCCAAGCTCGAAAGACGCGGGAGACGGGGGCGTCGTAGATGCGCGTGATGGCGAACGTGTCGTGGGCGGTCGTGCGTGTTGTCATGAGCTCTCCTCGTTTGATTCTGCTTCTTCGTTCAAAAGATCCTCTAATCGATCGAGTCGGGCCTCCCAGCCTCTGCGCCGGTCGGTCATCCACTGCTCGGCCGCCGTGATCGCGGCCACATCGATGCGACAGATGCGTGTGCGTCCGACCTTCTTGGTTTTCACCACGCCGCAGGCCTCAAGCACCTGCACGTGTTGAACAACGGCGGCCAATGACATATCCAAAGGGCGCGCCAGCTCACTGACCGAAGCAGGCCCCAAGGTCAGGCGTTCCACCATGGACCGCCTACTGCGGTCCGCCAGCGCTTGGAAGGTTCGATCAAGGTCGATCGTTTGGTCAAGCATCTACTTAAGTATACCAATGAGTTCAAATAAGTCAAGTAGTTGCTTTACTGTTGAACGACGGTCAGCAACTCAGGTCACAGGGGTTTGTGCTCGATAAGAATGCGTGACCATGAGATTTCGAGCCCAGGTCGAACCTCCAGAGCCCATGCGAGGGTTGGAAATTCCGCCAGATGTGGTCGAAGTCCTTGGCGTTGGCAAGCGTCCCCCGATAACCATCACCATCAACGGACACTCATGGAGGAGCCGGGTTGCCATCATGCGTGGCCGCTACCTCATTGGATTCAGCAACGCCAACCGTCGGGCTACGGGAGCGGCGACGGGCGATGTGGTCGAGGTGGATGTCGAGATCGATGTCGAGCCTCGAACCGCCGTCGTGCCGGCGGATTTAGCCCAGGCCTTGGACGCCGACCCCATCGCTCGTGCTGGCTTTGACGCTCTGTCCGACAGCCGCAAGCGGGAGAGAGTACGCGCCATTGAAGGCGCAAAGAAGCCCGAGACGCGTCAGCGAAGAATTGAAAAGGCCGTCGCCGAACTGCGGGAGGTGTGAGGGATGAGCGGTCCCTCAGGAGGCGCTGCAGCGTGAGGCCGGTTCTCACCGCGAGTTCACCTGTTGGTACCTCATTCAGCTTCCAAAGCTTCCAAGTGGAGAGCAGCAAGGGTCTCTGGATCTGCCAACAACTCGATGGCCCCGACCCGACGCTCTCGGAGGGTAAAGGCAAAGGCCACCATGGGACGGCCACGGACTGTGACCACCGCCCCGGCCAAGCCATCGACCAAGGTGAGCTTGGCCGCTCGGGCCCCACCGGCAAAGAGTTGGGCCACCTCGTCGACGCCGCGCACCTCTGCACGCAGAGCCGGGGCGCCCGCACTCGCCCTTCCCGCGGCCATGTCAACGGCAACGACGTCGGCTCGAAGCACGACATCAGGATCAAGCAGCGCCAGCAGCCGTGAGAACTCGCCTTGGCGTGCCGCGGCGAGGAAAGCGCCGACCACCTCGCGCTGCGTCGCTTCGGGGACATAGGGAACGGCCTCGTCTGACTGCACCCTTCGGCGGGCTCGGCTGCCGAGTTGTCGCGTGGCTGCTGGGGTACGACCAACGATCGGTGCGATCTCTTCAAAAGAGACAGCGAAGAGGTCGTGCAGCACGAACGTCAGCCGTTCAGCCGGGGAGAGTTTGTCGAGTACGACGAGGAGGGCCAGCCCTACCGAGTCGGCCAGAAGGGCCTCCTCTTCGGGGCTCAGCGAAGGTGCAGGATCGGCGACCGCTTCGGCCTGGGCCTCATGCCGCCTCGCTCGAGCTCGAAGCATGTCCAGGCAGATCCTGGCCACCACCGTGGTCAGCCAACCGCCAAGGTTGTCGATGGCGTCGACATCGGCCCGGCTGAAGCGAAGCCACGTCTCTTGGACGGCGTCTTCTGCCTCGTGTTTCGAACCCACCATTCGGACCGCAATGGCGTTGAGGTGCTCGCGATGAGTCTCGAACTGCCGAGCTAGTAGATCCCAGTTGGTGTCTGTCACACTTTCTCCACGCCGTTCGTCATACCTCATAACGACACGGGATGAGTCGATCGAGGCGCTCGGCTGTAGGGACAGGGCGGGTGGTGCTCCTGACTCGGTGTCCGAAAGTCGAAGACGAAGCGAAAGGAACCGATTGATGAAGACCATGACCTGTAAGCAGCTGGGCGGCCCCTGTGAGCTGGCGCACCACGGAAATACCGCCGACGAGGTAATTAAGGCGCAAGACCAACATCTCAAAGATGTCGTTGCCGCCGGTGACAGCGTCCATGAGAAGGCCTTGAAGGAAATGAAGGGCCGCTGGAAGCACCCGATCGCGGGAATGGGCTGGTACAAGAAGGCCAAGCGAGACTTCGCCGGCCTTGCAGAAGACTGAACTTTGGCTTGAGGAGATCCCGATGCGAACGTCCAGGGAGGTTGGTGAAAATGGTGAAGTCAGATGCTGCTTTGGGCCGTTACCCTGATGGCGTGAGCAGCGAGCGGGTGCCGGGTGGGGCAGTGCACAAGCTCCCAGCCGACCTGCGTACAACCCTTGTTGCCAACCCAACCGCACTCATGGCATGGAAAGACATCACCCCTCTCGCTCGCAACGAGTTCATCTGTTGGGTTGAAGACGCCAAGCAGGAGAAGACTCGAGAGCGACGAATTCGCCGGACCAAAGAGGAATTGGAAGATGGGATGCGTCGGCCCTGCTGCTGGCCGGGTTGCGCGCATCGTGAGCGCAACGGCAGGTAGAGCTGTGGCGAGAAGCGACTCGTGAAGGTCTATTGCTGGCGTGTGCTTCGTCTCGATTGACCGAGCTACTTCGGTTCGAGGACTGGGATCGGCGTCTCTTGCTGGGCCACCTTGGCTCCTTCAATATCGAGATCAGGCAAGATGCGCTTCATCCAACGGGGTAGCCACCAGGCCGCGCCCTTGAAGATGTACATGGTGGCGGGCACCACCGTCATGCGAATCACGAAGGCATCGATCAAGACGCCCAAGGCCAGGGCGAATCCGAGCGATTTCGTCGTTGGGTCAGGCGACAAGATGAAGCTACCGAAGACCGAAATCATGATGATGGCAGCCGACGCCACGACTTTGGCACTGCCGCGATATCCATCGGTGACGGCCGCGGTGGGATCTTCGGTGAGGGACTCCTCTCGCATACGCGACTCGAGAAAGACTTCGTAGTCCATAGCCAGTCCGAACAGGATTCCGAGCAAGATGATGGGAAGGAAACTGAGGATCGGCCCGGGTCTTGGGATGCCAAAGAGATGTGAAAGATGACCTTCTTGGAAGACGAAGGTCACGATGCCCAATGTGGCCAGGATGCTCAGCACGAATCCGATGACGGCCACCAATGGCACCAGCAGCGATCGGAAGACCAGGATCAGTAACAACACACAGAGAAGAACAATGATCGACAGATATAACGGAAGCGCCGACGAGAGCTTGGCCGAGATGTCGACGTTGAGCGCAGTCTGGCCTGTCACGTAGGTGTCGAGCCCGTACTTCTCTTTTCCAATGGCCACGGCCGAGCGGATGCCGTGAATCAGTGTCGAGGTGGTCGGATTGTTAGGGCCGGTCTTTGGCGTCACCTCGACTAAATAGACGTCGCCCGTCTTGTTCGGAATAGGTGGGCCGATAGCTGCCACATCTCGGGGCAAATGGGCCGCCTGCTCATTGTAAAAGTTCGTGAAAGCAGTTTTCTGGGCGGGAGTAATACCTCCGGGGGCGTAGACCACAATCAAGAGCGGGCCGTTGGCTCCGGGCCCGAACCCTTCGCTGATGAGGTCGTAAGCCCGACGCGTGGTCTGGTCAGTGGGCTGGGAGCCCGCGTCAGGTAGACCGAGCCTCATGTGAAAGAACGGCGTGGCCACGAACAACAACGCAATGATCCCGACCAGAACAACCAGGATTGGTGCCCGCTTAATCGTGGAGACGTAGCGCTCGGACATGGGCTCGTAGTCAGAGGCTTGCGCCTTCTCAATCTTCTTGCGAGCCCAGCGCGATGCGATGAGCTTGTGACCGGCGAAGCCGAGTAAGGCCGGCATGAGGGTGGTGGCGGCGAGAACGGCCACGACGACCGCACCGCCGGCGGCCAATCCCATGACGGTCAGGAACGGGATGTTCACAACACTCAGCGCACAGAGTGCAATGAGCACTGTGGTTCCGGCGAAACACACGGCCGATCCCGAGGTGGCCACCGCTCGGGCGGCTGACTCGTGTAGCTCCATGCCGGCACTGATCTGCTGTCGATGTCGGTTCATGACAAAGAGCGAGTAGTCGATGCCTACGGCCAGCCCGATCATGGTGGCGAGTACCGGTGTGGTGGACGACTCGGTGATCGTTCTCGTCAAGGCCAAGAGGGCGAGATTGGTGAGAGCGACGCCAGAGATGGCGGCGATGAGAGGCAGGATCCCCGCTACGACCGACCCGAACCCAATCAAGAGGACGAGAAAGGCGATCACGATGCCGACGGCATCGGTGTCAGTCTTTGTTGTGGCCTGGGCCACCTGCCCGCCGAAGTTCACGTCGATGCCAGCCGCCTTGGCCGGGCCACCCGAGGCCAGCAAAGCGGTTTGGGCCTTCGTCGTCACGTCCGCCACTGCGACCGGATAGGCCACGGTGGCGTAGGCAATCCTTCCGTCCTTTGACACTGTTCCGGTGTCGTAGGGGTTGGTGACCCCAACGGCCTGTGGGAGTTTTTGCAGCTCGGCCAGGGTGGCTTCGACCGCTTGGCGCTCCGCCGGGTCGTTGAGCGAGGTGCCCGGGGGCACCGAGAACACGACTTGGGCCTGGGCGCCGCCGGTGCCCGGGAACTTCTGGTCGAGGAGATCGAGGGCCTGTTGGGACTCGGTGCCCGGGATGGTGATGGCGTTGCTGATGGGTTGCTTGAGGCTGACGGCCAAAACGGCCGTCAGCGCGATCACGATGACCCAAGCTGCCAACACGTAACGGCGTCGCTGGAAACACCAACGACCGAGCTTGTAGAGCACTGAACTCAACGTGCCTCCTAAAGAGGGAACCGTGGCCCACGAGCCGGAGAGAAGTGGAACCACGCTGTGTATGAGGTGCGAGAACGCCAGCTCGAAGTCCCCGCATCGAGGGTTACCAGGCGATTGATGCTCTAACTCGTTGAAGGACGGCCAGGAAGCCACATGCTTCCCTCAAGGTCTCTGTGCACAGGTTACCTCGATGGGTGGGCCTTGCCGCAAGCACCTTCGACGTGCTGACAATGCTCCCCATGAGCCGAACCATGCTTGTCCTCAAACAACGAGAACCCCTCACCGAGCTGGTGTGTTGGTGACGAACACTCAAGTTGTTATCGCTGGAGGAGGACCAACGGGGATGATGCTGGCAGCCGAGTTGGCACTGGCCGAGGTGGAGGTTGTGATCTTCGAACAACGCCTCAATCAAGACATTGTTGGTTTACGAGCAGGCGGTCTGCACGCACGCTCCCTTGAGATCCTTGACCAGCGGGGCATCGTCGATCGATTTCTGGCCGAGGGACAAGTGGCCCAGGTGGTGCGGTTCGCCAACACCGTCTTAGACATCAGCGATTTTCCCACCCGCCACCCCTACGGACTTGCGCTCTGGCAGAACCACATTGAGCGCATCTTGGCTGAATGGGTCAAAGAACTCGGTGTGACGACCCATTTTGGACGGGAGGTCACTGGCTTTGTGCAAGACGAAGCAGGAGTTGAGGTCGAACTGTCGGACGGCGGGCAAGTCCGGTCTCAGTATTTAATTGGCTGTGACGGTGGGCGCAGCGTCATCCGCAAAGCGGCTGGCCTCGCGTTTCCTGGTTGGGACCCGACCACAAGCAACATCATCGCTGAGGTCGAGATGACAGGCGAACCCGAGCAGGGTATCCGTCACGACGCCACGGGCATCCACGCCATCTCCACCATGGAGAATGGGCACACCATGCGAGTCATGGTGACGGAGCGAGAAATCGGACGAGAAGGCGACCCCACCCTGAACGATCTGAGCGTCGAACTTGTAGCCGTCTACGGCACCGACTTCGGGGTGCACAGTCCAACCTCCATCTCACGCTTTACCGACATGACTCGACAGGCCGAGCGCTATCGAGAGCGACGAGTGCTGTTGGCCGGGGATTCAGCGCACATCCATTACCCGGCCGGGGGACAAGGTCTTGGCATGGGGATGCAAGACGCAGTGAATCTCGGCTGGAAGTTGGCCCAAGTCTTGAACGGGACCGCGCCCGAACTTCTCTTGGATACCTACCAAGCCGAACGCCATCCGGTCACGGCCCGCGCTCTGCAACTGACCATGGCCCAGACCGCACTGCTTCGTCCTGACGCAAGGAAGCAGGCCTTGATCGACGCCATTGTTGAAATGCTCGTGATGGACGAACCCCGCAAGCATGTGGCGGGTCTGCTCTCCGGCCTCACTATTCGTTACGACCTCGGTGAAGGACATCCGCTACTCGGTCGTCGCATGCCCGACCTCGACCTCGCGACCGCTCTCGGACCCACGCGGGTCTACGACCTGCTCCACCGGGCCCGACCCGCCTTCATCAACTTTGGTCGGCCCGAAGACTTCGACCTCTCTCCTTGGATCGACAGAGTGGCTCGGATCGATGCTCGGTTCACTGGCGACTGGGAGCTTCCAGTCATCGGTGTGGTCACCGCGCCGAACGCCGTCTTGATTCGACCCGATGGCTACGTGGCGTGGGTTGGAGAAGGCACCGACGATGGTCTGTCAGCTGCGCTCACAAACTGGTTCGGTCCGCCAAACCGTTGATGGATCGGGTCGATGCGGCACCCGTGATCACCAGAGTCCAGGCACCAGCCGGGGCCGGCCTTGGGCATAGCGACGATAGGGCTCGCCCAGTTGGTCCAAGAGAATGCGTTCCTCGACGCCGATACGAAGCACAAGACCAACGGTCGGAACGACGACGAGGATGGCTAGTGAGAGCCAGTTGCCGAGGGCGAGGCCCGTGCCAAGAAAGGTCAAGATCATTCCGCTGTACGACGGGTGTCGCACGTAGCGATAGGGACCGGTGTCTACGACGTGCTGGTTGGCTTGAACCCGTACGTCAACGGTGAAGTATGGGCCTAGTAACCGAATGGCCCATTGGCGTAGAAAAATGCCGGCCCACATGAGGACCAATCCCACGATGAAGACAAGCCACCGGGCCCACTGGATTGCCGCCCCGGGCAGGGAGCTGGCGGCGTAAAACGCAGCAACCGTCCCGATGACGACGGCGGCGATGACCACGATCATGCTGCCTCGGTCGGACCGAGAGCCGCGCTTATCCCTCCAGCTTCGCCATCGAATACGTTGCTCCAAAAGGACGAACACCGCCAGGGTGGCGTAGAACACCACGGCGGCCCCGTGGTGGTGGTTGAAGATCGGTGTCACGGTGCAAGTCTGACTAGATCATCGTTGCGAAGCCCGGTCAGAGTGATCGGCGTACCCCGTTTCTGTCACCGGCCCTCGGCCCGCTCAATAACTTCTGCGGGCGATCCGGGCGTTGGCTCGAGAGGCGGAACCGGGATTGCGATTGCAGGGGACTCTGTCCCCCCATCGATTTCGAAGACCTTGCCAGTAACCCACGAGGAGGCGTCCGAGACGAGATAGAGGACGGCGCAGGCGATGTCATCGGGCTGGCCGGGCCTGTTCATGGGCGTCCCGGCCAGAAACTGGCGTCGCAGTTCCTCATCAGTCAATACAACGTCGAGGGACTTCGTGGCTACGCCGCCTACGTCGATGGCGTTCACTCGCACTCTGGGTGCGAACTCCGGTGCCAGGTTGCGGGTCATTCGATCAAGCGCGGCCTTGGCACTGCCGTAAGCCACGAAAGAGGTCTGGGTCATGCTGGCCGAGCGTGAGGATATGTTGACGATGGTTCCGCCGCCCACGGTGTCGACCATCTGACGGGCCACCAACTTGCTGAGCATCAAGGGCGCGGTGACGTTGAACTGAAATGCCGTCGTCATGAAGCGTTCGCCGGTGTCGAGGCCAGTACGGGGCATTGTGCCGCCGGCATTGTTGACCAAGATGTCGATCCGTCCAAACTCCTCGACCGTCGTCGTGACCAGCGTCGCAAGTGCGTCGGTCTCCATGACGTCGGTGGGCACGACGAGCGCCCTTCGGCCCAGGGCGTGGATGTCACGTTGTACCTCTTCAAGGTCAGATTTGGTGCGAGCGGCCAGCACCAGGTCTGCCCCGGCTTCGGCTAATCCTCTGGCAATGCCTCGTCCAATGCCTTGACCGGCGCCGGTGACTATGGCGACCTTGTCGTCGATGCGAAAGCGATCGAGGATCACCGGGCTGCCTGGCGACTGCGGTGGAGGTGGAGCGCAGCCCGGCCGGCGTAGGCCGGGGCCTCGAGATAGGTCAGGAGTCCTGGCGAGGCCTCGCAGACGTAGGACACGGCGTTGACACAGTGCATGGCAGTGGCGACCACGCCAGGGTTTCTGCGCAGCCCGGCTTCGATCGATTCGGGGTGCAGATTCTTGAAGGTGAGCTTCGTGCCGGGGTCGCCGGTGATCTCCACTTCAAAGCGCTCGCCTTCGGGTCCGAATTTCCAGCCCGGATCGAGCGCGCCGTCGCCCATGAGCCAGTTGACTGCGGCCGTAATTACCGGTTCGCCGTCTACTGTGCCTTCCCATTTAAAGCGCTGCGCCGCCACGAGTCCGGGTTCGATGACGCCGATTGGCGACTCGATGGACTCGGTGGCGACGGCCACGTCATGCGATGTCCGTAGCTCGGGATCGAGGTCAAAGCCGAGCTCCTCGGCCACTAACCAGACCGACTGCCCGAAGCCGCTCCCGAGAGCCGCCACCATGATGCTGGTCTTGGCCTCCTCTGGCGTTGTGCCGAACAGCATCCAATCTCGGATGACGTCGGGAGCGCCATAGGTGCGGATATCAGAAAACTCTTCGGCGCGAACCCGAGTGATTGAACCGGAGAGGGCTGAGATCACCAGCGGAAACCGTTCAGTGATGCCCCCGGGATGGATCCCCGTGCCGTGAATAGTCGTGCCCGCTTTCGTTGCGACGCCGTCGAAATGCTCTCGGTCGCTTTTGGACGGATAAAACCAGCCCAGTGGCGTGACGACGTTTTTCCCCGAGGCCAAGATTCTCTCCACCACTGATGTGTCTGCCATCAAGGGGCTATAGATCACGCAATCAGCGTCTAGCGCCAGCACCGTGTCGATGTCGGCGCTGGCCGACACTCCGATCGGATCCCGGCCGATCAGCTCGCCGACGTCTAGTCCGTCCTTTCTCGCTGAGTGCACCCAGCAGCCCACGAGCTCCAAGTCAGGATGCCCGATGACTCCTTCCATAGCAGCGCGGCCGACGCCACCCGTGGCCCATTGGATCACTCGATACGCCATCTCCTCAATCCTCTCTTCTCGACTGTCGCTAGCAAGGGAAAATCGTGCCCTGTCAGCCGACGACTGAAATGTTCAACGTCTTAGCGGTGAACTTCTTTTGCTTTCGGAACTCACCCTGACCACTGTGTAGCGGATTTGACGCGATCGCGCCGGACGGATTCGACCGGCCGCATTTCAGACGGGCGGCCAGATTCCTGGCCCCCACCGGTAACCTCGAACTGTCCGAATGCAAAGGAGAGATCGATGACTGAAGCTTCAATTCGACTGGACGAGGCCACCCGGGCAGCCGTGGCGTCGGGCCGGCTTGTTCACCTCGCCACTATCAATGCTGACGGGACACCTCAGGTGTCGTGCGTCTACGTCGGTTGGGACGGGGACGACATCGTGGCCGGCCATTTGGCCGACTATGTCAAGCTCCGAAATATGCGACGCGATCCTCGGGTGACGCTGTCCATCGAATCCGACGTGCCCTTTGAGGGGTTCAGTCCCTACCTAATTATCAAAGGCATAGCTCGAATTTGAAGAAGGGGGAGCGGTCCCTCTACTTCGTCGCATCACGAACGGGCAGTTCCCCCCACCAGGAGACGACTGGCCCGCCGGTTTCATCACGCGTATCTCGCCCCGGGATCTGTCCGGCGTTGGGCCTTGGGGTCTCGCCGACAACTGAGCGCCCGGCCGGAAAGATCGCACCGCTCATTACAGTGAGGGATAAAGCCGCTTTGCCCTCAGCTCAGTACGAAGGAGATCTCCAATGACCGATGCTCGCCCCCGACTCGAGCCCAGTGCGGACCATCCAATCACAACAGAGTTAAGCGTTGGACACGTCAAGGTGGTTCATGGATCGAGCGTTCTGGCCGAGACTGACCGAGCTGTTGAACTCCGAGAAGCCAACTACCCGCCGGTGTTGTACATCCCGCTCGACGACGTTGACCAACAACTTCTGCAGGCTTCTGACCTACACACGTACTGCCCCTACAAAGGCGAGGCCTCGTACTTCGACATCCTTCCCGGTGATGGGGATCTGGCGGGCGCGGTGTGGTACTACCCCGATCCCTACAGCGCCGTCGATGCCATTCGAGACCATGTCGCTTTCTATCCCGATCGGGTCACGATCACGAACGAATCCTGAAGGGTCTCACTCGAGGACCATCCTCGTTCAAGATCCAGAGTTGACAAGACGGTTGTCATAGTCGTCGGCGAGGGCCATAAGTGCTGCCGCACCATCGCCGCTGAAGCATGAGCCGTGCATGACGGCCAAGGTGGACGGTGCGAGTTCGGCGAGACGTCGAATGGTCGGACCAGTCATTGGTGTCAGACAGCTGGCACCGAAGACGTCTTCAGCCTGTGATGCGGCTTCGAGAACGCTGTCAGACGTTATGGCTGGGCCATTCCCCAGCTGCGTCAGGAGGTCGCCGCAGAAAAGGGTGCCGGTTGTCTCTTCGTAGAGGACTCGCGCCTCCCAACCGTGGGGGACATGCGGCGTGTCGATGTGGCGGACTCGGTGGACACCGAGCGCAATGGTCTGGCCGTCGGCCAGAGGAACCGGCGGCCGATCGGCCAGGTCGTTCAGCGAGACCATGCATCCGAGTTCGCCGTGAGCTACTTCGGCTTTTGGCGCCGCGGCAAGGAGCTCGTTCATGGCGCCACACTCGTCGGATTCGACATGGCCAAAGGTGATCCAGCGCAAACGGTCGAGTGGAGTGATGGCCGAGATGGCTTGGGACACCAGCGGGAACATCGCTCGGGGTCCGGTGTGGAACAAGAGCGGTTCTTCGTCATTGATGAAGTACTGATTGAAGGTGAACCCCGTTGGCCCCACCTCGGGGACGAAGGTGGAAAACCGGTAGATATTTTCTGCAATTTCGGTGGTCTGGGTGTCCATGAAAGCTCCTTCTTTGGGGTGAAGTGAGGTGCGTCGCGCCTTAAAGGGGGAGCGCGTGGGCTAAGACGCCGGTTCCGTGCGCGCGCTCGGCCAGAGTTCGGCAGAACTCGATGGCGTCGATCTCAACGAGCTCACCGTCGGTCCCCGAGCTGTAGGTACCGCCAGCAGGTCCGCCCAGCACCAACGTGAAAGGCTCGCCGTGCGTGCCAGCCCATTCGGCCACGATGTCCGCCACAATGCGGCCGTCGTGATCGGCATCGACGTCCATTGGATGACCGGTGGCGAGTGCCAAATCCACTCGGTGCATCCAGACGTCTCGGGTAAATCCGATATCGAAGAGGTACGCCAGGGGTTGGCGCCCAACTGGTGCAGGCAGATTGAGGAAGCGCCGGTTGGCGATGGCTCGTGGCATCTTGGTTCGAGAGCGAAGTGCTTTCGCAGACACCTTCGACCATTCGGTGATCAGCTCGTCGGCGCTGCGCCCCTGGCGCTCAACCACCTGGAGCTGGTTCATGCCGTCCCACCAGTAGGGGCTACCAAGCTCGGCCATGAAAGGTCGGCCTTTTCGCACTTGGCGAACGAACTCGATGGGCGAAGCCTGGCTCGCGGCCGAGCCCACGAGGTGAGCGGCCACGGCGTGGACGTCCCAAAGGGCGCAGTCCGTGGGCTTGGTCCAGTCGGCGGCATCAAAGCCTCTGAAGCTGGGCCAAGAACTTGTCGTTCTCTACCGCGGTGATCTGCATCGCTTCCACGTGTTCGATTCGGGCTACCTCGCTTACGTCGATGCCGGCAGTGCGGTTCATCTGGTTGCTCCTTTCCGAGAGCTTTTGTTGCGACGCCTATCGACGTCCGAGAGAAACATGTCAACGGCTCGTTCAGCCAGGCGAACCCACCGATCGCCGCCCGGATCGTTCGCCACTTGCTGATGGGCCAAGCCATTGGCCAACGCGCTGAAGATATCGATGTCGGTCGGGTCTGAGGCTTTTGCGGCGGCCAGATGTTGGGTCGCGATCTCATAGAACTCGAGTGCAAAGCCAAAGGACTCGGCCGATGGTTCGAATCCCGGGATGGTTCGTTGGAACAACATCTGGTGACGCACCACGTCCTCGCTTGAGAAGCGGACCAACGCCTGGGTGAACTCGACCAAGGCCGTGCGGGGCTCTGGACTCAGAGTGAGAGCGGCCACGTAGGCCAGGAGTTGGCGGTAGCCGTCAGCGAACATCAGGTCGTAGAGGCCGAGCTTCGAATCGAAGTAGGCGTAAAGAGAGGGCTGGCGCAGATCGACTCGTTCGCCCAAGTCCCGCAGCGAGATAGCAGCCAGACCGTCGCGCTGGGCCAGCGCCCACGCCTCGCGCAAGATCACAGCGAGCTTCGCTTCTCGGCGACGGCCCCTTGGATCAAGTGTTTTCGCTTCGGTCGTCGTCATGCGCCCTCCTTCCTTTATCTATGAGTGATTGAAAACCTATCACTCATAGTTTCATGAGTGGCAAACCCTGTCAACCCCCCATTTGTTGGGTCATCGAATCCGGATCTGCCAGCGAATCAAGGGTCGATGACGAACAAGGGTCGATGACGAAGAGGAAGTCGAGCCGACCGTTCAAGGGATTCGATGGCCCGGGAATGATTGACTTGAAGTCGTGCCGAACCGACTCGAGATCACCCGTGACATCGATGCATCACCCGAGGAGCTCTACGCCGCCATCTCAGACATCACTCGCATGGGTGAGTGGTCCGAGGAGTGCTACGCCTGCGCCTGGCATGAGGGGTTCGACCGACCGATCTATTGGGGCCGTTTTCGATGGACACAATCGAAACGGCGACCATGAGTGGTCGACTCAAGGCCTGGTTATCGAAGCCGACCCCGGTCGGGCCTTTGCCTTCGAATGTTCAATGATGGAGTTCCACTACGCCACCTGGGGCTACCGCTTCGAACCGACCAACACGGGATGTCGAGTCACGGAGTGGAGCGAGGATCTGCGGCCCGAGTCCGTACTGGAGTTCAGCCAACAGATCTCCGGCATTAACGATCGCGAGAGTCGAAACCGTCAGACCATGAGCACCACGTTAGAGCGCCTGGCTCAAGCCTTTGTCAGTTAGCTCACGCCCCGCCGGGTCGACGCAGCCGCTAAGCGATATGGCCGTCAACGCCCAATGAACGATGACATACGAAGAGCGTTGGCTATCGATGCATCGTCAACTATTGAGGATCGAACGATCGATATCACCACCACCGGTCGTCGTTCTGGCCAGCCCCGACGCATCGAGATTGTGTTCTATCGATTAGGCGATGACGTGTACCTCAGCGGAGTGCCAGGACCGACGAGACGCGACTGGCTGGCCAACTTGGCCGAGGACCCAACGTTCACTTTTCATCTCAAGCACGATGTCGTCGCCGACTTGCCGGCCACGGCCACTGTCGTTGTCAACCCTGCAGAGAGACGCCGAGTACTGGCCGTCTTTGTCGATGAGTTCAACCGACGTAACGGCCCGGGTGGTCCGTGGCCCGAAGCTGTGCTCGAGGAATGGGTGGCGCACAGTCCTCTGGCCAAAGTCACCTTCAACGAACTGGACTGAGAACCGCCGTTCAACCGGCGCGCCACCGTTCTATCTGCTGATGGAAATCGGACCTTGTCACCACGGCGCGAAGGGCGCTCTCGGTGGCCGGATACCGCTACCGGTCATGCCCGGCGTCACCTGGCGGGTGCTCTGCAAACCATTCGGCGATTCCCGGCATCTCCTTTTCGAACCCGCCGGGCGTAGAGAAATTGAGCGCGCCGGCTCGTGCATCGCTGCGGTTCTCGAAGTCGTGGGCCACACCACCGGGAACGAGCACAAATGAACCGGTCGGCGCGTCGAGCCATTCATCGCCAACGAGGAAGCTCATCGTTCCTTCGATGACAAAGAAGGTGTCGTCTTTTGGGTGGGAGTGAGCTCCGGGTCCTGCCGTGTGCGGTTCGAGCCACCACTCTGAGATCGAGTAGGCACTGGCACTTTCGGCCTCATCGGCCTTGAAGATCGCTGAGATGCGACCCATTGGGTAGATCCGCCCGCCCCCGGGTGCGAGAACAATGGGCTGGCGTTCGATCGGTTCGGTTGTCTTCGTCACGAGATGCTCATTTCTCGACGGAGTGGATGTGGCGCTCAACCCTTGAAGCCACCTGTGTTGTAAGCGTCAATTTACTTTGTCGGGATGTCGGCTTGTGCTGGCCCGATGTCGCAATGGAGGGTGCACGCACCGTACGCTGAGCGGATTCGGACCAAGCCGGAGCCACCCACGAGTGAATGGGACGATTGATGACTGACGACAAACAAGCGTTGGAAAAGAAGCGTCGAGCAGCCCAGCACCCCGATCGCCCCGGAGAACACTGCAACGCCCCCGGGGGGATTTGGACACCGGTGATCGACCACGGCCGTTGCGAAGCAAAGAGCGACTGCGTGGTGGTCTGTCCCAACGACGTGTTCGAGATTCGGAGGATCGATGATGGCGACTTCGCCGATCTCGGAACGTTCGCCAAGTTTCGAGTCATGGCGCACCGTCGCCAGACGGCCTACACCCCGAACGCCGATGCTTGCCGGGCCTGCGGTCTCTGTGTGGTGGCCTGTCCCGAGAGCGCCATATCCCTTGTCCCACCGCTCACCAAGAGCTGACAGAGGGGTGGCGGCGCGCCAAGCTGTCGATCACGGCCAAGGTTTTAGGCGCCGGCGGCTACGGCTCGAAGCTCGGCCATTGCTTCGTGCATGATGGTCGAGAGGTCTTTTTTGTCGTCTCCACTGGCCCATCGCTCCAGGCCGACTCGCAAGACTGTCGCGCCCGCTTCGGCGGCGAAGGTGGCCTGAAGTTCAGTCACTCCTCGCTCTCGTAGCGTGGCCGCCACCGCGGCGGCGTAGTCCGCCAGCTTGGTCAGCTCGCGTTCACGAAGTTCCGGATTGCTCGCAATGACCTGGTGTCGCTGAAGAGCCATGTCTTTGCGAGCCTGCCCGAGGAGAGCCGCCGCGGCATCGAGGCCGCATGTCACCGCATCAAGGGCACCATCCGACGGCGGCGCTTCGGCCACTCCTTTGACGATCTCTTCTTTGAGAAAGGCCGAGCCGCCGAACAGAACTTCTCGTTTGTCGGCGAAGTGACGGAAGAAGGTGCGCTCGGTCAAGCCAGCTCGCTCTGCGATCTGCGCCGCCGTCGTCTGGTCGAACCCCCGCTCTGAGTAGAGCGCGAGGGCAGCTTCCTGCAGTCGCCCTCGACTGTCTGGTTGCCATCGACCCATGGTTGGATCATAGTGTTGACAGTCACAGACATCAGGCCTAAGGTAATGACAGTCACAGACATCAAGTTGTTCCTGGAGGTACTGTCATGAAGATTTTCGTCACCGGCGCATCAGGTTGGATCGGAACCGCCACGGTCTCTGAACTATTGGGAGCTGGGCACGATGTGGTCGGCCTTGCTCGTTCGGACGAGGCCGCCACCAAGCTCGAAGCCGCAGGTGCTGTGGCGTTTCGAGGAGACCTCGATGACCCAGATGGGTTGGCAAAAGCGGCGGCTGATTCAGACGGTGTGATCCATCTGGCCTTTCAGCACGAGATTGCCTTCGGGGGTGACTTTGCCGCTGCCGCCGATGCCGACCGGCGCGCCGTCGGGGTCATGGGCCGAGCCTTGGCTCATTCCGATCGGCCGTTTGTACTGGCCTCAGGACTCTTGGGCGTGGTCAAGGGCAAAGTAGCCACTGAGAACGATGGCCTGATCCCCTCCGCCGAGATTCGAGAGAGTCCCATGGGCAAGAGGAGTGCGACCGCCCTTTTAACCCTGTCGCTCCGGGGCATTGGCGTGAGATCGTCAGTCCTTCGTTTCCCACCGACCGTCCATGGCGACGGCGACAACGGGTTCATGGCTACTTTTGTTGGCATCGCTCGTGAACGTGGAGCTGCTGGCTATGTGGGTGATGGTGCCAATCGTTGGCCCGCCGTGCACATCTCTGACGCCGGTCGCTTGGCTCGCCTCGCCGTTGAATCTGCTCCGGCTGGTTCGGTGTTGCATGCCGTTGGTGATGCTGGCGTTCCGTTCAAAGAGATCGCAGAAACGATGGGTCGCCATCTTGGTGTCCCGACCAAATCGGTGGCCGAGCCCGACGCCTTTGAACACTTCTCGTTTTTAGGAATGGTCGCTGGCATCGATCAGCCCGCTTCGGCCACTATCACCGCGAGCTCCTTGAGTGGGAACCGACAGGGCCTGGACTTATCGACGACCTCGACCAGGACTTCTACTACCGAGAGGCGTAACTGCTGGGTGCGGCATCAGGGCACCCTCCGTCGCTCGTGGCCAGCAATCGATCAATCCACGATGCTGGGTCGTGACGGACCGGGCCCAAGACGTCTCTGACCACAACGGCGCAGGCGTTCGGTTTCAGACCGGGTCGACCAACCATCGATATTTGGGTAGACCTCTCGTATGGCATCGCGCCTTGGCGACGGCACACGATCGGCTGGTGGCAATAGAGCTACCGCTACGAAACAGGCGAAGGTTGATTCGGCCTTGGCCGCCTATCGATCCAAGCGCAATGCGGATCGGACGCCCGAACCAATGGGTGGACTACCATCGAACGCCACCTCCTTGTCGTTTGTCATCCAAGAGCACCATGCCCGTGCCCTGCACTGGGACTTTCGACTTGAACACGAGGGCGTCCTCGTCTCGTGGGCCCTTCCAAAAGGTGTGCCCACCGACCCCAAGACAAATCACCTCGCCGTACGTACCGAGGATCACCCCATGGACTATGGATCCTTTGAGGGCGACATTCCGGCAGGCCAGTACGGGGCGGGCACCGTCAAGATTTGGGACCAAGGGCACTTCGAACTCGAGAAATGGTTCCCCAACGAAGTCATGGTGGTGCTGCACGGAGATCGGGTCGAGGGGCGCTACGTCCTGTTTCCTGCGGGCGGGAAGAACTGGATGATCCATCGCATGGATCCAATGGCACCTGGCCACGACGCCATGCCGAAGACCGTGCAACCCATGCTGGCCACATCGGGTGCACTGCCGACCGACCAAGAGAGATGGGCCTACGAGATCAAATGGGATGGGGTCCGTGCCATTGCGTTCGTGGATGGCGGGCGGGTGCGCCTGCAGAGCCGCAACGGCAATGACCTTTCGCCCATGTTCCCTGAGATCCTCTCCATGGGTGAGGCCATGGTTCCGGGGCAGTCCATCTTGGATGGCGAGATCGTGGTCATAGGCCATCACGGTCGACCGGACTTCGGACGCCTTCAACAGCGATTGCATCTGACGCAGGCGGCCGCCATCAAGCATCTGGCCCACGAGTCCCCCGCAAGTTACGTCCTCTTCGATCTGCTCTATCTCGATGGACGGGCTCTGATTGATCGAACCTATGACGAGCGGCGTGCACTGTTAGAGGGACTCCATCTCGGGGGGACTGCCTATACGACGGGCGCGTCGTATACCGATGTCGATGGCGAAGACGTTCTCGAATCAACCCGGCAAAATGGCCTGGAGGGAGTCGTTGCCAAACGAAGAGCGTCGCGTTACGTGTTGGGAAGACGGTCCGACGATTGGATCAAGATCAAGAACGTCCGGACTCAAGAGGTCGTCATTGGGGGATGGACCGAAGGTACCGGCAGTCGCAAAGGAAGCATCGGTGCTTTGCTGTTGGGAGTTCCTGACACCGATGGTCTTCGCTATGTGGGCAAGGTCGGGTCGGGTTTTTCCGCCCACGACCGCGAGATGTTGCTGAAGTTGCTTCGTCGTCACCCCGTCAAGAGGAATCCATTCACAGCCTCAAGCCGCGTCAAGGAACCGGCAGTCGAGCACTTCGTCTCACCGAGACAAGTGGGCGAGGTCCAGTTCAGCGAGTGGACCAAAGACAGCCGACTGCGCCATCCCTCGTGGCGCGGATTGCGAGGGGACAAAAGCCCGAAGGACGTGGCCTTTGAATAGCTGGCGTAACCAAACGAGAACCTCATTTGGGTGGCGCTGCCTCCGACCTCAGGTTGCAAAGCGCCAACTAAAACTAATGTGATGCAGCGATTGCAGTCGACACCGTGATGGGATGAAGGAAGAGGTACGAGATGGCCGAGAGCAAAGAGAAGACCCCTTCCCAACTCATCGACGGGAGGATCAAGGAACTAGCGGACTGGCGTGGAGAGACGCTGAGTCGTCTACGAGCCTTGATCAAAGAGGCTGACCCCGATGTGGTCGAAGAGTGGAAGTGGCGAGGCGTCCCCACTTGGTATGACGGCGGAATGATCTGCACCGGCGAGACCTATAAGGCCGTGGTCAAAGTGACCTTCGCCAAAGGAGCGTCGGTGTCTGACCCTTCGGGCCTCTTCAATTCGAGTCTCGATGGGAACGTGAGGCGAGCCATCGATTTCCGCGAAGGAGAAAAGATCAATGAGAAGGCGTTCAAAGCACTGATTCGCGCCGCCGTCGCCTTGAACAAGGCCAAAGCGAAGAAGTAAGCCGCTTCGTCACCTCTTCGGTGGTTGCGACGCCCTTAACGCCACGAAGCCCACTGACGGTTGCCGCACGATCGAGGAGACAGCGATGCCAAGCATTGAGCACGAGGGCATAGTGGCGTTGTTGCGCGAGGTGAGAGCGCAGAACGGGGAAACTCCGACAGTCGAAGAAGCTCGTCAGAATCTTGACGCAAGTGGTGACCTCTTTGCCGTACCGGAGGGAGTCACGGTCGAATCGTTTGTGATCGATTCGCTCTCGTGTGAGCGTTACGACCCACCGGCCGCTCGCTCGACACCGATCATTTTGTACTTTCACGGTGGGGCTTATGTCGGAGGGTCGCTGCGAAGTCATCGATCGCTCTGTGCCCGTGTTGCCGACGCAACAACGGCACGCGTTGTAGCCGTCGACTATCGACTTGCCCCCGAACATCCGTTTCCCGCCGCGCTGGACGATGCAATAAAGGCCTATCGCTGGTTGCTCAGTTCGGGTTATGAAGCGGAGCACATCGTGCTGGCGGGTGACTCGGCCGGTGGCGGACTTGCTGTCGCCACCCTCCTTTCCCTTCAAGCCAACGATGCAACTCCCGGCGGCGCAGTGCTCCTCTCGCCGTGGCTTGATCTGACGTTGACCAACGAGGCTGTGGCGGCCGTGGGCCCGAACGATCCGATGCTGGTGGCGTCAATTCTCTTGCGCGATGCTGCGATGTACAACGGCGACGACCTGAGAAACCCATTGGCCTCGCCTTCTTTCGCCACCGATGCATCCCTGGCCGGCCTCCCACCCCTGCTCATATTGGCTGGCACGCGAGACATCCTCGTGGCTGACAGCCGAGACTTTGCCGAGCGTGCTCGGGCCCAAGGAGTCGAAGTGACACTTGAAGTGGGGGAGGGTCTCATCCACGTGTGGCCTTATCTCGCCGGGGTGCCCGAGGCGACCGAGGCCATGGCGCTCATCGGTCGTTGGGTGGATCAACTGTGATGGAACGGCACCCTGCCACCCTGTGGGAGAACCTGGCCGACACCGTTCCCGCTCGGACCGCACTCGTACAAGGCGAGACACGGCGAACCTGGCATCAGTTCGATGAGCGGGCCTCTCGACTGGCCGGCTTCCTTCTCGACGGCGGCATCGGTCAGGGGGCCAAGGTCGGGCAGCTCCTCTACAACAGCCCTGCGTTCATCGAGAGCTACTTTGCTGCGTTGAAGATTCGGGCGGTGCCGTTCAATATCAACTACCGCTACACCGCCGACGAGATCGCCTATCTGCTCGATGACGCCGAAGCAGACGTTCTTGTTTTCCACTCAAGTCTGGCCGAGGTCGTATTGAAGGCCACCGCAAAATCCGCGAGGGATCTTCTCCTGATCGAGGTAGACGACAACGCCGATCATGTCGACCACGCCGTGGCTTTTGAGGACGCCATTGCCAGCTCGGAACCGACACCACGTATCCGTCGCAGCGCCGACGACGTGACCTTGATCTACACCGGGGGAACGACCGGCATGCCAAAGGGTGTGGTGGCCAAAGTTGGGCCCGCACTTGATGTCTTGCTCCAAACCGTGCCGCCCATGCTGGGCCAAGCCCCTACCGAAGTTGATGGCGTCGCCGGTTTCACCGTAGAGCTCGAAGCCACCGACAACGTCATGGTGTCGTTGCCCGCGCCCCCGCTCATTCACAACACGGGGCTGGGCATTGGTGTCGCCCCGGCCTTGGCCATGGGCGGCACCATCGTGCTCATGGAGGGTCGCCGCTTTGACCCGGCCCAGCTGTGGGACACCGTGGTTCGTGAACGTGTCAATGCCATCACGGTGGTTGGTGATCCGTTCGCTCGGCCGATGCTGGGTGAACTTCGCAATGGCCCGACCCGGGACCTCAGCTCCATGCGCTTTATCTCTTCGTCGGGCGCCATGTTCTCGACCGAGGTCAAAGCAGGATTGGTCGAGTACATGGAGCGGTTGATGATTATCGACATCATCGCGGCCACTGAGGGCACCATGGGCATGGCGATTTCCGCGGCCGGAAACATCGGCGAGACCGGCCGATTTCGTCCGGCTGAGGGTGTCATTGTCATTACCGACGACGACCAACCTATTCAGCCCGGATCGGGTGTAGCCGGCCTCGTGGCTTTACCAGGTGGAGCGGAGGGCTACTTCCACGACGAGGTGAAGACAGCATCTACCTTCAGGAATATCAATGGTCATCGCTTCACCATCCCGGGCGACTTTGCCACCGTTGAGTCGGACGGCACGCTCGTTCTCTTGGGACGAGGCTCATCGTGCATCAACACCGGCGGCGAAAAAGTCTTTCCCGAAGAAGTCGAAGAGGTCTTAAAGAAAATGAAGGGCGTGGAGGACGCCCTCGTGGTGGGCCTCCCTGATGAGCGTTACGGCCAGTCCGTCGGGGCTGTCATGTCACGACAGCCCGGAACAGACGTGACTGTGGACGAGATATTGCAGGCGGCTCGAGAGATGCTGGCGGGGTACAAGATCCCTCGCACGGCAATCTTCGTCGATCAGGTGCCGAGAACACCGGTTGGTAAAGCGAACTATCCAGAAGCGAAGAGACTGCTGGAGGAGACTGCAACTCCAAGGTGAGCCGCAGACTGTGTCGGTCGGGCGCTCACAACAGAATGTCGTCGCCCCAGCGCTGACCCTTTTTGAGGCCCGGCGGAACGGCGAAGATCCCGCTTCCAATGTGTTGGATGTATTCGTTCAGTGCATCGTTCATTCCCAGCTTTTGTTGGATCGTGATGAACTGCTGCGGACGCTTCATGTAGGCGATGAAGAACAACCCGCCCAGAAGTGTCCCTCGCACGGGATCGATGCCATCGGTGAACGAGTACCCCCGACGCAGCAGGCGAGTTCCATCGTTCTCCTCGTGGCTGGCCAACCGGATGTGGGCGTTAGCCGGTATCTCTAACTGACCCTGATCGTTTGTTTGCTTGAAGTCCGGAGTACTGAACTCCCCGCCACCGGTTAGCGGCGCACCCGTGGTCTTGGCTCGACCGATGACATTCTGCTGGTCGTTTAGGACATCTCGGTCCCAGTTCTCGATGTAGATCTGAATACGTCGAGAAACGAGATAGCTGCCACCCTTCATCCAGGCCTGGTCAGTTTCGTTGCCGACCCATACGTAATCGTCCAAGAGGTCGGTCTGTTGAGACTTGATATTGCGCGTCCCGTCTTTAAAGCCCAGAAGGTTTCGTGGTGTTGCTTGTGTTGCGCTTGTGGTGGAAGTTCGACCGAAGCCCAACTCCATCCAGTTGTAGTCAACGACCCCGAGGCCAATGCGGGCCAGATTCCGCACGGCGTGAAAGGCCACCAGAGGGTCGTCCGAACAGGCCTGAATACAGATGTCGCCGCCGACGTAGGCAGAGTCCAAGTTGTCACCGGGCAGGGCGGGCAGATCGGTGAGCAGTGAAGGCTTCTTCGAAGCCAAGCCGAATCGCCGGTCAAAGAGCGACGGACCATAGCCCAGAGTGATGGTGAGGCCACCGACCGGCGATCCAACTGCTTCACCGGTGTCTAAGGGGGGCTGGTCCAAATCACTGCTATCGCCTACCAGCTGGCCCTTGGTCATCCGTTGTGCGGCCGAACTCCAATCGGTGAGAAGGTCATGTAGTTCGCCTCGAGTCGTTCCTTCCAACACGTTGAACGATGCGAAGGCCAATCGATCTTGCGCCGGGGTCACGATCCCGGCCTGATGTTCTCCGTAGAAGGGATAGGTGCGATCCGCACCGAGGATCGGTGCTGCCCCGGCCGACGACCCGCCCAACACCTGTCCGAGCCCAGTGCTGGCAGCAACGCCACCAATGGCCAGTCCAGCACCAGCCGCACCCAAACTCCCGAGCAGCTGGCGCCACGACACCGGTCCCATCATTGGGCATCCGCTCTCACTGTCAACGAACTCTCGACGCGACGCATCGTTATCGGCTGGGGAGGAACGACGTTGTCCTCGTCGACGTTGTCCTCGTCGTGAATTCACGTTCTATTTCCTTCGTTGGAACTTCTGGTGGCGAGACGGCACTTCGCCGACTTATGCCACCTGACCTGACATTTTGGAAAGCGCCTCGGCGAAAGCTTGGACCTGGGCCGAAAGGATCCGACGCTGAGGATCGAGCACGGTGGAGTATTCGACGTAGCCGGTGTTGTCGTAACCGGGAGTGGCCTTGTACTGCGCAATGGCGCTCTCTACTGTCTGATAGCGCTTCTCGATCTGGGTCACGAGCGAAGGTTGAGTTTTTTGTAGGTACGGCTTCATGAGGTTGAAGACCTCCATGGCGCCGTCCACGTTGGCCTGGAATACGACCAGGTCAGTGTTGGAGTAGCGCTCCTCTTCGCCCGTGATCTTGGCGGTCGCAGCTTCATTGATGAGGTCGGTCGCTCCGCTGGCCATGGTCACTGGATCGTAGGTCGCCGTCGCCACCAGCTTTTGAAGTTGCTGTTGGTTGCTCACCAGTTGCGTGCAGTACTGAGAGGCACCCGAAAGCGTGTCGCCTTCCCACATCAACATCTCAATTTTGTGGAATCCCGTGAGATCAGCCGGGTTTGTCACCGGATTGTCGATTCGGCCGTCAATGGCGGTATCCAACGTGCCCCAGACCTCCGCCACGGGTTCAATGCGCTCGTAGTAGATGCGAGCCTGTGGGTAGAGCTCCTGGGCTTGTGTCAGGTTGCCTGCGTTAATGGCGGCACACATGGCCTGAGTCGAGGTGATCAGTTGGCTCACGTTCTGGTTGACGTAGGCGGCGTACTGGGTGATCGAGCCCGAGAGGATTGAGCTGGTCTTCCAACTGCCGGCCTTGGACTTCCCGGCCACGACAAGCGTGGCGTGTTGCTGGGCTGCACCAGGGCAGTTAATGACGTAGTGCCCGGGTTGCACCACAAGGGAAAAACCTCCCGAGAGGCCAGGCGTCAGGTTCTCCTGTTCGCCCAAAATGTGCGACAAGTTGCTTGTTCGCAGTTCGGCCTCAGAGACGGCACCAGCGTTCTTGTTCTTGACGTTGAACTGGATCTGTCCGGTTGCAACCTTGGCCGGCTTGGGCTTACAACCTTGCGGGGTGAGTGCGATGTTCACGGTGACCTGCTTGGCGCTGGCGCCAGCTGGTGACGCGGTCAGGAAGGGAACGGTCACGACACCGGCCAAGGTGATGGCCGCAGTCCACACCAGTCTCAACGACCGCCTGGAGGAGCGGACGATGCCAGGGCCGAGCGGCTCTCCGCTCATTGCTGCCTGAAGTCGATCACTGGACGGGGATGCTGCCAAGGTACGTCGCTTTCTCTCGTGTGGGTACGACGTCAGTCGCTTGGTGCGTTTCTTCAACACCGTTGTCAGTGGCGAACGCTGGTGTGCGTTCGGCCGCGGCCAGAATCTGGTGGACATCGTCGACGATTGATGTCGACTCGGCAGGGGCAGTGACTGCTCGGCGACGTTGTGGCCAGAACATCACGATCAGCATTGGGATCAAGTATGCGAAGTACGCCACGACCTCGACCTGCACCGGGTAGGGCTGGATGCCAAGGACGCCGGTGACAAACGCCTCAAGTGGTGTACCAGGACGCACAAGCCACGAAAGGTCGAACACCTGCACCTGACCGAAGTTGATCCACCCGGCTTCGTTGGCCGTATGCACCGCGGTCATGAAGAGGCCGGCTGCAATGACGATCAGTACGACGCCAGTTATGCGAAAGAATCGAGAGAGATTGAGGCGTACTCCGCCCTTGTAGATGAGGTAACCCAAGACCACGGCGAGCAAGACGCCGAGCAGGGCACCGACCCAACTGAAGGTGGCGTTGCCACTGGCATGAAATGTGGCCAGGAGGAAGACAACGGTTTCGAAGCCCTCACGCAGTACAGCCAAAAAGGCCATCATCACAAGGGCCTTGGCTGAACCCTGGGCCAGGGCCGAACCGGCCGCCGCTTCGAGGTCACCCTTCAGGTCCCGAGAGTGCTTGCGCATCCACAGCACCATGTAGGTCACCATCACCACGGCGATGAGGCCCACCACCGTTTCGAGCCCTTCTTGCTGTCGTTGCGGCAGGTTCTCAGAGACGATTTGAAGGGTGATGCCAATGGCAATGCAGATGGCGACGGCAATGGCGACGCCAATCCAGACCTGCCGCAGAGCGTCGCGACGACCCTGTTGACCAAGGAAAGCCGCCACGATGCCAACGATGAGGGACGCTTCCATCCCCTCTCGTAGTCCGATGACAAATGTCGGTAGCACGGCTCCCTTGCCAAACGTCGTATATTAGGTAGCCCATACTTTTTATCATCGGGTTCCCATATGTCAAGGTCGGGTTGCCCTGCGCTCGGAGATTCAGCGCCAAATGCAACCCGCATTGCAGCAACCCAGAGAAGAAAGCCCTGTCCAGAGCTTCCTGGTCGAACGAGGGCCGTGCATCAAATGAAATCAATGCGATGGTTGTTGGCCACTTGGTCCGGTGGCTTTGACCGCTTCGTTCAGACAAGCCCCACCCTCTTGCGAGATCGTCAACATGGATCCCTCGCGGTGAGTCAGGGCGCCGCCTGATTTCGGTGATTTCTTAGGCCGGTCGTCCTCTGTCTCCTGCGCCCTACGATGAACGGCGGAAGCGACGTCGAAGGGACGCCTATGCAGGGTCATGGAACAGTCGGCAAGTTGTTGAGCATGCCGTGCACTCCCATGCCCAAAGCCAAGCGCCGATGGATCTCTGCGGGGCGGCAGTTGCATGACTGAACAGGCAAGCACTTACCAACCAGTCGAGCATCATCCGCCCGTGGAGGAGTACCTCCAGACGATTGAGTCATTGAACGAAGAAGGAACGCCAGTCATTCAGGCTCGCATCGCTGAGCGCATGGGCCGGTCGGCGCCGACTGTGTCAGAGATGCTGGACCGACTGACGGCCGATGGCTACGTCGAACGATCCGGGCGTACCGTCACTCTGACTGAGAGTGGCCAGGGCGTCGCTCGGCGCGTCATTCGAAAGCATCGTCTGGCTGAACGCCTCTTGGTCGACGTCATCAAGTTGCCTTGGCACCTCGTCCATGACGAAGCGGGTCGGTGGGAACATGTCATGTCTGACGAAGTGGAAGAGCGCCTGGTTGATCTCTTAGGAGACCCCGCAACCTGCCCTCACGGCAATCCCATCCCCGGTAGTGCACATGCCGTGCCGTCGCCCGCATCGCTTTTGCCGCTGACGCGCATCGAGGCCGGTCAGACGGTGAGATTTGAGCGAATCGGAGAAGAGATCGAGATGGATGGGGCAGCCCTGTTGTACCTCGATGAAGCTGGCTTCATTCCGGGCAACACGGCCACAGTGACAGCCAAGGGTCCTGATGGCACCGTGGTATTGAGTGTCGATGGAACGACCCTGGCTCTGGGTCGAGACCTCTGTCATCGGTTGTTCGTGATGGTGATCTGACGTCGGCCTTCTGACCGCCAATGCAATCAGCAATGACTGGCGACGCCGTGGCGTTATGCCAGTCGGAAGAAAAAACCGCGTTTTTGCCGCCAAAAAGCTCGCTACGCCGTTCGCGCGTGCTCTAGATCCGCACTTGGGCGCGCACCAAACGGCGAGGGCGATGCCGTTTCGAGGTTCGAGAAAGCCGAGTAGACCGGAAAAGACCGTCGGCTTGATTCTCGCTCGAGCCGACCAGCAAGGCCACCCTCGTGCCAAACCAGGAAGGATGTTTTGTCGATGATTGAGCTGCTCGGAGGTTCGTATCGCGTCGGGGATCTCGATCTCAAGCGCGTTGGTTACGGCGCCATGAGGCTCTCGGGGCCCGGAATTTTCGGTCCACCGGCGGACCGGCCTGCGGCCATTGCTTTGTTGCGGACTGTTGTAGAACTCGGAATCAACCACATCGACACATCCGACTACTACGGGCCATTCATTACCAACGAGCTCATTCGCGAGGCCCTCGCTCCTTATCCAGATGATCTTCACATCGTGACCAAAGTCGGTGCACGCCGCGATGATCAAGGTGGATGGCTGCCCGCTCGTACGCCTGATGAATTGCGAGCAGGTGTTCATGACAACCTGAACCATCTCGGTCTCGACGCTCTAGACATCGTCAATCTTCGGGTCGGCGGTGGAGACGATGGTCATTCGCTCGTTGCCGATTCGATTGCCGAGCAGTTTGAAGCGCTGGCTGAGCTGCAACAACAGGGATTGATTCGACACCTCGGGATCAGCACGGTCAGTGCCGAACAGGTGGCCGAGTGTCAGTCGATAGCACCGGTGGTGTGTGTACAGAACAACTACAACATCGCCCATCGGGGCGATGACGCTTTGATCGAACTCCTACGCACGCAAGGCATTGCATACGTGCCCTATTTTCCGCTGGGCGGATTCACACCGCTGCAGTCCGACACCTTGCAAGCGGTGGCCGATCGGCTTGAATCGACTCCGATGACCGTTGCTTTGGCCTGGCTACTGCAGCGGGCTCCCAACATCTTGTTGATTCCTGGCACGTCGTCGATGGCACACCTTCACGCCAACGTGGCCAGCGCCACCCTCGAACTTCCGGCCGACGCGCTCGAGGAGCTTGAGGCCATCGGCGGTTAGTTCTCCTTCGAATCTTGGCTCGATGGGAGAAGGTGCACGATGTCGTCGACTTCAAGCGTTCGTCCGTTGGCCACGACATCTTCGGGCTGCGACAGAAGCCAGACCAAGGCTCGTCCGACGACTGCAGGATCTTTCCCATGTTTTGCGATGTACGACAACGAGGGAGAGGCTTTGACCCGCTCGGTGGCGACCATACCGGGCTGCAGGTTGTAACAGCGGACGTGGTTAGCCCTCAGTTCCAGCGCAATAATCCCGGCAGGCGCGATGGAGCCCACCTTTGGCGCATCCGTAGCCCAAGGCCCAGCCACCGTCGCCGATCGTCGAGGTTGGATTGGTGGTCGCGACTCCAGAGGTGACATTCACAATCGTGCCGCCGCCTTGGGCGACCATGTGGTGAGCGGCCCGCTGGGCCAAGAGCAGCGGGGCAGTGAGATTGACGAAGAGACGTCGCTCGAGAGCGCCTGGATCGACATCAAGGAATCGATCGTCGTTTCCCGGACCGACATCGACCGCATTGTTGACGAGCAGATCGAGTCTTCCCCAATGATCGATGACCCGGTCAACGGTTGGGGCCAAGGCGTCGCGTTGGCGCAGGTCGAGTGGAAGCGCCATGACCTCCCCGCCAGTGGCCTTGATAGAAGCAGAGGTGCTTTCGAGGCTGCCACCGACTCCCTTCTCATTTTCCACGACGGTGCGGGCTGTGATCGCTACGGCGTAGCCATCTCGTGCCAGTTCGATGGCCATGGCGCGACCGATGCCACGGCTGGCCCCGGTGACAAGCGCAGTTTTTGTCACTCCGGTAGCTCGGGAGCCCAGGCCACCCCGTTGATATGACTTCCTCCGTCGACGTACAACGTATTGCCCGTGAGATAGCGGGCGTCGTCGCTAGCCAGGAACGCAGCAACAGGAGCAATGTCGGCTTCTGGATCACCGAGGCGACCCATCGGGTTGGCGTCATCAGCCATCGTGGCGATTTCAGGATGCTGGGTCGCCAAGGCTCGAAACGCAGCGCTTTTTGCTCCAGGGCAGATCACATTGGCCACAATGCCGTACTGAGCCCACTCTCGGGCTGCCGTCCGCGTGAGCGCCCGGAGAGCTTCCTTGGCGCCGTTGTACTCGGCCGTACCAATGTGAGCGTTGACGCCGTTCAACGAACACAGATTGATGATGTTGCCGCGACCCTTGTGCCCGCATGAATGGAAATGAGGCTTGCATGGCCCAGAAGGGTCCGAAGTAGGCCACACTCATCCCGTGAGCCAGCAGTTCGTCGGTCTTGTGCTCTATCCGACTGAGAGCTCCTCCTCCCCACACGTTGTTTACGAGGATGTCGACCGTGCCAAAACACTCCACCGCGCCAGCCACCATGGAAAGCACTTCGTCTTTGTGGCGAACGTCAACTGCCATGTGCTGAGACTGAGCACCAAAGAGATCCCGGAGATCTGTGGCAACTCGCTCAGCGGAGTTCGGGTCGATATCTGTCACCATGACGTGGGCACCGTCGGCGGCAAATCGGCGGGCGATGCCTTCGCCAATTCCGTCGCCCGCTCCCGTGACGATGGCGGTTCTTCCTTCAAGACGACCGGTCACGGCTGCTCCTCCTTGTCAGCTGCGGACTCCCCAACTGAGCGCTGGTAGCGCCGCCAGGACTCCCACGCCGCTGGGACCGTTCCCATGCCGGTGCTGTGTTCTGGCCAGTTGGCAGGCGGGAGTCCGAGGGGGTTTTCGCCGACTTCGGCCCCGTAGAAAAGTTGATGTTTGCGACGCTCGAAGAGCCATACGCCGTTCTCGACCTTGTACTGGTCGTCATAGACGATGGCCTGATGGACCCAACTGTCTGCGATCTTCAGTTCACCTTTGCAGTACACGATGCCCGTGGCGTGCCCATCGTCACTCAAGTCGATGGCGTGCGTTCCAGTGTTGAGAATCGAGATGTCGATGCTTCGCATTGAATCCTCAAAGGAGCGGCGTAAGGCCTCGCGCCCAAACTCAGATCCCACTCGCACATCGGAGACGAAGAGTTGTATCAACGCATCAAAGTCGCGACGGTCAAGGGCGACGGCGTAGTGCGCCACAAGCTGTCGGATGGCCTCGAAAGCCCACAGGTCGTCGATTCTGGTCTCCGTCATGAGCTGTGGAAAGGAAATTCAAGAACCGCCATGTCATGGGCGAAGACAACACGAGCCGGATCGAACTGTTCAAACCGCTTCATCCATCCGGGATAGAGCGGTAGCGGCTCTTCAAGTCCTTCTTGTACGGCTTTTCGTGCGAGCACGTCATACGCGAACAGTGATGCGGAGTCGTGAGCCTGTCCGGCACAGATCACTGTGCCGTCATTACATCGAAGCACGAGCGACTGATGTCCATCGACGTGCCCTGGAGTAGGGATCAGGAAAACGCCGGGGAAGAGTTCGGTCTCGCCTGAGACGACTTCGTAGTTGATGCCCTCATCGACCAGTTCTGGAAGGGTGTAATCGTCCCTGGCTCTTGCGATCTCGAGCTCACCTTCCTGTACGTAGATAGGACGGTTGCCGAGCGCCGGGTTGCCACCGCTGTGGTCGAAATGGAGATGGCAGTTTGCGACCCAGCGAACCTCATCAAGCCCTACGCCAGCGGCGGTGATGGCCGCAAATGAGATCTCGACGGTGCGGTCTGTAGTGGGCATCGAGATCGTAGTAACCGCTGCCAATGCCAGTATCAAAAAGGAGCCATCCTTGAGGTTGGCGGACGAGATAACCGAAAACCGGTTCAACCCGTGGCCGTTCCGTCCCCATCTCTGCCGACGGACGCACGAAGTAGCCAAACTCCACGCGCCGAACATCGTCTAGAAGTGCCACACCACACTCCGATCAGTACTGCACGAATATTGTCGAAGCGGCATTTCAAAAATCTTCGGCGATGGCCAGGACGTGCTGCGCCGAAATGGAGGCCAACTGAGCTGTGTCACCGGTGCTGAGGGAGTCCAATCGATCCGAAAATACCTCAACGCCAATCGGGGCGATTGAACCGACGTAGCGCAAGTCTTTGAGAAGTTGTATGAGGTTGAACTCACCATCGCCGGGCAGCAGTCGTCGATGGAGTGTCTCATCCATGAGGTTGGTTTCGGCCAGAGCGGGCCCGTCGCTCAGCTGGACGCATAGAACACGTTCTCCAGGAATGGAGCGCAGAACACCCCCATCAGAGGAACTTCTGAAGTAGTGCCAGGCATCGATTGCTACTCCGCCGTTGCCTTCGTTGGCGTTCTGTACGATCTGCCAAGCAGTTTCGAGATCGGGGATTTTGGACCAGGGTAAAAATTCGAGGTGCACGAGCAACCCGCGTTCAGCGGCTCGGCGACAGAGTGTTGCGAAGGATTGGGTGGCGTCATCGATGTTCCAATCGCCTCCAAAGATGTCGACGACGTTGACTGATCGTGCTGAGACTGCTTCGGCAATATCGAACAGCCGCGATTCGTCAAAGCGAAACATGTTGTCGGAGTCGTGCTCAGCGGGTATTCGGATGTCGCCGGTGCCTGGGAGCCACGACCAAAGCGGATCGATCTCTGCCACGGCGATCCCATTGTCGCTGAGGATGAGTCGGATGTCTCCGTCGCTCATTCCCTGCTCCCGGGCGGCCTGATAGTCGCGGCCCCATAGCGAGATGGCGGTAAATCCAACATCTTTAGCCACCTTGATTCGCTCGGTGAAGTCGATCCCACTCGTAAGTGTGCCGGAACAGAGCACACGGTCGTCTGGCCCGAGTGTCATATGACAGTTCCCGCCCTGGCGAGAAAAGGCACGCCAACGTTCGACAGACGGTTGCTCATTGTGACGTCGAACATCGCAGCCATTGGATCACTTCCTAGACCTCATGTCAGGAGAGAGGCATCTCGCTATGGTTGCACCGTGCCTTTTCACCCGTGCAACTGGTCCAGAACGACAGAAGCAGTAGGGCCGTAGCGTGGGACGGCTGATATTCACGAACGCCCACGTGGTGGACGCCGATGGCGAGCGTCCGAACGCCTCGGTGGTTATTGATGAGCGTCGGATCACCGAGACCCACAGCGGTTCGGTACCAGATGCCGGTCCATCGGACCGAATCATCGACCTCGGTGGCCGCACGCTTATGCCCGGAATGATCAGCAGTCATTTTCACTGCACCTACAACGAGTTGGGATCTCGTCCGACACCATTCGGACTGGAAGAACCGCCAGCACTGCAAGCGGTGCGTGCGGCCAGCAATCTCGAGAAGGCACTTCGTTGTGGCTTTACGGGTGTGGTGAGCGCCGGTGCGCCGTTTGCCATTGACGCCTCCATGAAAATGGCTATTAGCGAGGGGCTGTTCCCTGGCCCTCGCCTGATGGCCGGAAGCCATGACGTCAGCACCACTGGCCATGCCGGCGACAAGAGCTTTCCTTGGTATTGGGACGTTCGGTCCATGGGTGCCATCAACCGTTGTGACGGTCCAGATGATTTCAGGCGTGCCGTTCGAGAAGAGATCAAACAGGGCGCGCAGATCATAAAAATGTTCGTCACTGGTGGCCACGGCACCGTGGCACCGGGCGAGCAGATTGAGATGACTCGCGAAGAGCTAACGGCAGGCATTGAAGCTGCGCATCAACGCGGCGCGCTGGTGCGCGGTCACATCGCGAATCTTGAGGCGATACACCTTGCCCTCGACGCCGGTATCGACGTGGTCGACCATGGGGATGGGCTCGACGAGGCGGCCATAGAACGGATGGTCGATACTGGCACCTTTCTCGTGCCCAGCCAGCTCTTTCCGAAGCGCTTCGCCGCCATGATGGACGGTGCAGGTTTAGGCTTTGGTGCCTCCATGAAAGACGACATCGATAACGCCTTGGAGATACTTCCCAAAGCCAACGCGGCAGGCGTCAAACTGCTCTGTGGCGACGACTACGGAGCGATAAGCCTTCCGCACGGCCGGTACGCCGACGAACTTGAGTTCTATGTGAAAGAGGCCGGCATCCCCGCTCTCGACGTGATTCGTTGGGCCACGCTGAACGGAGCAGACCTCATGGGCCGGTCGCATGAGCTGGGCCTCGTGAAGGACGGCTACTTGGCCGATCTGCTTGTTGTCGATGGGGATCCGCTTTCGGATATGCAGATACTCCAAGATGAAGGTCGGCTCCTGGCCATCATGAAGGGTGGCTCGTTCATCAAAGATGACCTGAGCGCTCTCGAGCATGCCGGCGCATCGGAAAATCGATAAGAGACCCGAATGCTCATCATCGAGGGATCGCTCACTTTCGAGCCGACTGATCGAGAGGACGTCATCGCCAGCCTTCGGGAGGTGACTGAGTTCAGCCGCAATGACAAGGGCTGTGTGGCCTATACCTGGGCCGAGGACCTCGAGCACCCAAATACTTTTCGATTCTTCGAATGCTGGGCGTCCCAAGAACTATTTGATGCCCACATGGCGGCACCCCATGAGGCGAGCTTCAACGAGCGCAATATGAGCCGCCTCAAAGACGCTACGGCGCAGATATATTCCGTCTCTGAGCCCGAGGAATGAAGGCGGACTGACCCGAAAGCTGTTCGATTAGGCCGATCGGTGCTCGCTGGGGATTGATCGACTAGGTAGCCGACCAGGAAAATCTGAGTATCGGTTACTCAATACTTTGAATCGTCTAGCTCGTAGCCTTCATCTGGTGGATCTCGCTAGGACAATCCGGCCAAGCCGGTGCGGCAATCGGTGGGGATTCGGCTCCAGATGAGGGCTTCGGCGATCATTCGATCGTCGATTTCTTCGACATTTTTACGAACCAGGTAGCGGCAACGTTCGTCATTCGCTCGCGCGATCGACCAGCGGGAGCCGAATCCACACTTTTTGACCTCCACACACGAACTGACTCATACAAAAGATGAGGGACGAGCAGCCATAGCCGAGAAACTCCGATGTTGACAGTCGTCTTGCTCAGTGACCCTGGGGCTTTTCTCTACTCGGGTTGACGCTGCGGGAGGCTCCCGTCACCATCGACGATCGAAACCCAATCGCCGACATTGATTTTCAAGGTCGTGCATCGAGTGTCCGGCGGCTTCTGGCCACGGGACCCAAAGACACGCCGCGCCACAAGTAATGCGCTTTCATCGCGAACAGTGAATGAGGAACTCTGCCAAGATTCCTCTTGTGCTGCGACTGATTGCCGCAATGGACAACAAGAGAGGGATTGCCACCGACAGTGGCATCCCGTGGCGACTACCTGGTGATACGGCCTACTTTCGAGACTGCACCCAACAAGGTCTGATTGTCATGGGTTGGGTGACGTACTCCGAGTTCGCTTCCCCACTCAACGATCGCAAGAACTATGTCATCACATCGCGAGGTGACACCCTCAGAGATGGGTTTTCTGCCGTGGTCGACGTCGATGAATTTCTGACCGACCATGCCGGCGAAGAAGTCTGGGTTATCGGGGGTGCCGGAATCTTCGCCATGACCATTGGCCGAGCCGATGAACTCTTCATTACTCAGGTTCTGGCTGACTTCAACTGTACGAAGTTCTTTCCCGAATATGCGGCGAACTTCTCAAGGGCGGAACGAAGTGTGGATCACATCGAGAACGACGTGACCTACAGGTTTGAACAGTGGAAGAGACGTGAACAAGGTGAAAGTAACTAAGGCGTCATTCGCTGGCTGCTGTCGCCAAGCCGAAGAGTTCGGCATAGCGATCGACGGCCAAAGTCTGCCCTTTCACCGCTGAGGCCACATCTCGGCCCGCAATGTCGTCTTGTCCGGGAAGTTGTCCAGCGCCTCCGGTGCTTCCAATCGTCACCAAAATGACGGTTCCTGCGGGTTCGTAGTGTGAGAGTTTCTGATCGCCTGAGGCCAGAGCCTTGATGTTCTCGGCCACGGTTGTCGCCTGACTCCTGGCGAAGGCCGCCATCTTGGCGTCGGCAGTGGAAAGATCCCCGATGGCGAAGACCGTGGTCTGGCCGACCACCTGCATCGTGGGCGCAACTTCAATCAGTCCGTCTGCTCGGCGCGCCGACAAGAGGCTGGCTCCGAGGTAGTCGCTGTTTGGGGTGACGCCATAACACCGAAACCAAATATCGGCGGTTAGTGATCGACCACCGTCCATCGTGACCGTGAAGGCGCCTAGTTGGCCCGACTCGGTCGGGGGTTCGCTGTCCAGGGCAGTGTCAAGCAGTACCTCCACACCAAGTTGGTCGAGCTGGTGCTGCAGCTCTTCTCGAAGCTCATTCTTGAAAGGACCACCCATGATCACGCCCGCCGTGTCGAGGAGGGTGATTGATTTCTCGGGCCACACCTCTTTTATTTCCCCAGCCAGTTCAATACCGACTGGTCCGGCGCCAAACAACAGGACGCGACTGGCCTGTGCGAGTGCCTCGTGGGTCGCTAAAATCTCCTTCTTGGCCTGATCTGAGTCCACGCGATCGGTCTTGGCCGGAAATGGATAACTCGACCCGGTAGCCAAGACGATGTAATCGGCCGCGATCTCTTCACCAGATGAGATGACAACCCGGTCTGGCTCCACGCTGATGGCTCTGTCACGAATGACGCGCCCGTTGGCTAACAGGCTGTCATAGGGAAGAAAAATTCGAGGCAACCACGTGGGATCGACCAAAGCACGGAGAGCGGCGACGTTGTGCATGAAGGAGTCTTTTGGCTCCACCAGCACCACATTGGCGGACTCGTCTAATTCCTTGGCTGCCTGTATCCCGCCGTAGCCACCGCCAACGATCACTACGGTTGGCTTGCCCGTCTGGTCTGTCATCGTCTCCGTCTCGCGCCCTTCGCTCATTGCTCTACGACTTCGATCATACTATCAACAGATGATCTGTTAACTAGATCATCAATTCCCGCGCACAACCCCATATGATGGGAAAATGAGCGATGGCGCTGATCGGCTGGTCCAGCAGCCCGTGACGGGGGGCTGCGGTGAGGCTCTGGCGGGGGACCTCGGCTGGGGACTTGGCGTGGTCTTCCGGGCCTATGTCAACGCCGCCCATGCCGCCGTGGCTGAACTTCCAGGTGGCCCTCGCGGCTACCAAGCTCTAGCCGCTGCGGCTCGCTCTGACATCGGAAGCCAACTGGCCCTGGCCCAACATCTCGGCATCGACCGAACCGTCATGACCTACCTTCTTGACGATCTTGAGGCCGCAGGGCTGATTGAGCGCCGACCGGATCCAAGTGATCGAAGGGTGCGACGTGTCATTGCCACCGAGCTGGGTGTGAAGGAACTGGTCACCTTGGATGGACGGCTCAGAGACGCTGAAGCCCATCTGTTGGCTTCACTCGATGATGAAGGCCGCCAGAGCTTCAGAGAGCAGTTGCGCACGCTGGCCACACGAATCAACGCAATTGATCCAAATTGTCAGTCCGTGCGACGCCGCAAACGCCGTCGGCGCTGACATCCCCACGCCGCTCCCATAACGGACCCGATCGTCCCAGGGTTGCGAAGAGCCGACACATAGTGATCTTCTTGCATCATTGCGAGGCCGCACCTCGTGACATCTATGAATCCGAAGTGGAGTTCCGGTGACCGACTCGACCATTATCTATACCCACACCGACGAGGCGCCTGCTCTCGCGACGTACTCGTTCCTGCCCATCATTCAGGCCTACGCCGGAACGGCCGGCGTCGAAGTTGAAACTCGAGATATCTCACTCGCCGGGCGCATTCTCGCTGGGTTTTCCGAATTTCTTGAGCCGAGTCAACGTGTTGACGATGCGCTGGGCGAACTGGGCGAGCTCACACATCACCCCGAGGCAAACATCATCAAGCTCCCGAATGTCTCGGCCTCGAGTCCGCAATTGAAGGCAGCTATCGCCGAACTGCAGCTCCACGGCTATGCCCTGCCCGACTACCCCGACGACCCAAAGTCTGACGAAGATCGATCGATTCGTACCCGCTACGACAAAGTCATGGGGAGCGCGGTCAACCCCGTGTTGCGGCAAGGCAATTCGGACCGTCGAGCGCCCGCGTCAGTGAAGAGCTACGCAAAACACCATCCGCACAAGATGGGACCGTGGACGTCAGTGTCAAAGACCAACGTGGCCCACATGGAGGACAACGATTTCCGCTCAACCGAGCGCTCCGTTGTTCTCTCCGAAGACGACAGCCTCAGCATTGAGCTTGTCGGGAACAAGGGCAATGTCACGGTTCTTCGCGATTCAATCCCGGTTTTGGCTGGTGAAGTGGTCGATGCATCGGTGATGCGTGTCGCACCGCTTCGTGCCTTTCTCGCTGATCAAATTGTTCGCAGCAAGACCGAAGGTATCTTGTTTTCGGTACACCTCAAAGCAACGATGATGAAGATTTCCGATCCCATCATTTTCGGAGAGGTCGTGCGGACCTTCCTTCCCAAAACGTTCGAGCGTTTCGGGTCGGAACTTTCCGCCGCTGGTCTCAGCGCCAATAACGGGCTTGGGTCCATATTCGATGGGCTCGACGGCCTCACTAACGGCGCGTTGATCCGTCAATCGTTTGACGACGAGCTGGCTGACGGCCCCGCTCTGGCCATGGTTGACTCAGACCGCGGCATCACGAACCTGCACGTTCCAAGCGATGTCATCGTCGATGCCTCCATGCCGGCAATGATTCGAAGCTCGGGCCACATGTGGGGACCGGACGGCTCGGAAGCGGACACACTCGCCGTCATCCCGGACAGTAGCTATGCCGGCGTCTATCAGGTCGTAATTGACGACTGCCGAGCCAATGGTGCGTTCGATCCGACGACAATGGGCTCGGTGCCAAATGTTGGTTTGATGGCCCAAGCCGCGGAGGAGTACGGCAGCCATGACAAGACATTCCAAGCCGCAGAGGCCGGAACGATTCGTGTGGTGAACAAGGCTGGTGCTGCAGTCCTTGAGCAGGAAGTGAGTCCCGGCGATGTGTTCCGAATGTGTCAGACAAAAGATGTGCCCATTCGCACCTGGGTGAAGCTCGCGGTGGATCGTGCTCGCGCCAGTGGATCTCCCGCGGTGTTTTGGCTCGATGAAGGTCGGGCCCATGACGCCAATCTGATCGTCAAAGTCGGCCAATATCTGCAAGAGCTCGACACCGATGGACTACAGATCGAGATTATGTCCCCTGAACTGGCCACGGCGTTTTCGTTGGAGCGCATTCGACGGGGGCTCGACACCATCTCGGTGACCGGCAACGTTTTGCGTGACTATCTGACTGACCTGTTCCCAATCTTGGAGCTCGGCACGAGCGCCAAAATGCTGTCCGTGGTACCGCTCATTGACGGAGGGGGGCTTTTCGAGACTGGGGCCGGCGGTTCAGCGCCAAAGCACGTTCAGCAGCTGATTAAAGAGAACTACCTTCGCTGGGACAGTTTGGGAGAGTTTTTGGCCTTGGCCGTGAGCTTTGAGTTCCTGGCCCAGAGCACGGGGAATGCTCGGGCTCAGATTTTGGCCGACACGCTTGATCGGGCTACTGCAGCGTTCCTTGACAACGACAAGTCGCCCACGCGCCGGGTTGGCGGTATCGATAACCGCGGCAGTCATTTCTATTTGGCTCTTTACTGGGCCCAAGAGCTGGCGGCACAGACCGGTGATGTGGAGTTGGCGGAAGCCTTCGCTTTATTGGCTCAGACACTCTCTGACCAAGAAGACGCGATCGTCGGCGAGCTTATTGAGGTCCAGGGGGAAGCAGTTGATATTGGTGGCTACTACCAACCTGACCCTGTCCTGGCCGCCGCCGTGATGCGCCCATCTGCGACCTTCAACAAGGCACTCACCATTCTGGATGCGGTGATCTAGCCCCGCCACCGGCACCGCACGCGTCATTGGGGATTGCAGGTGGCCGTCCCCGTTCCCTGTTACATCAATGTTCTAGGTAGCGACGGGCCAAAGTGGGCGGCGCGCATTCAAGCCACCCATCAACAATCGCCTCTTTCAACGCCTTCTTTGACACCTTGTCGAGTTGAATCAGGACAGCGGCGTAGCCCTCGAAATGAGCAATGGTGAAGAAACTCGATGGTTGGGCCGCCAGCGCCGCCTCTTTTTCATCCAAGTCGGCCACTTTCACGGCCACAATGTCACCGGCGGGTGGCAACTCCGAACCAAATCTCTTGAGGTCGGCTTTGGAGAACGGCCGTTCCCAAACAAACGCCTTGTTGCCGACAAACCAGGTGCGATGACCATGGCGTTCTCGCTCTTCGACCTCAGGCAACTCCGACGCGAACTGGGCCACGTCTTCCAGCGTCATCACATGGTCAGCGTACCGAAGTGCTTGTCGTTCTTGCCATGTCACCGTAAGTCGCTTTCACGAGACCTTGAGGTCGAAAGCTGCGAAGCCTGAGCCATTGGCATTGAGCGGACGGGGACTGAATGACTGCCGCTAAGTTGCGACCAGATAGTCCGAACGATCGCACCGTCGCCATCTGACGCCGATCGGGATCGAACATCTGGCTTAGTCGGTCAGAAGAGAACTGGAGAGCGAGTGCGTTATCTGAAGCTTGGTTCAACCGGCCTGGATGTCTCGGCCATCTGTCTCGGGTGTATGAGCTTTGGTGAGTCTGAACGAGGCAATCATCTGTGGTCGCTGGAAGAGGGTGACAGCAGAGACCTCATCAAGCTTGCTCTCGAGGCGGGTGTCAATTTCTTGGACACGGCAAACGTCTACTCGGCCGGATCCAGTGAGGAGATAGTGGGTCGCGCCCTGAAGGATTTCGCACGGCGCGATGAGATCGTGTTGGCTACCAAGGTCCATGGCGCGATGGCGGAGGGTCCAAACGGAAGCGGTCTCTCACGTAAGGCGATTTTGTCGGAGATTGATCACAGCCTGGAGCGGCTTCAGACGGACTATGTCGACCTCTATCAGATTCATCGTTGGGATCACTCCACGCCGATCGAAGAGACGATGGAGGCGCTCCATGATGTGGTGAAGTCGGGAAAAGCCCGCTACATAGGAGCATCCTCAATGTGGGCCTGGCAGTTCGCCAAGGCACAACATGTGGCAGAGACCAACGGTTGGACTCGGTTTGTGTCGATGCAGAATCACTACAACTTGATCTATCGCGAGGAAGAGCGCGAAATGCTGCCCCTGTGTCTTGATCAAGGGATCGGCGTCATTCCCTGGAGTCCTCTGGCTCGGGGGCGGCTGACCCGTGACTGGGATCAACAAACAGCGCGCAGCGAAACCGATGAGTTCGGTCGCCATCTCTATCACGACGCTGATCGAGTCATCGTGGAGCGGGTGGCGGAGATAGCGGCTCGCCGCGAGGTATCACCGGCGCAGGTCGCATTGGCCTGGTTGCTTGCAAAGCCGGTCGTCACAGCTCCAATTGTTGGCGCCACGAAACCTCAACATCTCACGGACGCCTTTGCCGCAGTAGATCTTGAGCTCGACTCGTCTGATGTTGCGGTTCTCGAAGAGCCCTACGTGCCGCACAAGGTTGTGGGCTTTCGCTAACAGCGAGAGCACCCAACGCGTCACATTCATGTCCAACCATCAACCGAAGAGGAACACGTAATGAGCACGAATGCCGCACTGTCCGGAACGTTCGCAATCGGGGGCACGCTCTCGGTGCATCGATTGGGCTTTGGATCGATGCAACTCACCGGTCCGGGTGTGTGGGGTCCACCCAAAGACCATGATGAAGCAGTCCGAGTCCTGCGTCGTGCCGTTGAAAACGGCGTCAATTTCATCGATACGGCCGACTCTTATGGACCAGTCGTGGCAGAAGAGTTGATCAAAGAAGCGCTGTACCCCTACGCCGATGGCGTGGTCGTCGCAACCAAGGCTGGACTGACTCGATCGGGACCAGGGGACTGGCGTCCCGTTGGTCGTCCGGAGTACCTGCGCCAACAGGCTGAAATGAGTTTGCGCCATCTGGGCCTGGAGAGAATCGATCTATTCCAGCTGCATCGCATCGATGCCGCGGTGCCGTTAGCCGACCAAGTGGGAGAGCTGAAGCTCTTGCAATCAGAAGGCAAAATCGCGCACATCGGACTCTCCGAAGTCACAATCGAGCAAACCAAAGAGGCGCAGAAGACGGCCGAGATCGCAACAGTGCAAAATCTCTACAACCTTTCGAATCGAAGTGCAGAGGATCTGCTTGACTACGCCGAGTCGAGTGGCATTGGCTTCATTCCATGGTTTCCGCTGGCCACGGGGGCGTTGGCCAAAGAGGGCAGTTCCATTCAAGAGATCGCCCACCGATTGAGCGCCAGTCCATCGCAACTGGCCTTGGCGTGGCTTCTCAAGCGATCATCAGTGATGCTGCCTATACCGGGCACGTCCTCGGTGGCGCATCTCGATGAGAATATGAACGCAGCTGGGTTGGAACTTTCGTCTGAGGACTTTGACGCTCTTACTGCCGCCGCCAGTTAGCTCTGGAGAAAATCTCCGATAGTCGCTTGAAGCATTTCCACGAGCTCGCTTTCGGGGATGGACGAGAAGGCGTCCCCCGACATCAACAGTCCGCCCATGACGGCCCCGAGTGAACATGCCATTCGAACTCGTTGTTTGATTGGAAGAGCCGGATCATTGAGAACAGCCTTGAGGCGCGCTTCCATGTCTTCGTGTGCGGCCTCATGCGCTTGGGTGTGGAGATGTTCAAGTGCGGCACGATTGCGCTCGTGAAGAAGAAAGAGTTTTCGATTTGAAAGCATCTCGACTACAAATCCGTTCAACAGGTCTCGCCACTCTTCGGGTGTCGGCGTTCGATCGCCCAGTTGGGCCAGGACGCTTCCACCCATGTCATGGAGCCGTTGATGCAGTGCCATGAGGATGTCGTCTTTGCTCGCGAAGTGGTAATAGAGAGCAGCTTTGGAGAAACCAAGTTGTTCGGCGATCTCTCGTAACGAGGTCTTGTCGAACCCTTTTTCGATAAAGAGATCGAGCGCGACATCGAGAATTCGCTCGCGAGTGCCACGCGGTTGTTCGTCGATCGGTTCGGCCGAAGCTTTGGCCGTGGTGTGACCGCCTGACGTCGGTGTTCTGACCCGTGGGGGCGCTGACGTGACCTTCTGCATACCTCCATACTACTTGACGACCGGTAAGTTTGTGCTTACCATACGGCAAGTAGAAATATTCGAACCGCAGGATCGGGGTTTTTTGTGGCACCACAACAGATGATCGAGGCGAGGGGGCTGAAGAAACGCTTCGGCGAGACCCAAGCCCTGGCCGGAGTCGATCTCGAAGTGCCGCAAGGCACCATTCTTGGGGTGTTGGGGCCCAACGGGGCTGGTAAGACCACAGCCGTCCGCATTTTGACGACTTTGGCAGCTCCTGACGCCGGCACGGCGCATGTCGCCGGTTTTGATGTGGTGACCCAGGCCTCCGAGGTGCGGCGTGTCATCGGGGTCACGGGACAAGATGCCACGCTGGATGGACAGCTCACCGGTCGCCAAAACCTCGTCATGGTCGGCGAACTTTGTCGTCTGAGCCGGTCATCAGCCAAAGCCAGGGCAAAGGAGTTGCTCGAGCAGTTTGATTTAACCGATGCAGCCGACCGAGTGGCGAAGGGCTATTCCGGCGGGATGCGACGACGCCTCGACCTGGCTGCCTCCCTCGTGGCGCATCCGCCTGTCCTTTTCTTGGACGAGCCCACAACGGGGTTGGATCCGACCAGTCGAGTTCGCATGTGGGAGGTCATTCGCACCTTGGTCGGCGAGGGGGCGACCTTGCTCTTGACCACGCAGTATCTCGATGAGGCCGACACTTTGGCTGATCGAATCGTTGTCATCGACCACGGCACGGTTATTGCGGAGGGGACGTCGGGTGAGCTGAAAGCACAAACCGGCGGCGCCCGCCTCGAAGTCACCCTGACCGCACCACATGCCGGAGCAGTTGCTGCACTTTCTCTTTTGGTTGAGGGCGAAGTCGCCGTGAGCCACGACGGGCGTCGCCTTCGTGCCACAGTCCGAAGCGGATCGGGCGTTGCCACGTCGGTCGTCAGGGCGTTAGACAGTGCCGGCGCTTCCGTCGATGACGTCGAGGTCCATCAACCTTCGCTGGATGACGTGTTCTTCGCGCTGACAGGACATCCGACCGAAGAGGACCCGAGTACTGAACTGGAAGGGGTGGCGTGATGACGATTGCCGCGACCGTGACCCAACCAAACGAGGGCTCATCGCTCGAATGGATCTGGGGCAAAGTCCGAGACGTTGTGGTCCTCACTAGGCGCAATTTGATGCACGTGGTTCGAGAACCTCTGCAACTCTCTGACGTCACCGTGCAGCCGGTTCTTTTCACCCTGCTGTTCATCTATGTCTTTGGTTCAGGCATACCGATCCATGGCGGGACATATGTGGATTTCGCTCTGGCCGGATTGATGATGCTGAACCTCACCACGTCGGCCATGGGTACGGGAGTGGGACTCAGTGATGACCTCAACTCCGGTGTTATTGATCGATTCAGGACTCTCCCGATGTGGCGAGCGGCCGTGCTTGTCGGCCGCACCATCTCTGACCTTTTGGCCGCGACATTGTGCGTGACAATCGTGGCCTTAACCGGCCTGGCGATTGGATGGCGCCCTGATGCGAGCGCCATTTCTATCTTGGCCGGATTCGGAGTGGCCCTTCTCTTCAGTTACGCCCTGACGTGGGGCTGCGCCTGTCTTGGTCTGGTCAGCAAGGGGCCCGAGTCGGCACAAGGTATAGGTCTCGTCATCTTGTTTCCCTTGGCCATCGTCTCCAACGCCATGGTGCCGACTCAGGGCATGCCTGCTTGGTTGCAGACCGTGGCCGATTGGAACCCGGTGAGCGCCGTGGCTTCAGCTGTTCGGGAACTCTTTGGGAATCCGAATCCGTCGAGGACCATCGATGTGTGGCCCATGCAGCATCCGATCGTGGCGGCCCTCGGTTGGTCGATTCTTATTTTGGCCATATTTGCTCCCATGGCTGCCGTGCTTTATCGGCGTCGAACAACGGACTGAACACGGCGGTCAGGCTCGGAATCTGACTGTGTCAGCGGTACGCTTGGCCGGGCCACCGGATCTCCCTCTCCGGGCACGAAGGGAGCGGTGCTGTCGTGAGGTGAAGGGCGCGAGACGATGTCCGAGAGCAGCGAAAGAGCTGACGACACTGGTGACACGGTCTTCGCCCTCGTGGGCTCTACAGACAACGTCGCGCCAGTCCGACTCCAGGTCGCGGCAGACTGATCGGATGATAAACGCCTGTCGGCCAAGGCGGTCCAGGTCCGGGTGATCGACGTCCTCGTCGTCACGGAATCTCGTCGGGTCATTCCCGAACTCTTAAGTGAGAACAAAGGCATCATGACGTCGCTGAGCAACGCCGGTCTTGAGGCTCGCCTGGTGGACTGGCACGACCACCAGGTTGATTGGCGACAAGGTCGCATGGTGCTGGTGCGCACGACGTGGGACTACCCCGAACATGTTGGGCCGTTCTTGGACTGGGCCGACCACTTGGCATCTTTATCGGTCGAGGTATGCAATCCGCCCGCCGTACTTCGATGGAATCACGACAAGGGCTATCTCATAGAACTGCAGGATCTCGGTCTCCCCACGGTGCCGGCGGCTCTTGTCGCTCCCGGTCAGACCGTCACAGCCACTCAGCGTCCCCTGGTGCTGAAACCAGCTGTTGGTGTCGGAAGCATCGGAGCCCAGGTGATTGATGTTGGGCAAAGCGTCGAGGCGATCGAGAGGTCCGTGGTGAATCCCTATTTGCCCGAGATAGCTCGGGGAGAACTGTCGGTGTTCATGATCGGGAATGCGCCCGTTCTTGGTGTCCGTAAAACGCCGAGCCAAGATGACTGGCGCGTGCAGACCCAATGGGGAGGCCGATTCCACGTTGAAGATGAGATCGATGGGGCAGCGATCGAGCTAAGTGTGCGGGCCCTCGCCGCCGTTATGAAGTGCTGCAGCCACGAGGATCCGCTGCTTTATCTGCGGGTCGATCTCATTGAGTCAGACCAAGGCTGGCTTGTGCTGGAGCTCGAAGCGATCGAGCCCAGTCTCTACTGTTCGGCCACGCATCTCGGAGCCGATGCCCTCGCTTCAGCCGTGGCCCACCGGCTCGGATTAGCTCGATGAACCAGTCGCGTCACATCCGGCGCCACCGACTCGTGACACTGCTCGTCTATTGCATGACCCTGGCGGTGGGTGCACTTGGTGGCGGACTTGCACTCTCGACCGAGCCTGCGGCTGGAGCGTTGTCCACGTGGACACCGGTCTACGACCACGACTTTCCTGATCCATCCGTTCTGGTTGTGGGTTCGACCTATGTGGCGTACTCCACACAACAGGTGAAGACCGGGTTTTCGATTCCCGGTGCGACCTCGCCTGATGGCCTGACCTGGACTACGGCAAGTAGCGACTTCATGCCTCGGATGGCGACCTGGGCCACCTACGGCAACACCTGGGCTCCCACCGTGGCTGTGAACAACGAGGGGACGTACGTCATGTACTACTCGGCTACCGACATATCGAATGGACTTGAATGCATCGGACGGGCCACTGCGAGCCAGCCCGATGGGCCCTTTGTCGACCACAGCTCGGCCCCTGTGTTCTGCCAAGCCTCATTGGGCGGCGACATCGATCCCTCCTTTTTTACGGCCAAGAACGGGCAGTCATATTTAGATTTCAAAAGCAACGGCAACGCGCTCGGTCAGGTCACCACGCTCTGGTCTGTCGCGCTCGATCCATCGCTTGAGCCCGAGGCCACACCATCCCAACTTCTGACCGACGACGAGCCGTGGCAACAAGGCATCATCGAAGGTCCCGCCATGGTGATGAACGGATCCGAATATCTCCTCTTTTACTCTGGTGGTGGATTTGCGTCGAACGGATACGCCATTGGATACGCCGTATGTTCGTCACCTCTTGGGCCCTGTCAGGACCTATCAGTTGTCCCTGTGCTCGCTTCCAGCCCGGGCATGAGTGGTCCAGGTGGACCCGACTTCTTCACTGGACCGAGCGGAAAACTCGTGATGGCGTTCGCGGCCTGGCCTGGCGCCATTGGTGACAACAACGGAGGTATCCGAGCCATGTACATGGCCGACGTGACCTTCCCCGACAATATTCCAGCGTTCCAACCCACCAACGGCTATCAACCCGCCACTGAGGGTTACTGGGAGGTGGGGGCAGATGGGGGTGTCTACAGCTTTGGTAACGCAGCCTTCTACGGGTCAACCGGCGGCCTACATCTCAATAGGCCCATCGTCGGCATGACCGCAACACCCGATGGCCAGGGCTACTGGATGGTCGCCTCTGACGGCGGCATCTTTGCCTTCGGCGACGCCCAGTTCTACGGCTCGATGGGTGGACGCTCGCTCAACAAGCCCATCGTCGGCATGACCGCAACACCCGATGGCCAGGGCTACTGGATGGTCGCCTCTGACGGCGGCATTTTTGCCTTCGGCGACGCCCAGTTCTACGGCTCGATGGGTGGGCGCACATTGGCCCGCCCCGTCACCGGGATGGCTGACGACCCCGCCACGGGCGGTTACTGGATGGTGGCCTCTGACGGCGGCATCTTCGCCTTCAACGCGCCGTTCGACGGTTCGGCCGGCGGCTTGACCTTGGCCGCGCCCGTGGTGAGTATGGCGACAACGGCCGACGGGGGTGGTTACTGGATGGTGGGTAGTGATGGAGGGATGTTTGCCTACGGTGACGCCACGTTTGTCGGTTCCCCGGTCGGCCATGCTGCCTCACTCCCCATTGTGGGCCTGACCCCGACGCCTCACGGGAACGGCTACTGGTTGGCCTCGGCGGTCGGAGAGGTTGACAACTTCGGGTTGGCCTACAACTACGGCTCGATGTTCAGTCAGCCCCTTAATGCACTGATCGTCGCCATTGTGGGCACCTGATTCGGTCTGCTCTCAGAGAGGTCGTGTCTGAAACAGGTCGATCAAGTCGCTCACGGCGGCCCGAGTGGTTTCGCCGTGACGAACGCAGAGGAACCATGGTTCAGGTGCGATCAGCTGTGCGGTGTTGAAGAGCTCGACGATACGGCCCGATGCAATGGCGTCAGCACAGACAAAGTTGGGAAGTATTGAGCATCCCAAGCCACGCTCAACCGCGTTGACCACGGTGCGCAGATCGGGGGCGACGAGTCGCAGTGGCGCCGAAAAAGGTTGACCCAGCGTGGCCTGCCAGAAGCGCCGTGTGATGGGAAGCTCCGAGCTGTAGGCCACCCACGGCTTCTCTCGGAGCCATAGGCCAAGCTGATCGGTGGATTCGATGGGGCTGCCCGGTGCGAGATCGGGCGATGCCACCAACGCAAACCGTTTTTCGCCGATCAGGCTCGACACGATTGAGCGTCGAGGTGGTGCGGTGCTGGTCACGACAAGGTCGAGTTCGCCTCGTTCCAAGGCGTCAATGACGGCGGCGTCGGTGTCGAAGGTGGCCGTGACCGAGATGGAGCTTGCGGTCAGGCGTGGCAAGAGCTCAGCGTTGAAGAACTCAGCGGAAGATCCAAAGCGAAGAGCCGCTCGATGATCGCTGACTTTGCCGGCGTCGAGTCCAGAGAGCACTCCCTCCAGCTGATCGAGGGCCGAGGAGACTTCGGCATAGAGGCTCCGACCCTCGGCCGTGGGTTGAAGGCCGCCGGACGTACGCACAAAGAGCGCAGTCCCGACGGCCCGTTCAAGACCAGCCAACTGCTGGCTGGCCGCGGGCTGGGATATGCCCCGGCTCTGTGCACCTTCGGTGACCGATCGAGCGCGATAGATGACGACGAAGGTACGGAGCCAGTCCGATCTCGACATTCAATTATCTTATACACCGCGTAAGTAGAATCACTTTGCTAATGGCACAGGGGAGGCCCATGCTGGATGGATGGAAAGCGACGACATCTATACCCATGGGCACCACGCCAGTGTGTTGCGATCTCACACCTGGAGAACCGCTCACAACTCGGCGGCCTACCTCTTAGACCACCTCGCTCCAAGCGATCGGCTCCTAGACGTTGGCTGCGGTCCAGGGACCATCTCGATCGACTTGGCGCAGCGACTGCCAGACGGACACGTCGTAGGCATTGATGCATCCCCTGAGGTCATTACCTTGGCCCAACAAAACGCCAGCGAAGGCAGCGTGCACAACGTTGCCTTCGCCGTGGAGGACGTCTATGACCTCCCCTACGAGGACAACAGCTTCGACGTGGTGCACGCTCATCAAGTCCTCCAACATCTGGGCCGACCAGTCGACGCATTGAAAGAGATGCAGCGCGTGTGCCGACCGGGCGGATTGGTGGCGGCCCGAGACGGCGACTATCCGGCCATGGCCTGGTTTCCGGCCAATGTGGCAATGGACCGTTGGATGGATGTGTTCTGCCGCACGACAGAGGCCAACGGCGGTCATCCCGATGCGGCCCGCAAGCTCTTGTCGTGGGCGCATCAGGCCGGTTTCGCTGCCGTGGCCCCCTCGGCCTCGAGCTGGTGCTTCGCCACTGTGAGCGATCGTCCGTGGTGGGGCGAACTGTGGGCTGAGCGCATCACCGAATCGGTCTTTGCCCAGAGGGCTGTCGAACTTGGATTCGCAACGAGCGATCAGTTGTCGGAGATGGCACGGGGCTGGCGAGCGTGGGCCGCTGACCCCGACGGTTGGTTCGCCATGATCCATGGCGAGATTCTCTGCACCGCAGCAGGGTAAGACTGTAGAGATGCTGGATGGCCTCATCGATGTGCCGGTCATCTGTGCACCGATGGCCGGCGGGCCAAGTACCCCTGAGTTGGCCGTGGCCGTGAGTGTCGCGGGCGGACTGGGATTCTTGGCTGCGGGGTACAAAACGGCTCAACAAGTCAACGATGAGATCGACGCCGTGCGAGGAGCGATCACCCGCCCTTTTGGCGTCAACCTCTTCGTGCCTCGTCGCGATGTCACCGACGTTTCTGCCATCCAGCGCTATCTCCGTGAGTTGGCACCCGAAGCAGAAGCACTCGGCGTGGTGCTGGCCGCTCCCACATGGGATGACGATCATTGGGACGACAAGATGGCCCTTCTTGTTTCGAATCCGGTCGCCGTCGCCAGTTTCACCTTTGGCTGCCCATCGAGAGAGGAGATCGATGCGCTGCACGCCGTGGGCTCACGGGTCGTCGTGACCGTCACCAGTGCGGATGAAGCCACCATCGCGCTTGAGCGGGGGACTGACGCATTAGCCCTTCAAGGAACCGAAGCGGGCGGTCACCGGAGTCGATTCTCCGATCACGGCAACGATCCCGAGTTGGGGGTGCGTCAACTGTTGCAAGAGATTCGGCCATTGACGACGATCGATCTGATTGCGGCTGGCGGCATCATGACCGGCCGTGCCGTGGTCGACCTTCTGGAGGCCGGTGCCGCTGCGGTGCAGTGTGGGACCGCCTTCTTGCTCTGTCCTGAATGCGGTATCAACAACACGCACCGAGGCGCGTTGACGGACCGGACCTTCGTCGAGACGTCGTTCACCAAGGCCTTTAGTGGGCGTACGGCGCGAGGACTGGTGAATCGGATGATGAAAGAGCATCCGGCCGCACCGTCTGGGTACCCCGAGATCAATAACGCCACCAAGCCCCTGAAGCAAGCCGCGGTCAAGGTCGGTGACACCCACCACACCAATCTGTGGGCCGGCGTCGGTTTCGCCCAGGCCACCGAAGAACCAGCGTCACACGTGCTTGCTCGACTCTCAGACTCACAGCGTTGAAACCTCCGGGTTGGGCTCTGCCATGAAAAGACTGACGTATGGGCCGAGGTACTTCTGGGCATAGTGCCATTGACGTCGCCACGGCCATAGAGACAAAGGGTGAGAAAAATGGACCGCAACTCCCATGACACATCTTCGGAGTCGGGTAGACATGAACCGACGGCACTCGACCTCTTGGAACAGTCTGATGACGAGCTACTCGGACTGTTCGACTCGATTGACGGTTCGCGTGGAGCTTCGGTTGAGGAGCGCTCGGACTACGGCAGTTTGGCCAAGCTGCTCGTTCGCCAAGTAGCAACTCGTGAGGCTGCCTTGGTTGATGTCTCAAAGGCGATCAAAAACGTCGACGGCCTTCGTGGTCTGAGCGACCGTCTGCAGGGCGATACCCACACCAGGCGATCTCTGATTGACGAACTCGAGCACATGTCGCGAGGAACGCAACCAATGAATCTCAACGCTGGACAAGACTTCGACGGCGCTTTGTCGGCGCTTGAACAACTACTGAGACCACAGATTACGTGGGAGCAGACAGAAGCCATCCCGGCGATACGCGGCTCCTTCGAGACCTCCACTACGGGAGGCACTATTCACAGCGCTCACTACGTCTCGAAGCATGCACCGACAAATCTCCACCCCGATGGATCGAAGTGGTACGAGAGAGCCCCGGTTATTTCCCGGCTTCTGGCGATGTACGACCGCTTGCGGGACTACCCGACGCAAGCGAACGATCCGCGAAAGTAGAACCGCTCAGCATCGGCGGAACAAGGCAGCTTGCGGGCAGTGTTCCGACTTCTGTGTGTTATCGCCTATGACGAACGATGTTGTCGCCGCCGCCCAAATCGAGTGAGCAAGAACCCGATGGCGATGAGCAGTCCGGCCAGCCCGAGGAAACGAAGAATGTTCAGACCGGTGAAGGCCAGAGCTGAGCTGCTTGTTCCGGTATTCGATGTCGCGGTGCCCGTGGCTGCAGCCGGCGGCGCACTCACGGCCGTGGGGGGTGTCGCCGTCGTAGCTTGATCGGTACTTACCTGTGCCGTTTCGGTCGCAACGCTGGCACCGTTACTGATGGTGCCGGACGTGGCGGTGACAAGAGCGACCACGGTTACTTGCGCACTGGCGCCATTGGCGAGCGTGAGACCATACGCACAGTGCACAGCCGTTGGAATTACGGTGCAGGTCCAGCCGGCCCCACTGGCCGAGACGGCTTGCAACCCGGAAGGGATGTTGTCAGTGATCGTCACGCCGGTGGCGTTCGACGGCCCCAGATTCTTTACCGCGATCTGGTAGGTCGCATTAGTTCCGGTCACAAGCGTGGTGCCAACCAGTGCCTTCGTAATGGCCAAGGTGACGCCGGGCGCCACGGAGGCTGGGTCGCTTGATGTGTTGTTGGCCGGATTCGGATCGGTGCCCTTACCGGTCACAGCGGACGTATTCGTCACAGAAGGAACGGCAGCGGCGCCGACTAAGACGGTGAGCGCGATGGTCGAAGAGAGACCAATGGGGTAGGCCCCTGCTCTCGTGCAAGTCACGGTCTGGCCCGAGTTGGCACAGGTCCAACCGGTCGCGCTGGCCGTCACGAAGGTCAGTCCGTTCGGCAGGACGTCAGTCACAGTGACTGGACCAGGATCTGCTGTCGGTCCAGCGTTGTTGACGAGCAGCGAGTACGTCAGCTGATCGCCGGCGATGACAGCACCGGCGTGGCTCTTCACAATGGAGAGGTCGGCCACGGCCGCGACCGGGGACGTAACGCTTGATGTGTTGTTGGCCGGATTCGGGTCGGGCGTTGGACTGGAGATGGTGGCGGTGTTGGTCACGGCGGGATACGCACTGCCACCAATAGTGACCACGAGCGTGATTGTCTCAGTCGCCGTATTCACCATGCCACCCGCGGCGGAACAACTCACCGTTTGGCCACTGTTGGTGCAAGTCCAATCAGAGTCGGAGGGTGTCGCTGAGACGTAAGTCTCACCCGCGGGCAGGGTGTCGTTGACCGTAACTGGTCCGGCCGCATCAGAAGGTCCGTTGTTAGCGATGGCCAAGGTGTAGGTGCTGTTGTGACCGGGGGTGAAACCGGCACTCGCCGTCTTGGTGATCGAGAGATCTGCGCTGGTCGCTATTGGCGTAGTGACGGTGGCGTCACCTGGAGTTCCCTGCGTGGGACTCGTGACCTCAGCCGAGTTGGTCAGCGATTCGGTCGTATTGGCGGCGAGAGCAACGACAAGGGTGATCGGAGGTGCCGACTGATTGGCGGCCAGCCCAGAAGCCAAGGTGCAGGTGAACGGTGAGGTGGTCGGTGCGGCGGGGCAGACCCAGTTGGTACCGGTTGCCGACACATAGATTTCACCGGCGGGCAGCGTGTCGGTGAGGGTCAACGGTCCAGCCGCATCGGAGGGGCCATTGTTGGTCGCCGTCAGGGTGTATGAGCCGTTTTGACCGGCGGTAAAAGACGAGGTGGTCGCCGTCTTGGTCAGGGCCAGATTGGCCATGGGCGTGATGGTGCCGATGGTGTCGCTGCCTTCGGCTGACGGGGAGTTCGAAGCGCTGGCCGTGGCCGTGTTGTCAATGGAGCTACCGAGATAGCCCGGATCGACCTGCACCAGCAGTGCGAAGGTGGAACTGGTGCCGGCGGCCAGCGTGCCACTCAGATCACACGTGACATCGACCAACGAGGGATCAGCGCTGCAGGTCCAGCCGGCGCCACTCCCAGAGACAAAGGTCAATCCGCTGGGCAGGGGGTCAGTCACCACGACGTCAGCTGCATCAGACGGACCGGTGTTGCCCACGGTCATGTTGTATGTGCCGGTTGTACCCGGAGTGAAGTTGCCACTATGGACCTTTTGTATGGTGAGGTTGGCGTTCGTCACCACAGGCGTGGTGTTCTGCACGTTGCCATCGGTCCCTGGTGTCGCGCTGGTGGCCTGGGCCTTGTTCTCGACGGACCCGGTCGCACTCGAGGCGATGGCTACGGTCAAACTCAAGTTCGGGGTGGTCGAGAGCGCGGTGAGGGGCCCCGGCAGAGTGCAGGTGATGGGTGATGTCGCCGGTGCGGTGGGGCATGTCCATCCGTTGGTGCCACCCGAGACATAGGTCTCGTTTGAGGGCAACGTGTCCACCACCGTGATGGCGCCCGCGACATCTGAAGGCCCGTTATTTGTCACGGTCAACGTGTACGTGCCGTCATCACCGGCCGTGAAGTTCGGCGTGGTGGCCACTTTGGTGATGCTGAGGTTGGCCGTCGGACCCGCCGTACCAGTGGTGTCCGTCGAACTGTCAGGGGGCGAGTTGGAGCCGTGGACCGTTGCGGTATTGGTAAAGCCGTCGCCTACATACGAGGAGGCGACGGTGACGTTGATACTCACGACCTCGGTTGCTCCAGGCGCAATGGTGCCCGTGAAGTTACAGGTGACGAGTTGGTTGACATCAGCCGAACAGGACCAGTTAGTGCCATCGCTCGACACATAGGTCAGATCGGCCGGAAGGGGATCGGTGATCGAGACGTTCGTTGCATCCGAAGGACCGCTGGGATTCGTCACGGTGAAGGTCCAGGTGCCATCGCTGTCTACGCCGGGCGTGAAGTTGCCGCTATGAGACTTCACGATCTGTAGACCAGCTGACGTCACGATGTTGGTCGGATTGTTGGCACAACCCGGCGGGGTATCCAAGGTCGGGCACGTGGCGGGGGCTGGGGTGATGGGACCACTCACAAAGGCGGTGTTCGTCACCGTTGTTGCGGCCTGGTCATGAGGGATCGTCACATTGATGGTTATTTCGGGCGCGGGTTGACCGAAGGGAAGAACGTCGGCGTAGCTACAGGTCACCACTGGTGCGGTATAGGTGCAGGTCCAGTTGGTTCCGCCGCTTCCCGTTGGGTCGTACACGAGCCCGTCCGGGATGGAGTCGGTGACCACGGTCGGTGCCGGTGCATCAGATGGGCCAACGTTTGTGACGTCAATGCCATACGACCCGGTTCCGCCTGCCGTGAAGTCCCCAGTGTGGTGTTTGGTAATGCTCAGCACCGATTGGGTTGCCACGTTGACATCGTGGGTGGTGTGGTTGTTGCTTGTGTCCGGGTCGTAGACCGTGCCGGTGACCGAGGCAGTGTTCGTGAGCGTGGTGCCGTTGGCAAGCGACGGATCCACGCTGACGGTGAGAGTGATGGCAGAGGTGCCGTTGACAGCAATGACGGCCGACGAAGTACACGTGATTTGAGGTGGGGACGAGGTGCACGTCCATGGACTTCCGCCAGGCTGCGTGTCCGAGCTGAGCGTCTCTCCGGGCGGCAGGGTATCGGTGACCGTGGTGAGGCCTGACGTGACCGATGGGCCACCGTTGGTGACGGTCAGGGTGTAGGTACCGCTACTCCCAGCGGTGAAAGTGCCACTGCTCGCATCGGTCTTGGCAATGGAGAGGTCGGCGGCGTCGATAAAGGCTTGAGCGGTCGACGTATTGGAAACATATTGGCCACTTGAGTTGCCGCTGGCCCCCGAGTCATCTTGCCCCGCCGCTTGGACGGAGTTCGTGTTGCCGGCCGAGCCGAGCACGGCACCAACGGCGGGAGTCGCGGTGTAGTTCAGCGTTATTTTCTGGCCCGTCGCGTTGGAGAGCGGGCCAAGGTTCGACCACGTCAATGTCTCAACATTCGCCACGGTCGTAATCGTTGGGGCCGTCGAATCGACCGTACCGTTGGCCAAGGTGACGGTGCCAGTGTCGAACGTGAAGAACGCCGGCAAGGTGTCGACAATTCGAGACATTGTCGGCGTTGGCCGCTGAGGTATTGGTAACGACCGCACTCCAGGCAAACGGTGTTCCGATAAATGCGTTACTTCCGGCCGCATCAGACTTCACTGATGTGCGGAGCTGGAAAGACGGGGACGACGGTGGCCGATCCCGCTACTGGTCCGTATGTCCGATAGCGAGTGGGGTTGGAAGGACCGCTGGGGTCGCCGTAGTAGTTGGCAATAGTCGCCGTGTTCTTGATCATCTGTCCATTGGTCAAGCCAGACGATGCGGCCAGTTTCACCGTGAACGTCAGTGAAACGGAACTCCCGCCGTTGATCGGACCAGGAATGGACCAAGTCAGAAGGGTTCCAGTGGGGTTGGACGATGTTCCAGCGTTGGTGCCAACCGGTGTGTTGGCCGAGACGTAGACCAGGCTTGTGGGAATTGGGTCATTCACCGTGGCGCTATAGGCCGGGCTATTCCCGTTGTTTGTCACCGTGAGTGTGTACGTGAAGGGGGCGCCTGGCGTCGGGCTCGATGTAGAGGCCACCTTGGCAATCGAGAGATTGGGCTCAATCACCGTAATTGGCGCACTGGCTGTGGGCGAAGCGAAGGTCGAAGAGGTCGGTGGGGTGGTGGGCGGTGTCGTCGTGTCGGTGGTGTTCCATCGAACAATGGCTTGGTTGGTCAGCGTGTTTCCGGACTTGACCGTGCTTGATCCATTGACCTGCGGGTTGAAGGTTGTGTTGGGGTAGGCCGTGTAGGTAAAGGTGACTGTCGTGGCCACGGTGCCGCTGGGCAGATTGCCGAGATACCAACCAAGCAGCGTGCTACCCGTTCCCGTGGTCGGTGTACCAATGCCCGATGTCGGAGTATTGGCCGCCACGACGGCAGCACAGACGGTGCTGTCTCCGGTGCATCCGACCGACGGGCCGTAGGCGTCGAAGACCATGCCGTTGGGGAGGGTGTCGTCAACGGTGGCTCCGGGCAGCTTTACCTGGGCCGGAATAGTGACCGTCAGCGTGTACTGGGTATCGACGCCAATGGTCTGCGAGGTCGGATTCGCCACTTTGGTCAACGTCGGACCAACCAATGAGACGGTGTCTGACGCCGTCGATTGATAGCCCGTTCCTGTAGTCCGGCCCCCGGTTGCGAGACTGGCCACGGTGGCCAATGCGTTGTTGGTGAGTTGTGTTGAACCAATGGCCGGATTGTCGATCGTCACGGTGTACGTGAGATTGAGCGATGCCCCCGAAGGCAGAGTCGTACCGACGCCCAGATTCCACGTGATGGTCTGCGTCGTGCCGTCGTAGACGCCGCCATTTGAAATAGCAGTTGGAGCCGACACACCAACCGGAAGGGTGTCAGTGACCACAATGTCGTGGGCGGGCGATACATCGGTTGCGCTCGAGTTCGAGACCGTGAGGGTGTAGTTCACCGACTGACCAGGCACCACCGTCTTGGAGGGCCCGGTGTTGTCGGTCTTCGACAGCGTGATCAGAGGCTCGACCACCGTGGTGTTGACCGCGGCACTCACCGTCGGGGCGCTGGTTCCGTCAGAGAGGTTGTAGTTGAAGTTGGCCTGGTTGGCGATCGTGGCCTGTCGAACGTTGGCCGCCACATCGTTGACCACGGTGGTGTAGGTCATCACCACGGTGTGGGCACTTGAGCCGGTCGAATAGGCGGCTGGGAAGGCCAGATCAAGGCTGTTGCCCGCAACTGAGGCCGTGAAGTTGAACCCGGGTGGGAGCGAGGTTGAGCCATCGAACGTCACGGATGCGGGCGGCGAGGCCAACAGGCTCTGTTGCGGACTGGTTGTCCCCATATCGTCGGTGATGGCACCGGCGTAGTACGAAGTATTGGCTGGCAACGTTGTCGTCACCGTATAGGTGATGTTTTCGCCGATAGTGGCGTTGCAGCTCGGATCAGTGTTCGGGCAGTTGCCGTCGTTTTCGGGCACTGATGTCGTCCGAGTTTTCGTCATGGTGGGCGACAGCAGGGTCAGCGTGGCGGAAGCATTGGCCGCGGGCGAGTTGTCGCATTCGAGCGGGAATGCGGTACACGCGCCAGGATCGATGTTGTTGCTCGGCACCTCGTCGACTGGCGTGCCGGCATTGTTGGGGGTGTTCTGATACGTGCGAACTCCCGCGTTGTTTTTGAGTACTTCATTTGCCGCCACGCCAGACGGCACGGTGACGGTGTAGTCAATGGCTCCACTTGCGCCGGCTGCTATTGGCCCAGGTACCGTCCATTTGATGGTGCTGATCGGTGGCGTTGCGCCGTTGGTCGTACAGACCCCGGCCGGTGTGGAGACGTAGGCGACGTCGGCACAGCTGATCTCGGATGGCAGGACGTCCCAGACCTGCACATTCTGGGCCGCCGATCCGCCGGTGTTTGGTACGCCGAGCTCGAAGCCCACAGTGTCGCCGTCGGACACAATGGCAGAGGTGGGGTAGGGAGCAGTGTTGGGAACGCCATTGACCGAAGTAATGCCCTTGGTAAGTCCAAGGGTTGGGCGGGTGAGGTTGTAGGAGGCGGCGGAGCGCAACGACACGTTGACACCTTGCGTGTTGGCCGTGGCCGCTTTCATAAGGTTGGCCGTCAGGGCGAAGTTATTGCCTGCCGTCGGCTGGTCGTTGACGGTGACCGAGAAGTCAACGAGAAACCTCTGGCTGGGCGAGACATAGAGATCAGAGGTGTCGTTGATCGAGTCGCCGAGCTTCCACTGCAACTCACTGGTATTGAGCTGACTGAACGCGTTCGTGGTGGTGTTCTGTCCTGGCACGTTGAACTGATCGTTGTTGTAGGTCGTATTCGGTGGAAGGAAATCGTCGACCGTGGCATTCCTCGAAAAGAGCCCGGCTGGGAAAGTCCATTTCCAGCTGGAAGCAGACGGTGTCACCTTGCGTGACCAACGGCGGGTAGCCGGCGTCCCCAACCCCTACGTAGGTGGCCGTACTGCAATCGAGTGGATCTGAGACCTCGGCCACCCGCTTTTGAATGACTGGTTGTTCTGCCATCTGGCTGGCTGTCGACGGATTGGATGCCGCCTCAGGCCCGCCTTCGCCGGTGTAGATCGGAAGCGCCCCGGGATTCGCACAGGTGGGGTCAGCCACTGATCGGGGGGCCAGCCTCGTAACAGGTGGTGTTGATGGTTCCGGCAATTGTGGTGTTGTTGTTCAGGGTGTCACCAGTGAGCGTGGGCGTAGACGGTGCACCGCTTGACTGGTAGAAGCTGCGATCGCGACTGGGGAACGTGATGGTGTCGTTGGCGTTCGGTGGCAACACACCGAGATCCCAGGTGATGGTAAATGAGCCATCTGGGTTTTCAACAACACTGGTATAGGGGACGCTCGGATCCGTTCCTGCGACTGGATCACACTCAGGCGAAGCGTCACTGTCGGTGGCGTAGTTCTCGGTAGAACTCAATGGGCACATGCCGCTCGGCAAAGTGTCGGTGATGACGGTGCCGGTGGAGTACCGATACTCACTGGTTTGGTAGTCGAGCGTCCAAGTGGAGATCTGACCACCGACAAAGTTTGCGTTGTCCACGGATTTTTGGATGGCCAAGTCGATGGCATGCACCGTGTACTCACCAGTGGCCGTGACGGTTTTCCCGGCCTCGGGACCGACGGCGCCGGTGTACGTACCGCTCGCCACCGCAACGTTCTCAAGGGCCTGGTTGTTGGTGGTCTCTGGTCCCGTGTTGTTGTCCAGGTTGGCGGCTTGCGTCAGACCGGTGGGCGACGGAGCAGGGCTCGTCGGCCACAGGGCGTTTTCACGCAGTGGGACGGCGGCCAAGTACTGGAACGTTATGGACTGATCGGGAGCGAGATCACCGAGATCCCACACCACCTCGGTGTAGACGCCGCTTCCGATGGAAAAACCATTGGAGTCAACCGGGTTGGCGGTGACGGTGTTGACCGATACCGGCGTGGGGCACGTGGCCGATCCCAGGGGACTCACCACCATCGAACCTGAACCCGGGTACTCGTCGAAGTTTGTGCCACCTGGATTGGTGACAGGTGTCGTGGACGTGTTGTCGACGGTGCCGCAACCGAGAAACTCAAGTCCGGCGGGGATGTCAGTCGGTCACCGAGGTGTCGTTGGTCGCGTTCACGTCGTTGTTCGTGACGGTGATGCGTGTAGACGGTCTGGTGGTCGTGGACTCCACGCGGAAGTTCAGTCTCCGGACTCGGCTCCACCTTAGAAACCGAAATTGCCGTGACGGTTGTCGTGCCCGAGGCGGTGTCCGAGCCGGTGTAGGACGTGGCGCCAGCGATGGCGGCGCCGGTGGTGGGATCGAACTGGGGTTGGTAACGAGGGTCGCTGTTGACGTAGGCGCCGGCGGCGTCGGTATAGGACACCCCGGGGGCAATGGCGTTGGGGTCAGGTTCAACGGCCGGCGTGACCTTGAACGAGATCTCTTGCGAGCTGTTTGGTTGAAGGTCAGCCACATTGGACCAGACCAGGGTCTGCGCCCCAGAAGCCAGCGTGACAATCTGAGGGTCACCGAAATCTGACGGCACAGTGGAACCCGGTACATAGGTCACGCCAAGGGGCAGGGCATCGTTGAACGAGAGGTTGAAGCCAGCCTGACCGGTGGGATTGGTGGCGGTGAGATGAATCGTGGCGGTCGTGCCGTAGAGCACCGATGGCGGCACTTGCTCGGTCAGCGTGATGGCGGGTGTGCCGGCGGCGTCGGCCGAAGGTGCGGCCACCACGGACAGTCCGGTTGCTGAGCTGACGACGATGAGAAAGGCCGCCAGGCCCGAGACGAATTTGCCGCGCTTATGCATCTTGAGAGGTTTCATCCTTATGTGCCCCGAAATACGCCGCTGATGTGGCGAATCCGCAATGGGCATGTCAATTGGTTCTTTGCCGCCTAGTGAATGAGGCTAGTGGTTCATCCGCTTGCATCGATTGAGGCCCAGTCACCAGACCGCGAAAAGGACGACCGCAGCAGTAACCGAAGTGTCTCTCTTCCACCCGGGGTACAGCAGACAGAATGGTTTGCGATTGTGACTGGAAAACTCGGGCGCGAGCTCGCCACACGGACCTGGAACTTCGAGTCAGGTCTCTGGCGCTACGTCGCGCCGCAGAGTCTTCAAGCTGTTCGACAGCAGTCGAGACACGTGCATCTGGCTGATACCAATCTGGCGTGCGATCTCTGATTGGGTCAGGCCGTCCACAAATCGCATACGAACGATGAGCCGTTCACGTTCAGGAAGTTTGGCCAGGGCTGGTCCGAGGACAGACCGCTCTTCAACGCCGTCGAAGTTGGCGTCCAATGCCCCCGAGACGCGAGGCCAGCGTCTCTTCCTGGCGGTCGGGCATATCGATCGAAGAGGCGCGATAGCCCTGACCGGCTTCGAGCGCTTCCAGCACCGCTTCTTCGGTGGCGCCAGTTGTCTTCGCCAACTCACCGACCGTAGGTGAGCGCCCGAGCTCATGTGACAACGATCCGATGGCGTGTCCGAGTTCGAGATAGAGCTCTTGAATACGCCGCGGTGCTCGAACGGCCCAACCCTTGTCGCGAAAGTGACGCTTCAGTTCGCCCAGAATGGTTCGGGTGGCAAAGGTGCTGAACTCGACGCCGCGCTCGGGATCGAACCGATCGACTGATTTGATCAGGGCGACCGAGGCCACTTGCACCAGGTCGTCGTAGGACTCGCCCCGATTCGTAAAGCGGCGGGCCAGCTGGTGCGCCAGACCAAGATGAGCCGTGACCAGCTCGTCGCGGAGCTTCGGATCTCCCGTCTTTTCGAACTCGGCGAATTTCTCGAGCGATCCTTCGGAGCGCTTGGACGCGGCGGCATCAAACCTCGTGATGATTGTCTCTGCTTGCGAAGCCATGAAGTCGGGATACCCCGCCCTCGTCGCTCGTGGCCGTGGGCATCGACCAGAGCGTCAAGGATTCGACCTGAGAGATCGTCCGTTTCTTCTTCGTATCCGGGATTGCCCGATTCTGACCCGGCCGACTCGTCCTTGCCTCGCAAAGAGTGGCCGAGATCTCAATGACGCCGTCCCCGCCGCTATAGCGGAGTTCGAACCGGCCGGTGGTGCTGGCCCGCACCAAAGACAGGCAGAGCTCATCGACGGCCAGGCGAAGGTCTTCAATCTCTTCAACGTCGAACCCCGCTCGCGAGGCTACGGTGGCTGCCGTCAATCGGGCCAGGACGACCAGGTCAGCCTTGACCGGGATGCAGAGCTCTATGAGATCGTTCACGACGCGGGAACATCGGCCAATGTTGGGGAGATCGAGAAGACTTCGGTCAAGCCTGTGATCTCGAAGATCTTGAGAATGCGAGCCTCCGTCACCACCAACTGCAGCTCACCGTCGGCTTCCCGACAGCGTTTGAGGACGCCAACTAGGACGCCAAGTGCGGTCGAGTCGAGGAACGTCACATTGAGGAGGTCAACAATGATGGTCGAGTGTCCGGCGGCTATCTGGGCCTGCAGCCGGTCTCGAAGTTCGGGAGCGGTTGCCACATCGATTTCGCCCGCCACAACGATGACAGGGTGGCCTGCGTGCTCGTTTTGCGTGATCTCAAATGGCTGATCCATGGGCTGGCTCCCTCTTGTGGTGGCACGATCCATCATGGGGTACGCAATGGGTATTGCCGAAATCGTCGATGCCTAAACATTTTTTGCGTGAATTAGATCCCTCAGAGCACGGGCAAGATCGCTCAGGCTCAGACCATTGTCGTCGATATCGACCTCTATCGCGCTCAGGAGCGCATCGATCAACGATGATTCGTTGTCAGAAAGCGGAGGGCCCTCACGCCGATCTCATGCCATAGCCCATGAATTGCGAGCCCTTACGGGTACAAAAGGTCGAACCAGACGCCCTTTCCGTGGCGGTCTCGACAGACGCCCCAGTGGTTGGAAAGGACATCCACGATGGTCATCCCTCGACCATGCACGGCGTCCGTTCCAGCGTCGATCATGTGGGGGAAGGCGGGACTGGAGTCGTGCACCGTCACCTTCAGCCGCTCTGCGAGCCGCTCGATCTTGAGGTCAAACGAGCCTGTGCCGTGGACGATGGCGTTGGTGATGACCTCATTGGTGAGCAGCGCCGCATTTTCCCGGAAGTCTTCGGGTAGATCGGATGTTGTCTGTCGGAGCAAGCTCCTCGCCTCAGAGAGTTGATGCAGATCGCCTTTCATGCGTCGCATTGTCGCCATCAGGCCTCTGGTCTCGCGCCACGCATCCGCTGCCCTTCGGCACACGTTGGCGGAACATTCGTCCTTTGTCTCATCTAGTGCCAGATTGGTTCTGCCCCGAAACCCCTAGTGGTCAAACCAATTTCGTGCGAATTCAGTGCAAAACGGCCAGGGCGGCACTCGGCGAGCCGTGAGCGGCTGACGTCGGGCGGGACCGGAGCAACCAGTGACCGCCCTGTTGGCTTCCGTGCGCTTGGAGTGAGATCGTCATGGCATGCAGATTGACATTGGGCTTATGGGTGAGGCACTGAGTTCGGTGCCCAGTCGGACCGTGCAACTCGCGGATCTTGGGGTCGATGGCGTGTTCTGCGCTGAAGGGCCGAACGACATATTCGTGCCCCTGGTGCTGGCGGCAAGTGCCGGGCGACGAAATCGATCTCAGTACCAACGCCGCCATTGCTCTCCCTCGCAACCCCATCCATATGGCGCACGCTTCTTGGGATCTTCAAACACTCTCCAACGGCCGATTCAGACTAGGCCTGGCTTCTCAGATCCGTTCGCACATCGAGCGACGATTCGGCGAGACTTGGTCCCAGCCGGTGGACCGTATGCGCGAGACGGTGCAAGCCCTCAAAGCCATCTTTGCCACCTGGCAAGATGGAGTGCCGCTCGAGTTCGACGGTGCGTTCCGCCGCCACACGTTGATGGCACCGATGTTCAATCCCGGGCCAAATCCGTTCGGACCGCCTCGCATCCAGATTGGTGCGGTCGGTCCGCGTATGACGGCCATGGCGACCGAGGTGGCTGACGGTCTGTTGGTGTTGCCGTTCCACACCGATCGCTCGCTGCATGAGCACACCGTGGCGCCGGTAGAGGCCGGACTCGCTCAAGCCGGTCGGTCTCGGTCAGAGTTCGAACTGGTCTGCGGTGTCATTGTCGGAGTGGGAACGACGGATGCAGAGTGTGCGGAGGCCTTGGCCGGAGTGCGAGCGTTGCTTGGCTTCTACGGTTCGACGCCGGCCTATCGACCGGTGCTTGAGATCGAAGGATGGGGCGATCTCCAGCCCGAGTTACGTCAACTCACAAGAGCAGGCGAGTGGGGCGTGATGGGTGACCGAATCGACGACTCCATGGTCGAAGCACTGGCTGTGACAGGAACTCCGGAGCAGTGCGCCCGGTCCATCACTGCTCGTTTGGGCGGGATCGCCGATCGTGTCGCGCTCTTTTTTCCCTTATCGACCGAGCGATGAGACCCTTGGTCAGTTGGTCAGTCTGTTGGGAGAGATGTAGGGGCGCAGTCCCCGTTGCGCTCAGTCAGCGGCCGGTTGTTCGCCTCGCGACGCAAGCGCCCAAAGCATGAGTGGCTTAGGGGCGTCCGGCTCCGGCGAATCCGCCGGAAAGCCGCAGACCGGTCAGTCGAACCACCGCCCCGGTGTAAGGGGCTTCGATCATGGTGCCAGGGCTGACGTACATGGCCACATGCTCGTCACCGCCCGGTCCGTAGAAGAGAAGGTCGCCGGGCTCAAGATCGGCAATCGGGACTGGCGTGGTATCAGCCATCTGTGCGCCTGAGTAGTGCGGCAGGCTGACGCCGGCAGCAGCCCAGGCCAGCATGGTCAATCCGGAACAGTCGACGCCCGCTCGGCTGGCTCCGCCCCAGACGTACGGCACGCCGAGGTAGCTCTCAGCGGCGGCCACCGCTTCGGCGCCGGCACCACCCGAGGACGGAGGGGCCACGGTCGGGGCTGCTGCCGCGGTCTGTGGCGAGCCGAAGGGCCGGGCCACGTGACGGTCTGGACGATCCGCTTGTGGCCGCGCTGGGCCGCAGCGTTCTGGGCCGCTGCTTGTTGCGCTTGCGCCGCGGCGATCTTGGCGTTGGCCGCCGCTGCAGCGGCAGCGGCCTGGGCGGCTTGTTGCTTGGCGATCAGCGTGCGCGATTTGACCTTTGACTTGGGTAGAGGGCGCCGTTTTGCTGTGACTCTTGTTGCTGAGCCTCTGCGGCCGCCGATTTGGCCGAGTTGGCGCGCCTCTTCGATCGGGCTGTCTTGGCTTTGCAGCTGGGCTGCTGCGGTTCAACTGATTCTGTGCGGTAGTGCAGGTTTGCCACCGCGGTGCCGAGGTCACCTTCAGCTTGCTGCTCGTACTGGTTTTGGGCTCCAACCGTCTCTTGGTTGGAAGCGAAGAGCGGATTGGCGCTGGCGGCCGAACCGTCGTTGATGTAGTCGTTGATGGCAGCTTTGCGCAGGACGGGCTTGTCGCTGGCCACACGGGCTTTGGTCTGAGCGATCTTGGTCTGGGTGGTGACGATCTCTTGGTCGACCGTGGCCTTGGTGGTCATCGGCCGCCTCGTACTGTTGGTCCAAAGCGTCGATGCGTTGGCCGGTTGCTCGCGATCTCCGACTCGATTTTGGAGGCCTGAGCTTGGGCGTCGAGATGGCGTCAGCCCGGCTGGGTGAGCCTGGGGCAGCACAACAGAACCCAAGAAGGCCATGGTGGCCATCATCGGAAGACTGGCGCGCCGAAGCAACCGTTGGATGCTTGGGGGGCGCGGCGTACTGGGGCGCTTGGGGCGCTCAAGGGCGGTCACGATCCGTACAGTCTTGATCGCGATGGGCCGCGTATCAAGGCAACTCGCCCAGAATCGGCGACTCCTACCCCTTGTAATCCCCTGGTGAGAGGTGTCAATTAAGGAAAGACTCGCAATGCCCTGCGATATCGCTTCATTTTCCGATTGGCATTTAATGTCGTTGCGGGTCGCTCTCGACCCACCGACTCCGCGCGGAGTTTCTGCCTGTTTGTCTCCAAGACAGCGACGACCCGGGCTTCGGCGTCCGAACCGACGCGAGCGCGATGGCGATTGGCCTGGTGCTCAAATCGTCGACGTCGTTGCCGTCAGAGGCGCAGCGGGCGAATCGGCGCCATGGCCAATTCTGGGTTGTTCTTCCAGTCCACGCCGGGCACGTCGATGTACAGCTCGATCTCGTTGCCATCAGGATCCTTGATGTACAAGCTGTGGGTGACGGTGTGGTCAGAAGCACCAACGATGGTGGCTGCCTGACTCCTCCACCCGTTGCAGCATGACGCGGAGCTCGTCGTCGCTGTCCCCACTTTCAGGCCGAAGTGGTAGAGCCCCACTCGGCGGCCCCGGGGTTTTCGGCTGCGTCATGACCGACTTCGATGAGGAGCAGTTCATGGTGGGTCCGACCCCCGGAGAATCCGGCGAATGCCGTTGGTGGTTCGCCCGGAGCGGGAGGACCTGTCGCCATCCCAAGACGTCGCCGTAGAACGGGCCGAACTCTCCACATCGTGCACATAAAGCACAAGGTGTCCGAGCTCTTGGACTCCCATTGGTACCAACCCCCATCTCCTCGTCGCGGCCTCGTTGCCCTTCTCATGGTTACAACAGGAGCGGACCGCTTCTTATGCCGAGCCTCGGTGGTGTGAGCTAGCCCTCAGAAGCGCGCAACGAACTGCCTTCATCGTCATCGGGCTCGTGGAGCGCCGATACCGCCATGACTTTGCGAGGATCGCCTGACCAACTGGCTGAAGATCCCATGCCCTGGCCGAGGTTTAACGGCACCGTAAACGGCTGAGGGGTGAGCCCGGACGCCGCCAACAGCTCGTTCGAGGCGGCGGGGATCCCGGCCGCGATGTCCCATAGACGAGGCACGGCGCGGGCGTCGGAGATGAGACCCCAATACAAGACGCCCCGATAGCTCATGATCGTGATGTTGAGCCCCATGCCGTCCATGATGGGACCAAGCGGGAACATGCCCTTGGAGCTCAGCGCCGCCGAGATAGAGGGGGAAATCGGGTCCAGGCACGTTGGAAATGACCAGATTGGCCACAGGACGGTGGCGGTCGGCCAGCCGCATCCTGGTGTAGAGGCGGGCTGCGGCGGCGAAGACGTTAGGGGTGGCGTGCTCGGCCCAGTTCTGAAGCGTCGAGGCTCCCAGGGCCTTGTGCTCTTCTTTGGCGCCCTTTGTACTCTCGTGGATGATCTGGAGGCGTTCCAACGGGTCAGCCACCTGTGTGGGCAGCGCAATGAACATGGCCGAGACCTTGTTTGAACCTTTGGTCTCGATCTCATCGGGGCTGACCGACACCGGCACGACCGAGACCAGTGGCGTATCCGGCAACTCATCGCCCGCCATCAGATAGTTGCGCAACGCACCGGTACAGATGGCGAGCACGACATCGTTCACGGTGGTACCGGCCGAATCCTTCAGGCTCTTCACATCGGCCAAGTTGACGGCGGCGTAGGCCACCCGCCGCCGCCCGCTGACCGCCACATTGATTGAGGTCCGTGGCGCAGACAGTGGCAGGGCGCCTTTCCCCAAGGCGTCATCTTGGCGAACACGGCGAACGCCCAAGACGGATTGGGCGGTGCGGTAGATCGTCTTCGGACATCTCGAAAGGTCGAATGAGTCGAGCCACCATGGCTTGAGCAATGAGTTCCGGGTCGGACGGAATGCGACCGTCGAAGGCCAAGACGGGAGGTGCTGCGATCTTGGGCGGATTGGGCTCAAGGTCGAAGAGGACGCCGAGCAACTCCGCGCCCGAGACGCCATCGATCGTGCTGTGGTGCATCTTGACGACGAGGCCAACCTTTCCTCCCTCTAACCCCTCGACCACCCACATCTCCCAAAGGGGGCGATCTCGGTGCAACTGTCGGCTCGTCACTTCGGCCGTGAACTCGGCTAACTCCCGCATACCGCCCGGCGATGGGGTGGCGGCCCGCCGCAGGTGGTTGTCGATGTCGAACTCGGGGTCATCGACCCACAGCGGGTGACCCAATCGAAAGGGCACTTCGACCAGACGACGTTGGAACACAGGCACCAAGGGGATACGGTCGTTGATGAGCTGGCGCAACCGTTGAAAAGAGTAACCATCGGGCACTGTGTTCGGATCGAAGACAGCTGACATCACGACGTGCATATGCAACGTCGGTGTCTCCAGATAGAGAAAGCTGGCATCGAGCCCTGTCAACCGCTCGGTCGTCATCTCAATCTCCTTGGCCCGTGGTCCCGACCCTGACCGGCAGTCACCTCGATGAACTGGCCCTTCCGCCGTGCCAGCCCATAGGTGTGACACACCACGGTCCCACTTGAGGCGCTGGCAAGCAACCTCGGGACCGACCGAGGGGCAAATCGGCTGGCCCGCATCGTCTGATGTCGAGGCCGGCGTCGATGACACTGGGCTCACCGAGGACCGATTGCCCTTTGGTCGCTCGAACGAGGGAAGATGGTGATGTGCCGTACATCTATCTCGGTCTGGCTGTGGTGGGTGCGTGGGGCGTCTTCAACGCCTACCACCCGATCCACCGAGAGCCCTGGAGCATCTTTAGCTTCTTTGCCGGTTGGCTGGTTGGCGAGTTAGCCATCCAGAACATCGTCTGGCAAGCCATCGCCACGGTGATCTTTGGCCTCTTTGGTGCGTTCGCCAACTGGGCCGGGTGGCTTGGTCTGGCCCTCGCGGTAGCGAGCTGGATCGGCTTGGCCGGACTGGCCCGAAGTGGCAAGCAGGCCTCACACGTCGTGGACAAGGCGTTGCACGAGGCCACCGGTCCACCCATGACGATGACCGACGTGGGGGAGCCAGCCTGGGGACGGTGGTGGCGCATCTCCCAAGCCGTCCCGCTCCGGGGACGGGCCACAGAGATCATCAAGAACATCGACTACTGGGGTGACGGACACAAGCGCCACCGCCTCGACATCATCCGATCAACCGCCATGGCGCCCAAGAACGCGCCGGTGATGATCTATATCCACGGCGGAGCCTGGTTAATCGGCGAGAAGCGCGAACAGGGCAAGCCCATGATGTACGAGTTGGTGGCACGGGGTTGGGTCTGCGTGCAGATCAACTACCGGCTCAGTCCCAAAGGGACCTGGCCTGACCACATCGTTGACTGCAAACGGGCCATCGCCTGGGTCAAAGAACACATCGCCGACTACGGCGGTGACCCCACATTTGTCGCCCTGTCTGGTGGATCGGCTGGAGGCCATCTCTCCGCTTTGGCCGCTCTCACCGCGGACGACGTCACCTTTCAGCCCGGGTTTGAGACAGCTGACACCTCGGTCGATGTGTGCGTGCCCTTCTACGGCGTGATGGATTTGACCGGCAAGGAATCCGGCCCAGGACAGTACGGACCCGGCTTGCTTGAACTGTTGGAGAAGCGGGTCATGAAGGCCAGCGCCGCTGAGCAGCCGGAACTGTTCGAGCAAGCGTCGCCGACCTTTCGCGTTCGAGCCGACGCCCCGCCATTCTTTGTGCTCCATGGTGTCAACGACACCCTGGTGCCGGTTGAAGTGGCTCGACGCTTCGTGACGGCACTTCGTGCGGTGAGTCAGGCGCCGGTGGCCTACGCCGAGCTCCCATTGGCCCAGCACGCCTTTGACGTCCTGGCCTCGTTACGTTGCCAAGCCACCACCGCGGGCGTGGCCGCGTTTTTGGACGGAGTCAGACGAACGTTCCATGGCCATGAAGTGGTCGGCACACCCCTCGTGAACAGGTCCGACGACACCCCTTCCAGTATCTGACATAGAGTCAGTTCGCGTGCGCGACACGCACCGCCAGGCCGGGCGCCCGGGGGGGATGGAAACGACGCTGCGCCCCATGGGCACAGAATGGGGAGGTAGCAGAACAATGCCAGAGAGTTTTGGACGCGAGCCGGGCGAAATCATGAAGCCCAGGCAACGTGGTGGTAGTCCCCGCCGGTGGGTTTCCGCCATCCTGGCCGGAGCCATCCTGGCCACTCCCATCGCGGTCGGCACGCTTCCGAGCACGGGTGCCGGGGCGGCCACGAGTACTGGCGTGGCGTGTGGGGCCAGCGCACCGGTCACTCCAGCGGCTTCGGCCTCTACGACCGGCATCACATCCAAGTCCGTTTCAGTGGCCAACATCTCGATCGTCAGCGGCCCGGTACCCGGGCTCTTTAAGGGTGCGGCCATCGGCGTCCAGGCCTACTTCGCCTACCTGAACGCAAAGGGCGGCGTCAACGGTCGCAAGCTCATCGTCAACGGTATGGACGATGGTTTCAGCGGCCCGACCAACGCCCAGCTGACCACGACTGCGGTGGCCAACGATTTCGCCTTGGTTGGAGACTTCTCCCTCTTCGACAACTATGGCTGCAAGATCCTGGCCCAGAACTCTTCTGTGCCCGATGTCTCGGTGACCCTTGACCCTGGGACGAACGCCCTCCCGAACGTCTACAGCGCTCAGCCTTTGGCTGTCGGTTGGAACCTGGGAGGTCTCGAGTACTGGCGCAAGAAGTACCCGACGGCCAAGGTCGTCGGCACCATCGTGTCCAATACCGCGACCGCTCTGGCGCAGTGGCAAGGAGAGAAGGCCGCCCTCGAGCACGTTGGCTACAAGATCGCCTACGTCGACGAGGCCAGCCCCTTCAAGTCTGACTTCACCGAAGACGTCATCAACATGAAGGCCAAGGGCGTCACCGCGGTCAACCTGACCGCTCTGGACTGGCAGGTGGCATCGGACTTCATGGCCTCGGCCGCACTTCAGAACTGGAAGCCGAAGCTCATCTTCTCTGGCGGTCCGGTGTACACCGTGCCGAGCCAGTTCATCAAGGCATCGGGTGGACCTTCGGTGGCCAACGGTGTGCAGATCGCTCAAGCCCAGGCGCTCTACCTCGGCCAAGACGCCAAGAGCGTGCCGGCCGTGGGTCAGTTCATCTCTTGGGTGAAAAAGGTGAGCCCTTCTTGGTCGCCTGACCTCTTCACGCTCTACGGCTGGGCTTCCGGACAGCTATTCGCCCAAGCACTGCAGGCCGCCGGCAAGAACCCCACCCGGGGATCGGTCTTGGCCCAGCTGGCCAAGATCCAGAAGTTTGATGCCAGCGGCCTCTTAGCGCCGACCAACCCGGCCAAGAAACTGCCGTCGAACTGTTACCTGCTCTCGCAGATCAAGAACGGCAACTACTCCCGGGTCTCGATGCCAAAGACCGGGTTCCGTTGCGACTCGACCTACTACTACGCCAACCCCACTAAATAATGGGTTGCGCATAGCGCACTCGGTGGTTGGAGTCTGGGGCCGGGCCAACCAAATTTGGTTGGCCCAGGCCCGATACCGTTTGTAGATGATGCAGGGGGGTGACCCGACATGACGACCTTTATCCAGTTCACTGTCGTGGGCATTGTCTCCGCGGCCATCTACGCCATAACGGCCACCGGTCTGGTTGTCACCTACACCACGACTGGCGTCTTCAACTTCGCCCAGGGTGCGGTTGGCATGGTGGCGGCTTTCAGTTTCTGGCAGTTTTGGCAGGACTGGGGCTGGGCCTGGTGGTTGGCCCTTTTAGTGGTGCTCCTCGAGTCGGTGGTGCTCGCCATCATCGTGGAGTTCGGCCTCATGCGCCGACTGCACGGGGCCACAACCGAACGCAGCCTTATGGTCACGCTCGGCCTGCTCACCATTCTTATCGGCGTGGCTAGCGGCATCTGGGGCAATGCGGCGCAGCGAGTGATTCCACCGGCGTTCGTCCAAGCCTCGGGCGATGTCGACAAGGTCGGCATCCTTGGCGTGCAAGTGACCTACCAGCAGATCATGACAGTGGTCATCGCCATAGTGATCGCTTTGGGTCTGCGCTATATGTTCAGTGCCTTGCGCATCGGCGTGGCCATGCGGGCCGTGGTCGACGACCCTGAGTTGCTGGCACTGTCGGGGGCCAAGCCCTATCGGGTCTCACAGATGGGCTGGGCGCTCGGCTTCGTGCTCGGTGCTATCTCAGGCATTCTCTTGGCTCAGACGCTCGGCGCCTCTGGTCTCAACATCGACACGCTCACCTTGCTGGTGGTCAACGGTTACGCCGCGGCCGTGGTGGGCCGGTTGAAGAGTATTCCGATGACCCTGGTCGGGGCGCTCATCTTGGGGCTGACCTATCAGTACTGCTCGGGCTACCTGCCACTCCATGTCAATCCAAATCTGGCCGAGATCATCCCGGTGTTGGTGCCAATCATCTTGTTGTTTGTGGTGCTGCTCATCATTCCCGCCGCCCGCCTCGTTGCCGTCGGCCGCTTGCCCGTGGCTGGTCCCCCCAAAGTTGCCACGGTTCGACAGGCTGGCCTTGGCGGCGCAGCCCTATTAGTGCTGGCTGTCATCGTGGCCTTCGTCATCTCGGGTAAGACGTTGACCACGATCTCAGAAGGCGTGGCCTTAGGCATCGTTGGTTGTCGCTCGTGCTGCTCACTGGCTACGGCGGCCAGGTCTCGCTCTGTCAACTCACCTTTGCCGGCATTGGGGCCTACACCATGGGCAAGGTGGCGGGCGGCGGCAGTTGGTGGGGTGTGATTGCGGCCCTTGTTGTTTCGGCCGCAGTTGGTGCCCTCGTGGCCCTACCGGCACTTCGTTTGCGCGGTCTCTATCTGGCCCTTGCTACCTTGGCGTTTGCCGAGGCCATGTCGGTCGCCTTTTTTGGCAACAACTCCTACATTCCAGAAGGCCAATCCTTAGCGGTCAAAACGCTCGACATTCCCGGTCTTGGTACGCCAACGCCAAGTGAGGAGCTCATCGTCATCACCGTGGCCTTCCTGCTCTGTGCTGCCCTGGTCCTTGGTATCAGACGGAATGTCTTTGGCCGACGACTGGTGGCCATGAGCGACTCGCCGACTGCGCTCGCCACCCTCGGGCTTGTCGTCGGCCAAGACCAAAGTGATTGTCTTCTCACTGTCCTCGGCCATGGCCGCGTTAGGCGGGGTCTTCTACGCCCCGCTCCGTCTCGGACTGAGCGCTGATGATGTGGCCTTTCTTTTGAGTTTGACCCTGCTGCTCTTCACCGCCATCTGGGGCATCCGCACCCTTTCGGGCGCCCTGTTGGGCGGTATCACCGCCGTGTCGCTTCCCCGCACTCTCGGCTCACCTGCCCGCTGGCCTGGTCGATCTGGCCGGACTGGTGGCGGGTGTCGGCATCATCATCTTGGCCCGCAGTCCCGACGGTGTGCTCGGCCTGGCCCGTAAGATTCTTCCCTTCAGCTTGCCGTTCTCGGAAAAGACCAACGTCGAGCCCCCGGCTCTCGTGGAGGCACCAGGGCCGAGTGGACACGAGGTGGCCCATGCCACCTGAGGAGACCGCAGTGACAGACACGCTTCACAAGCCGAACACGACCGTCATGGAGACGCGCGGTGTGACGGTGCGATTCGGCGGAGTGGCGGCCTTGACCGATGTGAACATCGCGGTGAAAAGCGGCGAAGTCACCGGACTCATTGGTCCGAACGGTGCCGGCAAGACGACGCTGTTCAACGTCATTAGTGGCCTCCAGCGCCCCAACCACGGCGATGTTTTTTTGGGTGGCACTGATGTCACCAAGGTCAGGCCCAACAAGCGAGCGACTATGGGCTTGGCCCGCACTTTTCAGCGCCTTGAGCTGTTCGGCACGCTGTCAGCCGCTGACAACGTACGGGTCGGCCTTGAGGCCTCGGATCAACCTCGCAAAGGCGACACGGCAGCTCAGGCTCGAGTGCTCTTAGAGCGCGTTGGTGCGGGCGGATGCGCTGACGCTCTCGTCAGCACCCTGCCCACGGGTATGGCCCGCCTGGTCGAACTCGCTCGGGCCCTGTCGATAAATCCTCGGGTGCTGTTGTTGGACGAACCCTGCTCGGGACTCGACGAAGCCGAGACGTTGGGTTTGGGAAAACTCTTGACCTCGCTGGCGACCGAGGGCCGGGCCATTCTCTTGGTCGAGCACGACACCGACGTGGTGCTGACGGTGTGCGACACCATCTTCGTGTTGGACTTTGGAGAGGTCATTGCCTCGGGGAAGCCCGCCGACATTCAGGCTGACCCAATTGTGCAGGCGGCCTATCTCGGTCAGGCCCCAGGCCCCGAAGGCAAGGCAGGTGAAAAGGCATGAGTGTTTCCGAGACGACGACGGCAGCGGCGGTGGCTCCCGCTTCCATCACATTCGCGGGAGTGCATGCTGCCTACGGTCGCATCGAAGTACTGCACGGTGTCGATCTTGTGGTGCCGGCCGGTCAGGTGTTTGCGCTTCTAGGACCAAACGGTGCCGGCAAGACAACGTTGCTCAATGTGGCCAACGGTCGCCTGAAGCACACGGCGGGCCAGGTTGAGTTTGGTGGAGTCTCGGTGGCCAAAGCCGTGCCGGAGCAGTTCGCACGAGCTGGCATCTGTGCCATTCCTGAAGGCCGAGGTGTCTTTCCGAATCTCACGGTCAAAGACAATCTGCGGATGTGGACCTATCGCGGCGGTGTGACGGCCGATGAAGTCGAGCAAGCGGCCTATGCCCGCTTTCCACGTCTGAAAGAGCGACGCCGCCAGCTGGCGGGCACCATGTCGGGCGGGGAGCAGCAGATGCTGGCCATCTCTCGTGCCCTTATTGGGGAGCCCAAGGTCCTCCTGTTGGATGAGATTTCGATGGGACTGGCCCCGTTGGTTGTGGCCGAGTTATACGAACTGGTCGGCCATATCGCCGAGACGGGTGTGACGGTATTAATGGTGGAGCAGTTCGTGTCGACCGCGCTCTCGATTGCCACCCGTGCCGCCATCATGCTGCACGGACGGATCCACAAAGAAGGTGCGCCGGACGAAATCTCCGACGCTGCCCTCGGTGCGTACCTCGCCGCTGGCGACTGAGCCAAGCAACGCTGCGACCAGATGGTCGGCGACCTAGGTCGTCGGTTCGGCCTTGCGAGCGATGTGTCGCAGCTGAAGGATTCTCACCACGCCGACGCCGATCACGATGACCGCACCGGCAATGGCGGCGATCAGTAGAACCACCGATGTCGGCGCTTCACCGTGAAACCACAAGAAATCCACTCGAGTCTTTCGGGTGTTCTGCGCGATGAAGACGACCAGCAGGATCAGGACGACAACTGCGACGACCACGGCCGTCCAAGTAGCACTGGCCCGAGTCGGGCTGACACCCTGGTCATGGGCAACGTTGGCAGGTGAAGAACTCGGAGCGGGCAACGTGGCCAACGTGGGCGGGACGTCGCTGGTAGCCGGCACCTCTGTTGGCGCTGGCGCACTTCGTGGGCTGACGTCATTCATTGGTACCGAGCCTCCTCGATCGAACCCCGTTGTGCATGAGGGCGGTTCTTGGTCTGTTCCTTACCCTTCGAGCACCAGGTTCAATCCTCTGGGCCTCGATGATCGATCCGACCACAAAAAGGCTGTCGGCCTATGCCTCAGCGTTGGCCAGGCTCCGCATGGCAAGCAGATCGCCGGCGACAAAGACGAGGGCCATGGCCGCCGCGGTAATCGACTCCTTCTTGCCAATAGAACGAACGCTGGCCACGCTGGCTATGACGTCGAGGGCATCGCTCGTCATGGCTCGTGCCGTCCAGCGCTGGGCGTCGGCATGACTTTGGCTACGAGCGGCACTCACCGTGCCGAGTCCAATGACAAGGTCACGAATCCCAATGGTCCTCATCAAGAGGAGCGCAGCCCCGGTCGGGGCTTCTCGGTTTGAAAGGCGAAACGGCGGAGCCGGAGCCACGGCCAGGGTCACCCCAACGGCGGTGCGGGCCCAGCCCATCGTCTCATAGGCGGTCAACGGCACCAACGGACGGTAGCAGTAGAAGACCTCATTCGGCTTGCTCACCGTTGTTGGACCGACGCAGCCAGTCGAAGTGAGTTTGGGCCAAGACCTTGCCATCAGCTGCGACCACTTGGGCCGTGGCCACGGAATCGGCCCCGGTGGCCAAGGGCACACCCAAACAACCGTCGATGGGCTTGGTCTAGCTACGTACCACCGTTGCATCTTCGGTGTGCAACCAAGCGTCGAAGGTCGGCCCAACGAGTCTGGCCTCGGGGCCAGGGAGCAGCTCGCCCGAGCGCATGGCAAGGCCAGCCTTCCCTGGTACGAGAAGTGGGACGGCGACAATTCGGCGATGCTGACGCTTCGCGGTGGCGCGGGCCAACACAATGAGTTCAGCCACGTCCGGGCCCCCAACTTCGGCGACCGTTTGGGTGGGTGTCGCAGTGGCCGTCTCGACCAGGACCTGGCCCACGGTTCGAGCGGCCACGCTCCTCACTCGCATGCTTGGCACCAACGCCACAGGTCCGAGGCGGATCCTCCTCAGAATTTGAGCCGCAAACTCATGAAACTGTGTGGCTCGAACGATGGTGACAGGCAACGCTCCCGCTTGGGCCGCCGCCTCTTGTGCCACTTTGGCTTCGTAGTAGCCAAAACCCGGCACTCGTTCGATACCGACGATCGAGAGTGTCACCAGATGCGAGACGCCCGCGGCCGCGCCGAAACGATGGAGGCGTCCGGTGACGTCAGTGAAGAACGCCTTGGCCTTCTCTGCACTGGTCGTGGCGGCGTTGCTGGCATCGATAATGACGTCCACGCCCTGCAGGGCGGCTGCCACCGCCTCATCGGACATGAGATCGACACCGGCCAATCGGCTCATCACCACGGCTTCGTGTCCGGCCTCCGCCGCGGCCGCAACGGCGTACCGCCCCACCACTCCTGTGCCGCCCGCGACCGCGATCTTCATATGGCCTCCCAAAATATGGATATCAGATATCCAGATTACCGAACCTCGGATACTCGGACAAGTAGAGTCCAAGTATGAGAATGAGTGAAGGAGTGGAGTGGGCTGCGCACTGCGCCGTGCTCCTGGCCGTGCTGGCACCCGAAGAACGTCTGCCGGCCAAGCGACTGGCCGAGTACCACGGTGTACCGGCCCCCTACCTGGCCAAATCCTTGCAAGCTCTCATGAGAGAAGGGATCGTCGATGCCACCGTCGGTAGGCGAGGGGGATATCGCTTGGCCCGCACCGCCGCCGACATTTCTCTTCTTGACATCTACTACGCCATTGAGGGCACCGAATCGAGTTTTCAGTGCAGCGAGATACGGCGAAGAGGTCCGTCCGCCGTCGGAGCAAAGTGGTACCCCAAACCTTGTGGGATTGCCTCTGTGATGTGGCGAGCCGAGGAGGCGTGGCGCAGAGAGTTGGCCTCGGTATCTTTGGCTGACATCGCACGGGACGTGATGATGCACGCCTCACCTGTGGCCATTCACAAAGGGTCGGTGTGGCTGACCTCCGTACTCGAACGGCCAGCCGACGCGCTGGCCGAGGGCGCAGCTTTCGGGTACTGAGGTCCGAAGGGATTTAGGCGGGTCCTAAGGGAAAAACATCTGCCCGTTTGGTTGGGCGCGATCTCTGCTGATCCCGCACCTGACGCATGGCCGACCACCAGAAATAAAGGCCAAGTATGGCTAGAGCAACGTAGAATCCGTCCATTAACCAGACGTCATTGTTGTCCACCATTGGCCGGGCGTCTGAGGGGTTGTTTGGGTCATATCGCACGCCGATCCTCGATCCAACAGGATGTCCGGCAAGATTTGTCGTCGGAAGTTCGACTTGACATCGACAGGATGGGATCCGGACCCAGAGGAAGTCAAAGGTCGCGTTGTCATCGGTTTTATGAGTGTGGCTGACGACCTTGGCTTGAATGACGACGCCATTTCTCGCCAAAGCAGCGTTGGCTCTTTGGTCTGACACGAAGGCCACGATCCCGTAGGCAATGGAGGCAAAAAGCGCTATTGAACACGTAATACCCACCATTTTTCGTCTGATTGACGGCTCCGGCGGTTTGGGCGGGGTTTTGACCGGCGTCCTCCGAGCGTGACGAGCGGCTTGCTGTATTGACTTGCGGGTCGGCGCGATGGCCGTGGTGGAAACGCCGTCAGCGTTTTGTGAAGGTGTTGGCGCCGTCGCGCACTGCTGGCCCGTCCAGTTCTTCCCATCCCACCTGCGCCACGAATTGTGGCCCCAAGGGTCTTCGTACCAACCTTCAGGTGCTGTTTCCTTGTCGAACGAGGACCAGCGTTGTCCATCCTTCGAACCATCGATTGAAGATGATCCGAGATCTTCGCCCGCCATCGCAAGAGCTTGACTTCGGGTCTGCGAAATGCGCTCTCTCACTGAACAAGCGTGGATGGCTAGCCCGGGAGGCTCGCCATCCCGACGACCGGCTCCGCCAGCGGAAGTCCTCCCATCGAGCCGAAGTACGGAGCATCACCGTAAGCAAAGATGCCACCGTCACTGGCCACTAAGCGATAGCCCGTACCGCCCGGGGTCGGTGTCATTCCGACGATGGGCTGGTTGAGCGGTTGACCGCCCATTGAGCCATAGAACGTCGCATCACCGAAGGTGAAGATGCCGCCATCACTGGCCACCAACCAGTAACCCCCGCCATCGGGCGTAGCCGACATACCAACAATCGGTTGGTCGAGGTGCTGGCCACCCATTGACCCGTAAAACGTGGCGTCACCAAAGCTGAAGATGCCGCCGTCACTGGCGACGAGCCAGTAGCCCGCACCGTCCGGCGTGGCGGCCATGCCCACGATCGGTGCATCAAGGGACAGGCTCCCGGTCGAACCGTAAAACTGGGCGTCACCGTAGGCAAAGATGCCGCCGTCACTGGCCACCAACCAGTAACCCCCGCCATCGGGCGTAGGCGCCATACCCACCATTGGTTTGTTGAGCGGCGTGCCTCCGGTCGACCCAAAGAACTTGGCGTCACCGAAGGTGAAGATCCCCCCGTCAGAGGCGTCGAGCCAGTAGCCCTGGCCGTCACTGGTCGGGGCCATGCCGACCACCGGCTTGTCGAGATGAAGACCACCCATTGATCCAAAGAACTTGGCGTCACCGAAGGTGAAGATCCCCCCGTCAGAGGCCACTTCCCAATAGCCCGCAGGAGGCGTGGGTGGAATGGGGGCCGGGACATTGAACTGAACGGCTGGCGTGTAGAACGGTGCGCCGCTGCCACTGACGCTCCAACATGCGCTGGTCGGCGAGTCGAGCCTGAATGTGCCCGTGCCAGCCAAACCGCCGTCGCAGTAGTTCGGGGCATACGAGGTGTTTTGGTAGAGCTTGCCTGGATTCGGGTCCGATCCCACCGTGACATTAGTTGGATCGTCGGTCAGGGCAACGTTCAGCGAGTCGTAGCCACAACCACCTGAGCTGGTGAAGCACGGGGCACTTTCGCCTATCGGATTCGGGCCGTAGTGGGTGGTGTTGTACTCGATGCCGTAGATCACTGAAGTTGGCAACACCAGATCCAGGCTCGAGAAGTCAAACGTGACGTTTGTAGGCAGACCGTGCGAGCACGTGGCCGTGGTCGGGTCATACCACTCTCCTGCACTCGTTCCCGTGCAGTGCACGTCGTCAGCCGAAGGGCGGTAGGGAATATTGAAGGTCTGGGTCACGGAGCCGAGCACCGGACCCACGGCGTTGTCAGCCCCGGCGGCATAGATGATGAACGTGATCGGCACCGGAAAGGTCGATCCGGGCGTCGTGACGCAGTTGTCGGTGTTCCAGCCACCCGACTCGCATCCCCAACTGTCCATAGTGAGCACGACGTTGGTGAGGGCAGAGGATGAGGGAGCAAGAGTGATCTTGTTGCCGAACTCCGAAGTCGATGTGGCCTCAAAGGCCTCGCTCACCAAGTGCGCCGGCAAAGGGGAGATGGTGCTGTCGTAGATGGGAGTGGTGGTAGGAGCATCTGCCTTTGTCGCGTTCGATGACACGGCGGCTGATGCCACGGGGGCTGCGCCCAGCGCCGGGACTGCGATGGCGGCGAGTCCGAGCGACACCAAGACCATGGTGACCTTGGTGCGCGCCGAAAGAAAGCGGCCGAGCGATGTTCTGTGCAATTCGGTTCCTCCTGAAGAGCCTCGACCGATGTGCGCGGCCGTTGTGCGAAATGTATTACAGGATTGGTCGAATTCCGGGCCAATGGTGCACGCATTCGACGTCGCGCTAACCCCGCCGCCATGGAGAGCACACGCATGGGATTCGAGGGCGGTGAATGAACCGGTGGCTAGGCCTCTTCTGTGGCCAACTCCACCCTGATTGTGAGTTCACCGGCACTGTCCACGAGAAGATCATCAACCCCACCAGCATCGATGAGATCTCCCCGGGCTGCTTCAACCGCCACCATGTGATCGTCCGTTCCTGAGACTTCCAGGTCACGCCACGCGTGAACGCATCGATCGTTTTTCTGCCGCTTTGGCTTTGCGCACGGCGCCGAGTATCTCGGCGGCGACGTCGAGCACAAAGGAATGGGGTTGCATTGTTCCGCTGCCACCTTGGTGGTCGATCGGAATGTTCGCCCCCAGTTCTCCCGTCGTGGGCCACGCCGCTCGGTGCACCGAACTCTGGTCGTTGTGCCACCAGCTCCAGACCTCTTCGGTCACATAGGGCAAGAACGGAGCGAAGAGGCGAAGGAGGACCGAAAGGGCTAACCCCAAGGCGGCTCGGGCCGAATCCGTGCCAACTTGATCGGTCTCGCCGTAGGCCCTCGTCTTGACCAGCTCTAAGTAGTCATCGCAAAACGACCAGAAAAAGGTCTCAGTGCTCTCAAGGGCCCGCGTGTAGTCAAAGGCCTCAAAGGCTGCGGTGGCTTGTTCGATGACCGTAGCTAGTTGGGCCACCATGGCGCGGTCGATCGGTTCGGTGATCTGATCCACCGAACCCAGTTGCTCGTCCCCAAGACGACCGAGCGCGAACTTGGATGCATTAAGGATCTTGATGGCCAGTCGTCGTCCGACCTTCATCTGGCCTTCATCGACCGCGGTGTCGGTGCCCGGGCGTCCCGAGGCGGCCCAGTACCGGACGGAGTCGGCCCCGTGCTTTTCAAGCAACGGGAGGGGCGTCACGACATTGCCGACCGACTTCGACATCTTCTTGCGGTCTGGATCAAGGACCCAGCCCGAGATGGTGGCGTCCGACCACGGCAAACAGTCGAACTCAAGCTGTGAGCGCACCACCGTGGAAAACAGCCAGGTGCGAATGATCTCGTGCGCTTGAGGTCGAACATTCATTGGGAACACGCGGGCGAACAAATCCGGATCGTCAATCCATCCGCCTGCGATCTGAGGCGTCAACGATGACGTGGCCCACGTGTCCATGATGTCGGGATCACCGACGAACCCGTGGGGCTTGCCGCGTTGACGCTCATCAAACCCATCGGGCGCATCCGTTGAAGGATCAATGGGCAACCGAGATTCGTCCGGCACGAGCGGGTCAGCAAAGACGGCCTCGCCGTCAGCATCGAGTCGATACCAACACGGGATCGGTACACCAAAGAACCGTTGACGGCTGATGTTCCAATCGCTGTTCAAGCCCTCGACCCACGACGAGAACCGGTGGGACATGTAAGGAGGGTGCCAGTTGAGTTCTTGACCGCGGGCCAAGAGCTGGTCTCGCAGCGGCAGCGTGCGGACGAACCACTGACGAGACGACACAATCTCTAATGGGCGATCACCCTTTTGGAAGAACTTGACCGGATGGGTGATGGGTCGGGGTTCGCCGATGAGATGACCGGACTCTTGAAGCAGCGTCACGATGGCGGTCTGCGCTTGTTTCACTGTGCGTCCGGCTAACGCCTCGTAGGCCACGTTGGCGGCGGTCGGGTCATCGCTCTCCCAACCCGGATCACCAAATGTGACGGGCAACATCCGACCGTTCCGACCCACCAAAGTACGTGTGGTGAGGCTCAGTTCCCGCCACCAGATGACGTCGGTGGTGTCACCAAAGGTGCAGATCATGGCGATACCTGAGCCTTTTTCCGGATCGGCCAGTTCGTGGGCCAAGACCGGAACTCTCACACCGAAGAGGGGAGTGACGACTTCTTGGCCAAAGAGCGAGGAGTACCGCTCGTCCTCGGGGTGCGCCACCAAAGCGACACACGAGGGCAAGAGCTCGGGTCGGGTGGTCTCGATTTCAATACCGCCGTCACCATCGGTGCGGTCGAATCGAATGCGGTGATAGGCACCCGGCCGTTCTCGGTCTTCGAGTTCGGCCTGAGAGACCGCAGTTTGGAAGTCAACGTCCCAGAGCGTGGGCGCCTCGGACTGATAGGTGTGACCGTCTCGCAACATGCGCAGAAATCCGGTCTGGGAGGTTCGGCGTGAGCGCTCGTCGATGGTGGCGTACGTGTGGCTCCAGTCGACCGAGAGCCCGAGCCGTCGCCACAGGACCTCAAAGGCCTTCTCATCTTCGATGGTGAGGAGCTGACAGAGCGCAACGAAGTTCGGGCGAGAGATCGACACCGGCGGATCGGCCGCTTTGGCTGGTGCTTCAAAGTCGGGATCAAAGGGCAGCGAGGGGTCGCAGCGAACGCCGTAGTAGTTCTGGACCCGCCGCTCGGTGGGGAGACCGTTATCGTCCCAACCCATGGGGTAGAAGACCTCTTTTCCCTGCATGCGCTGGTAGCGCGCCACCGTGTCGGTGTGGGTGTAGGAGAAGACGTGCCCGATGTGGAGTGAACCCGAAACAGTCGGGGGTGGAGTGTCGATGGAGTACACCCCATCTCTGGTAGCGGTGCGGTCGAACCGATAGGTACCAGACTCCTCCCACACCGGTGCCCACTTCTCCTCGAGACCTTCGATCGAAGGCTTCTCGGGAACAGTCGGAATGGACCCCTCAAGGTGCGCCGCGTGAGTCGACATGATCGGGTTACCGTACCCGGGTGATGCGCCTCCACGACACCGCCACAGGTTCTGTACGGCCGTTGGCCCTCCGCGACCCTGGTCATGTCTCGATGTACGTCTGTGGACCCACCGTCTACGACCTGCCCCACATCGGCCACGGTCGCTACACCCTTGTCTTCGATGTCCTGCGCCGTCACCTCCTTTTCAGCGGACTCGATGTCCGCTACGTCTCCAACGTCACCGATATCGACGACCAGATCATTCGGCGCGCCGCCGAAGAGGGTCGCACTGAACCCGAAGTCGCGGCGGAGTTCGAGGCCTTCTGGTGGGAAGCTATGGACGCCCTGGGCGTCTTGCGGCCCGACGACACCCCCCACGCCACGGCCTATGTGGACGACATGGTGGCATTGGTGACCGATCTGGTTGATCGGGACCAGGCTTATGAGACCAGCGACGGGGTCTATCTATCGGCCGAAAACGTTCATGGCTACGGACTTTTGGCCCGCCAGCCTTTAGAGAGTCTTCGGGCCGGGGCCAGGGTGGAAGCGGGGGAGGAGAAACGCTCTCCCGTTGACTTTGCGATCTGGAAGAAGGCCAAACCGGGTGAACCCAGTTGGGATTCACCGTTCGGTCCGGGCCGCCCGGGCTGGCACACCGAGTGCGTGGTGATGTCGTTGGACCTTTTGGGCCAGGGTTTCGATCTCCATGGTGGCGGTCAGGATCTGGCCTTTCCACATCATGAAAACGAGCGAGCGCAAGCCGTGGCTGATGGCAAGGATTTTGCTCATCATTGGGTGCACAACGGCTGGGTGATGGTCGATGGCGAAAAAATGTCGAAGTCGCTCAAGAACTTCACGTCACTGACTGACCTCTTGGCGCGAAGCGACTCGCGGGCCTACCGACTGTTAGTTCTGCGTTCGCACTATCGGTCCCCTATTGAAGTGAAGCCCGAGACCATCGCGGACGCCGAAAAGGGGTTGGAGCGTCTCGACGCCTTGGCCCGTCGGTTTTCCCTTCCGGATCTGATTGCCACCTCCGGTGAAGGATTTCTGTGGGCGGCTCGTGATGCCGCTGGCATCGACCCCAACGCATTGGCCAGGTACATGGACCAGATGGACGCCGACCTGGATACCCCAGGGGCCCTGGCCAGCATCTTTGAGCTCGTGAGCCGGGCCAATGCCGAAGCCGATGCCGGGCAGACAGAGGCCGCCGCCGCCACGGCCGCCACGGTCAATGTGCTCTGTGGCGCACTGGGTTTGGGGTTGCGATCCAACGATGGATCGGACGAGATCGATGAAGCCACAGCCGAGCTGATGGTGGCCCGGGATCAGGCGCGAGCGGCGCGCGATTGGGCTTTGGCCGACCGGCTTCGTGACCAACTCGTCGCACTTGGTTGGACGGTCGAAGACGGCGCGGACGGAACGTCGGTGCGTCGATGAATCCCGCCGCACATCTCGGGCCGAGGGATCCGAACCAGGATCGTGATTTGACACCGCAAAACTTGCCTCTTACTGCTACATTTCCGACACGAAATACGAACTGCGGTTGAGTTCGATTCCCGGCGTGGGCCGGGGATGCAACAAGAAGGGGGATCGCCACAGTGGCATCCGGGACAGTGAAGTGGTTCAACTCGGAGAAGGGCTTCGGGTTCATCTCGCAGCCCGACGGTGGGGCTGACGTGTTCGTCCACCACACCGCTATTCAGATGAATGGGTACCGCGTCCTCGAAGAAGGCCAAGCTGTCGAGTTCGAGGTGGAGCAGGGACCCAAGGGGCTTATGGCCAAGGACGTTCGGCCCGCTGGGGCGTAAGCCCCCCAACGGCTTCGCCGTCGCCCCCCGCAGCTTCGCTCGGGTCGGGCATTTCAAAGCTCTTACTCTCACCGCTGGGTAGGTCGCGCCCCTAGCGCGGCGGGAGGTGAAGGCCACCCGGTTGCCCACTGGATATCCAGGTCAGAGGGTGTGGGTGCGCTCGTGCACCCCTTGGGTTACTATTCGGTAACTACCAGAGACCTCAGCTAGGTCGGCGTTTCGGGGACGAGCCCCAAGGCACCACACGGCGGGGTTTTCACCATCCCGAGGCCGCCGGCGTTGCCGGGGACCGCCCAAGGAGGGCAACCGATGACTGACTTCTCACTTGACCTCAACGAGGACCAGCTTCAGATCCAAAAATGGGTCCACGAATTCGCCGAGAACGTGGTGCGTCCCGCTGGCCCCGAGTGGGACGAGCGCGAGGAGACACCGTGGCCCATCATCGAAGAAGCAGCCCGAAACGGTCTCTACTCCTTTGACTTCATCGCCCAGTGCTTCGCCGACCCGACCGGGCTGCTGTTGTGTTTGGTGAACGAGGAGATGAGTTGGGGCGACGCTGGCATCTCGCTCGCTATCTTCGGTTCAACCTTGGCCGTAGCTGGCATCTTCGCCAACGGCACGCCCGAGCAGCAGGGCGAGTGGATCCCGCAGTGCTTCGGTACCCCTGACGATCTGAAGCTCGCTGCTTTCGGTGTATCCGAGCCCGACGCCGGTTCTGACGTGTCGTCGCTCAAATCCCGAGCCGTCTACGACGAGGCCACGGACGAATGGGTGCTCAACGGCACCAAGACCTGGATCACCAATGGTGGCATCGCCAATACGCACGTCTTGGTTGTCTCGGTTGACCCTGAGCTCGGCAGTCGAGGCCAGGCCAGCTTTGTTGTCCCCGAAGGCACCAAGGGCATCAGTCAAGGTCAGAAGTTCAAGAAGATGGGTATCCGTGCCTCGCATACGGCCGAAGTGGTTTTGGAAGACTGCCGCATTCCAGGTCGCTGCCTTCTCGGCGGAAAAGACAAGCTCGATGAGCGTCTGGCCCGAGTGCGCGAGGGTAAAAAAGCCTCGACCCAAGCCGCCATGGCCACCTTCGAGGCCTCTCGCCCGTTGGTTGGCGCCCAAGCCGTCGGTATCGCTCGGGCGGCCTACGAGTACTCGTTGGACTACGCCAAAGAGCGCAAGCAGTTTGGTCGGGCCATCATCGAGAACCAGGCCATTGCCTTCAAGTTGGCTGACATGAAGATGCGCATCGACGCTTCAAGGCTTTTGGTGCAGCGCGCCGCCTGGATGGCTCGTACCGGCAAGAGCTTCGAATCCGGTGAAGGCTCGATGTCCAAGCTCTTTGCCGGTGAGACCGCAGTCTGGGTTACCGAGCAAGCCATTCAGATTCTTGGTGGTTACGGCTACGTGCGTGACTACCCGGTGGAGCAGTGGCACCGTGACTCGAAGATCTACACCATCTTCGAGGGGACAAGCGAGATTCAGCGACTCATCATCTCTCGGGCCATCTCCGGGGTGCACATCAAGTAGCGCTCCGACCGCTGACGTCGCTGCACACCCCTGTCAGGTTGGAGATTCAGCGTCTGATCGTGTGGAGGGCCACCTCCCCAACCTATTGATGGGCACGCCGTAGTCTCTCGGGTGCGATGGCGTCTGATGTTGACAAGAACGAAGCCTCTGGCTCGGTGACAACTGCCTCGGACCAACCATCGGATGGTGCCGTGAGCGCAGAGCCAGGATCACCGTCTGCACGGCGCATTCGGCGTTCGCGGGGTCGTCCATGGCGATCCATCGTCTTTGCCCCTCAGGGCGATAACGCAACACGACGACGGGGCTCAGACGGCTTTCGAGTTGTTGTCTCTGTGATTGTCATCGGCCTGTGCTTGGCCGTGACCCTGGCTTCGTCCCATCTCGAGCTTTCGATTGCTCACTTCCTCACCCCGCCCCCCAACGGCATTAGTTGGTTGGTCTCGGTTGTCTGGAGTCTCGGTTCGTTGGGCATGATCGCGGCGCTCAGCGTCGTGGCCCTCCTCTCTCGCCGTCCTCGGATCGCTCGAGATATCGCGGTGTCGGGCTTGGTGGCTTGGGTCCTCTGCCTGATCCTCCAAGCGATTTTCGGTTCGCACGGACTTCGTCCATCGTCTCCATCGCTTGATGGTCTCAACGCGGAGTTCCCTCTAGCCCGAGTAGCTGCCACCATCGCCGTCGCGGACGCGGCGATTCCCTACTTGAGTCGCTTTCTACAGCGCACCGTGCAGGTGGTGGTCTTTGTCACGGCTCTGGCCACGGTGGTGCATGGCGCCGGGCTACCCGTGAGCGTGATCGCCAGCCTCAGTATCGGGTGGGGGGTGGCGGCTGTCTACCACTTGATCGTTGGATCTCCGATCGGTCTCCCTTCTCGAGAAGATGTCCAGTTGCTCATCGACGATCTCGGCGTTCCGGCCACCGACGTCACAACGGTGCCGCGCCAAGTCTGGGGCGTGGCCAAATTTCAAGCCGGCGACGACCAGGGGCGATTGAACGTCTCGGTCTACGGCCGTGATGCCGCTGACGCGCAGCTCCTCGGCAAGACACTTCGTTTTCTCTTCTATCGCGACTCGGGGCCTACCTTGGCCTTGAGCCGCCTGCAACAGGTTGAACACGAGGCCTATTTGAGTCTTCTGGCGGCGCGAAGCGGTAGCCGTGTTCCCGACGTCTTGGCCGCGGGACGTTGTGGACCGACCAAAGACGCCGTCCTTATCACCCGACCGCCGGCCGGCGATCTCCTCATCGACCTGCTCCCAGCGAAAAAGTCAGAAAAGGAAGAGGGAATCAGTAGCCCTCGACTGTCAAAAGCAGAGAAGGCCCAAGCGAAGGCGGAAGCCAAGCAAGCAAAGGCCGCGGCGAAAGCGGAGCATCGTCAAGAGAAACTGGAAGCGAAAGAGCAGCGCCGCAAAGAGAAGGAGGAGCGCAAGCGTCAGGCCACCGCTGATCGAGCGTTGGCCAAAGCGTCCGGGTCAAAGCCACCGGCCAAAGTCAGGTCGGTATCGGACGACGTGGCGCCGACGCCTGCGTGAACTCTTCGAAGAAGAGATCAACCCGGTCATGAACGACGCGCAATTAGACGATGCCTTGCATCAAATGATGTTGTTGCGGGCCGCTGAGCTGGCCCACGGAGCGGTTGGTCCCGATGCCTTAGTTGTTGGACCAAATGATGCCTGCGGTCTGGTCGATTTTCGTTGTGCCACCGGCACGGCTACCGATGAACAGCTCGATCGAGATATGGCTGGCATGTTGGCCACCTTGACGTTGGCTTCAGGCCCCGAGCGCACCGTGGCCGCGGCGAAGCGTGTGGTGCCTCTTGATGTGATCTCGTCGGCACTGCCATTTCTCCAGCGCGCTGCCTTAGCGCCGAGCACCTCGCGGGCCTTGCGGGGCCGCAAGCCTGAGTTGAAGGACCTTCGCGAGAAAGGTGCGCTGGCGGCGGGGGTCGAGATTCCGAAACTGACCGAACCGAGGCGGATTAGTTGGGTCACGCTCATCTTGATCATCGGCACGCTGATTGGCGGCTGGGCCCTCATCGGCGTGTTGATCAATGTCGGGCCACTCCATTGACACCATCCTCGGAGCCCGGTGGGGATGGGTCGTTGCTGTCTTCATACTGAGTCAAACCGTCTATCCCTTCAACGCCGTGACCGTCACTGGCTCCGTGCTCGACCCGCTCCCGTTCGGCCGAGTCCTCGGCGTGGAGGTGGCCGAAAGTTTTGTCGGACTGGCGGGCGGATCGATGGCGGTGTTGGCCACCCGCGTGAGGTTCTTTCAACAAGAAGGTTACGGCGCCACGTTGGCGGTCAGCTCCGGCGTCTTGGTCAGCACGGCCAGCTGGATCGTGAAGGGCGTGCTCTTCATCATCGCCTTTCTCGTCGCTATTAGTTCGTTCCACTTCCACGACGATCCAACTGGGTCGAGCACAAGCGATTCACATCTGATTTGGCTCATCGTCATTGTGGTTGTCGCGGTCAGTGTGGTAGCCGGCATCATTCTCTTGGTGCCGCGTCTGCGGCGGCTCGCTAAAGACAAGCTCCGCCCGAAAGTGGGCGAAGTGTTCGGTCACTTCAAAGTCCTCATAGACCACCCCCGCAAACTGGTGGCGATCTTTGGCGGGTGTACTGCGGCACAGATCGCCGTGGCCCTGGCCTTGGGCGCTGCTTTGCACGCCTTCAACTCCCATCTCTCCTTGGCCCAACTGCTGGTGGTGCTGACCTTGGCGGCCATGCTCGGGGGAGTGTCACCAGTCCCCGGTGGCATGGGGGTGGTGGAAGCGGGCATGATCCTCGGCCTCGAAGCCGCAGGTATTCCACAAGACATAGCGGTCTCGGCCACGTTTGTGCAGCGCTTGTTTACGGCCTACTTGCCACCGATATGGGGTTGGTTCACCTTGGTGTGGTTGCGCAAGAAGGAGTACTTGTAGCACCGTGGATGAACCTCTTGAGTTGGTCACGCTCTGCACTGGCAACGCGGCGCGCTCTGTCATGGCCGGCTTCATGCTGGAAGCATTGACGGCGACGAGTTTGGTGCCGCCTCACGTGGTCACGGCGGGCACCCATACTTTGGAGGATCGCCCGATGTCGATGCGGACCCGCGATGCCCTTTTGTCGATCCAAGAGATGGCGCAGGCTCCGGTCAGCCATCACCGGAGCCATCAGATCACCGACGCCGATCTCGACCGTGCCGTCGTGGTGATCGCCATGGAGGCTGACCACGTGCGCTACGTCCGCAAACGTCATCCTCAAGCAGCGGCTCATACCGCCACGATCCGATACCTCTGCCAATCGCTCAAGCCTGGGCCAGACGATTTGGCCCATCGAGTGAACGCTCTCGATCTGGCCAACGTCGTCTTGGACGACAGCGACGACGTGGCGGACCCCGCCGGTCGAGAGGACGCCATCTACCAAGTGTGTGCGTGGGAGCTGTGGTCGCTCTGTCAGGAACTCGTTCCGCTCCTTTGAGTCTGCTGCCATCACAGTGCGGCCGAAGCGGTGGCACTACTCACGTAGTAGAGCGTGCCTGAGCTAGTGCTGCTGCCGTAAGCACTCGACGAGACCACAGTGGCGTGCTTCGTCAACCACTGGTCAATCTCGCTCGCTGCCGTGGTCGACGAGCCACCACCATTTGCACCACCTGGTGCACCACCGCCACCTGAACCGTGCCCGACTCGTAGACATAGTGGAGCTTGCCCGACTGCCACCATCTGGAGGAACTCATGCAAGCTCGGGGCCGGGTCAGATCCGCTGAATCCGCCGATGGCGACGACTGCTTTTCCGGTTTGCAGGATGAAGGGTGCTGCCTCTTGGCTCCCCACCACGGCCACGAGGTAGGTGGCTGAGCCTTGGTGACGCTCAAGGTAACGGACAAGCCCAGTATTTACTGACGTCCCACCGCCACCCATGCCGCCACCCATGCCGCCACCCATGCCGCCGCTCGTGCCTCGTAGGGCAGTCGGTGCGCCAGAAGGGAAGGAATGGGTTGATGGCGCCGTGGTGCGGTTGGTTGAACCCGACGGTTTTGTTGTCGACTTTGCGTTTGCTGTCGACGTTGCGCCGTGCGACGACGAGCTGGTGAGCGCTGAAGCACCCTTTGCTCCTGGGAACCCTCCGCTGCCCGTGTGCGAAGTGCTGCCGCTTGAGGTCGTTGACGGCGGGCCACCTGACGTGCCGCCTGGTCCTCCACTGCCGCCGAAACCACCTCCACTACCGCCACCCATGCCACCCATGCCGCCGCTCTGTCCGGTGCTGGGTCCCGCCGTGGCGACACCGTTGGTAGTGGAGTTCGTCGTGGTCAACGAGTACGCCGTTGGACCGGCTAGAAGGCAAGCCGCGGCTACCACGCCAGCCATGAGCGCCATCCATCGTGCTCGCATCACGTTGAGTTGGAGGAGCAAGATGACGAGGCTCGAGATGCTGGCGGCCACCACAATGCCGGTTCCGAGACCGGGGTAGTAGTTGGCGGTCTGTGAGAGAAGGTGGTTAGCCCAGATGGCCGATCCCACGATGGTGGCGGGCAAGACCCACGACCAGAGCCGTGAGCGCTGTCCCAGCTTCCAAAGGGCGACGGCACCGGCGCCCGCCAAGGCTGCGATGGCTGGGGCCATGACGACGGTGTAATACGGATGAAAGATGCCTTTGGCGTCGTCGTAGACCGCCATGAACATGAGGAGCGTGCCTCCCCACAACACGTAACCAGCCCGATGCAAGCTGGTGCGGGCATGGCGACGAGTGAGCCAGAGTCCTCCTAAAAGGCCGGCTATGGCAAGTGGAATGAGCCAAGAGATCTGACCAGCCAATGCGCTGTCGAACATCCGCAGGACGCCCTCGCCGCCGCCGAAGTTGCTCGCCGTGGTCGATGTGGCGCCACCAGCACCGGCTCCCGAGGATCCAAAAATCCGGGCGAAGCCGTTGTAGCCAAAGATGAGATTCCACTCTGAGTTGTTGGTGCTGCCGCCAATGTAGGGACGAGAGCTGGCAGGCCAGAGCTCGACAATGACGAACCACCATCCGCTCGAGACAATGAGGGCAATGGCGCCCCAGACAAGTTGCATGAGGCGACGCCGAAATCGCGGTTTGCCGCACCAAAGGTAGGTGGCGAACAGGGCCGGCACCACGATGAAGGCGTCGAGCGTCTTGGTGAGAAAGGCGACGCCGACCAGGGAGAAGCACAGGACGAGTCGACTTGTTTTGGCGGTGGCAAGGGCCGACCACATGGCCCAGCCCGCTAGGACCAGCATGAGCGTCAAAAACGCGTCCGGGTCGTTGTAACGAAAGATCACGACGGCCACGGGGGTGAGCGCCAACGCCAAAGCGGCGATGACGGCCGCGATCTCACCGGCCCATCGCCGCACCACGTGGTAGATGACCATGACTGACAAGAGGCCGGCAATTGCTTCAGGGAGCAGCATGCTCCAACTAGAGAATCCAAAGATCCGCCCCGAAAGCTCCATGACCCAGAGGGCCGCTGGGGGCTTGTCCACGGTGATGAACGATCCGGGGTCGAGCGATCCAAAGAAGAACGCCTTCCAACTTTCGGTGCCGCTCTTCACCGCGGCGGCGTAGAAGGTGTTGCCCATGTCGATCCGAGAGAGGTGCCAGGTGTACAAGATCGCCGTCAGGGCGAAGATGGCAATCCGAGCTGGTACCGACCACACGGGTCGACCGGCCGATCGCCACCGAGAGTGTTTTTCAATCGTCGGTGGTGGTGCCGTCGATGCCGCGGGAAGGGAGGTTGATTCGACCGCAATCGGTGGCGTGAGGACCGATGTCATCGGTTCATTCCACGACTGGAGATCGCTGGCGTTGAGAGCGCGATTCGAATGTTCATGATTCGATCGTGGCGTCATCTCCTGAGGGTTGACTGTGCTTCCGCTGAGCGGTCGACAGGAATATCAACGCGGGTCTGATCGCGCGTGTGAGCGGGTGGACGACCTCTGCAGCGCAGCCTCAAACTCTGGGCCGGTGCGTTCAGTCAGCGTGAACGGAGCGCAGCCCAGCCCAGGCCAGATCGGCCATGCGCTGCGCCATGCGAAGTGCTACTTCTTCAATCTCGTCGGCGTCGGTGTCGGACGAGAACTCTTCGGCATTGGGATCCGCCAAACGTTGAGCGATCCACTGGCGACTTGCACCTTCAGCCATACCAACTACGCCGAAGGCCAGTTGACGGCGGTGGGCCGGATCGAGCCCGGCGTCGATCAGGGGGTCGATGGCTTCTGCGATGGCGACTTCGACCTTGCGCAGTCCGTTGCCAAGTTCTTCATCGTCGGCCTCTTCGCGCCCATAGAGCAAGGTGAAGGCGGCTTCATGACTGACCACCATTCGGAAGTAGGCGGCGAAACCCATTTCGACCTGTTGGCGCGGTCCGTCCGCTGCTGCGGTGGCTCGCCCAATGGCGTCCAGTAGATCGTTGGCGACCGAGTCGACCAGTTCGAGGTAAAGGGATCGCTTGGAGGCAAAGTGTTGATAGACGAGCGGCTTGGTGACCCCGGCGGCTTCGGCGATGTCGTCCATGGTGGTGGCCCGATAGCCCCGCTCGGCAAAGAGCCGAAGGGCGACGGCAAAGAGCTGGTCGCGGCGTTGTCCGGCGGTCAGCCGACGAGGAGATCCAACCCGGGAACGGGCCTCTCGCTCTATCTCACTGTCTCGAACGGCCGCTGCCATGCGGGGGAGGATACCCGCCACCGCTGGGCGCTCGGTGTCCGTCGAAATTGGCGCCTACGAAGCGCCAATCCTTGGTGGCAAGGTGATGACGTCCTCCAGTACTGGGACCAAGCGATCAGCCAAGTCGTGGACATTGAAGTGTTGGCGTGCCACGTCATGGTTGTGCCTGATGAGATCACGATCGGATCCTTCGAACCAGCGAAGAAGTGTCGCGGGTTCGTGAGAAGGGAACCAACGAAATCCAAACTGTTGGAGTTCTTGGGCGACCGGATACTGCCCGACGGCGAGTGGACGATCGTGCGTTGCGGACTCCACCGTCGGGTTGCCGAACCCCTCCCACGATGATGGCAGGGCCACAACGTCACAGGCGGCGTAGGCGTCATCGATGGAGTACGGCGCCGTCTGCGTGCCACGCCTTCTTGGAACGCCAAGACGAACGGGGCACGACGCTTCTCGAACCACGTTGGCTAACTCCGGGCCGTAGCCGTCCTCGGCCGGGCCGAGGAGCCAGAATGTGGCGCCGAGCGCGGTGGCTAACGCGATGCCCTCGGGGATGTTCTTGCGCTCAAGGGCTCGGGTTGGTTGGAGTACGAGTCGCATAGCTGGGTCGATGCCCAGGTCTGCTCGCATCTGTTGGCGGTTGCCTGGTGGGGGATCGGGATCAAAGGTGTTGTAAATCGTCGTGGCCTTGATGCCGTGTTCTGCCAGCTGTTGCGCGCTGATTTGGTTGATCGTGACATGAGCCCATTGAGGGTCCGTCGGTGGAGGCCCGAGATGCGACAGGTGAGGTCGCTGCCACGAGAGATCGTGATGATGCAAGACAGCTGGACGTCCGGTGAGCACGGTAGCCACGGCTTCAGATGCGGCCGGGTTGAGGGGGAGCGAGCAGATATTTTCAACAATGACGAGATCTGCGTCAGCCAGCACGGCGGTGAGTTCGAGCATCGTAGGGGGGGCTACGGCGTCAATGGCGAGTCCCGGTACGAAGTGGTCAGCCTCCCCGCTGCCCGCCACCGTCGTGAGGTGGAACCCAAGTTGAGAGAGGGCGCCCGCCCACTTCGCGGCTTCGATCGAGACGCCGTCGGTGCCTCCGAGGCGGAACGAAACGATGGCGCACGTCGACACAGGGCGAACGATAAAGCCTGGCTGAGATGTTGGCATCGGTCGTTCGGCCCATCGCGCCAGGCCGAGACGGTCTTTGCCTCGAGCGACGTCAGTTCCGATAGACCCTCTCTCCACCAGGGAATTCCACCTTGAACCAGGTCAAGCAGTGTTGTGATCGACAATGTCGATGCTCCAACGCCAAGTAATTGGCCATGACAGAAAAATCAATCCGTCTGAGCGGCCCAGTTCGGCACTGGCCGTGCGGTAGCGTTTCGGGTGTTGTCTGCGGCCCGGTACCACCCTTTTCGGGTCCTCGCCGGCCATCACTTTGACCGCATTTCGACGAACCCTAACGAGGATGGAGTCCGATAACCATGGCCAAGCGAGCGCTGATTACGGGAGTGACCGGCCAGGATGGTTCTTATCTGGCTGAGTTCCTGTTGGAGCAGGGCTATGAGGTGGTCGGCATGGTGCGACGTTCGAGCACGGTCAACTTCGAACGCATCGCTCATGTGCAAGACCAGATCGAACTGGTCGCGGGCGACCTCCTCGATGAGGGATCGCTGATTTCGGTCCTCCGAGACCATCGGCCGAGCGAGGTCTACAACTTGGCCGCGCAGTCCTTTGTGCAGACCAGCTTCTCCCAACCGGTATTGACCGGAGAGACCACGGCGCTCGGCGTGACGCGTCTCCTCGACGCCATTCGCACCGTTGATCCCGAGATCCGCTTCTACCAAGCCAGCTCTTCTGAGATGTTCGGCAAGGTCCAAGAGGTACCGCAGAAAGAGAGCACGCCGCTCTACCCGCGCAGTCCCTATGGCGTGGCCAAGGTCTACGGCCACTGGATCACGGTCAACTACCGCGAGAGCTACGGCCTTCACGCCTCATCGGGCATTCTTTTCAACCACGAGTCACCGCGTCGTGGCCTGGAGTTCGTGACGAGGAAGGTCACGAACGCCGTGGCTCGCATTGCCTGCGGACTGCAGGAGAAGTTGCCCCTCGGCAATCTTGAGGCCCAACGGGACTGGGGATACGCCGCCGACTATGTGCGCGCCATGTGGTTGATGGTGCAGCAGGACAAGCCGGACGACTACGTGGTGGCTACGGCCGAAACCCATTCGGTGCGTGAACTCTGCGAAGTTGCCTTCGCGGCCGCCGGACTCGACTGGGAGCAGCACTGCTTCGTGGATGAGAAGTTTCTTCGACCAGCAGAGGTGGACCTCCTGGTCGGCGATCCTTCCAAAGCCGAGTCGAAGCTCGGATGGCACCGTGACGTTGATTTCGCCGGGCTTATCACCATGATGGTCGAAGCGGATCTTGACCTGGTTCGTAGCCAGATCGCCTGACCTGGTCTCCAAAGTCTGGTCCAACGCGATTGGTCCATGTCCGTGGGGCCTGGTCTCAATTGCGCAACCCCTTTCGTGAGCCGCTTGAATGATCACGTGGCGAGTTCTTCGTGATTGAAGCCGTAACGGCCGATCCGGTCGGCGTGCTGGTGGCCTTCGGGGCCGGCATCCTTTCGTTTCTTTCCCCCTGTGTGTTGCCCTTGGTGCCGGGCTACATCTCGATGGTGACGGGCATGTCGGCGGCCGAACTTGAAGGTGGCACCGAAGGCGCGCTCGACGAACTCGATCGCCGACCGCTCAAGCCGGTGCTTCGAGGTATTGGTCTGTTCGTGGCCGGCTTCACCGTCGTCTTCGTGGCCTTGGGAGCCGCGGCTTCAGGTCTCGGCCATCTGTTGCACTCCTACAAGCAGGATCTCTCGATCGTTGCTGGCATCGTCATCGTCGTTCTCGGTGTCGTGATGCTGATTGGCGCGTTGCCGGGGTCGTTTTGGTCGCGGTTTGGTTCCGGTCCGCTCGGCGGGCTGGCCCGATTCATGGGGGAGCGCCGATTCCAGGTCAGGCCCTCGGCCCTTGGGGTCTGGGCCGCTCCGATTATGGGGATGGCATTCGCCTTTGCGTGGACGCCCTGTATTGGCCCGGTCTTGGCCGCCGTTCTGGGCTTGGCCGCGCACAACTCGACGCTGGCCGGCGGGGTCGTCCTCCTCTTCGCCTATTCCATAGGCCTCGGGGTGCCCTTTGTCATCACCGGTCTGGCGTTTTCCCGCCTGACCTCGGTGTTTGCCCGGGCCAGACGGGGACTCTGGATCGTCCATCTGGTCGCTGGCGCCATTTTGGTCATCTTTGGCATTTTGCTGCTCAGCGGCCAATTGTCGGCAATCGCCATCGATATGCAGCGTCTCATGCGAGATATCGGGCTCGGTCGGTTCACCTCCAGCTGAGGCCGCTTGGTGCCAACAGTGGGGTCCCCCGTAGCATGGACCCGAAGGTCATGGCCCCTGTTGTTCTCCTCCGCTCCGCCGTCGCGCTCGCCGGCCGGTTCCCCGCCCTGTCCGGGGTCGACCTCTCGGTTGACGCGGGCGAAGTCGTCGTGGTGCTCGGGGCCAACGGCGCGGGCAAGACCAGCTTGCTGCGGACCTGTGCTGGGCTGCTTCCGGTCTCGTCGGGTCGAGCCGAGGTGTTGGGCGTGGACTTGACCGAGGACCACGCCGCCGTTCGCTCCCGCATTGGTCTCTTGGGCCACGCCGCGCCGCTTTATGACGAGCTCAGTGCCGCTGAAAACGTTCGGTTCGCCGTTCGAGCCGCTGGCTTTCCGGCCCGTGCCGCCGACCCCGCCCTTGAGCGTCTGGGCTTGGTCGGTCGGTTGGCTCGCACGCCGGTGGGACGGCTTTCGGCCGGTCAACGGCGACGGGTCGCTTTGGCCGCGCTCTTGGCCCGCCGACCAACGCTGTGGCTCTTGGACGAGCCGCACGCCGGGCTTGATGCCGCAGCAAGACGACTGCTGGGCGATCTCATTCGTGAGGCCAGCGAGCGCGGCGACACGGTCCTTGTCTCATCGCACGAGCCCGAACTCGCGGTACCGCTGGCCCATCGCGTCGTCACCATGGTTGGTGGTCGAATCTCAGGCGAGACTCCGGGTGGCCGACGTGCTGGTCTGGCCCAAGTCCGCGCAGGTACAACCAATGTGGCGTGACGCCCTCTTAGTGGCGGGGAAGGACCTTCGTATCGAGGCCAGGTCCCGCGTGGCCCTCTGGCAGGTTTTGCCGTTCGCGCTGTTGGTGCTCGTCCTCTTTGCCTTTGCCATTGGGCCTGGGCCCAAAGAGCTGAAAGCGGCTGCACCGGGCATGTTCTGGATTGCCGTGCTGTTTTCGACCGTGCTCACGACGCAGCGAAGTTTTGCCATCGAATCAGGCGAAGGCACGCGCGATGGGCTTCGCCTCTCGGGTATCGATCCGGGTGGCATCTTCCTTGGGAAAGCCGCCGCCATTGCGGCCCAACTCCTGGTGCTTCAGCTGGTGCTGTGGGCTGGCATCACCGTGTTATTCGGTGTTCGGGTCGAAGTGGTCTGGTTGGCCGTCGTGGCTTCGCTGCTGGCCACGGTCGGATTGGCCTCGGCCGGAGTTATTTATGGTGCGCTCTCGGCCGGACTCCGGGTGCGAGAAACTCTGTTACCCCTGCTCATGCTGCCCATTTTGGCCCCGGTCCTCTTGGCCGGGTCGAGGGCATGGACAGGCGCGCTGACCGGAGCCAGCGCAGCCGGGGCACAATGGCTGCGCATTCTTATTCCCTTTGCCGCCGTCTATCTCGTGGTGGGAGTCGTCCTCTACGGCCCGCTACAAGAAGCGGCCTGATGTCTGCCCTCTGGAGCTGTCCGTGTCACTAATCAAACGCAACGCTCTCGCCATCACCGGCGTCGTGGCACTGATTGGGGTGGCCGTGACGGTTTGGATGGCGCTTTGGGTCACGCCTCCCGACAAAGTCCAGGGCAACTTGGTGCGACTGGTCTACCTACACCCACCTCTGGCCTGGGTCGCCATCTACGTGGCCTTCGGGCTGGCCGCCTTGTCGAGTCTTCTTTACCTGTGGCCTCGCACGCGTTCGCTCTACTGGGATCGCCTGGCTGCTGCTTCCGTGGAAGTGGGCGTGGTGTTCAACGCTCTGACCTTGATCACAGGATCGATCTGGGGCCGACCCACGTGGGGCGTCTACTGGACCTGGGATGCGCGGCTCACCTCAACTGCCCTGTTGTTAATTCTTTTCCTGGGTTACATGGCGCTGCGGCGCGTGCCGGCCGAACCGGGTGTGCGGGCGAAGCGCTGCGCCGTGGCCTGCCTCGTCGCCGCCCTTGATGTACCGATCGTGCACTTCTCGGTGGTGTGGTGGCAGACCTTGCACCAAGGGGCCACCGTGCTCAACGCCAATCTCTCACCGCTCATCCACGGCTCGATGGCCTGGACCCTTCTGCTCGGTTTCTTGGCGTTTACGTTGCTGTTCGTATGGATGGTCATCATGCGCTACCAGATTGAGCTACTGCGCGATCAAGTGGGCGACGAAGAGCTCGAGGTCTCCTTGGCCGAGCGTCGGAGCGAGGGCATGGACGAACTGGTGGCCTCGACTGAGGATGGCGCCAGTAGCGACGGACCCAGTTCCTCGCCATCACTTCCAATAAGCGGTGGTCGATGAGTTACGTCAACGCCGGTTACATCATCGCCCTATCCGTTCTCTTTGTGTACTCAGTCAGCCTTATTGCTCGGCGGCGTCGCCTGCTCCGGGCTGCACAGCTGATTGAACACGAGAATGCTGCATCAGCTCATGAATTAGCAGGGGGGATTGGTCAGGACGGTGCCAGCGGGGATCAGCCATGAGCGATGTCACCGACACATCCGTCGTTGACGGCACCCCTGAAGCGCTCGACGCCAACGCGGGCGAATCGGCCACGATGGGCGGATCCTCCACGCCGCCGAGGACTCGTCGAACTCGGCAGAAGCGGCGACTGCTTGTGGTGTTTGCTGTTCTGATCGCCGCCATCGTTTTTCTCTTAGTGGAAGGCCTTGGCAGTTCTCTCAACTACTTCGACACGGTAAGCCAAGCCTTGGCCCACAAATCGTCGCTCGGTACTTCAAGCGTGCGGCTTGAGGGCGTTGTCGTACCGGGATCGGTGAAGAGCACGGCGAATGGTACGAACTTCAGTATCTCTGAGGGCCACCGTTCCATCCCGGTCCAAAACACCGGGAGTCCGCCGCAACTGTTTCAGCCCAACATCCCAGTCGTGGTCGTCGGTCACTTTGCCTCGGCGACCTCGACCACGTTCGAGTCGAATCAAATTTTGGTCAAGCACTCGGCCAACTACATCGCGGAGCACCCGACGCGGGTGACCGCGCCTAACGGCTCGAAACGCTAAGTATGAACGCAACTCTGGGCGCCATTGGGGTCTGGCTCGCTTTCGTCGCCGCCATCATTGGTGTGATCGTTGTGGGCCTTTCGCTCTTGCGTCAGAAGGTAGACCGAGAGCCCGATCCCCGATTTGATGGACGAATCTACGCACCGTTGGTTCTGGCTGGTGCGGTGGTGGCCGTTCTCGCCATGGAACGAGCGCTCGTCACGCACGACTTCAGCATCGTGTTTGTGGCACAGAACAACTCGCGGGTTACGCCGCTGTTGTACTCAATCACTGGCCTGTGGTCGAACCTGGCCGGATCGATCTTGCTCTGGGGGTTTGCCCTCGCCCTCTTTACTGCCATCTTGGTCTGGCGTTACCGACGCCAGACCACAGACCCCGTGGTGGCGTGGGCCATGCTCGTCATGTTCGCAGTCACGGCCTTCTTTTTTGGGCTGATGATTGGCCCAGCCAACCCGTTCAAAACCACCCACGGCGTGGCCCAAGGCCTCGGTCCCAACTCACTCCTTCAAGACAATCCGCTGGTCGCCATCCATCCGCCTCTGCTCTATCTGGGTTTTGTCGGATTCACTGTTCCGTTTGCCTTTGCCATCGGCATGCTGGCCACCGGTCGCATCTCGGACCGGTGGCAGGCCGAGACGCGGCGTTGGACTCTGATCTCGTGGACGTTTCTCTCGGTGGGTCTTGTCCTCGGGGCCTGGTGGTCCTATCAAGTACTCGGGTGGGGCGGCTTCTGGGGCTGGGATCCGGTCGAGAACGCGGCTCTTATGCCGTGGCTGTGTGCCACGGCATATCTGCACTCAGTGCTGGTGCAGGAGCGACGGGGATTGCTTCGGGTCTGGAACCTCTCGCTCTGTGTCGCCATCTTCGCTCTCACCATTTTGGGTACGTTCCTGACTCGGTCAGGAGTCATTCAGTCCGTGCATGCCTTCTCCGAGTCCACGCTTGGACCGCTCCTCATTTCGTTCTTTGCCGTCATCGTGATCGTGGGCTTTGGGCTGATTGCGTGGCGGGGCGACCGACTGCGCTCGCCCGGTGGGATCGACGCCCCCCTTGGTCGAGAGGGAGCCTTTCTCATTAACAACCTGATCTTCATTGGCTTCGCTTTCGTCGTGCTCTTGGGCACGGTCTTCCCGCTGCTCTACGAAGCCATAAAGAACCAGCAGGTCAGCGTCGGGGCCCCGTACTTCAACACGGTGGCCGTCCCAGTTGGGCTGGCCCTGTTGCTCCTTATGGCGATCGCTCCCGCCCTGAGCTGGCGCAAAATCGGCAGCGACGCCTTGTGGCACCGTCTCGTCGTGCCCATTTGGGTGGGTGTCGCCACCGTCGTACTCTGCGTCGCTTTCGGCATGCGGGGCTTGGCGCCGCTGCTCGCCTTTGGACTTGGTGCGTTTGCTGGCGCATCAGCACTGCGCTCGCTCTTTTTGTCCATGCGGGCCAGTCATCGCCGCGGGGCTGGTGCGTGGCGCGGCCTGATCGGGCGAGCCAACGGCGGCATGATCGTGCACCTTGGCGTGGTGGTGTTGGCCGTGGGGCTGACCGCGGCGACGTCATTTGCCCAGCGATCAGAGTTGGCGCTCGTCCCGGGTAAGGCGGTCGCCTTTGACGGCCACACCTTTGTCTTCCAAGGACTGAAGAACACCGTGTCACCCTCTCGCCAAGCAACTGAGGCCCTTATAAAGGTGGATAACGGTGGGGTGTTTCGACCGGCTGTCACGTTGTTCGGCGGCAAGAACTCAACGCCCATCGGCACCCCGGCCATTGACTCGGGCGTGTTCGGTGACGTCTATCTGACCTTTGACGCCGTGCACGAGTCGTCGGCCACCTCAGGGAACCAGCCCATCAATCCACCCTCAGGTGGCATCGGTGTTGGTGTCATTGTCGAACCGCTGTTGGCCTGGCTCTGGGCCGGTGGACTGCTCATCGGGGTGGGCGGGCTACTTGCCTTGGTGCCCGGTTCACGTCGACGTTCCACCGATCCGGTCTCGTCGGTCTCCACCATGGTGGAGAAGGGGCCGCACCCCGGCCCAATCCGGCCCGGGATGGCGACTCGAGTCACGGTGCCTCTGACCCGCCCGCTTCGCCTGGGGCAGACGTCTCGGACGACACTGCCCACCGATCATCCAGTACCGGTCGGGATGGACTCCCCGTGACCCAGACGATGAAGGAAGACGCCCTCATCCCACCGCCGCCCGCGTCCACACGGCGCGGCTGGGGGCCTACGCACTATCCGGCCCGCTGGATCGCCGGCACCGTCTTGGTCGTGCTCATTGCCGTGGCGGTGGTCCTGGCCACCCGATCCCCCCAAGAGGCAACGGCGATCAACAGTCCGTTAGTTGGTCAATCTGCCCCGACCTTCAACCAAACGTCGTTTGACGGTCAACACGTGGCTCTGCGCGCCCTCCGCGGCCGCTACGTCTTCGTGAACTTCTACGCCAGCTGGTGCCCGCCCTGCCAACAAGAGATGCACGATCTGGTCGCGTTCAACAACCAACAGAACGCCAATGGACCGGCTTTCGTCAGCGTGGCGTACCACGACGTCAACTCGTCAGCCAAGGCTTTTATGACGTCGCACGGAGCCCACTGGGCTTCGATCCCTGACCCCGGAGGACAGATCGCTGAGCGTTATGGCGTGACCGGGCCTCCGACCACGTTCCTGATTGATCCCAACGGCAAGATCTCAGTGCAGCCGCTCTCGGGCCCAGCGACGTCCTCGCAACTCGAAACCATGCTTTACGACGCCCAACACGGCAATGGCTGACGTAGCGGCCGCCACAAAGACCTCCGACGCCTCTGTGTCGCGGACCAGGGTTGGCTTGCCCCGTTGGACGGGCGTCGCCGCACCCTTCGTCGTCTTGGTGCTGGCCCTCGTCATCGGAAGCGGTCTGTTCAGCCGCGGGCCCGAGACAAACGCCCAGCGAGCCGCCGCCATTGAGGCGACGATTCGTTGTCCGAGCTGTCACGACATCTCAGTGGCGCAGTCCAACCAGACCACAGCCATTGCCGTGCGCCACCTCATCGTCGCTCGCGTCAATCAGGGTCAAAGTGCGACGCAGATCGACAACTCGCTCGTGGCCACCTATGGGCCAACGATCCTGTTGCGACCGCCTGACCGCGGACTGACGGCCGTGGTGTGGGTCGTGCCCGTCGTGGTAGGCGGCGTGGCCGTCGTGGTGCTCGGGTACTTCTTCTGGCGACGCGGTCGCGGCTTTCGAACAGCTGAAGAACGACGACGTGCCATGACCCGAGAGACACCGGCCACCCGATCCGAGACGGCCCAACATTGGCAGCTGACCGACGAGGCTGAGTTTTTGCGGCGCTCGCTCGATGACGCCGCCCGTGAACACGAGGCCAACGACTTGAGCGACGACGACTACGCCGTGCTCCGGCGTCGTGATGAAACTCGACTGGCCGAAGTTGAGTCCGAACTGGCGCATCTTGATCGAGGTGAGACCACCTCATCGTCGAACCGGGCCGACGGCGAAGGTGGGCCCGACGATCTCGAAACCACAGCAGAAAAGAGTCGCTTCCGTGGACGCCCTTGGCTGATCGCTCTGGCCACGATCGCCATCGTTGCCGGTGCGGTGATTTTGGTCAGCCACCTCACCGCTCCCCGACTTCCTGGACAGGTGGGTTCGGGCAGCGTCGATCTGTCGCAAGACCAACAGGTACGGCAGTGGACCAACCAGGCCGAGGTGCTGGTGCAGCAGGGCAAGGTGGACGAGGCGCTCCACCTCTACCACGAGGTCTTGACTGATCAGCCCAACAACCCCGAAGCACTGTCAGAGTTCGGGTGGCTGGTGTGGGAGTCGGGCAACGAGACGGGCGACACGACGGTCGAAGCGCAAGGGCGGGCCGATGTGCAAAAGGCCGTCAAGGTCTCGCCCACGTTTTCTGTGGCGCATCTCTACCTCGGCACCATCTTGTTGCAACAGGATCACAATGCAAAGGCCGCGGCCGCCCAGTACACGCTGTTCTTGAATGAGAAGCCCCCAGATGCAGACGTGGTCAATGCCGTCTCGTTCATCACCACCGCCTTCAACGAGGCTGGCCTGCCGCTACCCCCAGGCATCGCGGCCATTGCCCACGACACCACGACGACGTCTCCATAGTCGCGAGCAATGCCAAAGATCTGAGGACCTCAGACGGTGTGGCACCCAATTGAAGAAAAAGCTCATCTTTAGTCCGCGCCTGTTCGCAGGAGGAAGCTCAGAGGCGGAGCACGCAAGGTCGATTGCTTCCCTCACCAGGTGGTGATTCAATCGGAGCAGACTCGGCCAACCCCATCCGCTTCTCAAAGCGGAGATTGGAACTGTATTCAGATGACAACAGAGACAGATGCTGTGGCAACCGCAGTAGCGGAACTGACGCATGCAATGAGCGGGCTGGTCAAAGCAATCGACGGCGTCGGTGATGAAGCGGAAGCGGCGAAACACGTGCCTGAAGACCTGGTCACAGCGCTTGGACGTTTGATCGATCGGATCAACGCGGCCCAAGGGTTAGCGGGCTGAACCGATCGATCTTGGCGCCGCACCACAAGGGCGCACCCATGGGGATCGAGCAGCGAGCGCAGATTCTGCGAGGAGATTTCGCCTGCAGCACGTTGGTTCCAGGGGCAGTTCGGTGCCGGGAAGGATGGCAAGAAGATGCCCGGTGACCTAGCAGGCACTCTTGGCCGGTCAGTCGAGGCGCTCTTGCTCGCGGTTAAGGCCGTTGAGTTCGACCTCGATGAACTTGAGCCAGAATTCGCCTCCTCACATATCCCGGCGGAGGTGCCGCAAGCGCTCGAGCGCTTGGCCGCCGCCATCAGGGAGCTACCTGGATCTTGGTAGTCGGCGCAACGCTCAGGTTGCCCCGACGTCACGAGTGGTGGGGCGGCCGATCTCGACGTTGACGATCGGACCAGCAGCGATCACAGTCGTCACATCCGCCGTGTTCTGACGGTCGCGCATGATTCCCCGCATGCCCGCAAAAGGGACATGTCGCGTCGGAAGCAGACCATCGCCCTGCGGCGTGAGAAGGGCGCCCGTTACCCATTGTTGGCATAGCGATCATCTCGGAGGAGATCCTACGGCCGCCGTTGTTCTCACCGGTCAAGCAACGTGGTCTGACAACTACCATCAGTCGATGCCTACCAGCCCGCTCGTCACGTTCAACAACGGTGTTGCTATCCCGCAACTGGGCTTCGGGGTCTATCAGGTCCCCGACGCTGAGACGCAAGCAACCGTTGAGATCGCATTGGAGGCGGGCTACCGACACATCGACACGGCCCAGCTCTATCGCAACGAAGCCGGTGTTGGCGCCGCCGTGAAGGCCTCGGGTATCGCTCGTGAAGAAGTCTTTGTCACCACCAAGGTCTGGAACTCCGAGCAAGGTTTTGACAAAGCCATTGCGTCCTTTGAGCGCTCCAATGGAGCGACTCGACCTGGAAACGCTGGACCTTCTTCTCATCCATTGGCCCGCCCCTGCCCTTGACCGTTACCTCGAGACATGGCGTGCCTTCGAGTCGCTCTACGCCGACGGACGGGTTCGTGCCATTGGCGTCTCTAACTTCGGCATCGATCATCTCCAACGTTTGATGAGAGAGACCACGGTGGTGCCGGCCATCAACCAGGTCGAACTCCACCCCATGCTGGCCCAAGATGCGTTACGAGCGTTTCACTCTGAGCACGGCGTCGTCACGGAGTCGTGGGCACCCCTGGCCCGAGGCCAGCTACAGGCCGACCCAACCATCGTGGCCATCGCTCATCGAACCGGGAAAACTCCAGCACAGGTGATTCTGCGTTGGCAGATGGAGCTGGGCAACGTTGCCATTCCGAAATCGGTGACGGCCTCTCGTATTGCCGAGAACATCGATGTCTTCGACTTCTCGTCTGAGCGCCGCCGACCTGGCTGCCATTGCCACCATCGACCATGGCACTCGCCTGGGACCAGACCCCGACGAGATGTCAATGGACTTTCCCATCGAATAACCGGTTGGCTGCTTAGGCCCGCAGCGATCGCAGCTCGTCGACCACGGTAGGGAAAGGCGTGGGCGAAGGCCTCGACGTCGCCGTCGTGGTGGACCAGCCCACGGAGAGGCGAAGCGAATGGCTGGCGTCGGCTCCCATGGCCTCTAAGACGGGCGAGGGCTCAAGCGACTCGGACGAGCAGGCCGATCCCGAATGCGCCGCCATCGCCGTGGCGATCGAGGCCCAAGTAGCACGGGCTCAGCTTCGACGCCCTCCACACCGAGGCAGATCAGGTTGGGAAGTCGGTGTTCGGGACCTGGTCGCCCACGACGGTCACGCCCTCAACCTTCGTTGCAGCATGGCCGAGAGAAGCCACCAAGCCCCGGTCGGTCTCGGCTTCTTGGTGCAGGCGCGCGCGCCCATTGGCTCCGAGCACTTGGCCGCGGCACCGAATCCCACGATGCCGATCATGTTCTCGAGCCCGGCGCGCCGGGCCCGTTCTTGTTGGCCGCCAACCAACAACGGTTCGAGGCGTAAACCCTTGCGCACAATGAGGGCACCAACACCAGGCGGGCCGCCCAGCTTGTGGGCGCTGATCGAGACCAGATCGGCGTCCAAACCGATGAGGTCTAGGTCAAGGTGTCCTGCCGCGGCGCAGGCATCAACGTGAACCAGCACCCCATAGTGACGGCACAGGTCCACCACCTCGTGCACGGGCTGGATCGTGCCCACTTCGTGGTTGGCCCATTGGCAGTGGACCAGCGCTGGTTGGTCATCGATCCGCCGCCGCAGGGCCTCTTCCAAATCCGCCAGTTCGATGCGGCCGGTGTGATCGACCTCCAGGCGTTCGACCGGCGCCAGTCGTTCCGAGGCATCCCGCACGGCTGAATGCTCGACGGCGGCACACAGGATGACGGCCCCGGCATGGAGTCGAGCTGCCCCCCAGACCGCCGTGTTGATGGCCTCGGTGCCCGACGAGGTGAAGACCACCTGCCGATTGCGCACACCGACCAGCTCGGCCACCCGGTCTCGAGCCTCTTCGACCGCGACTCGGACGGTGCGGCCCTCTTCGTGGATCCGACCAGGGTCGGCCGCCGGGATGGCGAGCCATTGCGTGATGGCGGCCACCACTTCGGGCCGCATGCGGAACGGTAGAGGCGTGGTCGAGGTAGGAGCGACTCACGACTGTGCTTCAGGCTGAGGCAGCACAGGTCTCATCGCCGCGAGCGCGAGATGAGAGCACGACGGGCATGGCCGACTCGGGTGCTTCACCACAGAGTCCGGACAAGAGGCCTTTCACCATGCCTCGATCGACGGCACACAGCACCGGATTGGTCGTCGACGCGTTGCCAAAGGGGCACTGCTCAGCCACGACTTCGGTCGTGTCGCCGTGGTCCTCGGCGTGGGCGGCAAATCCATGGGCCGTCAGCGTGTCGGCGATGGCGTGCATGGCAGCCCGCACCGATCGTTGGCCTTCGGCCGGCGACATGTGCGCGGCCAGCGAACGTCCATACTCTTCGCCCACTTTGGCCGCCATGGACTCAGCTTGGTCTGGACCGAGGAGTTCCATGGCTTCTCGCAGGAGGAGCGCCATGAGATCATCTCGGCGGTTCAAAAAGCCAAGCGACCGTTCGTCTTCCACCGGGAAAAATCTGCTTTGAGGGTCGACCGGCCGCTTGATGCTTTTTGCCCACCTCAACGCGGAGATAGCCACCGGCCACAAGTCGATCGAGGTGGTGACGAGCGACGTTGGGGTGGAGGGAGAAGGTGGTGGCGATCTCGGTGGCGGTGTCGCCTGGGTGGGATCGCACGTGGAGATAGATGTCGCGGCGGGTCGGGTCGCCGAAGGCGGCGGCCACGGCCGTCACCGTTGAGGTGAAGCGGTCGTCGTCGGGGCTTGGTGATTCCCAGATTCGGGGCGATTTGGCCTGCCTGCACGGTCAGTAGTCTACCCAGGGGTCTGGGAACGGCCGCCGAGCGTCGTCGGACGAGTCAGCGACGAGGACCCAATCACCACGATCTAAGGGAGCGATGGCAGTCGATCAATCACAGCTGGAGCAGGCCGTAGGGTGCGGTCCTTGACCCCGAACTTGACCTACCCCTCTCCGAGCTCTCCATGATCCGTTCGATCAAGAGCCGCCGCCGCCGGGCTTCAGTTCTGCTGGCCCTCCCAATTGCGGCCTGGCCGAACGAAGATGAGCTCGAAGCCAGGATCCATCAGGCCGCACTGGCCGTTCCCGGGGTGGAAGAGGTCGAAGTTGAAGCGGGTGTGATGGACGACACCGAGCGCACCCAGCTGCGCGCTCGGATCCGTTTCGCCATGACCGGCGTGCAAAGCGCTCCTGCTGACGATGAGCCCGACGAAGACGACGGCCACGGTCACGGTGGCCATGGACATGGTCACGGCGAGACCGAGACACCGACCTTTCTCCAGGCCGGATCAAAGACCAGGATCATTGGCATCGGTTCGGGCAAGGGTGGGGTCGGAAAGTCGTCGGTCACCGTCAACCTGGCCGTGGCCTTGGCGCGAGCCGGTCACAGCGTTGGCATCTTGGACGCCGATGTCTACGGCTTCTCGATCCCAAAGATGATGGGCGCCGAGCATGATCCGATTGTCTTGGGCGATCTCGTCCTTCCTACCTTGGTGCACGGCGTGCGCTGTCTTTCAATGGGCTACTTCGTGCCCGACGACCAACCCGTCATCTGGCGCGGACCCATGCTGCACAAAGCCATCGAGCAGTTTCTGGCTGACGCCTACTGGGGCGAACCCGACTTCTTGTTGGTGGACATGCCTCCCGGCACGGGCGACGTCACGCTGTCGTTGGCCCAAGTCATGCCACGGGCCGAGGTCGTCGTGGTCACCACACCGCAGGCCGCGGCCCAACGGGTGGCGCAGCGCTCGGCCTACGCCGCTCGCAAGCTCAAGCTCTCGGTGCGAGGCGTGATTGAGAACATGAGCTGGTTCACCGGTGACGACGGGAAGCGCTACGACCTGTTTGGTAGTGGCGGCGGCGAGTCACTGTCGAAGGACCTTTCCGTGCCACTGCTCGGTCAGGTGCCGTTGGTGCCAGCACTTCGTGAAGGTGGTGACCATGGGGCACCCATCGTGTTGAGCGACCCCGAAGGCGAGGCGTCGGTGGCCTTTCGTGATCTGGCCGAGCGGCTGGTCAAGTTGGGGCCAGCTCGGGTCTACCGCCGTGAGCTCAGTCTGAACTGAGCCGCTGCACTAAGCGGGTGATCTGACCCGCTCAACTGGGCCGCTCAACTAAAAGTCGGACTCAGTCGCCAACGCCCTTGGGTAGTTTGGCCGGATCCCATCCGAGCACGGCCACGGCTTGGCGAAAAGCGAATCGATCGGTCATACCCGCCACATAGGTCACGGCCGCCCGTGTTCCGTCGGTGGCCGATCCTTGGACCAGGCCCGGGATGGTGTGCGGTCGGTCGGCGAAGTGCTCGACCAAGGCACGTAACACCTCGACCACGGCCGCGCCCTGGGCCACCGAAGCGGGACGGAGATAGATCTGCTCGTAGTTGCTGGCCCGAAAGGCCGCCAAGCGCGGCCCCCATCTCCTCGTCCATGCCGATGCGACCGGTGCGCAAGGTGGCTTGCACCACGGCGTCAATGAACGCACCAAGTTGGGGCCCACGCTGGTCGCCGCAAAGCTCTCGCACCACCTTGGGGAGCCCGTCAGCCGAGACGATGCCGGTGGCGACCGCGTCCTCGCGATCGTGGGCCACGTAGGCGATCCGATCGGCCCAGCTGACCACTTCGCCTTCGGGCGACGATGGGGCCGGCCTTGACCAGCTGTGGTTACGGATGCCATCCAGCGTCTCGCGGCACAGATTGAGCGAGGCCAGCGAGACGTCGGCCCCCCAGGGCGCGTGGTCAAAGCCTTCCGAGAGATAGGGGGCAAAGGCGTCTTCGCTGGCGTGCCCACCGGGACCGTGACCGCAGTCGTGCCCGAGGGCTATGGCCTCGGTGAGGGCAACGTTGAGGCGACAGGCCCGGGCGATGCTCGCAGCCACCTGGGCGACCTCGAGGGCATGGGTGAGGCGTGTCCGTTGGTGGTCCTCGGGATAGACAAAGACTTGGGTCTTGCCGGCCAGGCGGCGAAAAGAGTTGGAATGAAGGACTCGATCTCGATCCTTTTCGAAGCAGGTTCGCCACTCGTCAGGAGCCTCGGTCAGTCGGCGGTCACCAGCACCCTCAGCTCGGGTGGCTCCTTGGGCCAGAAAGAGGTCTTCGGTCTCCTCGCGGTGTAAGCGATTTGACCCCCCAAGGGTGCTTACTGGGTCAGGACCACCCGGTCCCGTGGTGACGGCAATGGCGGCCGAGGAGTCAGCGTGGGCCAGGCAGATCGGACCTGAGAAACCGCTCATGGTCGAGGCCCACCGAAGGCCTCGTTCGGTGGGTTCCCACTCTTCGGGCTGTGCCATGGTCGCAAGTCTGCCGCATGCCTGTAACGTCCAGGGTGTTCGGACCGCAAAAGTAGGTCCGATTACTGAGAGGAGCGAGACCAGGTGGACGTGCGCATCGGGATCACCCAGACCCCGAAAGAGCTAGAAGTCGATCTCGGCCCCGAGCCTGACCGCGACAAAATCATGGCTGACATCGAAAAGGCCCTCGATAAGGGCGATGGCGTGCTGTGGCTGACGGATCGCAAAGGCCGACAGGTGGGAGTCCCGGTCGTCAAGGTGGCCTACGTAGAGGTGGACGGGCCGACCAACGAGCGCCGCGTCGGTTTCGGCGCCCCCTGATCTTTCGCATCAACAGGTCGGGCCAGCGTTGAACTCTGTCCCTGACCTCATCGATCTGAAGCTTGTCTTTGTCACCGGCAAAGGTGGCGTCGGAAAATCCTCGGTCTCGGCCGCCCTGGCTGTCTTGGCCGCCGACCACGGCAAGCGAGTCCTGGTCTGCGAGGTCGACGGGAAAGGCGACGTCTCGTCGCTGTTTGAAGCCGCTCCGACCGCTTTCACCGAGCGCGAGATTGCGCCTGGGATATGGGCCATGACCATGGACACTGAGGCCTCGCTTCGCGAGTACTTAAAGCTCCATCTCAAGATCCCGGTGGTAGGTCGCATCGGACCGTTGGCCAAGGCCTTCGACTTTGTGGCCACGGCCGCACCCGGGGTGCGCGAGACCTTGACCGTGGGCAAGCTCTGTTACGAAGTACGTGAGCGCCACTACGACCTGGTCATCGTCGACGCCCCGGCCAGCGGACACATCATCGGGCAACTGGCCTCGCCCCAGGCCATCAACGACCTGGTCAAAGTTGGGCTCATCCGATCCCAGACCGACTGGATGCTGGAGATCCTGTCCGATCCGGTGCAGACCGGTCTGGTCATTGTCACGACGCCCGAGGAGATGCCAGTGGCTGAAACCCTCGAGCTCGAAGGGCCGGGTGCGCGACGAGACAACGGTGCGTCTCTCTGCCGTTGTGGTCAACCGCGTCCTGCCCGAGCTCTTCAGCCGCCACGAAGAAGAGATCTTCGAAGAGCTCCGCCAACCCGAGGTTGAAGCGCAACTCTCGGAGCGAGCGTTGGGCGACGTGGCGCCAATTACTGGAAGGGGCACGACTGGCCGTCACCATGCGCCGCACTCGATCGGCCCACTTGGAACGACTGCAAGCCGGATTGGATCCTGCGGTCCCCGTCCTCTTGTTGCCGTTCCTCTTTACCCGTACCCAAGGCCTGCGTACGACGAAACAGGTGGCGGCCTCGTTGAGCGAAGAGTTGGGCTACTAGTGGCCGACCTCCAGGCCGAGGGCCGAGGCTCACAGCCCCGCGACACCCGTTCCACCACGCTGAGCGGCTTGTTCTCCGCCAAACAGATCGTCATTGCCTGTGGGCCTGGCGGTGTCGGCAAGACCACGACGGCCGCCGCCGCCGCCGCCATGGCGGCCTGTCATCACGGCGGGCGTGTGTTGGTCGTGACGGTTGACCCGGCGCGACGGCTGGCCGATGCCCTCGGGCTCCAAGGCATTGGGAATACCGAGGTGCGGGTCGACGACGATGTCTTTCGACAGGCTGGCATCACCCCGCGAGGCGAACTGTGGGCCGCCATGATCGACACCAAACAGAGTTGGGACGCCCTGGTGCGTCGGCACGCCCCAGACGCCGAAACAAGAGACCAGATTCTGGCCAACCCGCTCTACCAAAACATCTCAGGTCGCTTCGTACAGAGCCACGACTACATCGCCATGGAGCGTCTCTACGAGATCCACTCCGAGGGAAAGTACGACCTCATCGTGGTGGACACGCCACCGACGCGCAACGCCCTCGACTTTTTGGACGCCCCGCAACGGATGGCCGACTTCTTCAGCTCTCGGCTTGTTGCGCTGGCTCATCGTGCCCTATCGCTCCCGCCTGGTGAACTTGGCTTCGCGGCCCTTCTATCAAATCGCTGATCGGATCTTGGGCACGCAGTTTCTGGCTGACATCTCTGAGTTCTTCATCCTCTTTCAGTCGATGTACGACGGCTTCGTGGAACGGGCTGAGTCGGTGACCCGGCTTCTCTCCGATCGACGCACCACCTTCATTGTCGTCTCAACCCTTGAGGCCACCCCGGTCAGAGAAGCGGAGTTCTTCGCCCGCGAACTGGTCGATCGCAACCTCCATCTGGGCGCAATCGTGTTGAACAAGGTCTTACCGGACTACATGCGGGACAAGAAAGCCGCCAAGCTGGCCCACGCCATTGAAGAGCGGCCCAGTGAACTCTCAGAAGGCCTGACCCGCGATCCGGAGACGGCGGGGCGAGTACTCGGTGAGGTGGCCGAGAGCTTTCTCAACTACTCGGTGGTGGCTCGGCGCGAGGCCGAACAGCGAGCCGAGCTCTCCACGTCGCCCGAGGTACTTGCCACCGTGCCATTTTTCGATGCCGACATCTTCGATATGGCAGGGTTGCTGAAGCTGGGCGAGAAGATTTGGGACTGAGCGGCTCAGCTCGTCCCCTCTTTCTCAGCTCGTCGGGCCGCCGCTTTGCGCATGGCGGCCAAGCCGGCGTTGACCGAGCTTTTGATCAGCTTGTCGTTGTCTTTCGAGATGAAGTGGTGCACTCGCTTTTCCAACAGGGCTCGAAGGATCGGATTAAAGGCGTGATAGGTCTCGGTGAAGTGGAGGCGGGTGCGCCCATCGCCTAAGTCCTCCAATCGGGTCCGTCCTTCGGCCTGTGACCACAGCGGCTTCCCAATGGCGTCGTACTTCCACGACTCGTGCAGCTTGACCTCGGTGAGCCACTCCCAGCTGTTGCCCACGCCACCGGAGAAGAGATAGCGGGGCACGCGAAAGGTGCAATGGCGGATCAGTCCTTCGCCAATGTTCATCGCCCGGGATGCAGGATGTCGATGCGCACAGGGCCGGACTGCTGGCGCGGTCCGCGGTACCAAAAGAGCGACCAGACCTCCTGTGGTGTCCCCTCCACATCCACGCTGTAGTGATGCTCTTGCACCGCACCCCCTCTCGTCGCGCACTGCGTGCGGCTCTGATCGATCCGACCGGTGGATCGAGTCGTATGACCTACTGCTTGGAACGCTTCGTGACGGCGAGTTGGAACGAAAACCAGGCCCGTACCAACCGATAGATGTCACGCAACCATCGGGTCCGATCGTAGTGACGATTGATCGTCCGACGGCGGCCTACCAGGGCTGACCGAACTGCTCGCGGTGGGCCACCTCGGTCAGAGGCCGCCGGCGGGGCAGTCCGCCCTGGCGCTCGGGCCAACCCAAAGGGAGTACCGCCATGGGCCGAATGTGGGCAGGAAAGCCCACGATCTCAGACAAGGCCGAACCCCCCGTCGTGGGCAGCGTGGTCAGGACCGAGCCGAGCCCCAGATTGGCCGCAGCTAAGAGGAAGTTCTGGATGGCGGGAAAGATGGAGGCCTCGGTGGCTGAGGGGTGCACCTTGGCCGTGTCGGCGCCCACCACCACCAACACGGGGGCGCTGGCCACGCCACCCATGGCGCCCCCTTCGACCTCGGCCAAGAGGGTGGGGCGTGAGCCGGCCTTCGGAGTGTTTTCGAGCGCCTCGTTGCCAGGTCTGTCGGGTCAGCTCGCCAATGGCCGACCTGGTGGCACTGTCGCGGACCACGACAAAAACCCAGGGCTGCGAGTTCTCTGCGCTGGGGGCGTGGATGGCCGCCGTCAGCACTCGTGCCACCGATGCATCGTCCACCGTTTGGTCGGTGAAGGCCCGGCAGGCTCGTTGGTGATCGGTGATCTCGAAGAACTCGCTCATTGGCTCATTGGAACAGACTGGGAGCCAACCCGCCCGCGGGGGAGACCACGGTCGAGATGAAGCCGTACCATGGCCCCTATGGCTGCCCTCATTGATCCTGCTGTCGTTACCTACGCCGAAGACCACTCGACGGAGCCACCCGACTACCTCCAGTCCGTCTGGGATTCGACCGTGGCTGACTTTCCGGGGTGGGGAATGATGGTGGGGCGCCAAGAGGGCCGCTTCTTGGAGATGATGGTCTACGCCACCAAGGCCAAGCGGGTCTTGGAGATTGGCACCTTCACCGGCTACTCCTCCATCGCCATGGCGGCGGGTCTCGGGGCCAAGGGGACCATCACCACCTTGGAGGTGGACCCACACCACGCCGCCACGGCACAGCGCAATATCGAAGCCAGTCCCTACGCCGATCGCATCACCATCAAAGTGGGTCCGGCTCTCGAGAGTCTCAGTGCCCTGGAAGGTCCCTTTGATCTGGTCTTCATCGACGCTGACAAGGTCAGCTACGACGCCTACTTTGAAGCCGTGCTTCCCATGCTCGGAGAGAACGGTGTGGTGCTGGTCGACAACACGCTGCAAGGCGGCGGCGTGCTGCCGGGCCGAGACGATGACTCACCCAATGTGGTGGCCATCGCGGCCTTCAACGAAAAGATCGTGAACGACCCGCGGGTGGTGTGTGCCTTTGCCACCATCCGCGACGGCATCACCATGATCCGCCTGGCCGACGGCTAACCGAGCGGTTCACCCAGTGCTCGACTATCACCTTCATCTCTGGCCTCACTCTGAACGCGACCCAGTGCTCAATCTCGACCAGATAGCCGAGTACTGCGAAAAGGCCCAAGCAGCCGGCGTTACGGAGCTGGCACTGACTGAACACCTCCACCGCTTTACCCAGATCGACCATGTGGTCGGAGAGTTCTGGCGTCACGATGAGCCCTCGCCCGCGCTGCAAGCCTCGATGGCCTCCTACTGGGACTTCCACGCTCGTTCCGATCTCGACGCCTACGTCGAGTCCGCGCTTGAGGCCAAAAAGGCCGGTCTGCCCGTCGTTATTGGCTTGGAGGTCGACTACTACCGTGGCCGGATGGACAAGGTGGCCGATCTCTTGGCCGGCTACCCCTTCGATGTGCTTTTGGGTTCGGTGCACTGGTTGGGGGCGTGGCGCTTTGACGACTTGAGCGACGAGATTTCAATGGACGAGTGGTCGGTGCGCCAGGTCGACCAGTGTTGGGACGACTACACCGAAGCCATCGAAGAGTTGGCGGCCACGCAGACCTGTGACGTGCTGGCCCATCCCGATCTGATCAAAGTGGTGGGCAAACATCCCGACAGCCCGGTCGAGTGGTGGGATCGCATCGCCGAGGCGGCTGTGACCCACGACATGGCGGCCGAGGTCTCATCGGCCGGTTGGCGCAAACCGGTGGACGAGCAGTACCCCGCACAACCACTGCTGGAGCGGTTTGTGGCCGGTGGGGTTCCGCTCACCACGGCGTCAGATGCCCACCACGCTCACCACGTGGCCGACCGTTCCGACGATCTGCGCCGAGTCCTCAAAAGTGCGGGCGTCGACACCCTCCAAGCCTTCAGCCAGCGCAAGGGCCATGCTGTTGCGGTCAGTCCACGAGTTGAAAGATCCCATGTCGACCCCAGCTGAACTGGCCCAGGAGCACACCGACCTCTCGCCCGATGCCTTGGAGCACCTTCAGCGCCTCTTGGGTTCGTGGAGTGTGTTGGCCGACCTGTCCTTCTCCGACCTCTTGTTGTTGGTGCCGGTCTCGACCTCTCACCCCGACCACAAAGGGGGAGAAGACGAACTGGTCGTCTTGGGCCAGATGCGCCCCAATAACCGCCCCACTCTGGTCGATCAGGACCTGGTTGGACAGACGGTCAACGAGTCGCAGTGGTCGCTCAGCTCCTCGGCCCTTCATACCGGCGAGATCGTGCGAGGCAACATTCATCACCCGGTGCTGGGCGAGACCGTCCCGGTCGAGAACATCCCGATTCGCTACGAAAAAGACGTCATTGGCGTGCTACTGCGAGTCTCCATGGCCCCCCTCCGCGGACCAACCTCAATGTACGAGCGCACCTACTTGGACGTGTTCGAGCGATTGGCCGACATGGTGGCGGAGTCGGCCTTCCCGTTCCCCGAAGAAGATGTGGGCACCGAGGAGTCACCCAGAGTGGGCGACGGTGCGGTCATCGTGGACGCAGATGGGCGGGTGGAGTTTGCCTCGCCCAATGCCATCAACGCCTTTCACCGCATGGGGGTCTACTCGCCGCCCGAAGGGCGTCGATTTACTGATCTGGGCGTCGAAGAGTCAGCCGTTGAGTGGGCCCTCGCCACCGGGCGCCCCGTGGTCGAAGAGGTTGAGCGCCGACCCGACGTCATCGTGTTGGTGCACTGCATCCCATTGCTGTCACACACCGTGGTGACAGGTGCGATGATTTTGCTGCGTGACGTGACCGACGTGCGCCGCTTGGACCGACTCTTGTTGTCGAAGGACGCGGCCATTCGCGAGGTGCACCACCGGGTCAAGAACAATCTGCAGACCATCTCTTCGCTGTTGAGCCTCCAAGCTCGCCGCATGGAGTCTCGCGAAGGTCGAGTGGCCTTGCGAGAGGCCGAACGTCGGGTGCGATCCATCGCTTTGGTGCATGAGATTTTGTCTCGCGACCCGGGCGATCAGGTTCCCTTCGACGACATTGTGGTCTCGCTGGTGCAGATGGCGGAAGACTCGGTGGTCTCAACCCAGCCGATTGCCATCTCAGTCTCGGGGGACCTGGGCGATGTGGCCGCCGATGTGGCCACACCACTTGCCGTCACCTTGGCCGAGTTGTTGCAGAACGCGGTGGAACACGCCTTCGATCACCAGGTGGCCGAGGAGTTTGACGCCCGCCCTGACGACTCCATCACCGGCCACGTCGTGGTCACCTTGGTCAACAACGGCACCGAACTGTTGGTTGAGGTGCGCGACGACGGGAACGGACTGCCCGAGGGCTTCGACATCGAGAAGACCTCGAGTCTTGGGCTCTCGATCGTCCGTGATCTCGTGATGAGCCAGCTCCAAGGTCGCATTGCCATGGCGTCTGTGCCCAAAACGGCGGGTGGGGGAACTCGAGTTGTCATCACCGTGCCGGTGCGCGCTCCTAAAAACTGATCGTCCCAGCTCACAAACGACATTCGCCGGTTGTATCGGCTCCCAAGGAAGAAGCCCGACGACTGTTCGAGTGGGTCGGGTTGGTAGCCTGCAAAGGCAGTTCTTGTTGACAGTCCATCGAAAGCAGAGGCACCGTGGCGAACAGTCCGCAGAAGCGACAGAGCAGTGGATCGTTTGGCTCACGGGGTAACTACAACCGGCTGGTCGAGAACTTCGGACCAGTTGAGGCGGCACCCGTTGTCGTGCCGACCGACTACCACCAGAACCCCGACGGTAGCTGGCAACGGTGGAATGGCATGGCCTGGGTGGCCTCCGTTGACGGTCCGCCTGTAGCCCGACCGGCGGTCAGCGACGTCCGCCCCTTTGTGGCGGCCGAGGTTCTCAACAAAGTGCTCATTCTGGCCGGACTCGCTCTGGCCTTTGGCGTGGTCTCGGCTCTCTTGAAGGTGCCAGACGGCGTGGCCTTCGTTGCCATTTTTGCCGCCTTGGGCATCGCACTGTGGACAATCTTCCAGCCGCACCGGGCACCGATCCTGGCCCCGATCTACGCCGCCGTCGAAGGCGTGGCGCTGGGCGTGATCTCGCAGCTCTTCACGAGCCAGGCCGGTCGCATCGTGCCGCTCGCCATCATTGGGACCAGCGTCGTCTTCTTCGGGGTCTTGGGTGCCTACCGCACCGGGCTGGTCAAGGTGGGCCCGACCTTTGTGCGAGCCACCATCATTGCGAGCTTCGGACTCTTGGCCGTCATGGTTGCTGTACTGCTGGGTCTTCCCTTGCCGGGCTTCTCACAGGGCAGCACCTATTTCATCGTCTTCGGCGTGCTCTATTTGGTCGTCGCCGTCATGGATCTGTTCGTCGACTTCAACTACGTCTACAAGGCGGAGAAAGCAGGAGTGAGCGCGGAAGGGGAGTGGTTTGCGGCCTTTTCCATCATGCTGGCCGTTGTCATGATCTACCTTTCGCTGCTCCGCATCTTGGGCGGCGGTCGCAGGTAGCGCAGCTCATTTGGGCCGAAACACTTGGGGTCTCGCGGTCCCTCGATCATCGGCGTCCGTGCCGCCAGACCTGGCTGCGGTCGTGTTGTTTCGGCCCGTCGATCCGGTTGTGACGGCGAGTCCGTTGACCGTGAGGTGGGCCAGATAGAGCGCTCTGCCTCCCTCGTCCCACGCCGCAAAGGCCAGCATGAGTCGACCGTCCGAGTTGAAGAAGGTAGGCCCACCCGGGCCAGTGAGGCCGGCGCCGGTGCTGAGTTCTTGGGTCACGGTGTCGGCATCGCAGGGGCCAAGTGAGGAACTGCACACCGCCATACCAATCGAGTAGCCCGAACCCGACCACCGACCGGCGCTGAACCACAGGGTCAGCGTGCCCCCGATCTCGACCAAAGCCGGTCCCTCGACAATCCCGTCTTCCCATGAGGCACGTGGGCTGAGCAACAGATGAGCCGGACCGACGAGACTGGCGTCGCTCGGTCCAAGCGACTGGGCCCAGATTCCAGCCTTGCCATCGCTTTTCCACACCAAGACGTCAGCTCCCCGACTTTGAAACACCGAGGCATCAATCGATCCACCCAGACTCTCTTGACACAAAAACGGTGTGGTCGAGCTGTCCACGAACGGACCCAAGGGTGTGGTCGAGGTGGCCCGACCGATGCATTGGTCTCCATTGGCGGCGTCGTAGGCGTCATAGAACAGTTGGTAGCCGCCCGCGGGAGCGGTACTTACCGAGGGGGACCAGCTGAAACCGGTCGAGGCCCAGGTTGCGGCCACCGGCATGGCGTCGCCGACCAGACGCCAGTGCACCAGATCGTCCGACTCCAAGACGGGCACCGAGTTCACGCCTGAGTTGGTGGTGTAGGCGTAGTAGGTGTGGCCCACGGTGAGGACAGACGGGTCAGGGGCGTCGCCGGGGTAGACCGGGCCAACCACAGACAGAGAGACGGACGGCGGCGTGCCAAACGCCGGGGTAGCGGCCTGTATCGACCAGGCCGTGCCAGCAACCAGGGCGAGACCTGACGCGATCCAAGCTCTGAAGGCCATCGGGCGAGCATTCGTGATGTTGCTGGCAGTCCGCTGAGAGTTCGCTGCCAAGTTCCTGGGGAAACTCTTATGAAACTCTAAGGTTGTGCTCATCGGACTGCCAGGGATGGCCATTTCAATGTGGAACCATGACCACCTCGGAGACGATTCCTACGTCGACGCTTTCTGACGATGTGACCCAAGAAGTCCCCGTTACTAGGAGCGAACAGGGCGAACCCGAGATCCATGGGGCACCGCGGCGCCGACTGTGGTCCAAGAGAAACCTGATTATCGCAGCCGTTGTCGTCGTATTAGCCGGAGGGGGCCTGGCCTACTGGCTCACGTCGGGCAGCTCGTCCACTCCGACGTTCCAAGTGACGACAGAGGTCGTCAAAGTCACGACGGGCACAATGAAGCAAACGGTGTCTGCCTCGGGCACCATTGAGCCCACCACCACGGCCGATCTCAATTTCTGGGGCATCAGGCAAGGTCACGGCGGTGAACGTGGTGGCCGGTCAGAAAGTGACGGCGGGCCAGGTCCTGGCCACGGTCGACTCCACCGCACTGCAAGACGACGTCAATGCGGCCCAAGCCTCTCTGACGTCGGCTGAGGCGAAGCAGTCGAGCGACGACTCCGACGGTGCTTCAACCAGCCAGATCGACTCGGACGAAGCCTCGGTGACGTCGGCCCAAACCCAGCTGACGACGGCCCAGACCAGCCTGGCTGATGCCAACTTGACCTCCACCATCGCCGGCACGGTGGCCTCCGTTGATCTGACCGTGGGACAAGAGGTCACGGCGTCGGGGAACTCCTCCTCGTCGGGTACTTCTGCCGGTGGATCCAACAGCTCAGCCTCCACGGGCCTGGGCGGTGCTTCGACGTCGAGTGCGTCGAGCTCTTCGTCAGCGCAGGTCGTGGTGATCTCAACCGATAGCTACATGGTCAGCACCACGGTGGACGATTCGCAGGTTGGCCTGGTCAAGACCGGTGACCAGGCCGTCATCACACCGAGCAATTCGACCACCAACGTCTACGGCACGGTGCAGTCGGTTGGCTTAGTGGCCTCGACCACGTCAGATGTTGCGACCTTCCCGGTCACCATTGCGGTGACGGGAAGCCCATCGGGCCTGTACGCCGGTTCGACGGCCACCATCTCGATCATCGTGAAGCAGATCAACAATGCGATCCAGGTTCCGACGGCGGCCATCTCCTACTCCGGGGGCAACGCCACCGTGACGGCGGTGGTCAACGGGGCCCACGTCTCAAAGGCCGTGACCACCGGGGAAGTATCGGACGGCTACACCCAGATCACCAAAGGACTCTCGTCGGGCGAGAAAGTGCAAGAGCAGGTCGTGAAGTTCAACGGCGCAACCGGCAGCGGCCGCAGTCTCTTCGGCGGGAGCGGCACCACTGGCGGCCGCACCTTCCCCGGCGGCGGATCCTTCCCCACCGGCGGAGCACCCGGCGGCTTCACCCGAGGTTCGGGCGGGGGTGGCTTCGGTGGCTGATCGGACGCCAGTTATTGAGCTCAACGGTGTCACCAAGGTCTATGACACCGGGTCGTTCACGGTGACTGCTCTGGGCGGGGTCTCGCTCACGATTGACGAGGGAGAGTACGTCGCCATCATGGGCCCGTCGGGCTCGGGTAAGTCGACGCTGATGCACATCTTGGGCTGCCTCGATGTCCCGACTGCTGGTAGCTACCGCTTGGCTGGGGAGAACGTGGGTGGGATGCACGAGACCCAACTGGCCTCAGTCAGGAATCGTCGGATCGGTTTTGTCTTTCAACAGTTCAATCTCCTGGCCTCGCTCAACGCCTGGCGCAACGTCGAGCTCCCGCTGGCCTACGCCGGGGTGCCTCGATCCGAGCGGCGCGATCTGGCTGTGGCGGCCTTAGGGCGGGTGGGACTGGGCGACCGGGTCAACCACAAGCCCGGCGAGTTATCAGGTGGCCAACAGCAGCGTGTCGCTATCGCTCGGGCCTTGGTGAGCAATCCCGACCTGATTCTGGCCGACGAACCGACGGGCGCTTTGGACTCGAAATCGGCAGAAGACGTGATGGCCCTCATGGGTGAGTTGCATGCGGCCGGACGAACCATCGTCCTCATCACCCACGCTCCCGATGTGGCCGCGGTGGCTGAACGCACGGTCCGTATTCACGACGGACTGATCGTTCGTCGAAGACGAGTTGGTCGGATGAACTGGCTCGACTCGCTCCGGACCGGGCTCGAGGCCGTGCGCACGCACCGGATGCGGTCCGGCTTGACCGTGCTCGGCATCATGATCGGAATTGCGGCCGTCATACTCACCGTGGGCTTGGGCCAGGGCGCGCAAAATCAGGTCACCTCTGAGATCAACGCGCTGGGCCCCAACCTGTTGACCATCTCGCCCGGCAGCACCACCTCATCGAGCGGCATTCGAGGGGGATTCGGCACGGCTTCCACCTTGGAGCAGACCGACGCCCAGGCCCTCGAATCCAAGGCAACCGCGCCCGACATTAAAGCGGTGGCGCCGGTTGCCTCGTCGTCCGAAGAACTGACGGCGGGCTCGGCGACGTGGACCACGACCGTGAACGGCACAACGCCGTCATGGGAGACGGTGCGAAGCCGGAGCGTTACCCAGGGCCGGTTCATCGACGACCAAGACGTCACCGACCACGCCGCAGTGGCTGTCCTTGGTTCCGATACCGCCTCCGAACTGTTCACGCGGGGCGACCCAGTTGGTCAAACGATCGATGTGGACGGAGTCCCAATGACCGTGATTGGTGTGCTCAACACGGTCGGTTCCTCATCATCGTCATCGTCGACCTCAGATCAGGACGACCAGGTCATCGTGCCCATCACCACCGCCACCGAACGCATCTTCGGTTCCAGCACGCTCAGCTCCATCCTCATCCAGTCCACGGACAACGCCACCTTGACGGCCGCGTATCAAGAGGCCGACGCCACGCTGCTCAACCTTCACGGCATCACGACGGCCACCGACGCCGACTTCGCCATTGCGCCGAACGCCTCCCTCGTGTCCACCTCAACCTCGGTCGACAAGACGCTCACCATCCTCCTCGGCGGGGTCGCTGGTATCTCGCTCTTGGTCGGTGGGATCGGGGTGATGAACATCATGCTTGTGTCGGTCACCGAACGGATCAGGGAGATCGGACTTCGCAAGGCGCTGGGGGCGACACCCTCGGTGATCAGGCGGCAGTTCCTCTTGGAGGCGTCTGTGCTGGGTCTCACCGGCGGAGCGGCGGGGATCCTCCTGGCCGTGCTGGGGTCGGTGCTTCTTCCCCACGCCATTGGCTACCCAATCACCCTGTCGCTCCCCGTGAGCGCCGGTGCGCTGCTGGTTGGCATCGCCATTGGCGTCGATCTTCGGGGTATACCCAGCCTCCCGAGCGGCCCAGATGGCTCCCATCGACGCCCTACGCAGCGAATGACATATCTCTACTCAGAAGCGAGTCGGACTCGCCCTCACCAAGGAAAGCAGAACGAAATGAACCGCACATCCTTCCCTCGGCGCCGTGCCCTACCGACCATCATCGGTCTTTCTCTGGCCGGTGTCCTGGCCGCGTCAAGCGTGGCGGGCGCCGCCACCACCCCGAGCGGCCGGGGATTCCCTGGAACCTCCGGCTCAGTGGCGGCCATCACGGGATCGTCCATGGAGGTACAGAACCAGTCGTCTGGACAGGTGACGGTCAGCTGGACCGCGTCCACGACCTTCTCGCAGACCGCTTCCGTCGCGCTCTCGGCCGTCACGGTCGGTGAGTGTGTCACCGTGACCGGGTCAACCTCCAAGGGCGTGATCACCGCCCGTTCGCTGACGATCTCCCAGCCCACGTCTGGCTCGTGCACGGCGGCCGGCGGCTTCGGCGGCGGAGCCTTTGGCGGCGCACGCGGCGCATCGGGATTCCCGTCGGGAGGCGCGAGGCCATCAGGTGGCGGCGAAGGTGGATTTCCGGGTGGCGGCGAAGGTGGCCCCCCGAGCGGGGCTAGCGGTGCACGGGGCCCGGGCGGCTTCGGGGGCGGATCCTTCGGGAAAGGCTTCAGCTTTGCCAGCGGCAAGGTGACCAAGGTCAGCGGGCAGAGCCTGACCGTGTTGGGGACCTCATCGGCCAGTTTCGGTAAGCGGTCGGCCGCTCAGCTCAAGAAGGGCAAGGCGCCCAAGATCAAGACCACGAACGTGAAGGTCAAGGTGACCAGCTCCACCACCTACTCGGAAAACCAAGCGGCCACGGCGACGAACCTCGCGGTAGGGGACTGTGTCACGGCCATGGGAACCACCAGCTCGACCGGATCGGTGAGTGCCAAGAACATACGGATCACGTCGACCGGATCGAAGACCTGCTCGAGCGGCACGTTCGGCGGTTCCAGTGGCGCTTGAGCAGGCCGAGCTCAGCGACCACCGAGGGTGGCGGACCAAGGGGGCCTGGACGATCGCCGTTGTCGTCGCCGTACTGGTTGCCACCTTTTTCGGGGTTCGGTCGTCCGCCTCGGCCTCTTCGGGCTACCGGACGGCTGAGGCCGAGGTGAACACTGTGCGCCAAACGCTCAGTGTCTCGGGGGCTACCGATCCGGTTCATCAGGCCACGGCTTCCTTTCAGGTGGCTGGCACGGTGTCTGCGGTGAATGTGACGGTGGGCCAGCACGTCACGGCCGGCGAGATCTTGAGTTCCCTCGACACCACCTCCCTCGAGCAGGACGTCTCTTCGGCCCAACTGAGCCTTTCGGGCGCAACGGCGGCACTGAGCGAGAACGAGGCCGGCGAGTCTTCGGGCAGCGCTTCGAATGGATCGGGTGGTTCCTCGGGGGGTCAGACGGCGTCGCTCACTGCCTACGTGACGAGCACCAGTTCGACCGCACCCACCGGCACCTCAGGCTCCGCTCCCACTGGAACCGCCGGCACGTCCCCCTCAGGAGGCACAGGCGCGGGAGGCGCGGCTTCAGGAGGCGCAGCCTCAGGAGGCACGGGCACCGCGAGCGGCTCGGGCTCCTCGTCCCAGTCGAGCACGATCACCAAGGATCAGCAGGCCGTGGTCTTGGCCCAGCAGACCGCCGACGCCGATTCAGCCACGGCCGCGGCCGACTTCGCGCAAGCCCAGGCCGCTTGCAGCACCTCGTCGGGCAGCAGCGGCGGTGCACCGAAGACGACACCGACCACGACGCCAACCACCATGCCAACCACCACTTCAACCACGTCGCCAACGAGCGCGTCGACGGCTTGCTCCGCCGCGCTGAGCAAGACCCTGGCGGCACAGCAGCTGGTCACTTCTGACCAAAATGCCGTAGCCAGTGCCGAGAACACGCTGAACCAGGCGCTGAGTGCGGCTGCCAGCTCCTCGTCGAGCGCTAGTTCCAGCCCCACCGGCACAACTGGTGGCACGTCGGGGTCGGGGACGCCCGACACGTCGGGATCGACGGGTAAGACGGCCACGGGCGGGAACAGCAACACCGGCAGCGGATCGTCCGCCACATCGACCGACACGGCGGCCCAGCTGGCCAGTGATCAGGCCACCATCGACACCGACAAAGCGACGCTCATTGAGGCCCAGCAGTCCCTGGCCGACACGCAACTGACCGCGCCGATCGCTGGGACCGTTGCTTCGGTGGGTCTCACCACCGGTCAAACCGTCACGGCTGGCTCGACCACCGACGCCATCACCATCATCAACGCCGGCACCTATGAGGTCACGGCATCCCTCACCACTACCCAGGCCGCCCAAGTCAAGGTGGGCGACCCGGTACTGGTCAACGTCGACGGTGTCTCGAACACGTTGACGGGCACCGTGGCACGAGTGGGCCCGGTGGAAACCTCGGACTCGACCGACACGTACCCGTTGATCGTGGCGCTCTCTGCCGGATCGCACGGCATTGCGGCCGGATCCTCTGGTCAAATGAAGGTTGTCTTGCACCAAGACAAGGGCACCTTGTCCGTGCCGACCTCCGCCGTGCACTTCACCGCAGCCCACTCGTCGTACGTAGAGGTGCTTGTGTCGGGCCAGCCGGTCCGCAAGAAGGTGACGGCCGGTGCCATCGGTGGTGACTTCACCCAGATTCTTTCGGGCATCAACAAGGGCACGACTGTCGTGCTCGCCAATCTTTCCGAGGCCGTGCCGACCTCGAGCACGAGTTCCACCACCCGGAGTTTCGGCGGCGGCTTCTCTGGCGGCGGGTTTTCGGGCGGCGGCTTCTCCGGTGGCGGGTTCTCGGGTGGCGGCTTCTCTGGCGGCGGCGGGTTCGGCGGTTAGTTCAGCCCGCTCCGCAACCCGCTAGTGGTTGGGGGTCTGCTGCGCACCAATGGTGCGCTCGGAGATGGAGGCGATCTAAGAGACGCGAGCGGTGCGGCGTGCGGCCAACCAGGCCTTACGCAGCTTGCGGCGTTCCTCTTCCGAGGTGCCACCCCACACGCCCGACTCCTGATTGGTCGCCAGGGCGAAGTCCAAACAGGGCTCTTGGGCCTCACAGTTGCGGCAGACCCGCTTGGCTGTGTCGATCTGGTCTACTGCAGGTCCTGTCGTGCCAACCGGGAAGAACAGATCAGGTTCGGTGTTACGGCAAGCCGCCACACGTCGCCAGTCGTCCGCGTCCCAGTCAACCGTACGATTCCACATAAGTGCCACGAAGGTTCCTCCGCCCGCGAGGTTGTGAACCTTTTCACATGATCGGTCCCCGAGGGTGGCCGTCCTTGAAAAGGGATTAACAAGTGCAGGGTAACGGGTGATTTAACCGGTTGCAAGCAGTTGTTCGCAATTGGAGTGCAGGCATTCAAACTCGACGCTGACCAGGAGAAATGCCCGCCGATATTGGCGCAAATGGAGCATTTCGACCGAATGAGTGCGACGGTTGCGCGAACAATCGCGCCAACGAACATCGATCGCGAGAATTCGGCCCCCCATTCATGGTGACGTCAAGGTCGGGTCTGCAAGGCTGTGGCCATGACCGCTGTCTTTGCGCACCGGGGCTACACCCACGGCTTCACTGAGAACACGCTCGAGGCGTTTCTCGAGGCCAAACGCCTCGGTGCCGATGGGGTGGAACTGGACGTTCGGCGCAGCCTTGACGGCGCCTTGGTCATCCACCACGACGCCGTCATCGATGGTCTCGGACCGATCTGTGAGATCGCGGTCCGAGACCTTCCGGCCCATATCCCGCTTCTGGCGGACGCTCTGGCCGCCTGCGAAGGATGGTGGTCAACGTGGAGATCAAGAACTCGTCCAACGATCCTGACTACGACCCGACCCTCTCCATCTCGACCGCGACGGCCCAGGCCATCGACGAGGCCGGTTGGGTCGACCAGGTCATCGTCTCGAGCTTTGATCGAGCCACCATCGACGCCGTCCGGGCCGCCGACCCGCGCCTCAAGGTGGGTTGGCTCTGGGCGTTCATGGCCGATGTGCCGGGCCATCTCAATGCCGCCCTCGAAGCGGGCTACCAGGCCGTCCATCCCTTTGTGACCGAGATCAGCGCCCACCTGGTTGATCAGGCCCATGGCGGGGGACTGGCCGTGAACGCTTGGACGGTCAACGCCGAGCACGACATGGTGGAGTTCACCGCCCTAGGCGTCGACGCCATCATCACCGATCGCCTGGTCGAGGCTCGCGCCATCGTCGATGGGGCTTGAGCGAGCCCATTTGAGAACAACGTGGACCGCCCTCGATGCCCAATCGGGGTTGCGGACCCCCTGAAAGCAGGGTTTGCGGCCCCGAGTGGCGGTTGTGCACTCCTGTCGTGAACAATGTCTGGCCATGAACGTCGTCGTCTGTGTCAAACAGATCCCGGATCCGGCCGCACCAGCGTCGCTTGATCCCGGGACTCACACCATCAATCGAAGCGGAAAGCTCATCTTGGATGACTCCGACGCCTACGGCGTGGAGATGGCTCTTCAACTCGCCAGCGGGGACGGTGACGAGGTCACCTTGGTCTCCATGGCCCCTGGCGGCGAGGTCTCCGGGCTTCGTACTGCACTCGCCATGGGCGCGGCCAAGGCCATCTTGGTCAGCGACGACTCGCTGGCCGGCACCGACGCCTTGGGCACCGCAAAGGTCCTGGCTGCAGCGATCAAGCGGGCCGAGCCCGATCTGGTGCTGGCCGCCACTGAGTCGACCGACGGCTACACCGGGACCACCCCGGTCCAGATCGCAGAGCTTCTCGGGCCTGCCATCGGTCACGTTTGCCAAGAGTGTCGCCATCGACGGCGCCACGGTGAAGGTCGAGCGGCAAACTGAGGCCGGCTACGACGAAGTCGTGAGCCCGCTTCCGGCCGTTGTCACCGTGACGGCTGGTGTGGTTGAGCCTCGCTACCCCTCGTTCAAGGGCATCATGGCGGCCAAGTCGAAGCCCGTGGACATCCTTACCGTGGCCGACCTGGGGCTGGATGCCAGCGCCGTTGGCACAGCCGGAGCCCGCCAGCAGATCACCGACGTCTCGGACGCGGAGAGCCGTGGCGCGGGAGAGATCGTGGTGGACGAAGGCGACGGCGCCGAGCGCGTCGTGTCCTTCCTCGAGCAGTTGAAGGTGATCTGAGATGGCAATTGACAAGATTTGGGTACTGGCCGAAGCGGGCGACGCTGGTCCGCTGCCGATCACCTTGGAGCTTGTGACCGAGGCCCGCTCGTTGGGCGGCACCGTCGAGGCGGTGGCCTACGGCGCCAACACGGCCAGCCTGGCTGGTCCGTTGGGCGAGTACGGCGCCACCACGGTCTACGACGTGGGCGACTTGGACGGCGCCCTCCCCGGTGTTCCGGTGGCCGCCGCCATTGCCGCGCTCATCGAGGGTGGCAACAGCCCCGACGCGCTCCTCATCCCCGCCACCTACGACGGTCGTGACGTGGCGGGACGACTGTCGGCCAAGCTGGACCGACCAGTGCTGACCAACGTCACCGGGTCTGGTCGCCGGCGACACCCTGTCGAGCCAACACCCGATCTTCGGTGGGAGCCAGATCGTGACGGCCTCATTCACGGCCGAAGGTCCCGGCATCTTTGTCATCCGGGCCAAGTCGTTCGCGGCCGAGCCCTCCGGGGGTGCCGCCGCTGCCGTTGTGGCCGCCCCTGCCCCTGACACCGGGGCCACCAATGCGGCGCGCATTGTGGAGCGCCACGTGGAAGAGCGCAGCGGACCGAAGCTCGACGAGGCGCCTGTGGTGGTTTCGGGTGGTCGTGGCCTCGGCGACGCCGCCAACTACGCCCTCATCGAGGAGCTGGCCTCCTTGCTGCACGGTGCGGCTGGGGCCAGCCGTGCCATCGTCGATGCTGGCTGGGTGCCGTACTCGCACCAGGTCGGTCAAACGGGCAAGACGGTGAAGCCCACGGTGTACATCGCCTGCGGCATTTCTGGTGCCACCCAGCACCTGGTGGGCATGAAGGGCTCGAAGAACATCGTGGCCATCAACAAGGACCAGGACGCGCCGATCTTCTCGGTGGCCGACCTCGGCATCGTGGGCGACGTGCACAAGGTGCTGCCCGCGCTGATCGAGGCGCTGAAGGCGAAAGGCTGAACCGACTCAGTCGATTTGGGTTGCGCACTGGGTCGACTGAGGTCGGCACCTCTGACCCACGACCGTGGCGGGACGGTCAAATTGCACGATGAAGGCGAGGGCAGGCTCGGCGCGCCGCGCGACGCTACAGTCGGCCCACTCCTAACGCAGCGCCGACGATGCTCTTTCCCACCATCGACTTCGCCATTTTCTTCGCCGTCGCCTTCTCGGTGAACTGGCTGCTGAACCCCTACCCGGGTCCTTGGAAGCTGGCCATGATCGGCCTCTCCTATTTTTTCTACGGCTGGGTGGGGTGGCACTACTGCTTGCTGCTGGTGGCCTCGACCGCTATCTCCCATTTCGGTGGGGTGGCGATCAACCGTTCCAAGAACGAACAGAGCCGCAAGTACGCCATGGTGATCTCGGTCGGTGCCCTCTCTGGCACTGCTCGGTTGGTTTAAGTACTACGGGTTCTTCTCGGTCAACGTCGACAACCTGGCCCATGGCGTCGGGCTCGGCCATATCGCCCCGCTGCTGCAGGTCGGGCTGCCCATCGCCATCTCCTTCTACACCTTCATGGCCATCAGCTACGTCGTCGACATCTACCGGCGCCAACTGCGACCGGCCGCCCCCATCGACCTGGCCCTCTACCTCTCGTTCTTTCCGCACCTTCTCGCTGGACCCATCGTGCGCGGTGAAGAGTTGCTGCCCCAGATTCGCCGACGACGCGATCCGCGCAGCATCGACTACTCACGCGCGCTGTGGATGATCATGGCTGGGCTGTTCAAAAAGGTCGTCATCTCCTCCTACATCTCAACCGCCATTGTGCAGCCCGTGTTCACCGCTCCGGCCCAGCACTCGGGCCTAGAAGCCATCTTTGCGGCCTGGGGTTACGGCATACAGATCTACTGCGACTTCAGCGGCTACACCGATATCGCTATCGGTCTGGCTCTCCTGCTCGGTATCCGCTTCCCGGTCAACTTTGATGCCCCCTACACGGCCCGGAACCTCCAGGACTTCTGGCGGCGCTGGCACATCACGCTTGTCGCGGTGGTTGCGCGACTACCTCTACATCCCGCTCGGGGGAAACCGAGGATCAGAGTGGCGTGCCTTTCGAAACATCATGATCACCATGGTCTTGGGCGGTCTTTGGCACGGGGCGGCCTGGACGTTCGTCATCTGGGGGGCCTTGCACGGCGTGGGCCAGTCGGTGGGCCATCTCCGCCGCAAGTCCCGGGTGTCCCGAGGACTCCCGGCGGTGGCCGAAGGCCCGGCTCGGATCTGGTGGCAGCGCTTTTGGACCTTTCAGTACGTCTCGTTGGCCTGGGTCTTCTTTAATGCCTCAAGCGTCTCAAACGCCGAACAAGTCATTGGGCGAATTTTCACCAGTTGGGAACCCGCGCCGCTCGTCACGCCATTGTTGGTCTTGACCATCGCCGGCATTCTGGCGGCCCAGTTCGTGCCCACGGGAAGCGTTGATCGTGTGCAATCTCTGTTCTCTCGCCAAAAGACCTGGCTGCAGATCGGGGTCCTTGGCGTCGTGCTTTTGGGCATCACCACCCTCGGGCCACCAGGAGTGGCCCCCTTCATCTACTACCGGTTCTGAGATGACGTTCGCCCGCGCCGCCATGTGTCACCCGACCAGAGATTGGGACAGAGTCCTCGTAACATCTGATGGCTGTGACGACCGAACTCTGGTGCGCTTGGGTCGTTGTACTGAGGGATCTGACCTATGAGTGACATCGAGAACTCAGAGAGCGCCGCCGAGGGTCGAAGCGTCGTCACTCATCCCACCCGCCCAACCAGGCGCGTGGCCTCGTGGACTCGAGTGCTCTTCATCTGCGTCTTGGCATTTTTTGTGTGGTTCATGCTCGACGCCGCCACGCTGCAGCACAACGCGGAAGTTTCTCCCGTCGGCACTCGGCGCACCGTCGCCCTCGACATCCTGGGCCCGTTTGCCGCCACCAGCCGCGGCTTGCAACTTTCGCGCCTGGTATCGACGTGGGATCGCATGGTGGGCCACACCGGCAACATGCCAGGCAATGGGTCGGGTTCGATCACCCGCACGCTCGGACCCAAGCCCCCACCCCACGGTCACGGTGTGCCGCCTGGATCGAAGACGACCTCGACCGTGCCGGGTGCCACGACCACGACCACGGTGCCTGACCTCAGACATCCAACGGCGGCCAATCCGCTCCGTGTCCTGATTGTTGGTGATTCGTTGGGTATCGACATGGGCGACGCGCTCCAAAACGACTTGGCCAATACCGGCGTCGTGGCCGCCACTTTGGACGGCCGGGTTGACACAGGTCTCACTCGGCCCGACTACTTCAACTGGCCCGTCGAACTCCAGGCTGATCTCAAAGCCCACAACCCCCAGATTGTGGTCATCATGATGGGAGCCAACGACCCCCAGGACTTTCTCGGGCCGCCGGATGTTCCCTACGGAAATGCGGCATGGAACGGCATGTATGCACAGCGCGTGGCTTCGTTCATGCAGTTGGCCGCAAGTACGGGGGCCAAGGTCATCTGGGTTGGCATGCCGCCCATGCAGGACCCGACGCTCGACGCCAAGATGAGCGACATCAACGCCGTGGACATGCAGCAAGCGGCCAAGCAAAAGCCACCGGTGACCTTCCTACAAAGCTGGACCGTGCTCGGCACCGCGCAAGGCGGGTACACGGCCTACATCAACAACAGCGCGGGCCAGGCCATCAATGTGCGTACTCCCGATGGCACCCACATCACGCCCGACGGCGGAGAGGTTTTGTCGCAGAATGTGCTCAATGAACTGAGGGGCACCATGCACATCACCCTGCCGTAAGCGCGCCACTGGCAAGGGCTCACGTCGCAATGGGTCACGCTGCCCCTGTGCCCTCGTCGCCTTGCGGCGAGGCCGGGGGGACGTCTCGTTTGGTCACGGCCAAGTAGCCCACCAACACAATGATCATGGCGGCCAACGTGACACTCACGGTGGCCGTCCCAAGGCCAAGGCCGCCTCGATGGTGCGAGACAGCCAGCCAGTCGGCGAATGAGGCGCCCAGCGGTCTGGTCACGACGTAGGCGAACCAGAAGCTGAAGATGGCGTTCCAGTGCAGTTTCCAATACCCCACCGCGGGGATGGCGAACAGCACGGCAAAGAGGAAGCCAGAGGCGAGATACCCGAGGCCGAGCGTGGTGGCGGTCAAGTCCCCGGCCGCTGTTCCCAAAGCGAACGTGGCCATGACGGTGCACCAGTAGAAGAACTCCCGACGGGTGGTGGTGATGCTGTGGATCGACAGCGTCCCTTCGACCCGGTGCCAGACATAGAAGATGACGGCTAACGAAACGGCGAAAAGCGTGGTCGTCACGGCATAGGGAATCTTGAGTTCAACGTGGAGGCCGTCGGCCACCATGGTGCCAAAGACGGCCACCATGGCGACGGCAAACCAGTAGGCCGCGGCGATATAACGCCGCACCGAAAACTGGATGGCAAACGCAACCAAAAGGGCGAGTCCGCCAATGGGGGCGGCGACGAGGGGCCCGAAACGGTGCGCCAAGTAGTCAGACGTGGCTTCACCCATGGCGGTGGTCAGGATCTTGATCACCCAAAAAAAGATGGTGATCTGGGGCACCTTGGCCGACATCGTGCGCATTGCCGTGCTCAGTCCCTTTGGTCGTGGCCGCCACTCGAAACGATTGGAACAATGGTGATCCAGGGCAGATTCGGCGGCAGCGTTCTCTTGTCTGGCCGAGTTCTAATAGACGAAGCTGACGAAATAGTGTCGAATGCTTCGACCGGTCCTAGACCAGGGGCCAGGGATAGGGCGGCCAGTCGCCGTCTTCGTTGGGTTCGGGCAGCATGCCCGTCGTTGACCAGGTGGGCCGCCCGGTCGATGACGGCCTCTTGTTCGTCGGCGTCCAGCAGTCGACGCAGCGTTTCGGGAATCCCCCCATCCACCAGCCGGGTCAGATCGGCCGTCACCCCGCTCGGGAGGGGCTCGCCGCCGAAGTCCCAGATCACGGTTCGGAGCTTGTCGTGCACGTGAAAGCACAGGCCGTTGTCGATGCCCCACAAGCGATCTTCCGCCAACAAGACATGCCCACTTTTCCGATCGGCATTATTGGCCACCACGTCAAAGGCACAGAGCTTGATCATGGTGGGCCACCAGACCTCGTCGTCTCGAAGCGTGAAGTAGTGAGAGCGGCCGTCTTCGGGCACGTAGCGCTGCACCGATCCTTGGCCGAACGGACCCTCAGTGCGTTCCACCGTCAGCGGAACGACGCCCCAGCCCAAGAACTGAGAGAGCTCATAGGCCGCCACCTCTCGGCGGTGGAGCCCACTTGGAAAGTCCCACAACGGACGTTCGCCCTTGGCTGGCTTGTAGACGGCCATGACCTCGGTGTCGTCCATGGCACAGGTCACCAACAGCGTGGCGTTCGAACTGCCGGCGATTCTTCCGTGGACTTCCATCTCTCCGCAGCGAAGAACCGTCGGCTATTTGAGGACCCTCTGCGTCAAGATGGGCCAACGACGTCGCCTCGTCGCTCACGTGATGGGGGGACGGTGGCCGTTTGTTCGAGGGCAGTCGTGCCCAGCCGGATCGAGCGGCAAGCTGCACAACGGGCACGGTGGGCGACCTGCTTCAACCAGCCTGGTCGCCCGAATGGCGAAGGCCGCGGCCTGCTCGCGGCTGAGTGCGATGCGCACCACGATGCCGTCGTCATCGTCTTCGGCCACCGCTTCTTCAACCACCACAACCAGGCGATCGATGTCTTCGTCGAAAGAGACGCCAATGGTGCCGACGATCCATTCGGGTTCCATGCTCTCGTCGAAGTCCAAGTTCTCGGGCAGGTGACCGGGTCGACCAAGTTCGCGTACAAGTCGGCCGAGGTAGGTAGCGAGCACGGAGACCTGCTGCTTTTCGACTTTCACGGTGAGGTCGCTCACGCCCTCGCGACACTGCAGAAGAAAGACACGTTGACCGACTTCGCCCACCGCACCCACCGTGAAGACGTCGGGGGCGTCGATGTCTCGATCCTCACTCATGAGAGCACCACGTCTTTCAGAGTTCCTGTTGAGTTCACACAAAGTACGTACGGCGCGGTTCCGCCGTAGAGAATGGCTGAGACCGAACACGGCGACACCACAAAGCGCTGGAAGAGGTCGAGCGGTACCCCAGAGGCCGACGCCACGATGGCCTTGATCGGATCGGCATGCGAGACGGCCACGATGGTCTCGCCTCGGTGACGGGCCACCAAGTCGACGATGGCGTCGTTGGCTCGACTCGACAGTTCGGCGAACGATTCGCCGCCTGGAAATCGAAAACCACTGGGCCATTTCTGCACTGAGGACCATTCTGGCGCCTTGTAAAGGGTCTTGAGCTCCTCGCCCGTCCAACGACCGACATCGCATTCGAGAAGACCGTTGACCGTGCGGACTCTGAGGCCGAGAGCCTTGGCAATGGGGGCTGCGGTCTCGCGGGTGCGTTCCAGCGGTGAGGCGTAGACCGCGGTGGGCGCTTTGGCCAGTTCCGAGATGCGTTGGGCCACTGCTTCGGCTTGGGCCTGCCCCTCGTCGGCCAAATGCAGGCCACTCGCTCGACCTGGAAGGACCTTTCCTGTGGTCGGGGTCTTGCCGTGTCGAACCAACAGGACCAGTGTCGGTCCCGGTTCGGTGGACTTGCGCCGACCAACTTTGGGCGCCGCTTTACGGATGGCGCCACTGGCGGCGCGAGCGGTAGATGTCCTTCGAGAGGTGGGCACAAGTCCCATCGTAGGCTGTCGCTCCATGTCCTCCTCCGGCCCCCAGCAGGCTCCGGAGATTCACCGAGACGACTCCATCGAGCGGATTCGCCATGAGATCGAGACGTGTCGGCTCTGCCCCCGATTGGTCAGTTGGCGCGAACAGGTGGCAGCCGAACGGCGCGCCTCGTTCGCCGACCAGGTCTACTGGGGTCGACCGGTGGCCGGGTTCGGCGATTCGAGCGCTCGACTCGTCATCGTTGGCCTGGCGCCGGCCGCCCACGGAGCCAATCGAACCGGCCGAGTGTTCACGGGCGATCGGTCTGGCGACTGGCTTTTTGCTGCTCTTTACCGGGCCGGATACGCCAATCAACCCACCAGTACGAGCGTGGACGATGGGCTCGTCTTGAGCGGGGCTTTTGTGACGGCTGCGGTGCGCTGCGCTCCGCCGGCCAACAAACCCACGCACCAAGAACGCGACCACTGTCGTCCCTTTCTCGATCGCGAGTTGGCCCAGCTCAAGGAGGCACGGGTGTTTGTCGTATTAGGGAAGTTTGCCCACGACGTCATGGCCGCCCAGCTCGGGATTCGACCTCGTCCCCCCTTCTCGCATCTCGGGGAGTACCACCTGGACGACGGGCGGACCCTTTTGTCCTCCTACCACCCGAGCCAACAGAACACCTTTACCGGCAAGCTCACCCAAGAGATGTTCGACGCCGTCTTTGCCAGAGCTCGCGCCCTCTCGGCCTGACCAGGCCTTGGGCGACCAGACCCCCCATGGACTGTTCCCTCGGCCCTCGTTGCGGCATGATGCCGCCCGGAAGGGGAAGTGATGACGAAACCGGAAAATGACGGAAGGACCGACTCGGCTGAGCCTGTGGCGCAGAGCGAGATCGCCGCATGGGACGTGGAAGCCGACGTGGTGGTCACCGGTTTTGGTGCGGCCGGCTCGACCACTGCGTTCACCGCGGCCGAAGCCGGTGCCGACGTCGTTGTGCTGGAGCGGACGGGTGGCGCAGGCGGCGCGGCGGCGCTGGCTGAAGGCATCGTCTATCTGGGCGGAGGAACGGCCATCCAAAAGGCGTGCGGTTTCGACGACGACCTTGATGAGATGTACAAGTTCATGGTGGCGGCCTGTGGGCCCGGAGGTAACGAAGACAAGATTGCCGCGCTACTGCGAGACCAGCCTCGATCACTTTGACTGGCTGGTCGCTCGCGGGGTTCCGTTCGATCCGACCTTCTGTGCCGACACCTCAATGGCGCCAAACGGCACTGAGGGTTTGGTCTACTCGGGCGGTGAAGACGCCTATCCCTTCGACCGCGTGGCCAAACCGGCGCCGAGAGGACATCTGGCCAAGACCAAACGGGCGACGGGGTGGTTGCTCATGCAACACCTGGCGGCGGCGGCCGAAGGAGCGGGTGCGAAACCACACTGGGACACCAAAGCCGAACGTTTGGTGGTGGACGACGACGGATCGGTGGTGGGCGTCCTGGCCCAGCGGTTTGGCCAGACGTTGGCGCTACCGGGCCCGCCGCGGCGTGGTGCTGACGGCGGGTGGCTTCGTGTTCAACGACGAGATGTTGCGCCGCCACGCCCCGCCCCTTGTGCGGGGCAACTTCAAAGTTGGCACCGAGGGTGACGACGGTCGTGGCATCCGCATGGCGCAGGCTCTCGGGGCCTCGGTGCGCAACATGTACTCCGGCGATGTGTCGCTACCGTTCAGCCCACCGCGCAACCTGATCCACGGCATCTTGGTCAATGGCCAGGGACAGCGGTTCATCAACGAGGACACCTACATGGGGCGCATCGGCCAGTCCGCCCTCTACGGCCAAGACGGCGAGATCTACCTGGTGGTCGACGAGGCCACCTACGAGGTCAACTGGATGGGACTTGCGGCCTCGTGGGTGTGTGAAACCACCGCCGAGTTGGAGTCCGAGATTGGGCTGCCGACCGGCGCCCTGCAGGCCACTGTTGACCTCTATAACCACCACGCCGAGACAGGGCCACGACCCCATCTTCCACAAGGGCGATGCATGGGTGCGACCACTTGTCCCGCCGCTCGGCGCCTTCGATCTGCGCATTGCTACCGCGCCGTACGCGCCCTTCACGCTGGGTGGACTTGAGACCCCGTCGATTCTGAGGTGTTGGACGTGGCGGGGCCGTCATTCCCGGGCTCTATGCCGCCGGGCGAACAACAGCCGGGGTGTGTGGGCTGGGTTATGCCAGCGGCATGTCCATTGGTGACTCGACCATGTTCGGGCGATTCGCCGGCAGGCGGCGGCTGCCAACTGATTGACGGCCACCAAGACCGCGCGGGCCGTCTGGCGGGTGGCCACGCAACGCGGGGTGAATCGTGGAGTCGAGATGGCAGGGGGAGCGATTCGCTCACGGAGGCTGCCGTTCCTACGTGGTGGTGTCGGCCGACGCCCATGCCGCACCCGACGACCTGGAGCACTACCTGTCGTATGTCGATCCGGCCTTTCGCGAGGCGGTGGCCGCCTACGGGGACCTCTCGTCGCTTGGCCATCTCCATGTTCGGCGGCGTGGATCCCGGCGTCGTCGACGAGTCCGATCCGGTACGGGCCGTGGCCACTCGCCGCTTGGCCGGCATGGGGGTGGACACGGCAGCGGCGACCGTGGCTGGACGCAGTACTCCGTCGACTGGGTGATCGCAGGCGACGGCGACGGGCGTCGCCTGGCTCGGGCTTAGAAGATCAGGGCGTGCACGCTGAGGTCGACATTCCCCGGTCCCGTCCTGACCGGTGGCATTTCGCCCGGCCATGTACGCCGGGGGCCATTCCTCCAAGAATCTTGAACCAGTCTGGCCCGCAATTCGCGCCTACAACCGATGGTTGGCCGAGTTCTGTAACGCAGCACCAGGGCGTCGGGCCGGAGTGCATTCCCATCGACTTCCACGACATGGACCGCGCCATAGAAGAGGTGGCGTGGGCCAGGGAGTCGGGCTTTTCGGCGGCGTGATGTTGCCGGCCATGACGGTCACGTCAGGGCTGCCGGGCTACTCCGACGACTACTACGAACCGTTTTGGACCGCCTGCGAAGAGCACCAGATGGTGATCAATCTGCACACCGGAGCGTCGGGCATGGCGACCGACGGCAAGCAGCTCTACGACCCGATTCGTGGCGGTTTCCTCGGGCCTTTACGAGGTGTTCGTCTTCACCGGCGGCCCCTCTGGTTCATGATGTTCGGCGGCGTCTTCGACCGACACCCCAACCTACAAGTGGTCGTGACCGAGAACGGCGTGCAGTGGTTGCCATCGCTCATCCGGGACATGGAGTCCTTCTTCGACACCCACGGCGGCGCGCCCGATTCGTTCGTATCTCGCCATGCGGCCCCGGACTACTTCGATCGTCACGTCTTCCTCGGCGGTTCGCTGATGAAACGAGAAGAGGCCGAGATGCGCGAGGAGATCGGGGTCGACCGATTCATGTGGGGGGCTGACTACCCCCACTTGGAAGGGGCCGCTCCCGTGCATCGCGCAGGTCCTGCGCCACGTCTTCGGTGGCATGCCCGAGCCAGATCTTCGTCGAGATCCTCGGGCGGCAACGCGGTCGCAGCTGTGGGGCTTTGACGGCGACCAACTGCAAGCCGTGGCCGACCGGGTGGGACCGACGGTGGAAGACCTCGTCGTACGCACGATTCGCTCGATCAGTTTCCCGAAACGTTCAGCTGGAGTCTCGCTCGCCCGGTGCCGTTGGCCCGAGACGCCGTCGCCTAAGCGCTGAACGGGTCTTAGGCGCGCTCTCGACGAGTGCCGCGAGCACGGACCCAGGCCAAAATCTCCCCGTCACTGACCCGGGTGAGTTGACCCGTAAAGATGTCCTCACGTGCGGTCTTCACTTCGTCGCGGACCTCAGCACGAAGGACGTCGCCGGGGTGAGCCGGTTGCAGATACTCGACCAGGACGGACGAAATGATGCCGGAACGCCGTGCATCGTTGGCGGCGGCCGCCACCGCAGCACCGGCCACGGCGTAGAAGACGGCGCCATGGACCGTGCCGTGTGGATTGGTGTGGACGTTGGTGGTCAAGAGGGTGGCCACTGTGTGTCCGTCAGCGATCCGCGTGACCTCGATGCCCAAGAGGGCAGCGAAGGCATCGTGGGCCGGAGCAGTCGTTGGCATCTCGCTCATGAGCGTGCGTCGTCCACGTGGCTTAAGGAGTGGCGGCGGGGAGGCGCCCCGGCATGGGGACGGCCGTGGCTGGCCACCGTTTGCGGCTGACCTTGCTGAGTCGGCGAAGCAGGGCCACCGCACCCGGATCGTCGTCAACCGGTCTGATCTCGACCGCATCGGCCGCCACCATGGCATGGAAGAGTTCGCGGCCTCGCTCGGTGCGAATGATGGTGAGGGTCCAATCGTTGAAAGCGCCAATGCCCCCGGTCGAAATGTCAGCGTGCTCGGCGGCGAAGTCGGGACATGATTTGCAACCTTCGCGGGTGTAGGCGTGGGCCTCTTTCAACGGGACCTCATGGTAGGAGCCGTCCCGCATCCAGATCTGGAAGACCCCTTTGATGTTCATCTTGGCAATGTCGGCCCGGGCCAGTCCGTACTGGGCTTCGAACAGTTCGGGGAATATGGCGTCGTCGAAAGTTTTGGAGCACAAGAGGCCGATTGAAAGAGCAAAGCGTCGGGCGATCTTGCCGGCCTTGCGCGCCGCCATGACCGGCGGCGCTGAAGCCTGGCAACCCATCCCGACCAGCGCAATGCGTTCGGCGCCGCCTTCGATGGCCTGGGGGTAGGCCATGGGATTGGCCGAGTAGGTGTAGCGCGAGCCCGCGGTATTGAGCACCTCTTGGCGATCACGAGCCACGGCCGGAATCGCCTTCCAGGTTGAGCCATCTCCTTCGAGGGCCGAGACCAAAGCGGCATCGATGATGTCGTTCTCGAGGGCGAAGATCAGGAGGGCCGAGACAAAGCCGCCGTCTTGACCTGTGGCGTGCACATCGGGATCGGTGGCGCGGGCCAACACCATGTCGACGGCAACGCCTGACACCTCGTCTTCGGTTCGCTCGCGCCCAAAGAGGTGCTGGTCGATCTCGGTTTCCCAGGTGCGAAACCGAGGGCACGCCCGGGTGCAAAGGGTGCACCCTTTCTCACCGTGGGTGCAGTTGTCGAGACCTCCTTGCTCGGCCACATGGAACGGTTTATATCGCCCGCCGGTGTCGTCGTACTCCAAGACGTCGTAGGGACAAGCGACCACACATGCTGAGCAGCCAGTGCAAAGACCTGAGGTCACAACTTCTTTAAAGAGGTCAGCCCAATGGGGCTTTTCGGGTGGCACGGGCTGCACCTTATCGAGATCCGCTACCTTCCCCTTGAATGCCTGAGATCCTTGAAGTCGAGCTCTATCGCCAAACCGCCGAGCGAGCACTGGGTCGAACCATCAGGTCGGCCAAGGTGACTGACGGCCGGTACTGCCGAGGTGCCACCACGCCCCGATTGCTCAAGTCCGCGCTGGTCGGGCAGCGCGTTATCCAGGCCCGCCGCATTGGAAAACTCCTCCTGCTTGATTCAGACGGCCCGACGCTCGGCCTTCGATTTGGGATGACCGGTGGGTTAGTGGTCGATGGCCACGAAGCCCTGGATCGGCTGGTCTACGGTCCCGGGCGATTCGACGCCAAATGGGTGCGATTCGAGCTGGGCTTCGACGACGGATCCGAGCTTTTGGTTCACGATCCGCGTCGGTTCGGCTCAGTCGAACTCTCACCGGACGAGTCGTCGCTCGGTCCCGACGCCCTGACCGTCACGGTGGCCCAACTACGGCAGCTCTCAGCCTCGGAACGACGCCATCGAGAGGCAAGGTCGCCCCATTGAAGGCTCGCCTCCTCGATCAACATCGGTTGGCCGGCGTCGGGAATCTTCTCGCTGACGAGTCCTTGTGGCGGGCCGGGCTGTCGCCCGAACGACGAGATGCACTTTCGGACACTGAACTCAAAGCGCTCCATCGCCACCTGCGGGCCACGCTGCGCCAGCTGGGCACCAGGGGAGGTTCGCACATGGGCAATCTCATGGACGAGCGTCACCCGGGGGGTCGTTGCCCGAAAGACGGTGCCGCACTGGTCACCGCACAGGTTGGTGGGCGCACGAGTTGGTGGTGTCCGCTCCACCAAAAGTAGGAGGTTGACCATCGACGGTCACCTCAGAAGTGAGGCAAGAAGGGACGTCTGACCTCGGCATTTTGGGCCCAGGGCGCACGGAGGAAGGACCGCTCAAGTCTCCAGTGCAACCGAGCAGCGCGCTGATAGGTTCGAAACATGCGGAAACGGATGATCGTTGCCATAGCGGCCTCGCTTCTCGTTCCAGCCTCCGTTCTTGGCTGCGTTGATCGCCGTGCCAACTTTGGCCAGTGCATCCACCAAGCACCGGCGTCGGTCGCCGGCCCCGCGCCCAGTTGCTCACAGTCTGGCGCCGCTGACAAAGGCCGTCATCGATGTGTCAGCCGAAGATCAGGGTTCGACATTCAATACCTATGAGGACGGTCGCCACGACGAGTATTGGACCCTCAAACCTCACACTCGTGGTAAGCAACGGCATGACGGACCGTCGGCCAGATCTCCATCACAATCCCAAGCGGCTCGCTCGCGGCGGGCAACACCTACACCACAGCTGGTGGGGCAACCATTTCCGCCTTCAGGTCAAGGTGTGGTGACGACATGCACCAACCCGCTAGAGGCCGACGTTCAAGTCGATCAGCTGACCTTTGGCTCGGGCAGCGCGGTGAAGACGGCGGCGCTGCAGTTCCTTTGCGTGGCGACCGAGCGGCTTTCGGACATTCAAGGAACTGTGGCCTACAACATCGTGCCCACAACGCCGGGGAAGGGCTACTACGTCTACGGCGGCGACGGAGACCTGAACGGCTTCGGGAACGACTCCTACCTCAACTACCTGGGCACGCTGACAAGCGCCCCCTCAATGCGCCCATCATCGGTATGGCGATCACACCTGACGGCGCGGGTTACTGGATGGTCGGCGGAGACGGTGGGGTGTTCGCCTTTGGCGATGCCACCTTCTACGGCTCGACCGGCAATATCACGCTCAACAAGCCCATCGTTGGCATGGCGGCCACGCCTGATGGCAAGGGCTACTGGTTCGTGGCCTCCGACGGCGGCGTCTTCGCCTATGGCGACGCCAAGTTCTACGGGTCGATGGGGGGCCAGCCTCTCAATCAGCCCATCGTGGGCATGGCGGCCATGCCGGGCGGCGGTGGTTACTACCTGGTCGCAGCCGACGGCGGAATCTTCAGCTTCGGCGACGCCCCGTTCTATGGCTCCATGGGCGGCATGCCCCTCAACAAGCCGATCGTGGGCATGGAGGTCACGGCCGATGGCTTGGGCTACCAGTTCGTCGCCACCGACGGCGGGAGTGTTCTCCTTCGGCGATGCCAGTTCTTCGGCTCCACGGGCAACCTGACGCTCAATCAGCCCATTGTCGGGATAGATCGCACTGCGTCGGGTCTGGCTACTGGCTGGTCGCAGCCGATGGCGGGATCTTCTCCTTCGGCGACGCCGTCTACCAAGGCAGCTTGCCGCCCGGGAGCACACTGTCCGTGGTTGGCATCGCAACACCTCCGACGGCGGGCTAGACCGTTCCAGCCCCAGGTGGATCACGTGATGCACCGTTCGCACTTGAAGGAGCACGAGCTCGATGAGCCGCACCAACCGCCAGCTGGTCCTGGCCAATCGCCCTTTGGGCATCTGTAATGACGAGACCGTTCGTCTCGAAGAGGCGGCGATCGCCTGATCCCGGTGACGGTGAGGCGTTGATCGCCGTGCGATATCTCTCGATGGATCCAACCATTCGCACGTGGATGAACGACGCTCCGGGCTATCTGCCCCCCATTGGGTTGGGCGAAGTCATTCGGGGTGCAGGCATCGGTGAGGTGATCGCATCGCGTACCGACGCCTACAGCGAGGGCGACCTTGTCTTCGGGCTCATGGGTTGGCAGGAGTTCGCCACGATCGCTTCTGGCCAAGATGGCTTCCAAAAGATTCCCGAAGGCATTCCCGCCACCCTTGCGCTCAATCTGTTCGGGGTGACCGGCATGACGGCATACTTTGGGCTGCTGGACGTCGGTGGACTGAAAGAGGGCGACACCGTGGTGGTGTCGGGCGCGGCGGGCGCCACCGGATCAACCGTGGGCCAGATCGCCAAGCTCAAAGGTGCGGGCACAGTCGTGGGATTGGCCGGCACGGACGAGAAGTGTCGCTGGATTGTCGACGAGCTTGGGTTTGACCATGCCATCAACTACAAGACTGAGTCGGTGCCGGCCCGACTGCGTGAGACCTGTCCCAAAGGCATCGATCTCTACTTCGACAACGTCGGTGGGGAGATCCTCAACGACTGCCTGGCTCGACTGGCCATGCGGGGACGAGTTGTTCTCTGTGGCGCCATTGCGGGCTACAACGACGAGCAACAGGCCACCGGTCCGGCCAACTACACCAACCTGATCATCAAGCGCGGCCGTATGGAGGGGTTCATCATTCTTGACTACGCGGACCGTTTTGCCGAAGCGCAGATGGCCATAGCCGGCTGGTTGGGCGAGGGCTCCATCCATTCGCTGGAACACGTGGTGGACGGCCTCGAGAGCTGCCCCGACGCCCTCAATCTGCTCTTCACCGGTGGCAACACCGGCAAGGTGCTTGGTCAAGCTCTAAGGCGCCTGACGAGACGCGGGCTGGTCAGCCTTCGGCCAGCTCCTCGAGAACTTTGGCGGCGTGGCCGTCGGCGCGCACGTTGTACCAAGCTCGCTTGATCTTCCCGTCGGGTCCGATGAGGAAGGTCGAGCGGATGGTGCCGACCTTCTTCTTTCCGTACATCATCTTCTCGCCCCAGGCGCCGTACTTTTCCATGACGGCGTGAGATGAGTCGGTAAGAAGCGGGAACTTGAGCTTGTACTTGGTTCGGAACTTGGTGTGCTTTTCTGCACCGTCGGGCGAGATGCCGAGAACGGCGACGTTGGACTTCTCAAAAGCTTTGAGATTGTCGTTGAACTGGCAGGCCTCTTTGGTGCAGCCCGGGGTGTCATCAGCGGGGTAGAAGTAGACGATGACGGACTGACCCTTAAATGAGGTCAACGCAACTGACGTACCGTCTTGGTCCGGCAGTGTGAATGCCGGCGCACGGTCTCCTGTTTCCAACCTCGCCATGGGGCCTCTCCTCAGTCTCGATGCTTGTCGTGTCGGGCCATGAATGACCGCTTCTTCAACCATGTCACAGCCTGCTTTGGCCTGTCACGGTGGCGTGGCTTCTAATCAGTTGGACACGGAGAAGGTCGGCACCACAGCGATCTTCAGGCCTTGGGTACGTCTGAGAACAGGATTGACCTGGTAAATTGGGGTTGCGACGTCAGGCCTTCGGCCTCTCGTCGGGGCTCATCCTCTTTCTTCTGACGGCGTCGGGCCCCGCCGGTTCACGAGAGAGCAGGATATGACCACCGAAACCCTGACCGGCCCTGAGGCCGGTTCTGATGGGGAGCCCAGTGCTACCCCGGCCGCGCCAGACCAGTACGCCACCGCCCGCACATTTGCGTCACTCAAGGTGGCGGAGCCGCTGACCAAAGCGTTGGCTGATCAGGGCATTACAACCGCATTCCCGATTCAAGCCCTCACCATTGCCGACGCCTTGGCTGGTCGTGACGTCTGTGGCAAAGCGAAGACCGGGTCAGGCAAGACATTGGCCTTCGGCCTTCCCCTTTTGCAGCGCACGGCCGAGTCGCTGACATCTTCTGGAGAGGTTCGCTCTGGTGGCAGCCCGGCTTGGCCCAAGGCGCTGGTGTTGTTGCCGACCCGCGAGCTGGCCGTACAGGTCTACGACGTCCTGGCCCCTCTGGCTGATGCCATCGGCGTTCGCATTGCCGCCGTCTATGGCGGTGCGGACATCGATCGCCAAGTCAATCTGCTGCGCAAAGGCGTCGACGTCATCATCGCCACGCCCGGTCGCCTCATCGACCTGGGTGACCGGGGCGAACTATCCGTGGCCGGTCTCGAGACATTGGTGCTGGACGAAGCGGACCGTATGGCCGACATGGGCTTCATGCCGCAGGTCGAGTGGGTGCTGCGCCGCTTGGAGAGCGAGCATCAGACGCTTTTGTTCTCGGCCACGTTGGACGGTGCTGTTGATCGACTGATCACTCGCTATCTCACCGACCCCGTCCACCATGAGGTGGCCTCGGACAGCCAGACCGTCTCGGCCATGGAGCATCGGTTTCTCCAAGTGCATCAGATGGACAAGGTCAAGGTTGCGGCCGCCATCTGCCGGGCGCAAGAGAAGTCGCTCATCTTTGTCCGCACCAAGCGCGGCGCCGATCGACTGGTCGAACAGCTTGAAAAAGAAGGCGTGCGCGCCGCCGCTATTCACGGCGATCTTCGTCAATCCAATCGAGAGCGCGCCTTGGCTGACTTCTCAGGCGACAAGCTGCCCGTACTGGTGGCCACCGATGTCGCAGCCCGAGGGCTCCACATTGAAGGCGTTGATGTCGTCATCCACTACGACCCGCCGGAAGATCACAAGGCCTATCTCCATCGCTCGGGTCGCACGGCTCGAGCAGGAAAAGCTGGTGTGGCCGTCAGCCTGACTCTCTACAATCAGGCGGTCGAAGTGGAAGTCATCCAACGCCGCATTGGTATTCGGATGCCCATCGTCGAGATGTTCTCCAACGATCCTCGTTTGGCCGACCTGGCCGCATGGGAGCCCCAAGCCAGCGAGGGCGTGCTCTGAGCCCTCTCGAGACTCGAGAGATCTGGTCCCCCGACGACGGTGTGACGCAGGTCCTCGTCGATGACCGCACATCCTGACGATGTTGATTTCGGTGCCGCCGGAACTGTGGCGGCATTTCACTGAGGCCGGAGTAGCGTCACCTACTGCATCGTCACGAGTGGCGAAGCCGGGGGATCGGACCGGTCGATGCTCGAGGTCCGACATGGCCGCGCTGCGCCAAGCCGAGCAGCGGGCCGCCGCCGCCGAGGTTGGCGTGACCGAAATCGATTTTCTCGGGCTACCCCGATGGACGGGTTACCGCCTCATTAGAGCTTCGACGCGACATCAGTCGAGTCATTCGCCAGCGCCGCCCCGCAACGGGTCTTGACGGCCAATCCCAGTGCGAGTACTCGATCGCATGTACGCCAGCCATCCGGACCACTTGGCCACCGGTGAAGCCGCCATTGACGCCGTCTATCCCGATGCCCGCAATCCGTTTGCTCATCCCCGAACTTCTGGCGGACGAGGGCTTGGAGCCGCACACGGTGGCCGAGCTGTGGCTGATGACCGCAGGGGACAGCAATGTGGTGGTCGAAACCACGTCGGTCTTTGATCGAAAGATCCGAGCGCTGCTCAGTCACCGCAGTCAGATCGCCGAAGGCTCAGACATGCCGGATCGGTTGCGACAAGGTGCGGAAGCGGTCGCGGCCGAGTCGGGTCTGCCCCCTGGATCGTTGGCCGAGGCCTTTCTCCGTTTCCCCACGCTCTAAAATTTGTTGCCTCGCACCAAGCACGAGAATGTAGAGCGATGAGTGACTGGCTGATCATCCAGCATGTGGCTTACGAAGGTCCGGGTGCCATCACTGAAGCGTTGGCGCGAGCTGGTCATCAAGCCCACATCGTCAGGGCTGATCTCGGCCAAGCCGTTCCTCCCACCTCGGCGCTCGACGACGTTGGTGGGCTGGTGGTGATGGGTGGCCCGATGGGCGTGCACGACATTGACATGTTTGATTGGCTGATTCCTGAACGTGAGTTACTTCAAGCCGCAGTAACCGATGGTTGCGCCGTGCTCGGCGTCTGTTTGGGGGCACAACAGCTGGCGGCTGCTCTGGGCGCCGAGGTCATGACGGGGAACGGTGAGGAGATCGGCCCAGGGCAGGTGGTGCTGACCGCTGATGGTCGACGTGACCCGGTCCTCCATCCCGCCGGGTTCGAAGTCCCGTGCATGCACTGGCACGGAGACACCTTTGATCTTCCCGACAGGAGGCGTCCTCCTGGCCTCAAACGACGCCTACCCTCATCAGGCCTTTCGGGTGGGCGATCGCGGCCTACGGGCTGCAGTTCCATGTTGAGCTGACAGGTGCATTGGCCGCCCATTGGCGGCCTCATCTGCCGCCCGAGGTCTTGCTGCGAGCACCCGATGTGGCCGAGATCGCGCTCAAAGGTGCGGGCATCCTCGATCGTTTTGTGGCCTTGTCGCGCTAGCGTCCTAGCCCGCCAGCTGGCGCAAGCACATAGCGCAGGATGCCACCGTGGCGGTAGTACTCGGCCTCCATGGGTGTATCGATCCTGACCCGCGCGTGAACTCTGTGACCTGCCCGCTCTCGCCTTCGGCCCGAACGACCAAAGACTTCGGGAGTTCGCCCTCATTCAACGCTTCGATGCCGGCGACCGAGAAGATCTCATGACCATTCAAACCGAGCGACTCGGCTGTCTCCCCATCGGCGTATTGAAGGGGTAGGACGCCCATGCCGACCAAGTTGGAGCGATGGATACGCTCGTAGCTTTCGGCGATGACGGCACGTATGCCGAGGAGGGCCGCACCTTTGGCGGCCCAGTCTCGACTCGAACCTGAGCCGTACTCTTTTCCGGCCAGTACGACGAGCGGTACGCCCGCTTCGGCGTAGGCCATCGACGCTTCAAAGATCGACATCTCGGTGCCGTCGGGTAGGTGGAGCGTGACGCCGCCTTCGGTTCCTGGGGCCAGCCGATTGCGCAGGCGAATGTTGGCGAAGGTGCCGCGCATCATGACCTCGTGGTTACCGCGACGGGCCCCATAGGAGTTGAAGTCGTGGGGCGCACACCGTGCTCGTCCAAGTAGATGGCGGCTGGCGTCCCGGCGCCGATGTTGCCGGCCGGTGAGATGTGGTCTGTGGTGACACTGTCGCCAAGGACGGCCAACACCCGAGCGCCCGTGATGTCGGTCACGTCGCTTGGTGTCATGGTCATGCCTTCGAAGTACGGAGGGTTCTTGACGTAGGTCGAATCGTCGGCCCAGGCGAAGGTCTCGCCCTCGGCGATCGAGACGCCCTTCCAAAGCTCGTCGCCCTCAAAGACCGAGGCGTAACGAGTTCGGAACATCTCCGAGGTGAGGCAGGCCCGAATGGTGTCGTTGACCTCTTGCACGCTGGGCCAGAGATCAGCCAGGTAGACGGGATTTCCCTCTGGGTCATGGCCCAAGGGTTCGGTCGTGAGATCGATGTCGACGGTCCCAGCCAGGGCGAAGGCCACCACCAGGGGGGGGAGGTGAGGTAGTTCATGCGCACGTCGGGGTGAATGCGCCCTTCAAAGTTCCGGTTACCCGAAAGCACCGACACCACGCTCAGCTCGTGATCTTTCACTTGGTCGGTGATCCCGTCGAGCAGCGGTCCAGAGTTTCCAATGCAGGTGGTGCAGCCGAAGCCGACCAGATAGAAGCCCAAGGCATCGAGCGGTCCATTGAGGTTGGCCTTCTCCAGGTAGTCCATGACGACCCGAGATCCAGGAGCCAGGGAGGTTTTCACCCAGGGCTTTGAGGTCAAACCTCGCTCCACCGCCTTTTTGGCCAAAAGTCCGGCCGCCACCATGACCTGGGGGTTCGAGGTATTGGTGCAACTGGTGATGGCGGCCACCACTACATCGCCGTCCTGCGTGGCGTGGTCAGGAGCGGCGGCCGACCCTGACGCGGCGTGGCGAGGTGCTCGGTCGAGAGCGGTGCGAAAGGCTGACCCAGCGGCCGGAAGGCTGACCCGATCCTGGGGTCGAGCCGGACCGGCGAGTGACGGCACCACGGTCGACAGATCGAGTGAGAGCGTCTCTGAGAAGATCGGCTCATCACCGCCGGGCTCGTGCCACATCCCCTGCTCTTTGGCGTAGGCCTCAACCAAGGCCAAGTGCTCTTCGTCGCGTCCGGTGAAGCGCAAGTAGTCGATGGTCACGCCATCGATGGGGAAGATGGTGCAGGTGGCCCCGTACTCGGGGGTCATGTTCCCGATCGTGGCTCGGTTCTCAAGCGGAAGCGAGGCCACACCAGGTCCGTAACACTCCACGAATTTGCCGACGACGCCGTGGCGACGAAGAAGCTCAGTCACGGTCAATACCACGTCGGTTGCTGTCGTGCCCTCATTGAGTTCACCCGAGAGACGAAGGCCAACAACCGGAGGAAGCAGCATTGAGAGCGGCTGGCCCAGCATGGCGGCTTCCGCTTCGATGCCCCCAACGCCCCAGCCCAAGACGCCGAGGCCGTTCACCATGGTGGTGTGAGAGTCAGTGCCCACCAGGGTGTCACAGAAGGCTTGACCGTCTGTGGTGGCGAACACGACGCGCGACAGGTATTCGAGGTTGACCTGATGACAGATTCCGGTACCTGGTGGGACAACCCGGAAGCCGTCGAAGGCGCCTTGCGCCCACCGCAGAAGTTGGTAGCGCTCGATGTTGCGGTCGTACTCGATCTCGACGTTTTGGCCGTAGGCCGATGGTGTCCCGGATCGCTCGGCGATGACGGAGTGATCGATGACGAGCTCGACCGGCACCAGCGGATTGACCTGTGCCGCATTGCCACCAAGCTTGGCCAGAGCGTCACGCATGGCCGCAAGGTCGACCACGGCGGGAACACCGGTGAAATCTTGCATCAGCACCCGTTCGGGCGTGAGTGCGATCTCCTTGGCGTCGCCCCCGGCCGCCCCATGGCGCTCGGGGGATCGTCCCCAGCCCGCTACCGCCGCGATGTCGTCAGCGGAGACATGGGCGCCATCTTCATGCCGCAAGAGGTTCTCAAGCAGGACCTTGATGGAGTAGGGCAAACGTGCCACGTCATGACCAGAGGTCAATGCCTCCGCGTTGATGCGATGTATCTCGTACGACTGCCCGCCCACGGCAAGCGTTGAACGGGCTCCAAAGCTGTTCGGACGGGTTCCATGAGACGTGGGGCGGGGGGAGTCGGTAGCCATGGGTCCATTCTGCCGCCGAACCCGGGTTGACGAAACATTGACCTGTTTTAGGTCTATCGATGGGCCGTTCTTCTCTGTCAGAATCGTCGAAGTGTTTTCCCACTCGAGCGTCAACGGACGAATGACGCGCGCCGCTCTATCTCTCAACGCTCGCCGCGTTCTCCCTGGTAATAGGGGTTCTCTCACTTTCGACGAGTGTGGGCGCGGCGACAACGTCGGGGCCACCTCATCCAGCTGGGACCCTGAGCAGAACCCTGGAGCACCCTCGCATCTACCCCGGTGGGGGAATGGACGGATTTGGCGATGCCAGCCTGATTAATCCAACCATGCCCCAATCGCTCAATACCCTCGTAGTGGGAGGGGCGGCGACGCATTCTGGGAGCGGCTACTGGCTGGCCGGGGCCGACGGCGGCGTCTACGCCTTCGGCGATGCCCCGTTTGAGGGCTCGCTCGGAGCGCTTCGGCTCCAAGGGCCAGTCGTTGGCATCACCAATACGCCCGATGACCGGGGCTATTGGATGGTCGCCCTCGATGGTGGCGTCTTTGCCTTTGGCGACGCCCACTTCTATGGGTCGATGGGAGGACAACCGTTAGCGGAGCCCATCGTGGGCATGACTGCGACACCCGACGGCGGCGGCTACTGGCTCGTTGCGGCCGACGGCGGGATCTTCACCTTCGGTGACGCCCATTTCTACGGTTCGCGCGGCGGCCAACCGCTTGACGGTCCGGCCACCGCCATGGTGGCCTCCCCCGACGGCGGCGGCTACTTCATCCTCACGGCCGAGGGCGGCCTCTTTGGCTTCGGCGACGTCAAGTATTTCGGGTCGCTCGGCAACGTGGTGCTCCCGGCTGAAGCAGTCGGCATCATCATGACGCCCGACGGTGGTGGTTACACCATTGCGTTGGCCAACGGCGGCATCACGGTCTTTGGTGATGCGTTCTTTCACTACTACGGCCAGCCCCCAAATAACGGTCCTGCGGTGCCGTTTGTTGGGATCCTCTCGGGTTACCAAGACGATGGCTATTGGCTCATCTCGCCCGATTCGTGGGCGTACAACTTTTCCAATCCGCCCCCCAACGGCACATTTGCAGGTTCGGGAGCCATCGTCGCCGCCGCGGCATCACAAATACAGCCTGACCCCGACACCGGGTATTTCTGCAACCCCTATGGGCCATGCGAAGAGTGGTGCGCACTGTTTGCCACGTGGGCCTGGCAGCAAGCGGGATGGGAGATCCCGTCCTACGCCTTCACCGGGAACATCTACTACTGGGCCGCCGATCACGGTGCCGTACTTCCACCAAGCGCTACCCCGGTCCCGGGCGACGCTGTTCTTTATGGCACTGGTCCCCAGTCAACCTCGTCGTCGGTGCATACCGCCATCGTGGCGCAGGTCTGGCCTGATGGAGCCATGGTCACCATCGATGGCGACTCGGGTAATGGCTACAACGGAGAGTTAGCAGTGACGATCAACGGGCCGTTCCTGCCCGCCGACTCGTCTTGGTACAACGGGTTTGGCATCTACGCCTACGCCCAGCCCTAGGGTCTCGCACCTCTTATAGGCTCCGGCCCGGAGGTAACCGAATGCCCTACTACGAGTTTCGATGCAAGAGCTGTGACGCCGTCTTTGAAGAGCGACGCGCCATGGCCGACGCCAATGCACCCGCCACGTGCCCGAGTGGTCACGTCGGTGCCATCCGGCTCCTCCCGGTCTTTGCCACTACCGGTACATCAGATGGACCCAGCAGTGGCGGCAATGAGTTCGGATCGAATATGCCCAGTGGATGTGGCGGCGCTTGCGCTTGTCACCCAGGATGAACAGGAGTTAGTTCGCGCATGAGCCTCACCAGTTGGGATGATTTCCCCGTCCACCAGGCCGCCGAGTTCATCGCCCATCCCGGCACGAGCGATCGCAACTTCTACGATCGCTACTACTTCAATATGCACTCGCGAACGGGTGATTGGTTCGCCATATTTGGCCTCGGCATGTATCCAAATCTCGGAGTCGTTGACGCGTTTATCGATGTTCGAAAGGGCGATAAGCAGTACATCGTCCGGTCCTCTAAGCCCCTGGTCGATCGAAGCGATATCTCGGTTGGACCCTTTCGGATTGAGATCATTGAACCACTGAAGAAGATTCGGTTCGTGGTCGAGCCAACCGAACACTCGGTAGCGATGGACGTGATCTGGGATGGCCACACTCCAGCCACAGAAGAGCCTCGCCAGTACGTCCGGTTGAAAGGAAAAGTTGTCTTCGATACCCAGCGTTTGGCCCAAACCGGAACCTGGCACGGCACGCTCTCGGTCGACGGCGAAGAAATAGTTATTGACGCCCAATCCAGCGGCGGCAATCGGGATCGCAGTTGGGGCGTCCGCCCGGTAGGCGAAGCCGAAAACGACGGCATCCGTCAGGGAGAGTTAGTTCTCGGTGGCATGTGGAACTACTTCCCGATGCAGTTTGACGATCACGCCATCTTCTATATCTGTCACGAACGTGACGACGGCCAACGTCCATTGGTGCAAAGCGAGCGCGTGTGGGCCGATCCCAATCGCGAGATCGACGATCTCGGCCCAGCTGAGCACGAACACATCCTTGATCCAGGTACGCGTGTCATCACGCACTCAGTGCTCCGTTTTCCCAACGTCGACATTGAGATCGAGTGCCAACCGCTCTTGGCCAACTACGTCTCGATTGGAACCGGCTACGGCATCGACGCCGACTGGCGCCATGGGATGTATCACGGAACCGAAACGGTGACCCAGGGCCTGATACTCGATGTGGACGAGATCAAAGGACTCGCTGGCTATGGAATCGTCGATCACGTGGCGAGGTTCACCTACGGCGACAACGTGGGCTACGGGCTCTTGGAGCACGGATTCTTCGGTCCCTATCGTCACTATGGACTCGACGACGGGGCCATGGGGGCTCCGGCCCGCTAGCAGAGCCGGGTCGCGACTTGGGCGCGTCCTTGGCCCTGTCCAGACAGTGCGAACATAGAGGATGCTCGATGCTCGAAGCGCCCTTCTGGCTCGCCTTCAGGAGGCCTTTGACACCCTCCAGCCCGGGGCAGACCCAGTGTTGCGGGAGTCCGACCGAGCCGACTACCAGGCCAACGGGGCGCTGGCCCTGGCCAAGGCGATCGGCCGCACTCCTCGGGATATCGCCACCGATGTTCTAGCCGTCGCCCGCCTGGACGACATCTGCTCGACTGTCGAAATAAGTGGCCCAGGCTTTCTCAATCTCACGTTGTCCACTGATTTTATTGCGGCCCAGGTCGGTGAGGTGCGGGCCGATGCACGGCTTGGTGTGGCGCCAAGTCCGGTGAGCGAGACGGTGGTGGTCGACTACTCCTCACCCAATGTGGCCAAAGAAATGCATGTCGGCCACCTGCGTACCACGGTGATCGGTGACGCCCTCTGTCGGATACTCGCCTTCGCCGGTCATACGGTCATCAGAGAGAACCATGTCGGCGACTGGGGCACTCCCTTCGGCATGCTCATCGAACATTTGGTGGATCTCGGTGAAGACGTCGGGGCTCACGAACTTTCTGTCGGGGATCTGAACGGCTTTTACCAGCAAGCCCGCGCCTCATTCACAGCATCTGAGGACTTCCAAGAACGCAGCCGAGCCCGGGTGGTGTCGCTGCAGTCGGGGGACGCTGAAACTTTGCGGCTCTGGCGCATTCTGGTCGATGAGAGCGTGGCGTACTTTGACGAGGTCTACAACAAGCTCGACGTGCTGCTCGTCGATGAGGACATTGTCGGAGAGAGTTTCTACAATCCCATGCTCCCCGAAGTCGTCGAGTTTCTGGACAAGATCGGTCTGCTGGTTGAAAACGATGGCGCGCAGTGCGTCTTCCCACCTGGCTTCACCAATCGAGAAGGTGACCCTCTCCCACTGATTGTGCGCAAGTCCGATGGCGGCTATGGCTACGCCGCCACTGACTTGGCTGGCATCCAGGACCGAGTGGAGCGCTTAGGCGCCAACAAAATCCTGGTGGTGGTGGGAACACCACAGACCCAACATCTGGCCATGTGTTTTGCCGTCGGCGAGATGGCAGGGTGGCTGGGACCCAAAGCTCAGGCCATTCATGTCGCTTTCGGCAATGTGCTTGGCACGGATCGCAAGGTGCTGCGTTCTCGCGAGGGCGAGGCTGTGAAGCTCGTGTCGCTTTTAGACGAAGCGGTCGAGCGTGCCAGCACCGCCTTGGCCGAGCGCGAAAGTGAGATGGACGAGCTACAGCGCCAACAGGTGGCCCAGATGGTCGGCATCGGGGCCGTGAAGTATGCCGACCTTTCAACCGAGCGCCTGAGGGACTACGTCTTTGATTGGGAGCGAATGTTGGCCTCCGATGGGAACACGGGGCCATACCTGCAGTACGCCCACGCCCGCATCCGGTCCATCTTTCGCCGTGGTGGCGTGGAGCCGCCCGAGCCCGGCGCGCCGCCAACCCTCGAGGCGCCCCAAGAGCGAGCGCTCGCCCTCCAACTGCTTGGATTCAACGAAGCCTTTTACATCACCCTGGATACCTATAGTCCGTCGAAGCTCTGTGCCTACCTCTTCGAATTGGCCCAGACCTTTACGTCGTTCTACGAGGGTTGCAAAGTGCTGGTTGATGATCCCGAGACACGTCGCTCTCGGCTTTTGCTCTGTGACCTCACGGCGCAGATCTTGGCGCGGGGCCTGGGCCTCTTGGGTATCGAGGCTCCAGCACAGATGTAATTGTGCGCAATCCAAACCTGTCGGGACCTCCCGTGATCCGTGTCGCTCATTCGATCTAAGGTCTTATTCGCACATCTGACGGTCTCGCTTCTGTGCGGGCCCTTCAATCCAGCGACCAGAGTCCTGGGAAAGCGAGTCGATACACCGATGGAACTCAACGCAACGTCAGCAGTCGTCACCGGCGGGGCTTCGGGGCTCGGTGCCGCCACCTCACGGCTCCTGGCCGAGCGTGGGGTCCGAGTCGTTGTGGCCGACCTCCAAGAGGAAAAAGGCACAGAGCTGGCCAAAGAGATTGGCGGCATCTTTGCGCAAACCGACGTCACTAGCCCAGAGAACGTGATTGCTGCGGTCGAGGCCGCGGGAGAAATGGCACCGCTCAAGAGTCTGGTCAACTGTGCTGGGCTCGGATGGGCCACTCGCACCATCGGCCGCGACGGCGACTATGCCAGCGCACACGACCTTGACGCCTACCGACGCATCATCGAGATCAACCTGATTGGCACGTTCAACTGCATTCGTTTGGCCGCCACCGCCATGAGCCGGAACGAGCCCGACGATGACGGTCAGCGTGGAGCCATCGTCAACACGGCTTCGGTGGCCGCTGAAGACGGACAGATCGGTCAGGCGGCGTACTCGTCGTCGAAGGGTGGCGTGGTTGGTATGACGCTCCCGGTCGCTCGTGACCTTTCCGTCGTGGGCATCAGGGTCAACACGATTCTTCCTGGACTCATCGATACGCCCATTTACGGCGAAGGCGAAGGCTCGGAGGCATTCAAGGCCAAGCTGGCGGTTGACGTGCTCTTCCCGAAGCGCTTGGGGCGTGCCGACGAGTTCGCCACGCTGGCCGTTGAACTTCTCGCCAACAGCTACATGAATGCCGAGTCGATTCGCATCGACGCCGGAATCCGCATGCAGCCCAAATAATTGACATCGCGGCGAACCACTTCTAACAACAAGGAGAGCAACAGTGGATCCTGAATTGGAGGCAGTGGTCGATCTGATGCCAAAGATCGATCTGGCGGATCCACCTCGGGCCCGAGCCGAGTTTGCTGCTCTGATCGCATCTTTCGACTTCGAGGTCCCAGGCCTCGAGGGGCTGGATATTGAGGATCGGTCGGTGCCCGGGCACGACGGCGATCCACCAGTTTCGGTTCGGATCTATCGGCCGAAGGATCGAACGGTGCCAGGCCCTGGTGTGCTCTGGATCCACGGCGGTGGATTCGTCATCGGCGATGTAGAGAGTGAGCACGTGGGCTCGGCCATGACCGCACTTGGCACAGGTGCCGTCGTGGTCTCGGTGGACTATCGATTGGCGCCTGAGCACCCGTTCCCGGCCGCTCCCAATGACTGTTTTGCCGCGTTGCGTTGGTTTGCCTCGGCCGCCGATGAGTTGGGTGTCGACCTCGATCGCATCGCCGTGGTTGGAACCAGCGCTGGTGGGGGATTGGCCGCGGCTGTGGCCCTGATGGCTCGCGATCTTGGTGGGCCAGCGCTCTGCTTTCAGTTGCTCTGCATCCCAGAGCTGGACGATCGCCTGGAAACACCCTCCATGCAGCAGTTCACAGAGACACCAACGTGGAACCGCCCACTGGCCGTACAAAGCTGGAAGCACTATTTAGGCGACAGTGGTGGTGAGGTGTCGCCCTATGCGGCACCTTCACGAGCCACTGATTTTCGCGGCCTGCCTCCGGCCTATGTGTCAACGGCGGAGTTTGACCCGTTGCGCGATGAGGGCATCTTGTATGCCTTGGCCATGCTGCAGGCCGGTGTGTCGGTTGAACTGCATCAGTTCCCCGGCACATTTCACGCCTCGGATCTGATCACGACTGCTGCTATCTCACGCCGCTCTCGTGAGGAAGTCCAGACGGTTCTTCGTCACGCCCTGGGCGTTGACTGAGCCTTGCGTCGGCCACCCCAAATGGTGGCTTTGGCATGCCGGGTTCGAGAGAACTTTTGTCCGCCCGGAAGCGCGAAACGACCGATCTTCCTCGCCACGCTACCGAGCTGGGTCGAGAATCGCCCCGTGTTGTACGGCAGTCCGAACTCAGCACAGATGGCCTCAATCTCAGGGGCGATGCGCTGGTAGCGCCGGGCCGGGATGTCGGGGAATAGGTGGTGTTCGATCTGGAAACTTAAGTTGCCCGACATGATGTGAAAGAGGCGTCCGCCGCGGATGTTGGCTGATCCCAACATCTGGCGAAAGTACCAGTGGCCACGGGTTTCGTTCTCGCACTCTTGCTTGGTGAACTCCACGACCCCGTCGGGAAAGTGACCGCAGAAGATGATGCCGAACGACCAAACGTTTCGAATGACATTGGCCGCCAGATCAGCGAGCAGGGTTGAAAAGAAAAGTGGTCCGGTGAGCGCAGGCCACAGCACGTAGTCCTTGATGGCTTGTCGACCCGCCTTCTTCAAGGCAACGATGAGTTCAGGCCTCGCTTCGTCCCAGCTTCGTTCGCCTTCGACATACCGACTGAACTCAGCATCGTGAAACATGATCCCGTAGTCGAAGACCAATGCGAGCCCGATGGCGTAGAGCGGGTTGCCCAGACTGGCCCACGACCACTCTTGATCAGCGTTCACTCGCAAAATGCCGTAACCGATGTCTCGGTCTTCGCCCACGACATTTGTCCAGGTGTGATGGCGATAGTTGTGGGAGCGCTGCCACTGGAGTGCGGGCGTCGAGGCATCCCAATCAAAGCTCTGGCTCGACAGGGCAGGGTCGCGGGTCCAGTCGTACTGCCCGTGGAGCACGTTATGACCGATCTCCATGTTGTCGAGAATCTTGGCCAGTGCGAGCGAAGCGGTACCGGCAATCCAAAAGGGCGGGAGGAAGCCGAGAAAGAGGGCTGCCCTGCCCCCAGTGGCCAGTCCGCGGCGCCATCGCATGACGCGTTGTAGATAGTCGACATCCTCTTGGCCAAAGGAGGCTCGCTCGCGCGCCGCGATGGCATCGAAACGACGGCCGATCTCATCCATGTCCGAATCGCTCAGGCCAAATCGGCGAGCCATGTGTCGCTCTGGTTGAGGATCGGCCAAGGTCGGTGCAGTCACGCTCTCAAACGCAGAGACATTGGTTTCGACTCGATCAAGGGCCAGCGTCACAATGCTCCAACGATGCCAATAGAAAATGGGGTCTCACGACGGGTCGCCTGTCGTGACGCGTTACAGATCAATGCTCACATCTCCCAGTGGAACGTTGACGCAGAGTCGTATCTCTACGTCTTGTCCGGTAATGACCTCGCCGTTCACATGATTTCGCACCGTTCCGGCGTCGAGCTTCCTGGTGCAGGTGTGACAGATCCCCATTCGGCAACCGAATACCGGGTTGAGCCCAGCCGATTCTGCTTGCTCGAGAATCCCACGGCCGTCGTTGTCGACCGTGATGCCCGAACCCGAAAAATGAAGCGCACCGCTGATAGATCCTGCTTCGGCCACAAACTCGGTCAAGGTGAACGCTTCGGTGAACATGCGTGCGGCACAGTCTCGAGACTCGGCAATGGCGCGAGCTGAAGCCATGAGGGGAGCGGGCCCACAGACGTAGATGAGGGCCTCTTCCCACCCAGGTGCAATCTGATCAAGCTGGGCATGACTCAAAAACCCATCAAGATCGCCCTGACCGGGTTGGTCGGTGAACACCCTCACCAGATTGACGTTGGCGTGCTGAGCAGCAAGTGCAGACAACTCTTCTGAGTAGGGCATCATGGCCGTCGTGGTGGAGTAGTGAAGAAACGTTATGGAACCGGCCCAACCGGCGTCGCAGAGAGACCGCAACATTGAAAGCACGGGCGTGATGCCGCTGCCTCCACTGATGAAGACGAGGCCTTCGGATAACGAGGGTGCCAGGGTGAACTCGCCTCGAGGCGGGCTCAGCATGAGCAGCATGCCGCGGCGGGCATGTTGATTGAGGAAGTTACTGACGATCCCACCGGGTTGCGCCTTGACGGTGAACTCGATGGTTCGGCGTCCCGCTCGATCGGAACAAGCCATGGAGTAACAGCGGGTGTGGTGCACACCGTCGATCTCAACGGTGACCTCGGCGTACTGCCCGGCCACGAAGCCGCTCCAGTTCCCGTTAGGGGTGACGGTGAGCGTGACCGATCCTTCGCCGTTGCGGACAACACGAGCCACGCGAGCTCGCACGTCGATCGAAGACCAAGTGGGTCGCACCATCCTGATGTACTGGTCCAGCCCGTGAGGTGCCGTGACCGAGTCAGCGAGATCGATGATCTTGCGAAGAGCCAAACGACCGGGACGGAGGCGTGGTCCCGTTTGACCTTTAGTTAACACCTGTGTACTGTTTCATCGCCAAGGGTCTCTGTCAACTCCCCTACGCCTTGGATATCTGCGGAAATGTGGCCCAGGCTGGAACGTTGTGGCGTCCGACGCTACATAAAGCTCCCGTAAACATCTGTACACGGAAGGAGGCGTGCGTCGCACGATGACCGACACGCCAGCTTCCCCCTCGACTCGAGCCGAGTCCAAAGCGCTCACTCGCCAAGCCCTGTTGCGAGCTGCCTTGGCGCTGACCTCGACCAATGCCTTCGATTCCATAAGTCTTCGACAGGTCACCAAGTTGGCCGGACTTTCGCCCACGGCGTTCTATCGACACTTTGACGATATGGACGAGCTTGGACTTGTCCTGGTCGAAGAGTCCTTCAGTTCGCTTCGAACAATGTTGCGAGAAGTTCGAGACAACCGCGTCTTGGACGAGCACATGATCGCCCGATCGATCGCGGTCGTGATGAACCACGTACACAACCGGGGACCGCACTTCCGTTTTATCGCTCGAGAACGCTACGGCGGGGTTCGCGTCCTCCGCCGGGCTATTCGTCACGAGATTCAGCTCATCATCGACGAATTGACCATCGACATGACGTTGATTCCAAACGTGGACGAATGGGATGTCGCCGACCGTCGCATGTTGGCCGGACTATTGGTCGAATCCATCGTCCACATGGTGGCTGAACTGCTGGACGCAGATCCCAGCGAAGAGCGGGCCATCATTGCACGCACCGAGCAGCAGCTTCGCCTCTCGATACTCGGCGTGCCACAGTGGCGCGCCAATCGAACCTGAACGATCGAATCGATGGAGGTTAGGCGCCCGTGGCCCTGGCTTCGGGGGCCGGTGCGGCCGAGAGTGCCCTCCACAAGGCCCTGTAATTCGGGTAGGTAATTGCATCGGTCACATAACCGGCCCGCTCCAACTCAGCATGGAACCGGGGGAGGTTACGGAACGGAATCCCCATATCGACATGGTGAGCCAAATGCCAACCAGTGTTGTAGGGCACCAGCCAAACTCGAGCCAAGCAGGGACTGGCGCACATTGTGTGTTGTGGCCCGCCGATCCTGACTCTTTTCCATGCCACCGTGTTCGGCAATGGAGCGAAGCCGATTCAGTACTCGCCACTGTGTCATCCAGGGCAGCCACCACAAGAGCGGATAGATCCACCACTTCCCGTCGCGGCCCAACTCACGGCCCACATAAGTGCTTGCACCGAGAGAATGGACAGACCGACTCGGCGAGAGGCGGGTGAACGAACCGACTTGAGCAGCGGTACGAAGTTCTTCCAGCCCGAGATTCCAACGGCGTCTCGCACCAGTCGCCGGGTCAAAGGTACGGCGATCGCACTGATAGCCGCCGTAGTAGGCCATGTCGGGCTCGTCGGGTCCGAACTCTTCTTTGTGGTGGGAAAAGTGGACGCGGCGGTAGAGCGAGATTGGGGTGAAGGCTGGATAGGCAATGAGCCAGGTTCCGACCCAGTCGTTAAGCCGCTTGTTGGAAAAGAGGAGCTTGTGAGCGGCTTCGTGCATCAAAATGGCAAATCGAACATAGAGCGGCCCCATGCAGATGAAGGCAAAGAGATACGAAATGGGACTGTTGATCCATACGGCGAGGGCCACGAGGCCGATGACCATTCCCCACAACACGGCAACCGACAATGCGTTGCGAGCATTGTTGATCCTGCGTAGATCAGCGCGGAGCTCTCGGCCGCACATGCCGTTTTTCAACAGCCGGTCGGTCGGAAACACGTCGGGACGAGCCGAGATGTCGGGCACCATGGTGGTTGCCATGGGTTGGACATTACAATATATAGTCAGGTGATGCAAGACGGTAATACACCGTTCACGGCCCGATCCGTCTTAGCCAGCTCACTTCTCGGCATGGATCCGCCTGAACTCCCCGTGGCCCAGTTGGTCTATCTGAGCGGGCTTTTCGGCATCAACGAGAATCGGGCTCGAGTGGCGCTCAGTCGCATGGTGGCAGCAGGCGAAGCGACGACGAACGGATCTGGTCGTTATCGCCTCGCCGGGCATCTCTTGGAACGCCAATCACGCCAAACCACGAGCCGGATGGGCCGATCGCGGCCGTATTCGGGGTCCTGGCACTTGGTCGTCATTACAAAGAGTGGCAGTACGGCAGAGGTACGAGGAGAGCGTCGAGACGCACTTCGGTTCGCACGATTGGCCGAACTCAGAGAGGGTTCGTGGCTACGGCCTGACAACTTGGCCTTGACCGTGAGTCCCTCGCTGCTCGACGACGTGGAGGTATTCACGGCCCAGCCCAGCGACGCCATGGCTCTGACCAGTCGGCTGTGGGACTTAGAGGCCTGGTCGCTCCGGGCGCAAGATCTCTTGTCGCAGCTCAAGATGCTGCGACCCCTCTCGGTGGATGATCTGGCTCCCGGCTTCGTACTTTCAGCGGCCGTCCTTCGCCATCTGCAAGCCGACCCTTTGCTGCCGCCGGAACTGCTGCCGCGTCAATGGCCCGGTGTTGAACTCCGCTCGCGCTATGAGTCTTGGGATGAGCGCTATCGCGCCTTGCTTGATCGTTCGAGCGCCGAGCCGAGGGCCACGGTGACCCGTGCAGCTCTCTGCGAGGGCTAGCTCGTGGCACCGACGATCGGGCGGGTCAGGTTGAGATTCCCGGTCGATCCCAAGAAGGGAGCATCAAAGCTAAATATCCCGCCGTCGGCTGCGACCAACCAGTAGCCCCCGGTGCTGGGATCAGAGGCCATGGCCACGATGGGCTTGTTGAGGTCGATAGCGACCGGTCGACCCTTTGAAGGCGGCGTCACCAAAGGCGAAGATCCCCCCGTCCGAGGCCACCAACCAGTAGCCGTTGCCGTCGGGCGTGGACGCCATCGAGACGATTGGTTTATTGAGGTCGATGGCGCCGGTCGACCCTTAGAAGGCGGCGTCACCAAAGGCGAAGATCCCCCCGTCCGAGGCCACCAACCAGTAGCCGTTGCCGTCGGGCGTGGACGCCATCGAGACGATTGGTTTATTGAGGTCGATGGCGCCGGTCGAGCCTTTGAAGGCGGCGTCACCAAAGGCGAAGATCCCCCCGTCAGAGGCCACCAACCAGTAGCCGTTGCCGTCGGGCGTGGACGCCATCGAGACGATTGGTTTATTGAGAGCCTGTCCGCCCATTGAACCGAAGTTCCGGGCGTCACCAAAGGCGAAGACCCCGCCGTCAGAGGCCACCAACCAGTAGCCCTGGCCATCGGGGGTGCGGGCCATGGCGACAACGGGCTGGTTCAATGCAGTTGATCCAGCCGATCCGAAAAAGGCGGCACCGCCGAAGTTAAAGATGCCGCCGTCCGAGGCCACCAACCAGTAACCCTTCACGTAGCCGGGTCCGTAAAGCGAGTAGAGGGAAGTTGCAGAGGCGGGTTGACGGACATCAACCGAGGTCGCAACGGAGAGCTCGTTGCCCGTGCCCCCGACCGGCGGGTTTCTCACGCCATTGACCGTGAGCGCGACCTGATCGTTTTTGCCAATGCCATCTGCGCCAATGACGAGTTCAACCACCGGACCATTGACGACCACCGAACTGGCTGCAATCGATCCACCCGATTTCGCATCAATCGAGTACGCCCCGAGGGCACTAGGCCACCCCGTTCCAGAGGGTGCGGTGACCGTGATGGTGTCCCCAGCGGCCAGCGCTCCGGATGGAGACGTGATGAATCCAATACGGTAGGTACAGATCATCCCGGCCACTTCTGAACTGGTGGGAGAGAACCCAAGCGTGACCGAACCGACTGCATCTGGTGCGGTGAAAGAGACCGTGAAGGGTGCAGGCGACACGGTTGGTGACGTCGTGGTGTCAGTGGCCGTGAGTACGAGCGATTCCGCCACCGCGTCACTGACCGTGAACTCAACTTGTCCATTGGGATCGGTGACATCTGTGGAAACAGGCGAGATGACGGCGTGCGTGCCTGCTTGAGCCGAAAGAGCGACTGTTTGTCCGGGTGTCGGATTGCCGTTCTGGTCGGCGAATGTTGCAGTCACCGTGACCGCCTCACTTGCTACCCGAACTGAGTTGGCGTTGGCCCGGAGCGACGAGGTTGATGAGAATGCCGGGCCCGCGGTGAAGTCAACGGATGGATGCTGGCTTAGCTGGACATCAAACGCACCTTCGCTGGCTGTAAGCGTGAGCGTCTGCGCTTTCGTGTCGTGCACAGTAAAGGTGGCGACGCCAGCCGACGTCGTCGTGGCCGTTGGTGGGCTGATGACCGGCCCGGCTGCGCTGGCCAGCAAGGTGACGGTATCGCCCACCGCAGGATTGCCGAAGTCGTCGAACATGGTGACCGTCACATTCACGGCGGCTGACCCATTCGCCGAGCGCGGAGGCTGGAGTGACGGTCACGGTGGAAGGGGCGCCGGCGACGGGAGCGGCGAAGGTCACGGCATACGTTGGCGATCCAACCGGTGTGGTGTCGGCCGATGTTGCGAGCGTGGCGCTGTATCCGGTGGACGCTTTGTCAGGGTTTGTTACCCCGGTAATCGTCAGCGTGACCTGGGCGCCATCGCCGATCGTGCTCTGTGAGAGCGACACCACGACCTGATTAGGTTCATCGCTTGGGCTGCCGAGCGCCGAGTCCAGGGTCACGCCTGACACCACATCGTCGGGTGCACCGCTGTTGTCGCTCACCGCATAGTTGGCGGCTCCGTCGGGCAGCGTGGTGCCACTTGGCGTCGTCAAGGTAATGGTCGAACTATCGGTGAGTCCACCTTGGCTCGATGTGGTGAACTTCTCCGGCGTCCGTCGCCGTGGTCCCGGCATGGTCGGTCCCTAACGTGAACCCGAAACCGTGTACTGAGGTACCCGATGGTGGACGGGGTGAAGTCGACGGACGGAGCGTCGGCGAGCGTCACGTGTTGCGTACTGTCCGTCACGGTGTAGATCACCGATTCCGTCGTGGCGTCAGTAACGGTGAAAGAGGCCTTCCCATCGGCGCCAGTAGTCCCTGTCACGGTCGTGATGGAGGAGTGCCCCGAACCTTGCGTCAGGGTGACCGTTTGCCCCGAGACGGGGTTGGAAAGGGCATCGTTGAGAGACACCGTGACGTTAGCCATACTGGCTCCGTCGGCCGATACCGACCCGGGAACTGCCGTCGCAGTTGAGACGGTGTTGCTTACGGGACCTGCTGTCACGTCGTAACTGGTCGGTGTCGCAACCGCGTCCGTGGAGGTGGCCACTGTCCCTTCCGACGTTCCAGCCTCTGCAGGATTAGTAACTCCAGAGACAGACACGGTGACCGGATCTGAGGCGTTGATGCCCGAGCCGGTCAAGGTCAGCGTGGCCGTTGTGCCCGAAACCGTGAGCCCCGAGACAAGATCAGATCCCGAGCGTTGATCCGTCACGGTGTAGCTGCCACTGTTCGACGGCAACGAAGTGCCGTTCGGTGCGGTCAGGGTGATGGTGGGTACCCCGCTGGCGCCGCCCGGCATTCCGCCCTGACTTGAGGTCGAGAACGTCGCGCTGAGGACGGAGCCATTGGCGCCAGCTAGGGGCGGCGTGAACGTTGTGTTCGAGCTCACTCACGCCGTCGGGACTGACGAATGAAAGGTTCGCGGTGTGAGAGAGCCGACCGCCACCAGGGCTCGAGTCGGTTGCTGCCAGAGTCACGGCCTCTGCGGTTGTGTCGGTGACGGAAAAGGTGGCTGTACCGCTGGCGTTCGTAGTACCGACCAGCGGTGTGATCACAGCATGCGCCCCTGAGTTCGCGGCCAATGAAACCGACTGACCGCTAATCGAGTTGCCGTTGGCATCAGTGGTCGTCACCACGACCACCGACTGCTCGTTGCCGTTGGCCGGAATGATGGATGGGGTTGCAACCACGCTCGAGGCCGTGCTTGAGAAGGTATTCGGGACGAAGGCCAAAGGTTGTGAGGTGCCGGCAATCGCATTGGATGTTCCCGATGTGCTTTGGCTGACAAAACCACCCTCTGCGTGAGGGGGGGTAGAGATGTTGGACACAAAGACACTCAGTCCGTTGTGGGACTCGAGTGTCGAGTTGCTCAGCGTGAGGGTGCACTGGTTGTCTGAGGTGCTGCCGGCGCCCATGGCCAGAGAGACGGCGCTGATCTGTTGATTGACGCCTGTGTTCTCGTCAATGACGGCGTAGTTGGACGCAGACGATGGAAATGAGGCTCCTACTGGCAGAGTCGTGGTGATGGTGGCCGACGCACCGGGTGCGCTGTTACCGACCATCGAGTCGTCTTCCAACGAAACTCCGGTCTCACCCGCCCTGGTGGTCGAGAACTGAGCGACGACCCCACTCAAACTGGTGAACAGCAAAGCAGATGTAGGGGATTTGATGGACGACACGGTGACCCCTATCTGGACCGACTGCGCCTTTGTGTCCGTCACCGAAAAAGAGGAACGGCCCCTGGCCGAAGTGGGCGACGCCACACTCACCACAGCCGATCCTGTGGCCGTCGGGGTCACGGATGCGCCGGAGATGGGATTGCCGTAGGCATCGTCGACGGTGACGTGTGCCGTTATGGCGGAAACGCCGTCGGATGGAACACCGGGCTGCGAAGGGCTGATCGCTATTCCACTCGCGACCACTGCTCCTGAAGTGATCGACGTGGTCGGGTCCGCTGGCACTGAATCTGAAGACGTGGCTATCGACAAGGACTCTGTGCCGGCGACCCTCGGATTACCTACATCGGCGATGGCGAGACTGAATGAGTCACTGTTCCCGATTGACGAGCCGTCAGCAAGGGTCAACGTCACTTTGTTGGCAGTGGTAGAGCCATTGACCGCAGACGTGATGACCGAGGCGACTGAGGCGCTGCCAGAGTTCGACGCGATGTTGTACGCCGAGGGGACTGTGGGCAGAGCGGTGCCGGGAGCCGCCAGTACGACGATCGTCGACCCGGCCGTCAAAGCCCCAAAACCAGACGGCGTCATCGCCACGGTGTACCCGACGCCGTTCGCCCCCGCCGCGTGGGAGCTGAGGGCCATCGAGGCGGACCTCAGAGCGGTAAAATCAACATGAGCAGTAACAGAGACTGTCGTAGAACCGGTTGATGCCGTCACTGTGACGGACTCTTCGACCGGGTCACTGATGTCGAAGGTGGCAAGTCCGTTGCTGTCCGTCGTTGCGTTGATGGCCGTGACCGTCGCACTTGAGGCGCTGGCCGTGAGCGCGACCGTGGCTCCTTCTATTGGGTTGTCGTACTGGTCGGCAAGCGAACCGTGACGAGGTCAGTCGTCCCGTCGTCAGATACCGAAGGCGTCGCAACCGAGACGGTGGACTGAGAAGCAGAGGCCGACAAGGGGTTCAAGGAAAACGGTGCAGTTGCCAAGCCACCGTCGACCGTGGTCCGAAGGCCAAGAGTGGCGGAACCGGCTGTCGTTGCATTCGTGGCGTCGGTGATCGTCAGTGCGACCGTTGCATTCGCCCCGACGGTCGATCCGCCCAGGCCCAAGGTAGCCAGGTTGTCGGTGGCCGATCCCGACCCCTGTGCCAGTGCAACGCTGGCAACCGTCACGCCTCGATTGACGGAGTAGTCCGAGCTATCGGAGGGCCACGTAGCTCCGGTCGGGGCGATCAACGTGATGGTGTTGCCTGCGCTCAGCGACCCTGACGTGGAGGTGGTGAACTGCACATGATCAGTCGTTGTGGCGCCGACCGATGGGTTATCAAGGGTGACACTCGGTGAAGCAACGGAGATTTGACATGCCGTTGCCAGAAAAGATGCAGCGTCGGGCGTACCCCAGCCCGATGCATTGTCGTAGCCGGGCCCTGCGGCGTAGACACCGCTTTGACGGTCCCGAAAGTCGTTGTTTCCCACAGTGATGTCGTTGAAGTCACCCGACGAATCACCCAAGGCGTAGAGGCGCGGGTTGATAAATCCCAATGATCCCGAGTCGCACCCGTTATCGGCCAAGGCGACCAACGAGGCCCAAAGAGGCGTGGCTGCGCTGGTTCCCCCAATCACGATCCACGTGCCGTTGTAACGAATGACGTAGCCGGCATCGGGATCGGCCGAGGCTGCCACATCGGGAACCTGACGACATGTCGTCGACGTGCCCGAGCCCGGAACCGTGGTGCATCCTCCGGCCACGGTTGACCCCGTCACTGTTTGCCAACTTGGTTGAGACCAACTGGTTGAAACCCCGCCTCCAGCGGCGCCAATCGAATTGTTCCAGACAGTTTCGGTCGGGGGAGTGCCTGGCGCATCACCGATGTTGGTCAGGCTCGTTCCCCCCACCCCGGTGACGTACGGCTGGCTGGCCGGGTCGTCGACTTCAAGGGCGTGATTGCTGCCGCCACAGTCTTCTGATCCGCTGTCGCCCGAGGCGGCCAACACCGTCTGACCTTGGGCCGCCGCAACTTCGAAAATAGAGTTCTCGGCCTGCTGAATCCCCGTGCCGCTCAAGTCGGGTTCGCACTCGCCCCAACTCGTACTGATCACCTCTGCCTTGTCGTCGGTCACCATTTGGTTGTAGACGTCGAGGCCACCTTGATTGGAGTTCGTGGCGGAGTAGACCATGACGTGGACGCCCGGTGCGAGCCCGATGACATCTTCTATGTCGAGGGAAGCCTCCCCGACGCCCGGACCCGTGCCAGCTCCGCCATCGACCGCAACATTTTGGACAGGGACCGATGTGCCGTAACAGCTCTGATAGCTGCTCACGTCTGAGGGTAGATACGGCTCCAACTCGAAGAACGCCACCGTGACTCCCGAACCGGTGTTGTCGTTGGCGTAGGCCGAGTTGAAGTCGTAGGCCGAGGCCAGTTGGTTCGCCGTGTAACCGCCATCTTCGGCCTCATTTGAGGCGGCGGGGCACGGTGTCGGGCCTGAATCCTTTGGGCTTTCGCTCTGGGGTCTGGAGTCGTCGCCGATCTGTGACGATGCGACGGATCTTGGCCTTGCGGTGTGCGTTGGTCGGACCAACTCAGGATGAGGAAGAACCAGGTTGCTCAGTCCAACGACCGAGATGGCAGAAGTGGCGGCTTGAGTGGGGAGGGAGGGTGCTCGGGTGTTGGCATAGGCGAGTCGCCCATTGCTGGTGCGATATCTATCGAAGGAAGTACCAAACGCTGCTCCGAGATCTGATGCGTCGCCGTGAGCCGATATGACGAGATGATCGGCACTCACCGACGTTTTCACTCCGTCGACCGAAAGAGCCGCCCGGAGATTGGAGATTGTGTCTGGCGTCGGACCGAACTGTCGGGCGTACGTGCCGGCCTTCAGGTAGTGGCGGTAGAGGGGTGAGGTTGGATCGGAAACCTCGGCAGCCATTTGGGTCAGTCCAGCGGCATCTCTTGGAGCGACAGCTACTCGGACGGTAAGGGGCGTCGTTGGATTGAGCGGGCCCAGATTGACATCGCTCTTGGGCACAAACGGGAGGCCTTGGCCGTCGATAAATCGCCGTCCCGCCGCCGCCGTCCTCGCCTTCTGCGCAACATCAGCAGCCCGCGATCCGGTCGAGTTGCGATCGATAGTTCCCGTAGCGCTTTTGAGCGAATGCGTGGCATGGCCATTGATGGGATTGATGATCGCAAGTAGCAACACAGTGGTTACAGCCAGCGCGGCCCCAGCCCCCATCAGGCTTCGTCGATGACTGCGAAATCGCTTCATTTAGAGGTGTCACATCCCCAACTGTGGCGCGCAATCCGCCTGTAATTTTGAGACTTCACAGGCCATTGCGGCTGGTAAAAACTACCACCCCACTTGGGAAAATCCATGGCGACACGCCGTGACTCGAGCCCTCAGCGATTGATGCAGGATCTCGTTGTAGCGGGTGCGCGGCCGAATCCAAGCGGCGCTGGTTTGGCAGCTGCGATCGGCCGTGTTGCAACCGCTGGGCCGATTTTGTGTGCCGGAGCGCGAGCCTCGCTCAGGCGGTGTGCACCTGATTGATCCAGGTGGCGTACATCTCAGCGAATCGACCTTCGGCGGCCAAGAGCTCGCTCGGCGTGCCGATCTCCGCGATGCGCCCTTCATCGACCACCACGATTCGATCTGCCCTCATTGCCGTGGAGAGCCGGTGGGCGATCAGGACTGCGGTCCTCGCTTCCAAGAGGACATCGAGAGCTGATTCGATCATGGTCTCAGACTGCAGGTCGAGGTTTGAGGTGGCCTCATCTAAGACCAGCACTCGTGGCTGAGCCAAAAATGCGCGGGCCAAGGCAATGAGCTGACGCTCGCCGGAGGACAAGGACTGCCCCCGTTCGTGCACCACGGTATCGAGCCCTGCTGGCAGTCGCCCAATGAGATCGGACAATCCGACCTTATTGACTGCTTCCCACACCACGTCATCGGGGGCATCGGGAACGGCAAAGCTGATGTTGTCGCGAATGCTTCCGGCAAAGAGGAACGGCTCTTGAGGCACCACCCCAAGCTGCTGGCGGAGTGAACCGAGCGTGACGTGCTTCAAGTCGTAGCCGTCGATGAGCACTCGGCCCGCCGTGGGGTCGTAGAAGCGAGTGACAAGTTTCGCCATAGTTGATTTTCCGGCCCCAGTTGGCCCGACGAAAGCCACGGTTTCCCCTGGTTGGATCTCGAGGTCCACGTCTTCGATGACGGGGACCTCAGGGTTGTAGCCGAAGGTGACGTGATCGAATCGAATGGCACCAGCAATGAGCGGCAGCTCGACGGCGTCGGCCGCCTCGCTGACTGAAGGTTCGGTGTCGAGCAAGTCCCGCAGTTTGATGACGGAGGCCTGGCCCTGTTGGAAGGTGTTGTACTGCTGCACCAAGAGCTGAATCGGGTTGAAGAAGCGGTTGAGGTAGAGGAAAAAGGCGAAGAGGGCTCCGAGTGACAACTGATGATGCAAGTACATGGTGCCGCCGATGGCCAGCAACGCCGCTTGACCCAGAACGCCGAGAAGCTGGGACCCGGGTCCGTAGATGCCGTTAATGGTGGCGGTGTAGTAGTTGGCATCACGGTAAGAACCCACCACATTGCGGTGATGAACAACGTTGTGAAGCTGCCGGTTCGCCGCGGTGATGACTCGAAATCCCTGCAAACTCTCCGAAAGATCTGCCAAGACAAATGCAATGCCGTCGCGCACTTTGTCGTAGCCACGCTCGGAGGCTCGCTTGAACCAGATCGACAAGATCGTGAGGGGCGGCACGATCAGGAGAATCGTGATGAGGCCAAGTTCCAGGTTGGTCGTTAAGAGAAATACCGTGATCACAATCATGGTCAGTCCCTGAATGGCCATCTGGGCTAAACCGTCTTGAAGAAGCTGCTGAAGGTTCTCGATGTCGCTCGTCATCCGACTCATGATCACGCCGGCCTTCTCGTCGGTGAAGAAGTCAAGCGACAGTCGCTGGAGATGGACGAACACCTTCAGCCGCAAGTCGTTCATAACCCATGCCGCTAATCGGCCGGTGACCCGCGTTTGGCCCTGTTGTGCGAAGGCAGTGACTAGCACGGAGAGGAGATACAAGCCGGACATGGCGGCCACCACAGCCATGCTGTAGTGCCCCTTGGTCAGACCGTCATTGATGGCAACTTCAGTGAACTTTGGGCCCAGCTGCATCGCCACCGCAATGATGACGATTAACCCTGCGGCCAAGACCAACATCGAGCGATACTCGGTTAGAAGCCGCCAAAGGGTAAGGCGCTGGCGTTCTTCGTCACTGGGGTGGTGGGAGTACGCGACGTCAGGGTCAGGGTGCGGGGGTTCTTCCGCCAGCAACTTGTCGACCCCAACTTGAAGCTCGTGGGGAATGCCGGCAAAGGGAAGGCCGGCCTGGGGTTGACCGGGAGGGCCACCTCCGAGTCCGCCGCCTGGTGCACCCATACCCCAGCCCATCAGAGCCGCGCTTCCATGAGACGTCGTCGACGTCGTGTTCTCACCCTCGTCGCGGTTATGCGACTGGCGCAGTTCCGATTCTTCGGCCTCCTCGGCCTGGGCCAAGACCTCTGCGTACAGGGGCGTCGAGGCCAACAGCTCGTCGTGCGTGCCGTCGGCCACGATGCGGCCACCGTCCATGAGCACAACTCGTTCGGCCAAACTGATTGTGGAGAGACGGTGGGCGATGATCAGGGTGGTCCGGCCCGCCATGAGGACGCTCAGTGCACCGTGAATCTCTTGCTCCACTTGTACGTCGATGGCACTGGTGGCGTCATCCAACACGAGGATTGGTGGATTGACAAGCAACGTCCGCGCAATCGCAATGCGTTGACGTTGGCCACCTGACAGCGTGTAGCCCCGTTCGCCGACAACCGTGTCGTAGCCCTCGGCCATCTCGTTGATGAATCCATCGGCTCCGGCCGCCCGAGCCGCCGCTATGACTTCTTCGTCGCTCGCTCCAGGGCGCCCGAAGGCGATGTTGTCGCGAATGGAGACGCTGAACAAAAAAGGCTCATCCAAAACAATCCCGATGTTGGCGCGCAAACTGGCCAAGGTGAGAGATCGGACGTCAAGCCCATCGATTGCAACCGATCCACCGGTGACGTCGTAGAAACGCGGCAAGAGCCGAGAAATGGTTGATTTGCCCACTCCGGTTCGACCAACCAATGCCACTGTCTCGCCGGGACGAAGGTGAAGATCGAAATCGTCCAAGACGTTGGGGTTGTCGTTCTGGCGCGCCTCGCCCGTTTCGGGATCAACGCTCTCGCCGTAGGCGAACGTGACGTTGTGAAACCGTACGTCCCCGGTGCAGTTGACGAGGTCGGTGGCATCAGGAGCGTCAACGATGGTTGGGCGCTCGTCGAGGATCTCGTAGATCCGACCAGCGGAGGCCGCGGCGCGCTGTCCCATCATGATCAGCATGCCGAGCATCATGAACGGGGCTTGGAGCATCATGAGCCAGAACGTGAAGGCCAATATCGCCCCGTTTTGGAGACTGCCATGAATGACCATGTAGCCACCGAAGAACAACACAAGGGCGAGTCCGATTTGGGGGAGGTTTTGGACAGCCGGTGTGTACTGCGCTCGAAGATCGGCGTCTTTGATATAGCCCCACTGCACTCGATCGGCGGCTTTCGCCATCATGTCGAGCTGCTGTTGCTCCGCCGCGAACGATTTCACGACGCGGACGCCGTTGATGTTCTCGTCAACAATGGTGGCGACGTCAGCCAGGCGAGATTGGATCAGCCATGACACGGGAAACATGGTTCGACGCATCTTCATGCCAATGAGGAAGACGAAGGGCATGGTGGCCATGGCCACGAAGGCCAAAGGAACGCTGATGGTGAGCATAAAGATGAACGCCACCACGGCTTGCGAACACTGGACCAGGATCATCGGAGCAAAGGTCAGATACATCTGAACCGACCGAATATCCGAGTTTGCTCGTGAAATCAGCTGACCGGACTGCACCCGGTCGTAAAAGGGGAACGAGAGCCTGGTCAAGTGCTCGTAGATCACGTTGCGCAAGTCGAACTCGATGTCGTAGGCCAAGCGGAACAGGTGCACTCTCGAGAAATAGCCAGCGACGACGCCGACCACGGCTAGGGCCAGGATCTCTATGACGTAGTGGCTCAGCGGCACCACCCGTGTTTCGATGGAATTGGTGATGGCACTGTTCAAGATCTGCGGAATGCAGACCGCTATCAGTGACCCAAGAAATGACAGCGTCAATGCGGACCAAAAGTAAAACTTGTGTGACGCCACGATCGGCATAGCGCGCCGCAACCACGTTTTGGTTTTGTCGGGATCGATGCCTGACTTCGGCGGCGCATAGAGCGACTCCACCGCCATGGGCGAAAATGTCGGTAGCGGCTCTCGAATGGCGCCGGGGGTATGGGAGCGCCGAATGGGCTTTGTCTCTTCGGTCGTGCTCATTGCGCCCCGTGCTTTTGGCGATGATGTTCGGCCAAGGCGGCGCCCCAAAGTTCGAGACCGTGCAGTGCTTGAGTCGGCACCTGGTCAGGCAGGCTGGAGGCGATCGCCACGAGGCGCTCGTCGATGGCCTGGTCGGCGACGCGCAGAAGCCTCACTCCTTCTGACGTCAGGGCGAGCGGCACGCGACGCCGGTCGTCGCCGACCGCCCCACGAACGATAAGACCTCTCACGCACAGCCCGTCGACGACGGCCGAGATGCTCGGTGGTCGCACGGCCAGTCGTTCTGCCAATGCAGAGGCCACGGCTGAACCTTCTTCTAGAAGGCCGAGCACTCGGTACTGCGGCAATGTGAGGTCGATGGTGGCCAGCGTGACTTCAACGTGTTTGGCCAACCACGCCGTGACGCGACCGTAGGTACCCGGAGCGGCAATGCTCGCTGGGCCTTGGTTGGTCAAGGGAGCAGCGCCAGCAGCTGAGGTAGATGCTGTGCCTTTGCTTGTGGGCGCTAGCCGAGCGTTGGGGCGCGTGCCTGTAGACGGTGATCGAGACATTTCGACCACCATACTATTCGATGCCCTAACTAATCAGCGCGCCGCTCCCAATCTGGGTCAAGTTGGCGAAGAAACAGGGCACATCGCTCCTGCTCTTCTCGCTCTCCAATGGTTTGAGCCGCCGCTCGAAGGGCCTCCAAAGAACGGAGAAATCCACGATTGGCCTGGTGCCGCCATCGTACGTAGCCCGATCCTCGCCATCCGGCCGCACGAAGTGCGTCAAGTCCACGGTGATAGCCCACCCGGGCAAAGGCGTACTGATCGACCGGGTTGTCGGCCAGCTCAGCCAACGTGGCCCACGCTTGCAGACACCGTGGCGCTCGGGCCGCCACTTCGGATGCCGCGGCCCGACGATCTTCGGGGGGAAGGGCCATTGCTGCGTGCAGAGCGGACTCCAGCTCGGGGTCGATGGGATCGAGCTCGGTATCGGGAGAGCCACTGGTGAAACTCACTGCGTGTTGATCAGTCATGGTTGCATCATCCCAGACCGATTCTCAATCACCTGTTGCCGATGCTGGCCAGGGCCAAGATTGCGTAGGGCGAGTACTGGGGGCGCTACTGTTCCCGCCGTCGTGACCACGCAACCTCCCTCCTATGAGCACCACCCCGCCATCAAGGATCGACCAGTAGAAGCACTGGCTCTCGCTGAGGCGGTACGTCGGCTGATCCAACTTTCAGTGACCAATAACGCCCCAGCAGCTGAAACGGCAGAATTCGTGGCGCGCCTTAACGCGGTGGCGAACGACCTGGCTACGTTCGTTCCCGAGAAGCCGCTGCCTCGATTCCTTCCGCCCACAGACGCTGAACGCGCCGCCCACCCCGGGCCGCCACTGGGTGCTGGGATGCCGTACGACATCGTCGTTGGGAAGTTCAATCCGCTCGCCCTTCCGCTGACGCTTGAATTCGAACCTGACAAGGCGATCGGGAGAGCAGTGTTTACTCGCCCTTATGAAGGTGCACCCGGCTGCGTCCATGGCGCGGCTTTGGCTGGCGCCTTCGACATTGTGCTGACCGCGGCCAACGCACTGGTCGATGCCACCGGTCCGACGGTTCGACTGAATCTGAGATTTCGACGCCCCACCCTTATTCTCAAAGAAGCCGTCTTTGAAGGCTGGATTACCGAAAAGACCGAGCGACGAGTACATAGCCTGGGCCGAATCATTCAAGCGGGAGAAGTGACGGTCGAAGCTGAGGGTGAGTTCGCCATTTTGGACCAGCACCAAGTGGCAAAAATGGCTCAATCTCGCCATGACGCCGTGGCTCGCGCCGATGATTCAGGAAACGACAGCGCAAGCGCAAGCTGACAAGATCTGTTGTTGTGTCTCGGCTCGCGCTTCAGCCCTCCATCCATTCTCACGACTATCGATTCACGCACACCCTTCGAGCTCGGTTCTCCGAGACCGATGCCATGGGGATCATCCACCACTCTTCGTACCTTCCCTGGCTGGAGGAAGCCCGAGTGCGCTTTCTCGATCATGAAGGTCATCCGTACGCAGAATGCCGAGAAGCTGGCATCGACTTTGCCGTGCTCGAAGCGTTTGTGCAGTATCGCCAGCCCATCCGATTCGACGATGTCGTCGACGTCCATCTGACTGTTGGCGCGTCGAACCGGGTGACGTTTCAGTTGGCGTACCTCCTCACGGTCGAGGACGAGGTTCGCACCACAGCTGTCACCGTTCACGGAGCCGTCGATCCTGAAGGCCGACCAGTTCGCCTCCCACCTTGGATTGCTGAGCTTCAGTCCTAACCAGCGTTCTCGGTGGATTTTCTATCTTGGCTCTTGACGTAGCTAACAACGTTAGCTAGTGTGGGTAACATCGTTAGCTCGTCAAGCCGCCAAACCGAGTGCGGCCTCTCAGCCAGGAGGTACTCATCATGAGCAGTCCAAAAGAAGACGCACCCCACTATCGGGCCCCAGGTTGGTTTACGAAGCACATTTTCAATACATCGGTGGCCGGCCTCACGCGGTTGGGCTTCAGCGTCTGGGGCAGTCGGGTGTTGGAGGTGAAAGGTCGAACGAGCGGTGAGCCTCGGCACGTGCCGGTCAACCTTATGAAGTACGAGGGGCGTTCCTTTTTGGTGTCGGCTCGAGGAGAGGGTCAGTGGGTCAGGAATGTGCGAGCAGCCAACGGACATCTCGATCTCCTCCTGGGCAAGGGTCGCAAATCGTATGTGGCCACCGAACTCGAAGGCGATGAAAAAGTTCCCGTCATTCGGGCCTATCTGACCAAATGGAAGGCAGAAGTAGGTGTGTTCTTTGATGGCGTCTCGGGCACTTCCAGCGATGATGAAATCCGCGCCATCGTCCACAAACACCCTGTATTCAGCCTGGCTGAAGTGGCGTGAACGACGAACCACAGCGGCCCGAACCGCGCTTGTATTCGGCCCGCGCCGCCGAGATCGTGGGTACTGCAAGCGTTCTGCTCGAAGCTGATGGGATTGAGTCGTTGACGATGCGCCGTATCGCCTCGGAACTCGGTATGAAGGCGCCCTCGATTTACAAGCACTTCGCCGACAAACGCGCGATTGAACTAGCGATCATCGAGAGCGTCCTCTTCGAGGCGGGCGACATTACGCATCAGGCCGTCGAGGAGGCCTCGGCCCACGATCGTCGTCAGCAAATTGCCGCCCTGATGGTGGCCTACCGAGATCATGCGGTGGCCCATCCCGCCCACTATCGACTGGCGACACGTGGTGAGCTCGCACGATCGGATCTTGTGATCGGGCTTGAAGAATGGGCGGGTCATCCCTGGTACCGAGTAACCGGACATCCGGCCCAGGCCCAGGCCCTTTGGTCAGCGGCACACGGCATGGTGATTCTCGAAATCGACCGGCGCTATCCACCTGGCTCCGATCTGGATGCGACATGGAACCGGCGGCAGCCGGATTCGCAACCTCGTACGACGGTTAGATCACACCGCTTGGCGCGACAGAGAGGGACTCTTTCTCGTCAACTGTGCACTGACTCAAGTGGGAGGTGCACCGGACCGTCGCACCCTGTGTGCAAGCGGGCAGGGCGCCAACCACGAAGAGAGCTCACGGTGGCCAGATCTTGGACTTCGCCAATGTCGTTGACTGTGATCACCCGTTCCCGCAGTTCGCCGGTGGCCAGGAGTCGAGCACGCTCGACGCCTGGGAGTAGTCCGCAGGAGAGGGGTGGTGTCCACCACCGCTCGTCTTTCAGATAGGCAACATTTGCTCGCGTGGTCTCAGTGATCTCCCCATATTGATTGACGAGAAGGACATCATCGGCGTCCGGGTGGCGCGCTTGGCGTGTCTCATAGCGTTGGCGTGCCGTGGTCTTATGGAACAAGGTGGGATCGGTTGACAACACTGGCTCAAGATCCACGCAAACGGTCTGGACGGTTTCCGAGGAATAATCGGCGATGAGGTCTGAGACCTCGATCTCAAGACCACCGGCGCGACTCAATAAGAGGCGAACCTTGGCCTCGGTGGACCGACCGACAAGCTCGTCGGCAATGGCCTCTCTCATATCGGCCGGTATTGGTATCTCAAAGTAGGCGGCGGAAGCCGAAAGACGAGCTAGGTGGCGATCGAGGTTCCGTATCTGGCCCGCCTTGGTCGCATCATGGGGTGCAGAAAATGCCATGGTCTCCAACAAGCTGACTTCGAGTGGCGGTGCGGAAGTGAGAGATCGGACTTTGATGTTGACTTCGTTCCACTCGTTCACTTCGTCTGAATCCCAGGTGACGCCACCGCCCGACCCGTACTCTGCCGTCAGTGCTTTTTTGTCGACGACGGCGGTGCGGATGGCCACGGCGAACCGTGCCGAAAGACCCGCTCCCGTCGACCGGCTCTCCGCATTGGGCTGAATGAGTCCAATGGCGCCGCAGTAAAGCCCCCTTCCGGACGTTTCCAAAGAAGCAATGGCTTCCATGGCGGCCACCTTCGGTGCGCCGGTCACAGACCCGCTCGGGAAAAGGGCCCCGAACACCTGTGCGAGGCCAACATCATGCTCGGCGGTCGCGGTCACGGTGGAGGTCAGTTGCCAGAGGGAAGGGTGACGCTCAACCTGCCAGAGAGCAGGAACCTTGACCGAGCCTGGAACGGCGATTCGACCTAAATCGTTGCGCAGCAAGTCAACGACCATGACGTTCTCTGCACGCTCCTTGGGCGATGTTGCAAGCCCCGATGCAAGTTCTTGATCTTCTTCAGGCCACCGCCCACGAGGGGCGGTGCCTTTCATGGGTCGAGTCAGCACGTCGTGGCCCAGCAACTCGAAGAAGAGCTCGGGAGATCCACACGCCACCGCCCACTCAGGTGTTTCCAAATACACATGGAGTCCGCCCCTATGGCCCGCCGTCAGTTGCTCATAAAGAAAGAACGGATCTTCAGCGCTTTCCCAGGTACGGCGAAACCTCGTCGTGAGGTTGACAAGGTAGACATCTCCGGCCGCGATGCCAGCGCGAATCTTCCCGATCGAGTTGGCGTGATGGTTGCGCGTGATCTCGGGCGACCAATCGGTGCTGCGACGTGAAGCGGGTGGTGCCGTGACCGTGCCTCGGCCCTCTGGTGGCAATCGGTCATGATCAACCAAAGAAGGCAAAGGCCGCGTGTCCGGGGACACTGCAACGGACTCCTCGAACAGTCCAAACCAAGCCAGGGGCAGGCCGTGGTGCCTCTCGGCATGGCTGGCGAGACGGGTGACGAGAGCCCCGTCGAAAGCCGATGCGGCTTCGTAGGTGACGAATCCGGCCGCGAACAACCCCTGCTGGGCTGCCCTTTCTGCCGCAGCTATGACCTGAGGAACCTCATCGATCTCCCACGTCTCAACGACGCCTCTCGGCGATCGGAGATCGATGGCTTGACTGTTGCCATCTTCTTCTTGGTCGATTCGACATCGAAGCGACAAGCCCATGCCCCAATCATTCCACTCGAAATTGAAATTCGATTCGGTCGGACCGTTGGACGAACGTTTGAGTGGTCAAAGAAAAGCTGAGCCAGCCAGCCTTGGAGGGCTGATTCGTCAGGCCATCTTCTACGACCACCCGGCAAGACGGTTCTTGACGTTGTGCGGCGTTCCCTGTTGACACCCTCATCCTCACATTGCTCATACTCTCAACCTTCAATAGATTTCGTAGCTACCGCGCCATCGGTTCTCGCGTGCCATGTACCAAGGGAGAGAAATGCCATTTGATGTAGCCGAACTGCTTGGTGCGCGTCACGGCGAGAATTTTGATCTCCATGAGAAGCATCTCAATCACCAATTAGCACGGGTCATCAAGACGATCGGCTTCGATCGCTTTTACACTCGCGCCGAAGGTTCCTATCTATTCGACGAACAGGGCGATCGATACCTCGACTTTCTTTCAGGGTTCGGCGTCTACGCCTTGGGACGCAGTCACCCAGCTCTCAAAGCCGCGCTTCATCAGGCCATAGATCTTGATCTGCCCAACATGATCCAAATGGACTGCGCCCTGTTGCCCGGCATCTTGGCCGAGCAACTCGTGGGGAAGTGCAGCGAGAACATCAACCGAGTCTTCTTCTGTAACTCCGGAGCTGAGGCCATCGAGTCGGCCATTAAATTTTCACGACAGGCCACCAAACGATCGCGCATCCTCTACGCCGAGCACGCCTTTCACGGACTCACCACGGGCGCTCTTGCTTTGAACGGCGGCGCGGATTTTAAGGAGGGCTTTGGCAGCCTTTTGCCGGGTTGTTCCCCCGTGGCTTTCGGAGACATTGCCGCACTTCGCCGAGAGCTGAGCAAGGGAGACGTGGCGGCCTTCATCGTTGAGCCAATTCAAGGCAAGGGCGTCTACATGGCGTCCCAGGAGTATTGGAGCGAAGCGCAGCAACTCTGTCGCAAGCACAAGACCTTGCTCGTGGCTGATGAGGTGCAGACCGGCCTTGGGCGATCGGGAAAGTTCTTCTGTTACGAACACTGGAATCTTGAGCCGGACATCATCACCGTTTCAAAGGCGCTCTCCGGCGGCTTCGTCCCAGTCGGGGCCGTTCTGACCACCGATTCCATCTTCTCTTCTATCTACAGCTCGATGGAGAAGGCCCTCAAACATTCAACGACGTTTGGTCGCAACCAACTTGCCATGGTGGCTGGTTTGGCCACCCTGGCTACCTTCGAAGACGAGAACATTGTCGAACGCGCCCGCTTGACCGGTTTGGCCTTTGAAGAAGCGCTGGCGCCACTGGTCGATCGCTACGAGATGTTTCACGAGGTCCGGGGCAAGGGTCTGATGATTGGACTCGAGTTCGGGGCGCCGACATCGAAGTCCCTCCGTCGTCGCTACAACACTCTGGAGCGGATCCGCCCGGCCATTCTCTCCCAGATGTTGGTCGTTCCGCTCTTTCACAAGCATCGGATTTTGACCCAGGTGGCGGCCGACAACGTCAATATCATCAAGCTGTTGCCACCGCTCGTGTGCGGCCAAGAAGAGGTCGATCTATTCGTGGCTGCGCTCGACGATGTGCTGCACGATGCCCACGGGGGCATGGGTCATCTCTTCGAGTTTGGCCGCACTATGGCCAAAGGCGCTCGCCGACGGACAAGCCCCACTCGACCGGCGGCACCGTACGTGGTGCCATCCCACAACGGCAACGGGCATGTGAAGGGCAATGGGTCGAATGGCCCAAAGCCCCTGACCTCCGTGCACGATCCCGCCGCTGCTGCTCTGTGACGACTGGGGTTTCCCAATCGGGGTCGTTCGGACCATCGCTCTCCATCAACGAGGGCGATCGGGTCGTCGTCACTGGCGCGGCCGGTTTCATCGGCTCGGCCGTCACGCGTGCCTTGATCGATCGAGGAGCACACGTTGTCGCATTCGTCGAGCCCGGCGGCGACGTGTCGAACTTGGAAGGGCTGGGAGTCGACGAGGTCACGGTGGATGTACGCGATCGCGACACTGTGATATCGGCCAGCGCCGGCGCTCGATTTATCTTTCACCTCGCCGCCATGTATCGCTTTTGGTCGCCCCGCCCTCGGGACTTCTACGACGTCAATGTGGGTGGCGTGTTGAACATCATTGAGGCGGCACAGATCAATGGTTGCGAACGCGTGGTTTACACCAGCACGGTCGGAACGGTGGGACTAGAAGGGGCACGACACGGCATTGCGGCCGATGAGACCAACTATGCCGACGTGGCTCATCTGTTTGGTCTCTACAAGAGGACGAAGTACGTGGCTGAGCATGAAGTCCTCCGGGCTACGGCTCAAGGCGCGCCGATCTCACTGGTGCTGCCGACGTTTCCGATCGGACCGGGCGATGTCAGGCCAACCCCGACGGGCTGGCTGGTCGTTGAGTTCTTGAACGGTCGCATCCCAGCCTTTGTCGACACCACGCTGAATGTGGTGCATGTCGACGATCTGGCGACCGGGCACTTGTTGGCGCTTGAACGTGGTCGAATTGGTCGTAGCTACATCGTGGGCGGAGAGAACCTGGGCATGGGAACGTTCTTGGCTACCTTGGCCAAAGTGACTGGCCTTCCGGCTCCGAAATGGCGGGTGCCGCGGGGCGCCGCATTGGGTGTCGGTGCGCTCTCGCAGTTGGTTGAGGGACGAATCTTGAAGCGCGAGCCAAGCGTCGCTCTTGAATCGGCTCGCATGTCCACCACCAACATGATGTTTAGCGACAAACGGGCCAGAGATGAATTGGGCTACGTCTCTCGGCCGGCGGAGTTGGCAATGGCTGACTCGGCGCAGTGGTTTTTAGACCACGGCTATGTCAAGGAGAAGCGCGCCGCACTGATCAAGATTACTGACGTCGGCTAAATCCACGTCACCCCAGTCCGTCGGAGCTATGTGGGGCGAAGCTTGTCGATGTCTGCGGCAATTCGCGCCGTGGTCTCATCGTTGACACCGGCGGCGTGCGCGAAATCAGGCCAGGCGTCGATTGCTTGACTGACTTCTCGCAGGGTTCGGTTGATGGCTGGAACATCGTGAAGGTCAGCCATGGTGCGAAGGTCGTCCAACGTGATCCCATCAAATTTCCCATTGACACTCATCTGGTGGGTTTGGGTCCATCCACCCTCCCAGTAGGAGTGCGTGACGTCGTAGGCCGGTGCCAGTTGCCATTCCCCGTGTTCGTCCAACATGAACGAAAAGTTCTTGGTGTGATCATCTCGATTAGCGCCCATGACGTTGAAGGCGACTCTTCGAAAGATCTGGTGAAAGGCGTCGGGCCCGAGGCCTAATTCGCCGGCAACCCAGAAGTAGCTTGCGTACGAATGAGTGCGCGCCATGTTGTAGTCAAAGTGCCCGAGGGCACAGAGTGTCTGGGTGTGAATTCGCTCGTTGTCAGGTCCGCGATCGAATCGTCGGGTCATAAAATGATCGCGCGGTCCTTCGTTCAAAAGTTTGGACGGGCTCATCGCAATGCCGGCCTGTTGGGCCATGAGGTAGTAGGCGTATTCGACGCGGCAGTACTGCTCGCTCGAGACCAAGGCGTCGCCATGTCCGGTCGGATCGCCCACCCCGTCGAGCTTGAGCAGCCACTGCTCGAAACCGTGTGGGGCATCAAACTGTCCCGACCGAATCTGGTCGGTCAACGGGTTATACGCCACCACGGCCTTGGCCCGAGCGCCGCCCGCCGTCGAGCCCACCGTAATGAGTTCTGCCAAGGCGGCATGCACGCCGTCATCGTCGATGGTGCCAGCGATCTGCGCCCGAGCCGCCGTGACCAGATCTGCGACCTGGACCAGACTTGCTTCAGCGTCATGCGTGCTGGCGGGCGGCGCAAACACCAAGGCCCCCATCGCTCTTGAGCCGGCGTAGGCCAATCGGTCGATGGCCGTTACTTGATTGAGGTCGATGCCTTGACCGAGCATCCAGGCGTCAACCAGGGCGTTGCCGAAACGGTCGGGGAGCGAATCAGCCAACATGGCAGGCAGTCCGTAGAAGGTTTGGACAGAGAGATCGGTAAATAAGAAGACACCGGGTCGACGCGGCAGATGAATAGGCGACAGATCCGCGCCTGAGGCAATCCAGGGTTCGTCGTACTCAAAGGCATAGAAACCGGTGTCGGGGTCTTGTTGGACCGCTCCGACCAACCGTCCCCAGGCCCAGACCTCGATAAGGGTGACCGGTGTGTAGCTCACGCTGGCGGCCGGTCGGATTTCGAATGCCGAACTCGAGCTGGACCTCGTTGTTGGGCCAGTCGTTGTTGTCGCAGCGTCGCCATGGGGCTCACCGAGGGCTTCGGTGGCAAAAGAGCGGTGAGCCATTCCTCTCGGTCCAACGCCCTGGCCACCCGTACCAGGGTCGAAAGCGACGATCCTTTGCCAGCCTCAAGATATTTGATGGCGGACGACGACACGTTGGCCAGCTCAGCGAGTTCTGCCTGAGTGAGACGCTTTCGCTGTCTGAGGGCGCGAATATCGACTCCTAGTCGACGTTCCCAATCATCTACAGTCTTAGATAGCTCAGATATCATCTTTTATCTTTCTAAAGACGTATAAAGATCTATTTATAGTCCCTCAAGTTCAATATTCGATCGCGAACTGGAGAAAGTAGTCTATATATAGACCACTGGAGGATCAAGGCAGAGGACTGTGGGCTCGTCAACGAGGAAGATTCTCCGACCGATCTGACGCCGGCATCGGGCTCAATCACTGCGTGGGTTGGGCCCCGAGGCGCAATCTCCGACCTCATGGGCACGGTCCGCCCGCAAACGGCACGTCGCTTCGAGGGCCATGTCGCGCTGTTGCGGTGGAGCAGTCGAACCCGGCCAGTCCTTGAGGCTTCGAAAAATTTTGGCGCCCCAGGCAGGACTCGAACCTGCGCCACCGGCTCCGGAGGCCGGTGCTCTATCCGCTGAGCTACTGGGGCAAGGGGTAGGGGACGATGGTAGTCGTCACGTCATCGACCTCGTTAAGCGATCAAGAGACGGTGTCGTAGCCTGATGGGATGCCGGAGGCACTCGACCTGAACGGGCCCTCCGGGCCACTACAACGGCACCTTCTTCCGCGCACGTCGACGGTGAGTTCCAACGGGCGACTGGCGGTCGGCGGTGTTGATGTCATTGCCTTGGCCGAAGAGTTTGGGACCCCACTCTTTGTCTACGACGAATCGCACCTTCGTATGGCTGCTCGTGAAGCGGTTGAGGCCTGGGGCGATGGGGTGGCGTATGCCACCAAGGCCTTCTTGTGTCGCGCCATGGCGAAACTCGCCCATGAAGAGGGCATGTGTCTCGACGTGTCAACGGCCGGCGAGCTCGACGTCTGCTTAGCCGCAGGTGTCCCGGCCCATCGGTTGGTCATGCACGGCAACAACAAATCCGAGATGGAACTCGCACAAGCTCTCGAAGTGGGGGTTGGTCGAATCGTTGTCGACTCCTTTGACGAGATCGAGCGACTGGGAAGATCTGACGGACGGCCACGCCCATCAGGCTCTCGGCCCAAGGTGTTGGCTGCGCGTGACGCCGGGCGTCGAAGCACACACCCATGAGTTCGTTCGGACGGGCCAAGAGGACTCGAAATTCGGTTTCTCGGTGGCATCAGGTGCGGCGAAAGAAGCCGTGGCTGCTCTGGAGCTCATGCCGGGGGTCGAACTCGTCGGCATCCATGCCCACATCGGGAGCCAAGTCTTCGAAGTTTCGTCGTTCGAGCAGGCAGCCGAGGTATTGGGCACGTTTTTTGCTCCGCTCGATCTGCCCGAACTCGTCGTTGGCGGAGGTCTCGGGGTCCCGTACCTGAACGGCGAGATCTGCGCCCGACCCAGATCGAATGGGCCGAGGCCACCGCGCTCGCCTGTGCTCAGGTCGGATCAATCCACAGACCCGGATTACGGCTGAACCGGGGCGATCCATTGTCGCCGCCGCCGCCCTCACCTTGTATTCGATTGGAACCGTCAAGGAGCTTGCCGGGCATCCGCACCTACGTGTCGCGTTGACGGTGGCATGAGCGACAACCACGGTCCGGTCCTCTACGGCAGCGGTTACGAGGCGTTTTTGCCTCGCAGCACCAATGCGGCCCGACCCGAAGCGGTGAGGATTGTCGGCAAGCACTGCGAAAGTGGAGACCTGATCGTGCCCGACGGGTGGTTGCCCAGACGGATTCGGCGTGGGAGACATCCTGGCCACGCCGGTTACTGGTGCTTACGGCTACTCGATGGCTTCGAACTACAACAAGGTGCCGAGGCCGCCGGTGGTTTTTGTGGCCGATGGTGAGGCACGACGTGGTGGTTCGCCGGGAGACCACGGCCGACCTTTTGCTCCTCGACCTGTGATGTGATCGGGGCCTGAGGAAGGGCTTAGGCGCCTCGGCCGCAGATCTCATTACTCGCTCGTCGGGACCCTGAGTCCGAGAAGGTAGCGTTGTCGGGTGGCTGCCTCCGACAGCTCGACTTGAACGACGCCCGCCCTGTCGGCGTGGCCGTCCTTGGTTGCGGCAACGTGGGTGGCGCTTTGGTTGAGATCCTCACGACTCGCCGCCAAGAGATCGCCGAGCGAACTGGGATCAATCTCCATGTGATCGGTGTCGCCGTGTCCGACCTCAACCGAGAGCGAAGCGTCAAGGTCGACAACGAGCTGTTGACGAACGACGCCGCGGCACTTGTCGCTCGCGCAGATGTCGACGTCGTAGTTGAGCTCATCGGCGGCCTGGAACCTGCTGGCGCATTGGTCGGCCGCAGCCCTCTCGGCCGGAAAGCCGGTGGTAACCGGCAACAAAGCGTTACTCGCCCAATCCGGAGGCGAACTGGCTCAACTGGCCAATGTGCACGGGGTCGATCTCCTCTATGAAGCGGCCGTTGCGGCTGCCATTCCCGTCATACGGCCGCTTCGAGAGTCATTGGCCGGTGAGCGGATCATTCGCGTCATGGGGATCGTCAACGGCACGACCAATTTCATTTTGACCAAGATGGACGAAGACGGCTCTGACTACTCCGATGCCTTGGTGGAAGCTCAGCGCCTGGGTTTGGCCGAACGCGACCCGACGGCCGATGTCGAGGGCCTCGACGCTGCGGCCAAGGCGGCCATCTTGGCTGGCTTGGCCTTTGGCGCCGATGTCGTGGCTGACGACGTGTCGTGCGAAGGGATCACCGGCGTGCGGGCGGTTGACGTGGCCTACGCCGACCGCTTGGGCTACGCCGTCAAACTCCTCGCGGTGGCCGAGTTGGTCGACGGCGGCCCCGACATCTCCGTGCGGGTCCATCCGGCCATGGTGCCAAGAGGACACCCGCTTGGCTTCTGTTCGCGGTGCGCTTTAACGCCGTGTTTATCGAAGGTGAAGCGGCCGGCGAGCTCATGCTTTATGGGCGAGGGGCGGGCGGAGCGCCCAGCGCGAGCGCGGTATTGGGCGACCTGGTTGATGCCGCCAGACACCTATCGTCAGGATCGCCTGCGCCTGCACCACGACGTGGTCCGGTCACGGTTCGACCGCCGGCCGAGTTGCGATCGGCCTTCTACCTGAGCCTTGAAGTGGTCGACCAACCCGGCGTGTTGGCGGCGGTGGCCAAGATCTTCGGTGATCACGGCGTCTCGATCCGGGCCATGGAGCAGGCCGGTCTTGGTGAAGAAGCTCGCCTGATCTTTCTTACCCATTCGGCTCGCGAGGGAGATGTGATGCCACGCTCGATGACCTCCGGCGCCTGATCCGGTCGACCGCATCGGAGGCGTGCTCCGGGTCATTGAAGGGGAGTCAACATGACGATGTCAGGGTGGCGCGGCGTGATGGAGGAGTACCGCGAGTTTCTGCCCTTACGGCTGATGACTCTCCGGTGGTCACTCTGCTTGAGGGAGGCACACCTCTGGTTCCCGCCCCCCGGCTTGGAGAGCGACTGGGCGCAACGGTCTGGCTCAAGATCGAAGGCGCCAACCCGACCGGTTCGTTCAAAGACCGTGGCATGACCATGGCCATCTCAAAGGCCGTGGAAGAAGGCGCAAAAGCCGTTGTCTGTGCCTCGACGGGCAACACGTCGGCATCAGCTGCGGCCTATGCCGCCCGGGCTGGCTTGTCATGCGCGGTGATCATCCCCGAAGGACACATTGCCCTTGGAAAGCTGGCCCAAGCGCTTGTCCATGGCGCTCGAGTGCTCCAAGTCCGCGGCAACTTCGACGAAGCGCTCACCATCGTTCGTGAACTTCCCTCTCGTGCGCCCGTCACCGTCGTGAACTCGGTGAACCCCTATCGAATCGAAGGGCAAAAGACCGGCGCTTTTGAGATCATTGACGTCTTGGGCGACGCGCCAGACGTCCACTGCATTCCCGTCGGAAACGCCGGCAACATTACGGCCTACTGGCGCGGTTACTGCGAGTACAAGGCAGCAGGGCGGTCGACCCAGCTGCCGAGAATGCTCGGCTTCCAGGCTGCCGGTGCTGCTCCTATCGTGCTGGGTCACCCGGTGGAGAATCCCGACACCATCGCCACGGCCATTCGCATTGGTAATCCGGCCAGTTGGTACTCGGCGACGGCCGCGGCGAGCGAATCAGGTGGTTCCATCACTGCGGTAACCGACGAAGAGATTCTCGCGGCCTACAAGTTTTTGGCCCAGCAAGAGTCGGTGTTCTGTGAAGCGGCTTCCGCCGCGTCCGTGGCAGGACTCATCAAGACCGGCGTCCCCGAAGGCTCGAAAGTGGTGTGCGTGTTAACTGGTCACGGATTGAAAGATCCCGACCTCGCTATCAGTCAGATCTCAATACCCACCGTGGTCGACCCCGACCTCGACGCCATCTTGACCGAACTTTCGTTCTGAACCAACGATTCGGCCTCGTGTCACCGCTCTCTCGGTGCGGTCGACGTCTCTCTGCCGAGGTCGCCTTCGCTCTTCAAGGTTCCGTGGGTCAGGGGCTCTTCTAAGCGTTGACCGTGAATGTGGCCAGCTCAGACCTTGGGGCGACCTGTCCACCTCTGGACCGAGGTCGGCCGGAGGGCATGGGGGCATAATGTTGCCTCGTCCCACTGAAGGCGCTACGATGATCTCATCCCACTTGCGCCTGAGCGCATGTCGCTCGCGACATATCCTCAGAACAGTGGCGATGGGGGAGTGACAATCGTCCTTCCCTTCCCTGTTTTTCCTGCAACTGGTGCAGCCTGGCTACACCCCTGCAGACCTCTACGAGAAGAGGAAGCCGATGACTGCGGAACAGCAGCTCGAACGGTCAGTGCTTGAAGGTAAAGAGCGAGATGAGCTCACTGCCATTGCACAGGCCATGTCACTGAAAACAACAACGCGAACCAAGAAGGCGGACATCATCGACCAAATTCTGACCGCCACGGGCGTGGCGCCAGGAGACGGAAACGGTGAGGCAGCTCCCAAGCCGGCGGCCCGCCGAGGCCGCCCACCGGCTGCCAGCAAAGAGAGCAATGGCGAGGCCACGTCATCAACAGCTGTTGCTGATACGCCCCCCGCACCAGCCGAATCTGCTGCCAACGACGGAGCAGAGGTTTCTGCGCCCACAGAGAGTGGCAACGGCCACGACGCCCCCAGCTCGACACCTCCACCGGCTTCGTTCGAGGCCTTTGAAGGTGCCTCGAGTGATGACGATGGTTCCGGTCAGCCCCGTAGAACCAACACCTACAACGGCGGTCAGAACGGTCAGACCGGACAAAACAACCAGGGCAACCAGAATCGCAACAACCGCCAAAACCAGCAGAATCAGAATCGCCAGAATCAAGGCAACAACAACGCCAACAACTCTGACCCGGGCAACCGCCGAGGCCGCCGCCGCCGTGGCCGTGACCGTGTGCCTGGTCCGGGGGGCGAACTCCAAGGTGGGGGAACAAATCCAGATCAGCCCTACACGGGCGAGATGGTGGAAGTAAAAGGCCTGCTTGATCTACGCGACGAGGGCTACGGATTCTTGCGCTGTGACGGCTACCTGCCCTCGGGTAAAGACGTCTACATCTCCATCAGCCAAGCCCGTCGTTTCGCCCTTCGACGTGGCGACTACATCGAAGGAGCGTGCCGGCCCGCCTCGAACAACGAGAAATACCCGGCCCTCCTTCGCATCGACTCCATTTCGGGTCAGGACCCAGAGGCCGCACGCAATCGTGTGCGCTTCGAAGACCTCACCCCACTGTTTCCTGACTCAAAGCTCGTACTCGAGATGCCAGGCGACAAGGACAAGGACAACCTCACGGCCCGCATCGTCGACCTTTTGGCCCCAATCGGCAAAGGCCAACGTGGTCTCATCGTTTCGCCGCCGAAGGCGGGTAAGACCACGGTGGTCAAACAGATCGCTCACTCCATTGAGGCCAACAACCCCGACGTGCACTTGATGGTGCTCTTGGTCGACGAGCGCCCAGAAGAAGTGACGGATATGCGCCGTTCGGTGCGGGGCGAAGTCGTGGCCTCAACCTTTGACCGACCCGCCGACGAGCACACCCAGGTGGCCGAACTGGCCATTGAGCGGGCCAAGCGGTTGGTAGAGCAGGGTAAGGACGTCGTCATCATCTTGGACGGCATCACTCGATTGGCCCGGGCCTACAACCTGGCCGCCCCGGCCACCGGTCGCATCATGTCCGGTGGTGTCGATTCAGGTGCCTTGTATCCCCCGAAGAAGTTCTTTGGTGCGGCTCGCAACATCGAAGAGGGCGGATCGCTCACCATTTTGGCCACGGCCCTGGTTGACACCGGATCCAAGATGGACGAGGTCATCTTCGAAGAGTTCAAGGGCACCGGCAACATGGAGCTCCGACTGGACCGCCGTTTGGCCGAGCGTCGCCTCTATCCCTCCATTGACGTCAATGCCAGTTCGACTCGCCATGAAGAGTTGCTCTTCGATCGTGGTGAGCTCCAGCAGGTCTGGAAGCTGCGCCGAGTGCTAAACGCCCTGGCCAGCGAGGGCAAAGATGCCGCCGGCCTGGAGCTGCTTATGGACAAAATCCGAACCACGGCGAGCAACGAAGAGTTCCTGGCTGAGATCGCCAAGGGCCCCAACAGCTGACCGTTTGCGGTCCCGGGAATAATCAGGGCTCCCGCGCCTTACACTGTCTGAACCTTAGAAACGCCAGGAGATCCGATGAAGACCGACATTCACCCCGACTACGTAGAGGCAACAGTTCGTTGTTCGTGTGGCAACACGTTCACGACGCACTCGACCAAGTCTGACCTGCACGTGGAACTGTGCAACGAGTGCCACCCCTTCTTCACCGGCAAGCAGAAGCTGGTTGACTCCGGTGGCCGGGTTGAGCGCTTCCAGCGCCGCTACGGTGCCCGCAAGACCAAGGTCAAGCCGACCACTGAGGACTGAAACTCAGAGCGCAAGCTCTGATTCTCAATCTGGTCGGCGGGCTTTCACCTTCGACATAGTCTGCATCACGTGCTCGAAGATCGCCTTAGCTCGCTTGAGTCCGAGTACGTTGCAATAGAAGCCGAGCTGGCTGACCCGGCCACGCTGTCGGATAACAATCGCCTGCGCGAGTTGTCGATTCGCCACAAGGAGCTGGGCGAGATCGTGGCCGCCCATCGCGCCCTGGTCGAGGCTCGATCTGATCTTGAGGTCGGTCGAGAGATGCTGACTGAGGCTTCGGGTGCCGACCGCGACACCATGCGAGTCGAAGTGGAAGCGACCGAAGCCGAGATCGCTCGCTTGGACGATCACTTGCAGTCGCTGCTGTTGCCGAAAGGACCCCAACAACGGCCGCAACGTCATCATCGAGGTGCGGGGGGCCGAAGGCGGGGAGGAGGCCAACCTCTTTGCCCGCGATCTCTTCGAGATGTTCCAGCGTTATGCCGCCATCCGCGGCTGGAAGACGGAGATGCTGAGCGAGGATGTGTCCGACCGCGACGGTCTGAACGAAGGCGTGATCCTGATCAAAGGTCAAGATGCATGGACCGCCTTGAGCATGAGGCCGGCGTCCACCGTGTGCAACGCGTGCCCGTCACCGAGTCCAAAGGGCCGCGTCCACACGTCGTCAGCCACCGTCACCGTGCTGCCCGAGGCAAAAGAGGTGGACGTCGCCATCGACCTCAACGATCTGAAAATCGATGTCTATCGGTCGACCGGACCGGGTGGACAGTCGGTCAATACAACTGACTCCGCCGTGCGCATCACCCACCTGCCCACCGGGACCGTCGTGGCCATGCAGGATGAAAAAAGTCAGATCCAAAATCGGGCCAAGGCCATGGTGGTGCTCCGAGCACGACTCTTGAAGGCCGAGCAGGACAAGCAGGCGGCCGAAGCATCGGCTCAACGTCGAGGCCAAGTCGGCGCGGGGGGACGAGCCGACAAGATCCGGACCTACAACTTCAAAGAGAACAGGGTGAGCGATCACCGCATCAACCTCACCCTCTACAAACTTGACCAAATCTTGCAGGGCTATCTGGATGAACTGGTCGACGCATTGATGGCGGACAAGCGAGCTCGACAGTTGGCCGGCGAAGACGACGACGAAAAATGACGAGCCGACCAGGTATCTAAATGATCAGGGGCGAGCTGCAGGCCGAACTTTCGGACATTCTGGGGTCTGACCAAGAAGCAAAGTGGATCCTCGAAGACGTGTTGGGTAAGGGTCCGAATCCTCGGCCGCCCAACGCCGCGCAAGTTGAGGTTGTTCGTGCCATGGCTGAGCGGTGTCGTTCCGGGGAGCCTCTGCAGTATGTCTTGGGCCACTGGTCCTTTCGAGACCTTGATCTCGCCGTCGATGAAAGGGCACTCATCCCTCGTCCGGAAACTGAGCAGGTCGTCGAGGTCGGTCTAGAGGAGTTGGCGCGGGCGGCCGGTTCCAAGAACGATCCCATCGTGGTCGATCTCGGCGTCGGTTCGGGAGCGATCACACTGGCCGTCGCCACCGAAGCCCTAGATCGATTCCCGCTTCTCCAGGTGTGGGCCACCGATCAGAGCACCGAAGCTCTTGCTCTGGCTGCAGTGAACCGTGACCGAATCGGCGTCACCGCTCCTTTGGCGGCCGAACGGGTGACGCTGCGCCAGGGCAGCTGGTTTGAAGCGCTACCCGAAACCCTGAAAGGCCGGGTCGATCTCGTCATCTCCAATCCGCCGTACGTGAGCGAGGCCGAGTGGCCTGGTCTCGATGCCCGAGGTTCGCCTGGAGCCCAAACGTGCACTGGTGGCCGAAGCGGGATCTGGTGGATCGCCCGGGCTTGGCGACATTGAAGCCGTGGTCAGTGGGGCCGCCGTTTGGCTGGCTCGACCAGGAGCGGTGGTGGTTGAGATCGCTCCGCATCAGGCCACTGACGCCGCCTCGGTTGCTCGTGACTGCGGCTTCGAATCGGTCTCGGTCGTTCCTGATCTGGCCGGTCGCCTCCGCACGTTGATCGGTCGGCTTTCGGCATGACCGAGGCACGGATTGTCTCGACCTCGCGACGAGACGAGATGAAAGCGGCGCTAGCCGATGGCGGTGTGGTGGCTATCCCAACTGACACGGTGTACGGCTTGGCGGCCAGAATCGACCGTCCCGACGCCATCGCGTCAATATTCGCCTTGAAGGGCCGGCCCGACGACGTGGCTCTTCCTGTGCTTATTGGAAAGTACAAACAGATTCACGAGATCGCGGCCGAGTGGCCGGACGAAGTGGCGCGTCTCGCGGCACGATTCTGGCCCGGACCGTTAACCGTGGTTGTGCATGCGCTTGAAGGCATCGGTCCTCTCCTGGGCGCTCGCGATGACACAGTGGGAGTTCGTCAGCCCAAACATTCTTTGGTGCGTGCGCTTTGCCGAGACCTCGGTCCCTTGGCTGTGACCAGCGCCAATCAACACGGCGAGCCGCCCTGCACCACAGCACACGAAGTGGCCGATGCGTTTGCCAACACCTCGGGCGATCTCCGACTCGTGGTTGACGGCGGACGCTGTGACGGCGTTCCTTCTACCGTGCTCAACGGCACGGTCTCACCACCCGTCTGCATCCGAGATGGCGCCATTTCGTGGGAGTGGATTGAAGCAGCACGGCAGATGCCGCAACGAAAGACCATCTGGGATAGAGCAGCTCGACGATCGGCGACCTAAAGGTGACGTCCGAGGGGCCGGTAAACGACCCGCAGGTGAGGTCTATTGCAGCGTGAGGACTCCCTCATCGTTGAGCGAACCCTTACGTCCGATGCCTTCTTCTTCGGTAAGGCCCACCATCTCGTCGGGGTCAATCACGTTGGCCCAAGCCCGACTGTCGTCAGCCGTGCGGCAGGCGACGATGGCGCGGTCGGGAGTGCCGTCGCGATGAAAGGTCACGGTGTAGGTCTCAATCGTGACGGGACTTGACGCCCCGCTCACGACCCGGCATTGGGGCAGCGCGTCGACTTCAGCTTGTACGTCACGCCAAGCAAATGTCGCGTGGCCGTGCGTGGGCGGTCGAGTGCCGTAGATGCCGACGGCGTGCTTGGTGGCATACCAACCGAGACCGGTGAGAAGGCCTACTGACCCCGGCTCTGCTCGAAGCGCTTGCGCCATCTGGGCGATGCCGTGGCTGACGTAGTTGTTTCCAGGCCCCCCGTGAAAGGTCAAACCGCCGGTCAGGGTCAGGGGGCGCGCCGGGTCGTCGATGGGAAGGCCTAGTTCATGCGCCGCCATCTGCACCACAGCCGGGAAGCACGAGTAGAGGTCGATGGGCCCGATGTCGTCGATGCTGACACCCGCCATCTCTAAGGCGGCGCGGCCGGCGTGGGCAATAGCGGGGGAGCGGTGGAGCTCGGGTCGATGCGACATGAACCAATGCTCATGGGCGTCGGCACCAGAAAGAGGAAAGACCCAGCGATCCTTCGAGACGCCGGCTGCTTCAGCCGCTTCGACCGAGCAAAGGATGTAGGCCGCGCCCTGGTCGACCTCCAAGTTGGCCATGGCGAACTTTGTGTAAGGAAACGAGACCATACGGTTATCGGGTCGAGGCTCGATGATCTCTTCGGCCGTGAATGATTTTCGAATCCAGGCGTAGGGGTCCTTCTCTGCCACGTGGCTGAATCGCGACCACAAGCGCGCCGATGCGAGATCGGTGCTCATCGAAAGTCCAACCGTTGGCACCCCGGAACGCGTTCTCAATCAGTGGGTAGGCGTTGATCGGGAGCGTGATGCCCCGAGCCAACTCGATCTCAGTGCTAGGGGCACGGTCAGAGCCGAACATGACGGGCGGCGGCGTGTCGGCCCCTTGGCTGGCCCAGACCAACTGGGGCTGGTCCGGGTTACGGCGAGCGGCAAACCAAGTGTGGAGCGCCTCGGCCCCGGTGACCAGTACGACATCGAGTTCGCCTTTTGCGATGGATGCCGCGGCGTCGTTCATGAGACTTTGAGGTGTGTTGCCCCCAACCGCACTGAGCATGAGCTCAACCGGCAGGTCGTCAACGCTTCGACCCAACCGTTGCGCCACTTCCAGGGCAGGGTTGACGAGTCGCGAACCGAACGTGCCCACCACTCTCACGCTCTGGGCACGATCCAAGAGGGCTCGCCCGGCTGGGGCCGACGCCCCGAGTGATGCTCCGTCACAGTCTTCCGCCGCCCGCAGGAGTGCCCTGGTCATGAGCTCGATTGGCTCGGGCCGATCGGCCAAGGGCACCGAAGGGTCAGGACGGTTGGTGATCTGGCCAACCCCGACCAGAACGGGGGTGCGGGGGTCCACAGGCATGGCGAGCAGGTTACTGGTCGGCTGGAGACCCCAAAGTCGGATCTTCGGGGCTTATAGAATGGTGACGGCGGAAAGTAGACTCGACGTGATGCGGATCGCCATCGGTTCCGACCACGCTGGATTTGCCATGAAAGAACTGGTGAGGATCACGTTGACAGACCAGGGTCACGAAGTCCTGGACCTCGGCACCGACAATGGCCAGGACTCCGTCGACTATCCCGACTATGGCGCCGCGGTGGGTTGGGCCGTCATCAACGGCCAGGCCGAGCTAGGCGTCTGTGTCTGCGGCACCGGCATTGGCATCTCAATGGCGGCCAACAAGATTCCTGGCATCCGAGCGGCCGTGATCCATGACGTCACCACCGCCACGCTGGCCCGCCAACACAACCATGCCAATGTGGTGTGCTTGGGCAGCCGAACCATCGGCTCCAGCGTGGCCGTCGACGCCTTGATGGCGTTTCTCACCACGGCCCCACTGCACGGCCGACACGATCGTCGTATCGCCGAATTGGCGGAACTTGACGGCGCACTGCCCGGTTCCGACCTTTCAGAACAGCAAGGAGCACCATGAACCTTTTCGACGGCTGGCTAGATCAAGACCCCGAGGTTGAAAAGTTGCTCGGAGAAGAGTTGGTGCGTCAGTCGACCACGTTGCAGCTCATCGCGTCCGAGAACTTCACCTCACCGGCTGTCTTGGCCGCATCGGGATCCGTGCTCACGAATAAGTACGCCGAGGGCTATCCCGGACGTCGTTACTACGGCGGGAATCAGGTCATCGACGAGGTGGAGGACCTGGCTCGGAACCGGGCCACGGCTCTTTTCGGCGCCGAGCACGCCAACGTCCAACCCCATGCTGGGGCGAACGCCAACTTGGCCGTGTACCAAGCGTTGCTCGATCCGGGCGACACGATCCTGGCCATGCGCCTCGACCACGGTGGCCACCTCACCCACGGCTCACCGGCCTCAATTACGAGTCACATCTGGCGTTTCGTCTCCTACGGCGTGACGGCAGCCTCCGACGATCCCAACACGCCGGGCGAAGTGATCGACTTCGACCAGGTGGCTGATTTGGCTCGAGCTGAGCGACCCAAGCTCATCGTGGCCGGATCAACGGCCTATGCCCGCACCATCGACCCCGTGCCTTTCAAGGAGATTGCGGACTCGGTTGGTGCCATGTTTATGTTCGACGCCGCTCACCCGGCCGGACTCATCGCGGGCGGAGCCCACCCGAGTCCCGTGGGCCTGGCCGACGTCGTGACCTTCACCACCCACAAGACGCTTCGTGGACCACGTGGTGGGGCCATCTTGTGTTCAGACGAACTGGCCAAGAAGATTGACAGTTCAGTGTTTCCCGGGCTGCAAGGCGGTCCGCTTGAACATGTCATTGCGGCCAAAGCGGTGGCCTTCGCCGAAGCGGCCCGGCCTGAGTTTCGCCAGTACGCCGCACAAGTCGTGGCCAATGCGGCTGCGCTGGCCACTGCCCTCAGCGGCGAAGGCTTCCGATTGGTGTCAGGGGGGACCGACAACCACATGGTCCTGGTCGACCTCTGCAGCTTTGATGACGATCTGACCGGCAAGGTGGCTCAAGAGGTACTCGACCGAGCTGGCATCACGTGCAACAGAAACACTATTCCCGACGACCCTCGGTCGCCGTTCGTGACCTCGGGTTTGCGTCTCGGCACGGCGGCCGAGACCACAGCCGGTATGGGTGAAACTGAAATGACCCAGATCGCCTCGTTGATCGGTCGAACCCTTCGTGGTCGAGACAACGACGCTGAGCTGACCGCGGTACGCCAAGAGGTGGCCACACTCTGCGGCCAGTTCCCGCCCTACCCCACACTCGTTCGCTAGGAGATGCCGGAGATTGGCTGGTACGGCTTGGTCTTGGCGGTGGCGGCCATCGTCACCGCGGTCCTATGTATTCCAGCTCGTCGCATCTCTTTAAAGGTCGGGTACGTCGCACTGCCCGATGAACGAAAGGTTCATCAACGCGCCACGCCGTACGGTGGAGGGGCCGCCATGTTCATGGGTTTTTTGGTCGCCATGATCGTGGCTGCCATGTTGCCTGGCATTCGTCCCGTCTTTACGGGGTCGTCCGAGGCCTTGGGCGTTGTCTTGGCCTCAGCCGCGATCTTTGCGGTCGGACTGATTGATGACGCCCGGGACATGTCGGCTCCGGCCAAGGTGGCGGGTCAAGTGCTGGCGGCCAGCATCTTGTACTTCATGGGCGTGACCATGCAGCAGTTCAAGATCCCCTTGGGGGGTTTTGTCGTCCTCACCCCCGGCGTCATTCCGCTCATCACGGCCTTTTGGGTGATTGCTCTGACCAACGCCATCAACTTGATCGATGGTTTGGACGGCCTGGCCGCTGGCGTCGTGGCTATCGGTGGGGGTGCACTGGCTATCTATGGCTTGCGACTCATGGAGCTTGGTCTCCTCCCCATGGACAACGTGGGCCCGCTCGTGGCGGTGATCGCCTGTGGGATCTGCCTCGGCTTTCTCCCGCTCAACTTTCATCCGGCACGAATGTTCATGGGTGACGCTGGCGCCCTGTTTCTGGGCCTACTCATGGCGGCCAGCACCATGGTCATTGGGGGACGGACGCCGCCTGGGAGTGGTGTCACCTACTTCTTTTTCGCCCCCCTCTTCATTCCCTTTTTCATTCTGGGTGTCCCCCTGGTCGACATGGGCTTCGCCTTCGTGCGCCGCACCGCCCGGGGCACGGGATTCCACACGCCCGACAAGGACCACATCCATCACCGACTACTCCGCCTCGGCCATGGCCACCGCCGCAGTGTGTTGATTCTTTGGGCTTGGACGGCCTTGCTCTCAGCCTTTGTCCTCTTCCCTCTGTTCTTTACCCAGGTCAACGCCCTGATTCCCTTTGGTGTGGCCGCACTCGGGGTCCTGCTCTACACCCTCTTTCATCCTGGACTCAGGCGAGGAGAACCGGACCCCGAACTACCCGGCGAGGTCGGGCTCGAGGTCGACCCGGCCCCTCCGCAACCAGCCGCCAGCGGGACCGCAACTTCCCCCTGAGTACCAGCTGAGTGACCGTTTTGCCGGGGTCAACGCCGAGATGCGATGATGTCCATCGTGTTAACTGTCCACCTCGCCACGCCTGAAACTGCGGTTCGCCGCAAACAGGCGTCGGGCTTTGGCGCACCACGCACTGCGTGACGGGAGGGATTTCGGATGCAGCATCAAGGAGATCCCTATCGTCGCGCCCGGGTCGGTGACCCAGCCAGGGCACGACGTCGAGCCGACGGAGCCGGAGAAATCTGGTGCCGATGCGCTCAAGCCGCTCCCTGGGGCGACAGCTTTTTTGGGAATGGGACTGACCGCAGCGGTATGTGTGGGACTGGGTGTGTTGCTCGGAGTGCTGGGGGACAGTCGGTGGCATACGTCGCCGGTGTTATTGGTAGTGGGTTTGGTCGTCGGTTTGGCCGTTGCGGTCATGTCGGTCGTCAGCCAAATCCGTCGGTATCTGTAGACCTTGGGCCGGCCGGCTCAAGGCATTAGAGGAGAGAAGTGTTTTCCGGATTTGCGGACTTAGAGCTACCGGCACTCGCCCGAGTGCTCCGCCGCACCATCATTTGCTCACTAGCGGTGGGAGTTGGCGCGATCATCATTGCGCTCTGCTTGGGTTCTCCGTTGGCCGCCATTGGTCTGGCCATTGGGTTGGCCGCCGCCATCATCAACCTTCGCTTTTTGGACGCTGGTGTGGCCAAGGTTGAGACCACCGGTGAGACGGACAAGAAGGTGATTCGCCGTGCTCTCGGCACCAAGACGGTGACTCGCCTGACCGTGATCACCGTGATTGCCGTCGGTCTCATGCTGATCAACGGTGCCCTCGGCATCGGCATGGTCATTGGCCTCGTTATCTTCCAGATCTTCTTTGTTATCAACGTCGGCCGCGCCGTCATCACCGCAGGAGTTGTCTGAGCATGCTCGCCCCCCTGTCCACCCTGGACGTCCTCGCCACGGCGAAAATTTCTGTAGGCGACCACGCCAGAACGGCGCATTTGTTCGGCATGACCTTTGATCTCGACATCATCTGGTCCACCCTGGTGGCGGCCGCCATTGTCCTGACCCTCGGTTTCATTCTGCGGGCCAAAGTGACCTCTGGGGTGCCCGGCAAGTTGCAGCTCTTCTGGGAGGTCATGGTCGAACAGGTCAGCGACCTGACCGACTCGGCCATTGGCGGAGAAAAAGGACGCCGATTTGTCCCCCTCGGCGTGACCATCTTCATCTTCATCTGGGTCTGCAACTGGATCGAGATCATCCCGAGCGGGCACAACCCGACTTGGCTGCCCACACCGACCGCCGACGTCAACCTCCCGCTGGCCATGGCCTTGACCGTGATTTTCTTGGTGCACTACATGTCGGTCAAAGAGCGGGGCTGGCGGGGCTATTTCGGGCACTACACCCAGCCCTACGTGGCCCTCACGCCCATCAACATCATCGAAGAGATCACCAAGCCGATCACGCTCACCTTCCGACTTTTCGGCAATATCTTCTCGGGCGCCCTCATGGTCGTCGTGATCGCCGCCCTTCTTCCCATCTACATTGTCCCGTTCGGCGAGCTCCTCTGGAAGCCCTTCGATATGTTCATCGGCGTCATCCAGGCCTACATCTTCGCCTTGTTGACCGTGATCTACCTAGGGATGGGGATGACCAAGGCTGATCACTAACCCGACCTGTAACTAAGTGAATCTGCGGCGACTAGGGCCGCAACAAACAACTTCTAAGAGTTCCTGACACAAGGAGAGAGCAAGAATGGCTACAGACAACGTTGAAGGTGCAATACGAATTGCCGGCGCCATGGTTGGTGGTGGTTTGGCCCTCGGTGGTGGTGCCATTGGTGCGGCCGTCGGTGACGGCCTGGCTGGTAGCCAGACTATTGCTGCCATTGCCCGTCAGCCCGAAATCGAGGCCAAGGCCCGTCAGTACTTCTTCCTGACCGTTGGTCTGGTTGAAGCCATGTACTTCATCAACCTGTTGTTCATGGTTGTGTTCGTTTACGTCTTTTCCAAGCAGTAATCACGACGGTTGGCTCATGGGAACTAAGCCCCGAGCCAACCGTCCCGTTTCCATGCACGACACCCAGTTACCGGACAACCCCCGGAGAGCAGTGACACCATGCCAATAGCTTCCATTTTCCTTCTTCCCAACGGGACATTTTTCGTTGAGCTTTTTGTCTTCTTGGTCATCATCTTTTTGATCGGGAAGTACATCTTGCCGCCCGTGAACAAGGCCATGAAGGAGCGCCAGGAGAAGATCAGCAGCGCACTCGATGCGGCCGACCAAGCGCGCACGGACGCGTTGGCTGCCGATGACGAGCGCCGTGGGGCCTTAGAAGAGGCACGTCACCAGGCCCGTGAGATTGTGGCCACAGCCAATAAGACGGCGGAGTCGGTTCGCACCGAGGCCCAGGCCAAAGGTCAGGCTGAGTTCGAGCGCATCGTGGCCAACGCCGAGACTGAGGTCAACCTGGCCCGTCAGCGTGCGGTCGAAGAGGCCTCGGCCCGCATGGGCGAGATTGTGATGGAGGTTGTGGAGCGAGTGATCGGGCGCGAGGTCAGCGCCGAGGCTCACAGCGATCTCATCGAAGAAGCTGTGGCGGCCCTCAACGCCGATGCCAGTGGTGGTGCGGCGCAAGGAGCCGTGACGCAGTCGTGAATCCGACGCTCCAGGGCTACTCCGCCGCCGTGATCGAATCGATCAGCGGCGATCAGGCGGCTCTGACCCAGTTCGCCACCGATACTCGGGCGGTCGAGACACTCCTCGTGAGCAACGTGGAGTTGCAGTCGGCTCTGACCGACACCACGGTGCCTGGTCCCGCTCGCCGGGCCGTGCTCCTCGACCTCTTGGATCAGAAGGTGACGCCGGCCACTCGCCGGGCCGCTGCTTTCGCGGCATCGGCTGTGCCGGCTCCTGAGGTGCCCGTGGCCATCAACTGGCTGGCCCTTCAGGCCCACCACGCGGCCGAGGGCACCTCCGAAGATGCATCGCCGCTCAGCTTTCTGTCGTCGCGCGAGAGGGTCGGGGGCTACGCCACTGCGGTCTTCGAGGACCAATCGACTGACTCCCTTGAAGAGGTTGAAGACGAGCTCTTCCGATTTGCCCGCACGGTGGACGCCACACCGGCGCTCAAGGCCGCGCTGACCGATCGAGAGCTGCCCGTCTCGGTGCGCCAAGGCGTGGCCGACCAACTGTTGGCCGCCAAAGTGCAGCCCGCCACCTTGGCTCTCGTTCGTTACACACTGGCTGGCGGACGCCCCAGAGACTTCGTTGGCACGCTCGACTGGCTCGTGGTTCAGACCGCCAAGGCTCGGGGCTGGCGAGTGGCGCGCATTCGGGCCGCATCTGAGGTCGACGAGGCGCAGCGCACACTGTTGAGCAACTCGCTCGGTACCTTGACCGGAAGCCCGGTCGAGCTCCAGGTGACGATCGACCCCGATCTCTTGAGCGGCGTCATCGTTGAGGTCGGGGATCTCCGAGTGGATGCATCCGCTCGGGGCCGGTTGGACAATTTGAGAGAACACCTTTCGGCCACGGGCTGGGAAGACAAAGGCTTAGGCCAGGCAACACGAGGATCACACGAGGGAGCACGGTAATGGCAGAACTGACGATCGACGCCAATGAAATCACAGAGGCGCTCCGGCGCAATGTGGCTGAATACACCCCGGTGGTGGGCTCCGAACAGATCGGGCGCATCGTTGAAGTTGGTGACGGCATTGCTCGCGTGTCGGGACTGCCGGGCGCAGCCGTCAACGAACTGCTTGAGTTCGAAGACGGCACCTTGGGCCTGGCCCTCAACCTGGATGAGGACACCATTGGTGCTGTCGTTCTGGGCGACGTCGACAAGCTCGAAGAAGAGCAGGTCGTCAAGGCCACGGGACGCATCCAGTCGGTGCCGGTGGGCGACGCTCTCTTGGGACGTGTGGTTGACGCTCTGGGTCTGCCCATCGACGGCAAGGGTCCTATTGCCACCACTGAAACTCGACGCATGGAGGTCCAGGCCCCCGGCATTGTTGGTCGGCAACCGGTGACCGAGCCTTTGCAGACCGGCATCAAGGCCATCGACGCCATGACGCCCATTGGTCGTGGTCAGCGTGAGCTGATCATTGGTGACCGCAAGACGGGCAAGACCACTGTGGCTATCGACACCATCTTGAACCAACGCGGTCAAGGCGTGAAGTGCATCTACGTTGCCATTGGGCAGAAGAACTCTTCGGTGGCTCAGACCGTTGCCACCTTGGCTGAGCACCAGGCACTGGAGTACACGGTCGTCGTCGTGGCTTCGGCCGGCGACCCTGCACCGTTCAAGTTCCTCGCTCCTTACGCCGGTTGCGCCATGGGCCAACACTGGATGGAAAACGGCGAGCACGCCCTTGTCGTCTACGACGACCTTTCCAAGCAGGCCGAGGCTTACCGCCAGGTCTCACTCTTGCTGCGCCGCCCACCAGGTCGCGAGGCCTACCCCGGCGACGTCTTCTACCTGCACAGCCGTCTCTTGGAGCGTGCGGCCAAGCTTTCTGACGCTTTGGGTGGGGGCTCGCTTACCGCTCTCCCCATCATCGAGACCAAGGCTGGCGACATCTCGGCCTACATCCCGACCAACGTCATTTCAATCACCGACGGCCAGGTCTTCTTGGAGTCCGACCTCTTCTACTCCGGTGTCCGTCCGGCCATCAATGTCGGTAACTCCGTCAGTCGAGTAGGGAGCGCGGCGCAGGTTAAGGCCATGAAGGGCGTGTCGGGAACTTTGAAGCTCGACTTGGCCCAGTTCCGTGAGCTCGAATCGTTTGCCACCTTCGGGTCCGAGTTGGACAAGATCTCCCAAGCCCAGCTCGACCGTGGCTACCGTCTGACCGAACTGCTCAAGCAGCCCCAGAACGCGCCGGTCTCGGTCGACGAGCAGGTACTTGTGATCTACGCCGGCACCAAGGGCTGGACCGACACGGTGCCGGTCGAAGAGGTTGGCCGCTTCGAGCTGGAGCTGCGCGAGTACTTCCAGGCCAACCACCCCGAAGTCTTGGAGCACATTCGCAACACGGGCACACTTCCTGAGGGCGACGGACTGGAAAAAGGCCTACAGACCTTCCTCGATGGCTTCGACACAGGGAAGGTCGCCTGATCAATGGCCGGAGGCCAAGAACGCGTACTGCGGAGACGAATCCGCAGTGTGCAAGCAACAAAGAAGATCACCAAGGCAATGCAGCTCATCGCAGCCTCGCAGATCGTGCGCGCCCAAAACCGTATTGCCGCCAACCGCCCTTACCGGGCCGGCATGGCGCGCATCGCAGTCGAGACCGCATTGGCCGACCCAACGGCGGCCAAGAAGTTGCTCGGCACGCCGGAGAATCCTCAGAACGTCGGCATCCTGGCCATCGTGGGTGACCGTGGACTTTCCGGTGCCTACAACACCTCGGTCTTTCGAGCCGTTGAGCGCCTGGTGGCGAGCTACAAGGCTGACGGCGCCAACGTGCGTCTTTTTACTGTGGGAAAAAAGGCACCGGGCTACTTCCGTTTCCGAGGCCTTGACATTGACGCCTCGTTTACCGGCTTCATCGACCGACCGACCTTTTCCGATGCTCGAGCGGTGGCCGCCACGGTGTCAGCACCGTTTGTGGCGGGCGAGCTCGACGTGTTGGTCATGGTCTCCACTCGATTTCTCTCGGCCGGGTCCCAGTCGGTGGGCGTCCACCAACTCTTGCCCTTGCCTGACGTTGAGGGTGAAGAAGAGATTGTGGAAGAGGCCCACGGCGTGGCCGCCACGCCGCCCACTCAGAACGGGTACACCGAGTTCGAACCCGACCCCGAGAAGCTTCTGGCCACGCTGGCCCCAAGGGCCGTCGAGTCCGAGGTGTTCTCCGCCCTCCTTGAGGCTGCGGCCTCGTTCTTTACCGCTCAGCAACGAGCTATGGCGGCCGCTACCGACAACGCCGACGACCTCATCACGACGCTTAGTCGCATCATGAATCGGGCCCGACAGGACTCGATCACCACCGAAATCATGGAAATTGTCGGCGGGGCCGAAGCGCTTCGTCAATCGAAGGGAGCCTGACGCTCATGACCACTACTGCAACCAACGCTGCGCCGAGCGGATCGAGGGAACTAGAGGACGGCCGTGTAGTCGGCATCGCTGGCCCTGTGATCGACGTCGAGTTTCCTCCGCACGCCCTGCCCGAGATCAACTACGCCGTCGAGGTCGACTTGGTCTTGGAAGGCAAGACGCTTACTGTGACGGCCGAGGTGGCCCAGCAGATCGGCGACGGCCGGGTGCGATGCGTCTGCATGCAGCCGACCGACGGACTTGGTCCGCGGTGCCCCGGTGCGCAACACCGGTCGAGGCATCACGGTCCCCGTCGGTGACGCAGTGTTGGGTCACGTCTTCAACGTCTTGGGCCAGTCCGCTCGACACCGATGATATTGGCACGCCCGACGACTACTGGGAGATTCACCGCGCGTGCCCGAACTTCGACCAGCTCGAGTCACGGGCCCAGATGTTCGAGACCGGCATCAAGGTCATCGACCTCTTAGAGCCCTACGTCCAGGGTGGAAAGATTGGCCTCTTCGGTGGTGCCGGCGTGGGTAAGACCGTCCTCATCCAAGAGATGATCAACCGAGTAGCTACCCAGCACGGTGGTGTGTCGGTCTTCGCCGGCGTGGGCGAGCGCACCCGTGAAGGCACCGACCTGTGGATTGAAATGCAAGAGTCGGGCGTCATCGAAAAGGCCGCGCTCGTCTACGGCCAGATGGACGAGCCTCCGGGTGTCCGTCTTCGTGTCGCCTTGGCTGCGCTCACCATGGCCGAGTACTTCCGTGACGTGAAGAACCAGGACGTGCTGCTCTTCGTGGACAACATCTTCCGCTTCGTCCAGGCCGGTTCCGAGGTCTCGACCCTGCTCGGTCGTATGCCTTCGGCCGTGGGCTACCAGCCCACGCTGGCCGACGAGATGGGTGTCCTGCAGGAGCGAATTACCTCGACCCGAGGCCGTTCCATCACCTCGCTGCAGGCCGTCTACGTGCCCGCGGACGACTACACCGACCCAGCCCCGTTCACCACCTTCACCCACTTGGACGCCACCACTGAGCTCTCTCGCCAGATCGCCGCTCTCGGTATCTACCCGGCCGTTGACCCGTTGGCGTCGACCTCCAACATCTTGGCGCCCGAAATCGTGGGGGAGCGTCACTACGCCGTGGCTCGTGGCGTGCAAGAAGTGCTGCAGCGCTACAAAGAGCTCCAGGACATCATCGCCATCCTCGGGTCTCGACGAACTCAGCGAAGAAGACCGAGTCACGGTCAACCGGGCCCGCAAGATCCAGCGCTTCTTGTCCCAGCCCTTCTTCGTGGCCCAGGTCTTCACCGGCGTCGAGGGCATCTTCGTGCCGATTCAAGAGACGGTGGAGTCATTCGAAGCCATCGTCAATGGCGATCTGGACAATGTGCCCGAGCAAGCGTTTTTGAACGTTGGCGGCGTGGAGTCGGTGCTTGAAAAGGCGCGGACATTGGAAGCCGAGTCCAAGTAATGGCGGACGATCTCTTCGGCGTCGAGGTGGTGACACCCGAACAGGCACTGCTTGGCCGGACCGGCTACCTCGATTGTGGTTCGGACCTCGGAAGGGTTTCTGACGGTGATGGACGGTCACACGCCGCTGGTGGGTGACATCGTGCCCTGTGAAGTCAAAGTTGAACATAGAAGACGGCACCACGGTGCGGCTGGCCGTGCACGGCGGATTTGTCCAGGTCGATACCTCTGCGGGCGCCGCCGCCGGTCTGACCGAAGGCGACGGCCCGCTCCCCGGGCTTTCCACCCGGGTGACGGTACTGGCCGGCATCGCGGAGCTGGCCACGGAGATCGACGTGCCCCGGGCCGAAGCGGCCAAGGAGGCGGCAACGGCACGGGTGGCCGAACTGGGTGGATCGTCGCGGGCACCGTCTGGTAGCGATGCCGACGAGGTCATCGAAGACTTGGAGCTGATTGAGGCGCTACGCCTCTTTGGCGCGGGCCGAACTTCGACTCGAGGTGGCCGGCGTGCACGCCTAGCTCGGGACGATTCCGTACCTGGCGGTGTCACGGCAACCGTTGGGTGCACGAGGGAGGAGCACGACATGAGTCGGCCAGCGAAGGGGTGGGCCTAGCCCGGTGTGGTGCGAACTCCCGATGAGCGGTTCTCCGATCTTCCGGGGTATCCGTTTCAACCCCACTATGTCGAGGTACCGACCGAGCACGGACCTGCCGTCCGCATGCACTATGTCGACGAGGGGCCGCGCGACGGTCAAGTCGTGCTCCTCCTCCACGGTCAGCCGACGTGGTCGTATCTCTACCGAACCGTTATCCCGGTCCTGGTGGACGCCGGTCTCAGGGTCATCGCGCCCGACAACATTGGCTTCGGCCGCTCCGACAAACTGGCCGATCGCACGGCCTACACCTTTCCTCGTCACATCAGCCTGGATCAGTGGGCTCATCGAAAAGCTTGACCTCACGGGTATCACCCTGGTCGGCCAAGACTGGGGCGGCATGATCGGTCTCGGCGCGCTCGCCACCGACGTCGATCGATTCGCTCGGGTGGTGGCCACCAACACCGTGCTCCACACCGCCGATCCTGCGCTGGCCGGCCAGCTGGCCTGGTCCAATCACGGTATCGACGAGGGCCGGGTGGTCCTCCAAGAGGCGTTGGTGGACTACGTCCTGTTCTACTACCGCGCCACCGACATCGTGCCCAGCATGTTCGTCCACGCCGTTTCCGGACCGCTCTCGGACGAGGAGCGTCGGGCCTACGACGCGCCGTTTCCGGACCCGCTCTACAAGGCCGGGGTGCGTCAGCTCACTGGGCTTATTCCCCTCACCCGCAACGACCCGAATGCGGCCATCAATCGCCACACCATGAGTGTGCTGGCAACGTTCGACCGACCGTTTCTGACCGCCTTCTCCGACGGCGATCCTGCGACCAAGGGCTGGGATCAGGTCTTCCAAGACCATGTGCCCGGTGCCGTCGGACAGGCCCATCAGGTGATCGCAGGTGCCGGACACTTCGTCCAAGAGCAAAAGGGTGAGGAATTGGGCCGCATCGTGGCCCAGTTTGTAGCGACGACGCTCGGTTAATCGGCCTCGAGCGGTGCAACGTCCTCGCTGTCGTCAAGGTCATCCCGCTCGCATCGATCGTGAGAGGAATCTCATCTCCGCCTCATGATTGGCTCACGGTCTTCCGTAAGGGTGAGTAGTGGAACCACCCAGGGAGGCGAGCTTCATGTTGCCACGCGATTGGTTGATAGCCGGTGTGACTGTTACCGGTCTCGCGGCAGGAGTGATTCTGACGGTGCTGCCTATGGAATCAGCGGAGGCGCCGTCGCGCCAGTCAGCAACAATTGCATCGAGCTCTCCTTCCAGAGGAGCCGCGGCCGCAACCGGCCATAGTTCAGTTGCGTCTGCTCCAGCTGCAGGGACTGGAGAAGTAAATCCGACAACGGTCACATCGAGCGCTCGACCTACCGCCAGTTCGGCCAGGGCTGCTCTGCACCGCAAGCGCGCAAATGCCGACGCCGGTTCACAACACAGTGCCGGGGACACTCGGCCGTGACGAATGCAACGACGTCCCCGGGGGCAGGTACATCGACCCCGACCACCTCGGCGACCGTACCTCGACCACCACAGACCCGTCGAAGCCCGTGGCCCCGGCTGGGTCCACAGCCACCCCTACTACGACGACTTGACGACGACCACCACCACAACCGTCCCATGGTCCGGGTCTGGCGGTGACGACGGGTCCGGCGGTGACGACGGGTCCGGCGGTGACGACGATTCCGGAGACGGCGGCGGGGCCGGAGCTTCCGGAGGCGGAGGGGGAGGGGAACAATGACTAAGAAGTCATCGAGAGGTCGGAGGGCGAAGACGGTCGTCCCAGCCGCCATCGTGGCCGTGACCACAGTCGGTCTACTGGTGTGACGTTGGGGTGGGCCGCGACCAGCGTGCCCTCGGCAACACCAGACCCTCGATCCTCGTCTTCGGGCGCTGTCGTGCCGAGTGCGCGAGGCGCTGCCGGAAAACCGACGACCCCGACGAGCCAGCCAGGTTCCCCTGCTGCGACCCCTCTCTCGACGCCGGCCGCCTACTTCATCGATAGCTCCCCAGAATGGGTCGACGACCTCTGGCGGGGCGAGTTCAATCACTCACCAGTCCGCTCCGTCGCAGTCGGGACAATCGGTGTCAACAAGCTCGCCCGCGGTCGCTACTGCCGCTGCCCAGCGACGAGCGGTTTCGCCGTCCCCCTCCGACGACAGCGACTCCGCACGACACCGACACCGGACTCCGACACCGGCGTCGGGCGGTACCCCTCCAACCACCGTGGCCACTCCGCCGCCTTCCCCTCCGGTCACAGCACCGCCGGTCTCGACCACAACGGCGCCCCCTACGCAAACGACGACAGGAGCGACAAGTGCTCCGGCGTCTTGAGCATGACAGCGGGTGAGATTTTTGGCTCGACGACGTCAATGGCGACCGAGGTGGCGCTCCGAGCGCGCCTGCTGGCCGAAGACGACCCAGAGCTCGTGGATGCGGTGAATGGTGCCTTGGACATCTTTGGCGCAGTGGAGGTGGCGTGCACTCGTTTCGACCCCGCGAGCGCGCTCATGAAGGTGAACAAAGATCCCGATCGCTGGCACCGTGTCCCCAGAGTCTGCTTTGACGCCTTGGTTGAGGCCCAGCGCGCCTACGAGCGGACCCACGGTCGTTTCGACCCGAGAATCATGGAAGATCTTGTTGCACTGGGCTATGCGGCCACTCTGCCCTTCGGCGGCCCTCGGATCACCCTCCCCGCATCACCCCGGCACCGGCGTACACCACTCGACCGGTGGCGTCCGCAGTTTCACGGTGGTGTCCAGTGCCGGGTGCGTCTCGGCCCGCGGCCGGTTGATCTAGGAGGAATTGGGAAAGGCCTCGCCCTTCGTTGGGCCAGCTCGATTCTTGCGCCGGTGACAAAAGACTTCCTGATCAACGCGGGCGGCGACTGTTTCTGCGGCGGGACTGCTCCGAATGGTCAACCCTGGCAGGTGGCGGTCGAGGACCCGAGGGGCCGCCATCAACCCGTGGCCGTCCTCTCAGTAAGCGACCGCGCCTGCGCAACCTCTTCCATCCGAATCCGCCGGTGGCACCGCGGCGCTCGCACCGTCCACCATCTTGTCGATCCAAGTACCGGAAACCCTGGAGGTCACGGGCTTTTGGCTGTCACCGTTATCGAGCGCGACCCGGCCGGGGCCGAGGTGTGGAGCAAAGCGCTCTTTCTGGCCGGTGCCCGAGACGTTGGCGCATTGGCCGCAAAGCGACACCTCGCCGCACTGTGGGTGGAAGAGAGCGGTCGGGTGGGTTGGTCCCGGGCCTTGGAACCATTCCTCCTTTGGAAGGCCGGGTAATCATGGTCGGTCCGACCTCCCTGATGCCGAAAAAGCAACATTCCGGAGTGGCGATCGGTGTGGCGCTCTTTGCCTTGGCCGTGCTGGCCGGTCACCTGCTGGCCCATTGGGCGCCGCTGATCCTCGGGAGCCGGTGGCTGCCATGGATCGTTGGTCGTGCCTTAGGGCTTGCTGCCTTCTTGGCGCTTGCCGGACTGGTCGTCACTGGCATTTGGTTTCGCCATCCGTGGCGAACGCGGTGGCCCGGCAAACCTGGAGTCCAACTGCGGGCCCACGCCGCTCTGGGGGCGGCCACGGTCGTGCTGGTGGCCGTCCACGTCACGTCGCTCGCCCTTGACCGCTACGCCGGTGTTGGTTGGGTCGGTGCCTTTGTCCCCGGACGAGCGACCTATCGTCCCTTGGGCGTTGCAGTGGGTATCGGGGCCCTCTATCTCGTTGTGGTCATCGTCGGCACGGCTGCGCTGGCCGGATCGGTGGCCCGCCATGTCTGGTTCCACGTGCACAAGCTGTCGACAGCATCCTTTGCATGCGCCTGGGCTCACGGCATGTTGGCGGGGAGTGACGAGCGCGCCCTCCGCTGGATCTACCTCGGGGCGGGAGGAATGGTGGCTGCACTGCTCGTCACCCGAGCATGGAGCCGACGCCGAAACCGATCTCCCGCGTTGGTCCACTCCCGATGAGGCCGGATGTGCAGAGTCGTGGCGCGGTCGGGTTCGTGGGTGGTGTTGGTGACATGGGAACCCGTCTGTTGGCGGGACCCGACGCGACGTCGGGACGAGAATCACTTGATGCTCACGTGAGCCGAGTCGGCCCCCTTATCCAACCCGAGCGCCACACCTTCTTTGCTGCTCTCCAAACGTCCGGTCTGCTTGGACACGGGGGAGCCTCATTTCCTCTTGCCGTCAAGCTTGGAGCGGCCCTGGGTGCGAGCCAAACCTCTGGACTTGCACCGCTCCTAATCTGTCGAACACGAGCGAGAGCGAGCCGGCGAACTTTAAGGACGCCACGCTCTGCCAGTTGCGTCCGCACCTCGTACTGGATGGGGCCGCAGCCGCTGCAGTGCTCGTTGGAGCGCCGGAGGTGGTCATCCACCTCCACCGAGGTGCCACGGCGACTGCCAACGCTCTTCGCCGGGCGCTTGACGAACGCTCGATGGCGGGACTGTGTGATCCACGATGGCAGGTATCGAAGGGCCCCGATCGTTACGTGGCTGGCGAGTCCAGCGCCATTGTCTCGTTCCTTGAGCACGGAGAGGCAAAACCGCGGTTCAGTCCCAAACCGTCAGCAGAATCTGGGGTTTGCGGTCGTCCCACCATCGTTCAGAACGCGGAGACATTGGCTCATCTCGCCGTGATCGTGCGCTTCGGGGTTGCGTGGTGGCGCAGAAGGTGGCAGTCCACGATCGCCGGGATCTCGTTTACTCACGCTGCACGGGGCGGTCAAGGATCCAGGCACAGTGATCGAGATTGTGGGGTCACCTACGTTGGGGCAGATCCTCGGCCGGGCAAGTGTCGCCCACTCGACCGCGTGCGTGCTCGTCGGGGGCTACGGCGGGACATGGGTTGGAACCTCGTCCGCCTGGTTCGCGCCGCACACGGCACGAGGCCTTGAACCTTTCGGTGCCGACCTCGGGAGCGGCCTTCTCGCCGTTCTGCCCGTTGACGCCTGTGTCATCGCTGAAACCGCACATCTGGTGCGCTACCTGACTTCGGAATCCGCGGGACAATGCGGACCCTGCACTCTCGGTTTGCCTGCGATCAGGTCCCTCGTTGACCAGCTGGCACGAGGCCAACTCCGCCGGCGCAGTGTGAGCCACTTCGAACGTCTCGCTGAAGCGATCGAAGGTCGTGGAGCGTGCCGGCATCCTGACGGTGTTGTCCGGCTGGTTCGTTCCATGTTCAAAGCGGCCGGCGATGACGTCACCGACCATCTCCAGCGCCGACCGTGCAGGGGCTCGACGCGGCCGTCCGTGTTCCCTATTCCAATGGTTCGGACAACCTTTGGAGTGGCGGTAGTGATGCGGATCAAGATCGACGCCACCCGTTGCGAGGGACATGGCATCTGCGTGCTCTTCTTGGGCGAGCTTTTAGAGCTTGATCATTGGGGTTTTGTGTTTGTGGAAAACAGTCAACTTGAGACTCAGCGGCTCGTGCGCCACCGCGCAAAGAGCCGCAATGGCGTGCCCGAACGACGCGTTGGTCGTCACGTCAGATCAACGTGACGAGGCGACTGTTGTCACAGGCAGAACACGGCGACCTCTCCATCGGGCATCATTAATAAATGGCGAGGACGATGATGCGGTCTTAGCCGTCGTCGAACCGAGGCCGAAGGAGCACGGTCGTTCGACTTGGCGGCCGCCGTGGTGGCTGGCGGCTGGCGCCCTGGCCGCCGTTGGGATTATCGGAGTGAATCTCTTGGCGCACGGCGCGTGGAGTACTCGGGCGCCCAACGTCCCATCTTCGATCCGCATCGAAGAACCGACAGCAGCCCGATCTTCCCAAACCCAATCGGCTCGACAGGCACTGCCTAAGTTTCGTCGGGGTCATCCCCTGCTTCCTCGACGGTCGTTCCCATCCGACGCGTGGTCGTGTCGGTGCCGGTACAAACTTCATCGAACACCGTTGGAGCGTTCCCTTCCGGATCCGCGTCCGCTCAGACCTCGACTGGCTCGGGCTCGGCGACCACGCCGACGACCGCCTCTGCTACCGGCCCCGGCGTCGTCTCGACACCGACGCCGATACCGACGCCGACACCGACGCCGACATCGACAACGACGACGTCAACGCCGTCGACGAAGACGACCACAGACGGCTCGGACGACGGCGGTTCGGACGACGGCGGCTCGGACGACGGCGGTTCGGACGACGGCGGTTCGCACGGATGAATGTCCTCCGATCTCGGTCCGGTCGCCGAGTCGGAACGGCAGCTCGCCTTTCAGGATTTCTGGGGCTCCTTCTTGCTGCGGTCCTCGTCGTAACTGCGGTCAATACCGAACGGGCCTTCACGTTCGCGTTCCTTGAATGCCACAACGAATGAACTCGTAGCCCAGCTCTCAAACTTTTCGCACGAGGCCGCCGGAAGGAATCCATCGACTATCCGGCCGTTCGCTGTTCATTATCTCTCGCAACAGGTTGTGCCAACGGGCGAATCCGTGTTGATCGGACTTCCGGGGGACGTCCGATTAGGAAGTTCCGGTTCGGCGGGAGAGCTGTCCTCTCCAGCCATTCAGACATTGCTCGAACACCCTCCGGCGCGCACCGTGACCGAGCAGACGACATTGCGGACGAATGGAGCGTTTCTGCTGATCGCGTCTCCGATGGTTGAGAACCACAACGTGCTGGGAACGTTGATTGTGAGTGCCAATCTTGAACATATTCAGGCCGATCAGCGAAGCGTTCTGTGGCTCGTGTTCGGTGAGGCGCTCGTCGCCCTGGTTGCCGCAGTGGTCGGCACGTTCCTACTCCTACGAAGGTTGCTCAGAACGGTCGGTGACATCACAACCACGGCCCAGGCCATCGAGTCGGGAGAGATCGACCAGCGTCTCGCTGATCCGGGGACCGGTGACGAGGTCGGTCAGCTGGCTGCAACGTTTAACTCCATGCTCGACAAGATTGACAACGCCATGACATCGCAGCGCCAGATGTTGTCGGATGTGTCGCATCAACTTCGGACGCCACTTACGGTCGCCCGGGGCCAATTAGAGGTCCTCGGACGCCTCGGGACCGACGACCCAGCAGAAGTCAAAGAGACCATCCGCGTCGTCATCGACGAGCTCGACCACATGCGTGCGATGGTGGAGCAGTTGCTCTTATTGGGACGTTCCCTCGAACCGGACTTTCTGGAGGTCGAAAGCCTCGATGTGCGCTCATTTATTGGCGAGCTGTTCGAATCGAGCCAGGTCCTGGGCCAACGACGATGGAGCATGGATCCTGGGCCTGACGTCGTGTTGGAGGTGGACGGATCCAAGCTGCGAGGGGCAGTGCTGAACCTCCTCGATAATGCGGTGAATGCGACGAGGACAACCGATGCAATCGACCTCAGTGCATCGGTCTCGCCGCGAGACGGGTCAGTCTCGATCGTTGTCTCGGATTCAGGTCCCGGGATTCCTGGATCATTGCGGACGGCGTCGTTGTCGCGTTTCAGCCGTCCCGGAGCGGCTGATACTGAAGGGAGTGGTCTTGGGTTGGCCATTGTGAAGGCGGTGGCCGAGGCCCATGGGGGCCACGTGGATCTTGGCGGCTCCCCGCTTGGTGGGTGCAGAGCGGCAATCGTTCTCCCTTCATGGCGGGTAGCGGCCGTGGAGCCAAGGTCGCTGGCGCCCGCCACGTGAAGGTCCTTCTGGTTGAAGATGATCCAGGAATCTCCTCGTTTCTCTTTCGAGGCCTCCGAGCCGAGGGCTACAACCCAGTCCTGGCCGAAACCGCCGATGCCGCACGCTTATGTCTTATGAGTTACACCGACATCGACCTTGTGCTGTTGGACCTCGGGCTGCCGCAGGGGGATGGGGAAGAAGTACTGCGTTGGTTGCGAGCATCGAATCGAACCGAGCCCGTCATAATTCTTACGGCACGCAGCGAGGTGAAAGACAAGGTACGTGGCCTCAACGCCGGAGCAAACGACTATGTCACCAAGCCCTTTTCGTTCGAGGAACTTCTCGCCAGGATCCGAGCGACGATTCGAACGGCAGATCAGCCGACGGCTACTGAACTTGCTGTCGGAGACCTCCGACTTGATCTGCTCACCAAGGTGGCCTGGCGTTCCAACCGTCGGATTGAGCTCGCGCCCCGGGAGTGGGCCTTGCTTGAACTATTCATGCGTCACCCGGACCAGATTCTCTCTCGCACACAGATCTTGAGCCATGTCTGGGAGTACGACTTCGAACCAGGTAGCAATGTGGTCGATGTCTACGTCGGCTATCTCCGACGGAAGTTGAACTTTGGGAACCTTGATCCAATGATTCGCACCGTCAGGGGCGCCGGTTATCGACTTATGTGACGAAGGGATGGCACAACTCCACTACGTCACGAGTGGGTGCCGGTTCCAACATGTAAGAACAAGAGGGCGAGGAACTCGGCCACATCGTGGCCAGATTTGCGGCCACGGCAAAGAACGAAACCGACTGCGCCGTTAGGCCCAGGCCAACGGTCCGTAGGTAGAGCAGAGACCGAAAGCGTCGATAATCAAAAAGGCGCTGACCACGGCGAGGATGACCGGTGTCCGCCACTTGCCGCCGTGTCGAGTCATGGCGGGTGGCATGTACCAGCTGGGCAACGGACCGAACTGAGAGAGATAGACGCCCATCGGCACGGCGTCGTCGGCCAGAGGAGCGTCGGGATCAGCGGCCAGGGCCATCTCGGTCAGCTCTTCGTCGGTGAAGACGGACTCGTCCGGTGGAGCCATCACCTCGCTCACCTCGTGGTGCTCGATGCCATTCATCGGTACCCCTCTCGTGGCCTTGTCTCGCTTCCATCATCGTAGGACCAAGCGGGCGTGGCGCGTGCGGCGCCACGTGGTTCACACCACTGTCCTTGGTCGCAGCGGGCACCGTCAAGGCCTGGGCCGTGGGGCTTTAGGGCAGGCGGAGCTCCGTTGCGATTGCACGGGCTCGGGCGGTCCAACCGGGCATTTTCAGTTTGATGAAGGCGGTCTCGGCCCGTTCCGCTAGCTCAATTGCCGCAGGTCGGGCCGTACCCAACCGCAGCCCCATGAGTGCTTCGTCGTGATCAACCATGGCTCGGAGAGGTCGCGCCCCCTGTTCTTCCAGCACCCGGCGCGACTCGTTGAACCACATGCTGGCCTCAGCGGCGCGCCCATGGAGAGCGGCGAGTCTTCCGAGAGACAGGCGACCGTCGAACATGGGGTAGCGGAAGTCGGGTCCGACCACCTTCTCTCTAATGGCGTGTTCGATGGGTTCGAGGAAATGCGTGGAGTTGAGAAACCACAGCGCACTGGCGGCGTCGCAGGCAATCCTGGTGTAATTGATGGCCGAGGCGGCGCCCTTTTGGAGCGGCAAAATCACCGGTTCGAGATAGGCCAACGATTCGTCCGCCTGACCCAGGTGGGCGAAGATCCGGGCCGCCGATGCCATGAAAGCGGCCATGGCCCACCCGTTTTCAGCGTCAGTGCGATTGACGTTGTCGGACTGGGCGATCACTGTTTCCCAGTCAGTGTCGAGGGCAATACAACGCTCGTCCCACGCCGCCAGAAGATTGAACGCCACATAGCCGGGACTTCCCGCTCGCTCAGAAAGCAGCCTGGCTTCGGCCAGGGCTTCATCAGCTGCTTCAAAGTTTCCCAAAGCCCGCAAACACCGGCCAAGGTTGTTGCGGCAGATGGCAGCCCAAGCCAGCTCTCCTTTGGCTTCGGCCAGAAGACCGACCTCTCGGAAGAGTTGGGCGCTCCGCTCGTACTGTCCAGCCCAAAAGCCCAAAAGCCCCGGGTATTCGCTCCGGTAGTCAAGAAATTTCTTGTCGCGAGGCAAAGGCGAGCGCAATCGACTGGGAGTACGCATCCATGGCGGGCTGGCCCTCGAGTTCGCGGGCGATGACCTTGGCGGCCTGGCGCCGTTCATCTCGTTCGATCATGATCCCCGAGGCCGTCAGATCCTCGTAGTCCAAACGGTCCATGGCCTTCAGCGTCAGCTCCGCCCAAGCCCGACCTGGTCGACAGTTGGTGTACTTGAGCCCATGAAGAGCAACGGTCTCGGCCGCTTGGTCGGCGCCCGACCAGCCCAGGGCGCTAGCCACACGGGCCAAGAATTCGACGGCGGCATCTTCGCCCTCTTCGGCCACCAGAAGTGCGGCCGCGCTGAAGGCCGTCGCCATGGCCCGGTCGGCTTGGAGCGCCCAGATTTGAGCAATGCTGAGTCGCATCAGCACTTCAGTCCTTCGACTGTCATCGGGCGCTAAGAGGTCGAACGCGACTTCGAGCGATGCTGCCGCTTGGTGATGGGCTCCGGCTCGCTCCGCCCGATCGGCCGCAGTCAGTGCAAACTGAACGCCGGCACCGGCATCGCCCAATGCTGCGCTGGCGTGATAGTGCGCCGCGATCTCGGCCGGTTCGGACGCAGGCATCGAAGCGAGCGTTTCGGCCCATCGCCGGCTGAGGCGGATGCGTCGGGACACGTTGATGTCCTGGAAGAGGGCTTGCCTCACCAGAGCGTGGCTATAGACGTAATGGTCAGGCCTCGAATCAAAGTTGAGCAGGCCGCTCGTCACGGCCTCTTCGACTGCGTCGAGCCCAGCATCGACCGAGAGATTGCTCACATGTCGTGCCGCCTCGAAGGCAAACGGGCCTTCGCAGACCGAAGCATCACGCAGAATGAGTCCGGTGGCTGGGGCGAGGCGCCCGACTCGATCAAGGATCAAGTCCCTCACGGTCGACGGGATGCTGCCACCCCCGATGCCGTCAACCGCCCGCGCCAACTCGGTCACAAAGAGAGGGTTGCCGCCGGTGCGGACGGCCAAAGTGGTGGCTTCGTCCGTCGAGAGATGGTGGCCGCTGATCGAGGCCACGAGTTCTCCGACGGCGACCGAATCGATGCCCTCCAGCTCAATCAAGTGGTAGGAGCTTTCGCGGGCCAAGCGACGCATGGCGACGGTTAGCGGAGCGGACGACGCCAGCTCGGAATTCCGGCAGATCCCAATCACCATGAGCGGAAGGTGGGAGACGTGACGAGCAAGATCACCAAGCATCTCGATCGTTCCCTCATCAGCCCACTGGAGGTCATCGAGCACCAGCAACAAAGGCGCTCGGACGGCCAGCTCGGTAAAGAACCTCCGAGTTGAATCGAGCACCAGCATGCGTTGGTCGTCCGGTCCAAGCTGCGGTGGATCGGTTGTGCCACGCCAGGCCGGGACGAGGAGCCCGAGTAAGGCGTCGACGCTTGGTCCAAGCTGGTCTCTGACCAGGGCGGCCAGGGACTCGGGTGTGCTCTCCAGTGCTTCGGCGAACGGAGCGAACGGTGCTCCGTGTTGGCGGTCGAAGCATCGGCCCACCAGGACGGTGGCGCCGTCGGCGCGAGCCATGAGTTCGTCAACCAATCGGGTCTTGCCAATGCCCGGCTCCCCAGCCACCATCACGACGCCACCGGTGCCAATCTGGGCTTTGGCCCAGTATTGGGCCAGTTCGGCCCGCTCGTTCTCTCGACCCACGAAGCGCACAAGTGCCGGTTCGCCCAAGGGAGCCACCGTGGCCTCGACGGGTATGCCCGGTGTTCGCTCAATGATGAGGAGTTCGTCGGCCTGTTGCAGGATGTCGAGCTCCAGGCGCTGTAGGACCATGGAGGGTTCGATGCCTTGCCCCTCGATCAAGCTGGTCCGCAAGGTGGCGTAGGCCTTGAGCGCTTCGGCTTGTCGTCCACAGCGGTAGAGGGCTGTCATCAATGAGGCCCAGAAAACCTCACGGAGAGGATGATCGTGGACCAGGCTCTGGAGCTCGGGTACGAGGGCCTGGTGATCACCGATGCGCAGGCGGGCATCGACGGCGCATTCGATGACCTGAAGCCGGCGTTCATCGAGTCGGGCCGCCTCTGGCACGGCCCAAGTAGACGAGGTGAATTCGCCGTAGGCCGGTCCGCGCCAGATGGCGAGAGCCTGGCCCAAATGGAATGCGACGGCTTCTGGGGCAAGGCCCGGTTTCGTCCACGTGGTCGCCGCCGCCTCAAATCTGGCGGAGTCGATGGCCTCGGCGGGAGCCTCGAGGACGTAGCCCGACGGTTTGGTCACCAGTAGCGGAGCGCCCAGGAGGCGCCTCAGCCGAGAGAGGTGGGCTTGCAGCGTTCCTTCAGCTGAAGGTGGCGGCGCTCCGTCCCACAGGGCTTCAGCCAACCAGTCGGCGCTGACGGTCTCCCCCCGGCGGCTGAGCAGGATGGCGAGAAGCGTCCGAGGCCGCCGTCCCGAGATGGCGACTGGGCTCCCGTCGACTTCGAGTTGGAGGGTTCCTAGCACTCCGAACTGCTGTTCCGCCTCCAACGCCTCCTACTTTCCCTCGGTTTGAAGAGTACTTCCGTCGTGCAAGCCCCGTGCAAGGAGGTTGCAAGGGCCTCCCTCTTTAATAGGGGGAAATGGGACGAGATGTATCGGCGCGGACATTTGGGCAGGTGCCAGGGCAATCGACAACCGTTGGTCATCAGGGCCGTATCACCGGTCTACCGACACTGGGCCCTCGATAGAGCGATCTCAACGTCCAACAATCTGAACAACTGACGGCGAACCTGATCGGAGATATCAATGCGAAGGCTGTGTAGTCGGTTGCTGGTGGGCAGTTTGGTTCTTGCCGGTGTCTTCGCCATCGCTTCTCTCGCCGTCGGCCTCTTTGGCTCCGCCAATCCTGCCGGCGCAGACGGGGCCTGCACCATCAACTGGGCCGGGCCTACGACGGGCGGACTGTGGTCGACCACAAGTAACTGGCTCCCAGCTCGAATCCCTGCCGCAAGCGACGTCGTCTGTATTGGAGAGGCCGTTGGCGGCGATCAAGGCATGACGGGAACGGTTGTCTTTGACGGTTCCAACGGCACGTCAACCACCCTGGTCGATGAGTTGCGCAGCACGGCGCCGCTGTCGATTACCGGGGGCGAACTTGCGCTCACCGACACTTCGGCCACTCAGAACGTGGTGGGCGGCTTCGCTCTCTCAGGCGGCCAGCTGGGCGACACCACCAACAATCAAGGGTCGTTCACCGACACGGGCAGTTTCTCGTGGACGTCCGGCGTCATCGAGGCCCCCACGAGCCAGTCACCGCAGCCGGTGGTGACCGACACCTCAACCTCGGTGCCAGCGACCATTAGCAACGTCGAGGCCTTGTCGAACTGGAATCTGCACTTCGACGGGCCGATGTCGATCACCGCGGCCTGGTTCCAAAACGGTGGCGGGATCACCGAGGCGGGGGCGGCCACGTTGAATAACGGGGCCAACATCAGCCCCAACGGCAACGCCACGCCGGCGCCGTTTACCTTGACCAGCACCGGCAGCTTGACCGTGGGGTCGGGATCGGCCGCCTCGGCCACATTGAGCGTGCCGATTGCGGCCAGCGTGGGCGCAGTCACCGTGCCTGCTGGTGACACACTCAATGTCAACGACGGTGGTTCGTTGGGCTCGTTCGCCGTGAATGCGGGGGCCACGCTGGGTCTCAACGGAGCGGTAGGAATTGGCCCTGGGAGCGAATCCGGGAGCGGCACGGTCTCGGTCGTAGGAAATATCACCACGATCAACTCGGCCCTCAACTTTCCGGGCACGGTGACCGTGCCTTCTGGGGAGCTGTACATCCCGTCAAGCGTGTCGGGTAGCCAGGTCACCAACCTCAGCTTGTCGGGCGGCCAGCTGGGCGACACCACCAACAATCAAGGGTCGTTGACGGTATCAGGCAGCTTCTCGTGGACCAGCGGCGTCATCGAGGCCCCCACGAGCCAGTCACCGCAGCCGGTGGTGACCGACACCTCAACCTCGGTGCCAGCGACCATTGGCAACGTCGAGGTCTTGTCGAACTGGAATCTGCACTTCGACGGGCCGATGTCGATCACCGCGGCCTGGTTCCAAAACGGTGGCGGGATCACCGAGGCGGGGGCGGCCACGTTGAATAACGGGGCCTACATCACCGCCAACGGCAACGCAACGCCGGCGCCGTTTACCTTGACCAGCACCGGCAGCTTGACCGTGGGGTCGGGATCGGCCGCCTCGGCCACGGTGAGCGTGCCGATTGCGGCCAGCGTGGGCACAGTCACGGTGCCTGCTGGTGACACACTCAATGTCAACGACGGTGGGTCGCTGGGCTCGTTCGCCGTGAATGCGGGGGCAACGTTGGGTCTCGACGGAGCGATGGGAATTGGCCCTGGGACCAAAACCGGGAGCGGCACGATCACGGTCGAGGGCAACATCACGACGATCAACTCGTCCCTCAGCTTCCCGGGCACCGTAACCGTGCCTACTGGCGAGTTGTCGATCCCCTCAAGCGTCACGGGCAGTCAGGTCGGCGGCTTCGCTCTCTCAGGCGGCCAGCTGGGCGACACCACCAACAATCAAGGGTCGTTCACCGACACGGGCAGTTTCTCGTGGACGTCCGGCGTCATCGAGGCCCCCACGAGCCAGTCACCGCAGCCGGTGGTGACCGACACCTCAACCTCGGTGCCAGCGACCATTAGCAACGTCGAGGCCTTGTCGAACTGGAATCTGCACTTCGACGGGCCGATGTCGATCACCGCGGCCTGGTTCCAAAACGGTGGCGGGATCACCGAGGCGGGGGCGGCCACGTTGAATAACGGGGCCTACATCACCGCCAACGGCAACCCATCACCGGGCACGTTCACCTTGACCAACACGGCAAGCTTGACCGTGGGGTCGGGCGCCTCGGCCTCGGCCACGGTGAGCGTGCCGATAGCCGCCGCCACGGCCACCGTGACCGTGCCAGCTGGTGACACCTTGAACCTGGGGAATGCCCCTAACTCGGGGTCAGTCGGGAACTTCACCGTGGGCAACGGGGGAACCCTCGGTCTGGACAACGTCAACATTGCGGCCAGCACAACGAACTCCGGATTGGGCACGGTCAACTTCAGTGGCACGGTGGCGGACAACGCGGCCTTGGATGTCGCCAACGCTGATGTCATCAATGGCGTCACCACGGCCAACGCCGCCTTGACCTTGGCGGGCACCTTGTCGATAACGGGGGGCGAGTTGTCGATCCCCTCAAGCGTCACGGGCAGTCAGGTCGGCGGCTTCGCTCTCTCAGGCGGCCAGCTGGGCGACACCACCAACAATCAAGGGTCGTTCACCGACACGGGCAGTTTCTCGTGGACGTCCGGCGTCATCGAGGCCCCCACGAGCCAGTCACCGCAGCCGGTGGTGACCGACACCTCAACCTCGGTGCCAGCGACCATTAGCAACGTCGAGGCCTTGTCGAACTGGAATCTGCACTTCGACGGGCCGATGTCGATCACCGCGGCCTGGTTCCAAAACGGTGGCGGGATCACCGAGGCGGGGGCGGCCACGTTGAATAACGGGGCCTACATCACCGCCAACGGCAACCCATCACCGGGCACGTTCACCTTGACCAACACGGCAAGCTTGACCGTGGGGTCGGGCGCCTCGGCCTCGGCCACGGTGAGCGTGCCGATAGCCGCCGCCACGGCCACCGTGACCGTGCCAGCTGGTGACACCTTGAACCTGGGGAATGCCCCTAACTCGGGGTCAGTCGGGAACTTCACCGTGGGCAACGGGGGAACCCTCGGTCTGGACAACGTCAACATTGCGGCCAGCACAACGAACTCCGGATTGGGCACGGTCAACTTCAGTGGCACGGTGGCGGACAACGCGGCCTTGGATGTCGCCAACGCTGATGTCATCAATGGCGTCACCACGGCCAACGCCGCCTTGACCTTGGCGGGCACCTTGTCGATAACGGGGGGCGAGTTGTCGATCCCCTCAAGCGTCACGGGCAGTCAGGTCGGCGGCTTCGCTCTCTCAGGCGGCCAGCTGGGCGACACCACCAACAATCAAGGGTCGTTCACCGACACGGGCAGTTTCTCGTGGACGTCCGGCGTCATCGAGGCCCCCACGAGCCAGTCACCGCAGCCGGTGGTGACCGACACCTCAACCTCGGTGCCAGCGACCATTAGCAACGTCGAGGCCTTGTCGAACTGGAATCTGCACTTCGACGGGCCGATGTCGATCACCGCGGCCTGGTTCCAAAACGGTGGCGGGATCACCGAGGCGGGGGCGGCCACGTTGAATAACGGGGCCTACATCACCGCCAACGGCAACCCATCACCGGGCACGTTCACCTTGACCAACACGGCAAGCTTGACCGTGGGGTCGGGCGCCTCGGCCTCGGCCACGGTGAGCGTGCCGATAGCCGCCGCCACGGCCACCGTGACCGTGCCAGCTGGTGACACCTTGAACCTGGGGAATGCCCCTAACTCGGGGTCAGTCGGGAACTTCACCGTGGGCAACGGGGGAACCCTCGGTCTGGACAACGTCAACATTGCGGGCAGCACAACGAACTCCGGATTGGGCACGGTCAACTTCAGTGGCACGGTGGCGGACAACGCGGCCTTGGATGTCGCCAACGCTGATGTCATCAATGGCGTCACCACGGCCAACGCCGCCTTGACCTTGGCGGGCACCTTGTCGATAACGGGGGGCGAGTTGTCGATCCCCTCAAGCGTCACGGGCAGTCAGGTCGGCGGCTTCGCTCTCTCAGGCGGCCAGCTGGGCGACACCACCAACAATCAAGGGTCGTTCACCGACACGGGCAGTTTCTCGTGGACGTCCGGCGTCATCGAGGCCCCCACGAGCCAGTCACCGCAGCCGGTGGTGACCGACACCTCAACCTCGGTGCCAGCGACCATTAGCAACGTCGAGGCCTTGTCGAACTGGAATCTGCACTTCGACGGGCCGATGTCGATCACCGCGGCCTGGTTCCAAAACGGTGGCGGGATCACCGAGGCGGGGGCGGCCACGTTGAATAACGGGGCCTACATCACCGCCAACGGCAACCCATCACCGGGCACGTTCACGGTCACGTCGACGGGGTCTCTGACAACCACTGGGCCGGGCGCGTCGGCGAGTGTGAACGTACCGGTGAGCAACGCCGGGACAGTGACGTCGGGCGATGGGGATCTCACCCTGGCATCGCTCACCAACACTGGCACCCTGAACCTCGGCAAAGGGATCGTCGCGATCTCCTCCAGCTACGCCCCGGCCAGCGGATCGACCTTGGCCGTCACAGTTGGCGGCACGACGGCCGGAACGAACTACGGCCAGCTGCAGGTCAATGGCAACACCACTTTGAACGGCACCTTGGCTATCACCACGTCAAACAGTTTCACGCCCTCCATTGGCAACGTCTTTACCGTCTCGACGCAGACCAGCGGGACAAGTAGCGGCGCATTCTCCGCTGTCACGCAGAGTGGAACGCCCTCGGGTTATACCTACGACGAGAACGGGACATCAGCGGGCGTCACCTTGACCTACGAGCCCCTGGTTGGTCCTCCCGCCTCAATGAGCAGCGTGGCTGGCAACAACCAATCAGCCGCGGTCGGCTCCGCCTTCTCGACTGGTTTGGCGGTAAAGGTGGTCGACGCCTCCAACACTCCGGTATCGGGGGTGGCGGTCACCTTCACGGCTCCAGCTAGCGGCGCCAGCGGTACGTTTGCGACGTGTTCGGGTGGGAATGCCACGGCCGAGTCCTGCACCGTCAGTACCAACGCCTCAGGCGTCGCCACCGCCTCCACCCTGACAGCCAACAGCACGGCCGGTGGTCCCTACACCGTGGCGGCGACGAGTGGCGCCCTCACAGCCGTTGATTATTCACTGACGAACACGGCGTCTTCGGCCAGCTCTATGTCGGCGAATGGTGGCACCACACCACAGTCAGCCTCGGTGTCAACCGCCTTCGGCACTGCGCTGTCGGTCACGGTGGTGGACAGCCACAGCAACCCGGTGTCCGGAGTGACGGTGACCTTTACGGCCCCGGCTAGTGGCGCCAGCGGCACATTCGCCACCTGTTCGGGTGGGAACGCCACGGCTGAAACCTGCACCGTCACCTCAAACGCCTCGGGCGTCGCCACGGCCTCTGCTCTCACGGCCAACAGCACATCAGGCGGCCCCTACACCGTGGCTGCGAGCGCCAGCGGTCTGACCAGTGTCGACTTTGCCCTGACCAACACGGCTGGAGCTGCGGCCTCGATGTCGGCGAGTGCTGGCACCACACCACAGTCAACCTCCATTTCAACCGCCTTTGGCACGGCGCTGGCCGTCAAGGTGGTCGACAGCCACAGCAACCCGGTATCGGGAGTGTCCGTGACCTTTACCGCACCAGCCAGCGGCGCCAGCGGCACGTTCGCTACCTGTTCGGGTGGGAACGCCACGGCCGAAACCTGCACCGTCACTTCAAACGCTTCGGGTATTGCCACCGCATCGACATTGACGGCCAACAGCACATCCGGCGGCCCCTACAACGTGGCTGCGAGCGCCAGCGGTCTGACCAGTGTCGACTTTGCCCTGACCAACACGGCTGGTGCTGCGGCCACAATGACGGCACAAGCCGGGACCACCCCCCAGTCGACGGTCCACGGCTCAAGCTTTGGCACGGCGCTGGCCGTCAAGGTGGTCGACAGCCACAGCAACCCGGTGTCGGGAGTATCGGTGACCTTTACCGCTCCGGCCAGCGGCCCCAGCGGCACGTTTGCCACCTGTTCGGGTGGGAACGCCACGGCCGAAACCTGCACCGTCACCTCAAACACCTCGGGTGTGGCCACGGCATCGACCTTGACGGCCAATAGCACCGTGGGCGGTCCGTATTCGGTGGCAGCCACCAGTGGTGCGTTAACCGCAGTGGACTTCTCGTTGACCAATAACGTCGGATCAGCATCCTCTATGGCCGCCACGGCCGGGACCACACCCCAGTCCGCCGTGGTGAACGCTGCATTCGCAACCCCGCTCGAGGTGAAGGTGACCGACGCCGGGAGCGATCCGGTGGCTGGTGTTGCGGTGACCTTTACGGCCCCGGCCAGTGGCGCCAGCGGCACATTCGCCACCTGTGCCGGTGGCAACGCCACCGCTGAATCCTGCACCGTCACCACGAACGGATCCGGCGACGCCACCGCCTCGGTGTTCACCGCAAATGGCGTCGCCGGCGCCTACCAAGTGTCGGCCTCGTCCAGCGGTCTGGCCAATGCGACGTTCGCTCTCACCAACAGGCCAGGTCCACCCGCTGCCATGAGGGCGACGGCCGGGACCCCCCAGTCGGCGGCGTCTGGTACGGCCTTCGCGACCCCGCTCGAAGTGAACGTGGTCGACTCCGAAGAGAACCCGGTGCAAGGCGCGGCGGTGACCTTCACGGCACCGTCGAGTGGAGCCTCCGGAACGTTCGCTTCCTGTAGCGGTGGCAACGCCACGGCCGAATCTTGCACCGTCACCACCGATGCCGCGGGCGATGCCACGGCATCGACCTTCACCGCCAACGCGACGGTCGGTGGCCCCTACTCGGTGGTGGCATCGAGTACGGGCGTCCCCTCCAAGGACTTCTCCCTCACCAACACCGCGTCACCGTTGCATGCTCTGTTGGTGGTGTCGGGCTCGCCCCAATCGGCCAAGCCAGGGGCAGCGTTTGGCGCACCGTTTGTGGCCAAGGCCACCAACGCCGCGGGCCAGCCGGTGGCGGGCGTGGCCGTGACCTTTACGGCACCGTCAAGTGGGGCCAGTGGCACCTTTGCCACCTGTGCGGGCGGCAACCCAACACCTCAGACGTGCACCGTGACCACTGATGCAACGGGTATCGCAACGTCGTCGGTCTTTACGGCCAATGCCAACGGCGGGGCCTTCACTGTCGAGGCCTCGGCCACTGGGTTGACCTCGGCCGAGTTCAACCTCTCCACCTCAGGGGGCTACTGGCTGGTGGGGCAGGACGGGGGAGTGTTCGCCTACGGTGGCGCCCCATTCTACGGCTCGACCGGCAGCCTGACCCTCAATAAGCCGATCGTTGGTATCACCCCAACCCCAACGGGCCAGGGCTATTGGTTGTTCGCCTCGGACGGAGGGGTGTTCTCCTACGGCGACGCCCAGTTCCACGGTTCCACTGGGAGCATGACACTCAACGCCCCCATTGTGGGGATGGCGTCTGACCCGATCACCGGCGGGTACTGGCTGGTAGCGGCCGACGGTGGGGTCTTCAGCTTTGATGCGCCCTTTGAAGGTTCAATGGGTGGTGTGCCGCTGGCACAGCCCATTGTCGGCATGGCGGCTGTACCGAACGGCAACGGCTACTGGCTCGTTGGGGCCGATGGCGGAGTGTTCAGCTTCGGGTCAGCAACCTTCCAAGGTTCGGCCGGTGGGGTCACCCTCCATGCCCCGATCGTTGGCATGGCCTCAGACGCCAGCGGTAACGGCTACTGGTTGGTGGCGGCCGATGGCGGCGTGTTCGCCTACGGAGGGGCACCGTTCGAGGGTTCGGCCGAAAGCCTCTCGCTCAATGCGCCCGTCGTGGCCATGGTGGGCGACCCCTCGACCGGCGGCTACTGGCTGACCGCCGGAGACGGCGGCGTCTTCAGTTTCGGTGCCCCCTTCTTGGGTTCAGCCGCCGGGTTGAACCTGAATGAACCGGTGATTGCCATGGGAGCCGCTTCCTAGCGGGGTGGCCGCGGCCCGCGACGAACGCATAGCGGGTGGCGAACTGAGATCTCAGGCGACCAGGGCACGGTCCCAGCCCCGACAAACCTGGTGCAGGGCAGCCCTCAGATGAACGAAATGGCGCTGTACTCGGCCAGTTTCTGCAAGGGGTGACTGGCGTCGATCTTGCGCAGTGTGCCTGACTTCGACCGCATCACCAATGACTGCGTGGTAGCGCCAAAGTCGTGATAGCGCACTCCTTGGAGCAGCTCACCGTCGGTGATGCCGGTGGCGGCAAAGAAGCAGTTGTCACCCTGCACGAGGTCTTCAGTTGTCAGCACGGCATCGAGGTCGTAGCCCGCCGCAATGGCGGCATCTCGCTCCGCGTCATTGCGAGCGAAGAGCCGACCTTGGATCTCCCCGCCCATGCACTTGAGCGCGGCCGCGGCCAGCACACCCTCTGGTGTCCCACCGGTGCCAAAGAGAATGTCCGCACCAGCGCCGGGCCAACCAGTGGCGATGGCGCCTGCGACATCGCCGTCGGTAATAAGGCGGATCCGCGCTCCGGTGGCCCGTACCTCGGTGATGAGGTTGGAGTGCCGGTCACGGTCCAAGATGACGGCGGTCAGGTCACGGACCGGTTGTCCATAGGCCTCCGACAGGGCATTGAGGTTCTCGGTTGGGCTGCGTCGAATATCGACTGCCCCTTTGCCTCTGGCTCCGACCGCAATCTTCTCCATGTAGACGCATGGCCCCGGATCGAACATGGTGCCGCGCTCAGAGACGGCAATCACGGCCAAAGCGCCACCGCGACCCAAGGCGCAGAGAGTGGTGCCGTCGATGGGGTCGACCGCGATGTCGGTTTGCGGTGGGGTCCCGTCACCGATCCGCTCTCCGTTGAACAGCATCGGGGCGTTGTCCTTCTCGCCTTCGCCGATGACGACGATGCCATCCATGGGGACAGAAGAGAGCACGACCCGCATCGCTTCGACGGCGGCTCCGTCCGCACCTTCTTTATCGCCGCGACCCATCCACCGGCTGGCCGACATGGCGGCAGCCTCAGTGACACGGACGAGCTCAAGGGCCAAGTTTCGATCAGGCGCCTGCGGGTGGGTTTCCACAGCCCTGACCATAGTTGGTGGACAGAATCGACCCGTTCTCGATCATTTGGCGATTCTCGACGCACCGATTGAGGCACCTTTTGCCTTGGATCGCCCAAGGGGTGAAGGGTCAGCCGTCATACTGGAGCAGTGGATCGCATCGTTATTCGGCCCAACGGGCCACTTTCAGGCACGGTGACAGCCGGCGGGGCCAAGAACTCGGCGCTCAAACTCATGGTGGCCTGTCTCTTGGCCGAAGGACGCCATGTGCTCAGCAATGTCCCTCGAATCGTGGACGTTGACATCATGTCCGAAGTCCTGACCGCCCTCGGGGCCACGGTCGAACGGTTGCCGAACGGCGAGATGGTGGTCGACTCGCCGTCGGCCGATGGCATCTCACCTGAAGCCCCCTACGAGTTGGTCGAGCGCATGCGGGCCTCGCTGGTCGTACTCGGCCCACTTCTGGCTCGATGCGGCGAGGCCCGAGTGTCCATGCCGGGGGGCGATGACTTCGGTTCGCGACCCATCGACATCCATATCCACGGTCTCGAAGTCAATGGGAGCGACCTTCGAGACCAATCACGGCTACGTCGAGGGCCACGTGGCGGGAGGGCGATTGGTGGGCACCACCGTCGTGCTCGAGTATCCAAGTCACACGGCCACTGAAAATTTGATGATGGCCGCGGTGTTGGCCAAAGGCACCACGACGATCGAGAACGCCGCACGCGAGCCAGAGGTCACTGACCTCGGAGCGTTCTTGAACGCCATGGGCGCCACCGTGCGGGGGGCGGGTACGTCGCGTATCGAGATCGAAGGCGTCCGAGAACTTCACCCGGCCCGCCACCGTGTGATCTCCGACCGCGTGGTGGCTGCCACCTATCTGGCTGCAGTCGGCTTGGCCGGTGGCGACATCACTATTGAAGATGCCCGCCACGATCACATGGAGATGCTGCTCCGAAAGCTCAACGCCATGGGTGTGGAGACCGAGCAAACGCCTGACGGGCTGCGGGCGACGTCGCACGGAAGACTCTGTTCGGCTGACGTGGCCACCTTGCCCTATCCGGGCGTTGCCACTGATTACAAGCCATTTCTCGTCACCATGCTGACCGTGGCTGATGGCGTTGGCATTGTGACCGAGAACCTCTTCAAGGGACGGTTTCGCTACGTCGATGAGCTCAAGCGCATGGGGGCCGATGTGCGGACCGAGGGCCATCATGCCGTCGTTCGCGGTGTGCCTCGCCTGTCGGGCGCGCCGGTTCGAGCCCCCGACATCCGAGCCGGTGCCGCACTCGTCCTGGCAGGCCTCGTAGCCGAAGGCGAGACCGAGGTTTCAGACGCCTTCCACGTCGATCGAGGTTACGAAGATCTCGCGGGCGCACTCCGTTCGCTCGGAGCCGAGGTCTGGCGGCGATGAGTCCGACCACTTCACGCGACCCCAAGGTCTTGATGGCGGCGGCGCAAGACGGCGACCGAGTGGCCTTGGCTCGGTTGCTCTCGTTGGTGGAGCGGGGCGGGCAGCCCTCAAAAGATGTGGCTCGACTGGCCTATCGGGGCGACGTGCCGTACTCGGTTGGACTGACCGGCGCGCCGGGTGCGGGGAAGTCAACCATGACGGACCGATTAATCGCGGCGGCGCAGAAAGGTTGGCCTCACGCGAATGGATCCGACGCCATCGATCAAGTGTCGGTGTTGGCTATCGATCCCTCATCTCCGTTCAGCGGGGGGGCCATATTGGGCGACCGCGTCCGTATGCAGGACCACTTCTTGGATCCAACCGTCTTCATCCGCTCCATGGCCACCCGCGGCCATTTAGGTGGCCTGGCTCTCGCTGTGCCCGATGCCATTCGAGTTCTCGGCACGGCCCGCATGCCGGTGGTGTTGCTCGAGACCGTTGGCGTGGGGCAGATGGAGGTCGATGTGGCCTCGGCCGCTGACACCACCGTCGTCGTCGTTACCCCCGGGTGGGGTGATTCCATGCAGGCCAACAAAGCCGGACTGCTTGAAGTGGCCGACATTTTTGTCATCAATAAGGCCGATCGGCCCGGCGTGGCCGAAGCACGTCGTGACCTCGAACAGATGCTCGATCTGTCGGCCGCGCACGAATGGCGACCCCCGGTGTTGCAAACCACCGCCAGCAACGGCGAAGGCATGGACGAGCTCTGGGCCGCCGTGAGCACCCACCGCACCCACCTCATGGAGACCGGACTGCTTCTCCGACGGCGGGCCGAACGTCTCGAAGACGAGTTGCGTCGGGTGCTCTCGGCCAGCTTGGCGGCGCAGGTCGATGATCTCGCCCACGGCGAAGAGTTCACCCGAGTACTCAAGTCATTGGTGGCGGGGGAACTTGATCCCTACGAGGCGGCGGACTCCCTGCTTCAAGCCTGAATCCGATACGGTTCCAGGGATGTCGGAAGACGTGTTCGTGTCGAGCGCTACGGCTTCAGGCGACGAGTTTGTCACAGTCGAGATGCGCGAAGGCGTGGCTCTCATTCGCATTGATCGCCCGAAAGCGAACGCCCTCTCTGGTGCGGTCCTGCACCAGATTCGTATGGTGGCCGAGTCGTTGACGACCCATCCTCCTGGTGCGGTGGTGGTGTGGGGTGGCCCACAGATCTTCTCAGCCGGAGCCGACCTCAAAGAGGTAGGGAGTGCCAGCGGTCCAGTCCACGTGACGGCCAACTTCCATGCCGCACTGGGTGCACTGAGTGCTATCCCTCGCGTGACGATCGCGGCCATGAACGGCTACGCACTAGGAGGCGGCCTCGAATTGGCCTTGGCTTGTGACCTTCGTATCTGCGCCGATAACGCCTTCATGGGACTGCCCGAGGTTCTCTTGGGTGTGATTCCGGGCGGGGGTGGGACGCAACGCCTGCCTCGACTCATCGGCGAGTCACGAGCCAAAGACCTGATCTTTACCGGTCGGCGGGTCGAGGCCACCGAAGCCCTCTCCATGGGGTTGGTCAACCGTGTGGTGCCCGCGCCATCGGTCATGACGACGGCGTTCGAACTGGCCCGAGAGCTGGCTTCGGGGGCGGTGGCAGCGCAGGCGCTGGCCAAAGACGCCATTCATAAGGGGAGCGAGACCACGCTCGAACACGCCATGACGATCGAGTCGGCCCACTTTCTTGCGGCATGCGAGACCGAAGACGCCAATCACGGCGCCGCGTCGTTTCGACAAAGTGGCCCGGGTCAAGCATCCTTCCAAGGGCAATGAGTACCGCCCCCATCCCGGTCAGTGCCGAAGACGGCCCCTTTGACCCATCAGCGCGTTGGTTCCAACACGCCGTGTTCTATGAGGTCTTGATCCGCGGCTTCTACGACGCCAACGACGACGGCACCGGTGACTTGAAGGGTCTGCGAGAGAAACTCGACTACTTGGAGTGGTTGGGCATCGACTGCATCTGGCTTCTGCCCTTCTATCCGTCGCCGTTTCGCGACGGGGGCTACGACATCAGCGATTTCTTCAACGTCCATCCCGACTACGGCACGCTCGGGGATCTGGTTGCGCTCTTAGAAGACGCGCATCGCCGCGGCATTCGTGTCATTGCTGACCTGGTGATGAACCACACCAGTGACCAACATCCGTGGTTCATCGAGTCACGATCCAGTCGAGACAATCCGAAGGCCGACTGGTACGTCTGGAACGACGATGACCAGCGCTGGCCCGAGGCTCGTGTCGTCTTCACCGACGTAGAACGCTCCAACTGGACTTGGGATGACAACCGCCAGCAGTACTACTGGCATCGCTTTTACCACCACCAACCGGACCTCAACTACGACAACCCCGAAGTCGCTGACACCATGATCGACCTGGTTCGGTTCTGGCTTGACCTCGGTTTTGACGGCTTCCGCTTAGACGCGGTGCCCTACCTCTACCAGCGCGACGGCACGGCGGGCGAGCATCTGCCCGAGACCCACGCCTACATCAGACGCATCAGAAAGCAGTTGGAGGCGGACTATCCGGGCCGGATTCTCTTGGCCGAGGCCAACGGTTGGCCGGCTGACGTGGCCGACTACTTCGGTGAAGGCGACGAGTGCCACCTGTGCTTTCACTTCCCACTCATGCCGCGTCTTTTTATGGCCGTCCGTCGTGAGCAGCGGTATCCCATCACCGAGATTCTGAGTCAGACGCCGGTCATTCCCGACGGTGCCCAGTGGGCCATCTTCTTGCGTAACCACGACGAGCTCACCTTGGAGCAGGTGAGCGACGAGGACCGCGACTACCTCTTCGCCGAGTACGCCAAGGACCCGCGCATGAAGCGCCACATGGGTATTGGTCGCAGGCTGTCGCCGTTGCTGAACGGTGACCGCCGACTGGCCGAACTTCTCTATGCCTTGTTGTTGTCGCTGCCCGGCAGTCCGGTCATCTACTACGGCGATGAACTGCTCATGGGCGACAACATCTATCTCGGTGACCGTGACTCAGTCCGCACGCCCATGCAGTGGTCACCGGACCGAAACGGTGGATTCTCGAACGCCGACTTCGCTCAGCTCTACCTTCCGCCTCTGATGGACCCGGTTTACGGTTTCACCGCGGTCAATGTCGAAGCGCAGCGACGCAATCCCGGATCGTTCTTGCATTGGCTACAAGGCATGTTGACCGAGCGCCGCTCCTTGCCGGTGATGGGCGTGGGTGAGCTCGAGGTCCTGGCCTGTCCGAACCCTTCAGTGTTGGCCTATGTCCGTTCGGGCGAGGTGGCCGACGTGCCGCTGACCCGAGCGGACTTTATGGGGGACAAGGCGAAGGCCTCGAACGAGGCGCCGCCGCCGCTCGGAGAGTGGGATCTGGACCAGCGCCCGATTGCCGCTCGCACGGTGCCGGCGGGGAACGAACGCCCGGCGGACCAGGCCGTCCACCGGTCTCAGGCCGTCCTCTGCGTGCACAATCTCAGTCGTTTTGCCCAGCCCGCTGACCTCAACCTGGCTCGGTGGGCCGGCTTCACCCCGAGGGAAGTCCTCGGCCACGTTCCCTTCCCAACCATCACCGAAGAGCCATACATGGTTACCCTGGCTCCGTACGGGTATCTGTGGTTCGACCTAATGGAATCTGGGGTGGGGGAATGAGCACGTGGAGCTAAACAGCGAGCAGCGACAGGCCATTACCTCGCTTGTCCGTTCCTGGTTGGACCACCACCCCAACGGATCAGTCGATCCGCAGATCCAGATCCAAACAGTCGAGGTGTTGCGGTCCGGGCGTCCGGCCTTGCTGGACGTCATGGCCGATGTCGATGGTCAAACGGCCCACGCCGTCTTTGGACTCCGTCGTCCGGCCGAAGAGGCGCACTTCTTCCGAGCGGGCGATGAGGCCGGACTCGGACTCTTTGAAGACGAGTCCGGCCTCGGTGTGGCCATTGACGCGCTGCAAGACGCCGAGTTGGCTCCCATGGTGTTGTCGGCCGTCACCGGAGAAGACGAGGCCGACATTGCGGCCAGCGGCGTCGCTCCCATCAGCGACGACAACGACGGCGCCGTCATTGGTTTTGGTGATCGGTGCACCATGCGAGTCTTCCCGTGGCCAACCGTCGGACCAAACCCCGGTATTGAAGTCCTCATCGCCATGGATGAGGTCGGCTTCAACCACCTGGCCGCCCCGATTGCCCTGTGGCGCCGGACGGGACGAGACCTCGGCATTGTGCAAGAGGCTTTGAGCGGTGAGTCGGGCGGCTGGGCTTTGGCCCTCACCTCACTTCGCGATCTGCTGGCCTCGGGAGGAAAGCCGGAAGCCGCCGGTGGAGATTTTGCTTCTGAGGCCACCGCTCTTGGGACCATGACGGGTCGGATGCATCTGGCCTTCGATCGGGCCTACGGACGCGAGATCGGTCGGGTCAACGACTGGGTCAGTGAGGTAGAGCGGGTGGTGCGTCAGCTCGATCCGGCCCTCTTGTCCACCGGCGGCGCGGCCGCGGCCATGCAGTCATTGCGCCAGTCCGACCAGCGCGTCATGGCGATACGGACCCACGGGGACTTCAATCTTGGGCGGACGGCTCGGACAGATCTTGGCTGGGTGGTGTCGGACTGGATGCCGGGCGGCCGTCCACCTCGAGCCGATGGCGTCGTTGTCCGGAGCCCATTGGCCGATGTGGCCGACATGCTGTGGTCGCTCCACCACGTCTCTACCGTGGCGGCGGCTGAACGCGACCCGACCGGGCGGCTCGGTCTGGAGGAAGTGGCGGCGGCTTGGGAGGCTCGAAACCGCCGGGCCTTTCTCAGCGCGTATCTGGCCACCCCTGGCATTGGTGGCTTGGTCCCAGGCGACCGAGAGGTGGTCCGCAACTTGGCTGCCGTCTTCGAACTCGAACGGGCCGCGGCTCGGTTGGCTTCCTGATCGCTTCAATGCGACTTGGCGTTCTCACCGGAGGCGGCGACTGTCCCGGACTGAACGCCGTGATTCGGGCCGTCGTGATCAGCGGCGCGCAGATCTACGGCGACGAGACCGTCGGCTTCGAAGACGGGTGGAAGGGCGTGCTCGAGGACAACGCCGTCGAGCTCACGACGGAGCGATGCGAGGACATTCTCACCCTCGGAGGAACAATTTTAGGAACCTCTCGCACGAACCCATTTGCCAATCAGAACGGTGCGGACCGCGTCATTGCCACCTTGGCCTCGCATGACATCGACGCTCTCATCGCTATTGGCGGCGAGGACACGCTCGGGGTGGCGGCAGGACTGGCTGACGCTGGCGTTCGAGTGGTCGGCGTGCCGAAAACCATTGACAACGATCTGGACGGGACCGAGCTGACGTTCGGTTTCGACACCGCGGTCCAGATTGCCACCGATGCCATCGATCGTCTTCACACCACGGCCGAATCTCACCACCGCGTCATCGTCTGCGAGGTCATGGGTCGTCACGCCGGATGGATTGCCACCTATGCCGGGCTGGCCGGCGGCGCGGCCGAAATCTTGGTGCCCGAGGTTCCCTTCGAGCTGGAGCAGGTCTGTGCCCGACTGCGCCGCCGCCACCAGCGCGGTCGGTTCTCTTCCATCATCGTGGTCTCAGAAGGTGCGATGCCAGCGGAGGGCGACACCGCGGTGGCGGCTCGCTTGGCTACAGGATCTTCGGTGGTGGACCAGTTCGGTCACGCCCGATTGGGCGGCATCGGGGCCTGGTTGGCCGCTGCCATCGAGGCCGAGACCGGCTATGAGTCCCGGGTCACAACGCTTGGGCATATTCAGCGTGGTGGCACGCCTACGGCCTTCGACCGAGTTCTCGCCACCAGATTTGGAGTGGCGGCCGTTGACACGTTGCATGAGGGTGTCACCGGCGTGATGGTGGCACTGCGAGCTGGCCGTATTGTTCGCGTGCCGCTCTCGGTGGCGGCCGGTCCTACCAAGACGGTTGACTCCCACCTGCTGGATGTCGTGGCCTCTCGTTTTCTGGGCTGACCCAACGCCTCACCCTCCTCGGGCCGCAATCGGTCACAACGTGCGTCACCCGGCATGACCGACCGGCCCAGACCGAACTGCGTTGAGCCGAGGCCGGTACGCTCGCCCTATGGACTCTCGCACCCTCGGACGCACTGGCGTCAACGTAAGCCCACTCTGTCTCGGCGCCATGATGTTTGGAGCCTGGGGCAATACCGACCATGACGATTCGGTCCGGATCATCCACCGGGCCGTTGACGCCGGCATCAACTTCATCGACACCGCCGACGTCTACTCGGCCGGCGAGTCCGAGATCATTGTGGGCAAAGCGTTGGCCGAGTTGGATCGCGACCAGATCGTGTTGGCCACCAAAGTGCACAGCCCGATGGACCAGGACCCGAACCACCGAGGCAATTCACGTCGTTGGATCATGACCGAAGTCGAAAACAGTCTGACCCGGCTCGGGGTCGATCACATTGATCTCTATCAAATCCATCGCCCCGATCCCGACACCGATATCGACGAGACACTGGGTGCGTTGACCGATCTCGTTCGAGTGGGAAAAATCCGCTACTTCGGCTGCTCCACCTTCCCGGCGCATCAGATCGTCGAATCACACTGGGTCGCTGAGTCCCGAGGCCGCGAGCGGTTCGTGACCGAGCAGCCGCCGTACTCGATCCTCAGCCGAGGTATCGAAGCCGAAGTGCTCCCAGTCTGTAAGCGCTACGGCATGGGTGTCATCAGTTGGAGCCCGTTGGCCGGAGGCTGGCTCTCCGGTGGCTTTGGCCAGGACAAAGAGAACACCAGCCACCGTGCCTCGCTACTGCCCGATCGCTTTGATCTCTCGCGACCGGAAAACCAGCGTCGACTCGAGATCGTGACCCAGTTGCAGGCCGTGGCCGATGACGCCGGTATGACGCTCATTGAGCTTGCCCTGGCTTTTGTGTTGGTCCATCCGGCGGTGACGTGCCCCATCATTGGTCCACGCACCATGGAGCAGTTGGAGTCTCAGATCACTGCGGTCGATCACACACTCGACGACGCGTTGCTCGATCGGATCGACGAGATTGTGCCACCAGGGACCGAGATCGAAGGCAGCGAGAGGGCCTGGATGCCTCCCGCCCTCACCAACAAGAAGCTGCGGCGACGTTGAGCCAAAAGGGGCGAGCCCGATAGGTTGGGTCGGTGGCTGGCCTGGTGGCAATCTCAGTGAAGGCAACAAGTTCCGCATCTCGTTCGGCCGTCTTCGCCCTTTTGAGAGATACCACCACGTGGACATCGTGGACGCCGTTTTCCTCGGTCACCATCGCTGAACCCGGACTTCTCGACCCAGAAGGAGAGGGCGCGGTCCGCGTCACCCATCTGAGGGGTTCAACCGCCATGGAACGAATCGAGTCGGTCATACCCGACCGCCAGATGTCGTACTCGTATCTGTCGGGCTCTCTATCGCCGTATATGCGCGACTACGTCGCCGTTGTTGATCTATCCGATGCCAACACCGGCACTGGCACTGCTATCCACTGGCACAGCACGTTTTCGCCCAAATTCATTGGTTCGGGATTTCTACCTCGAATCGTTCTCAGTCGATTCCTTCAGCGCTGCGTCGATGGGCTGGCGCAGAAGGCCGCTGAGCATGAAACCGGTGCACGCACATAGTCCACACCGTCGAGTCGTGTCACAATCGCTTATGCGCACAGTCGCCCCCTACGGATCGTGGGCCTCACCGCTCTCGCTGTCGGCCTTGACCGAACAAGCGGTTCGACTCAGCAATCCGAGCGTGGACGGCACCGTTCGATACTGGATAGAAGGTCGTCCGGCTGAACAGGGTCGAGCGGTTCTCATGCGCCAACAGGCGGGTCACCCTGCCGCTGAAGCGCTCGGTGCTGAGTTCTCGGTTCGCACCTTGATGCATGAGTACGGAGGACTCTGTTACGACGTGCGCGACGGGGTCATCGTCTTTTCTAACTTTGATGATCAGCGCCTCTACCGCGCTGAGGGCTCTCAAGCGCCTCGGCCCATCACGCCCGAACCACCGAATGAGAAAAGCATTCGCTACGCCTGCCCGAAGATGATGGCCGGCGGCGGGGTGGTGTGCGTGCGTGAGCGCCACGAAGCTGGCGTAGTGACCAACGATCTGGTGGTGATCGATGCCACCGGCAGTGGTGAGATTTCGGTGCTGGCCTCGGGCCACGACTTTTACAGCGCCCCGGTCCTGAGCCCCGACGGCAGCCGCTTGGCCTGGGTGCAGTGGGACCATCCCCAGATGCCGTGGGACGGTACTGAGCTCTGCCAGGCCAGATTCGATGGTCACACCGTTTCGTCCGTGCGTGTGGTGGCCGGCGGCACCAACGTGTCCGTGACGGTGCCGCTCTACTCGCCCGAGGGGGTCCTGCACTTCGCCTCGGACCAGAGTGGTTGGTGGAACCTTTACGCCGACGATGACGGATCTGTCGTTGCCCTCTATCCCGCTTCGGCCGAGTTTGCGCAACCCGATTGGGTCTTTGGCAACGCCTCCTACGCCTTTATGTCCGATGGACGAATGGCGGCCGTCAGCCACCATGGCGGCGCTGATCATCTCGGCCTGCTGAGCGACGGCATCTTCTCCGAGGTCGACACCGAATTCGACGAGATCGAGAGCTTGCACCCCTGCGGTGACGCTCTGTTGGCGTTGGTGGGCTCCGCCACGCAGCCCGCGGCCTTAGTCGAGATCTCACCCGCGGATGGAACGACGACGACGTTGGCCCGCAGCCGCCCAGCAGAACTCGACCAGGCCCAAATCTCGGTGCCCGAGCCCATCGAGTTTCCAACCGAAGGCGGCCTCACGGCCCACGCCTACTTCTATGCGCCCAAGAACGCGGATTTTGTCGGCCCCGAGACTGAGCTCCCACCCCTGCTGGTGGTATCCCACGGGGGGCCGACGTCGGCCGCCTCGCCTGTCCTCAGTTTCGAGCAGCAGTTTTGGACCACCAGAGGTTTTGCCGTGGTTGACGTCGACTATGGCGGGAGTACGGGCTACGGGCGGGACTATCGGAATCGCCTGAAGGGTCAGTGGGGCATCGTGGACGTCGACGACTGCGTCAACGCGGCGCGCTATCTCGCCGAGCAGGGACTGGTGGACGGCGAACGAATGGCTATCCGCGGTTGGAGCGCGGGCGGGTTCACCACCTTGGCTGCCCTTACCTTTCGCAGCGTCTTCTCGGCCGGGGCCAGCCACTACGGTGTGGCCGACCTCGGGTCACTGGCCGAAGACACCCATAAATTTGAAGCTCGATACTTGGACTCGATGGTGGGCCCCTGGCCCGAAGCCCGAGAGCTCTACGAAGCCCGATCGCCGATCTTTCACGTCGACCAGCTGGCTACCCCGATCATTGTGTTGCAGGGTTTGGACGACGCCATCGTGCCGCCGGCGCAGGCCGAGATGATGGTGGCGGCCCTGGAAGCACGAGGTATTCCGCATGCCTATGTGGCCTTTCCCGGCGAGCAGCATGGATTCCGCCAGGCCAAAAACATCCAGCGGGCGGCCGAAACAGAGCTTTACTTCTACTCCCGCATCTTTGGCTTCACGCCCGCCGACAGTCTCGAACCGGTAGAGATTCGCAACCTGGCTGGTTGAAGAAGGCGGTGGGTGCTCTGTCAGCCCGCAGGGACTGAAATGTTCAACTCTTCGGCCGCCTGCTCGGGCGAGACCACGTTGATGGCGACGCCGGTGCCCATCTCGAATCCAGCTCGGGTGGTTGCTTTGGGCCACACATGCGCATGCCAGTGGTAGGGCTCGCTGGTGCGATAGGGGGCCGAATGAAAGACGATGTTGTACGCCACGTCCGCCACGTTGGCTCGAAGAGCACCGAGTGTGGAACGAAGGGCGCGGCCGACTGAGACCAGATCTTCGGTCGGGCTCTTGTAGAGGTGGGGGTGATGGGCCCTTGGGATAACAAGCATCTCGTAGGGGACAGCACTCCAAAATGGACAGATAACGACGACACGCTCGTCGGCGTAGATAACTCGGTGGCCTACACCGATCTCGGCTTCAAGCGTGGTGCACAACAGACATGAACCGGCGAAGCGAGCGAAACGCGCCTGCTCCTCGGCCAACTCGCGAGGCACGAACGACATGCCGAGCAGTTGACCGTGCGGGTGTTCAAGGGAGGCGCCGGCCTCTCGACCCGAGTTCACTATGGCTTGCGTGTAGCGCAGGTTCGGCAGTTGCGAGTGCTCTTCAATGCGGTCCCGGAGCGCCGCCATGACGAGGCCGGTCTGTTCTTCGGAGAGCATGGACCACGAGGCGTCATGTTCGGGCGACAGGATCAACACCTCATGGATGCCACCGGCCGTGGCCTGGGTGAAGACCGGACCTCGGTTGGCCACCACAAAAGGCTCGTCACCCTCAAAGGCCGGGTAGAGATTTGGGACGACCCGGACCAGCCAGGAGCCGGTGGGACCATAGGTTTCAAGTGCGGGGGGACTGGCTTCTTCGTTACCCGGGCAGAAGGGGCAGGGCTTTGTGGTGTCTTCTTGGATCGTTTCGCTTCGCTGCAAAAAAGCCGAGGGTCGGAGCGAGCGTTCACTGGCCACAACGACCCACCGGCCCGAGAGGGGGTCAAGGCGAAGCTGGTTCATCGGGTTTCAGCTGGATTCATGAGCATTCCATCGTCGATCGCCGCCCGGTCGGACCCGGATTTGCGCTATCCCCACGGTATCGCCTGGGAGGGGCAAACGGGTACACACCCGTTCCGTACCTGTCACTGAGATTTGAGAGGATGGGGCGGTGACGGACTTCGGAACAGTTATGGCGGTGTCGCACGGCTCCGAACCGACTGGACCGGCCTTCGACATTGTTCTCCTCCTTCACATCGGGTGCGTGTTGATTGCCATTGTCACGGTCGTCATCAGCGCGGCTCAGGCCGGACGACTACGTGGCCTTGGCCTGGCCGACCCAAGCCGTGACCCTGATCTTTGGGCCGAGTCGCCGCCGCCAGCCGAACTGCTCCGTTACTACCGTCCCGGCCCCAACTACGCCGGTCGTGTGATCTGGGGCGTCCCTGTCTTCGGCTTCATCCTCCTCGGACTCTCCCACGACTACTACCGCTTCGGTGAGGCCTGGATCTTGATCGGGTTGGCCATCTTTATCGTGGTGGCCCTTCTCGGCGAGGTGTTCCTCTGGCCCACCGAGCGCAGGCTCCAACGGTTGGTTGACGTCACCGTCACAGAGGCGGCGGGAGCCGCCGGAGCGGCCGGGTCAGACAGTCCGAGATTGGCGATGCAAGTGAGCCGTTGTCGATGTTGGGACCGACCGCGCTCATCATCGCTTTGTCGTTTGTGATGGTGGCGCTCATGCTGGTGGCCTCCGTCGTGATGGTGGCGCAACCGACCTGAGCTAGACGGCAGCGCGGACGGGAGGACGCCTCAGCTCGGGCTGTGGCGTCGGGCCAACTCCCACATGCGTTGTTGTTCTTCGTTCGTCATGTTGGGGTCCTTCACTTTGAAAGCCACGACGTCGCCCAACTCGGCCTGTGCCGCCAACTGGTCGACGTGGTCGAGATAACCCTTCACGAACAGCTTTCGGAACTGGCCAATGACCGGCGTGAGTAGACCGGACTTGGGTAGACCTCCCGTTGCAATGAGCGTCCACGTCAGAGCCACGTCCGTTGCACTTTGACCCCGGACGGCATTGGCCCAGTCGATGACGATGGGTCCCTTTTTCGACATCATGATGTTGATCGGATGCAGATCGAAGTGGAGCAACCGGTCGCCGGCCGCACCGGGCGATGGGCTGAGCCAGGCCGGAGCCTCCAGCTCGTGGAGTCGGAGCTGGAGCTCGGCCAACATGGCTCCGTAGCGCTTGAGTGCCCACGGTCGTTGTTCGCATTTCGTCGATCATGACTGAGCCAGTGATGCGCTCCATCGACATCTCGGTCCCGTCGTCGCTGACTTCATCGACCGTCGGTACGGGATAGCCCTTCGATTGGGCGTAGGCCATGGTCTTGGCTTCATTGGCCATAGAACGCTGGCGACGGGACCGTCGGAGAACCAGGTTGGGGCCGTACTCAAAGATGTCGGCGTCGCGCCCCTGGGCCAAGAGGGGACCAGGTGAGTCCATGGGTCACCGTAACATCGAGGGCTTTTTGTTGTTCGAGAGCATGTGCGTGTGACTTGGAGCAAGGTTCAGCAGTGGGTACGCTTCGGCCGAGTGGGGAGATGGCATGACACAGCACGCTGAGGTAACCGACTGGGCCACGGACTTTGATGTCCTCGCTCCTGAGTATGTAGCCAATCCCTTCGCTATCTGGGACGAACTGCGTGAGGAATGCCCGGTGGCGCATACCAATCGTCGAGGGAGCACATGGCTGCCCACTCGCTACGACGATGTCACTGCTATTGCGCACGACATCGAGCACTTCAGCTCGCTCAAGATCGCGGTCATTCCCCCACCGAGGCGCCGCCGAACGAACCCATCCTTCCCTATGGGCTGCCCCCCATCTCGGCCGACCCGCCTCTGCACACGTGGAGCAGGCGTTTGCTTCTCCCATGGTTTTCGCATCGCCGCGTCGACAGCTACGAGACGCTGACCCGTGACCTCTGTCGAGGCCTCCTGGACGGGTTTGCGGATCAGGGCCATGCCGATGCCGCAGCCGACTACGCCCAGCAGATCCCGGTTCGGGTCATTGCTCACATCTTGGGTGTCCCGACCGAACTGTCGGATCAGTTCACCGGTTGGGTGCGTGACGTCTTGGAGTTTGCTGACGACCCCGAACGGCGTCAACGAGGTATGAAAGGACTCCTCGACTTTTTTATCGCCGAGTCGGCGAGGCGAGAAGAGGAGCCGGGCGATGACCTCCTGAGCGACCTGTTGCACGCAGAGTTTGACGGCCAACGCATTGAGCGCAGCATTGCGCTGGGTGCAGCCGCCCTGGTCTTGATCGCAGGGGTTGACACCACCTGGAGTGCCATTGGCTCATCGCTGTGGCATTTGGCCACGCACGAAGCAGATCGCCGACGAATGGTGGAGGACCCCGAGGTCATGCCGTTGGCCATCGAAGAACTCCTCCGGGTCTATTCTCCCGTGACGATGGCTCGTGAAGTGACTGAAGACATCGATTACGGCGGCTGTCCCATGAAGGCGGGCGACAAGGTACTCATGAACTTCCCGGCGGCCAATCGTGACCCGAACGAGTTCCCCGACGCCGACAAGGTTGTGCTCGACCGTACCCACAATCGCCACGTTGCCTTTGGCTCGGGCATCCATCGCTGTGCGGGTTCGAACCTGGCCCGCATGGAGCTGCGAGTCGCACTCGAAGAGTGGTTACGCCGGATTCCCGATTTCACCTTGGCCGAAGGTGCAGAAGTGACGTGGGCCGGTGGCCAAGTCCGCGGCCCGCGGATTCTCCCGGTGGTGTTTTCATGAAGATTCGCGTTGATCCTGACAAATGCCAGGGCCACGCCCGCTGCTACGGCCTCGTCCCCGAGTTGTTTGAAGTCGATGACTATGGGCTGGCCACCGTGCTCGGTGACGGAACGGTCCCGGCCGGGTTAGAAGAGCGTGCGAACTTGGCCATTGCGAACTGCCCTGAATACGCCATCGAAATCGTTCCTGACTGAGCTGCTCGAACAGCGCTGACCGAACGGCGCTGATCGAACAGCGCTGACCGAACGGCGCTGACCGAGTTGCAACTACATCGGTCCGCCTAGGGTCGGACGGCCCGGCTCGAACTGATGACGTCATCGAGAAGCTGGCGCGCCTCTTCGATCTGTCCGCTACGAACGAGGTCGAGAAACGACCCATCGAGGGCTGTCATCCAATCGATGTCCTCGGTCGAACCTCCCTCTGCTTTCACCCGTTGCCGGGCCTCACTCAATAGGTCTGCGGCCTCATCGAGGTCGGTACCGATCGCGACCTGTATCCGTCGCCGGAGCCACGATGCCAGGGCCGGGCTCGCACCCCCCGTTGATACGGCGATGGTGACCGGCCCGTCGCGGTGGATGGACGGAAGAATCGCCGTGCAGTTCTCAATGTCGTCGGCGCTGTTGACCCACACGCCCGACTGTTCGGCGTCGCGCGCAACGTGGCCATCCACGTCAGGGACACCGGTGGCCGTGATGACAAAGCGGTACTGACCGGCCTCGCCATGGCGATAGGCCCGCCGCAACAGGGTGAGGGGACTGATGGCATGGACCTCGGCACAGATTTCCGGGGCAATCACGGTGACGATGGCGCCGCATTCAACCAAGGCGGCCGCCTTTCGAGCCGCCACGGGGCCGCCTCCAACAACGAGACAACGCCGTCCGCTGAGATCCAAAAAGACCGGGAAGTACACGGGTTAGATATTGGCCCATCTCGGTGAGTCAGCCCACTCCAGACCCCTTCAGCGAGTTGCGGTCGGTCTGGCGTGGCGCTGATTGGCCGGGAAGGACGATCGGAGAGCCCCGATGTGGGTTCGAATTATCGTGGATTGACCCCTAAACTTGACCATTTTAGTCATGTATACTCTGAGAAATTCTGGTCAGTGACGACGGCAACCATGAGTGGCCACGTCACATATGAAGTGCTGGGAACAGCAGCGTTCAGTTTTCGGTTGCACGTAGCGACACCCCGACCCACATGGTTCGATTGGACGACTTTGGTCGTGTTGGGGTGACCTCAGACCGGACTGCAGCAGGAGAGGACAGGGTCATGACTGAAGACAACAACGGGGTGGATCGGGACGAACTGGCCCGACGCAACGCCGAGTTCGAGACGGCCCCAGCCGGCAAAGCCATCACGTGGGCGCTCGAGAGTTTCGGCAGGTCACTCGCCCTGGCCGCTTCCTTTGAAGACATTGTTCTGATCGATCTTGTTGTGCGCAACGACCCGGACGTCGAGGTCATCTTCCTCGACACCGGGGCCCATTTTCCTGAGACCTTGGAGTATGTGGAACAAGTTCGTGAGCACTACGGGCTCAACTTGACCGTGACCCACCCCGGGCCTGAAGCAGATGCCCACCCCTGTGGCACGGCCCAGTGCTGCGCCTTTAGAAAGGTTGCACCGTTGCGAAGCGCCCTTCAAGGAAAGTCGGCCTGGATGACCTCGCTCAAGCGAGACGACGGACCATCGCGGCTCGAAACTCCCATCGTGAGCTGGGACGACACCTTCGGCCTGGTCAAGGTGAACCCTTTGGCCACCTGGACACACGCTGACATCACTTCGTACCTTTCCGACCACGGTCTGGCGCCCCATCCCCTCACCTTGAGGGGTTATCGCTCCATTGGATGTGCCCCGACGACGCTGCCGGTCGGTGACGACGACAATCCGCGGGCTGGACGTTGGGTTGGTATGGACAAGACCGAGTGCGGTTTGCACGTCTGATGCCTCGGGATCTCGATAACCCTTACGGGGTGGAGTTTCGTGGTCGTGAGCGGGCCATGAAGTTCGTCCACCCCTACCGCCACATTGGCGAGCTGAATCCAGTCGAAAAGTTCAAACTGGATCGCCACCCTTTTGAGGTGGCCCAAGCGGTTATCGACGTGTACTCCAAGGCCGGGCCCGAAGCAGTGGCCAAGGTGCCGGGTGAAGTTGAGCGGTTGAAGTGGGTGGGGCTCTACCCGCAAAAGCAGGGCGGCGACAACTACATGATGCGGATCAAGGCGCCCGGCGGCCGCTTGACCGCACCGCAGATTCGCGAAATCGGCGTGACCGCTGATGCCTTTGCCGAGGGTCCCGTCGACAGCGCAGTCTTTGGCAATCGATACGCCGATCTGACCACGCGTCAAGACATCCAGTTGCACTGGTTGCGCATGAGTGACATCCCGCGCATCTGGCAACGCTTTGCCGATGTTGGGCTGACCACGATCCAGGCCTGTGGGGATTCGGCTCGCAACGTCTGCTCGTGCCCGGTCTCGGGCATTGACGCCCACGAGTTCATCGACGCTTACCCGGTGGCCCAAGCCATCTCAGACTTCTTCACCGGCAATCGCGAGTACGCCAACCTGCCCCGCAAGTTCAAGATAGCGGTCACCGGCTGCGGGGAAGACTGCGCTCGGGTCGAGATCAACGACATCGCCTTGTGGCCGGCACGACAGGCCGATGGCGCCATCGGATTCAACGTGTTGATCGGTGGGGGACTCTCCGATGGTGAGCGCATGGCCTCTGACATCGATCTCTTTATCGCTCCAGAAAACGCCGTTGAACTCTGTCGTGGTGTGGCCCAACTCTTCGGTGAGTTGGGCAACCGCGAGAACCGTGGCCTGGCCCGTATGCGTTACTTGGCCCAGGAGCTCGGACCCGAGGGCTTTCGATCCGAACTCGATGCGCGCACCAAGTTCGCTTTTGCACCGGCTGGTGAGGAGCTCACCAATCGATTTCGCGGTGACCACGTTGGCATCCACCCCCAACATCAGCCCGGACTCGTCTACGTCGGTTGCTCGGTGCCGGTGGGCCGCATGCACGGAATTGAACTGATCGAGCTGGCCCGTCTGGCCGAGACCTACGGCAACGGTGAGGTCAGAATCGGTACCGATCAGAACTTCATCATCTCGGGCGTGCCCGAAGAAAAGGTCGACGCCCTCTTGGGAGAAGAGTTGCTGGCCAAGTACTCGCCCTTCCCGGGGCCGTTTGAGCGCGGCGTCATGGCCTGCACGGGCAGCGAGTTCTGCCGGTTTGCTGTGGTCGAAACCAAAGAGCGAGCGGTCAAATGGGCCCGTGACCTTGACGCCCGACTGGCCGATGGGGGCTTTGATGGATCGGCCCCGGACTCGGTACCGGTGACCCTCTCGGGGAAACGAAATGCCGATGGTCGCTCGGTCGTCGGTGAAGACGCGGGCGTCATTCGCATGCACTTCTCAGGCTGTTCAGCCTCGTGTGCCCAGCCGCAGATCGGTGACATTGGTTTCCGCGGCGACATCGCTCACGTCGGTGAGCACATCGAAGAGGCGGTGGACATTGGTCTTGGGGGCTCGCTCGGTCCGGACGCCGCCTTCATCGACTGGGTCGTTGGCGCCTTGCCGGTCGATCAAGTGCCTGACGCCTTAGTGCGAGTGGTGAGCCGCTATCAAAGCGAGCGACGCCCGGGTGAGGCCTTCCATAACTGGGCTCGACGTATTCCGAACCATGAGCTGCGAGCAACGATTGAAGGCGGCGCCCCCGCCGATGACGAACTGACGACTGCAGCCAGTGGTCCGGCGTCCACGTGAAGCGCTACCGGCTCCGCGAGGAGATGAACGGCATACCCGAGCCGCCAGGGAAGGTCTGGTTCTGGGAGCTTGAGGCGGGCGTCATCGACGCCAATCGCTGCATTCAGTGCGGCACCTGTGTGGCGGTGTGCCCATCGAACTCCATTGGTATTGATATCGACACCAACCTGCCCGAACTGGTCAAAATGTGCACCGGTTGTTCCCTGTGCTGGGACTTCTGCCCTCGCGGCGGGCTGCGCTACGAAGCGCTGTGGCCGCCATCCACCATCGAAGGGCAGACCGAGGAAGCAGAGATTGCGCCCGAGCAGGTGCGTTCGGACTCGTCGGACACCTACTGGAAGATCACCGGTGGTCCGCCGGCCGATGGCCTCGGTGCCGTGGTCGAGAGTTTTGCCGTTCGAGCGTCAGCCAAGATCGAAGACGTGCAAGACGGCGGGGCGGTCAGCGCGCTGTTGATTGGACTGTTGGCCGCGGGCGAGATCGACGGTGCCCTGGTTTCCAAGCCCAGTAGCGATCCGGACGAGCAGTGGAAAGGTATTGCCACGATTGCCACCACGGCCGACGAGATTCGTGCGGCCTCGGGCAGCTTCTACAACCAGACCATGGCCCTGGCCGAACTCGATATCTCGAAGTACAGCTTGCCGGCCAAGCCCCGGCTCGCCGTGGTCGGCACGCCCTGCGAGGTGCAAGGCATCCGTGCCATGCAGGCCCGACGCTGGCCCACTGGACAACACCGGGTCGATGCTGTGGTGCTCACCATCGCCCTCTTGTGCACGAAGAACTTCGACTACGAAGCCTTGACCATGCGCGAACTCAGAGACCGCCGGGGCGTCGACCTTGACCGGGTCTCGAAGATGGACGTCATCAAGGGCCGCATGATCGTGGAGTACCGCGACGGCGAACTGGCGGTGGATGAGCCGGTCAAGGCCTTCCACGGTGCGGCCCTCAAGGGCTGTGACGAATGTGCCGACTTCCTTGGTCGCTCGGCCGACATAGCGGTTGGGTCCGTGGGGTCCTTCGATGGCTGGACCAGCGTGATAGTGCGCACTGAACGAGGTCGCTTGGCCTTCCAGGCCGCTCGAGCCAAACTCGACGTACGTAGTCTCGACGATCCTGATGCTTTGATCCGCCTTGACAACCTGGACAAGAAGATCGCCAATCGCAGCTTGCAACGAAAGCTCGATCCCGATGCCCCCCTGTTCATCGACTACGAGGAGCATGTGCGGAACTACTCGGGCACCGATCGCCAGGCCGTAGTGATTCGTCGATGACCGCTATTACCGGCGACCTACCTCGCCTCCATCTGCCTGACGAGCCCACGGCACGCGCTGAGCTGTGGCTTGACGCCGTCTTATCGGGCCAGGAGCTGGTTGCGGTCATTGCGGGCGAAGGTGGCTTTGTCGATTGGCTCTGGAGCCGGTGGCGCGTGCTCGCCGCTTCAGGCCTCAATCGGGGGGATCTGGAAGCCGTCGTCGTGGCTTACCGACGCGAGATCTGGCTCTGGCTGGCCGGCGAGCGGACGTGGGAGCAGTGCTGCTCTGGTTTGCTCGGCCGCATGGAACGACGTTTCGTCGCCGCTCCCACGGCCTGAGCTGCCCATTGCATGGTTGACGACGTGTCGTTGATACGTCTGCGCGACGTGGCCGTCGTGCGCGATGGAAATGACCTCCTTACCGGTATCGATTGGGTTGTGTCGGCGGGGGAGCGTTGGGCCGTCCTCGGTCCGAATGGGTCGGGCAAGACAACACTGCTCGCTGTTGCCGGCGTGCGCCTGTGGCCGACGCGCGGTGAGGTCATTGTCTTGGGCGAAACACTTGGTCATGTCGATGTTCGTACGCTCCGCCCTCGAGTGGCGCTGGTCAGTGGATCGGTCGTCCGCCAGCTGCGGGCCGATCTGTCGGCTCGTGCGGTCGTTGTGAGCGGACGGTATGGCGCCCTTGAGACCTGGTGGCACACGTACAGCGACGAAGACTGGGCTCGGGCCGATCAATTGTTGGCCGACGCCGGTATGGCTCATATCGCCGAGCGCGCCTTCGGCGTGATCTCAGAGGGTGAACGCCAGCAGGTGCTCTTGGCTCGCGCCCTGATCAGCGAGCCCGAACTCATTCTGTTGGACGAGCCCGCCGCCGGTCTCGACCTGGGCGCCCGCGAGCGGCTGGTCCATCGTTTGGGCACCTTGGCCATCGATCCGTCGACGCCTCCGCTGGTGCTTGTCACCCATCACGCCGAAGAGATTCCGATCGGCATTACCCACGCCGTGCTTATCCGCAACGGTCGGATCCTTGACCAAGGACCGCTGTCTGACGTTTTCACGTCGGAGGCTGTCTCCGCCTGCTTCGGTGTCGACGTGGCGATTGGTGAAACCGACGGCCGATGGTGGTCCCGAGCGGTTCGGGAGAGCTGACGGGCGACTAAGTAGAACGGCGCGGTCGTGTCAGTGCACGGTGCTGGCAACGCCACCCAAGAAGAGCAAAATAATGGCGAGGTGGTAGGTCACGTGAACGCGCGAGCTGTCCCCGGGGTACGGGAGCGACGAATCGGTTCATGGCTAGCACCGTGTCGGAAGTGACGAACAGCAGCCCGCCAATGCACGCGGCGACTCCAGTGGAACCGTTGATGTTGTCGAACGAGAACGAGGTCGCGGTAGCAGCCATGCGCCAGCAAGGCCGCCATATAGATCACGAGCGGCGCGATCAGCGCGGGCTGCTTACTGCGTCCAATCGATCTGCACCACGGCCCGGGCCGGGATGAAGGCGAGTACGACCAAGACTGCGAAAGCAATGGTCGTGGCCACCCAGGAGGCGCCCATCTTGACGAAGGCGATGATGAAGCAACCCTGGGCCAGCAGAAACGACCCGAGTCCACCGCCGAAGGCTTCCAAGCGATCGCCCGGCAGCATGAGCAACACGTCGCCGACCAGGCAAAACCCGAATGCAGCCACGAACCAGCCTCGGGCACAAACGGGTGTCGGTGGTGTGGCCACGGTGGCGGCGATGAGGGCTAAGGGGACAATCGGTTTGCAGATGTACTCCAAACGCATCGTCCGAGACGTCGCACGACCTGAGACGGCGAACCAGTCGCCGAGAGCGAAGAGGACGGCCACGATGAGAAATACTCCAGCCGTTGTCGTTAGATGCATGTCACTTCGCTCATCTGCGCCAGTAACTGAGGCGCTCTGTCGTAGGACCGTGGCACGAGTGAGTGACGCTACCGCTGAACTGTCCCGGGCCCGGCTGACCGGCGCGCTCTGGGAGGCCAGTGACCAGGGCATGAAGAAATCGTTTGCAGTTGTCTCCTTCGACGCGATACAAACAACTGCCAAGCGGGAGACGCGCTGACGATGTCGGCGCTTGCGCATGTTCCCGACCATCCACCACTTGGAATTGGCCTGTCACTAGGGTCTTTTCCCGTAGGAAGGTAGGTCGAGGGGGTGTGACACTTGTGGCCCTGCTAATCCTCGTAGCGGTGTTATGGATCGTGGTGTTGGCGCCAGGTCTTTATCGACGGATCGGCGAACGCCGGGGTGTCGAGTCCATCGACCACTTTCATCACCAGCTTCGACTTCTCGAGAACAGCGGACCGAAATTGGTGGCGCCGGCCTATCGGCTCCAGTCGGCGCAGTCGACCACTGGGCTTGCTCCAGGTGAAAGTGGTTATCCCGCCATCACGAGTGCGCCAGGTCGGGGGAATTTGATTCTGCTTCGTCCGACGGACGACCACACTGTCACCACGGTCGACGATGCAGAAGGAACGCACTACGAGCGGGTTCGCGCCTTGGAGATCCCCGAACCATCCATGCGTCTGATGACGGGCCCCGATGCTGACTCCTACCGCCACAATCAAGCGCGTCGCCGCCGTCGTGACACGCTCGTCATCCTTACTGCTGTTCTCATCAGCAGTGGCCTTCTCGGTATCTTGCCCTCGCTCCGGTTTCTGTGGGTATTCGCTGGCATCTCAGCCGTGGCTCTCTTGGCCTTTGTCGGTCTGATGGGCTACGCCCAATCGCTGCAAAACTCTCAGCGCTCATCGACGAGATCACGCCAAGGGGAACGCAAACTGGGTAGTCGTGGCGGTTACGACCAATCCCTGACCGGGCAAGACGACTCAGCGAGGGCGGCTGCCCACAACGGACTGCCGGGAGCATGGGACGAGCAGTTCGACGACGAAGAGTACGAGCAACCCCGCCGAGCTGCTGGCGGCCACTGATTGGGCCAGGGAGGTCAATTCTCCCGGCTAATCTAAAGGCGACTCGGGGGTGTAGCTCAGTCGGCAGAGCGCTACGTTCGCAATGTAGAGGTCGAGGGTTCGATTCCCTTCACCTCCACCATCTATTTCTGGTGGATCCCCGTGAGAGTCCGGTTTCTTCTGGGCTTTCGCACCCCTACGGCGGGAGCTGCGCTCAGGTTGAATGAAAGCGCACGGTGTGGCGATGCGACTTCGTATGCGTCATGACCACGCCGCAATGTTGTCTCGGACGAACTGGTCGAACGGGACAGGCGTGCGTTGGGTCAGAACTTCGACCCCATTAGTGATGCGGTCCTCAGCGCCGTCAGCGATCACAAGATCCATGATGGCGAGCGACTGTGCCCTTTCTTCAGTGAGGCCGAGTGTCATCTGTCGGGCTACCACTTCGTCGAAAGTGAGGGAGTGGTGAGCGATTCCAACACCGAGGGCGGTCGTCAGGCGTTGCGCCACGTCGTCGTAACTGAGGAGCTCGGACCCGGTAAGGATGAAGTCGTCGTTCGGTGCCTGCTCCGAAGTCAAAGTGCAGGCGGCCGCTTGAGCGATGTCCCACGTACTAATGAACGGAACGCGCCCATCTCCTGTCGCGGTGTAGATGGCGCGCTCATGGCGGATGGTGAGGAGGTGGGGACCTTCGCTCAGGTTCTCCATAAACCACGACGGCCGCAAGACCGCCCACTCGACGGTCGAACTCTGCAGCCAGGCGTGGACGTGACCCACCATTGGTCCACCCATCTCGATGGGCGATCCGCTGAGGAGGACAAAGCGATGCACCCCGCGCGCAATGGCGGTCTCGACGAAACTGATCATGGTCTCACCGGAGTTCCACACGCCGGGAGGGGCCACGAGATAGACCGCGCGTATATCTTCGAGAGCGTTGGACCACGTGGTGGGGTCGTTCCAATCGAACCTGACGCCACCGGCGGGGACCGATCGCGCCGCTGGCACCACGGACGTACCCCGCTTGCTCAGAATCTCGGCGACTCGGCGTCCGGTCTTTCCAGTGCCCCCGGTGACAAGGACACGTCCGCTCATACGAAGGCCTCGGCCCAGATCAGTGGGTTCCAATACTCGCGGTAGTGCGCCAACTTGCCGTCCTTGGTCTCGCCAAAGATCACAAGTTTCTGGTTGTAGGGCCTTCCAGTCTCAGTGGCCGTGGCTCGGATCGTCATCTCCACCACCACGATGTGGGGATCGAAGCCGAGATTGACTCGGAGCTCATCGATGCCCTCGATTGCGACGCGTCCGGGGTACTGCGTCATGTACTCGAGAATCTCGACCTTCCCAGACAACCGGTTCGGTCGGCCTTCGGCGGCGTAGGGGTACTCGCAGACGCCGTCGTCAGCCCATAGTTCGATCCATTCGTCGAAACGTTGCTCAGTAAGCAGCACCTGGAATTGCTGTACCAGGTCGAGCGTCTCTGCCCGGATTTCCTCGTCGGTCATGGTGGTCATCAAAAAGAACTCCCTATGATACGGACTGTGAGTCCGGATGTGAGTACTATACGGACTGTGGGTCCGATTAACAAGAGCACCGAGCAATGAGTCCGGCCGAGCGTGCTGACGCGGCGCGCAATCGTGCCGCCATTCTGGGGGCAGCCGACAAGTTGTTTGCGAGCTCGGATGCGCCTGAAACGATCTCGATGGACGATGTCGCCCAAGCCGCCGGTGTTGGGAAGGGGACACTGTTCCGCCGGTTTGGTGACCGCCAGGGACTGCTCCACGAGGTCTATGGCGCACGAATCGCTCCGCTTCGAGCGGCCATTGAGACCGGTCCTGCTCCCCTCGGACCTGGGACACCATCGCGAGAACGCATCCTCGCCATCCTCGACGCCTTCTTCACGCTCAAACTTGAAAACGGCCACTTAGCTCGAGCGCTTGAACAAGGTTCCCCTCGCGGCGAAACCCTCTACGGTGCACCGGCCTATCGGGAAAGTCATCTCCTCTTATCGGCGCTTCTTCGCGACCTCGACGTTGGCTTAGATCCGGAATGGACGGCGCACATCTTGTTGGCTGCCGTGCGGTCAGACCTCATTGATCACGTGGCCCGAGACAATCCGGCAGCAGCACGGGCTTACCGAGCCCATCTCAGAAGCTTTATTCAACGCACGATTGGCTGATGCTGTTTTGGCCATCTGTGAGAGCTGCTGATAGCAGCCATGCGTTGCGTTGCGTTGCGTCGTTCAGTCTCTGGACGTGCGGCTGATAACCCCCGAACGATAACGACACCCAAAGAAGCGGATGGTCAAAGAGACCGAAGGGCGGCCACGACGTCGGCCGGCTCAACCCGCACCCGCCAGTCCGCATTGACCGAGGCAAAGCGCACCACGCCTTTGCTATCGATCACGAACGTTGCGGGAACGGGCAACGAACGGCGGCCGTCAGCATTTTGCTTCGCGGGGTCGCTCTGGAACACATTGACCTGGAGATCCTCAAGTTCGCCGGTGACGTCAAAACGGACCTTGAATGCTTCGGCGACGCCCTGGTCGAGGTCGCTCAATACGGGAAAGGCCAACGCGTGCTTTTCCACCAATGTCATGGAGTGGTCTGGAGCCTGAGGACTGATGGCAACCAACGTGGCTCCCGTGGCTTCGATCTCAGGAAGTGCCTGTTGGAGCGCGTGGAGCTGCAAGTTGCAGTAAGGACACCAATCGCCGCGGTAGAAGGTGACGACGACCGGACCCTGCTCAACCAGTGCCGCCAGGGACACTTGATCGCCGGTGGCGTTTCCCAGGGTGAAGGGTGGTGCCACATCGCCTACGGCAAGCCCAGGTGCCACACCGGAGGTCGTGACCTCGCCAACGCCGCTGTCGATTCGATCTCCGATCACTTCGGGGATCGAATCGGTAACTTCGTGCAACTGTTCAGCAAGCGTGGTCATGGCATCTCCCAAGATTGGACTAGTTGGTCCATCATGGGAGCCATAGACTGGACTGTCAAGTCCAAAAGGAGACCCAGCCAATGAAAAGCGCGATGACGGCGCCGAGGCGCACCCTGACCGTCAAAGGGCAAGCAACGCGTGATCGCATCGTCAACGCCGCCAGCGATCTCATGGTGGAGCGCGGCGTGTCTGTGGTGACCCTCGACGATGTCGGACAGGCAACGTCGACCAGCAAATCCCAGATGTACCACTACTTTGCCAACAAAGATGAGCTTGTTGATGCCGTCGTCATCCGTGTTCGAGATCGCGTGCTGGGATTCCAGGCCAGCCTTCTTGTCGGAATCCGATGCGTCGATGATCTCGAGAAGTGGGCCGAAGCCATTGTTCGCTTTCAGGGCCACGATGGCATCTGGTGCGGATGCCCATTGGGCACGCTTGCCGGCGAGTTGATGAGCGACATTGGTGTTGAGCGCACCGACATTCGAGACGCCTTTGCTTCGTGGTTGGACCTCCTCACTGGCGCGCTGACGGCGCTGAAAGCAGCGGGGCAACTACGGGCGGACGCTGAACCCGACGTTCTCGCTGTGGCCACGCTTGCGTCGTTGGAGGGCGGACTGCTGATGGCCAAATCGATGCAGGACGAATCCCCACTCGTGGTGGCTCTCGCGGCGGCTTTGGATCATCTGCGAACATTTGCAACGTGACGTGACTGAAGCGCCGGCAGAAGCTTCCGCCCCAGGTACGACGATCTCATTGTTCGAACGGCTCGAACGGCTCGAACGGCTCGAACGAGCCAGCAAACACTGACCCTAGGAGAGGTTGATGCAACTCGGTGTTGACAGTTTTGTCTCGCAGGTCACTGACCCGCAGAGCGGGCGGGTCGTCGACCCGGCAGATCGTATGGAACAGTTGCTTGAAACCATGGTTCGCGCCGATGAGGTCGGTCTGGATAACTTCGGCGTGGGTGAGCATCACCGGGCTGAGTTTTTCGATTCAGCTCCGCCGGTAATCCTGGCCGCCGGTGCTGCGTTAACCACGAAGATTCGCCTCCACAGTGCGGTCGCCGTCCTCAGTGCCGAAGATCCAGTCCGACTGTTCCAGAGCTTTGCAACCTTGGATCTGATCTCACGAGGTCGAGTCGACCTCGTCGTAGGCCGAGGCTCATTCGTCGAGGCCTTCCCGCTCTTTGGCCTGGACACTGCCGACTACGACGCGCTGTTCGCCGAGAAGCTCGACCTATTACTTACGATCAGAGAGCACACCGAGGTCTATTGGTCCGGTCGGTTTCGCCCACCACTCACCGGCCAAGGGGTCTATCCGCGTCCACTGCAGGACCCCCTCCCGATCTGGGTCGGTGTCGGTGGCACCCCGGAATCGTTTGTCCGCGCCGGGGTCCTCGGCTTACCCCTCATGGTGGCGATCATCGGCGGGATGCCAGCGCGATTTCGACCTCTCATCGATCTCTACCGGGAAGCTGGGCGTCGCGCTCGGCCATAAGCCCGATCAGCTCCAAGTTGGGCTCCACCTCTTCGGCTTCGTCGGGGACACCGACCAAGGAGCGGCCGACACCGTGTTTCCTGGCCATGCTGAGATGTTCACCACCATCGGACGCGAGCGTGGCTTTCCTCCTCCCACCAGGGCGTCCTTCGACGCCATGTGCGGACCAGACGGGGCGTATTTGGTTGGAGATCCGACGACAGTCGCCACCAAGGTGCAAACGATCTCAGAGGCTTTAGGCGGCGTCACCAGGATCAGCCTTCAGATGACCAATGTCCGGCTGGCCCATCACAGTCTGCTTCGAAGTGTCGAACTTCTCGGCACAGAGGTAGCGCCGCTCGTCCATGCCGCCACCGACTGAGCGTCGACCCAAGGTTCATTGGTCCACCAGGAGGATCGAAGAAGCAAAGTCCCGCATACAATTCAGTGGGCTGATAGGTAGTGACTGGAGCGCTTCGAACCAGTCACTAATGAGATCGAATCCAACCACCTTCACCAAAAAGGCGATCCAACATGAGCCAAGCCCCTCCTGAATCTCACCTCGACCTCTTAGAGCGACCTCTCTTCGCCATCTCGCTACCATCAGACCAGACGGATCTCCGCAGAGCAGTGTGATGTGGTTCACTTGGGACGGAGAGCTGGCCCGTTTTTCTCACACCCGATCCCGTCAGAAGCATCGCAACCTCCAACACGAGCCGCGCCTCTCTTCACGTCCAGGACCCTGACAACCCGTATCGGACACTTGAAGTCGCGGCACCGTTGTCTCGATCGAGCCCGATGTTGGAGCCGAGTTGTACCGATCGTTACAGCAGCGCTACGACTTCGTCACCGAGGTCTTCGACGCCGATGTTCGGATCGTGATCGCAGTACAACCCACTTCATTCGTGGCGGTGGACGGGGGCCTGACGCCACAAGAACTTGACGCGTTGATGGAGATGCTTTCGGATCGACCTGACTCCAGCGCATCGGATGCCACGTGAGGCAACTCGACGGTCCAACGAAGGACCAATTGCTAGCCCCGGCTAGATGATGGGAAGAGTCATGAGGCCTTGCGCCGCTGGGCTGGAGCCTTCCTAGCTGGCGTCTTTTTGGCCGTTACCTTGGCGGGAGATCGTTTTGATGCCGCCGTAGTGGTTGCTCGTGGCTTTTTGGCCACCGCTGACCGAGCTGACTTGGACGCGGCCACGCTGGCGTTGAGAGCTTCCATCAGATCGACGACCTTCGTCGTCGACTCAGCCGATATTTCATGGATCACCCGTTTGCCCTGACTCTTCTGTTCGATGAGCGCTTCAACCTTCGCCCGATGCGTGTCGTGATACTGGGCGGGATCCCACTTTCCGACCATCGAATCGATCAGAAGTGTGGCCATTTTCATCTCGCGGTCGTTGGGCTCTTCGACCACCCCCAGGTTGGGCAGCTCGTGAGCGGGAGAACGGACCTCATCTTGGAAGTACATGGTCTCAAGCGAGAGCACGTCTTCGTCGGGGCGAATGGCAACGAGGTATTCCTTGTTGCGCATCACCATGGTGGCGATACCGACCTTGTTGGACTCCCTCATGACACGGCGCAGCAGCCCGTAGGCTCGCCCGGCGGCCTCGCCTTCTGGAGCGAGGTAGTAGGTGGCTCGAAAGTAGACCGGATCAATCTCGCCCAGGTCCACAAAGTCTGTGATCTCGATGTATCGAGACTTCTCGGGCTCCGCACCGGCCAGTTCCTCTTCCGACACCATGACGAACTCTCCGCCGCCAATGTCAAAGCCCTTCACGATGTCGGAGGCGGGCACCTCTTCGCCCGTGCGCTCATTGACCTTCTTGTAGCGAATGCGGTCTGAGGTCCCAGCTTCAAACTGATTGAAGTGGATGCTTTTGTCTTGTGTGGCGGGGTAGAGCCCGACCGGCACATTGACGAGGCCGAAACTCAGAGACCCCTTCCAAATCGTGCGCGCCATTACTCATCCTTTACCCTGGTCAAGCGATATCCACCCCTTTGATACACCCTGTCGGCACACTGTGGCCATGCCCAATATTTCGCAACGGATGCACTACCCGTTTGCCGACCATGCCCTTCGAGGGCTGCTGGAGCTGGGCCCGGACGCCTTGATTGGTGAAGATTTATCTCTTGAGCTGGGACTTTCTCTCTGGATGCGAAGGAGCGGCACCGATCTGTTGGATGCGGTAGCAGCACTTCGACTGCTGGCCCAGGTCGTGGCGGTTGAGGCTGAAATTGACGTAAAAAGCGAGCCAATTGCTCTCGTTGGGCGTTCACCCAGAGCCGATGTCACCAGTTTGGCCAGGTGCCTAGGGAACCTGGTCCACCGGGCCGCGCTGGTGGCCCACCGTGATCCTTGTGAACTGGTTGAGTCGACGCTTAGCCGCATTGCACGGGACTACGAGGCCCCCGCCGCGCTGGCCGCGCTGGCGTAACGGTTGACGCTGCTTGGTGCAGTTGGCGAAGAAGCACG
>CAWDLP010000015.1:0-188515 GCA_963803215.1 uncultured Acidimicrobiaceae bacterium
ACTGGCCCACGTCATTGGACTCGGGTCAGCGTGCGGCGTCCACATCTTGGAGCGTTCAGCCGCCTGACATCGAGCTCGAAGTAGTTCGCATGAGAACCGCGACTGCTTAACCGCTGACGAATCGCAGTCGCCCGACTTGCTTGTGGCTATGGCGGCGATAGTTCAACGTCATTCGATCTGCTCCTACCTTCTCTATGTCACCACCTCGGTTAATCAGCGGAAATGCCGTTCAGCTGGACGCACGGCGAAGCGGAGCACTCCATAGGATTGCGTCAGCGGGATGTGACCTCACAAAGAACTGACCGCTATTCACAGTTCGGCGCTTGCATTTGGATGCCCTGATGTACTTGAGCTCCAAAGCGCATCAGTAGGTTGTCCCGGAGCTGGTGCAGATTTTCCTGGCGGATAGATCACAGATCGCCGTCCGCCTGCATCACGACATAGGCATTGAAGTTCCCACTGGTTCCGCTCTGCCAGATTGCAGCTTTCCCTTGAACTCGGTAGTCAACCAAATTTCCATCCAGTTGCATTTTGACCGCAAACTGACCATTGGGAGAAGTGACGGAGTGCCCGGTTCGAGAAAGCCACCCGAGGTGATGTCGGACTGGGATCCAGCGTGGTCACTTTGAATGACTTTTGAGAGGGCGAATGCCACTCCGACGATCACTAGGGCCGCGATACCCACAACAAGAATGACGCTGACCGGTCGTCGTTTGGACTGGCGTACATGCGGTATCGAGCCGTGTCTGGTCTGAGATCCAATCGAGGAGGTTGAATCAGCGGTCAACCGATCCGCCTCCAGAGCATCTGTCGCATCGTCATCGTCGAAAGCACCTGGTGAGGAATCGATGAGAAGGCTCAGGTCGGACGAAGCCGCGTATGGTGCGAAACAATCGAGCATCTCTCGCGCGTTCAGAAATCGATCGGACGGATCTTTTGCCATGGCCCGAGTAATTGCCGATGAAATCTCTGGCGGTATGTCAGCTCTGAGGTCGGCGAGCGCCGGCGGATCCGCATACCGGCGTTGATACATCAGCAGTTCGGGACTATCGCCCTGGTAGGGACCGCGTCCGGCGACACACTCGTAAAGCACGCATCCGAGGGAGTACAGATCCGAAGCAGGCCCGACAGATCCCCCGGTCAGTTGCTCCGGGGAAGCGAAAGCGGCTGTACCCATGAATGCGCCGCCCAAGGTCAGATCTTGGCATCCCCCGTCGACTTGGCAATGCCAAAATCCGTCACTTTGATGGAACCATTTCGATCCAACAGGAGATTCGCTGGCTTGATATCCCGATGCACAATGCCGTCGGTGTGCGCGTGCTCAAGTGCGGCAAGTGTTCCAACAGCAAATGCTGCCGTGTCCGAAATTGAAAGTGGCGTATGGGGATTTAGGACGGGTCGTAGTGAGGAGCCTGGGACGTATTCCATCACGATGAAAGGGCGCTCGTTGTCGATGCCAAAGTCGTAGATTCGAACGATATTTGGGTGCGAAAGCGATGCGACGTGGCGAGCCTCTCGTTGGAAGCGCTTGCGGAACACCGGATCATGCGAGAGGGATATTGACAGGATCTTGCACGCGACCTGTCGCTTCAGATTTTGGTCATGGGCCCTCCAGACCACGGCGCTTCCCCCTGACCCAATCACCTCTAAAAGGTTGTATCGACCGCCGATAGCGGACAAGTGTGTTCCCGTCTCGCTCCCCACGCCTCCGACCCTACTGGGGCCAGCATCTCCCGCCAGGACAGACATTCGTCCTTTAGGCTCACGTCAATGGCATGGCTGCAATACGCGAATGGCGAGCGGTTCTTCCTCACCGGTTCGACCGTAAGTATTGGTAGAGATGGGGCTCAGGACGTCCCTCTCGTGGCTGATCGCAAGGTCTCGCGCTCTCGCACGCTCAGTTGGAAAATCGAGACGGTCAGTGGACCGTGGTCGATCTTGGCAGTGTCAACGGTACAAAAGTAGAGGCACGGCGAATCAGCAGACATCCCCTGCGCGATGGAGATCGCATTCAGGTCGGTACCACCACCCTCACCTTCATCGCCGGAGACGACGAGAACGCAACCGAGGCCGATACGGAAAGATCCGAGCCTGAACTCGTGTTCTCAGATAGAGAGAGCCAGATACTGGCATTGATCTCGCAGGGTCTGACCGATCAAGAAATCGTGGACCGACTCTTCATAAGTCCGAGCACGGTTCGTTCGCATCTCGAACGTATACGAGACAAAACGGGCCTTCGGCGGCGTTCCGAACTGACCCGCCTCGCAATCGGGCTCGGAATTGTCATCTGATGCAATGCATATTGGCTGACTGAGCCGAGGGTCGCTTGGATGCTTCGCGTCCCCGAGCCCAAGCCATCGGCCCATGTCCATCCATCAAGCCTGCGTTATATTCGATTCTGGTGGTGACATTGCACGATGAACAGCCTCAGTCGGGGAACACGCCGCCCGACGTACGGCATTACGTCGAGCGGATCAAAGCAGACGGGTACGTCGTGCTTCCAGGTCTTGTCGATAGTGATGAGCTCGAGCCGATCCGACGTCAGCTCGAGCCGTATCTAGCGAACGCGCCCTTCGGCCGTAACGACTTCGAAGGCTTTCACTCCCAACGACTTTATGCGCTCCTCGCCAAAGCACCTGCGGTCTCAGCCCTGGTGGCACACCCGACTGTTTTGGCCATACTCGATGAGCTCCTGCACCCGGCATACCTGCTGTCGGCCAACATCGCCATCAACGTGCATCCGGGTGAAACCGCCCAGATGCTTCACCCTGACGACGGCTATTTCCCTTGGCCTCGGCCGCGGGCGGCGGTTGGCGTCTCGGCGGTGTGGGCCATCGACGACTTCACGGCGGAAAACGGGGCAACCGAGATCGTTGCTGGGAGCCACAGATGGGCCACCGACGACTACCCAGTTGATCCACCGACACACCGGGTCGAGATGGCCGCTGGGTCAGCAGTCGTGTTCTTGGGGACGACCCTTCACCGAGGCGGTGCACATCGCGGTCGGAGCACACGCCTCGGGATTACTCCTCAGTATTGCGAGCCCTGGATGCGCCAGATCGAGAATATGACGCTCGCTATCCCACCTGAGCTTACGAACACACTCTCGCCCCGAGTGCAGGAACTGATCGGATACAGCCTCTATCCGCCATTCATCGGCTACGTCGACGGCCGCCACCCGCAACGCTTCCTTGGTGATCATCCCAGCCGCTAGCGCAGTCTGCGGATTCGTTGCATTGGAGCGCGCGATCGAGACCACGGAATCGCTCGTTGTCACGAGCGGTCTGCATGACTTCTGAAAGAGCGAAAGTTGCGAAAGAGAAAGAGCGGAGTCGAAAGCTTCCACTCTCAAAGCTCACTCTATGGTCGGCAACTACCGCCCTTCTTGCGGCAGGGACTTTCAGTCAATGGCGATTCCGACGGTCGTGTTGCGATTGCGATCGTCTCGCCTTTCGGTTGCGTCGGCTCTTCTCGTTGGAGGTCGTGTGCCTCTCCTCGAGTTCAAGGTTCCGACGCCGACGGTTCCTACCTGCGATGCCTCCAACAATTAAGACGACGGCGAGGAGACTGAAGATCAAGACATAAAACACTGGCCTATTAGATCATGTAGGAGGGCAAATTTCCCCCCAATCACTGGTCAATTCTGTCCCTTTGTTACCTCCGACGGTGCCGTGCATGAGGCCGCCAACCGACCCGGGGCAGCAAGTCGCAGCCTGGGAACCTCATCTAGATATCGAGGATGGCGAAGCCGTGGTTTGTCCGCCTCGTCAACGAGGCGCGAGACGTCAGATCCTGCGTCGTGGATCGACTTTTCACCGGCGCACCGCCAGCCCTCGTCTCTCCGTGTGGTGCTGGCCACCATCGTTTCGCTCGTCGGGTCGCTTGCGGCTGACGCCGCCATCGTCGCCATCGGTGAAGCGGCCTTTCCGTCAACCAAGGGTTACGCTCACTTCCAGTTCAGTGACTACTCGAAACTGACCATTATTGGGGTGATCATCGCCTGCGCAGCGTGGCCAGTCGTGACGCGGATCTCGTCCGCACCGCGCTGGCTCTTTTTCCGACTGGCCATACTGGTGACAGCTGTCCTGCTCTTGCCAGACCTCTACATCCTGCACAATGGTCAGCCAGCGAAGGCCGTCTTTGTCCTCATGATGATGCACCTCGCCATCGCGGTGGTGACGTACAACGCCCTTGTCCACCTTGCTCCGATTCGATCTCAAACAACGGCCAACTAAATTGGAGCGAGGCCGTGACCGCATCTCCATCCTGGCGGAGTCGGCACTGACCCAATACGCCGGATGTGGATCGACATAGAAGTCGCAGTAGATGCCATTAGCGGTCTATAGGATCTCACCAGCATCCTTTGGTGATTTCAGTCGAGGTCGCATTCGCGATACACGAAGACCACGCACGCATAGCGACGTGATTTCAGTCGAAGCCCCGTAGCGCGTTGCTACGACCTGCCGTCAACCGAGGCAACAAATCTACGTCACCTCTTCGTGACTAGATGGTGCGTGTACCGTCCAACTGAATCATGGCGTTTGTTGGCAGTTCCTTGATCGTGATGTCAGGAACCGGGAAGTTGAAGTCCTTGTACTTACGTTGGGCCGTCTCGCGGTATCGTGTGGTCGAGTGGACTGGGTCGGTGTCGAACTGCGGGATGACTTTCGAACCGAAGACCTCCAGCATCTCGTGCACCTCGTCGTCCATGAACGAGTCGGAAGGAAGTCCAAAAACCAGTTGGTCACAGCCCACAGACTGATACTTCTCAACCTGCTCGCAGACTTCGTCAGGATCCCCACAGAGCAACCAGCCTTCGCTGACCAAGTAATCCAATGTGGCCTCGTCCGAAATGGTGTGCGGTACCTCGGGCCAGATCGGCACACCCTCTTGGTGCGGAATGGTGTCGTGGTAGTTGCACACGAGCGAGTACAGGTACCCGCGGCCGCGGCGGAGCGCAACTTCACGTGCCTTTTTGCGGTCACTTAAGCAGATGACCGCGTTCGTCATCATGACGTTGTCGTTCTTGAACTGCCCGAGTGGTTCGGTGCAGTTGGCGATGCCCTCTTTGTAGGCCTCGATGCGGCCCTTCAAGTTGTAGACGGGCTCAAAGTTGAAGGCGATAGCCCCGATACCGAGTTCGCCAGCTTGGGTGAATGTGCCGGGGTTTCCGCAACCAACCCAGATCGGAGGGTGACCCTTGCCCTGATAGGGCTTGGGCAGAATGTTGTGCGGGTACGGCACGATGAAACTTTCGCCTTCGTACATGTAGTCGCGCTCTTCCCACATACGGGGAATCTGCTGGATGACTTCGTTCCACTCAGCTTTGGTCGAGTTCTTGTCCAAGATATTGAAGGCCGCAATCTCGTGGCTGCCAGCACCGCGGCCTGTCCCCCACTCAAAACGACCTTCGAACATGTGGTCCAGCATGGCGACGCGCTCGGCCGAGCGCACGGGGTGGTTCACCCGGGGCGAGAGGTTCATGATGCCGGTGCCGATGTGGATCCGTTCCGTGGAGGCAGCCAGGTATCCCATGACGACCTCGGGGGCCGACATGTGGCTGTACTCGGTGAGCGAGTGGTGTTCGCCTACCCACACGTACTTCCAGTTGTGCTTGTCGGCCTCGATGACGTAGCCCATCTCGCGCTTGAACATCTCGTGTTCACACGTGGGGTCCAGGGACGCCGCACCAGGCAAATAGCCGTTGAGAAAGACTCCGAACTCCATGAAGATGCTTCTCCCCTCGATCCGATCAGCGCTGCGCTGGCAAGGTAACACGGGGCCTGTTTAAATTGCAACGTGTTCCAGAAATGCCACTCTTCCTCCTGGTCAACGAGGTTCAGCCCGATAAGGTGGAGCACGGTCGAGTCCCGACGAGAGGCCAGAAATGGCACTCTGGTCACCCGCCACGATCAGATTGAGGAATCCGCATGGACAGTCCACAGACCGTTGCCCAGCTTGTCGTCGAATGGCCGATGACGATCGTACGGGGCTCATCTTCGGCGATCAGTCCTGGACCCACTGCCGAGGTCGTGGCCGAGGCCGCGACCCGAGCGAACTGGTTGTTGGCCAACCGTCGACCCGGGCCCTTCCATGTGGCCGTCCTCTTGGACAACGTGCCCGAGTACGTCTTCTGGCTGAAGGGGCGGCTCTGGTTGGTGCCACCGTGGTCGGGGCCAACGCCACCCATCGGGGCGACGAACTCGCCCGGGACCTGGCCCACACCGAGTGTCAGTTCCTGATCACCGACACCAGCTACTTCCCTTGGTCGAGGGATCGGATTCGGAGAGGCCTTGGCCCCATCGCACGATCGAATGACCGCGTGCTGATCGTGGACGAGAAACGGGCCGCCGACGGCTCTGGCCCCTCACCGCAGCTCACCTCGGCCTGATCCCGGCGAACTCGGCGTCGACGGAAGGCACGCTCGGGCTATCTGCTCTTCACCTCAGGCACGTCGGGAGCGCCCAAGGCGTGTCTGTGCATCGCAAGGCCGCATGGCTCGCATCGGTCCCATCGTGGCCATGATGTTCGAGCTCACTGCCGACGACGTCTGCTACCTCTCCATGCCGCTCTTCCACTCCAACGCCCTCATGGCCGGGTGGGCGCCGGCCTTGGCCGCGGGTGCCGTCGTCGTGTTGCCCAAGACCGGTCGGTTCAGCGCCTCGGGCTTCCTGCCCGAAGTCCGCCGATTCGGCGTGACCTATTTCAACTACGTCGGCAAGCCTTTGGCCTACATCTTGGCGACTCCTGAAAACCCGACGACGCCGACAACACGTTGCGCCGAGCCTTTGGCAACGAGGGTGCGACGGCCGACGTCGATCGCTTTGCCGAGCGTTTCGGCTTGACCGTGACTGACGCTTACGGTTCGACCGAAGGCGGCGCGATGGTGAGCCGCACGCCCGACACGCCGACCGGGTGCGCTCGGTCGTGCTCCTGAAGGGACCGTCATCATCGATGCCGAAACCGGCCTCGAATGCCCGCCGGCCGTCTTCGACGAGCAGGGTCGTCTCCTCAATGCGGCCGAGGCCATCGGCGAAATGGTGTCCAAGACCGGAGCGACAGGTTTCGAGGGCTACTGGCACAACGACGAGGCCGAGCAGTCGCGCATTGCGCGAGGGCTGGTACTGGACGGGCGATCTGGCCTATCGAGACGAAGCCGGCTTCTTCTACTTCGCTGGTCGGGATCACGACTGGCTTCGCGTCGACGGTGAGAACTTCGCCTCTGCGCCCATCGAGCGAATTCTGGAGCGCCACCCCGACGTGGTGCTCGCCGCCGTCTATGCCGTGCCCGACACGGTCGTCGGCGACCAGGTCATGGCCGCCGTGCAGTTGAATGGCGGTCGAATCGTTTCGATCCGGCTCCAGTTCTCTGCCTTTCTGGACGAACAGGACGATCTCGGCACCAAGTGGTCACCGCGTTTCGTCCGCGTGACCACGAACTGCCCACCACGGCCACAAATAAAGTTCTGAAGCGAGCCATCCGGGCCGAGCGCTGGCGCTGTGCTGATCCGGTGTGGTGGCGGCCCAACAAAGGTGACGCCTTGGTTCGTCTCGACGAGGCCTCGGCCACTGAACTCGATCGAGCCGTGGCCGATCGGCCCATCTGAACCGTGCCCTGGTCATGACGGCGAACAGATCAGACCAAGATCGTGGGCGTCCTGATCGTTACGATCGCATTGGCGTGGGCTACGCCACCTATCGCCAGACCGACCCGCGCATTGCCCGATTCATACACGCCGCGCTGGGCGACGCCCAATCGATCGTGAATGTAGGAGCGGGGACCGGATCGTATGAGCCCGCCGGTCGGCGAGTCGTGGCGGTCGAACCCTCTCTCGTCATGCTGGCTCAACGGGGGACTCATGCCGCCCCCGCCATTCGGGCTGCGGCTGAGATGTTGCCCCTGCCCGATCACTCCTTTGACGCTGCCATGGCCATGTTGACCATCCACCATTGGGCTGACCTTTGGCAGGGGTTGGCTGAACTCTGTCGGGTGGCGCCACGCCGGGTCATCTTCAGCTTTGACCCGGCCCATCACGATGCCTTGTGGGTGCTCTATGAGTACTTTCCGGCCGCCCTCGGTCTGGCTGATGACGCACCACTCGAGAGCGTGGCTGAGGCTATTGGGGCCGACCGAATCGTCACCATCCCCATTCCTCATGACTGCACTGACGGTTTTGCCTCGGCCTATTGGCGCCGACCCGAGCGTTACCTCGACCCCATCGTGCGACAGAACATCTCGTGCTTGGCTCGGCTGAGCCCACAAGAGATCGACCATGGTGTGACAAAGCTGCAAGCCGACTTAGAGAGCGGTCGATGGCACGAGCGGCACCATGATCTGCTGGAACTCGACGAAATGGACGCTGGACTGCGTCTCATCGTGGCTGACGGCACGTAGGCCGATCAGACGCAACGCGCTAGCGATCAATCCCGAGGATGAGGCCGCTGGTCGGCACGCCGGTTCCAGCCGTCACGACGACATGCTCTACGTTCGGGACCTGGTTCACACCCGTGCCCCGTACTTGGCGTACGCCTTCTGCAATGCCGTTGACGCCATGCAGGTAGCCCTCGCCCAGTTGCCCACCGTGGGTGTTGATGGGCAGTCCACCGCCCATCTGAATGTTGCCGTCTTTCACGAAGTCCTTGGCCTCGCCCCAGCCGCACCAGCCGAACTCTTCAATGGTGAAGAGCACGAACGGAGTGAAGGCGTCATAAAGCACGGCGGTTTGAATGTCGTTCGGTCCAAGTCCCGACGTCTCCCACAGTTGCTTGGCCACCAAGCCCATCTCGGGCAGGTGCGCCATGTCGTCGCGGTAGTAGGAGGTCATCATGTCCTGGCCGCTGCCCGATCCTTGGGCTGCGGCTCGAATGACGGCGGGAGCGTTGGGCAGGTCACGGGCCCGATCCAACGAAGTAATAACAAGAGCTTGGCCACCGTCAGTCTCCTGGCAGCAGTCGAAGAGACGAAGGGGTTCGACGATGAAGCGCGAGTTCTGGTGATCGTCCATGGTGATGGGCTTCTCATAGAACCAGGCCTTGGGGTTGGTCGAGGCGTGGAACCGATCGGCCATGGTGATCCAGCCCAACGCTTCGCTGGTCGCTCCCGTGGCGTGCATGTAGCGCTGCGCAAACATGGCGGCCCAACTGGCTGGGGTAAGGAGCCCGACCGGTGAGTACCAAGCGAACTGAGCGTTCTCAGCCGTGGCCATAGGCGGTCGATCCTGCACGCCGGTACCAAATCGGTGGCCTGAGCGCTCGTTGAAGGCTCGATAACAGACCACTACGTCAGCCACGCCACTCGCGACCGCCATGGCGGCCTGCAGCACGATGGCGCACGCCGCTCCTCCGCCGTAGTGGATGCGACTCATGAAGGTGAGATCGCCAATGCCCAAGGCCCGGGCAATGTCGATGTCGGGGTTGGTGTCGGCTGAGTACGTCACCATGCCGCCAACTTCGCTGGGCTCGATCCCGGCGTCGATGAGCGCCGAAGTTCACGGCCTCGGTGGCCAGGCTCAGCTCGGAGCGACCCGAGGCCTTTGAAAACTCAGTGGCCCCGATACCCGCGATGGCTACGTTGCCTGAAAATGAATGAGCAGTCACGCCTGCTGTCCTTCCGTTGTCACCGCTTAGGGGCAAAGCCACGATCACCGTCTCCGAGTCACGTGGTCACCAAGTGAGTTGGCACCGCGCACCTTGACCGTGACCCGACCGTGGGTGCCCTCATCTTCCAGTCCGTCTTTGGACTGCACCTCGCCGGTCAGCGTCATGACCTCGTCGGCATAGTTGGGTGCGCCCAGTCGAATGGAAACCTGGCGCAGTACTGCCCCCGGGTCCCGTCCAATCGGTGACGAATCGTCCCACCAGTCCGTTCGTGGTCAAGATATTCATAAATATGTCTTTCGATCCACGCCCTTTGGCCAACTCAGCATCGTGGTGGACGTCTTGGTAGTCACGACTGGCCAAGGCACCAGCCACGATCAACGTGCGAGTCATAGGGCAGGACGAGCTCGCCCAGGGACTGGCCTACAGCGACGTCTTCGTAGCGAACAGTGGTCTGCGTCTGGTCGTGGTCGAACTCACTGGTCCAACCCCCGGCCCGAGGCTCGCGTCGACCCGCTGCGGTCAGCAAGCGTCCTAGGCGAAGCGAGTTGGCGAGACGGACCGCCCAAGAGCAGTTCGATCTGCTTACCCCAGAGGAAGTAGCGGTGGATGGGGTAGGTGATATCCGCACCCATGCCGCCGTGCAGGTGCTGGGTGGCATGCACCACGCGCTGGCCGCGCTCGGAGGCCTGCCACTTGGCCGTGGCCACGGCTGAGGCCGACTCGCGGCCGGTGTCCAATCTCCAGGCGGCCTGCCAAAGCGTCACCCGCATGGCCTCGATATCGATGGCGGCGTCGGCCGGCACGCAGCATGGTGGCCTGAAAGGTGCTGAGTGGGCGCTCGAACTGCTCGCGCTGGTTGAGATAGGCGGCGGTCTGGGCCAAGGCCGACTCGCAGACCCCGACCTGAAGAGCGCAAAGTCCGGTCATGGCGGCTTCGAGCAGGAACTCGAGCGCGGCCGGTCCGTCGTTCGGTCCGGCCCAGGATGCGCCACGACGTCATCGGCTTCGATGCGCACGCCGTCTAAATGAAGATGCGTGCAGATCTCTCGGTTGGTGGTTTCGGCCCGCTCCGACCGTGACGCCGGCCGCGGTGGGGTCGACCAGGGCCAAGCAGCACTCCGCCATCGTCGGTGCGGGCCGGCACGATGATGCGGGCGGCCACGTGACCAGACGGCACGGCGTATTCGACACCGTGCAACTCGTAGCCGCGCCGTCTGCTGTCGGCCACGACGGGGGGTTGTCCGAGTCACGCTCTGCGACGAACCGGTCACCGCCGCGCTCGAGCATCGTCGGTGCCCCGCCGCCACCTCGGGCAGCCAGGCTTGGCGCATGCGACTCAGTTCCGAACCGGGCCAGCGGAAGGCGCCGAGGACCACGGTGGCCCACAGCGGCACGGGGGCCACCACCCGTCCTTGGGCTTCGAGGACCAAGCAAAGTTCGGTCAGACCCAAGTCCGCCGCCGCCCAGACTTTCAGGCACGGCCAGACCAAGCAGGTCGGCCGCGGCCAAGGCCTGCCAGAGTTCGTCATCGATGCGGTCGTCGGTCGACTCCACCTTGACCACCCGATCGGAGTCGACCATGCCGTCGAATACACCGGCCGCCGCTTGCGCCACGGCATCTTGCTCTTCAGTGAAGGTAAAGTCCATCGAACTAGCTCGAGACCTCGTCCACCACACGAAATACGGGCAGGGTCAACGCATCGTCGTACTCGACCATGTGGGCTTCAACCTTCTGTCCCACTCGCAGCAACGACGTGTCATCGGACTCAAGACCGGCCACCAGACGGGTGCCCTCATCGAGTTCGATCAATCCGATCGGCAAGGGGTAGTCGAAGCCGGGCACCTGCGGGTAGTGGGTCACGACAAAGCTGAAGATCTGCCCTTGTCCCGCCGACTCAACGGTGTCCCACTCAAACGATCGGCAGGTTGGGGCACGCCGGAAGGGGCGGGTGTCGGAGCGTCTCACAAGAGGTGCAGCGTTGAATCAAGAGCTTGCCGTCGCGACATCCCTCAAACCAGAACGCAATGTCTTGGGTGATGGCAGGCCGAGGTCGCAGCGGTCGAGGCGTGCTCGACCTCACGGTCGCTCGACTCCTCGGCCGGCGGTGCGTACTTCAGAATTCGGAATCGCATGGTGGCTACCGCCTCACCCCGGGCCATGAGTTCGGCCGGATCGTCATCTTCGCCAACGGTCGCGTCATCCACGGCCACAAAATCAAGCCGGGTGGTGGCGAACCGCCCCGTACCCAGCCCGGTCTTTTTCACATCTGGAGATGGCCTCGATAACCGAGGACACGATAAGTCGATCGCCAACCACCAACGGTCGCCCATAGGTCTGCTCGCAGTTGGTGGCGACGACCGATGTCAGGCCCTCTTCGTCCAACAGCCGCATCATGGTGTCGTTGGCCGAGTCGCTCTTGGCCCGTCCTTCGGCCCGAGCCACTTCGGCTTCGAGCGTGGCCCGAAGCCCACGCATAATCCAGGCCTGCAACATGGTGGGAGGTGCCGTCACGCCTGAGAACCCAGCGGCCTTGGCCTCTCGCTCAGAGACGTAGGCCCCGTTGGTGTCACCCATGGCCTCGACCCAGTGTCGGATCATGGGCTCATTGACGGCGTGGGGCGACAGCTCGGGCGGACCCGAGGGCTGACCCACCAGTGCGGCCAGGGCTTCCGAGTGGTCGGTCACCAGGGTCACCGTGAGGCGCGCTTCATGCCAAGGCCAGCCATGGCCACAATCTCGCGCTGGATCTCATTCACTCCGCCGCCAAAGGTATTGATCTGCGCCTGACGACCCGAAGCCTCGACCCGACCACGCAACAGGGCGCCCGGTGAATCGGGCGTGATGTAGCCGGCCCATCCCATGACACCAAGCAAGAGTCGGTAGACATCAACGGTGCGCTCGGTACCAAACACCTTGATGGATGACGACTCGGCCGCCGTGAGCTCGCCTTTGGCCACGTTCACCGTCATGCGCCAGTTCAACAGGCGCATAGCTTCGATCTCAGCTTCGGCCCGAGCCAAGTCCATCTGCACCCAGGTCTGATCGATGAGGCGACGGCCGTCGTCGGTGGGCTCGCGTGGCCGCCCACTGCACCACTTCGTGAAAGAGCTGCAAGGTGAGTCCGCTCCAGGCCGCCAAGCCCACACGCTCGTGGTTGAGCTGCGTGGTGATCATGCGCCAGCCCTCGTTCTCCTCGCCCACCCGATTCTCGACCGGCACTCGAACATCCTCGTAGAAGGTCGACGTGGTGGTGAGACCGCCCACGGTGTTGATGATGCTCCACTCAAAGCCGGGCGAGTCGGTGGGTACGCACAGGATGGAGATGCCCTTGTGTTTGGAGACGTCGGGGTCGGTGCGCACGGCGAGCCAGACGTAGTCGGCCTGATCGGCCCCACTGGTGAAGATCTTGGCGCCGTTGATGACGTATTCGTCGCCGTCGCGCTGGGCCCGAGTCTTGAGCGCGGCCAGGTCGGTCCCAGCTTCGGGCTCGGTGTACCCAATGGCGAAGTTCAGTTCGCCCGAAAGGATCTTGGGCAAGAAGTACTGCTTTTGTGCCTCCGTACCGAATCGCATCATGGTCGGACCGACCGTATTGATAGTGACGAACGGGAACGGGGCACCGGCACAGCGCGTCTCGTCAAAAAAGATGAACTGATCGGTGGCCGGGCGACCTTGACCCCCGAACTCAGTGGGCCAACCAATACCCAACCATCCGTCGGCACCAATCTGGCGTACGACTTGGCGCCACGACGTCGCCGCCCTCTCCTTCACCGGCCAACGCCTCACGGACATCGTCCGTGAGGATGTCGGCGTAGTACGCGCGCAGTTCGGCGCGTAGGCGCTGCTGGTCTGGGCTTTCTTCGAGGAACATGGCGTCTACCTGGGTCGATGCTCCGATTCGGTCCCGGCGAGTCCAGGCCGTCGTGCGAGGAAACTGTAACAGGTTCTCGTTCAGTGGTCTCTGGCCGGGAAGGCTGCTTCCGGCCTATGCTAACTGACACACGTTCTAGAAATTGCTTTCACCGTGACCTTGTCCCGGCCCGAACGCAACCCTCGGAGGGGACCCACATGAAGCTCGAGGACATGAATCTCATCGACGGTCGCAACTTTGTCGACCACGTGCCACATGAGTGGTTTGCCCAGATGCGCAAGGAAAGTCCGGTCTACTGGCACCCCCAAGAGACCGCCCCACGGGGGGGTTCTGGTCCGTCACCGACTACGACGACTGCGTCATGATCAACCGGGACTGGGAGCACTTTGCTTCTTCGCCCAAGACGTCGCTCTTTGCCGACATGGATGAAGATCTGATGGCGCAACAACGCCTCATGATGTTGAACATGGAGCCACCGATGCACACTCGCTATCGGCGTCTCGTGAACAAGGGTTTCACGCCCAAAATGGTGCGGGACCTGGACGAAAAAATGGTCGGTGTACGCCGATCGCATCATCGACGCGGTCTGCGAGAAAGGCTCGTGTGACTTCGTCGAAGACATTGCGGCTGAACTGCCGCTGTTTCTGATTGCCGAGATCTTGGGCATACCCGAAGAGGACCGACACCGCGTCTTCGACTGGTCCAACCAGATGATTGGCTCGGACGATCCCGAATACCAAATCAACGCCGAAGCGAGTACCGACGCCGCCATGCAGGTCTACGCCTTTGCCGACGAGCTGACGGCCAGCAAGCGCATCACCCCGACCACAGACATCCTGAGTGCTCTGATCACGGCCGAGGTCGACGGCGAGCAGTTAGACCAGATGGAGATCGACCTCTTCTTCTTGCTGCTCATCGTGGCTGGCAACGAGACCACCCGAAACCTCATCTCAGGGGCTATGCACGCCTTCTTCGACTTCCCCGACCAGTGGCAGAAACTGGTCGCGGACCCCACCCTTCTTCCCAACGCGGTAGAAGAGATGCTGCGCTTTGTCACCCCGGTCATGCACTTTCGTCGTACCGCCACCATGGACTGGAACATCGGCGACCAGGCCGTGCAAGAAGGCGACAAGGTCGTCTTCTGGCACACCTCGGCCAACCGGGACGCCGCCATCTTCGATCGGGCCGATGAGTTCGACATCACCCGAAGTCCCAATCCGCACATCGCCTTCGGTGGCGGCGGACCGCACTTCTGTCTTGGGGCCAACCTGGCCCGAATGGAAATAAGTGTGATGTTCGGACGCCTCTTGGAGCGCATGCCCGACCTTCACTTAAACGGCGAGCCGCAGCGATTGCAGTCCAACTTCATCAACGGCACCAAGCACCTCCCCATCGCCTTCGCACCGACAGCACCACTCGGGCGCTAAGGGTTTCAAACCGCCCACGCAACTTCTCGCTCGGACTCCGAGCACGTGACCCAAGGGCCGACCATCACCGTTGGTCGTTGCGTTGCACGACAGGAAAGCAGACAGCAATTGCGCTTCCATCAGGCCGTGACGTTCCTCCCGACCACCCAGGTCGTGGAACTGGCCAAATTCTGTGACGGGGCCGGCTACGGCGGGATCTACCTCTCGGACCACCTCTTTAACCCACGGGACTTGGAGTCCCGCTACACCTACTCGTCACGTGAAGACGGTGCTCCGGGCTGGGAGAAAGAGACGTCGTGGCCCGACCCCATGTGCGTCTTCTCTGGGCTGGCCACGGTGACCAAAAACCTGCTCTTCACCACTGGGGTCTACATCGCCCCAGTGCGCGATCTCATCAGCGTGGCTAAAACGGTCGGCACCACGGCGGTCTTGGCCGACAATCGTGTGCGACTCGGCGTCGGCGTGGGCTGGTGCAAAGAAGAGTTCGAGCAGACCGGGCAGGAGTTCAGCAACCGGGGTAAGCGCTTGGACGAAATGATTGAGGCCTTGCGAGCGCTCTGGGGCGGGGGTTGGGTTGAGTACCACGGCACCTACTACGACGTCCCGGCCTGCCAGATGAACCCCTCCCCCAGCCAACCGGTGCCCATTTTCGGCGGCGGCCACTCGGGTCCGGCACTTCGTCGCACGGCTGCTCTGTGTGATGGTTGGATCGCGGCCGGGGCCTACACCGAGGCCGAGGCCTGGGATCACCTGGCGGAGCTTCGCCAGCACCTGGCCGAGGCCGGGCGCGAGAACGAGCCCTTTGACATCTATCTGTCGCTGGCCGAGATTCCGTCGGTCGATCTCTATCGTCGCTTTGAAGATGCTGGGGTCTCCGATATCGTCTGCGCGCCTTGGATGTTCACCAAGATCGAACCGGACGCCACCGAGGAACAAGCGTTGGCGGCCCGTATCCAGGCCTGCGAGTGGTTCGCAGAAAAGATCGTGTCCAAACTGAACTGAACTGCACGCAAGGCCTGCAGCGAACGGAGAGCCGTCATGAAAAATATGAAACTCGGACTGCAGATGGGCTACTGGGGCTCGGGACCTCCACCCAACGCGCTGGAACTGGTCCAAGAGGCTGATCGTCTGGGCTACGACTCGGTATGGACGGCCGAGTCCTACGGTTCTGACGCCCTCACGCCCCTGGCCTGGTGGGGATCTCGCACCGAGCACGTTCGCCTTGGCACCTCACTGTGCCAGCTCTCAGCCCGAACGCCAACGGCCATGGGCATGGCCGCCATCACCATGGACCACCTCTCCAACGGTCGATTTGTCCTTGGCCTCGGTGTCTCGGGACCCCAAGTCGTTGAAGGTTGGTATGGACAGCCCTTCGGCAAACCCTTGGCCCGCACCCGCGAGTACATCCAGATCGTGCGTGACGTGGTGGCCCGCAAAGACGTTGTGACCAACGACGGCCCCAACTACCCGTTGCCCTATCCGGGTGGCACCGGTCTAGGCAAGGCGCTCAAGCCCATCGTGCACCCGCTGCGCTCTGAGATTCCGATCATCATGGGAGCTGAGGGACCGAAGAATGTGGCCCTGGCGGCCGAGATCGCCGACGGTTGGTTCCCCATCTTCTTTTCCCCCAAGGCCATGGAGTCGTTTAACACCTCGATGGACGAGGGCTTCGCTCGCCCGGGCGCTCGCCGCAACAAAGAAGACTTTGAGGTCATTGCCTTTGCACCGACCATCATCGCCGACGACATAGAAAAGGCGGCCGACGCCTTCCGTCCCTACTTGGCCCTCTACGTCGGGGGCATGGGGGCCAAAGACGCCAACTTCCACTTCGACGTCTTTGCTCGCATGGGCTACGAAGAGGCCGCTATCAAGATTCAAGACCTTTACCTCCAGGGCCGAAAAGACGAAGCGGCTGCGGCCGTCACCACCTCAATGGTGGAGGACATCGCCCTGGTTGGTCCGGTCGAAAAGATTCGTGACGACTTAGAGGCCTGGCGTGACTCTCGGGCCACCACCCTTTTGGTCAGCGGCGACGCCACCACGCTGCGCACCATGGCCGAACTCATCGGGTAATCACCGAGCGGTCAGCGGCGAGGCGCCCTGCTAGCGGTGAGGCCCAGGCCGTAGGATGCGCACAAATGTACGAACAGATCGCCAAAAACAAACGGAAGAGCATCCTCTACATCGGCGTGTTCTTCTTGCTGTGGATGGGAGTCGGCGCGCTGGTCGGCCTCATCTGGGCCTGGTTCTCGGCCCATCACACCACCGGTGGGAGTGACGGCTACGGCGGTTACACCCAAACAGTGACGACAAACGGTGCGATTCACCTTGGTCCCGTCATCGCCGGCGTGGTGATTGCCATGATCTTCGCCCTCATCGGCGTGATCTTCGCCTTCGTTTCGGGGTCGAATTTCGTGCTCAAAGCGTCAGGCGCACAACCGGCCGATCCGGTGCAGTACCAGCGTCTGCACAACTTGGTCGAGGCTCTGGCCATCGGCGACGGCATCCCGAAGCCTGAGGTCTACGTCATCGACGACCCATCGCCGAACGCCTTTGCCACCGGGATCCGACCCGAGAAGGCTGCCATCACGTTCACGACCGGGCTCCTCACCATGATGAATCGAGAAGAGCTCGAAGGTGTGGCCAGCCACGAGATGAGCCACATCAAGAACTACGACGTTCGCCTGATCCTGATCGTCACCGTCCTGATCGGCATGGCCGGGGTGCTGGCCAGTCTGCTCTGGCGCTCCGCCTTCTACAGCAGCATGACCAGAAATCAAAACAACAACAACAGCCAATTCGGCGTGATCATTCTTGCTGCCGGCACGTTGCTCGCCGTTGTGGCCATCGTGGTCGGTCCCATCATCAGGATGGCTCTTTCGCGATCACGCGAGTCGCTGGCCGACGTGAGTGGGGTGCAGCTCACGCGAAATCCGGCTGGTCTCATCAGCGCCTTAAAGAAGATCTCTGGCAACGACAAGCCGTTCGCCAAGTTCAACCACGCCACCGCGGCGATGTGCATCGACGACCCGCTGCAACACCACGAGACCTGGTTCCATCACCTCTTTGACACACACCCGCCCATCGAAGAGCGCATCGAGAACTTGGAACGAATCGCCTCGGGCCAGTCGATCTAATCGCTCGGCTCTCTGATCTGGGCCGCTCTGGCACCCTCCAGTGCGAACGATTACGAGCTGGTTGGTGACCCAGGTTCACTCGGTGGTGCGGACAGGGGAGGCTCCGAAGCAGGCGTTGCTACGGGCGCCGCCGCGGCCGCTCCGGCTGAGAAGTTCACCTCGGGTGCTGGGGTGTTGAAGTTCACCTGTGGGACAGCCTTGTCGGCCTCGTCCGCCGCAAAGAACTCTGCGGTCTTCATACTGAACATCCCGGCCAAGAGGTTCCGAGGGAAGGTCTGGAGGGCGGAGTTGTAGTCAAGGACGCTGCCGTTGTAGTACCGGCGTGCGAACTCAATCTTGTCCTCGGTGGCCGTCAGCGTCTCTTGTAGTTGCAAGAAGCTCTCAACCGCTCGCAGCTGTGGATAGGCCTCAGCCACGGCGAAGAGCGAGCGCAGCGTGCCCGAAAGCGCATTTTCGGCCGGTGCAATCTGTGCCGGGTCCCCGGTTGCCCCGGCCGCCACAGCGTTGGCCCGAGCCTGGGTAACTGCTTCGAATGTGCCCTTCTCATGGGCGGCATAGCCCTGGACGGTTTGGACCAAGTTGGGGATCAGATCGTGGCGTCGCTTGAGCTCAACGTCGATCTGCGACCAGGCTTCTTGCGTTCGGTTCCGCTTCCTGACCAGTCCGTTGAACATGGCCCACAGGGCCACAGCCAAGATGACGACGATGACAAGAATGACAATGAGAACAATCATGAGCAGCCGTTCTTTCGGTAGGTGCCTCTGCTCGAACTGTACCGGTTGAGCTGGGTCGGAGCGACCGCGCCCCCGGGCCAACCGGCCACAGTTCCTGCGTACGGGCGGTGTGCATGAGGTCCGGCGGCAAACCGGCACAATGGTCATGTGCCCGACCAGTCGACCAATCCCACCTTGCCACTCGACTGGTCGGAACACGGCGAGGGGATCCTTGCCGATCCCGCATCGCAGCCCAAGCATGCTGTGGCGCAGTCCACCACGGAGACCCAAGGCGCCACCCTCGCCGTCAACCCAGTTACCCCCGACGCGCCGCCGGTCGAGATCCGCACCAGTGCTCGTCGGAGGAAGACGGCCACCGCTTTTTGGGAGAACGGAGCCATCGTGGTGGTCGTTCCAGCCCGGCTCCGAGGCAAAGAGCGCGAGCAAATGGTCGAGTGGTTGGTTCAGCGGGTGGTGGCCAAGCGCCCGAAAGCCACCCGATCAGATGACGCGCTTTTCCTACGGGCCGGCGAACTCTCAACGCGCTATCTCGGTGGCGTGCAGCCCACGTCCATTCGCTGGGTCACCAACCAGTCCAAGCGATGGGGTTCGTGTTCAGCCGAGAGCGGTGAGATTCGGCTCAGTCACCGGCTTCAAGCCGTGCCGGGCTGGGTCTTAGATACCGTCATCGTTCATGAGTTGGCCCACCTGGTCGTACCCAACCACTCAGACGCCTTCTACCAACTGGCCAACCGTCACCCCCGCCAAGCCGAAGCCGCCACATTTTTGGAGGGCTACTCCCTCGGCCTCGATCAACCACCTCGCCCGGAGCGCTAGACCCAGCTCTTAGACGGGCTCGGCCGCCAACTCCGCGCCCAAGCGGCGCAGGCTGTCGCTGGCGTTGCCCAACGAGAGCTCAATCTGTCGGGTGAGCAAGAAGTAACGGTGCAAGGGGTAGTCCCGGTCGACCCCGACGCCGCCGTGAAGGTGCGAGGCGGCGTGGACGACCCGTTGACCACCCTCGGCCGCCCAGAACTTGGCCACCGCGACTTCAGCCGAGGCATCGAGTCCCTCAGAAAGCCGCCAGGCCGCATGCCATGCCGTCAGTCGAATGGCCTCGGTGTCGACATAGGCGTCAGCCGCCCTCTGACCCACGGCCTGGAAGGTGGCAATGACCTTGCCGAACTGCTCGCGGGTCTTGGCGTACTCGGCCGTAAGGGCGAGTGCGGCGGCACAGGCGCCCGCTTCTTGAACGCACAGGCCCACCGAAGCGTGCTCCGAGATGAAGGTCACAATGGCCGAACCGTCGGCACCATCGCCGCCCAGGCGGTCATCGTCGCTCAAGGCGATGTTGCGCAGCTCATAGATGGCTTCGGGTCGCCCGGTGGTGGTGTCTTGGCGCACACGAGTCAGACCATCGTCGGTGGTGTCGATCACAAAGACCCCCACCCCGATGGACGAGCCGGAAGCCTCGACCAGGCTGGCTGGGATCAGGGCGAAGTCAGCCACCAGTCCGGCCGGGACACATGCTTTGGTGCCGTTCAGAATCCAGCTGCCGTCAGTTTGCTTGGTCGCCGTGGTGGCAGGGGTTTGACCGCCTGACAGGACCAGGTCTCCGACCAGCTCGGCCATGGCGGCGGTAAGCACCGTTTGGCCGCTCGCGACGCCAGGCAGCAGAAGCTGGCGCTGCGACTCGGTGCCGAAGCGGTCGATCACCGCGGCCCCATAGAGAGCTGTTTCCACGAAAGGGACGTAGGCGGCCGAGCGGCCGGTGGCCTCAGCTACCAGGCAGGCCGCCACGAAATCGAGGCCCGACCCGCCGACATCTTCTTTGAGTGCGATCCCGATCAGACCAGCGTCGGCCAGTTCAGCCCAGAGCTCACGGTCGAAAGGGCCTTCGGGCTCAGCGTGTGTTTCGAGTTCTTTCAATCGATCGTGCGTGGCCCTGTCGGTGAATATGCGCTCGGCCAAATCGCGCACTTCTTGCTGCTCTTCGCTGAAGGCGAAGTCCATGGGGAGTCCTCTTTTCCGTTCTGGCGCTGTGGGTGAGTAGTTGTCGGGTGCCGGTCTCGCTAGCGCAGCGAGCGGGGCAGTCCCAGTCCGAATATGGCAATGAGGTCGCGCTGGATCTCGTTGGTACCGCCACCGAAGGTCAAGATGATCATCGAGCGTGCGTACATCTCAAGGCGACCGGCGATCACAGCCGCCGGCGTGCCATGGGTCAGGTAGCCGGCCTGTCCGAGCACCTCTAGGAGTAAGCGGAACGCTCGCAGATAGAACTCGGTCCCAAAGACTTTGATCGTCGAAGCGTCGGCCACATCGAGCTGACCTTGCGTGGCCTGCCAGGCCACCTTCCAGTTGATGAGACGAAGGAAATCAAGCTCGGCGTGCACTCGAGCCAGGTGCTCTTGCACCCACTCTTGGTCGATGACCCGACGACCGTCGGGAAGTTTGGTCTCCTGAGCCCAGGCCCGAACGTCGGTGAGCACACGCTCGATGATGCCCGGAGAGCACAGCGTGACCCGCTCATGGTTGAGCTGGTTGGTAATGAGGGTCCAACCGTTGTTCTCACCACCGACCAGGTTGGTGGCCGGCACCCGAACGTCTTCGTAGAAGGTGTAGTTGATGTTGTGGTCGCCCAACAGCTTCATGGGCACAACCCGGATACCTGGGGTGTCCATCGGAACGATGAACATCGAGATGCCCTTGTGCTTCGAGGCCTCGGGATCGGTTCGAGTGGCCAACCACACGTAGTCAGCATCACCGGCCAGGCTGGTGAAGATCTTGGCGCCGTTGATGACGTACTCGTCGCCGTCACGCACGGCCTTGGTGGTCAAGGCGGCGAGGTCGGTGCCGGCGTTGGGCTCGGTGTAACCAATACAAAAGTGGATGTCACCGGCCAAGATCTTGGGCAGAAAGAAGTCTTTCTGCTCCTGCGTACCGAAGTTCATGATGGTCGGCCCCACCGTGTTGATGGTGAGCATGGGCACGGGTGCGCCGCTTCGCATCGACTCGTCAAAAAAGATGAACTGCTCGATGGCTGACCGGCCCTGACCGCCGTACTCCTTGGGCCATCCAATGCCCAACCAACCATCGGTCGCCATCTGCTTGACCACTCGGCGCATGGGGGCACCAATGCCGTTACCGGCGTGCAGTTCCTCTTGGACTTCAGGCGTGAGCAGGGCCTCGTAGTACTGGCGCAACTCCGTCTTCAGCACCTGCTGCTCTTCGGTGTACCCGATCTCCATGGCGTCCCTCCCATTTCGGCGTGCCGTCAGTGTTGGCGAACAGAATTCGCCAGATCGGTGGCGAAGCCGACCGGGCCACCAGGCTCCAGTCCACGTCGACACCGCTGACGCTAACTAGAACACGTTACAAGGAGCCGACGGCTTGAGGCCAACGAGGCGGCTCGGTATCTCTCCTTCTTCGGCAACGGGGAAGGGCCGGTCCAGTCTCGGTTAGCCTGAAACGGAGGCGCTGTGGTTACCGCCCGGTAACCTGCCCGACGCCACCACTGGCGGCGTGGTCGACCACTTGGTCCTCCCGCCCACAAAGACCAACAGGAGTTCGACATGCCCGAAGCTGTAATCGTCGCCACCGGCCGCACCCCCATCGGGCGGGCCAACAAAGGCTCACTTATTGAGTGTCGTCCCGACGACCTGGCCGCCCTTGTCATCAAGGCGGTGTTGGCCAAGGTCCCCCAACTCGACCCCAACTCGGTCGAAGACGTCATCATGGGATCAGGCCAGCCGGGCGGCGAGGCCGGCTACAACATCGGACGAGTGGCCGCCATTTTGGCCGGGTTAGACAACGTGCCCGGTGTGACGGTCAACCGCTACTGCTCGTCCTCACTCCAGACCATCCGCATGGCCGCGCACGCCATCAAGGCGGGCGAGGGAGACATCTTCATTGCCGCAGGCGTGGAAACAGTGAGTCGCTACATGAATGGCGCCGCCGACACTGGCCCTCACAACGTCTTGTTCACCGACGCCGAGGCTCGCACCGTGGCCCGCACCCCCAAGGTCACCGAGGCCTGGGCGCCCCAATCGGGACTGCCCGACGTCTACATCCAGATGGGCCAGACAGCCGAGAACGTGGCTGAGTACGAGAACGTGAGCCGCCTCGAGATGGACGAGTTCGCGGTCATGTCACAGAACCGTGCCGTGGCGGCCCAGGAGCGGGGCTTTTTCGAGCGCGAGATCGTGCCCGTGACCCTGGCCGATGGCACGGTCATCAGCAAAGACGACGGTCCCCGCCCCGGCACCAACCTGGAAGGCCTTTCCAACCTGAAGCCAGTATTTCGCGAGGGCGGCACCATTACGGCCGGCAACGCCTGTCCTTTGAACGATGGGGCCGCTGCGGTCATCGTCATGAGTGACACCAAGGCCCGCGAGCTCGGCATCACCCCGCTGGCTCGCATCGTGGCCAGTGGCGTCTCGGGTCTTAACCCCGAGATCATGGGCTTAGGGCCGATCGACGCCTGCCGTCAGACGCTCGGGCGAGCCAACATGAGCATCGACGACATCGACCTGGTTGAGATCAACGAAGCCTTTGCGGCCCAGGTCATTCCCTCGGCCAAGCACCTCGGTATCAGCTACGACAAGCTCAACGTCAACGGGGGCGCCATCGCCCTCGGCCACCCGTTTGGACAGACCGGTGCCCGCATCATGACCACGCTGTTGAACGGTCTGGAGGACAGCGGAAAGACCTTCGGTCTCGAGTCCATGTGCGTGGGCGGCGGCCAGGGAATGGCCATGATTGTCGAGCGCCTGAGCTGATCAACCCGCTGCCCAGGGCCCCTATCGGGGACAAATACCCCAATTACTGGGGCAGATCGGGCAGAATGCACAATCGCAGAGAGAAAGAACTCGATCCATCCAACGAAAGAGAGTTACCGCCAGATGAATAAATCCGAGCTTGTCGCAGCCGTCGCCAATCACACCGATGTATCGGCCAAGGATGTCGCCACGGTCTTGGCTGGCCTTGAAGACGTGATCACGGCCAGTGTGGCCAAGGGGGAAAAAGTCGCTATCACCGGATTTGTGTCGTTCGACCGTGTTGACCGCAAGGCCCGCACGGCTCGCAACCCCCAGACCGGTGAGCCCATTCAGATCAAGGCGTCACAGGCTCCCCGCATCGCTGCGGGCGCCACGCTGAAGAAGATCGTGAAGGGCGAGGCTCCGGCCCCCACCATCAAGGGCTAACGAGCCCGACAGAGTTGAGACCCGAAGGCCGGGGCGGCGAAAGCTGCCTCGGCCTTCGGCCTTTTAATCCAGGACAATCCCGAGCCAGCCGGCGGACTTCGCGGAGGCCTTCAGCCCTGCTTCACTGGCCAACTGCCTCAGTCCTTCGAACCACGTTCGCCGATGGCACGGATCTCGTCGGCCAAGTATTGGTCCCACTCGAGATGCGGATACGCAGCATGGTAGAGATCGGCTGCCTGTTCGGGAGACTCGAATCCACAGTCGTTCCAGATTGCGGTGAGGTCGGTCACGTCGACCGCCCGGGATGCGAAAAGTTTCATGACGAACACCTGTTGAAGGGGCGCTCCGAGGACCCGAAGCCTGGGGTGGTCGAGTTCAACTGTGCAGGCGGCTTCGTCAAATGTCTGAGGAGCGAAGCCGGCCGCCGAGTCGTTCAGCCAACGAGGTGCGAGGCCGTGGCGGTCGGCAACTTGCGCGACAGCATCCCTGAGAGACTCCCCAATTCGCTTGATGCTGTCGACATCATTGGTCGCCTCACGGAATCCGAGCAGCGCCAGCAACGAACCGCCGACCACCACGATGCACTGCGGGTTGCATCTGGCAGGAGTTCGGCGACTTCGATGAGTTAGGCCCGGATTCTGTCCGGTGTGAGAAGCGGGTCAGGCACCGACAGTCTCGGGGTCTCGCCACAGGCTGGGCTCGTCGATGACCAGCCCACGATCGAGGAGTTGAGATGGAGCGCCGCTTCGCCACATCGCCCGCATTCGGGGCGTACCAAACGGAGACCACTCTTCACGCAAACACGGCGTGCGTCGGGTCCAAGCCGGACGGCCGATCCCTGCGTCGTCTGCCAGCTTCTCGGCGATTCCGGCCAAGAGCGTGTCAAGGACCGGAGACGGGGACTTGGCCGGGCGGCGAATAATCGCCGTTTCCACACGATCGGGGTGTAGGGAAAGGTCGTCGAGGAACGCGGCGAAGTTTCGTCCAATCAGGACCTTCGTCAGGTGATTCGACCCAAGCATCTGCCAGTTCAGCGATGACGGGGCCACGCTGCGACGGGGGCCAACGGGTTGACTTCAGACGCAGATCCTGCCCTGCAGCCTCGAGGAGTCTCCGCAGCATCCCGAATGTGGGGTCGACCTGGCCGGACTCGATACGAAGAACGGTCGACGGGGGGACTTGAGCCAGCCTTGCCAGAGCGCGCGCCGACAGGCCGGCTGATTGCCGGGCGTCACGAACTAGGTCGGCAGGACTTTCCAGGTATGAAAGCATATATGCATCGGTTCACGGCCGTCCACAGCCCGACCCCACCCCACTCGGAGATGCCGCCTGGGATACGCCAGTCGGCCAAACCTGAGCTCGGACCCCAAAACGACATCCTGAGCGGAGTGCTCTCAACATTCGGCCAGCCCAGGGCTCGTCAAGTCAGCCCCAAGAGGCGAACCCGCAGCTCAACAGCCACTTCTGCAAAGGGCGACGCCCTTCTTGCTCAGCAATCAGTTGCACCAGGGTTCCGGCGCGGGCACGAAACATGGCCTCGAGGCGTGAAGCCCCAGGCCACGGTGCCGAAGGGCCAGCTCTGCTCCGGTTCACTGGGGTAGTCATGTGAACCCATGTCAGCTAACCGGCGGGAGGGTGTTCCCCACCAGGGCCGTCGGTCCGTTCCGTCAGGTCGTCGACGAACTGGGAACATATGTCAGCGAATTCGAGGGGGTCCATCTCTCCTGCCGTGGGGCTACCGCTGACGATCAGGGACCGTATCCGTATCGTCGACTCGTCGATCAGGAGTCTCCGTGCGGATTCGGCAACCAGTGCGCCCAGTCCATACGGGGCGTCCGCGATCTCGGCAGAGAGCTCGCCACCCGTGTTGTGCTCGTTGAAGAGCCGGACAAGATCCTCGGTATCCGATGCAGCCTTCGCCGGCCGTCCCGATCGCCGGTCCTGGAGGGCATGCAGCTTCATGGCCACCAACGCCGCGGGCGTCGCCACCAACACCGTGGCATTGGCACCGCCCGTGCGGAGAGTGACCGGTGTGGCCGACTCGAGGGCCCAGCGGTGGGCGGCCATGAAGAGTTGGCCCTTGAGATCGATCCCGTCAAGAGAGTCCGGGGACAGCGGCATTGTGGCGATGACATCGAGCTTGACGCCGCCCACCCGTAGCACTGTGTCCTCATTGGTGACCTCGAGGGGGACACCGTCGACCGAGACGTTGGCCGTCCCCTCGCCGAGCACGCCGGGGAACTCGTCGGAGAGGAGCGTTCCGGCCCCGAGTGCCCGCACGACGCCGGCCGCCCCCTCAGGACCAGAGACGGTGTCGACATCATCGGTGGCGCGTACAGCAGTCCTGCACCGACACACCATGGCCAATCCGCCAATGACCACGAGCTCGCCTTTCAGGGTGGCATCGAAGAGTCGGCCAGCCACGACCACCAGGCGCTCGAGGTGAACACCGAGCACATCGACGATTGGGATGTCACCAGACACGGGCACCAACTCCTGGAGTCCAGCCTTCGAGTATCTCGTGTCCGCGAGCCGGATCATTGGCGAGCTCGAGGGCGACGAAGAGGGGTCGCGTGAAGAGGAAGTGGTCGAAGCCCGGCGCCGCCAGACGGTCGCCCGCCTTCTCGGCCGACCACACCTCGATTCTGGGCGAGCACGCCGCCGACGTTGGCGACACGGCGAGCGAACAGGATCGGTGCTCGCCGTTGGCCCTTCCAAAGCGGCGAACGGCCCTCCGGAGCGTGGTCTGATCGGGGACGTAGAATGAAGGTGGTGTTGCCGAACTCACGGCGACAGGGGCCCCGAATGCAGCGGCGGCCACCGATCCGGTGAGCGCCCACCCCGGTTGGTCGGCATCGCCGAAGACGCCAAGGTCGCCGGCCCCCGACGTTCCCTGAAGCCCGAAGTTCAACTCGCCCCCTAGGTGGACGAACTCAGGTCTCCATTGGTCGGCGAGGGCCCAGAAGAGATCCGGAACGTTGGGCCGGCCGTCGTCATGGACGAGGGCGGCCCGACGCAGTGAGGCGGCCGCATCGCTCACAACTGAAGGAGCAAAGCCGGATTCCCGGGCGACTCCGCGGATGGTGGGCCGCTTGTCCGAAGGGGCGAGCAGGGACGCGACGGCGTACGCAATACCAGCCCGTCCCCGGATCCCGTCCTCCCGCCGAGTGACGTCTCGAAGCGCAGGTGTGACGTCGGCGTCGACAAACACACCTGGCAGATCAAGATGGAGATGTCCTCGGCGGTCAAACCAGCTGACGTGCTCTTGCTTCATGTACGCGTGGGCCGTCGCCGTCACCCGGTCTGCCACGAGCACGATCGGCGTGGATCCATGTGCGGAGCGGTTGCGCACCTGCCTGGCCCTGTCGGTGCCACCGAACTCCACCACGTCGACGATTACGTCGATCGCCGTCCCCGCGCTGTCCCTCGGGACGAGGCGTAGGTCAGTCATTGATCCCGGTGGATCCAGGACTACGTGGAGGCCAACCTCCTCACAGGCATCTGCCAATGCGTCTCGTGCCTCGACTTCGCGCCCGGCGACCATGTCTGCAGTATAGCGTTCGGTGTTCGGGTGCATGTGAACACTGAACATGCACACCGAACCCGGTCAGCGATCGCCGGTAGGAGGCGAGACCCTGCCTACAACATTCAGTTACCCCACGTCTCGTACAGGCGATTTTGGACGAAGAATTAGCAGGTCAACCACCACTTTTGCCGAAGGCGATGCCCGCCTTGCGAGCATGGCCCTTGGCTTGTTGCCAGGCTTCCAGTACGAAACCCACATTGACGGCTGCCAGATCTCGATCGAACACTCAAATGACCGATCTCGTGACGACAACGTGACTACAACTCCCGGACAATGCACGCGAGGCATGATCAGCCTTGGGAACATGTGTCCAGGTAGTGACCACAATCGGTCGATGCTGACGAACACCGAAATCGAATAGCTCTAACTTTTAAAAACCTGGCCCGTCCAGTGATACAGCTCGCCCTTAGGTTGCTGACCATGAACCGCTCGACCGATCCTCGATGGGCTGGCCCCCCCGGCCGACTCGCCTCTCGTCCGCATCCTGGGTTCCCCAAGCGTGGCCAAGTAGCGTCAGTCTCGATCTCATGACCCAACGCCGCCGCACTGCCACCTCCAACTTCGGTGTCGGACGCCGTGAAGCCCACGACGCCCAGCCCTTCTACGACCGTTTCGCTGCTCCCGAGATCTCGAGCGACGACGACGTCGCACTCCCCCGTGAGGTTGCCGACCCCTTCATCTGCGGTGATGCCCGCCACATGAAAGAGGTGGCCGATAACTCCGTAGCCCTCATCGTCACCTCGCCGCCCTACTTTGCCGGCAAGCAGTACGAAGAGGAGCTCGACCGAGAAGGTGTGCCGTCCTCCTATCTCGAGTACTTGGACCTCTTGCGTGCTGTATTCGCTGAGTGCAAGCGGACCCTTGAACCGGGTGGACGAATCGCCGTCAACGTAGCCAATCTCGGCCGGAAGCCCTATCGAAGCCTGGCCTCGGATGTGCTCACCATCTTGCAGGACGATCTCCGCATGCTGCCTCGAGGTGAGGTGGTCTGGCAGAAGGGCGAAGGGGCGAGCGGCTCCTGTGCCTGGGGTTCATTCCGCTCGGCCGCCAACCCGGTACTCCGTGACATCACCGAGCGCGTCATCATTGCCAGCAAGGGAAGGTTCGACCGGGCCAAGAACCCGAAACTCCGCCGGGAACTTGGACTGCCCTATCGAAACTCAATCAAGAGCGACGACTTCATGTCCTACACCTTGGACCTCTGGCAGGTGCCACCCGAAAGTGCTCGTCGGGTCCAACACCCGGCCCCGTTTCCCGTCGAACTGCCTGAGCGCTTAATCGAGCTCTACACCTACGAGGACGACCTGGTGCTTGACCCGTTCATGGGATCGGGCTCGACGTTGATCGCGGCCTCTCGGTCCGGGCGTCGTCACGTCGGCTACGACCTCGACCCCGAGTACGTCGCGCTGGCCCGAAGCCGCATGGCCGAAGAGTTGGCCAGCGAAACCCCGGCCGCGATCGAGCACAAAGGACAAGCGGCTCCGACGCTGGTCCGAGAACATCTCGAAGCCGCAGGATTCAAGGAGATCAAAGAGAACCACCGTGTGCGAGGCCTGGGCATCACCCTCACGGCGGCCACCGACGCCAAAGGGCACCGTTGGTACTTTGACCTGGCCGGTGCCTTCACCACGCACCGGGGCGGCATGTTGCGCAACGACGCGGTTTGGAAAGTGCTGGGCCGGGCTCATGTGCTGGCCAACAACGATGTGGGACCGGTCGTCATCGTCACCCCCCATCTGCCCCGTCCGGGCAGCGAAGGCGCCAAGGCGCTTCGAGCGGCCGGTCCGAGAGCCTTCTTCGACGCCATCGAGCTTTTGGACACCGACTCGGTGGAGCGCTTGGCTCGCTACGGGCGAGGAGTCAACGTGACTCGACCCCTGCCCGGCTATTGGAGCGAGAAGGAGTTGGCCCGACTCCCCTAATGGCTCGTATCGTCGCCTGCGCCGTGGTCCGAGATGATCCCCCGATCGTCTATATCGCCGACGACATGGACACCCTGAACTGGATTCTGGCCTCACGCGTGGTGGCCACCATTGACGGGCGCGAACTTGATGTCGGGGTGAGAGACGCCATTCGATCGGCCCTTCAAGAAGAGCGATGGGGCGATGCTGTGGTGGCGTACATCAACTGGTCGGACACGGCCATCGACGTCTATGAGTCGACCGAAGTGCTCGCCGCGGCTGACGTGGAACTAGCGCCGCTCGAACTTCAGTTCCTTCCACTCTTTGCCAACTAACCGTGGCTGATCTACGCACCACGGTGACAGAGCTTGGCACCGCGCTCGGCATGCTCGGTTACGACTCGGTCGACGATGCGCTCCGCGCCCGTCCACCCGTCATGGTGAGTGTCTCACCCGAACAGTGGGAGAGCCTGATCGCGGCGCACCAAGGGGGAGCCTATGAACCTGAGTTCCACGCCGCCTTCGCCAACGGCCGTGCCTTTTTGGAAGCCCGCTTCGGCCTGCGGGGCCGCGTGCCTGAGATGGTCGAGTGGAAGGGGAGTCAAAAGGCTCCCGGTGATGAAGTGATGCCGGCCGACCTTCGTATCGACCACGTCTACTTGGTCAGCTGCAAGTACCTCTCCAAAATCCTTCTCAACACGTCGCCGAGCCAGCTCTTCGATCACCTGCTGGTCGGCCCGAGTGGGCAGAGGCGACCGGACTGGTTCGCCGAAGTTGCCCGAGCGGAGTACGACAATCTTTACCAGCACGTCCGACAAGCGGCCCGGCGTGGAGAGCTCCCCGTGACTCGACCCCCATCCGATACACAGAGTTCGACAAGCTCTGGGCCCAGTGCCATAGATCGCCTCAACGGTGACGTGCTGCCAGGAATCGTTGGGACCCATACGGAGGGCTCCAACACATGGTCGTCGTCACCCGCATCCCCTTCAGCCGTAGAGCTGCCAGCCCACCTTGGTGAACTCCTGACGGCCGAGCGCGCCGAGCTCAGTCGCCTCTTGGCTTCCGGTTGGCCGCCCGAAGCAGTAGGCCCCTACCAAGCCCTCAACCGAGCCGTGGCGCAGGCCTCAGCTGAACGGTGGCAGCGTGCCCTCAAGGCCTCGAGTGGGGCCAAAGAGTCCATGCTCTGGCGACTGCTGCGGATGCACAGCGCGCCCTACTTTGTGCTGGGCACGGCGAAAAAAGAGAGTCTCCGACTTCGAGTAGCCACCCCTTGGGACTGGCGCCAGAGGTATCGCCTCGTCAACTTCTCCGTGGCGCCACTCGCGGGCGGACAAGCTTTGGTCGGTTGGCAGGCCGTGGTCGAAGACCGTCACAACGCCACCCGAACAACCATCGACGGTCATATCGAAGTGCGCTGGAGCCATGGTCGTTTCAAAGCACCTCCGGAGGCCAAGGTCTACTTGGATACACCACACTCGTTCGTACCGGGATATGAGGCGTTGCTCTAACAGCACGGTCGCCATACTTCGGTTTCCGGACCGCAACCTCGTCGTTGAGCATCTCTCGCTCTCACAATGAGTAGGAGCTACTCATGTCGTTGACGCGAGCAAAGCAGATAGTGGGGAGATGTCCAGATCCCATCACTTTGCACGCCGACCCCTCCACCGGTTCCTGGCTTACGCCGGCGCGGCCACCCTCTTGAGTGTGGGCGGACTGGTGATCTTGCCGGCGCTCCCCGCCTCAGCATCTATTCCCTGTGGCACCAACGGTGTGTTCAGCACTCACAATCAGGTGAATACCTGTACCTACACCACAGTGGGTGCGGATACCTTCACCGTGCCGACGGGCGACAACACCACGTCGGTGAGCGTCGTCGTCATCGGCGCCGGAGGTTCGGGTGGGTCGAGCACGGCTAACGGCATCGCCCAACCCGTGCCCGGTGGCGATGGGGCCAAACTCACGGGAACGTTCGCGGCAGTGGCCAACGACGTACTGACCGTCCAGGTCGGTGGTGGCGGCCACCCTGGCACGACCAGTAATGGTGGGGGTGCCAGCAGCAGTATCGATGCCGGAGACTCGGACCAACTTATCGCCGGCGGCGGTGGCGGCGGTGGCGAGGATTATTCGGGCGGCAACGCTGGAAGCGCGGGAAGAAATCCTGCTGGACTTTGTTCGGCCGGCGGCGGCCAACCCGGATCGGGCGGCGCTGGTGGCGCCGCTGGCAGCGGCTGCGGCGCCAACGGTGGTCCGACCACTCCTCAAAAAGGTGGGAACGGTAACGGAGGAGCTGGGGGCGCTGGCTTCGAAGACGGTGTGGCTGACGGCACGGGCGGTGCCGGCGCGGGTTCGGGTGTCGGAGGCACATCGTCCGACTTCAGTGGCGGAGGCGGTGGCGGCTACGGCGGTGGTGGCGGCGGCGACGGTGGCGGTGGCGGTGGCGGCGGCGGAAGTGCCGTGGGCTCGACGACCCTGTCCCTGGCGGACAACGGGGGCACCAGTGGCGCCATTCAAGCCCAGACGCCGGGCGGCCCCGGTGGAAACGGTTCGGTCGTGATCTCCTACACCATTCCGAACCCACCGACGAATAGCACTGCTCCCACAATTTCAGGGAATGGCGCCAGTGGTCAGACTCTGACGTGCAACACCGCGGCCGGCGACTGGACCGGTAGTCCTTCTGAGTTCTTCTATGAGTTCTACAACGGAGCCACGCTTCTTTCGGGACCTTCGAACGCTGTTGACACGTACTCTTTGACCAACGCCAATGCCGGTCAAACCATCACCTGCCAAGTCAGCGCCAGCAACAATGGGGGTCCGAGCGGGTATGTCGAGAGTTCGAATTCAATCTCGATCCCACCGGTTCCGGTCAACTCGACCCAACCCACTGTGTCTGGGACAGGCACGGTCGGCGCCACCTTGACCTGTAACACGTCGGGCAGCGACTGGACCAATAGTCCAACGTCGTACTCCTACGAGTTCTTCAACGGAGCAACGTCGTTGGGCGCCGCCTCGGCCACTGACACCTTGGTCTTGGCCGACGCCAACGCCGGTGACGACGTCAATTGCACGGTCATCGCCACGAACGACGGCGGTCCGAGTGTGGCGGCTACGTCCTCCAACGCCGTCGCCGTGACGGCCAATCTCACCATTACGGCTCCTAGTCCGACCATTGACTATGGGCAGTCGATTCCAACCTTGGCACCGACCTACACCGGTCTGGTGAACAACGACACGGCAACGACAACCCCACCGGTCTGTGTCACCACGCCGGCGGTTCCAATGGATGTGGCAACGTATCCGGTCGCCTGTAGTGGAGCGGTGGACAACGACTACACCATCACCTATGTCGCGGGTGAACTGACCATCAAGAAAATCCCGCTCACCATCAAAGCACCGTCGCTGAAAGTGCTCGATGGCCAATCGGTGCCAGCGTTCGTTCCGACCTATTCGGGCTTCGCTGGTGGCGATAGTCCGTCATCGTTGAAGACTCCTCCGACGTGTACGACGACCTACAAGGCCGGAACGTTCCCCTTGCCGTTGCCGGGCAACTACCCGATCACCTGCACCGGTGCGGTCGACGGCAACTACGCCATCACCTATGTCGCAGGTGTGCTGACCGTCTATCAAACTGCAGTACCCGGGGCCTATGTGTTGGCCGGTTCAGACGGTGGCATCTTCGCTCTTGGCAACAGCATGAACGGCTTTCATGGCTCGCTGCCCGGTCTTGGGATACACGTGAACGACATCGTCGGAATCGTCGCCACCGCTGATGACCAGGGCTACTGGTTGGTGGGGCGAGACGGCGGCATCTTTGCCTTTGGCGACGCCACCTATCTTGGTTCCCTCCCCGGCCTCGGTCTCAGTGTCAATGACATCGTCGGCATATCTGTGACCCCTAACGGCAAGGGCTACTGGCTCATCGGCAAAGACGGTGGCGTCTACGCCTTTGGTGACGCGCCGTATCTTGGCTCACTGCCCGGAAGTGGCGTCTCGGCCAACGACGTTGTTGGTTTGGCCGCCACTCCTGACGGCAACGGTTACTGGGTGGCCCAAGCAGCGGGCGGGGTCACGAACTTCGGCGACGCCAGTCCGTTGGGATCTGCACCGAGTGGCAACATCACGTCGATTACCGCCACCCAAGCGGGCTCTGGTTACTGGCTGGCTTCTTCGAGCGGTGGCGTGTTCACCTACGGCGATGCTCCGTTCCAAGGGTCGCTTCCTGGTCTTGGACTCACGGTCAACAACGTTGTCTCATTGGTGCCGAGTGGGAACGGGGGCGGTTACCTCATGGTCGGATCGGACGGCGGGACCTTTGCCTTCCCGAACGCCGTCTTCCCGGGACCGTTCACTGGAGTGGCGGCCGGCGGCATTATCGGTGCAGCACCGACCGACTGATTGACCAGCACTTCCTCGTCAGCCAGCGCCATGACTTCCCTCGTCGTGGCGCTGGCTGGCCTGTGATGCCAAACAATCTGCCTTACGACGACATCCCCACGATCGGTTCGTTCAACGTAAGCGAACCAGTGGAACCGTAGAAGTGCGCGTCACCGTAGGAGAAGATGCCGCCGTCTCGACCCACGAACCAGTAGCCCAAGCCGTCGGCTGTGGCGGCCATGCCCACGATGGGGTGGTTGAGGTGCAGCGTCCCGGTGGAGCCGTAGAAGTGCGGCGTCACCGTAGGAGAAGATGCCGCCGTCGGAGGCCACGAGCCAGTAACCCCCGCCGTCGGGTGTGGCGGCCATGCCCACGATGGGTTTGTTGAGGTGATGGCTCCGGTGGAACCGTAGAATGCGGCGTCGCCGTAAGAGAAAATGCCGCCATCGGAGGCCACGAGCCAGTAGCCCAAGCCGTCGGGTGTGGCGGCCATGCCCACGATGGGTTTGTTGAGGTGATGGCTCCGGTGGAGCCGTAGAAGTGGCGTCGCCGTAGGAGAAGACGCCGCCGTCGGAGGCCACGAGCCAGTAGCCCAAGCCGTCGGGGGTGGCGGCCATGCCCACGATGGGGTTGTTCAGGTGAACCGTCCCCGTCGAGCCGTAGAATGCGCGTCACCGTAGCGAGAAGATGCCGCCATCGGAGGCCACGAGCCAGTAGCCCACGCCGTCGGGTGTGGCGGCCATGCCCACGATCGGCTTGTTGAGGTGAATGGCTCCGGTGGAGCCGTAGAAGTGCGCGTTGCCAAAGGAGAAGACCCCGCCATCGCTGGCCACCACGCGATAGCCGGTGCTGACCGCCAACGAGACCGTATTGGAAACGGTTGACGCTGGCCCCAGACCGTAAGCATTGGATGCCGTGACCGTGAAGGCGAACGTGCCGCCTTCTGGCGTCGACAGAGAAAAGCTTGAGGCGGACGAGTTGGTATCGACCGGGCTTTCCGTCTGGCCATTCACGATGGGCGTCACGACATAGTCAGTGGCCCATGGAATCGTCGGCGGTGCCGTCCAAGTGACCGAAACCGAACTGGCCGAAACCGACGCCGTGACATTCGTTGGCGCCGCGGGCGGCGTGGCCAAGGCGAGGGCGTTGACACCATCGAGTCCTGTCTTGCTCCCGGCTAAGGCGTACGTCGGTACCGGCGAGCCAGTGGCAGCAAGTTGAGAAGCGGTGAAACCGGCCACTGCGCCCGGCGTGGCGCCGCCCTGCGCCACCCACAACGTGCCGGCCGAATCGAAGCCCAGTTGGACCGGTCCGTTGATTTGAGCCGGGCTCTTCCCATCGGCCGAAAGCGTCACGGCTGGCGTTGGACTGCCGCTCGTAGCCAGTTGGGCCGCCGTGAACTTAATGAGCTCGTTGTTGGAACTGGCCACCCACAGACTGCCGGAGGAATCAAAGGCCAAACCGTTCGGCACCGTGATGCTTCCGGACCCGTCACTGCTCAGCGTCACGGCCGGCGTTGGACTGCCGCTGGCGGCCAGTTGGGCCACCGTGAACTCTTGGACCTGGTTTGTGCCGTACACCGACACCCAAAGATCGCCCGCTTTGTCGATGGCCAGATAGGCCGGTCCGGCCAGACTTGTGCCGTTGGATGAGATCGTGACGGACGGCGTTGGACTGCCGCTGGCGGCCAGCTGAGCTGGCGTGTATTTAGACACCGTGCTTGTGCCTAAATCGGCCACCCAAAGATCGCCACTGCGGTCGAAGGCCATGCCGGTCGGACCTTCCGAAACGCCCCCTCCAGAGAGGACGATTGACGGCGTCTGTGACCCGCCGGCCGCCACCTGGGCCCTGGTGAACATGGCCAGGTTGCCTCCGCTGTTGTTGGAAACCCACAGGTCCCCTAAGCGGTCGAGAGCCATGGCTCCCGGGTAAGCAAATGCCGGGGTTGAGGCCACGGTCGCAGACGGAGCCTGATTACCGTGGGCCGGTTGGGCGTAGGTAGTGATGGTGTTCGTGATGACATTGCCCGCCAACAGTGTCGGCGCCGCCGTGGTGGCGCCGGCTTGGGCCGTCACTGTGCCGTACGAGGCCAACGCAGCGAGCAGCGCTCAGCGTCAGTGCCGCGACAGCACTCGTTCGAACAAGCCGATCAAGGTTGTGTCGGGTTCTTGCAAGCACGTCCCGTCCTTTGACATTGGACTCTGATCAGCCCGTCCGTGACGGGATCAACCTATGCCAAAAAGAGAACGTGGTGGTTGCACCATCGGTTCACGAAAAAGTTGTGATGTGCTCTCAGTGCGGTCGGGTCTACGCCGTTGCTTCGTCCACCAACACGCAGCGGGTGCCGCTGTAGATAGTGGGCATGCACTTGTTGCAGTGGATACAAAGCGACTCTGTACGCGCCCCAGATTGGAGTTTCGCCACCAGATCGGGCTCACGCAGCAGGGCGCGAGCCATGGCGACAAACGAGAACCCTTCGGCCATGGCCTGTTCCATGGTGTCGAGTCGGTTGATGCCCCCCAAAAGAATGAGCGGCATCGACAGCGCAGCACGGAACTGGCGGGCATAGGGGAGGAAGTAGGCCTCTTCGAAGGGGTACTCCGGCATGAAGCGTTTGCCCACGAGCCGAAAGCCCAATCGAACTGCCGGAGGAAGGGTGGCCGCGAACTCGCGGTAGGGCACCTCACCCCGGAACAGATACATCGGGTTGGCCAACGAGCTTCCCCCCGTCAGTTCAAGGGCATCGAGGCATCCATCTGCCTCCAGGTGTTGTGCAAACGTGACTGACTCGTCTAACCAAAAACCACCCGGCACTCCGTCCGCCATGTTGAGCTTGGCCGTAACGGCGATCTGGTTTCCCACCGCTTCCTTTACGGCTTCGACCACCTGTCGAGGGAAGCGAGACCGGTTCTCCAAGGACCCACCCCAGCGGTCGTTGCGGCGGTTGAGCTTCGGACTCAAAAACGCGCTCAAGAGGTAGTTGTGACCAAGATGGATCTCAATGGCATCAAGGCCGCCATCAACGGCCAACCTGGCGGCTGTTCGATAGGCCTCGGTGATGCGAGTGATGTCGTCTTCGGTCACGGCCCGCGTTCTCGTGCCCAGCGGACTTATGCCCTTCGATGGGGCCAGAGCCGGTGCTCGATTGGAGTGCGGATTGGCCACCGGGCCGGCGTGCCCTAACTGGGCGCTGACGAGCGCACCGGTCTCGTGGACGCTGTCGGTCAAGCGTTTGAGTCCGCCCACGCTCTCGTCACTCAACACCACGCACCGTCGATCGGTACGACCTTCGGGCGAGACAGCCAGGTACGCCACCGTGGTCATGCCAACGCCACCGTCGGCCACGGCTCGGTGGAAGGCGATCATCGCATCGCTGATCTGTCCTCGATCGGCCACGCCCTCAAAGGTGGCTGCTTTGATAATGCGATTGCGCAGCGTGAGCGGGACCAAGCGTGGCCGATTCGAAAACAGAGGGACTCATGGCCGCCACCCTATCGACCGAAGAACGGACGCACCGGGTTGGCCGCGGCTCTCCGCTGCTGTCGTTGCCACGTCGTTCAGACGGTCGGACGCTCCGTGAACTGGGCCTCTGGATGCTGTCCGATGGTCGGTGGTGGTGCGGTGCGATGCGCCGGATGATGGGTGAACTGAACCGGATATCCCGTGGCCGGGTTACGCCAAGGATCAGCTGTGGCAATACCGCGCTGGATGAAGTGCGGATGGGCCAACATGGCCGTTCGGTCGTTGACTGGCGCCACCGGAACGCCCGCTTTCAAGAGAGACTCCACGACTTCTTGGCCGTGTTGCACTGAGAGGGCCTCGCTCAGCACGGTCTCAAGCTCATCGGCCCGAGCCATGCGCTCGACAAATGGCACCTCGGCATAGGGCAGCGTCAGGGCCTGGCACAGCAAGGCCCAAAGATGATCCTCGTTCACCACGCCGAGCGTCACGTAGCCGTCGGCGGTCTCGTAGATGCCGTAGCCAGGAACGTGTTGAGAACCACCACCGCTCCCTACGGCCTTTGGCGCAGACGCACCGGTCCATGTGGCCAACACATCCGCCATAGCGATATCGATGTACTCGCCTTCGCCGGTGCGTTGTCGGCGAAACAAAGCAGCACAGATGGCGAAGGCCGCCGTGGTTGCGGTGGCTAAGTCCGCCACGGGCACCGCGGCCGTCACCGGCTCGCCACCTTCGGGGGCCAAGAGCCCGGCCCAGGCTTGGAAGTTGAGATCATGCCCGGACGCCATCGACAGTGGGCCGGTCTGGCCCAGCCCTGATATTGAGCAGTAGACCACCGAGGGATTCAACGCAGCGACTTGGTTGTACCCCACACCAAGCCGGTCAACGACGCCGGGGCGGAACCCCTCAACCATCACATCGCTCTGTCGGGCCAGATCGAGTGCCCTCTCCCGATCGCCATCCTTCTTCAAGTCAAGGGCCACACTCTGCTTGTTGGCGTTGAGGCTCGAGAACAGGTCGGGGTAGATCCGCATCGGGTCACCGAGCGGCGGCTCAATCTTGATGACCTCGGCCCCGATCTCAGCCAAGAGCTGCGTGGCCGCCGGCCCCGGGCGCCACACACTCAGGTCGAGCACGCGTACGCCGGCCAACAAACCTCCGTGTGCATCGTTGGGCGCCGTCGTCATGGTCGCCTAGCTGGCTGCCAAATTGTGCTTGATCTCAGTCACGGCCGGAATGGGTCCTGGATCGGTTCCCTCCATCGCGGCCAGGTGCATGGAAACCAGGTCACCAAAGAGGCTGAGTTCAAAAAAGGCGCCCAGGTCGTCGTCCAGGTGAGCATGGACCTCGATCATGCTGGCCATCACTTCGTCCAAGAGTTGCGCCACCAGCTCGAAGCGACGGGCCATGTGGGCCGATTCGTTGACCTGACGCAGGGTCACCAGCGTCAGGATCTGGCGCGTCACGTCGCCGCTCTGTCCCCATCCAGCGACATCGCTGTGGCAAAGCTCGGGCTGGGTGGCAGAGAAAGCCGGCGACTTGGCGTTCTCATTGACGGCCGACTTCCAGCGCTCCGCTGACAGCGCCCCGAGCCCCACCGCGCCGTGGACGATTGGAAAGGTTCGTCCGATCTGGCGCGCCACACTGAGTGCTGGGCTGGCCGTGTCCACCAACTGGTCGCGACGAACTTGGAGCGCCGGCACGCAGGCCCGGAGGCGGTCACCAGCTCCGGGCAAAAGCCCTCGATGATCGAGCACCATCATGGGCGCCGCCACCATGGCGCCGAGAGCCGCTCGGGCTTGCGGGATGGTGTCGGAGAGTGGAATGAGGGGCAGGTCATCGGTGCGCGCTCGCTCCATCAGCGTGCCGCCACTCGTAACCACCGTGACATGGGCGCCTTGCGCCAGCGCGGTATCGACCGCCTGCAACGTCTCTGCGGTCTCGCCCGAGTATGAGATGGCAATGACCAGGGACGAGCGATCGATGAAGCGCGGGCGCGTCATAGGACTTGACCACGGTGACCGGCACCGGGGCAATGGGCGAGGCCACGGCCGCCACCACATCGCCGGCCAGGCCACTGGCCCCCATGCCCAAGATCACGATGTTGCCTACATGGTGAGCCGTGGGCCGAGCCAGAGCATCGAGCCTCTCGGCGCTTTGTCGTACCGCGCCCTCGATCTGTTCAGGCAGTGAGACGGTGGCGTCCCAAAGGCCAAGAGAGTCCACTCGGGGCCGACTGTCGCCTTCGACCGCCGCCGAGTCAGGCGGTGTCACGCCGTGGCGTTGGTTGGCCCTGTTTCAGGCACGTGGTCTGCCGCGGCCTTGGCCGTCAGCCGATCGTGCTCGGCCTCGCCTACCTCGGTTGACTCATCGACCAACATGACCGGGACGCCCTCGCGCACCACATAGCTGCGGTGCAGGCGCGGGTTGTAGAGGATCTCTTCGTCTTCGAACCACAAAAGAGGTCCCTTGTCGACCGGGCACGCCAGCACATCGAGCAGCAACGGGTCCAACGTCATAGTTTCTCCACTTCTTGTTCGGATCTAGGTATGTGGGTCATGCCACGACGGCCTTAGGCCGACGCCGCGGCCAACTCGGCCATAAGTAACTGCATTTCCTCCACGCGTGCGGCACACTCGGCCGGGGTGCGAGCTTCCACGTTGAGGCGGAGCAACGGCTCAGTGTTTGATGGGCGCAGGTTGTACCACCAGTCGCCATGATCAACGGTGAGGCCATCGAGACGGTCGATGGTGGCCCCAGCCCGCTCTTCGTACTCGGCCACCGCTTCGACCGTGGCCAAGGGGTCGGGCACTTCGGTGTTGATCTCTCCAGAGTCGGCGTAGCGCTGAAACGGCAAAAGCAACTCGGACAGCGGCTTCGAACTCCGACTGAGAAGTTCGAGTACCACCAAGGCCGTGATAATGCCCGAGTCGGCTCGATAGTTGTCACGGAAGTAGTAGTGACCCGAGTGCTCACCACCAAAGACGGCGCCGGTGTCGGCCATGACCTGCTTGATGAAGGAGTGGCCAACTTTGGTGCGCAGTCCAGTACCCCCGTGCTCTTCAATGACTTCGCGCACCACGTGGCTGCAGATCAGGTTGTACAAAACAGTCGATCCCGGGTTCTTCTCCAACATGCTGGCTGCCACCAGAGCAGTCGTGAGTGATCCGGACACAGGCTCGGCCTTTTCATCCACCAAGAAGACTCGGTCGGCGTCGCCGTCAAAAGCCAGACCGATATCGGCCCCGTGTTCTAAGACCGCGGCCTTCAAGTCGATCAAATTCTCCGGCTGAATCGGATCGGCCGGGTGATTGGGGAACGAACCATCGAGTTCGGGAAAGAGGATGGTGACGTCGAAGGGCAAGTGACGCATCACCGTCGGCACGACGAGTCCGCCCATGCCGTTGGCCGTGTCGGCCACAATTTTGAGGGGCCGAAGCGAGTCGCGATCGACAAACGAAATGACATGGGCGGCCCATTCTTCTAAAAGGTCGCGCTGGTCGAACTCAGCCATTGGTCCGTCGGGCAAGGGTTCGGACAACAATGCTTCTGCGATCTCTTGAATCTCGGTCAATCCGGTATCGCGTCCGATCGGCCTGGCCCCAGCCATGCAGAGCTTGATGCCGTTGTAAGCCGCCGGATTGTGTGACGCCGTGAACATGGCGCCGGGAGCATCGAGGTGGCCTGCCGCGAAGTACAGAAAGTCCGTCGACGCCATGCCGAGATCCGTAACGGCTGCACCCTCGCTTCGGGCCCCGTCGGCAAAGGCTTGTGAGAGTTGCAGGCCCGAAGCCCGCATGTCTCGGGCCATCAGAATGCGGGGAGCTTTGGTGTATCGAGCCACCGCTCTCCCAATGGCCTGGCAGAGAGGAGCGTCCAGTTGATCAGGGACCGTGCCTCGGATGTCGTAAGCCTTGAAAACGGCGTCAGGTTGACTCATGGACCCGACAGCCTATGGCGTGGGAACACCAGCTCGGAGATTGTCGTTCTGGGCCACCACGATGCCGGTTTTTGGCCCTCACCGTTACCTGTTCGTCAAACGACCGAGTTCTCGATGATGTGAAGATCCAAGGTGGCCTGCTTTATGGCAGCCCGACCGGTGACGAGGCGGGCCCGGTCGGCCACGAACGAGGCCCACACCGCCGGATACGAGGCCGGAGTAAAGCTCAAGACCGAGCCCGAGATGCCGGCACTGGCGTTAAGGGCTGCGGTGACCTGACGGTCGAAGTCAGCGGAGGCGGCCGTTGCTGCCAACACGTTCTTTCCATTCGACTGGGCCAGCGTTATCGACGTGGCGATTCCAGGCTCCAAGGCCTTTAACTGGGCTGCCACCGAGGCTTCAATGTCTCCGGTATTGGCCAGATGTACCTGGGGTGTCATGACGACATAGACCCTGAAGTCGATCACCATGGCTTGACCGTCCGCCACGACCTGGGCACAGGTCGTGTCACCCGCAACCTTGGTCTGAAGGGCACGGATGCCGGCCAGCTCGTTGGCCACATCAGTGCCAAGCGTGGCGCGATCAGATGCCGTCACAAAGACCGACGTGGTGACCTCTGAAGAGAGGGATGACAGTTGGTTGACTCTGTTGGTCAGGGCAGTGTTGAGGCGAGATCTTTCCAAGCCCAGACGATGCACTCCGCAGGTCAAAGGTGATGGCGGAGCTGCGGTGGTTGGGGTTGACGTTGGAGATGGCGTTGGAGGTGAGGTCGCGGTGGTGGCGGTGGCCGCCGTTGGTGTGGGCGCCGGAACTGTCGTTGCCACGGTGACTGAGGTTGCCGGTTGGATCTCGACCAAAAGGCCGATCGTAGAACTGGCCAGGGCGAAAGCCACCACCACAAGAGCGGTGCGCACAGATACGAGGTGTCGATGCATCGCTACTGGTCTCCCTTGTTGGGATGGTTCAGATCGTTCTGCGCCTGTTGCAGGCTGGCGTTCAGTTGATTGAGCTCGTTATTGATTTTGGTGACGTCGCCCGGAGCAAGTCCTGGTGCTGTTGTCGGGGTTGGGGCCGTGGGCGGCGTCGTTGAGGGGACCGGTGCAGTCGTGGGCGTCGAGGCCTTGGTCGACGTCGTTGACGACTGAGACGGCACCGTGGTCGGCGAGCCTGAACCTATAACCCGAGTGGCCCCGCCACAGGCTGACAACGTCAGGGCCACGGCAATGAGGCCTGCGCTTGCCAACGTGCGTCGATATCTCATGACCCTCCTCCCTCTTCGGTTTGCATGCCTGCCCACACCTTGCGCCGCAAGGGTGTTGGAAGTTTGATCCGATTGTTATCGATTCATGATGGCGAACGGGCCCGACGTCGGGCCGACACGGTGGGCCAGAGGGCAAAGCCGAGGAGACCGAGTAGCGCCACCAAGACGCCGAGGTCACCCAAGCGGTCCGGACCACTTGATCCGTAGGTCAAGGTGACGTTGTGGCTGGTCGGAACCACCACCATCAAGTTGGGCGTGACTCGCCACGGTCCATTGGCCCCGCTGGCGTGCCAGTTCGGGAAGTACGACACCTTGACCAGGACAGGAGACCCGACATGGCTCACATGGAACGAGATGGTCTCTCCGTTCTCGTGGGCCTGGGTCACGGTGGTCGGAGCCACGGCCTTTCTCGGCGGATCGGTGTCACCGATCTTGACTCGAGGCCAGTTGGACGGGCCGCTCTGGGCCAACTCCACGTTCCAGCGCGCCGGGTTGTCGTACCAAGCCACTGAGGGCGCCAACCAGCTGGCTTGACCCGGTTTGATCCCTTCCATCACGGCCGGATCGTTGGTCAAGGGGCTGACCAAGGGCGAGTTCAAGACCTGGAAGATGTCCCACGTCGTGGTGTACGTCACTCCGCCGTCTGGGCTCGCATAGGGCCCGACACTTTTGATCATGCGCAGCGAAGGGTCAGCCATGGCGGCTGCTTGCACGGCCGGGCTCGAGGCCATGAAGTACTTCACGCCTAATAGCTGCAAGTGCTCGACGCCCTCGGTCACATTGACCGGTCCGTACACCATGGCCTTGTTGGTCATGGGCTCAGACGGACCCTCCGAGAGTTCGGCTTGATTCAAGAAGTGATACGGCGTCGTGGCCGACGACTCGAAGAGCAGCCCTTCCATCGACCCAACGCAGCCGTTGGTCCAATAGGGCAACAACATCAACGCCATGGGCGTGCCGAAGCGGTTGAGATTGGAGTTGTACTCCCACATGGACTGACCGCACCCGTATTTCTGTCCGATGCCCGCCATGGCCTCGACCAAGGCTCGATACTCGGGATAGGCCGCCTTGCCCTCGTAGCCGGTGTAGTTCCAAGAGGCCCATCCGCTCACTTCGTTGGCGCCGACGGTGATGCCTATCTTCGACAGTGACTGCGACGAGACCACGAAGGGCGGTACGACGACGGCACAGACAATGGCCAGGGCCACCAAAGGCCCGACCACGGCACCGGGAGCCCAACGAGCGCCACTCGGGCGTCGGCGAAGCCGACCCCTCTGATCGAGCGCCACCCGAGTGGCGTAGACCCAGCGCGCCAAGCGATCGCGGTGCCACCACTGGGCCACCAGGGACAGACCACTCCCATACCCCAGCCCGCCATGAGATAGACGCAGAGAAACCACAGCGGCAAGAGACGGGTGTTGTAAAGGCTGGCCAAGGGATCGAAGCAGAGGCCCAAGGCGGAGATGCCACCCATGGTGGCCACAAGAAGGCCAAAACGGCTGCGCCGGGCGATGGCCAGACCCACGGCCATCGCCGCCACAATCAAGGCCCACCAGTCCGCCCCCGGCAACAAGAGTTGTTCAAAGGTGGTGACGTTGGAGTACCCCATCGAGTTGGCGTAGGCCTGATCGAGTCCGAAGGGGATGAGCCAGAACGAGGTGAGGAGACCACCGAGGGCAACGGTGGTCACACCCCACCAGACCGCCTGAGAACTTGAGCGCACACCTTCGCGTCCCGGAGCTCGGCTGACCCCGTCGCGAGGACCAAATCCGTCATCGTGGAGGCGCCAGCGGGCGGGTAACAGTTCAGCGGCGATGAGGAGGGCGGCCCCCACCAAGGCAAACATGGCCGGAACGATGTGAGCCAGGATGCAGCAGGCCAGCGCAATGGCCGTGAACGTTCGGCCCTTTCCGGTCCGAAGGCCTCGAGCCAGCAAGCCCAAGAACAACAAGGCCAGAGCGACACTCAGTGAGTAGGCGTACTCGCCGGCCAGCGTCGAAAAGAGGTTGCCCCCGTCAATGGTGAAGGTGTAATCGAAGAGATACGGCAGGGTGAAGGCGGCAAGAGCGGCCGGAATCGGATCACGCAAACCGAAAGAGCCGACCCATGGCCCAGGCACAGATCGGCAAGAGCAGCGAGCCCAGCACAGTGGCCCACTTGAACATGATGTTGTACGGGAAAATGTGCCCGAAGATGGCCACCAAGCTGTCAGGCAGTAAGAAGTAATAGGTATAGAGCGGGAAGCCGTCATACCAAGCCGGATCCCACCCGGTGAGCTGGCCGTGCGGCAGCAGATTCCAACCCAGATAGTGCGGCAGCATGTAGTGCGCCCCGGTGTCGCCACCGGCCGTGGTGGTGTTGGTGAGCAGCAAGTGGAACTGCATCTGCCACAACACGATGCCAATGACGGTGCCGACAACGACGAGCGCCGAAAGAGCCGGTAACCACCGAGACCAACCCCGACGACGCGGGACGTAGGTCGGCCGAACCGACGTACCTGTCTCCGACTCCGCCCCTGGGTCAGCGTCGATGATAGCGGGCGGCGTCGGGGGCGGCGCCACCGTGCTGGACGTCACCGGAATACGCCGCCGTTCGAGTGCAGAATCGAGATGACGGCGAGACCGTTGAAGCTGGCATGCGCCACCATGTTCATGCCGAGGCGACCGGTGCGAAAGGCCACGGTGGCCAAGATCACGCCGAAGAAGGCCAGGCCATAAAACTGCAGCAGCTCACCGTGGGCCAGGCCGAAGATGGCGCCATCGACCACGATGGCTCCGACCACCCCGATGGTCCGAAGGGTCGACGGTCCAGGCACCACAGGGGTAAAGGCCCGCAGCAGGCCTTTCAAGATCAAGCCACGGAAGAAGAGCTCTTCGAAAAATGGTGCGCCGATCACCGTCATGAGCGCAATCAACACAAAGCCAGGGCCGTGCGAACCACCGGTCAGATGCGTGGAGGGCGCATTGAAATTGCGGCTGATATCGCGATGAATCGGTTGCGAGATCTTGCCGAAGAGCCAGTACATGACGCTGACGAGGAGCTGGCCTCCGACGCCAATCACGATCCCCAAAAGATCGATCCACTTGAATCGCACACCCATGTCGGCAAAGAGCAGTCCGGTGCCTCGGGCCCGGCTGGCCAGCCACGGAGCGAAAAAGAACCCCACCCAAAGGCCGAGCAGGCTGACCACGATGTACCACTCAGGGGGCGTGGTGGCGGTCGCGAAAGCGGAAGCTTCCGAGCTTGGATGGCCAGTGGCAACCGTGCCCACCAGCGCAAATATCAATGCGAGGACTTGGCCCCCGACGAATCCAGCAAAGGCCAGGAGGATCCATACGCCCGCATCTCGCTTGGTCCGAGGCGGAAAACCGGGCGCATCCAGCATCAGGTGCTTCGGAGCCCAGTCGGCCGTAGGACCGCTTCCGGCCGGCGCGCCAGGGTCGTGAACAGGCACGTCGGTCACCGATCCACGATACCGCTGGGCGGCGCGTCGATTCCCGCGCCCTTGGGCCGGTAACCAAAGACGGATTGAGGCGAATAGCATGGCCGGGTGAGTCCCACACGGCCTGACCGTTCTTCATCGAGTCCCGAGGGGTCCCCGAACGGCACCGGCAATCAGCCTCAAGGTGGCGGAACGGGACCGAATCGCCTCTGGCTCTGGCTTCTCCTGGGGCTGGCCATCGTTCTGGTCCTTTTCGTGGGCTCGAGCGCCTTCAAGTCAACGACGGCCAAGACCATCAGTTACTCCAAGTACATGTCTGACGTGTCAGCTCAGGACGTAAAGACAGCGGCCATCTCCAACGAAACCGGCGTCATCACCGGAAAGCTGAAGGACGGCACGGCCTACACCTCCCAGGGACCCAGCCCTTCGCTTCCAAACGACGTCACCACCATGCGGGATCACGGCGTGGAGGTCAGCTTCCCCACGCCGTCGACCAACTTCACCGCTCTACTGCCCTACCTCTTCCTCATCGGGCTGGTCGTCCTCTTCTTCGTGCTGATTGGGCGCCAAACCAAGGGCCAGATGAGCGGGATCATGTCCATTGGCCGATCCAAGGCCAAACAGTTCAGCGCTGATCGACCTTCCACCACCTTTGACGATGTGGCGGGCTACAACGGCGTCAAACAAGAAATCACCGAAGTCGTGGACTTCTTGAAGACCCCAGCCCGCTTTAAAGAGATCGGCGCCAAGATTCCAAAGGGCGTGCTCTTGGTGGGTCCTCCCGGGACCGGCAAGACCCTTCTCGCCCGCGCCGTGGCGGGCGAAGCCGGCGTGCCGTTCCTCTCGGTCAGCGGATCGGACTTCATGGAGATGTTCGTGGGAGTCGGGGCCAGCCGAGTTCGAGACCTCTTCCAAACGGCGCGCAAACAGGCACCAGCCATCATCTTTGTGGACGAGATCGACTCCATTGGGCGCAAGCGCGGCGCGGGACTGGGCGGCGGTCACGATGAGCGCGAACAGACGTTGAATCAGATGCTGTCGGAGATGGATGGCTTTGAGGCCACCGAGGGCGTCGTCATCATCGCGGCCACGAACCGCCCCGATATTTTGGACCCGGCCCTGCTGCGGCCCGGGCGATTCGACCGTCAGATCGTGGTGCCCCTCCCCGACCTGGACGAGCGCCTTCCCATTCTCCAAGTGCACTGCAAGGGCAAGCGCATGTCGGACGACGTGAACCTCAACACAGTGGCTCGCGGCACACCGGGCATGAGCGGCGCCGACCTGGCCAACCTGGTCAACGAGGCCGCGCTCGCACGCGGTGCGTCGCGGCAGTGCATTTATCGCCATGGTCGACTTCGAATCGGCCCGTGACCGCGTACTGCTCGGCCAGCGTCGCGACAGTTTGGTGCTGTCAGATGATGAAAAGGAACGCATCGCCTATCACGAAGGCGGCCACGCCGTCTTGGCCTATGCCCTCGAGTTCTCGGACCCCGTCCATAAGGTAACCATCCTGCCGACTGGCATGTCATTGGGCGTTACGCACACGCTGCCCATGGAAGAGCGCCACATCCACCCCCGTAAGTACATCGAGGACTCGCTCTGTGTGCGCATGGGTGGCCGCGTGGCCGAGATTCTGATCTACGGCGATCTGTCGACGGGTGCGGCCAACGACCTCGTTGGCAACACGGAGCTGGCTCGCAAGATGGTGCGCGAGTGGGGCATGAGCGACGCCATTGGGCCCATGGCCTGGGGTAGCCAAGGTCAGGTGTTCTTGGGCGAGGACCTCATGCACACTCGTGACTACTCAGAGGACACCTCAAAGGTCATTGACGACGAGGTGGAACGGATACTCCGCACCGAAGAACAACGCGCCATGGAGGTTCTGGTCCGTCACCGCGGCGGACTCGAAGGCGTGGCCCGGGCCCTTTTGGCCCATGAGATCATCGACGGGGCCGAGGTCGGTCGCTTGGTCGACGAAGCCCACGGCGAGCCCGTGCACAAAGAAGGTGCGAAATCGGTCCCACCGAGCTTCAACGGGAACGGCCACGGTACCAATGGCTCGAACGGCGCGGGTGAACAGGTTCCTGAACACGTAGCTACCGCCACCGGAGATGTCCCAACCCAAGCAGCCCCCGTGGGCCAGCCCGGAACGTGGCCCGCACCCCAATGGCCCCAGCAACAGCCACCTCCTGGTGGTTGGCCACCGCCGCAGTGGCCGCAGCAACCAGCCCAGGCCCCCGTGTGGCCCGGACAACCGGGTGGTGCTGCGTCAGGCGACGGGACACCGGGCCAGCAACCGACCTAGATCCTCGCTTCGACCCGTTCGAAGTGTTGGCACCGCCAATCGTCTGAACTGCGGAGTTGCTCGACGGCTTCAATCAACCTCTGATGCGCAGCAGTGATCGTAGCTTGACGCTCTTCTTGGGGGAGGGGGGTAGACGACTCGGAACCCCCTGAGTTGTAGCGGGTCTCTCCCGCTTGATTCCCAGGGAGAAACCTCCGGGGACCCCGGCTCGCTCAAGGGCAAGAGCAGAGGACACGAAGGCCGGTCGCACCTTGAGCTCGCGATCCGAGTCGTGCGTCCGTACCGACGTACCGGCGCGTCGCTTGAATGAGAGAGGGGTGGAGGGACAATGCGAAAACCTGGCGGAGAATATGAAAGGTCGCCAGTTGTCGATTTCGGTCGTTCGATGCGGCCGGAATCGATTCGTGAAAGGGAACGCGACGAAGCGGGGTCCCCGAGAGGACCCCGCCAGCGCCGGGATTAGGGCGTCTCGCTCACTTCCTGGGCCACGGCCGGGGTGCGGCGCTCCGAGCATTGAACCTCGGCCGTTGCGAAGCGGAGGCTGGGCCCGATCTCGTCGGCCGTAATCTCGACCTTGGAGCGCTCGTCGCCCTCGCCGGTTTCCCAGCTGCGCTGCTCGAGGCGACCGATAACACAAACTCGCATTCCTTTGGTGAGGGTGAGGGCCACGTTCTCGGCCAGATCACGCCAGCACACCACATCGAAGAAGGAAGCGGCCTTTTCCCATTCGTTCGTCTTGCTTTTCATGAAGCGGCGGTTGACCGATACGCGAGCTGCGTAGTCGCCTGGCCCTCTCGGGTGTGGCGAATCTCGGGCTCCCTGGTGAAGTTGCCGCTGATGCTGATGTTGGACATGGGGTGTTCCTTTCGTTGTGGGTGTTATCGGGGACGCACCGCTCTCGTAGAGCGACGGGGGCAACGGTTGCCCGAAGGGTCGCAAAGAAAGTTGTGGATGGGCCGAAGGCCAGTGAGCACAGCGACCGCAGACACCAGTTTCTTTTGCGCCGTTGCGGCCGGAACGATCGAGCGCAAGCTGGCACCGCATAACACCCGTCACAACAGTTGGAAGGAATCACCCCGGCTCCGTGAGCGGCGGGCTTGGTAGGCCGAGATGCCAGCCCGTTGGTTGGGCAGCGGCAGTGCAGTACAGCGTGGGTTACCGGCTGATACCGGACGCTTTTATCCGGAAGCGTGGGAGAATTTCCGGGCCGGAATCTCCCAAGACGATCGAGATGGCGATCTGGTAGCGGCTTACTTCCACTTACTCAATGAGCAACCCGATGATGAGCTCCGTCATCGAGCAGCAATCGATTGGTGCGCATGGGAAGACGCCAGCTCGCCGCTGCCTAGTGGGACGACAAACCCGCGGTATGAAGACTCGGACTTTCGGATGACCTTTGCCAGGATCGTGACGCATTACTTCCATAACAGAGCCTGGCTCACACCCGATCAGTTGCTACGCGACGCAGATCGCTTGACAGGCGTTCCTGGCGCTCTCATCCACGGACGATACGACCTCGGTACACCGGTTGAATCTGCATGGCAACTCGCCCAAGTCTGGCCTGATGCAAACCTCACAGTCGTGGAGAACGGACACACGGGGGGTGAAGAAATGACAGCTGCAATCCTCGAGGCAGGCCGTCGTACATGGTTTGCCGTGGCACACCCCCATTATGACGTGCTGATCCGAACTGTAGTCTTAATCGCCGGCTACTAGCGGGTGCCGACTGGCTTGTTTGACAAGCTGGTTCCGAGCCGCCAACAGGTGAGCATTCTCGGAACCACGAGTGGGCGCATCAACCAGATCGTCATGGGAACGATGGAACGGCATTACCTCTAAATTCAGATTTAGCCTTCTGAAGTAGAAGTGCGCCCTTCTTAAGCTCTGAGTCGGAATGCGCAAAAGTAACTCCCGGAGGCGACTTGAAATCGGCATTTCGTTCTAGAAGACCGACAATCTCATCTTGAATTCCGGTCCGGGCCGTCTCGTTGCCCTGGGAAAACTCAGGTGGGACCACGGAGCCCGATAGATCGGACAAAAGACGCCGATAGTCCGATACAAGCTTGCTGTCGACTTCGTAACATCCTTCTTTATTCCCGCCAGCGTTACAAACTCCTGGACTGCTCTTCGAGGGCACTAATGGAGCTTCATCAGTGGAAAATCTCTCCCAATCAGCGTTCCATAATCTGTCATAACGGGCCTCTTGGCCGGGGTGATCCGCAATGACTGACGTCGAGCACCCGGCCAACATCGAAATGGCGATACAAGCAAGAACGCAAGAGCGTGACGTGGCGACTGCACGCTTACCCTTGACGGATGTGTGTGGTTTTCCATCGTCTGCACTCGGGCTTTGGTTCCCAACCGGCGACAAACGGGTAAGGCATTGCCTAGACATCACAACCCCTCCACCGGACCGGATCTCATTTCAAAGGTTTTTCCGATGGTCGAGTTGACTTTGGTGTACGGAACGCCAAGTCTCGATAATTCTTCGGCCATAAGCTTGAGGCCCTTCGACGTGAAAGTACCCACGCGTGCATCTCCGTTGTTGCTTTTAATAATCATGGTTCTTGCGGCAACTAAAATCTCCGTAATGTCTGTGTAACTCACCGACCACCACACGGAGCCATCAAGCTGTTTGGCAGTTTGAGGCCCCGCCATCGAAAGCTTGGCGCTAACCTTCTCTACCCATTTCCACCGAGCTCTGATCCGAACTCCATCGTTGTCGATCGAAATGGATGTCATCGGCCATGTAGAACTTGCAAATCCTCCGCCACTCGTCGGAACGGTCGATCCCACATTTATTGGAGTGAAGTGATAGTCCGAGTCGCTCCTGTCCTCGATCACGGGGTAGTCCACGTATAAGACGCTCCGGCGTGTCCCTCGCCCGGTATAGCTAGTGGCGGAAGTACATTGAAACCGAATCCTAAGTCGGCATCTCCTCCGGCGACGTGACTATGGGTGCCGAAGAACGCCCCGCCGCCTGACTGCACGATATCTCCGGCCGAACCTCCCGCATACAAGGAACCTCCCCGCATGGCTTCAGGAGTCTGAGCGTTGGAAACTTGAATCCCGAAACCCACGTCCGCCGCCGGGGTACCCCCACCGGCACCGGCCGACACACTGGCGAATGGTTTCCCGTCTCCAGCAACTCCGGCGCATGCGCTTGCCTGGCCCTGGTACCCGAATGCGCCAGCCGCGCTTGCACACAGTGCAACTTCGTGGTGATGAGTTACCTTTGCGACCACGGCTTCAACCTGGCTTCCAAAGCTATTCCCACAGTGCCTTCCACCCCTCCGCTCGCACTGGCGCTCGACTCGATAGTGGTGCCTCAACCAATTCTCGCATTCCCGACCACAACCAGCCAACCCCAGCGGATCTGTTGCATTCAGCGGATCATCGCCCGTGAACGCATACGGCTGATCCGTGGACTGCACGTCCGGATCCACGTTGATGAACTGATCGGTTGTGGGGTCGTAGTATCGGTTGATCAGATAGATTAGGCCAGTGGTATCCGTGTAACTTCCTTGGAATCCGAACGGTGAAACGTCGTTGGTACTTGGGATGATGGTCTGCTGCCCATAAGCGCTGTACTCAGCTGACTCGTAGAGTTGAGTCGTCGCCGACCCAGTCACGACGACGTCTGCCGTACCGGCGCCAGCTGGCGCCGTGGCCGTGATCGAGGTGATGCTGTTGACCGTGAAACTCGCCGCCGGCGTCGACCCGAATTGTACAGCCGTGGCACCCGTGAAATTATTGCCAGTGATCGTGATCGTATTGCCACCAGTTTGAAGCCCACCCGCTGGCGAAACACTGCTCACGACAGGCTCCGAATCGTTGACCGACGAAAGAAGGGCACCGACTGTGAGTGACGTGCCCGATGTCGCCTGGGTGGCGACGGGCGCTTGGACGCCGCTCGAGTTCGGGTTGGCAACGAAGAGATTTGTTGTTTGGGGTAGCGAGTACGTGAAACCAGTGGTGGTGCCAGCGGACATGGCCGACCCAGTCATGGCGCTGCCAACATAAAGCTCATTAGCTCCCGTCGTCGTGAGCGAAGGAAAGGCGACGCTCGTAGAACTTCCCTCTTGGGCAGTTGAGTTAGAAGTGTCTTTGAACCACCCCGTGGTAGCCCCTGTGCCAGCCGTGTACTCCTGCGCATCGAGTGCTACCGGCACACTTTGCACGGATCCATTGAACTGCACATCAATCGGCTTCGCCGTACCAGTGAGATTCACAGTGCCGACCCACAGTTCGTCATCTCGACTTTGTCCCAGGTCGTTCGCCTGGGAAAGTTGGGTCCAGTGGATCGCTCCCCCACCTTGGACCGACGATACTTTCACCGTCGCAGATCCGACTTGCACGGCAAGCACCACGGCGTCGCCGACGGTTTGCGGACTGACCGACAGCGTATTGAGACCAGTCGACGAGGCACTGACGACGGCCCCGACCGCCGCAATGGCCTGGGTTGGGTTTGACGCTTGCGTATTCGCAACAGAGAAAAGCCCTCCAACGCTCACATACGGTCCACTCGGCGACTCGGTCGCCTTCGGCGTCAGCTGACTCGATACGTTTAGGTCGTCGGCGAAAAGGCCGTAGAGGCTGGCACTCCCATTGGTGTTTGTCTCGCCGGTGTAGGTAACGCCGCTTGTGCCTGCTCCAGAAAGTTGGCTCGTTGAGTAGGCAGCACCCACATAGAGCTCGCTGGCGTGAGATGGGGTCAACGTCGGGTAGCTAGGAGTGGTGGTCGACGTGTCGCTCGTTTGTGTCGAGGCGTGGTCCAATGACCAGGACGCCGTCGCCCCGTAGCCCGACGAGTAGTCCTGTATCTGTACTGTTACGGGTACAACGCCTGAGTTACCTGATGAGTAGGCAACAAATTCATTCGGATGAGCCGTGGTGACACTCACTGTACCGAGCCAGAGTTCTTCTTCATTGTTTTGCGAACTGTCAGCGACCTGTCCGATGCGAGTCCATGTCGTGTTCGTGCCGGAAGCGACGATGACCGTTAACGCCGACGACTGCACGTCAGTTGTCATGACGAGCGCATCTCCGGCATTGACAGTTTCGTTCACAGGTACCGTGACCTTGTGCACCGTCGGAGTGACACTACCTGCCTCTTCTTGCACCGAACCTGACCTGACGATGGCGCCGCCGTAGGTGTACTGATCAGCGGGTGTTTTCTGGCTGGTGCTTGTTCCGCCACCGAACACGGCCTGGACGCCGGTGGGCGTTGACGCCATGAACTGGGCCTGGGCACCTTTGGTCAGTGGAATCTGCTCAACCGGTGCGGTCCCACCAAAGAGGAGTGGTCCGTAGACGTAGGCATTTGTTGAGTCGTCGATATCGAGTGGTGTGCTGCCGCCCGAGACCGCGTCCCAGGTATAGGACTGAGGGCCCGAAGCTCCCGTCACCACGCTGCTTCGTAGACCGTTCCCGGCGTAGTTATACGCGGACTGCGACGCTCCTGAGGTGGGCGAACCGGCCGTACAGCTGGTCTGGACGGAGGTGGATCCAACCACGCAGGTCAGCTGGTTCAGCGCATTCCAGGTGTCACTGGTCGTTGCCCCAGCGGTCGGACTTGTCGACGTGCGGTTGCCGTTGGTATCGAAGCCGTAGGTAGTGGTACCCCCAGGGGTGCCACTACTCGTTGTCAACTCGTCACCACCGTTGTAGCTGAACTGCGAGGTCGCCGTTGGCCCAGCGTCTTTAAGAATGTCGCCGTTGGCCTGCGTCGTGAATGTATCGGGACTTCCAGACCCTGGATTCTGGACTGTTTGCACCTGCTTCCATTGGTTGTAGCCCACCAGCGGAGAAGCAGCTTGACCTAAGGTCGCGCTCGTACTGAGTTCCTTGTCTTGGTTGTACGTGTACGTATCGGACGTCGACAGCGTCGGTCCGGCGTACTGCACTCCCAAAAGATTGCCGTCAGCGTCGTAGCTGTAGGCTGCGCTCTCCCCAGTCGCATTTGGATACACGATCTGCGTTGTGGCTTCAGGATTCGCTGTGTTCCCGTAGCCGTACCTTGTCGTATTGCCCAGCCAGTCTGTCGTTGACGTCAGGCGCAGTGCGTTGTCGTAGCCGCGCTGGACGACTGAGTTAGTCGCACTCGGACCTGACGAGCACGTCGATCCGGCGATCACTGGATAGGCGATGCACGTCACCTCTCCCGCCGGTCCGTAGCTGTAGCCCACCGTGTTGCCGTTGTCGTCCACCATCGACGTCAGTTTGGAGTTGGTGTAGGCGTAGGTCGACGTCGCCGTGGTCCCGCTGGTCGACTGATCCTTCATCTGGCTCAACTCACTGGCCGCGTCATAGGTGTACTGACTGGTCGTACCCGTCCCTGGGTACGTTGCTGTACAAGAACTCTGTGCTGCACTGCTCCGCACGCACATTCGGCCGTCGGAGTCATACACCTCGTGGACGGTTTTACCGTTGGGTGGGGCCACAGTGGTGAGCTGACCATCGGCGTCATAGGTGTAGTTCGTGACCTGACTCAAGTTATTCGTCGACGAGGACTCTTGCGTGTCGTAGGCCACATTGGTGTACTGATAACTCGTCAGGTGGCCGTTCGGGTCCTCCATGGAGAGTACGGTCCCAGCGGCGTTGTAGACCTTGGTCATGTCGCCCGCTATCCAGCTGCACTGAGTGGACGTATCGAAGGCCGGATAGGCCGGACCGCTCACGCAGGGATCACCGAAGTTGTCGTAGGCGGTGTAGGTGATCTGTTGGCCGAGTTGGTCTGCGACCTCAGTCGGGCTGGTTGGGTAAGCCGGGTCCGAGAAGTAGGACGTCGTCGTATAACCATCGGGGTCAGTCACAGCCTCAGGTGTGTCGGTCCCAGGAAGGTATTGGTAGGTAGTGAGTGCCCCCGAAGTTGAGCGCGGCGGCGGGGACCCAGCGTTGGTGGGATACGCAGTAGCAGCCTGGTAGGTCCACGATACGCGACCGTCGAAATCGTAGGCCGTCGATGTAACGCCAGCGTTGGTGGAATCAGTCAACTTCAACCCCAGATTGTCATACGTCATTGTGGTGAGTTGGTTATCGGGGCCCGTTTCGTATGTCGGTTCAGCCAGCGCGTTGTAGTAGATAAAGTCGGTGGCAAAGGGATTGGTACTCCCCAGCGTGCTGCCCTGGCCTTGTGGCGGCACAGTCCAGGCCAGCTCGTCGGCAGGACTATTGCCGTACCAGTTCGTGGTCAACTGAGACACAGCAGTTGCCGCAGCCACGTCGGTGAAAACCGGGCTGCCGTTCCGGTCGTATTCGTAGAAGGTGGAGCCAACAGGTGCACCGGCCAGGCCCGCTGGGGCGGCCGTAGGCGCGCTGGCGACCACGCCGCTTCCGTTGCACGTGCCACCGGTCGCTGTCACGGTTGGCGGCGCGGTCCAGCACAGAAGCCCCGTTGTGGTCCAGTAGTTACTTCTGGTGACATAGCCCAGCGGGTCAGTTGAGGTCAGCTCATGGCCATACGCGTCGTAGGTGTAGCTAGTCGAGCCCGCGGGGGGATTCTTGCATGACGACGACGCCGGCGTTGCCACACCTGGCAGGGCCGTCCAGCAGAGTTCTGAAAGGTCATTACCGCCGGTGTCGTTGTACATGGTCGTGGTGGTGTTGCCAGCCACGTCGGTCGATACTTGGACATTGCCGATCGAGTCGTAGACCAGTCGCGAGCTCGTGGTGGAATTGGCTGCCCCAGGGTGAACGACGGTTTCAATCGTCGGGCCATTCTGGTTGGATGGGGTCGGGAAATTATAGTTGTAGGTCCAGGTCAGATAGTCCGGATCGTTGGTGCTAGGGCTACCGAACGATGACCCGGTCAACAGCCCATCGAAGTAATGATTGACGTCGTAGTGCGCTACCCCGTTGCCCGCGACGGGGTAGGTGACAGTGGTCATCTGATCTTGGGCCACGGATGCTGTACCTAGACAAGCGCCGCAGTTATTTAGGTAGCCGTAGGTGACATTGTAGTTGTCTTGCTGATCCTGCGACGATTGAACCCTTCCCTGTGAGTCGTAGACAATCGTCTCCTCGTCACTGTCGGCGTTTGCAACGGTTGCCATGTCGTGGTTATAGGGAGACGCCGACGACGTTGTGTAGGAGAACTGCCATGCGGGGCTGGTGGTAGACACCGACTTATCGGTCACGGAGGTGAGATCGTTGGTCGAGTCCTGGCCGAAGACGAACTTGTTGCCGGCCGGGTCAATGACATTCGTGATGATGCCGGCCGACGAGACCTCCTTCGAGATGAACCGGGTGCCGGAGGGAACCGTGCCGCCACCCGTATCTGTCTCCACAATGCACGACGCCTCACCGTCGCTGCTCGGACAAGTGGTAGACGTGGAAGTTGGCGTTACGCCATACGCAATGGTGTCAAACGCCGTGTTTACGTCGTTCCCGACAGAGACCAGTTGCCCGAAAACGTTGTAGACGTTGTCCGTCGTGCCCCCGTTCTCTTGAACCTGCCAGGCCCCGTAGGCGGGAAAGTCCCCGACCTGAGCGTCTTGTCGTAATGGCGCGCAGAACGCCAATGAACTCTGCTTGATGGTGTACTTCTGAATGGCCTGATAGTCCCCGAGCGGACAACCGTCACCAACGGGAGGAGTGAACGTCACTTGTGCCCCGTTTTCCTGGTTCAGCGTCACGTAGCCGTTCGTGTTCACGAGAGAGGTCGTGAGATTGTCCGACCAGCCCCAGCCATAGGCGCCGGCGTAGGTAAGCGGCGGCGTGGCCTTCAGTTGTGCTTGCGCCAGCTGAGCGTCGTAGGTCAAGTCGAGCGACATGTCGGCCCCGATGCCCTTGTCGTCAAAGAGCGTGATCGACTTGGAGTAGTCCCCCGTCCCGGTGTCCACATCGTTCGACGGATCGGCACTGTCTGAAGTGGTACCGCCATCAGCCGCGCTTGCCATGCAGGTGAAGCACGTCTCGGTCGGGCTTCCGCCGCCGTAGAGTTCCCCCGGCTGGTAGTTGGCGAATGTGCCAGGGAGGTCGACGAGCGATATCCCCGGGATCGACACGCCGCCGTGTGGCCCACTTGTCGGTCCGTCGACCACAGCCACCAACATGCTCGCGGCCACAAACAAAGACAGGATCAACGAGACCCACCCGCCTCGCCGCCGCCCCCGATCCCCCGTCATCGTGTGCCTCCTCATTTGGTACACGACTAATTGGTGTTGACGGCGTCAGGACCGACGACGTTGTTCATTGGCATTGCTTGATGCTGCCATGAGGCACCGTTGCTGGTAGTGGCAACTTCGGGCTGTCCACCGTTGACACCAACGGCGACACAGTTGTTCGATACCGCGGCGCTGCACGAAACGCCGGTGATGGCAGTCAGGGTGGCTGGGGGGGAGGGCGTAGACCACGTCGTGCCGCTGTCGGTCGTGGCCAGAAAGGGAGCCGCACCCCCGGTTGGATTGACCCCAAAGGCGTTACAGGACATCGACGTACAAGACACCTTGTCGACCGACGACGTGGATGACGGAAGCGTCACTTGGGTCCAGGTCAGACCACCGTCAGCGGTCGCCACGGCCAGGGCCGGCAAGGTCGGGTCGTTGATTCCGCCAGGATTCGGCCCAAGGGCCAGACAGTTAAGGGAACTGGAGCAGCTGATCGAGGTGAGTCCTTCGATACCCCCAGCCACCGTGGCATGAGACCAGGTTTTCCCACCGTCGTTTGAGACAAGCATCGTGGCCCCGACGGCGAAACAGGTCGTGGCCGTCGGACAAGCCACAGCTCCTAGGCCACCAACGCTGGGCGGAAGCGCAACGGACGACCAGGTCTGGCCTGAGTCAGTGGACCGCATCAGGGCTCCGGCGTAAGGGCCAGAGACGGCGGGCGGCGTGACCCCGGCAGCCAAACAGCTGCCCGAGCTTGAGCAGTTCACGCCGAGCAGCGTGGTGTTGGCCGACGGTACGGTCCGCGTGTACCAACTGTTTCCGCCGTCTTTGGTGGCCAGAATCGCTCCTTGACCAACAGCTACGCACTGGTTGGCACTGGCACAGCTGATGGCTTGGAGGGGCGGGGCATTCGGCACGGTGTCACTGCTCCACGTACTGCCCCCATCGGTGGAGCTAGCCACAACTCCAACATTGAAGCCATCGGCGCCGACGGCAAAACAGGCCGTGTCACTGATACATGTGACGTCGTTGAAGGCCCCATGGCCTGGTGAGTGACCGCCGCCCGACACCACCACGGGGGCCGATGGTTCGGTGGGCTGATTGGAGAGCGTTGAACCGCTGCCACCACCACCTGAACTAGCCCCGCCGCCACTCGACGATATCGATCCGGAGGTCGTCGTCGTGGTTGAGGTCGGCGAACTGGTTCCGCCTATGGCGGCTGATACCGCCTTTACAACGTCGGGGCCGAGCGTGCTGGCAATGAGGACCAGAGCAACCACGAGGGCACCGAATAGAAGAAATCGTTTTGCATGCTTCCCTCGCCCGGGGGTGAAGGAAGTGGCACTGTCAACACTCTGACTATCAGGATCAATCGATCCATTGCTTTCAGGAGACGGCTTCGATGCAGGGCTCACGGCACGAGCCCGACGATGTCAGTGACGGTGCCTTCAGGTGAACCGAGGTATGCCGCGTCGCCAAAACTCAACAACTGGCCGGTAGGCCTGACCAGCCAGTAGCCCTGCCCGCTGGGCGTGGGTGTCATGGCGACAACGTTGCCGGTGGTACCACCTCCTAAGGAACCAAAGAACTGCGCACTGCCGAAGGAATAGACGGCCCCGTTAGAGCCAACCAGCCAGTAGCTGGAAATACTCCCTGGCACGTCGGCGATACCGGCGATATTGGAGACAGTGATGGGGATGCCGGGCAGAGATCCGGTCAGCGGGGCATCGCCAAAGTTGTAGATCCCCCCGTCTGCTCCAACTAACCAGTAGCCGAGGCGGTCCGAGGTCGTCGCCATGCCGACAATCGGCTTATTGATCGTCTGGCCGCCCATTGATCCGTAAAAGGGAATACCGCCGAAGGCGTAAATGCCGCCGTCCGAGCCGACCAGCCAATAGGTAGAATCGTTGGTGCCAGCGGCAATGCCGACGATGGTTTTGTTTGGCAGGTTTTCCCCGCCTTCGTACTGGGCATCGCCGGAGGTGTAGACAGCGCCCGCTGTGGTCACCATCCAATAACCGAGTCCGTCGGGGGTCATGGCGAGGCCGACGAAGGATGACAAACCCTGCCCGGTCTGTGACCCGAAGAAGTTGGAGTTACCGTAGGCAAACACTCCTCCGTCCGACCCCGCCATTGTGTAGCCCTCACCTGCACTATGCGGCAGTACGGCGCCACTTGCACCCGCCAAACCGACGAATCCAGCTAAAAACATGGTTAAGCCGAGACATACACCAACCACTGTTTGGCCACCGCTTAATCGGTGCATGACCCCCCTATCCGTTTCCCGAGGCGACCATGCCGCCAAGGGAAACTCCATATGCGCTCAAGTAGCAGGCGTCGCCAAAGAATCCGAAGCCGAAGCCGGCATAGCCCGTGGCCAAATCATCGGTCGGCACGGTCCCAAAGGTGCACACATAGCCGTTGCTGGTGGGGATCCAATAGCCCTGGCCATCAGCCGGGACAACCAGCCCGATGGCTGAACCTCCGGTCACCTGGGTCGCCGAACCGCCGTAGGTGTAGATGGAGCCCCGTATGGTGTCATCACCGTAGCCATAGACCGCGCCGTCGGCGCCCACCATCCAATATCCCCCACCATCCAACGTCGGCGTAAACCCAACGACGTTCGAGACGGAAATACCGCTGCCTGGTAACGACCCATGTCCCACGGCGTTGCCGAAGGCGAAGACTCCGCCGTCGGCGCCCACGAGCCAGTAGCCCCCATCCGACGGCGTGCTGGCAATACCTACGATGTCAGAGACAGACACGTTGAGTCCGGGCAAAGAGTTGTAGAAGGTTGCGTTGCCAAAGGCGTAGACACCGCCGTGGATATCGGTTAGCCAGTAGCCGGATCCAGAGTGAGTGGCCGCGATACCGGGCACCGTCGCCGTGATGCCGTCGCCCGGCAATGAGCCGTGGAAACCTGCATCGCCAAAGGTATAGACGTCGCCTCTGGTGTCCGTCGTCCAGTAGCCGCCCGAATCCGGGGTCCGAGCAATGCCATCGATCGGTGTCACAGGGGTATATGGGCTGTAAGTCGATACGCCGAATCCGTAGGTCGTGCCGTTCTTGCCCGCGAGCCAGAAACCTTCGCCGGCGTGGGAAGTCGGGCCGGTCGGGACATTCGCTTCGGCGAATCCCACAACTGGTTGGTTGAGAGTGGTGCCACTCAGCGCGTTTTGAAAGTAGGCGTCACCGAACGTGAACAGGCCGCCGTCGTTGCCGACGAGCCAGTAACCCTGACCATCAGGCGTCGGCAAGATACCAACAATGGGATTGAAAAGCGCCGTGCCGCCCATCGAGCCGTCATTCTGGGCATCCCCATAGCAGTAGACGACCCCGTCGCTGCCAACGATCCAATAGCCAGCGCCGTCTGGGGTGACCGCCATATCGACGATGTTCGTCACGGTTATCCCCGACCCCGGTAACCCCCCATATGAAGTGGCATCACCGAAGGCGTAGACGCTGCCGTCTTTGCCAACGAGGAAGTAACCAGCACCACCGTGCGACGGAGCGATGGCCACGATTGGCTGTGGAAGCGTCGTGCCGTATCGAGAACCTTCATAGAAAGCATCGCCGAAGGCGTAGACCGCGCCGTTCGCTCCGGCGAGCCAGTAACCGAGATTGTCATACGTGCCCACGATCCCAACGATGTTCGACACGGTGATTCCGTCACCTGGAAGCGATCCCAAAAACGGTGCATTGCTGCCAAAGGCGTACACGCCGCCGTCCGAGCCGACCTCCCAGTAGCCGGCGCCGTTAGATGTGAGCGACGCTCCGATAATGGGAGCACTCGGGGTCACGTGTTTCAAGGGAAGTGACCCCTCATTGTTATTGGCGCCGTAGGTGAAGACACCGCCGTCGGCACCGATCATGGTGTAACCCTGACCGTAGGTGAAATCAGCTAGGTGACCGGTCACGGACGTTTTCGGTGTAGTCGGCAGTTCGCTTCCAACGACCGCCAGCAGCGCGGCGAGGAAAAGGGTGGCGACTATCGCCATTGACCTGCGACCGACTCGGCGATGATGCATTGAAGACAACGATCGGTTAGATGCCATTAAGTAACAAGAAAGATGCACCTAAGAGTTTCAACGTGCCCCCCGCCCGCGGTTTCTTAACATTCTCTTAAAAACTTCAACTCGTGGTGCAGTGTGATGCGGCAACTCCTATTTGTCAACTCCAAGACCCAAATATGTGTTCCGTGCAGACTGGGTTCTCAGTGATCACTTCGTTCCGTGCTTCTCGCCCTCGGGGATATTGGTGCTCGGCTTCAGATAGAGGTAGAGGGTTGACCGACTCACTTCAAGCGTCTTCGCAATTGCAGCCATGGTGTACTCCCGACTGTCGTACATCTCGCGTGCAATGCGGACTTTGTCCGGTGTCATGCGCCGGGGCCGCCCACCCATTCGGCCTCGAGCGCGAGCCGCCGCCAATCCCGCCATGGTGCGCTCTCGGATTAGATCGCGTTCAAACTCTGCCAATGCAGCGAACATGTGGAATACCAAGCGACCTGTCGGTGTGGTCGTGTCGATGCCCTCGGTGAGCGAACGAAACTGAACGCCATCGGCGTCGAAGCTCCCCATGGTTTGGATGAGGTGGCGGATCGAACGACCCAAGCGATCGAGCCGCCATACCACTACAACGTCCCCTGCGCTCAGGTGGCTGACGAGATTCGCCAACTCGGGGCGCTGATCAAGCGACCCACTCGCCACATCAGTCCAGATTCGTTCGCATCCGGCGGAATCGAGGGCGTCGTGTTGAAGGCGCGGGTCTTGATCAAGCGTGCTGACGCGGGCGTATCCGAAAAGAGCCGTATTGCACTGTACTGAAACCCCTCTGATTGGACATTGATTCACAAACGAGTTATTAGACAACTGGATCTCGGCCAGGACTGATTCCGGACAAGGCCACTTCGGTGTCCAATAAACAAACGTTATTGGGACGCCGGTAACCTCGGCAGGATCTCCGCTTTCGACGGTACCGGGCCTCGGAGGCCTGGGTCGAATGTCAGATATCGGAGCTCAACGGCTACAACAGGTATCGGCTTCAGCGTTCAGCCGTGAAAAGGGGTAGTTGACAACAGGCAACACTTTTAGGTCATAATGAGCGTGCCCCCCCGTACTATTCGGACGGGTAGTCGCAGGTCCCGGAGGTCCAGTTCGAGGGTGTTCTTTTTAGAGCACCGCCTAGAATGGGAACCGGGGCTTACGCAATTCTCCGGCCATTTCCCGAACCCGTAATGTACTGAGGCGGGTCCATCACGCCCCCTTGTATGAGCTTCTTGTACCAAAGGTCGTTACTGCCGTCGAGCATCTCTCCGGTGGCGCCGCAAATGGCGTCAGGTAGCCACAAGGCGCTGTTGTCTTTGCCGCCCCAGCCATAAACGAGCCGCGGCGATGAGGGGTGCCCTTCGAGGATGGTCACCACCGTCGCTCGGTCTAAACCGTTCTGACGATCAGTACGGGCTTCGATAAGAAGTTCCTCAGCCTCTTCGGCAATTACAAAAGGAACTACCACGTTGAAGGCGTCCCGCCTTGCCCGCTCGTGTCCTTGTCGGGAGGTTGGGTGGTGAACAACCACCTTCGCGACTGCCCCGATCGTCATCATGCAGTCGATAATTCGCTCACGCGCTTCAGGACCTTCCTCGGTCCAATGGAAGGGGCGTTCTCGGCTTGGAACGTCAATTACCTTGCTTAGAGCGGCCTCGATCTCATCGTCATATGGGATCAAGACCACGCCAGCGACCACATACGCTTCATGGCCCTCGACGACCCGGACTGATTCATCCATGACGGCCTTCACGCTGGACTGCTCTTCGCGGGTCAAAGGACTTGGCGGCACGTCCCACTGGTCCAAAGGGCTCCTGCAGGGTGTAGCGGTGCTCGGCCGTGTAGCCCACGGCCGACAACGGTGCCTTCTTAAAGGTCTTGTCGACGGCGACCAAACCGCGACGCTTGAGGCCCTTTACCCCCCGGCCCATGGTGTCCGTCGAGATGCCGTACCACTTGGGTGTCAGCTAAAATGGCAGCCAGCCAAACTGCAAAAGCGTCTATGGGGTCTGTGAAGGTGAGAGCAATTCGATCCTTCATGAGCTGTACCGGTGCCTTGCTTTCAGCCGCCATGGATGTTGCTTAGGAGGGTCGGACTGGGGCACTGGCTGGCGCGGTGGCTAACGAAGGTCGCACAACTCAACCACGCGTCCGGGACCTGGCGGCCTTGGCTTCTAATCTGCGGCGCCGCTTCTGATGCCGATCAGCCCAGTGCACTACGTCGAGATACATCCGGGTGTAGTTGTGATCGACGCACACCGCATTGCGGCCGTGGTGTGGGCCGTCGCCGTGGCTCCCAGGCCCAGCGACCAACTCACCAAACATCACTCGCTGACCCCAAAACGAGGCATCGGACTGCAAAGCTGACATAAGGAGAACATGAGCCTTCGTGCCCCTCATGGCGAGCTGGCAAACGCCAGTGACTCTGAAATCAACTCGGATCGCACTCGATCGAGCTGCCCCTGTGTCCCTCTTATTTGAGCGGAATCCCCGGCATGGTCACCGCGCCGTCTGCTCCCGCGGGGACGAGGTCTTCCAAGAGGGCGAGTGGTCCGTTGGCGCTAGCCACAATGGGGTACGGCGAGGCCGCGGTGAGCTGCGGTTCGGGAATCGACGTGAAGCCTTGGGCCATCAGACGCTGGGTCAGGATCGTGACCAAGCCTTGTGGTGTCATTGAACGCAGCGTGAAGGTGACGGTCCCGTTCGACGGATTGAAGAGACTCAAATCGTAAGGGGCCGCTCCCGCCGTGGCCGGCACCGCTTTGGTACCCGGAGCCGGGATGACCCAGTCTCGTGACACCGTCGTTGAAGTAAGCACCCCAAGGGACGAAGCGATTCCGGCCTGAGGAGCGGGGGCCGCGGCCGGCGCACTGACGGTGCGGTCAACCACGACACCGGGTCCCCCGACGGCCGACACCGTCAGGGCGTACGAAGCGTTGAGGGGGATACGCGTCTGTTCGTTGGCGTCCAGGACCCATGTGCTGTTTGGTGCCACGAGGTGGACAAAGGCGGCCGGAGAGCCGCTGGCCAGATGGGCTTGCGCCGTGACCCGTTCGGTACGACCCGTCGGATTCAAAATGGAGAATGTTGTGCGTCCGCCTTGCAGATCCGACGAACTCGGCATATCCCAGCGGGGCTCTGGACCAGGTTGGCCCTGGCTCAGCGCCAAACCGTTGACGCCGTGATCGGAGATGACTTGAAGCTGGCCCGCCACCACCCGGCCGGCTCGGGTTGCAACGATGGTCGACACGTCGGACTGGTCCTGAACGTAGGTACCAATTCCTTCAACCTGGAGCTGCCCCGGGCTGATCTCCAAGCCCTCGAAGTCAGCCGGGTGGACGACCCCAGCGGGCGTGACGAAGGTCATGTCCACCACATCGGGGGTGGGCGTCGGGTTGTAGAGCGCAATGAAGGTGTTGTTGTTGGCCGAGGTTGATCCAGCGGCAAATATCCACTGTTCCGCTGAATCGCTGGCGCATGGAGCGACGGCCCACCCGTTTGGTCCGCTGACCGCCTGAGTGACCGTGATGCCTCCACCGTCGAATTCGAGGGTCTCGGCCGACCATGATCCCGAGGCCAAGGGCGCCGATGGAACAGCCGCTATCTGGGTCCGAGCTGGCACCGTGAGCGCGGTCGTTTGGGTGGCGCCGGAGTCAGAGACCGACGTCATAGACCCGACCACCGTGCGTGACCCGGTGTTGGTGGCGTAGACGGTGCCGTTGGCCAGACCCTTGGCGCCAATGGTGCTTGAGGTGCAGTACCACGACGAGGACTCCGCACCGGTGCCGACCGTCTCGGCCGCCGCCATTGGGGGCGTGCTGCCACGAGTGGGCACGGTGGCGAAATGATCAATGAGACCGACGCCGACGAGGACGAGGACGACGAGCAACAAGATGCCAAAGCGGCCGACGGAGGGACCAGGACGGTTCGAGCGGTGAGCGGCGTGTGTGGGCGAGGTCGGGCTCATTGGTCCGCTCCCTGCGCGCTCGCACCTTGGTCGAGCGCGGCACTGTGCACGTCGGTCTGATCGTGACGGTCAGATGACGTCGATCGACGCCGCCGGCGTCGGGCCAGTGGTTGCCACCACCAGTCGAGGGCGCGCCGTCGACCAATGAGGGCGCCCGCAATGGCGAGCCACAGCAAAACTTCGCCCAGGACCGACAGAGGAACGAACCACGGGGCGTTGACCGAGAGCGTGGCCGTCCCCGCTTTGGTGTTGGGGAACTGGGCCGCCCAGCCGTAGGCCGATGTCGACGAGTACCCATGACCGCCGACGTCCAGCGTCCAACTTCCACCCGGCGCATACGAGGCCACGACCGTGCCCCCGGTCAGGGTCCCTTGATACGAGTGGGCACCCGTTGGTCCAAGCAGGATCGGTTTCCAACCGGCCAGGTCGCTGAGCGAAGGCCACGGTGAGGTCGTCGTCACCGCTGGACCACTGCGTGCGGCTCGCTGCGGGACGTAGTCGGCGTTCTCGTAGATGGTGAAGCCTTCGCCCCCGGGCACAACCCGAAGGTCCTGCTGGTCCAAGAGGGCCTGGTTGAGGCCGACGGGCGGAGGAAACGAGCGTGCCGTCTGAAGTCCACTGGCCGATGGCGCAAAGGTCCCAAGCACGATGACATAGCGCACCCCAGCCGGCACGAGCAGTCGACCGAGGTGGACCGTCCCATGACTCTGAGCCAACGCCACGGCCTGGCCTAAGTCGTCGGCCGGACCTGGTCCAGCCGGGGCCCAGGTCTGGACGACCGTCGGCATCCCACTTTCCGACGTGGCGTAGGCCAGACCTTTTTCAATCGACCAACCGCCCAGTGGCATGGTTCGTGGATCGCCCAGCCATAACACCCGATAGGCCCCTTGGTGTGCACTCCCCGTCATGAAGTTGAGGGGCTCGGCGTAGCCGGTGGATGGGAGTCCCCAGCTGCCCGAGACCGTTTCGGCCACGACGGGGAGAAGGCCTGCCACCGCAGTCACGACGGCCAAGCCGCTCACGACCTGGCGCCATCCGAACTCGTACCCACTCAAGTCCGCTTCAAAAGCTGACAGTCCGAGGCCAATACATACAGCGACGGCAACGGCGGCTGGGGCCAACAGGACGTCGAGGGACGGGGCAAAGGCTCCGGTCCAACCTCGAGAGGTCACCAGAGCCAAGACCCACGACACCAACGCGATGGACCACAGGCGACCGGCCCAGGCCAGACGGTAGGAACCGCCGATCAACAGTGGCAAAAGGGCGGCCGCAATGAGGAACCAGGACAGCGGTGAGTTGCCAATGGGACCGTTGGCAAACCGCACGATGTCACCCCATGAAAGAGCTGCACTGGGCGCCGAAGGCAGACCAAAGACGCCGATCGCCTTTGAACCGGCCAAGAGCGTGCCCAGCACCCAAGGACCACAGAGCACAACAGTGACGCCCGTGGCGCCGAGCGCCACCGTCAAAGCACGAACCGAACCTTCGACTCTTCCCATGACGGCCGAGCCGAGGACGATCGCGGCCGCGCTCGTCACGACCACGATGGCGACGGCCGGTGCGAAGGCCACGGCCACCGACTCGATGACGCCCAAAATGAGCATCTGACCAACGACGGTGGCTTGCCACCTCGGGGCCACGGCTCCGTCACCGGACGGTGGAGCAAACGGTGCCAGCCCAGTGGCCCGAGCGAGTCGCGAGATAATGAACGGCATGGCGGCATAGGCCACCAAACCGCCCCACTGCCCAAGTCCCAAGGCGTTATAAGCCAGCGGCAGGCCCAGATACGAGATGGTCCCGACCAGGCGACCCCTTGGCGTGGCGATGACCCGCAGCAGGCGAAAGACTCCCCAGGCGCCGAGCGGGATGCATCCGAGCACCAACACCTTTTGCACCGCGCCCATGGCACCGAGAAACACCGTGCCGATCACCCCTAAGAATCCGAAGGCAGGAGTGGCGGGGGCGGTGGTGCCGACGCCAGCGGGCTGCCAGCCCGAGAAGAAGTGGTGCCAAGTCGCGGTCCAACTTGTCAGAGGAGCGAGCTGACCCACCAGGGGGAAGCTGCCGAAGAACAGGTCGCGGGTTCCAAAGGCCAAGACGATGGCGACGACAATCCACGCGGCCGTCCGCGAGCGTCCGGACGAGAAAGCCGGTCGCCGGCGGCGACGCCCATGTCGGTCGCGACCAGATCGATGGCCTAGGTCATCGAGATCGTCAAAGTCGGCGTCCTCTGAAAAGGCCAACCCGACACTGCCCGTGAGCTCTGGCTCATCGAGCGCGTTCTCGGGCGGCTATCTCTCCTTCTTCTGTTGCGGTCCGGCTATGGGCGGCGTCAAAGCCTTCATGGGTCACCGCAGAGAGGTAGGCCGTGAGCCGTCCGCTGCCCCGCACTTGCAGCTTTCGAACTTCTGAGTCAGGGAAGGTGCGATGGGCCTTTACTTGCTTGCGGAGAAGGCGGATCTCTCCCACTCGATGGAGGTTCCAGCGCCATGAACCAGAGACCGCTTTGGCCCGACTTGGTTCACCACCAATCAGTGAGACGAAATATTCGCCCACGTTCAAAAACACAATCTGAATAAGGACTCGGATCAGGTGGAAGGTTGAGTAGCACTTGAGGACGGCTCGTAACTCGTGACGGCGTTGGAGCTCTTGCAAGGTGGGCGGTTCGCTCCCATCACTGGGGGGAGCCACGTCACGCAGACCAGCAGCCACAAGCTCTAAGTGCCGCACTCTGGCGTCGGGTGCGACGACAACCCGGGCCCCAGCGATTTGGGCCCGCCAACAAAGGTCCAGATCTTCCGCCATGGCCACCATGGCGCCGTCGTAGCCACCGAGCTCTCGAAAGAGGTCGGCTCGAACCAGGGTGCATCCGCCGGGCGCGACGAAGATGTCGCGCACCGCATCGTGCTGGCCGTGGTCGACCTCGCCTTCATCCACCCGCTCTGAGACGGCACCCGCTTTGTCGGCGCGCATGCCAACGTGAAGGAGGACTTCGGGGTCATCCCATCGGACAAATTTCGGCGAGACCACGCCAGCGTTGGATCGGAACGACTCCTCCACCAAGATGTGCAACGCACTCGGATCAGGCGCGATGTCGTCGTGACAGAGAAGAAAGTACGCGGCCCCATCGACCATGCCCAAGACCTCGTTCACGGCTGAGCCGAAGCCGTGATCGTCTTCCAAGCGACGGACAAAGGCCTCGGGAGCGTGACGGGCCACCCGCTCGATCGGCACCTCGGCCCCGCCTGAAACCATGACCAAGATGGCCAGTTCTTCGTAGTCCTGGGCCGCCAAAGCGGCCAGCGTGGCGTCAAAGCTCGGACCGGGGTCTCTGGTCACGACGACGGCCACGACCGACGGCGCTCTGGCTTCGCTCACTGATCAACCGTCAGTGGGGCGAATCGCCCGATGTGGGCGAAGTCTCCACATGTCTTCTCCCAGCTCACGACCGGTTTCTTGCACCCCAAGCCAGCCAAGGCCACCCGGTCTCATGCCGCGGGCATTGGCGGACATTCCACCGTCGGATCGTGTGTCGTGGGGCTCCCCAAAGGACCGGTCGAGATCAGTGGTCGGAGAGGTCACCAGGGCACGAGGCTACAACCCGACTGGACGCGCCACGGTGCGAATGGACCGTTTCCCAGTGCTTACTGGGGTGCTTGCAACTGTTTAACAGTACGTATACAATGGTTGGCAGTAGCACGAGATCTACCACGCGGTGGAACCGACGCCCGGTGGCGTCGGACCGCCCTCAGAACCAACTGATAGGAGCACATCACATGCCAGAGCTAAACGATTTACACGTGAACGTCATCACCGATGCCGCACGGGACGCGGCCTACGTCGCCGTCGGACTTGGTGTCCTTGGCCTCCAAAAGGTCCAAGTGCAGCGGGTTGAGCTCAAGAACAAGTTCGCAAAGGACCTCTCCTTCGATGACCGAGTCGAAGAGATCCGTGCTGGCGCCCTGCGCGGCGTGAAGCAACTGGACGAGCTGGTCGAGACGGCCTTCCAGTTCGTCGAGTCCACGCTCGAGCCCTTGGAAGAGCAACTTCCCACCGCCGCTCGCGACCTGGCCAAGAAGAGTCACGTCCAAGTTCGTGTCGTGCACTCCCAGATTCGCGAGATGGTCGTACCGGCCTGATCGAGGCACCCCCATTTCGCATCATCATTTCGCATCATCGACGAACGACCTGCCGCACTCTGGCAGGTCGTTCGTCGCGACGTGGGCCAAGCGTCCCCGCGCCATCGAACGGTCAGGCCTACGGGTCGCCTGCGACCTCGATGGCTTGGCGGCCTAAGGTTGACCAAGTCATCAAAGGAGCGCCATGAGCGACGGGAAGAAACTCGACGGACATCACCGGGTCACGGTTGATCGGCTCTTTCGTCATCCGGCCAGCCACAACATCCAGTGGCATGACGTGATCTCATTGCTCCAGCGGGTGGGGTCAGTGACCGAAACGCACAAAAATCGTTACACCATCACGCTGGGGGAAGAGACGTACACCTTCGACGCCACCAAAAGCCGTGACCTGAGCGAAGAGCAGATCGTGGATCTGCGGCGCATGTTGACCCACGACGGCATCACACCCGAAACGGTCGACAAGCACTAGCCGAGCGTGAGCCCAGCGCTACTGGCCGTCCCAGTAGGCCAAGACGTCGCGCAGCGTGTCGTCGAGCGGGATCTTGGGTTGCCACCCTGTGGCGTCCGTCAGTTTGGAGAGATCCCCCCGCAAGACGGGAAGATCGACCGGTCGGATGAGGTCGGGATCGGGGATGAGTTCCAAATCCACATCAGCCAGGGCCAACAGCCGAGCGGCAATCTCGGCAATCGACACGTCTTTGCCCGAGCAGATGTTGAAGATCTCGCCGCGTTGGCCCTTTTCGACCAGGAGGCGGTAGCCCTGCACAACATCTCGCACGTCGGTGAAGTCTCGTCGAGTTGTGAGGGTCCCCACGCTGAGGCTGCGCTGGCCGCTTCGACGAGCGTCCACGATGCGTTTGGCCAGAGCTGAGACCGCGAAGTTGGGGGCCTGGCCCGGTCCGACGTGGTTGAAGGGGCGAACCACGATGACCGGTTGGCCGTAGCCGCGGTATCCCTGCAGAGCCACGGCCTCAGCCGCCAGCTTGCTGGCCGCATAGGGCGTTGCCGGTGCCGGTACGACGGATTCACTGATGGGTAGTTGATCGGGCCGGACAATGCCGTAAACCTCGGCTGAACTGATGACCAACACTGTTGGTGACCGCGGCAAGGCCCGCGCTGCTGCGAGTACTTCTGCGGTACCAAGAACGTTGACCCGGAGAACCTGGCTCGGCCTATCCCAGCTCTCGCCCACGTGGGTCATGGCGGCCAAGTGATAGATGGCATCGGGGTTGGCCTCCGCCACCACGGGTGCCAGGGCCGCACCATCGGCGACATCGGTCTCCATGTCGATGGCCACCACGTCGTCGCCTTCGGCCTCAAGGTGCTGAGCCAGCCAATGGCCGACGAATCCCTTCCCACCAGTGATCAATCCGCGCACGACGGAACCTTAGGCCGTCTCCGGAGGGACCGAACGCCCGGCCGCTCGGTAGTAGGCCCCGATGTGCACGGTGGCACTGGCGGCCCAGGTATACCCCTCGGCCCGAGTGACGCCGGCCTCTCGATCCCTCTCTCGTTCGGGCCCTGCGGGGTCCTGGTCCAGCGCCTGGACCAGGGCCGATGAGAGGCTCTCGACGTCGTTGGGCCGCACAAGTCTGGCCACACCGGTTGCCATCTCAGCCATGGCGGTGCCCTGCGTGGTGACAATGGAGGCACCACAAGCCATGGCTTCCAAGACGGGGAGGCCAAATCCTTCTTCTAAAGCCGGATAGGCCACCACGGTGGCTCGCCGCAACAACGCGGGGAGCGCGTCATCAGGCACATAGCCCAGACGGACAATCCGGTCTCGATGAACAGCCGAACGCAACCGGGCCTCGGTTGCATCAGTGCCCCAACCCATCTGGCCGCCCAAGACGAGCGTTGCTGTTGGATAGCGCGCCGCGATGCCATCGAACACGCTGATCAGCGGCACGACGCCCTTTCGAGGCTCAAGAGTCCCCACAAAGACAACGGTTGGCGACCCCGTCGTGAGACCGAGCCTCGACATGACCAAGTCGTCGGCACCGGGTGACGACTCGGTGGAACGAAAGCGGCTGTGGTCAACCCCGTGGGGCGCCACGACAACTGGGACGGTGACGCGACACACCTCAGCAAGCCGTGACGCCGTTGTGGCACTGACACAGATGACGGATGCGGCTCGTTGCGAGGCTTTTTGAATAGCGCGACGGAAGAGCCATACCTTTGAGCGCTCGTGCCACTCGGGATGATCAAAGAACGTGCAGTCATGCACCGTTGCCACCACCGGCATCTTTGCTCGCTCGGGAATCGTGTAGTGAGGCCCATGGTGGACATCGACCTTCAGGGAATCGAGGAGCCGGTGCATAGAAACCTGCTCCCAGGCCAAGCGCAGTGGTCGAGCACTGGGTGCGGCGGCGACAACCGTCGCTCCCCCACCGACGAGTGCACTCCAGCGTTGCTCGTCGTCGCGTCGGCTGATGAGGACAAGATCAATGGATTGGCGTTCAGCCAGAGCGTGCACCAGCTCCACGGTGTAGCGCCCGGCCCCGGCCGGATTGGCTGGCACTGCGGTGACGTCGATGCTCACGCGCACAGGTGCGGTCGTCATCGGGTCATCGAAGCCCAGATGTCCAGATGCTGATGAGCCATGGCGCCCCAGGTGCGTGAGCGCGCCACCACCAGACCACGGCTGGCCAGATCCGATCGAGTGGCTTCGTTGGTCGCCACCTCGAGCAGTCCGTCGGCAATGGACTCGACGCTCATGGCGTCAACGATGCGGGCCGCATCTGGTTCACCGGGTTGGCCCTGGACGCTGGGCACACCGTCACTGGCCACCACCGGGACGGCAAAGGTCATGGCTTCTACCGGCGGCAGGCCGTAGCCCTCAGTCAGCGGGACGTAGGCAAAGAGTCTCGCTCTCTCGTAGAGGCCAGCCAGGACACCGTCGGTCACGCTCCCGGCCAAAATCACGCCCGGTGCCTCTTGGGGCGCTTCGCCCCACCCATCGGGACCCACAATCACGAGTGGCCACGGTTCAGGGAGCAGTCGACGTACGGCGGCATAGGCCGAGAGGAGACGGGGCAGGTTCTTGCGCGGCTCGAGGGTGCTGACCGACAAGAGGTACTCACCTTCAACGCCAAGACGGTGCAACAAGGTTGCGGTCTCGGCGCCGTCGGGTGCCGGGAGATGGTCGGTCCCAACCGTAAACATCTGGACTCGATCAGACGAGATCCCCGTGGCCAGCAGTTCAGTGGCTACCGCATGTGATGGCACCAAGAGGATGTCGGCGTACTTGGAAGCTCGTTGCAGCGCGGCTTCATGCCACTCGCGTCCGCGGGTTGTGGTGGCTTCGGGGAACTGTCGCCATGCCATGTCATGCACCGTGACGGTCGAGCGGGTGGGGCGCCCACTGGGCCCGTTCCCACGCACCGGAGGAGCCGCGGTGGAGACGGAGTGCACCACGTCAAAGCCACCGGGGGCGGCCAGCAATCGTCGATCCCAAGCTCGGGTCAACAAGGGGCCCGGAAGCTTGACGGTGCGAAGGGGCCAGCCGAAAGCGGCCAGTGGATCACGGCTCGTTGCGTCGGGCGCCGCCTTGCCTCGAATCTCGCTGGCTAGGACCGTCACCGACAACTCGGGCTCATCGTCCAGTCGACCTTGGCCGCGGTTGCGGTCGCTTCGATCATGATCGGCAATGACCCGGAGGCCGTGCAGCAGGCCGCGGGCATAGGTTCCGATGCCTCCGGGCACTCGTCGGCGCAGTTGCTGGGCCGCCACCAAGACGTGGATGGCGCCGTCGTCGGGCTGATCGTTCATGATCGGCCGCCACGACCGTTGGCGGCGGCGTCTCGGTACAAGGCCGCCAGACCCGCTGCACAGCCGCTCCAGGTGTACCGGCCGGCCTGGATGTGTCCCCGTGCGGCCAGACGCGCCTGTTCGTTGCTGTCACCCAGCACTCGCCCAAGTGCTGCACCCAGAGCATCGTTATCCCCAGGGGTGACCAAGATCGCACCATCCCCCAGCACTTCGGGCAGCGAACCCGCCGTCGTGGCCACCACAGGAACACCGACCGACATGGCCTGGAGCGGTGGGAATCCGAATCCCTCGTACAGGCTTGGATAGGCCAGCACGGCGGCCGAACGCAGGAGACGACTGAGCGTCTCGTCGTCGACCCAGCCGGTTCGCACGATTCGTCCGGCCGCGGCTTGACCAACGGCTGCAATCGCCGCATTCAGTGCTTCCTCCCCCCATCCCGATGGTCCAGCCAGCACCAAGGCCAGCTCTGGGTGCTCTCGGGCCAAGGTCAGAAAAGGCACGGACCAAACCTGGAAGATCCTTACGGGGCTCGGCTGTGCCGACGGCGAACACGTACCGATCTGCACCTTCAGGCAGAAGCGAGGCGTGGTTGACGCTTGGAGTTCGAGCATCGTCGTGGCCAACCGGGACGACCTCGGGCGTCCCCGGATAGACGACTCGCACTCGTTGCGGATCTACCGTGAAGGCCGCAACAATTTCTTCAGCCACAAACTCAGAGTCCGCATGGATCCATGCGCCTCGTCGCACCGCCCGTCGTATCAACGCGGGATAGGCCAATGTGGCTGGGTTGCAGAGCTCGGGATGGTGGAGCGGCGTGAGGTCGTGCACCGACACGATTGATGCCGCCTTGGACGTCGGCGGCACGACGAAGTTGGTGCCGTGCACAACATCGATGCGGCCCACGAACCACTCGAGCGGTGGTCCGTCACTTCGGGCCCACGACCAATGCAACGGCCGCGCTGGCATCGGGTGCTGCTTGGTGGCAACACCCACTGGGACTTTGGCATCAACCAGGTTGCGTCGTCGCCAACTCACGGCGAAAGTTTGGAGCTTGATGTCGTGGACTTCCGCCAGAGCAGCGATGGCACCGGCGCAAAAGACACCGATGCCCGTGGGTTGACCGAGCAAGGGCGTGGCGTCAAGCGCCACTCGAAGAGGACGAGTGGCGTCGGTCGACGTTGCCGTCACGCTGGCGCAGTTTGCTCGGACGGCACCGTGCAAGCCTGACACATACCTGGGTCCGATCGAGCACGACAAAGGGCACGAAAGCCCACGTCAAGCGCTACGCCGATATAGCGCCATCCATCGAGAGAATCGCTGCCGGAGATGTAGGCCGACTCTTCCGACGCCAAGTAGGCAAAGGCACCAGCGATCTCGTGAGGGAAGGCGTAGCCCATTGGGGTCATGATGCGCTCGATCAGTTTGAAATCGGCGTCGTCGGGCGGTGCGAAACCGTGGATGATGGGCGTGTCAACACCACCTGGCGCGATGCCGTTCACTCGCACGCCCTTCGCCATGTATTCCACCGCGAGTGCCTTCGTCAGATAGTGCACCCCGCCCTTCGAGGCGCAGTAGGCGGCGGAGTAGGGCTGGCCGATGACACCGGCGGTGGACACCGTGTTCACAATGGCTCCCCCGTGCTCCAAGAGGTTGGGCAGGGTGGCTCGGCAGACCAAGAAGGTGCCGGTGAGATTGACGGCGATGATGCGATCCCAACCCGACAAGCTTTGGGCCTCTGAGTGTGAGAAACCACCAACGCCCGCGATGTTGCACACCACCGTGATGGGGCCGAACTCTTCGGTGGCTTGCGCCACGGTTTCGTTCACCGAGTTCTCGTCGGTGACATCACACCGATAGGCCTTGGCGCAACCAGGCTTCCCCCCGGGCACGCCCTCACCGGCTTGAATCTCTTTGGCAACTGTCTCGACCGCTTCGGTGACGACATCGAGGCAAGCCACGCTCGCACCTTCGGCGGCCAGGCGGCGGGCCGTGGCTCGTCCGATACCGGAGCCCGCTCCGGTGACAAGCGCCACTTTTCCATCGAAGCGCCCGGGCATGAACGTGACTGGTGCCGTGCCGCGATTTGGGTCTGCCTCACCTATACGTGTGGTCGGGCTCATTGTTCCTCCTTGCATGCGAAAGGCATCATCGTGGCCGCTCTTGGCCCTCGGCACCATTCGGTGTCGAATCTGCTCTCTGGACATTTGCACCGTGACGAGGCTCCGCTGAGGCATTTGCCCAGGTCAAGCGGGCCTTCTCGCTCAGCTGCTTCTTGTCGATCTTCATCATGGCGGTCAGCGGCAAGGCGTCAACGGCCACGACGCAGGTCTGGCGATTTGTAGTCGGCCAGTGCCCGCGAGCAGAGGGCCTTGACCTCGGAGAGTGATGGTGGGTCTTCTCCAGCACTGACCACGATGAAGGCCACGCCGACTTCACCGAGCACGTCGTCCGCCGTGCCGACAACGGCGGCCTGCTCGATAGCGCCATGGCTGGCGAGAACCTCTTCCACCTCGGCCGGGTAAACGTTATAACCACCTCGGATGTAGAGATCGTTGGCTCGACCGACCAAACGCAGATTGCCCGAACCATCGAGGGCGCCGAAGTCCCCCGTGCTGATCCAACCCTCCTCGTCCCGCACCGTCTGGGTCAACGCCGTATCGACATAGCGCTCCCATCCGTAGGCGCCCTCGGCCGCTGGCCCTTCATCGTCGTCTCCATCGACATCGCGCCAGTACCCGCGCATAGTGGCGCCCGAACGAATACGCACCCGTCCGACCGAATCAATCGGTACGGACGCTCCGTCGTCACCGACGAGCTCGAGTTCCACCCCAGGGACGGGCCGACCCACCGTGATGGCCACCACTTCGTCGGGGTCGTCGGGTCGCGTGCCGGTGCCAAGCGATGTTTCGGTCGAGGTGTAACGGACAACGACGGGGACGCCCAGTCGCTGGCGCAGTTCAGCCACCTGCTCGGCGCTCATGCGGGCGGCCCCAGTGCCGGCGATACGAAGGGATGAGAAGTCCGTCGAAGCGATTTCGGGCAGGGCGAGCACCAGCGCCCACTGTGTCGGCACGCCCTGGGCCACGGAGATCTTTTCGGTCTCCAAAATGGCGAGGGCGTCGCTTGCTCTCCATGGTGTCGGGGTAATGACGGTGGTCACGCCGTGGGCAATCTCGTCCCACCCCCTGGTCATGTAGCCCACATGGGCAAACGGCAGAGGGGAAAGTCGACGATCCCCCGGTTGGCTCAACACGTCAATCCCCGCCGCCACCGCTCTCAGATTGGCATGATCGAAGACCGCGCCTTTGGGTTGACCGGTCGTGCCGCTCGTCCACACCACCGCCACCGGATCGTGTTGGTCAATCGTTGGCCACGTTTCAGGCGGTGGTCCTTGGCTGGCGGCTGCGATGTCGGCACGACGAAGCACGGTGCCAGCCCACGGCGGGAGTTCGACTCCGAGCTCGTGATCGATGACGGTGGCCAAGGGCCGCGAGCGCGAGAAGATTGAGGCCAACTCTCCTTTGCCCAAGCGCGGATTGACGCCGCTCGAGATGGCCCCGAGGCGCAGAGCGGCGGCATAGACAATGGCGTAGTCAATCGAAGACGGGAGCACGAGGGCAACCACGTCACCGTGACCGACACCGTGGTCGCTTAACCATCCCGCCACGCCGTCAGCGGCCCGATCCCACTGCTCGAAGGTCATCGACTGGCGCGGCGTGGTGCTGCCATTCACGCTGCGAGCGGGCTCAACGTAGGCCTCGACGTCGCCGTTTATCTCGGCGGCCTGGCGCAGCACTCCCACCACAGTTGCATGGGCGTCGAGGGGGATCTGACGCACGGTCATGGCGAGCGCCGATGGTAACAGGGGAGATACGGCACTCGGTCCGAACCTGAGGACACGATCTTTAGCTTCAGTGCGGTGAAAACTCAGCCAAGACAGCATCCGACAAGGTGGGCCAGGCCTCATGGGCCCACGGGCCGAACGGTTGATCGGTGAGGACGACACAGGCCAGCCCGGGCACGGGGTCAACCCACAGAAAGCCGCCCGCTCGGCCAAAGTGGCCGAACGTCCATGGACTGTTTTCTTGGCCGGTCCAGTGCGGGTGCTTGCCGTTGCGCAACTCAAAGCCGAGGCCCCAGTCGCAGGGATCTTGCCGGCCAAATCCGGGAAGCACCCCAACGAGCCCCGGGAACGCCACGGTCGTCGCCTTCGTCAGCGTTTCGGGTGCCACCAAGGTTGGGGCCAGGCATTCACGACCGAGCGCCAGAAGGTCGTTGACCGTGCCGCTCATGCCGTAGGCGGGCGAGGCGTCTCCACCAAGGCGAGCCTGGGTCATCCCGAGCGGATCGAGCACAGAAGCCGTCAGGTAACTCGAGAAACTCATGGAGGAACGAGCGGCCACCAGCTGCCCAAGAAGATCGAACCCGGCGTTGGAGTAGATCCGACGGGTGCCCGGTGGAGCAAGGATCTGCGTCTTGGTCGGTCCAATCCCTGAGGCGTGCGCCAAAAGGTGCGCCACCGTTGCCCCCGGTGGACCGACTGGGGTCTCAAAGGAGATCGTGCCCTCTTCGACGGCCACCAACACGGCCAAGGCCGTGCAGAGTTTGGTGACCGAGGCCCAAAGAAACGGACGGTCGGTCGGACCAATGGTGTCGGCGACTCGGGGGCGGCGAGGATCAGCGGCCGACCTCGCCACGACGCCAGCTGCAACCACACCGACAGGCCAATTGGTCACTCCGGCCAGCGCTTCCACGAGAGTCCGAGCGTAGCGGCAACGTATGCTCACGCTGTGGCAGCTCGACCTAACAGCGCCGTTGTGAGGCGATGCCTGGACAAACGTGTCTGAAGATCAGGGTGACCTGGGCGGCATCACACTGCTGCCGATTCGTGGCCTCGGCGAGATCCACCCAGGCGACGTCCTGGCCGATGCCATCGTGGCCGTCCTGGCTCCGGCGGTCGAAGAAGGACCCATCCTTCTCGATGGCGACGTGGTCGTGGTCACGCAGAAAATCGTGTCCAAAGCCGAGGGTCAGATCGTCGCCGTCGACCCCGAGGATCCGGAGGCAAAGACCGCCCTCGTATTGGACGAATCAGTACGAGTTCTGCGCCATCGTGGGGACCTCCTCATCACCGAAACCCGTCACGGCTTCATCTGCGCCAACTCTGGGGTCGATCTCTCCAACGTTGCGGTTGGAACGGCCGCCCTGTTGCCGAAAGACTCCGATCGTTCGGCCCGGCGCCTTCGCGCCGACCTGGGCCGCCGACTCGGCGTGGACGTCGGCGTCATCATCTCCGATACCTTCGGGCGGGCCTGGCGTCGCGGTGTGACCGATGTAGCCATTGGCTGCGCCGGCGTTGCTGCCGTCATTGACCTCCGAGGCACCACCGATGCCACCGGGCGAGAACTTGTGGCCACTGAGGTTTGCGTGGTCGACGAGTTGGCCTCGGCCGCTGAACTCGTGATGGGCAAGGACCGCAACGTGCCCGTTGCAATCATTCGTGGCGTGCCACGCTCGTGGTTGCGCCCCGGATCGGTGCACGACGAAATCATCCGCCCACCGAGCGAAGATCTGTTTCGCTAAGGCGCACTGGGGCGCCCAGTTCGCTAAGCCCGCTGGTTGCGAACGAAATCGAGGACGGCTCGTGTGCCTTCAGGCAGTGTCGTCCACGGCGCCCAGCCCAGCTGAATAGACGCTCGCTCAATAGCCAGGCTTGAGCGCAAGAGCTCTCCGGGCCGAAGGGGAGCAAAGACCGGCGGGTCAGTGACACCGGCCTCTTGTGCCATGGCGGCATAGAGCTGATTGACCGATGTCTCCAGGCCCGTGCCGATGTTGCAGACCAACCCACCGCCGCGGCTGGAGGCCCGCACAAAGGCGTCGACAACATCATCGACAAAGACGTAGTCGCGCGTCTGTTCGCCGTCGCCAAAGACGGTGACTGGAGTACCGCTCAGTAGCCGATCAGCGAAAATCGCCACCACACCGGCTTCGCCATGCGGGTCCTGACGGGGTCCATAGACGTTTCCCAAGGCCAGGGCGGCAAACTCCAACGAATGAAGTTCTCGATAGGCCATGAGGTAGTCAATGACCACTTTCTTTGAGACGCCATAGGGCGAAAGCGGTCGATGGGCGTGCGACTCGCGGACAGGCAGATCTTCAGGAGCGGGATCGCCATAGAGGGTGCCGCCGCTGGCGGCGAACACCACCCGATTGACCCCGACCGCCCGAGCACCCTCAAGCACGTTGATCGATCCAAGAACGTTGACCTCAGCATCAAATCCGGGCTGCTCAACTGACACGCGCACGTCAATCTGTGCCGCCAGGTGGAAGACGACCTCGGGCCGACGACGTGCCATGAGCGCGACCAGGTCGGGCGATCGGATATCGAGTTGGTGCACGGTTAAGGCCCGGCCGCCAGATGCTCGAGCCGTTGCCAGATTGGCTAACGACCCAGTCGACAAGTTATCGACGACATCGACCTCATGGCCCTCGGCCAGGAGCCGATCGACCAGCGTCGAGCCGATGAATCCTGCACCCCCGGTTACCAACGTCCGCATGGTCCGATACCTCCTGCGCTCAGGCAATCCGCTCGTCGTCAATAACGCTGCCCGAAGGCACGACTGCACCTGTGCCCAAGACTGACGTGGGACGTACGTCGCACCGCTCACCAACGGTGGACCGGGGTCCGAGGATTGAACCAGTCACAATCGAGTTGGACGCAACCCGAGCGCCATCGAGGAGCACGGAGTCGATCACGGTCGATCCCTTCTCGACCACCGCACCGCGGCCCAGAACCGACGACTCGACCCGTGCTCCTGGCGCGACATCGGCACCGTCGAACACGACGCAAGCGCCAGCCAATTCGCCATCGAGGGTGGGGCTCCCCTCGGTCCAGATCTCTCCTTGGCCTCGCTCCAACCCGGGCGCGGGTGGACCGTTCCTTCGGCCCTGGGCCAGATCACGATGGGCCGCCAAATACGCACTCGGTGTCCCAGCGTCGAGCCAGTAGGAGTCATCGGCCAAGGCAAAGAGCCGCCCGGCCTTCACCATGGCCGGGAATGTCTCACGCTCGATTGAGACCCGTCGAGAGGCGGGAATGCGATCGAGTACCGACGGTTCCAACACGTACGTTCCTGCGTTAATGAGGTTGGTCGGCGCTTCGTCTCGCGGGGGCTTTTCGACAAACGCCGTGACTCGGCCCGTTTCGTCCGTTGGTACGACGCCGTAGGCCGAGGGGTCATCAACGGGATGAAGGGAGATCGTGCCCTCAGCCGCATTGGCGCGATGGAATCGAACCAGCGTCGTGATGTCCATATCTGTCAGTACATCGCCGTTCACGACCAAGAAGGTGTCGTCTACCCCGGCGTAGGTTGCGGCAAAGTGCACCGCTCCCGCGGTGTCCAACGGCTCGGGTTCCACCGCGTACGACAGTCGTACTCCGCCCACCTTGCCATCGGGATAGGCCTCTTTGAACGCGTCGGGCAGATAGCCCAAGGAGAGAATGGCGTGATCGATGCCGTGCTGTCCGAGGTGCGCCAGCACCCTCTCGATCATGGGCTGGCCCACGATCGGCAACATCTGCTTCGGCGTGGAAAGTGTGAGAGGCCGAAGACGGGTCCCTTCGCCACCGACTAATACAACAGCGTCCACTACTTCTTGGTGGTGGTTGTCGTATCCGTCGGCGCCGTAGTTGTGGTCGCTGGGGAAGTCGTTGGCGTGGTGGTGCCTGTGCTGGCCGGAGCGGTCGTCGCGGTCGCACCCGTGGTGGGCGTCGTGGCCCCGGTGGCCGGAGCTGTGGTCGCCGTCGTGGGCAGCGTGGTGGTCGTGCCGTTCGGGTTCTCGAGGGCCTCGGTTACTGCGGCGATAGTCGTCCCGGGTGGCTTCGGCAGCGATTCGCTCTGGGGCCCGAACCCGATCGTGATGAGTTGGCCGTCAGTCAATTTTAGCGAGGAGGGATCGCCGGAGACATAGACGCCTTGATCAACTGCGGGCCAGACCTGCTCTTCATGGGTCTTCTTGTTCACAACAGGGTTGGCCAGTTGATTCCAGTATCGAACCCTGATGACACCGGTCTTCCCAGCGTCCGGAGTTCCCTTGGGGCAGGTCTCTCCGCTCTTGTACTCGACTGGCTTGGTTCCTGGGTACTTGACGTTGTCGCTGGAAAGTTCCATCCCGGTGTAGCCCGAGACGAACTTGTCAAGCGTGGCGTTGTTGCCGGCATAGGCCGAAGTCGTGGGCGCAACCACCATGAGTCCGCTTCCGCTCGTAGTGATCTGTGACTTCGACGTTGAGGGCGAGGCCGCCACCGCAGGCTCAGTGGTGCCGCAGAGATCGAAGGCGAAACCGGTGTGCCAGGTTGTTCCGATAGTGGGCTGCTGTGGTTGCCGGACCTTTTTGGTAGTCGATCCGAGCAATCACGATTGAACCAATACCCAGAATCACGATAAGAGCGAGTCCGGCGTACCAGTTCAGAGGCCTTTGGCCGCGATACGTACGACCGCCACCTGTGGCGGCGGCGCGGGCGACAGACTTGCCTGAGGAGCTACTGGCCATGGCGGGACGAAACCCTACAGCCTGATGGGTACCCCACTGGCCTCGGGCTCGCGCTGACACCTCTTCCGTCGTGAGATTCGCCCGTAGAGGCCCGAAGTCTCGGGGTGGACCAGCGCCAGCTGGGCTGGTCCACACCGGGGCGGTGAACCCTCAGAAGGGTCAGCCAGACCGTCACTGAGAAGGCACACCAGCTCCCCCATGACGCCTTCGACCCGGGCCGGATCGCCTTCCAGATCAGCGGCTCGCAGGAGCAATCGGAAGAGGGCCTCGTCGAGGGGTGATGCCCGGAGACCCTGTCGGGCCGACCACACGGCATGTCCGGGTTCTCCCCTCGCCAGTGCCTCTTCACCAGCCCGAAGGGCCAGACGGCCGATGGCCTGTTCCATTTCGGTCTGCACACCCTCCATCAGGGCCCACTCGCTGCTGCGCAGCCCAAGCAGGGGTCGACCCCGGACCAGCGACAGGGCCCTGGTCCACGCTTTCGGATCCGCGCTCTGGGTCAGTGCTCGAAGTCGTGTCCAATCTGAGGTCACCGTCGCATTGAGTTGCAGCCTCCCCCGGCTGTGAGGCAGGTGATCGACGCCGGTAATCGAACGGCCCAAAGATGCTCGGGCATCAGAGGCGATCGAGTGAAGCGTCGAGGGAGCCATGCGGCGCTCAGGCCAGAGCGCGGTGGCCCAGACGTCCGACGACGCGCCCAGAGGATGAAGGTGGAGGTAGGCCACCAGTTCGGCCGACCAGCTCCGCGCAAAAGGTCGTTGAAGGTTTCCAAAATCCAGTGGCCCCAGAAGTCGGATGACCGGATTGGCGATGGATGCAGAGTGGGTCACGAGCAGGAAAGGTCGCCATCGCTACCTTCCGTGGCCAGCGATTTCCTATGGCCTATGGCCGATGGCCGGCCCAACCTCGATCGAACTGGCTAGAGGGGTGCGCTTTCATACGATTCGATATCACTAAGCGACAACCTGTGGGCGTCCGGTCCATCACCTTGGTAAAACGCTCGATACCAGCTCACCGTTCGTTGCACCGTTTCGTCGAATCCCCATCGTGGATGCCAGCCCAGTTGGTTCATGGCCTTGTCGATGGCAATGCGAAGGGTGGCGGCCTCGACGTCGTTGGGGTCGACCTGATCTGACACCCATTTTCCGGATCCCCAAGCGTGCACGATCGCCGTGGCCAGATCCTCGACGCTAGCTTCACTCTCGGCCAGCGGTCCGAAGTTCCAGGCCTGATCAAAGGCTCCCGAACCGGCATCGTCGAGCAGGCGTGCGGCCAACAGCAAGTACCCCGAAAGAGGTTCCAACACGTGTTGCCACGGTCGGGTTGACCGAGGATTTCGGACAACGAGGTCCTTGCCCTCAGAGAGAGCACGAACTGCGTCGGGCACAATTCGGTCGGCGGCCCAATCACCGCCACCGATGACGTTGCCCGCTCTCACCGAGGCCAGCCGTACGCCATGTTCATCAAATCGATGCGACGGAAAATATGAGGAGCGATACGCCTCCACCACCAGTTCAGTTCCAGCCTTACTGGCGCTGTAGGGATCATGACCGCCGAGCGGATCGTCTTCTCGAAATCTCGAGTTTTGGCCGTCGTTCCGGTAACACTTGTCGCTCGTCACGACGATGACGGCACAAGGTGTTTCGGCGCTTCGTATGGCGTCTAAGACCGACGCCGTCCCCACAACGTTGACGTCAAAGGTCTCGCGGGGCGCCTCAAGGCTGGCCCGCACAATGGGCTGAGCGGCCAAGTGGATCACCACGTCGGGAGCACACGTTCGAACGGCCTCAGCCAAGCGGGCGCTGTCTCGAATATCGGCCCGGACGTCGCGTTGCAACAGGTCGGCCGTATGGGCGACGTCGAAATGTGATGGTTGCGAGGGAGGATCCAGCGCATAACCAGTGACCCGTGCCCCGAGATGATGCAGCCAATGGGTCAGCCAAGAGCCCTTGAAGCCAGTGTGGCCCGTGAGAAACACCGATTTTCTAACAAGCGAGGCCATTGGGTCTTCGCTGGATTTGGCCACCATGTGATTATCGACCAACTCAACCCTCGGCTTCGACATCGTCCGGCTGTGACCGCACTGGCGACGGCGAAGGCCCGACCAGCAATGGCCCCACCCCAAGGTCTGACTCAGTAAACGGTCCTTCGAAGGGGTCCCTTCTTCGACCCCCGAAGGCCACCAACATCGATCCGGCCAGAACCCCGGCAAAACCGGCGAAACGAACCCAGAGCGTGACTGGATCTTTCGGCAACGGTTCCGAGAAGACAATGGTGCCAACAATGACGACGTACGTGCTGCAAATAACGTCCGAGATGGCCCCCATGATCGAAATCGGATAACGCTGGAGACCGGTTTGATAGATCAACATTCCGAGCACTGAAAATATTAAAAAGACATACGGGTACACCGACGTGAGGATAGAAGGCACGGCGCCGATCACGCCGTGCTTGACCACGAGCGTCGACGATCCCTTGGTCCCCAACGCCGCGGCTCCATAGAGAAGGCCGGCTACGGCGCCAAAAAGAAAGGCTGAACCACGCCTTCGAAACACGCCCAAGAGAGCGGCCGTCACCAGCAACGTTGGGATGACAGCAAGCAGGACGTCGAGCTCCGACCCGCCCAAACCCACGGACCCAGATTGGCTGCTCAGCGTTAACGACATCATCACAACCGACACAATGACGATGCCGAGTCCGATCCACTCGAACCTCACAAGACGTTCGCCCAGACGGAAGCGGGAGACAACGATCAGGGCCACGATTCCAGCATTGAATATGGTCTGGACCACGGCGATGGGCGCCAGCGCGAACGCCATAATCTGGACGCCGATACCCACGATGCAGAGCACGAATCCAGTCATCCACAGGCGCGAACTCGCCAACGTCCGAACTAGCTGAAGGGCATGGCGGCCGTGTACCTCATCGAGGTCCGAAATGGCGCGCTTCTGAACAATATTCCCGCCGTTTAAGAGTGCCGCGGCCAGCAAACTGAAAACGATGCCTAATGCCATGTCAGCTGTTGATGACGCCACATCGAGACCGCTGACCGCGATCAGCAACGATGGTCATTCGTCGTCCTGAACCTCTGCCCTCACTGCAGCGGATTGGCTGATTTCGGCCGGTGTCGATCCATTTGAGTGCTCAACCGATGGAGTCGCTAAGACGTCAAAGCCCAAAGTCTCACGAATCACAAAATTCGGCCGACCCTTGACTTCTTCATAGATCAGGCCGATATAGATACTGATGACACCTAGGAAACAAAACAGAATGCCGAAGAGCATGACCATGAGGGCGACGATTGTTCCAAAGCCAGGGAACGGGACTCCTCGTATGAGCCAATTAATTGAGAGACCGATGAGGGCGAGGATCGACAGGATAAACAGACCAATTCCGACCATCGGGATCATGATGAGGGGCACTTGCGAGTGGGCAAATGTGGCCTTCATCGCCAGCTGGACGACCTCATCAGTCGGTGCCTTTGACGACCCCGCATACCGCTCTTCGCGCTCGTGTTCAATCCCAATGGAGCGGAACCCGACCCAGGCCACAAGGCCGCGAACGAACCGATTACGTTCATTCATCTCGCGAACCTGCTCATAGACCTTGCGGTCCAAGAGGCGGAAGTCACTGGCGTTGGCCGGAATGAGATGCCCCGTCAATTTTCCGATCATCCAATAAAAGAGTCGGGAGTTCATGACGCGAAGCCAACTGGTCCCTCTACGGACAGTCACAATGCCGTAGATGTTTTCGTAACCGGCTTCCCACTTTTCTACGAACTTCGGGATCATTTCGGGAGAGTCCTGCAAGTCCGCTGCCATCAGCACCACAGCGTCGCCGTCGGCCGAAGCCAGACCGGCCGTAATTCCGCCGTCCATTCGAAAGTTCCGAGCGAGCTGAATAATCTTGAACCGGCTGTCTGCGGCTCGAATCGCCTCCAGGCGCTCAAAGGTGTCGTCGTTGGATCCGTTCTCGACGACGATGGCCTCAAAATCATATTGAGGAAGGCTGTCGAACACTGCAATGAGTCGTCGACTCAACTCGTCGACACACTCTGATTCGTTGTATGCCGAGGTAACTATCGTGATCTTTTTCTGCACGATTCTGCCTGACGTTCGCGACGGGTCCATGAAATACAAGGCATTTCGCAAGCTGGACGACTGAGGTTACCGATCCTCAATAGTGTACTTATCCAGAATCGAGCGATGATCTTCTTCGCCAATTGGAATGGTCCAAAGATGGCGGTCCAGCGTCATTCGAACGATCCGACCGGCTCACGGCTCTCACCCGATGAAAGCCCCTCGATTGGCATTTCGCTCTCGACGAGGTCGACCTCATGATCGACGCCGAATCTGCCTTAAAGCCTCGCTTCAGCCGAATTTGAAGGTTCGATCGAGCGAGAAGCGACGTGGCGCCCAGGGGCCTTTTGATAGCGACCGACGAGCAAACCAATTAAGAGGAGGCATATCACCACCATGTTGGAGAGTGGCGACAGGAGATCAGCGGCGGAGGTCGACGCCCTTGCGCTGCCATAGAACAACATCACCCATGGTGCCGAGCCGACGACCAAAATGATCACACAAGCAACCACAATGGAACGTCTGATCGGCGCATTTCCCCCAATGGACTTGGATCGGTTGGGGCCAATAGCTGCGGTCGCCAAACGCACCAATAAACAGAGCTCAATCGCCGTATTGATATCCACATAGGGGTACGCCCCTTGGGGGATGAGTTGCATCATGGCGAGGGCCGCAACAAGGGCAATCTCTCGGGTGCTCCCAGAAAGCCAAATCACCGCAATGCAGATAGCGGCAGTGATGAGACCGGGAACGAGGAGGTACCAGCCTGGGCTGTGAGCCCGAAAGTGATTGAAATGCTGAGGCCCCCAAGCAAGAAAGAGGAACTTGTAGATCGTCGAAACTGAAGACACGGTGGTGAGCAGGTTTGAGTGTCCGGTCGAATGACTGAATTCGAGGTCCACTCTGATGAAGTTCCGAAGGCTTTGGACCAAATTGCCACCGACTACCAAAAAACCGATCAAGTACAGCGCGGCCGTTGCGCCAACAAGTTGGAGGATCTCGCGCCATCGTTGCTCCTTGATCAGCAAGAGCACGAGGACGGCCACGTAAAGCTTCAGAGTAATCGCAAAGGCCAAACAGGCCAGACTGAGGATGGGGCGGTCGTTAAGAAAACCGACACAGAACCAAATACACAGGGCCGCCACCGCCACTTGCAAGTTGCCTCGGTCGAACGCGATAACGAACCCATTCGTCATAAGGAGGAGCAGCGTCAATAACACGGTGTGTAACGAGGGCCCCAACAACTTCAGAAATCCCCAGAATATGAAGACCACTGCTAGTGGAAGGAACACAATCACTGCACCGGGCCAACCAAACGCATCGTTCAAGAGCTTGACCAGTACGACCGCTGTCGGCCCATAGGCGGCCGGATGAACAATGGCCGAGCTATACGGGGGAATCGTGCTCGTGGCGTAGCCCATGTACTGCTCGAAGTCCCCGAAGTAGTGGTGACCCACGGCGGGGCGAAAGTACGTACCTTGCGGAATCCATGAAGGGTCGAAGCCCCGAAATGACATGTTCGCCACGACGAGACCGTGGTTGTAAAACTCGATGACCCAGGCAAAGACGAGGTTGACGCCGAGCAGAGCCAGGACCACGAGTGAAACCTTTAGGAGAAACTCGTTTCGAAGGCGCGCAGTCTCTGCCGCTTCCAGCGCCGTCTGCTCTGAGTTCACACCCAACTCGACTCCCGTACCACGCCGTCGAGCTGATCTCTACGTGTACGTGCCCCACGCTCAACGACGCCCCGGCGGGTACGAAGAAGACCGATATTCGTAAGCCGCTTCGCTGCGAAAGGGCCAGTTGGGGAATTCAGTGTCACTGGAGAGGTGCCTGAACCTCGACGAGCAGCGATTCCAGCTCGCGCGGAGAGTCGACAATGCGATCGGCTCCGGCCTCTTCAAGTTCAGTGATGTCGCCATAGCCCCATGTCACGCCCACGCTTTGCAGTCCGACTTCCCGCCCACCGTGAATGTCTGCCGCCCGATCACCCACCATGCCTATGGGTTCAATGTCAGATGCCATCTTCGACAATGTCCATCGGAGGACATCTGCTTTCAGATGCAAACTGCCGTCGATACTGGCGCCGCCGATCTCGGCAAACCGATGGGCCCAACCCGCATGCGCAACGACCTCGGTCGCCATCGTTTGCAGTTTGCTCGTTGCGATATACAGCACCAATCCAGCCTCACTCAAACGAGTGAGGAGTTCGTCGATACCGTCATAAATCGAGAAGTTGAACAAACCCTGGGTGCCGTAATGACCTCGGAAGATCTTTACCCCTTCATCAAGGGCACTTCCAGAAAACCCAAACTGTTCGTGCAGCACAACTTGGATTGGCGGTCCTACTAATTGTTTGATTTCGGCGTCGGGCATCGGTGCCATACCGAGCTGGTCAAAGACATGGCGGTAGGCGTCGGCGATGCCTGGCAATGAATCAACCAACGTCCCGTCGAGATCAAATACCACACCGGCCTTCTTGCCGGTCCCACCCCTGACCATCGTTTCAGTGAACTCCGTTGTCCGCGAGATGCGACTCGATGGTGGTGCAGATGTGATCGATATGCGCTGCGGTCATTCCCGGATACACGCCAAACCAGAAGGCGTCGTTCATTAATCGATCCGTATTGGGAAGATCGCCAATCTGGCGGTAGCCCGTGTTGGCCTCCCGTAACTCATCAAAACAAGGTTGGCGGACCAGATTGCCGGCGAAAAGCATCCGTGTTTGAACTCTCGCTTTTTCAAGTGCCGCAACAAGCCCGTCACGTGAAACGGGTGCATCGGGCTCCACCACTACGAGAAACCCAAACCAGCTTGGCTCCGAGTTCGGAGTCGCGCTGGGCGTGCGGAGCACGCCACTGAATTTGTCGAGTCGATCTTTGAAGGCGGCAAAATTGGATCGACGAGCTTCGACAAAGGAAGGCAGTTTCTCTAACTGAACGACGCCAACCGCAGCTTGCATATCCGTCATTTTCAAATTGAAGCCAAAATGCGAATACGTGTATTTGTGGTCGTAACCCTCGGGGAGCGTTCCCAAACACCATTCGAAACGCTTGCCACAGGTGTTCGATCGACCGGGTTGGCAGTAGCAGTCCCGACCCCAGTCGCGAATCGATTCAGCGATCGCGGCCAGCTCTTCGTCATTGGTATAGACCGCTCCACCCTCGCCAGTCGTCATCTGGTGGGCCGGATAGAAACTGCTGGTCGAGATGTGACCGAAACTTCCGGTCCGTCGAGTCCCTTCGGCGCCGGGCCGGCGACTCGAGTAGAGGGAACCCATGCCATCGCAGTTATCTTCAATCAGCCACAGACCGTTGGCTTCGCAGAAGGTCTGCATGGCGTCAATATCGAATGGATTTCCGAGCGTGTGGGCGACCATGACGGCCTTAGTTTTTTCTGAAAGGGCCGAGGCCAGCATGGAGGTGTCGATATTGTCGGTCGTCGCATCGACGTCGACAAATACGGGCACCGCTCCGTACTGCACGGCCGGAGCAACAGTTGTTGGGAATCCGGCCGCGACGGTGATGATTTCGTCGCCGCGACGAATCCTTCGGTCGCCTAAACGAGGCGAGGTGAGCGTCGAAAATGCCAGCAAATTGGCCGACGACCCGGAATTCACCAGGAGTGAATGATTCACTCCGACAAATTTCGCCAATCCGTCTTCGAGCTGCCGGCAGAATCTTCCGCTGGTCAGCCAGAAATCGAGGCTGGCGTCGACCAGGCTCACCACTTCTCGCTCGTCGAAGACTCGGCCGGCGTAGGGCGCAGGGGTCTTACCCGGGACGTACTGCTGGGGCGTCCATCGCAGGCGTGCGTATTCGGCCACCTTCTCAAGAATTTCCTGGCGAAGCGATGCAACCGAGGGCTGTACCGCCTCGGTGCTCTCCGGATCATCTACTAGGTCAGACTGGCGATTAATGCTCACAGGGCGGCGATCGCCCGCGCCGCTGTCCATCGACCCCGAGCTCGTGAAGGCAGTCATGGACGGCTCCAAGCCATAGAGACACAACGGAATGGAACCTGGGACCGTTGGGAAACGTCTATAGGATGCTGCATTGCTAGTCAGCTTAGGTGCTGGGGCAACTTCACCTAAGAAAGGAGGACCGTCGTGAATCATCAAGAACGGCAGATGCTCGATATCCTCAAGCGAGGCCGAGATGAGTTTGGCTATACCGCCGTCAAGGCGGAATTCGAAGCCGAAGGCACGAGGACCGACGAACTCCTCCGTCTTATGGAGATCGCCCGCAAGGCCGATTTGGATCTGGGCTTGAAGATCGGCGGATGCGAAGCCATGAGAGATCTCATGGAGGCCAAACAAATCGGGGTCGAATATGTCATCGCTCCAATGATCGAAAGTGCCTATGCCCTATCGAAGTACATCGACGCCAAGAACATCGTGTACTCGCCCGAAGACCAAGAAGACACGAAGTTTCTTTTTAACCTAGAAACTGAGACTGCTTTCAAGACGCTGCCCGAACTGTTGAAAATGGCGAAAACGCCAAATGGCTCAGACGGCATTGTGTTCGGTCGGGTCGATTTCACTCTGTCCACCGGGCGTACCCGTGATGATGTCAACAGCGACGAGATCACGCAGTACTGCATCGACACCGCCAAATCCATTTCGGGACTTGGACTCGATTACGTTGTCGGTGGAGGTGTCTCAATTGATGCCCTGGGCGCACTACGGGCGATCCGTTCGGAGTTTCTTTCCCGATTTGAGACGAGAAAGGTTATCTTTGATGCTGCCTCGCTTGATGGCGGAAACCTTGAAAAAGGTCTGATTCAAGCCGTCCATTTCGAATTGCTTTGGCTCCTCAACAAGCGGGCTTACTACGGAGCGATCGAACAAGAAGATGCAATCCGAATAACGATGCTCGAAAAGCGGTGGCACGTACTCAACGACGATGATCTCGCCTGACGGGAGTTAGGCCATGAGAGTCGCCGATTACATCGTCGCCCTCCTTGCTGATGCTGGCATCGATCACGCCTTTATGGTCACCGGTGGTGGTGCCATGCATCTGAACGACGCCCTCGGACGCGACGCTCGGATGGAACTGGTGTTTTGCCACCACGAACAGACTTGTTCGATGGCGGCCGAAAGCTTTGCTCGGGTTACAAACCGTCCCGCCCTGGTGAATGTCACGAGCGGTCCTGGCGGCATCAACGCGTTGAACGGCGTCTTTGGCGCCTACGTGGACTCGATTCCGATGATCATCGTTTCGGGCCAGGTTAAACGTGAAACTCTCATTAGTTCCTACGAGCTCCCCTTGCGCCAACTTGGCGATCAAGAAGTCGACATCGTGAGCATGGCCCGACCCGTCTGCAAGATGGCCACCCTTCTCTCTGATCCCTCCCAGACTCGCCAGACCATAGAGAAAGCAGTTTGGATGGCCACGCACGGTCGCCCTGGACCGGTATGGATTGATGTGCCTATCGATGTTCAAGCGTCACCAATTGAGATACTGCAACAACATCCATTTGATGCATCGGCCGAGGGCGAATCGTCACTGCCGGCAAGTGAACAGTCTGTCGTCGACCGGTCTGAGCTCCGCCAAACGCTACACACTGTGCTCGATCGTCTAGCGCAGGCCAAACGTCCAGTCATCCTGGCCGGTGCAGGGGTCCGCCTCTCCGGTGCTCATCAGCGTTTTTTGGAGGTCATTGAAAAGTTGGGAATTCCGGTCGTCACCGGATGGAATGCGCACGACGCACTGTGGAACAGTCACCCGCTCTACGCCGGCCGCCCTGGGACGGTTGGCGATCGCGGCGGGAATTTCACGGTGCAAAACGCCGATTTCTTGCTTGTGCTCGGCAGCCGACTCAACATCCGCCAAGTTAGTTACAACTGGGAAAACTTTGCTCGGGCCGCATTCACCGTGATGGTGGACATCGATCTGGCGGAACTGTCCAAGCCCACACTCTCTATCGATGTGCCCATTCATGCCGATCTCGCCGTGGCGTTAGAAGTGCTTGCGGAGCTTCCTTTCACACCCTCGCCCGAGCACGCTACATATCTTGCCTGGTGCAAAGAGCGCTCGGCCCGTTATCCTGTCGTTCTCGATCGACACGGTGCATCTGAGAAGCCAGTAAATCCCTACGTCTTCATCGAGGAACTTTTCGAACAACTGGTTGAAGGTGACATTGTGGTCACCGGAGATGGCACCGCTTGCGTGATCACGTTCCAGGCGGCGACGTTGAAACGCGAGCAGCGACTCTTCACAAACTCGGGATGCGCCTCAATGGGCTACGACCTTCCCGCCGCCATTGGCGCGATTCACGCCACTCCAGGCGGACGGGTTATCTGTCTCGCTGGCGATGGCAGTCTGATGCTGAATCTGCAAGAGCTTCAGACCCTCGTCGGACAGGAATCGAACGTCAAAATCTTCATCCTGAACAACGACGGCTACAGCTCGATTCGCCAAACTCAGCAGAATTACTTCCCCGACAACATTGTCGGCTGTGGGCCCGAATCGGGCCTGACCTTCCCAGACTTCACCAAAATCGGGCAGGCCTTTGGCATTCCCGTTGCTACTTGTGACAATCACCTGGACTTAAAGGGCGCCATCAAAGACGCTCTCTCCCACGATGGACCACGGATCCTTCAAGTAATGCTCGACGGGGAACAGCCCTTTGAACCAAAGCTCGCTTCGCGTCAGCTGCCCGACGGCCGCATGATCTCATCACCTTTGGAAGATCTCGCTCCTTTCTTGTCACGCGAGGAGTTGGCCAGCAACATGCTCATTCCTCTCATCGAGGAATAGAACGCGGTGGGTGGTGTGGCGCCACAAACGGTCGTTGGCGACAGAACTTTGATGATGTTGAGATGACTGGATCCCGAACTGCCAACAACAGGCCCTCGCTGCTATTCAGCGATGCAATAGGCACATCTCTCGCTGGTTCGGATCTTGAATTCGTCGTCACGGGTGCTGGAGGATGGATCGGGCAGGCCACGGTTGAGATGTTGGAATCGAGCCTTGGTCCATCGTTCCCACAAAGGGTGCATCTGTTTGCCTCATACCCTCGAACGATGACGCTGCGTTCTGGTACCTCAGTGCAGTGCCACTCTCTCGACCAACTCCACGCACACCACGATTGGTTCGCATTTGCTGATCCACCTGGCCTACGTGACCAAGGAATACGTGGAAGAGCGCGGGCCAGACGCATTTATCGATGCCAACGATCGCATCTCGGCCATCATCGAAGCGCACGCCCAACATACCGACGTCGTCGGACTGTTCTTTCCCTCAAGCGGCGCTGTTTACGGCCCCGAAGGACAGATAAATGACGACGTCGATTCGAATCCATACGGGGCACTCAAGTTTCGAGATGAGGAGCGCTTTCGTGCCCTCCTCGCGGCTCCCCAGCGCGCCGCGGTGATTCGGCTCTTCAATCTTTCGGGTCCGTTCCTCACGAAATCAGATCGATTTGTGCTTGGCTCGATCTTGAAAGACCTTTCATCGGGCCGGGTCGTGAGCCTGAAAGCAGACCGACCGGTCATTCGCTCCTACATCCACGTACAAGATCTAGTGGAACTTGCATTCGCCATCATGCTTGAGCATGTCAATGGCCCCAATCGATCTTTTGATACGGCCGGAGAGCGGGAGATCGAAGTGGGCGAACTGGCCCTACTGGCCGCCGCCGTGCTGGGAAAGGGGGCGATCGAAATCGAGCGTCCACCAATGGCTCGCGATGCCCTAGCGGATCGATACGTCGGAGATGGAACGGTCCAAGACTCACTGGCCGCACGCCTTGGACAACAGTTCTTGCGCCTTGAGGATCAAATCAGAGACACCGCAACGTTTCTGAATATCCCAGTGGGCTAACCCGCTACCAGACTTTCCACGGTGCAGCCCCGTCGGCCCACAACTCTTCGAGAAGTTGCAACTCTCGGATGGTGTCGACAGGCTGAAAGAATCCGCGATGACGATAGGCCGAGAGTTGACCGGCATCAGCTAGGTCGCCGAGCGGTCCTTGTTCGAAGAGCGTGTCATCGCCTTCAATGCCATCGAGCACTTTGGGTGAAAGCACAAAGAACCCGCCGTTAATCCAACCGCCGTCGCCGTGAGGCTTTTCAAGGAAGGCCGAGGCTCTGTCTTCTTCGATCTCTAACGCCCCAAATCGGCCCGGGGGCTGGACTGCAGTGACGGTTGCCAGTCGCCCGCTGGCCCGATGGAACTCAAGCAGCCGCGTGATATCGACATCAGCCACCCCGTCGCCGTAGGTGCAGCAAAAGTCTTCATCGTTCACATATTCAGCAATCCGCTTCAGGCGACCCCCAGTCTGAGTCTCGAGACCGGTGTCGACCAGAGTGATCTTCCAGGGTTCAGCTGCGGTCTGATGAACCTCCATCGAGTTCTCTCGGAGATCCAACGTGATGTCAGAAGTATGGAGGAAGTAGTTCGCGAAATACTCTTTGATGATGTAGCCCTTGTAACCGCAACAGATCACGAAATCATTGACGCCGTGGGCGGCATAGATCTTGCAGATGTGCCAGAGCAGCGGGCGACCTCCCACTTCCACCATGGGCTTGGGCCGAATGGCGGTCTCCTCGGTCAAACGAGTGCCGCGACCACCGGCCAAGATCACCGCTTTCACTTGGTCGACCCCCTTCACCCGGTAACTGACTGGAGTTGTTGAGACTACTGCCAATCCTTCGCGACCCCGTTGACGTCACAGGACCGAACAGGATTCAAATCATCATGCACTTAGCGATCGAATCCACAAAGATCGATTAGATTCGCGATGGATCGCACATTTCAGGGCTGTCAGACAAGAAAGGCGCAAAGCTAATGATCGCGTTTTCGATCGTTTCGCGGGCCTTTATCTCGCCCGCTCGCGCCACGATTGTCGATCGTGAATGTGACGACCTGCTGTGATAGTCGTCACAATTGTTTCTCGTGCCTACGTCCCCCAAGCTCGGGTATTGGCTCGATCATTTGCCGCGCACCATCCAGGGCAGCGGCTCTGGGCCCTGCTGATCGATGACGTCAATCACGAAATAGTTGACGCCAATGAGCCATTCAATGTCTTGAGGCTGAGCGACATCGATATTGATACCGAAGAGCTGCATCGGATGGCGATGATGTTCGGCGGGAAACTGATCGCCGTCATTAAGCCTTGGGTCTTTGAGCACTTTCTAAGTCGCGGCGCCGAAGCCGTCATCTATATCGACGGCGATTTTGTCCTCTACGGGGATATCGAGGAGTTGGGACTCGCCGCCGCCGATGGCGTCGTCTTGGTCCCGCACGTGCTCAAACCCATACCGCGCGACGACTTAGAGCCAAGCGAAACGACCATTCTGGGAGCCGGAATTTACAATGCCGGGCTCTTTGGCACGGGGCCCGAGCACGGAGGGTTTGTCGACTTCTTAAAGGAGCGACTTCGCAGAGAATGCATTTTCAACGCGTCACTCATGAGGTTCAACGAACAACGTTGGCTTGACTTTGTTCCTTCACTGTTTCCGCACCGCGTCATCCAGGACCCTGGCATCGACGTGGCGTATTGGAACTTGCAGGATCGGCCTCTCAACTGCGTCGACGGCGTATGGACCGCGGGTTCGGTAGCGCTTCGAGCCTTTCATTTTTCGAGTTTCGACCCTCGAACTCAAGGCGTGGGCGGCAGATACGAAAGAGGTGGAACCGCTCGCATCAAGGCGGCCGAAACGCCGGCATTTGCCGCATTGCTCGATGACTATCGAAACCGTCTGTATCAAGACGGTTTCGAGGCGTCGGTCGACACCGCATTTGCCTTTGATCACTTGCCTGGAGACGTACCTGTCTTAGATAGCCTCCGATCAATCTTCATAGACGAAGTACTCGATGCCGATAGAGGTATCCGCGACTACCCACCAGACCCGTTTGACCCGTCGGTCAACTCGCGCTTTCTCACGTGGGCCCGCGACACTTATCGGCGCCTTGATCTCGAAGTTCCCCTAGCCCTTACTGAAGGTCGACTCTCAGGGCTCGGCCTCTCGAATAGCGCCGGCGGCAAAGAGCAGGGTCGCTCGATCAGGTCCAAACGTTCACGTCGATTTTTACGACGACATGAAGAGAAGGGCAACGAACCCGGCGACACACACGATGCAACGCCACCGGACGATCCAACCGATTCCTCGGAGATTGACCTGGTTGATCGTATGTATGTGGGAACCGCTGGAGTTCGAACAAACCATGGAATTACGTCCGCCACTGACGCCTTCGGCTTCATCTGCCATGGGCCATGGATCACACTCTCTGCGGGCGACTACTCGGTGGCGCTGCAATGGAGCGAGGTCGAACGGGCGGCTAATCGCGTGCAACTCGACCAGGCGCTCGTGGTCGAAGCCTTCGTCGAAGGCTACGCCGTTGGCTCTCGCGGCGCGACATTTTCTGAGGTCGAATCAAGGGAGGTTCGACTCGATTTTCGCATCCCTAAGCACCTAGAACAGCTGGCGTTGTTCGAGGGGGTTGAGCTTCGGGTTCTGACTCGTGGAGGATTGGGGTCTCGACTTGACGCCGTCCTCCTACGACGCCACGAAACGTCAGAGGCACCGCAACCGACTCGATTTAACTGGCTTCCCGTCATGGCGGCCGGAGAGGGTGGACGTCGAGCCGGCGATGAGGTCAACCTTTCGCCCATCCAAGAAGGGATCGTCGTCACCGGTCCGAACTGGCGACTTGAACCGGGCAACTATCAGTTCACAATGACGACCCGATTAAACGCACCGCTGTCACTTGATCCCAACACTCAGCCGACGTCACACATCGCCATCGTCCAAGCCGTTCACGGCGACGACGTACTGTCCGAAATCCACCTCGAAGAACAAGATCTTGACCAGAAGGTCATTCGGTTAGCGTTCAAGGTCACCGATGACCACTCGGTGAGAACCTCACAGATCGGCGTGAGGTTTGAGACCCTTTCACCGATCGACGCCGTATTGGAGTCCGCCGTTTTAGAGCGAATGGTCTCCGCCACTTCATAAAGACGTGGCGTCATTCCTTAGATTTATTTCCTATTTCGGCCGTTAGTAATGGTTCGATTCCGAGCGATTCGGTAGTCTCCTCTTACAATGTCGTCGACGTCGGACCACTCATTAGGCTCGGAAACGATCTCTATAACGACCAGCCGAATGTCTCCCGTTGATCGAGAGATTGCGGTTGGTCCGACTGAAATTCTCTCGGTGGACTGTTTTGACACCTTGGTATGTCGGCGGGTTCCGAAACCATCAGACATTCATCTCATTGCTGGGAAACGTCTGAGTGACGCCGGCTATCTCAAGCCCCATGTGTCGTATCAGACCTACGCCTATCTGCGCGTTCTGGCCGAGGAGACAGCGCGGGCCGAAAAGGCGCGGACATCAGGGTCGGTTGAAGTGACCCTTGGTGAGATTCACGAGGTACTCGCACCCGGTGCGTCGTACGTCAGCCCCGAGCAGACCGCGGCGATTGAACTTGACGTTGAGCGAGATCATTTAATGGTCGATCGTCGAGTCGTTGACTTCCTTCGCTCGAAAGAGCGGCTTCGATTGGTCATCGTCTCTGACACGTACTTCAGTGAGTCTCAGATGCGAGATCTCCTCGCCTTCGACGAGCTCAAACCGTTGGAGATCGAACGGATTTTCACCTCAAGTGACCATGCCACTGGGAAGGCGGGCAATCTTTGGGGATTGGTCTCGGCTGAGCTTTCCATCGACCCCAACCACATTGTCCACTTTGGGGACAATGTGGAGGCCGACGTCGAATGCGCCCGCCGTGCCGGGATTCGCGGGGTCCATCTACCCTTCAGTTCCGATCGCTTCAAAGTTATTGAGGTTCGCGAGGGCATCGTTGGGCGAGACACCGTTCCAACGGTGTATTGCGATGACGTGGCCGGTGACGGAGGGCTGACGGCAGCTCGACGGAGGGCGACACTGCTCGTACCAGATCGCCCAATGACCTCAGAAGAGGAAGTGACCTGGGAAGCGGGTATTTCGGTCCTTGGTCCGGTCCTCACTGGGTTTGCAACGTGGATCCTTGAGCGAACTCAAGCTATCGGAGCAACTCGAACGCTCTTCTTGATGCGCGAGGGCCGATTTCTGAAGGAGCTCGTTGACCGAAGCCTCCCTGTCGAAGATTGGTTCCCACGTACCGAAGCGGTATGGATCTCTCGAGAGGCGTGCGCCCGTGCCTCTCTGTACACCGGGTCTGAAGAAGAGTTGCGCAGCTTGCTCACGCGGTTACGTCCACCCTCCCCCGAACAATTGATCGATTCGCTTGGCCTCGTTTCGAGTGATATTCCGAACTTCGACGATCTGACGGCAACATACGTCTCGTCCTCAGGGGATGCATCAGCGGCGGAAAGCCTTCTCAGTACTGTTTTGGCCGATCCGGCCCTCATCGAGAAGATCGTGCAGAGTTCGAAGCTGCGTCGGTCCCGATTGCTCCGACACGTGCGCGAGGCAGCAGGGTCTGGAACTGGGCCGGTGGCCATTGTTGACGTTGGTTGGTCCGGCAGCATCCAAGAAAGTCTTCAGGCCATGGTCGATGCCGATGGAGGCGACCTCGAGTTTCACGGGCTCTACATGCTGGCGCACATTGGTGCGACCGAGCGAGTTCTGCGTGGCGTCGTCATCGAGGGGTTCCTGGGCGCGCTTGGCGTGGACCCCTTCGAGGTCTCTGGTATCACGGGCGGCCCTGAAATTATAGAGCTGGCTTGTACATGTGAGGAAGGTTCATTGCTTGAGATCGGCGAGGACGGAAGTCCCGTCCTCGCCCCGAGTGAAGCCGGCCCCCGAGAAAACGCGAGTAGAGAGCTCGTGCAACTGGGCGTGCGAACATTTCAGGACGAATGGTTCGCATCTTTCCACTCCACAAACTCGACCTTTGATACATCACGTGCCGCAACGGCGATCTACACGCGGATTCTGAAGCGTTGGATCTCCCAACCCAACCATGACGAAGCTCTCGCTTTCAGTTGGTGGATCCACGAAGAGAACTACGGCAGCATCGGAACTGACAAGTTGGTTCCCTTGCATTTTCTTCCCACCTTGACCTACCGATCAGCTGAGAACCTCCACTGGCTCTCCGCCAGTGAGCTCTATTGGGTCGGCGGCGCGGCTGCCCTCATTGATAACGAAACGTCCGACTCCGTGTTACTGATGCGAGAAGGCAAGTCTGATCCTGGGCGATTTAGTTTCCGCTCACCGGTCGGCGACGTAGTTATTTCATTGGAAGGCAGCGATAAAAGCGGCGAACCGATCGACAAAACATCCATTCCCATTACCGCAAATCGCCGAGGCCTCAGTCTCACCGAATGGAGTACTTCGGTTGCCGGTGTGGCTCGAGTTGTGATTCGTCCGTCTCACAACAACGCCATCTTTAAGCTCGACCTTTTGGAGATCATCCGATCAGTTCCAGGGTCCGCCGATGTTGTCCTTTTCTCGTGGCGATCACAAGATAACAAGGCACTTCTTCCGATAAGCGGTGCAGATTGGCTCACGAGCGACTCGCTGTTGGTTGGTCGAGCTACCGAGATATCGATTGACGTCGCGCTCTCCAATGAAATTGCCCCAATCCGAGTCACCATGGCCGGTGCGTACCTCTCGTTGTCCGACGGCGAGAGCCCGGCTCGTGCGGCCAACGAGGAGGAGCTCTCTCGTCTACGCCAAGAGGTGAGAGACCTGCACCAGACCAAGCTCTTCCGAGCTGCAGCTATCCCCCGCCGCATCTATGGATCTCTTCGCAAACCACCAAGCTGACAATGGCCAATGGGCTCAACCCGATGCCCTAGGGAGCAACGGGGTTTAACAAAATTTTCTCGTGGAGGTAATGCGACGATGTTCGCGAACCCCTCATGGGCCACTGACCACGGTTATGCATTGTGACCAAGGTTATGCATCGCGACATTTGAGAATCGGCGGAATCCAGGTCCGAGAACCACGCCACAAGGTCAGTACAAGAAGAGATGGGACTATGTTCGAACCCCTGCCAAAGGCCAACGGACGCCGGACGATCTCAGTGTCGACCAGGTTGCGTTCGCCCGCATTCGTCCTACCGCGGATGGAATCGCAGCCAATTCGCCAGCATCGTTGCCCGGATCTTATTGTCATAGACAAGCTCGGCACTCACAACGATGGCCAACTCCGAGACCTCCACGGATTCGGCCCGAAGCGACACCGGCGGTCCCAGCGGCATAGGACGAAGGAACCGCACGTCGAAGCCAGCGGTGATGAAGGGAACCGGTGCTCCGTCGTCGGCCGCCCAACCATGGCGATCGGCTTCCCACATCACGACAGCCGCGGTGTGGCAATCGAGCGCCGTAGAGATGATCCCCCCATTGAGGAAGCCGAACCCATTGTCGTGTTCGGGACGAGGAGTGAATGTGGCGACGGTGACCTCGTTCTCTCGATAGCTACGCAGGTGAAAGCCGTCAGGGTTGGCATGACCGCACCCGAAGCACGTGAGATCGGGATACAGGGATTCTTGAATACTCAATTGCGTCATGGCATCACTCCGATCCTGTCGATTCCGACTCGTTGTCTGTGGTGAGACGACCGTAGAAACGTAGTCAGTTCTAGCCGCGCCGCCTGTCGGCGCAGATGCTCCGTCACGGCTCTCTGGTGGGAGAGGCGCGGCCGACCCGGAGGGACGACGACACCGTCGTTCGTTGCAGGACCCGCATGAGATCAGTCGGCACGTGCGACGATCCAGCCGAACTCGGAGGTGATCCGGATGCCGACGTCTCGATCGCACAATGGCGAAATGACCTCATGTAACGCCTCGCAGAACGCCTCGTAGCCGACAGCCTCGATCGCAGGGACAGACGGTCCTGCCGCCGCCAGAGCACGGACGGCCGTTGCTGTGTCAGGCCACTCATTGACGACGTCGACGGCTCCGCGCTCCACCATGGAGAAGCCTGTCAGCTGCCAGCATGTCTTCCACGACGCCTTCACGGCCGGTGTCCCCATGTTCCATGTTGGCTGCCCCGTGTTCAGGTGGAGACAACTCGATGACCTTGAGGAAGTACGGCATGAGACCGAGCTGTTCGTATCGCCCCCAGAAGGTGAGTCCCAGTCGACCGCTGGGCACGAGCACCCGCTGAGCCTCCTTCAACGCACCTTCGCAACCTTTCCAGATGCCGTTGAAACTCGTCGCGACATCGAAGCTGTCATCTTCGAACGGCAGTTCGAACATGTCCCCGACGCGGAAGTCCCCGCTCGGCGTTCTCGCTCGTGCGATCGTCACGAGGGCCTCGGCTGCGTCCAGTCCAGAAACTTGGGCCTGCCGCTCGGCGGCAAGATGAGCAGCGAATCCGGACCCACAGGCGATGTCGAGGAGGCGGGCGCCGTTCCCGATTCCTAACCGGTCAAACAGCAACTCGTTCGCCGGGCGTGCATAGGGCTCGAACAGGTACGCCCACTCCTCGGCACGCGCCCCCCAGCCTCGACCTGCTTCTTCCCAGTTCACGGTAGACATGGGTGCCAACCTCTCTAGACGAACGATCGTACAAGCATAGTAGACGATCGTGCGTCTAAGATGCAAGGGGTCAGTCAGGCGAGGAAGGAAAGACGAGCCGATGCCGGAGGAGGAGACACCGAAGAAGCAGACCCGGGCCCCCGGTGAGCGTTCTCGTGCCCGCATCGTGAAGGAGGCGGCACAGCTGGCGACGATCGAGGGCATCGAAGGGCTTTCGATCGGCCGACTCGCTGACGCCACTGGGATCGCGAAGAGCAGTGTCTATGCACTGTTCGGCTCCAAAGAGGAGCTCCAGCTCGCGACTATCAACGCAGCTCGCGACAGCTTCATCACCGAGGTGGTCGCACCGGCGTTGGGTGCGACGGAACCGGGGCGCGAACGACTGCTCGCCCTCTGTGACGGATTCCTTTCGTACGTAGAGCGGCGCATCTTCCCCGGCGGCTGTTTCTTCGTCGCCGCATCCGCCGAAGTCGGGGGGCGCCCCGGACGCGTCCATGACGAAGTGGCCCGTATTCAACAACAGTGGCGAGACCTGCTCGGGCGCGAGGCCAGCGTGGCAGTGGAGAACGGTGAACTTCCGCCAGGCACCGACCCCGGGCAGATCGCATTCGAACTTGGTGTCATTCTTGCCGGAACCAACATTGTGAGCATCCTGCACGACGATCAAGCCGTCGTCGACCGTGCCCGTTCGGCGGTCAAGAGTCGGCTCTCCGGCTAGTTCGTCGAAGCTCTCGGCTGATCGAGTTGGAGAGCGTCACTGCGTCGGGCGCCTGAGCAGCTCCCCTCTTGTCCCAGCTCAGGAGGGGTTCGAACATCGGCATTGGCCTGACATGGCGATTGGACGCCAAAAAGACCCATCTAGCAGGTACAACGTGTGAATTCGACAACGGGTGGAGGCGATGGTGTGCGCATTCAGGACATAGGAGACCGCCTGCCGCACTGATGTGGCAAGACATAGGAGACCACCACTGAAGGAGGCCTCCGATGGACATGGGTCGATTCCTGATTGAGACACACCTACGGACCGGGCGACCGATCAAAGAGTTGGCCGCCGCCCATGACGTGAGTGCGAGCTGGCTCTTCAAGCTGCTCCGCCGCTACCGCTTGGAAGGACCCGAGGGCCTGGCCCCACGCTCGAGGCGGCCCCATCACTCGCCGACGCGGATCACGAACCGGTTCGAAGACGAGATCGTGGCCATCCACAAAGAGCTGGCCGACGACGGCCTGGATGCGGGAGCGCTGACCGTCCATTTCCATCTGGGTCAGCGCCACCGAAAGCCCCCGTCGGTCTCCACGGTGTTCCGAGTCTTGAAGGCCCGAGGCTTCGTCACCATGGAACCAAAGAAGCGCCCGAAGAGCTCGCTCCATCGGTTCTGTGCTGATCTGCCCAACGAGTGCTGGCAGGCCGATATGACCCACGTGGAGCTGGCCAACGGCGACGTCTACGAAGTGCTCAACATGATCGACGACCACTCCCGACTGTGTGTGGCCTCTCGAGCCATGAAGAGTCGTGAAGGCCACCGACGTGGTCCGGGTGCTCCATCGAGCAGCCGAGACCTGGGGTTATCCGGCCTCGTTTTTGAGCGACAACGGACTCATCTTCACCACCAACCGTCACCATGAGACGGCCGGGGTCACCGAACAAGCACTGTTCGCCTTAGGCATCGAGGCCAAGCACTCTCGGCCCTACCATCCCCAAACCTGCGGCAAGGTGGAACGGTTCCACCAGACCATGAAGAAGTTCTTGGCCGCTCAGAAGGGGATCACCACCAAGAAGCAACTCCAACGAGAACTCGATCGCTTCGTCACCTATTACAACGAGGTGCGGCCCCATCGAGGCCTTGGACGCAAGACGCCGGCCTCGGTCTACGTCGCCCGTGCGAAGGCCTGTCCCGTCGGCCGTCGTTCGTGAAGATGGGTGCACCGTCGCCTACGCATCGACCGAGTCGACAAGGAAGGATCGAGTGACGTCTTCGCTACCGGGGCAATCTCCATCACATCGGCCTGGGCCGGGCCTATACCGGCTGGCGCATCGCCATGCTCATCGACGGCCTCAATATCGAGGTCGTGGGGCTTGACGGCTCACCGATGCGAAAGCTAGTCCTCGATCCAACCAAGAACTATCAGCGGATTCCGTGAACTCAAGACATCGGTCTACGATGTCTTGAGACCGGGTGGGGACGGAGGGATTCGAACCCTCACTGGAGGCGGTTTAAGCGCCCTGCCTCTGCCAATTGGGCTACGCCCCCTTGTATTCGCAAGAGATTAGGCCGACCGGAGCAGGCGGGTGGCCAACCAGCGATGCTGGTGATTGCCGGGCATGCCAGTCAATCTCGCAACAGAGGCCTGGCCTTCTCGTAGACAGAGAGCTCTTCATCACGAGGCCCGTCCTGCACACGGCTGGTCGTGTCCGATCCGTTGTCCGGCCCAAAGACCATGGTTGCCCGGCGGTCAGGATCCCAAGCCGGCCACTCGCCAATACCAAGATGAGAGGGGTCTCCGGATCGAGCAAAGGCGATCCAGGCATACATCATCTCGTCGGACAGGCGCTCGGCCAGTGGTCCTGAACCCGTGAATATGGTGACGACCGGCTTTCGGACCATGCCAAAGACAAATGGGATCTCGAGGGCATGACAAGAGCCAAGGATGCCGCCGAAGACGGGGGTTTCCCAGGTGAAGAGGTAGGCGAAGGTCGCGGCTTGATGATGTCGTTGTGCGGCTGCTAATCGAAGAGATGGCCAACGGAAGACCCAGTCAGAGCCCAGCGCAACCCACATCGCATCAGGGTCGGTCTTCTCATTTCTCGCCGCACGAGCCGACTCGTAGCTGTTGATGAGCTCCTCGGGATCAAGTCCCGGGGCCGAAACGGTGATCCATCGCTTCAAACGCTCGATTGTCATGTTTGAGAGATTTGGATTGCTCAAGGCAAAGAGTGTCAACTCATCGCGATTGCTCCCGATCAGTAGCGGCACATCGGCCACGGAACCAGACGACACTGCATCGAGTGGGTCCTGAGGGAGCAAAGGACCGCCCATCACCGGTAAGAACGGGAGGGGCAAGACACCGGGCAACGGCGGACGAGCGGCCAACACTTCGGTCGCCGCCAGGAACTCGGCGGGCGGAATGGATCCAAAACTCTTCCGTGAGATTTCATGGACCCCAAGCTCATCGGCGATCACCTGGGCCGCACCGACAGCCTGTTCGGGGGTGTGAAAGTAGACCGGACCGCTCTCGATGATCGCCTTATGAAACAGCCCCTTGGCCGCAGGCGCACCGAGAAGGGCCGAGATGCTCATGGCGCCCGCTGACTCGCCGAACACCGTGATGTTGTCAGGATTGCCTCCGAAGTTTTGGATGTGGAGACGCACCCAGTGGAGTGCCGCAATCTGGTCGAGGAGACCCCAGTTCCCCCCGACGCCCAAGTCGCCGTCATCGGGAGATACGAGGCCCGGGTGAGCAAGAAACCCGAGGGCGCCCACTCGGTAGTTGATGGTGACGACGACGACGTCACCGCGTTGCGCCAATTGGCTCCCTCGATAAAGAAAGATTGACCCACTGCCCGATGTGAATCCACCGCCGTGAATCCACACCATGACGGGACGACCACCGACACGTTGGGTCGGTGTACCCGCAGACTCCTCGTCCGCGATCGCCGGTGTCCAGATGTTGAGGCTGAGACAGTCCTCGCTCTGAGCCTCTCCTTCCCCGATGTCAGCTGGTGTCGCAAAGCCCGGCGCCGGCGGCATCTGCGGTGCAATAGGGCCAAATTCGAATGCCTCCCGCACACCCTCCCAAGGTTCTACGGGCTGCGGAGGTCGCCAACGCAACGGCCCCACGGGACCACGGGCGTACGGAATTCCAGAGAAGACCCACAGATCGCCTCTGCGCTTGCCGCGCACCCTTCCGCCGGCGACTTCGACAACACCTTCCACAGAGGCACCATATGGAGGGGCGCTGTACTGGGTCAACCACAACCGGTGGCGGTCTCGGGTCAACGGTCGTGATTCGTCACAGAACCCTGGCATCGATCACCGAAGAATTACCTTGAAAAGAGGGCTCCCATACCTTGGCATGGGGGGTAGCACGGTCTACTCTTCTGCAGGTGGCTGCGATGAATTGTCGGATCATGCGCCGCTCCTTAACCCGAGCGCTCCTGGCTGGAACGATCGCGTCTGGATTTGCCCTGACCACCTCCACACTGGCAAGCGCCACCGCCACCACTGCGCCATCCACGTCATCATCGACCACCAGTGCGGCTGGATCGACGCCAACCCAGGCTCAAATATCGGCCACTCAGGCCCAAGTAAGTCAGATCGAGGCCACCGTGGCCCAAGAACAAGAGCGATCTGCCGTCCTCGGCAACGAGTACGACCAGGCCGAGCAGACACTGCAAGACACGCATACCGCCATGATCCACACCGCCGCCGCCATGACGCAGGAGCGTTCCTCACTCAACGCCGACAAACGAAGGTTGGCCAAGGACTCCTTGAACGCCTACATCTTCGCCACGCCTCAAACTGAAGCCACGGCAATATTCACCTCGCCAGCAACCCAACAAGACGCCCGAACGCAGTATGAAGATCAGGTCACCGGCAACCTTGTGGCCGACCAACATGCGCTGAGCCAAGCCCAGACGAAGTTGGCCAAGCAAGAGGGCGAACAGCAGTCAGAAGAACAGCAAGCAGCTGCCGCGGCCAACCAAGCGCAGTCGCTTGAAGCATCGAACGAACAGGCGACCCAGGCCGCGCAGTCCACTCTTAGCTCGATCAAGGGCCAGCTGGCGCAAGACGTTGTTGAGTACGCCCAAGCACAGGCCCAGCAAGAGGCTGCTGCCGCCGCCGCGGCCAAGAGTGCGGCCGCCGCTCAAGCCGCCGCCGCCGCATCTGCTGCCGCGGCCGGAGTGGCCGGGACGGTGGGCGGAGCTTCGGCCGGAGCAACCGCAACGGCGGCCGCCAACCAGGCGGCTGGAGCCGCCTCGGGTTCAACTGGCACCACGTCGGGCAGCGGCTCAACGAGCGCACCCCCCATTACGCCAACGGTGCCTGTTACCGGCACCAGTTCGGGTTCAGGACCCGGCCAGGCTGCGGTCAACACGGCGGTCTCACAACTCAACGTGCCGTACGTCTGGGGCGGTGAAACCCCTGGCGTTGGATTCGACTGCTCAGGCCTGACCCAATGGGCCTGGGGGGAAGCGGGCGTCTCCATTCCTCGGACCTCACAGTCGCAATGGGCCGTCCTCCCGCACGTGTCACTCTCGGCGCTCGAGCCTGGCGACCTGCTCTTCTATTACAACTTGGACGGAGACGACTCCGTTGACCACGTCGTCATGTACACGGGTTCTGGTCCTTACGGAACCCAGACCATCATCCAGGCTCCTTACACCGGTGCCACCGTGTCGTACTCCCCCATATTCACTGAAGGCCTGATCGGGGCTGCTCGGCCCTAGCTCGACCGGAGGTCAGACCAGGTGACCGCCGTCGCCACTCCAGTGCATTGAAAGGCCCACGGACGTGCAACCGGGCTGAGCGCGAACGGACAAGCCCTTGGCGACGGACTACCGTTTGAAATCCGAGGATGAGACCGGATCGTGTTGGTTGAAGCGTCGCCAACGGGTTGGTCCCGAGCGGAAACACCGAGGCCTTCAATGACATCCAGGGACACAGGCTTGGCCCTCGATCTCAGCCTCGTAATTCCGGCCTTCAACGAAGCGTCGCGAATCGACGAGGGTTTCGCACGACTCGCCCACGTTGTTGACGCCGGCCTCATTGATCCAGAGCGAACCGAGTTCATTGTGGTCGATGACGGGAGTACTGATCACACGGCCGAAATAGCTGAGCAGCTGTTCTCGAGATTTCCGCACGTCAACGTCCTGCGACTGGCCCACAACTCGGGCAAGGGTGCGGCCGTCCGCACCGGCGTTGCGGCCGCTCAGGGAGCAGCGGTTGTGTTCGCTGATGCCGACATGGCAGTCGATCCCGAACAAATTCCTTCGCTAGTAGAGGCCCTTCAAACGGCCGAGGTAGCCATCGCTTCACGCACCATGCCCGGATCAAGTGCGGACTTCGCTAGCGCCCGTCGAACCATGATGGGTCGCGCCTTCAACCTCTTGGTCAACGCCGTGACGCACATCTCGATAAAGGACACACAGTGCGGATTCAAGGCGTTTCGAACCCCAGTGGCCAAGGTCCTCTTTGCGTCCTCCACCATCGATCGCTTCGCCTTTGACGTCGAGGTGCTGTGTCTGGCCCGGCGATTCGGACTCCGCATTACTGAGGTGCCTGTGCACTGGCGGAACGTCGGCGCCAGTCGCATTCGGCCCATGGCGGACCCGTACTCCATGATCAAAGATGTTCTCCGTGCTCGCAGTGGGTCCGGAGACGCAACGATCATCGCTTCGGTTGCGATAGCCGAGGACCACAACAAGTGGGCCGACAGTCAATCGCTGGTGGTCGAGCTGGCTGGCGACAATCTGGTGATCACCTCACCCGGGGACCATGACGCCATTGTCGTATTCACCGAAAATTCGATGGGTTCGGCGCAAGAGTTCAGAGATGGGCTCGCCGCGAACGTTCCAGGCGTCTTTACTCAGGACCTGCACCTTCGCGTCAGCGACCTCCGCAAGTTCGCACCATTCGAGATCCTCAACCCTTATCCCAGCACTTTCGCAGCGAAACAACAAATCCGAAGGCGTCAATGCTTCGACGCAGGGGACGGCCAAGAGTTCTTCTGGGACAGCCGATCTCGCTCCCACGAACGACGGCAAGGGCGCATCTCCGGATTCACCAACCCCCAGTGCCCAAACCACCGCGGGTCGAGCGCGCCGCAGCTGGATTTTAGGTTTATCGCTTCAGGAACACTTCGGGGTTTCTGCCACGATTTCGGTTGTGCAACGTGGCTCGAGGGAGGTCCCTGGACCGGGGGTACCATGGCGCGGTGCCCCCCCGCCGGGAAGTAACGACCCGAGAGCGGCCATCGACGGCCATTGTGCCGATTCGCGTCACCGAGGCGGAGCCAGAACAGCTTGACGATCCGAGACTGTCGGATGTCGACGAATGGGGGCGCTCAGAGCACATGCGGGCCATCGCCCGGGCCCTCTACGACCCCCTGTATTCGAAGTGGTTCAGGGTGGAGTGGGAGGGCTTGGAGAAGATCCCAACGGAGGGCGGAGCGCTTCTGGTGGCGAATCATGCCGGAGCCATTCCTTCCGATGCTCCGGTCATCATGCATGGGATTGAGAAGGAACTTGAGCGGCCGGTCTACGGTATGGCCGACTACTTCTTTCGAACTGTTCCGGTCGTTGGCACCATGTGGGCTCGGACTGGAGGCGTCTCAGCCAAACCCGAGAACGCTTACCGGCTCTTGCGCGAGCAGCAGCAGTTGGCGCTGGTCTTCCCTGAAGGCACCAAAGGTCCATCGAAGTCGTATACCGATCGCTATCAGTTGCGGCGCTTCGGCCGCGGTGGATTTGTCGAGATCGCCATGCGTGCCGGCGTGCCCGTCGTACCAATCGCCGTTATTGGTTCAGAAGAAGCTATGCCGATTCTCTTTCGCCTGCCGTCGGTGGCCAAGGCCCTTGGACTTCCCTACTTCCCCGTCACCGCCAACCTCTTGACCTTCGGGCCTATGGGCATCGTGCTGCCCTTTCCGGCCAAGTTCAAACTGCGAGTCCTCGATCCCGTGACCTTCGACGTTCCCCCGGACCAGGAGCGGTACTCGAAGAGCCGCGTCATGGATGAAGCCGAGCGGATTCGAACACTGCTGCAAGACACCGTCTACGACATGCTGCGCCATCGCCGCAGTGTGTGGTTTGGGTAACCGGACCATGGGTCGACGCATCCTCGTCACAGGGGCCGACACCTTTTGGGGTGGGCGCATGATCCAAGCCTTAGAGGCCGACCCAGAGGTGGAGATGATCCTGGGCATGGGAACGAAAAACCCTTCCGTTCCCTTTGAGCGAGCCGAGTTCGTTCGGTCTGACCAGGCCTATTCAATTTTGAGTCGCATCGTGAAGGCCACCCAGGTTGACACCATCCTCCACACGTTCTTGGCCACAGACTCCACCGCCGTGCCGGGCCGGCGACTGCATGAGATCAATGTCATTGGCACTATGAATCTGCTTGCTGCGGCCGGTGCCGCGGGTTCGACTGTCCGCCATGTCGTGGTGAAGTCATCCACCCTGGTCTACGGGGCATCAGAGAAAGATCCCAATACCTTTCACGAAGACATGCATCGGTCCTTCTCGCCCCGAACGCGAGTTGAACGCTCACTTATAGAAGTTGAAGCGCACGTGCGCGACTTCTCTGAAGAGAACCCCGGCACGTTGGTCACGGTGCTCAGGTTTGCCAACGTGCTCGGCACCGACATCGTCACATCAATCAGTAAGAATTTGTCTCGCCCGCTCTGTCCATCAATTTTCGGCTTCGATCCGCTGCTCCAGTTCGTAGAAGAGGACGACGTTGTTCGCGCTCTCGCTCATGTGACGGTGAATCGCATCCCGGGCCTCTACAACGTGGCCGGTGAGGGTCGACTCCCGTGGAGCGAGGTGGCATCGATCTGTGGCACCAGGCTCATCCCGCTCCCGCCGTGGAAGACGACTCTGCCCATCTCGCCCCTCATGCGTTTCGGAATTCTCGAGCTTCCACCCGAAGTGGTCGATCTGCTGCGCTATGGCCGCGGGGTCGACACGCAAAAACTGATGAAGACCGGTTTTCGTTACCACTACACAAGTGCGGGAGCAGTCTCCAACTTCATTGCCGCCCTGCGACTTCGGCGTGGCACAGGACGCCAGCCCGACTCGTATACCTACGAGCACGACGTCGAGCAGTTCTTTCGTCATTCCCCCTCGGTGCGCCACACCGTGGAGAGCTGAACGGCGCTTAGGTTCGACCGAGCCAGTTCCACAGGAGGTCTTGACGCCGGACTGCCCACTCCTCGGCCGTCATGGCGTAACGGGCGTGATCTTCCCATTCCCCATCGATTTCGAGGAACCGCTCTGCCACCCCTTCCATCCGAATTTGGAGCTTCTCTACGACTCGGCGGCTCGCACTGTTGCGCGGGATGATCGAAATCTCCACTCGATGGAGGTTGATGGCTTCAAAAGCAAAGTGAAGCGTCATGACCACGGCTTCGGGTACCAGTCCCTGGCCGGCCACGGCTTGGTCGATCCAGTAGCCAATGAACGCACTTTGAAACGGGCCCCGTTGAATAGACGAGAGTGTGACCTCTCCGGCGAATCGACCGGCGGCAAAGATGCCGAAGCCGTAGCCAGAACCCAACTGGCGCTCACGTTCTCGTATGCCGCAACGTGCGGCGAAACTCCCTCGGTCCTCGGAGGGCAGCGGCGCACCCTTCGGGCGTGGTTCCCACGGAACAAGCCAGTCGTGGCACCGGGTCCGGACCTCGGCCCACTGCTCGTAGTCACCCTCATTGAGCGTACGCAGGGCGATCCGTCGACCCATCAGCTCAAGCGGCGTGGCGTGAAAGGTGCGAGCAGCGCTCATCGCCCCAAGACCTCGCCCAGAGCGCCCAGCACGGTCAGCACGTTCTGTGGCCGTGCCGTGTGGCCCATACAGCCGATTCGCCACACCCGACCAGCCAACTGTCCTGCGCCAGCGCCGATTTCAATGCTGTAGCGATCAAGCAGGGTTTTGCGAACCCCAGCTTCATCCATACCGTCGGGCAGGTGATCTGGAACGACCACCGTGGTGAGTTGCGGCAGTCGATGCGAAGGTGAAGCCAAAAGCTCAAGGCCCATCGTTTCAAGTCCGTCTTGGAGGAGCGCGCCACACTGGGCGTGGCGGTCCCACGATACCTTGAGCCCTTCGTCCAAGAGCGCTCCTAGTCCGGCGTTGAGCGCGCCGATCATGGTCACGGGAGCCGTGTGGTGGTACACGCGGCTCCCTCCAGTCTCGCTGGTGGCATAGCGAGACAGAAGGTTCAGATCGAGGTACCAACTAGAGGGCCGCTCAATCAATCGCTCCCGGGCCCGATCAGAAACGGTGAAAGGTGAGAGGCCGGGCGGGACGCCAAGGCATTTCTGGGTGCCGCTGTAGGCGACGTCGACCCCCCACGAATCGATCTCCACCTCTATGCCACCGAGCGATGTCACGGTGTCGACAATGAGGAGTGCCTCACCCTTGCCGGCCCCCAGGGGCTCGATCTCGTTGCGCACACCGGTCGAGGTCTCAGCGTGGACCACGGCGATGACCTGAGGATTCGGGTGCGCGGCCAAAAGGGCGGCCGGGTCGATGGGCGTACCCCACGGCGCTTCGACCACGATGACCTTGGCACCGTGACGGGCGGCGACGTCGCACATTCGTTCCCCGAAGACTCCGTTCACACCAACCACCACTACGTCGTTGGGTCGGACAAAATTGACGAATGCAGCTTCCATGCCCGCCGATCCGGTTCCGCTCAAAGGAAGCGTGAGTGGATTGGTAGTCCCAAAGACGGCGCGAAGACGGTCACAGGTTTCGTCCAAGATGCCAAGAAATGCGGGGTCGAGGTGGCCGAGCACGGGCTGGACCAGGGCGGACATCACTTCGGGATACGGATTCGAAGGCCCAGGCCCCATGAGGAGTCGATCAAACATCGGCATCCGCGCATCGTGGCAGGTCGAGGGCTCACCGCGCCAACGGGATCCCGTGACTGACCACGACCTCCAGTAGATTCCCAGCGTGGAACGGGTGCTCTTCGCCCCTCGTGACCTTCCCCCGCTCCGTGCTGACGCAGGGAGCGATGGGGCGCGTTACCAAGAGTGGGCGCTTGGCCGAGAGTTAGAGCGACTGGCCGGTGCACCGGCTCAGACCTCTCGATCACTCGATACGGACCTTTCACCAGGTCCGGTGACGTTCGACGTTTTGGTGCCGTTAAACGACCAATTCGAAGCGCTGGCGGTGACCGTGGCTTCGTTGCTCAGCCAAACCACTCCGCACTGGCATCTCATCACGGTGGACAGTGCACCAACGCCGATCGACAGTGCAACGACCGATCGAGTCCTCAAGAACCTTGACGCCAATCGCTATTCGTGGATTCACTCGGACGCCGGAGCCGAAGCAGAGTGTCTCGATGATGCGTTTCTCGCAGGCTCTGGAACAGCCGTCATGGTGCTGTCGCCCGGGGATCGAGTCACACCTGATGCCCTCTCGCTCCTTGCAGACCAGATCGCTCAGGTGGATGCCTCCTATGGCGATGAGGATGAAATCGATGCTCTCGGCCAGTTGTCGCGGCCGAAACTCAAGCCGGACTGGTCAATAGACTTCCTGCTCAGCACGCCCTACCTCGGACGTCCCTTCGCGGTCCGGCGCACGGTGCTTGAGCAGGCCGGAGGTTTTCACGCGCCGGGGCGGGCCGAGTGGGAACACGACCTACTGTTGCGAGTGAGCGATCAGGTGGGCCCAGGCGGGATCTCCCATGTGGCTGAGGTCCTTTGTCATCGGCCCCTCGTATCGACAACCGAATCCGAGCGCTCCCCCTCGCAAGCACGCGCCACGGCCTCTGTGACTGCAGTGCAAGCCTGGTTAGACCGCCGGAGTGAAGAAGCAACGGCCGAGCGCAGTCCGCTCGGCAACGGTGTCGCTGTGCGCCGCGTTCTTCGCCCCGAGACAACGGTGAGTACGGTGATCCCCTTCCGAGACGGCGCCGCCTACCTTCGCTCCTGCGTCGACACCGTTACCGCCACCGTGGAAAACCTGCAGCATGAATTCATATTGGTCGACAACGGTTCAACCGAACCAGAGACGTTGACGCTGCTGGAACGATATTCCGAGCGCGATGACGTGGTGGTGCTGAGAGACGATCGACCGTTTAACTGGGCTCAGCTGAACAATCGGGCCGCCGAACACAGTGCCAGTGACGTGCTGTTGTTTTTGAACAATGACATCACGGCTATCGCATCAGGGTGGCTCGAACAACTCTGCGCCCACGTGTTACGCGCCGACGTGGGTGTCGCCGGCGCTCGACTGCTCTATCCTGATAATCGGCTGCAGCACGCTGGTGTGGTCGTTGGTATCGGGGGGGCGGCGGGCCATGTGTTGGCTGGATTGGACCGAGACCAGCCGGGTTATCTCGATATGGCGGTACTGGCTCGCGACTGCTCCGCCGTCACCGGAGCGTGTCTAGCCATCGAGCGCTCACACTTCCAGGCTCTTGGTGGATTCGACGAGACCTTTGGCCTCGACATGAATGACATTGATCTTTGTCTGCGCTCGTTAGCTGGCGGCCAAAGGGTCATCTTCGAACCTCAAGCAGAGCTTGTGCATTACGAGTCTCCCAGTCGAGGAACGTCGGGCAGTGTCGACAACATCGTCACCTTCGTCGAGCGCTGGGAACAGGTCCTCGAGCACGGAGACCCACACCTCAACATCAACCTGACCAGGGTAGACTCATCGTGCGCAATACGAGGGCCCGACGAAGAAGGGTGGTGGCGACAGTGGCGCGCGACCCTCGACAATTTGTAGGTGAGCTCGGCTCGATCGAGCACCTTTCTGACGCCCAGGTGCCACCGAACTTCATAAGTCGGCCAATCGATGCCCCAGCGGGCCTCGATCCCGTTCGCCACACCGATGAGCTCAATGCATTGCACCAACTCTGGGCTGAGGCCCATGCTGGCGAGAACGGTGCCCCGAACGACGCCAGACGCTCGCCTCGCCAACAGAAGGGCCCGTCGGATGCGATCGAGCGTGCCCTCACCTTTGACCGAGCCCTCATCGGTGCCCTCATTAGAGCAAACGATGCCTTAGCCGTCCGAGCTGACGTCTTGGCGGATCGACTCGAACGAGTGGAATCGCTCTTGGCCGAGGTCACCAACACGCTCGGAGCAGAACTCACGCACCTGCGGGCACAACTCATCCAGAGCAATGTTCCGCAAGCTGACGTTGCAGCCCGAGGTCACGTACCCGAGACTGAGCCCGGCGCTGCCGCCGAGGATGGCTGAATCCACTCGGCCCAAGGTCGCCGTACTGAGCAGGACGTGGGGGGCACCGAACGACGACCGTGCCTTCGTCCTCCGAGAGCTGGCAGGAGCCCTTTCTCGCCATGCCGAGGTAGACATCCTGGTACCGGGCGACCAGACCCGACGCGTGTCCGATGGGCTTTACGATCTCTACCCGGTCGGCAAGGGTGTCGATGGACTGCATTGGCCCGCCGAAAACGACGTGGCGTGGCCCTTCGAAGAAGAGCGGTCCCAACGTCTCTTACTCACCGACATCTCCGACAAAGCGGCCATTGGTCTGGCGCAACGATGTGCGCCGGACTCGCCCCTCGCTCTCGTGACCGGGCCCGATAGTCGCAGCCCAGGTGGCTATCCGGCCCATCATCAATGGCTAGTAAGCCGACCAGCCCAGGGTGCAACAATCAGGTCCTCGGACCATCTCGTTGGACTGTCCGTGCCAGTGAACCCTCTGGCCGGCGTACAACGCCATAACGGACTGGGCTTTGTCGATTACCTCTTGATGCTGACTGACCACGAAGGAGCAGTCGGCGCCGCGCAACCACCGGCCGCCGTGGCGTGGGCCACCGCTCGGTTTCCCAAGGAAAATATTGTGCTGGTGGAGTCGGCTCGGGCCTCGGTCTGGCGGGGTCGCGCCCACCGAGGAACCATCTCCGTCGACACCCGCACCGACCTTTGGCGACTGATGGCGCACGCCAAAGCGACCATCGACCTGAAGCCCGGTCACCTCATTGGGCGCGAGTGCATTGAGTCGTTGCGCTTTGGTACGCCGACCATTTCGCCGGCCCAAAGCGTTGGACGTGCGCTGGCCGAATCTGGTGCAGGCCTGGTCTACCGCAACACGGCGGAGATGTTGGCAGGTATCGAAGTTGTCGATGACCCCGAACGTCGGATGGCCTTGAGCAGGGTTGGCCAGAGCGTGGCGGATCGGGACTACGGAGATCCAACGTCTTTCGTGGAGAGGGTCGGCGCCGCCTTGGCGGCGACGTTGTCGACTCCGTGACGATCGCCCCGGCAGTTGAAGGTTCGGTTCTTGAGGGCGACCCAGGTCGAAATGGCAAGGCCACACCGGCGGCTGCTTCTTCGACCGCACCAAGTAGGACGGAAGGGCCCCGTTACCGTTGGGCCGAGACAACGATCGTCATCGCTGTCATCACGCTGGCCTCACTGCCGTATCTCGTCCACATCGTCACGCCTGGAGTGCTCGGATTCAACAGCGCGTTGGCAACGGTCCCGCTTGGACCATGGCTCGGTCACAACGTTGGTCTGCCCTGGGTCGACCCCAACGTGGGCTACGTCAGCCAGGCCCTTGGTCATCTCTCAGCCGTCACGTTGCTGCATGGTCACCTGCCGTGGTGGAATCCCTATGAAGCCCTCGGAACGCCCTTAGCCGGAGAGGGTCAGAGCGCGGCCCTTTTCCCTCTGACCCTATTGATGGCTACGACAAATGGGCAGATTTGGTTCCACTTTCTTTTAGAGATCACGGCCGGTGTGGCCACACAACGGCTCCTCAAAGAAATGGGAATGGCCCGCTCCATCACGGTGGTCGGCGGAATTGCTCTTTGGCCTCAATGGCACGTTCGCTTGGATCACCAACGCCGCCTTCAATCCTGTGGCCTTCCTGCCCATCATCTTGTGGGGCATCGAGCGCTGCCGAAATCGCCCGTGGCGTGAAGGGATCAGCGGATGGCTGCTTATCGCGGTCGGACTCGCCCTTTCGATCTATGCCGGATTTCCCGAGACCGCCTACCTGAACGGTCTGTTAGCGCTGGCCTGGGCCGTGCTTCGATTCTTCCAGTCGCCCGCGGCAAAACGGCTCAATTTCGCCGTCACCGTGACGTTGGGGGGTGTCATCGGAGCGCTCGTCTCCTTACCCTTCATCGTGGCCTTCGCTGACGCCACCAAGCACGCCGATATTGGAGGTCACGCCGGGGCCTTCGCCTACGCTTCGTTCCCGAAGCTGGCGGCCAGCGTGCTTGGACTCCCCTATCTCCTTGGCCCTATCTATGGCTACTCCGGCGTCGATCAGACCGGACAGATCTCCCAGTTCTGGGGCAACATTGGCGGCTACCTGACCGCGGCCATGATCGTCATGGCCATCTTCGGACTCGTGGTCGGCCGTGAGCGCGGTCTCCAAATCTTGTTAGCCGCCTGGATGGTGGTGACCTTAGGGAAAGCCTTCGGCGTGGCACCAGTGGTTCACCTGGTCAATCTGATCCCCGGCGTGTCGTCGATCTCGTTCAACCGGTACATCGCGTCGTCGTGGTCGATGGTGGTGGTGATCCTGGCCGCGCTTGGGCTGGAACGGATTTCAAGCCGGTTCTGGCCCGTCCCTCGATGGGTGAAACTTGCGTTGGTCGGGTCTGGTGGAGCGACGCTGTGTGTCGTCGCCCTCGAGACACTGCCCAGTCGCCACCTCATTCGATCGCTCTCCCACCAGACCGGGTTCTCGAGCTACGTCATCGGCTGCCTTGCTCTGGGCCGCCGTCACCGTCGTCATGATTGTTGTGGTCGGACTTACGGCGACGCCCCATGTGGCACGAATTGGCATAGGCGCCATCTTGGTGGTCGACGCCGTGGCGATGTTCATGGTGCCGCAGCTCTCAGCTCCCTCCGCAATCCCAGTGAACACAGGGGTCACGACCTACCTCCAACAACATGCCGGGCTGTCGCGTTACGTCACTTTGGGGCCAATCTCGCCCAACTACGGGTCGTATTTCACCATCTATGCCGCCAACGATCACGATCTTCCGCTGCCGCAAGCCTGGGCCAACTACGTGCACACGCACCTTGAGACGAACGAGCGACCACAACAGTTCGATGGCGCGACCCGCCTCAACCCCAACGGTCCGACCGCTCTCCAGGAGTTCAAGAAACATCTTGCTTCGTATGAACTGGTCGGGGTTCGGTACTTCGTCACCTCGTCGACGTTTCCCAAAGGGGTTGTGCCAGGGCGACGGGTCTTTCACAATCGCTACGACTCGGTCTGGAAACTACCGAGCGCGACGCCTTTTTATTACACGGTCGATGGCTCGTGCTCACTGACCCATCAAACCGTCGACACCGTGCGGGCCAGTTGTCCGCACCCGACCACACTGGTTCGCTCCGAGATGGACTTGCCCGGTTGGTCGGTCACGGTCAACGGCGTGGCCCAACCGATCGATCACTCCGGTCCGCAGTTCATGAAGGTAACGCTGCCCGCAGGCACGAACGAGCTGACCTTTAACTACCTACCACCCCACATGAAAACTGGTGCGCTGTTGGCACTCTTCGGCCTTGTCCTCGCCGCCGGCACCGGCGTGTTCGCGTGGCGAAGTAGAGGAAAGGGAGCCCACCGCAAGGGCGCGGCCTCCACCCGTTCTGCTACGACCTGACTCTCTGGTCCAAGAATCCGATTCGGGGCGGCCAGGCCAAGGGGAAGGTCTCGTGGGCCAGCGAGAGGTTGCGGGTTATAGGCGGGGTCGTTGTCGAGGATGGAACGCCAACGGCGCTGAAGGTACAGACGATCGCTTGCTAGCTCATCGGCGGCCTCGAGTTGGCGCGGATTCGACGCGTCGACATGTCGGATCAGTTCAGCATGCGGGGTCCAACCAATGCGCCAACCACATTCGCGCAAGCGAAAACAAAGATCCACGTCTCCGTAGGCGCCTCGAAGATTCACGGCATCGAATCCGCCCACCTCTTCGAAAGCCTGGCGGCGCACCAGCATGGCTCGACCAGAGACTGCGGAAAAATGTTGCGCCAGCATGGCTCGACCGAAATATCCCGGCCCCAGTCGATTAGTCCATTTACGGTGGATATTGCCCACGGTCCCGCCAATGCCAGCGACGAATCCAGCGTGCTCCACTTGAAGGTCTGGATAGAGGAGCTTTGCTCCAACGGCACCCATTCGATCTTGCAGGGCCAGTCCCACCATCTCTTCGAGCCAGCTCTCGGTGAGCACTTCCATGTCGTCGCCCAGAAAACAGATCAAATCTCCCGACGCTGCCTCCGCGCCGGCGTTGAAGAGTGTCATCGCACTGGCGCCATCGTGACGACGTACGAGGGTGAACCAGTCGCTGCGCACGGCCATGAACTGTCGGAACGGGGGCATGTAACCCCCATCGTCAACCACCACCACTTCGATGTCTGGGTAGGTGGAGGTGGCGACAATGCTGTCCACGGCGCGAATGAAACTTGAGCCGTTGTGAGGAACCACGACGACACTAACTTTGGGCGGAGTGGGGGGAAGCTCCCATTCGATGCGATTGAAACCACTTCGGCCAATGTTGCGGCAGTGGGCCCTCGTGCCAGCCCGCTCGAGCGCGTCGTTGACGGCTTGCCTCCCAGCCAGGGCGGCGTAGGGCTTGGCACTCAGGGATGACGCGGTCGACTCGGGGTGGACGCGCCAGTGGTACAGAACGTGAGGAATATGAATGATCTGGGAGAGATCGACGCCTTGGACTACCCGCAAAATGAGATCCCAGTCCTGGCTTCCCTCGAGACCTTCTCGGAATCCTCCGACGGCTTTGACCCTCTCGGCCCGAAGGACACTCAAGTGCGAGACACAGTTCTGCCCCAAGAGCAGCAAAGGATCGAAGTCGGGCTTGAAATAGGGTTCGGCCCGATGGCCCCCATCGTCAATATGGTCCTCATCGCTGTAGATCAACACAGCATCGGGATGGCGCGCCGCACTGAGGGCGATGTGGGCCAAGGCGTGCTCAGCTAGGAGATCATCGTGATCGAACAGAGCGATCCAAGGCGATGAGGCCAAATCGATGGCGGCATTCGAAGCTCGAGATATATGGCCGTTCTGCTCCAGGCGGGTCACTTTGATTCGTGCGTCATGTTCAAACTCGGCCAGAGTGCTCGAGATCCATGGAGCGGTCGAGCAGTCGTCCACGATGCACAGTTCCCAGTCTTCATAGATCTGCGATCTCACAGACTCGATGGCCTCGCGGAGATAGCGCTCAGGGGTATTGAAGATAGGAAGAATGACCGCTATCGGTGGCAGCCCGGCGGTCGCGGCCAGCTGACGTTTCAGCTCTGAACGTCGCTCGTCATTCATGGTGTCGTAGCGCTTTGTCCACTCCTCATAGCGGGGATCGGCCCGCGGATCAGCGCCGGGATCGATGGTCGACAGATCAACGACTGGTTCCGCCTGCCGTCCTTCAATGATTGGTGCGGCACTGCTGGGCGACTTCACGTACCGCGCCACCCGCCGCCTCATGGCCTGGATCACCGACTCCGGCGAGCTCTTGGCGCCTCGAAGCTGGGTGAGTTCCGCCTCAGCCATCTCCAGGGCGCTTGACACCCGGAGAAGATCAGTCTTCACCTCGATGAGCTCGGCTATGAGCGACTCTTGGCTGCCGGCCGCGTCTCTGAGTTTTTCCTCTCGAGCTTCAAGTTCGAGCCACTCTTGCTGTGACCGTTCCCCTGACGGACGCGACCCCGGCGTTGAGGGATCGATCGGCGAGCCGGTGGTCATGGCTGGGCATGCTACTGGTCACCCCCAGGCCCAGACGTCGATTCAGCGTGGAGTGCGACCAGGCGCCTAGGGCGAGGAAGGGGTCTTTCACCGACCGAGATCAACCAGATCTGATTGGCCTAATCCAGTTGGCTAAGGGCCAATCCGTCGAGAATGTCTGTTTCAGAGACGGTCAGGGCGTCGAACGCAAACCGGCTCATCACCAGTGCGAGAACGAGTGCACCCCCGACGATCACGTCCTGGCGACCCTCTGTCATGCCAACCCGGGCTCGTCGCTTCGAGGCCGGTTCCTGGGCCAGGACATCACACCACCGCTCGACGGCCTCTCTGGTCAAGGTGGCATGGTGCAGGGCGGCAAAGTCGTAGTCGTCAAGGCCGTTTTCGAGGGCACAGAGCGTTGATACCGTGCCGGCCAAGCCCAAGAGACGCTTGCCGGCGTGCAGCGAGATGAGAATCGGCAACTCACGAACAGCACGATCAAGCTCCGACATTGATCATGTCCTGCGCTGCTTCGATTTCAGACCGCAGCGGGACGTCGTGATGAAGATGTCGCTCGGTCAAACGCACACAGCCAAGATCCAATGAGATGGCCTCGATCGAACCGCTGCTCTCTACGACAACTTCAGTGGATCCACCGCCGATGTCGACCACCACGTCGGGGCCATCAACTGCGGGCAGACCTGACGTGGCGCCGCGATAGGCCAACTTCCCCTCTTCAACGCCAGCCAAGAGTTCAGCTGGTACGCCAACAGTTCGACATGCGGCGTCAAGGAACTCCTCGCCGTTATCTGCATCACGCACGGCTGACGTGGCCACCAGTCGGGCTCCCGAGGTGCCATGGTGGTCCATGATCTGGCGATAGTCAGCCAAGACCGAAAGAGTTCGATCCATGGCATCCGGTGCGAGCTTGTGTGAGGCATCGACACCCTGACCCAAACGCGTGATTCTCATCTCACGATCGAGCGTTTGTCCTTCTTGGTCAACAATCAGTAATCGAGTTGAGTTGGTGCCGCAGTCAAGGGCGGCGACGGGTCCGGTCGGAATTGATGCTTCAACCATGGCACCGGCCTACCACACCATCTTCGACGTCCACCACGACGGCTCTAGGTCAACGGGCGCAGATCAGCCAGATCGACTTGAGCCGCCACCCACTCGCCCACCGGATCGTCAGCGCCCGTCAACCACCAGGCCAGATGAGCATGAAGACACTTGACGCCTCGACGTGTGCCGCCCACTCCCCCATACGGCCTCGGACCCCGGTAATCGGCCGGGATCAGTGCATCTCGCTCGTCGGCGTACCGCTGGTGGGCTTGCAACAAGCGATCCGGATCAACGACAGATTCCGCCTCCCTCACGCCGCCCGAGGATTCGAGACGACTGACGGCGAGCCGGAGGTCGGGATCGACCAGCCAGTAACGGGTCGGCATGGGAGTTCGGTCGCGCAGAAACGGCGCGTTGGCGATCACGGCCGGCATCCCGCCACGATGGCGGACGACCACAGTGAACTGGCCCGCCGGCGCCCGTCCTAAGAGCGCAGTGACGGTCGTTATGTCCGAAGCGGTGGGATCAGGGGCGTCGTTGGGGCTCAATGCCACAACGCAAGAGGGCCGACCACAGGCGAGGCCAGCGCGGAACGAACAGAAGACCTTGGCCTGAGGGGCGCAGCAGATGAGGACACCGACTTCGTAGCGCGGTGACGCTTCGGCGTCGTAGTGGGGCTCGACGAACTGGTCGAACTGCTGCTGACCGTTCCGGGCGGAAGCTCAGAGGCCCCAGAGGGCGAAACCGGAGCAATCAGACCTGGGTCGCCCGGGTACGGGGTGGTTGACGAGTTGACGCTTGAGCCATTGGGCGGCAAGACGGCAAAGGCCTGTTGCCCCGGGGTCACAAGTTGATACTGCTCTCGAGCCAGGCGGGAAAGTTCGCCCGAGCTGTCCAAGTCGACCCGTTCTTTGGCCAATGCTGCATCTTGTTGGCGCAGCTGGTTTAACTGGGCCGTGGCGGTGGCGAGCGTTTGGCGTTGTCGGTAGAGCTGAGATGCGGGGAACCAAGCCACCAAGATGACAGCGGCCAAGAGAGCGGAACCCGCCAAGACCAGACGAGAGCGGCGAACGTGCGCCTTTCGACGACGTTCTGTGCGCGAGAGCGGCTTGGACGTACGCGTGCTCGACGAGCTCATCGGTCGAGTCGACGCCGTCGACTTCTTTGATCGACGCCGTCTTGACTGAGAGGCACTGCTCGTGCGGGTCCGAGCGGTCTTGGATGACACCGCCTTTGTACGCGACGAGGTCGGGGTCGACCGAGAACCTTTGGGCGAGCTCGAACCCGTTGGCTTCTTTTCGGGCTTACGACTCGTGGTCACGACCGCCTGCCAGTGCTCCGAGGCCGGGAAAGCTTGCTGAGGAACCGAGGTCCTCTTCGATGCGGAGCAGTTGGTTGTACTTGGCCACCCGATCAGACCGGGCCGGCGCTCCGGCCTTGATCTGTCCGGCGTTCACGGCCACGGCCAAGTCGGCGATTGTCGTGTCTTCGGTCTCACCTGAGCGATGCGAGATCACTGATCGGTAACCCGCACTCGTGGCCAGGGCGATGGTGTCGAGTGTCTCGGTGAGCGTGCCGATCTGGTTGAGCTTGATGAGGATCGAGTTGGCCACATTTTCTCGGATGCCGCGCTCTAAAAGCTCCACGTTGGTGACAAAGATGTCGTCTCCAACCAGCTGTACCTTGTCGCCGATCGCTTCAGTAACTGCGGCCCAGCCCTTCCAATCGTCCTCGGCCATGCCGTCTTCGATCGACACGATCGGATAGCGATCCACCAGATCAACCCAGTAGGCCGCCATCTCGATCGGGCTCAACGTTCGTCCCTCGCCCTTGAGCTCGTAGTTCGAACCGTCCCAAAGCTCACTGGTGGCCGGATCGAGGGCAATGGCGATCTCCTGGCCCGGAATGCGACCAGCTTTTTCGATCGCTTCCAAAAGGAGTGTGACGGCGTCTTCATTTGAGTCGAGGTCGGGCGCGAATCCGCCCTCATCACCAACACCGGTCGAGAGGTTGCGAGCCATCAGCACACCCCGCAGGGCGTGGTAGGTCTCGCTCCCCCACTGCAGGGCCTCGCTAAACGATGCGGCGCCAACCGGCATCAGCATGAACTCTTGGAAATCGACTGAGTTGGTGGCGTGGGCCCCGCCGTTCAGAACATTGAGCATTGGCACGGGGAGGACGTGGGCGTTGGCGCCACCAATGGAGCGGTAGAGCGGAATCTCCAACTCTGCTGCTACTGCTTTGGCCACGGCCAGGGACGTGGCCAGGGTGGCATTGGCGCCCAATCGACCCTTATCTGGCGTGCCGTCTAGATCGATCATGGCGAAGTCCACGCCCCGCTGGTCGAAGGGGTCTTGGTCGAACAACACGTCAGCTATCTCGCCGTTGACGTGGGCCACGGCCAAGGCCACCCCCTTGCCGCCAAAGCGCTCGCCGCCATCGCGGAGTTCGACTGCTTCTCGCGCTGCCGGTCGATGCCCCCGACGGCGCAATGGCCCGTCCGCGCGCTCCGGAATCCAGCACGACCTCCACCTCGACAGTGGGGTTTCCGCGCGAATCGAGAACCTCGCGCCCGACGACAAACTCAATGGTGCTCACCCAATTGCTCCTTCAGCGCCATCCCTGGTTCGGCGCCGGACAATCACGATAGTGGCTGAGAACCTCAGAATCAGGGAGTTTCTCCGTTTCAGAACACGAACCTCACCCGAAAATTGGCGAATCGGCCTGCCATCGTCGTGACGATTGCGTACCGCTGGACCAGCCGACGGCGATTAGGCGATGGTCCAATCCACGAGGAACGCCTTGGTATGGTCTCGGTGCGATGAACGGTGACGTCGCGGATCTTGGCCTGCACACAACGCGAGAAGGCTCGCTTGCAACCCAGCGGAGCACTCGAAGCCTCCGATTGATTGCAATGAGAGGACATTGAGGTATGGAGGCCGAGAGCAACAAGGGCTCGCCCAAGCACCTCGCCAAGTCCGAGGCCTGGTCTGACACACCGTCCCTCAACGCATCGATGGCGTGGCGAGAGACGCCGCTCGGGCAACGAGTCGGTGCTCTCACTGCGGGCCTAGTCGCCCTGCAGATCGTGGCCGTGGTGGTGTTCGGTTGCATCACGATCACGCACTATCCGCTTTGGTCCGTGGTCGACGAGGGAGCCCATTTCGACAACATCGTCTATATCGCTCAACACGGCACGTATCCGGTCTTAGGTAAAACGTTGGCCACGAACCAAGAGTTGGCAATCGGACAGGGCATCTATCCGAAACATACGACTATCAAGGCCCGAACTGACGGCTTGGGCGGACTTTCCTACGAAGCCTTTCAACCTCCGCTCTACTACTACGTAGCTGCTCCCATCTCGATGTTGAGCGGCAACTATCACACCAAGGCCATCCTCCTTCGATTCTTCGGACTGTTCCTCTTACTCGTGGCCATTGGTCTGTTCGCTCGTCTCTGTCGACACGTCGTAGGGCGACGATGGTTGCTTGGCTTGGCCGGCGGTCTGTTGGTCTTCCTCATGCCCGGCATCGTCGTCCGCATGGTGACGATCTCAGACGGCAACCTGGCCATACCGCTTGCCATACTGACCATCACAGAACTCTGGATCACCTGGGAAAAGAAGTCGTCTCGCCGCCTGATCCTGTGCGGAGTATTGGTTGGATGTGGGGTTTTAACCGACCTTTATTTGGCCGAACTCATCCCAGTGTTTGCCCTCGTAGCCCTGGCTGTCCTCTGGCAGAAGCGCACTCGAGAACACCTCGTGTTCGCCTTGCTCGGTGGCGCGGCTGCCTTCGTGGTCGTCCTGCCTTGGTTGATCTTCAACGAGGTCAAGTACCACGCCGTAACGGCCAGCGCCATTGCCAAGACCGAGCAGCTGTCGATCGTGAACCCTGGGCATCTTCGATTCACGGTTGGTCAAGTGCCCGGACTGACGGTGCAAAATCTCTTCCAGCCCCTCATGCCGCAAGAGTGGGGGGGCTTGCTGGCCAATCACAATCTTTTCCTGTACGGCGCCACAATTTTCCAGGTGCTCTTGGTTCCTATGGCCATCGTGCTCGTCTTCGCGCTGTGGCGTCGCATGGTGACGACCGGGTACTGGATCCTTGTCCTCCCGTTTGCCTTCAACATCCTGCTCTGCTGGTACATCGACTTAGGTCAGCAGTGGGAGTCGGGCTCCATGGTGGGTCGTTACACCTACGCCACGCTGGCTCCCCTTGCGCTCTTTGTCGTGGCCGCAATCTTCACGCTCTTTCGCCAATCGGTCGTTCCCGTTCTCGTCACGGTCGCCCTCTCGTCGGTTTTTCTGGTGGCTCTATGGATCCATCTCGTTCCAGCCATCCGCTCCACGTGAGGACATATGTCCACGTCAGTGCTATCTTCCCCGGATCCACCAACGGTTGAGTGGCTCACGAGCCCACGATTCGGAGTTCACACACCAACCGCTAAAAGTCCTCGAGTCGTCCGTGTCACCGCATTGACGTGCGGTGCAAAAGTAGAAGAGAACTCCATTGCAACGAGTGGCAAGTCGTCATGGCGATGGCAACGCCCATCGAAGGAACACGTCTGATGCCTGAACATCTCCTTGACGCCATCGAATACAAGACCATGTCGGTCATCATCCCCGTCTATCAACGAACGGGTCACGGTGGCTGAAATTGTGCGTCGGGTTCGTTCCGTCGATGTTCCCGTTGTGCTCGAGGTCATCGTGGTTGATGACGGATCGTCCGATGGCACAGACAAGGTCTTGGCCGCGTTAGGCGACTCCACCGTTCGGATCATCACGCACGAGCACAACCAAGGAAAGGGTGCCGCCATTCGCAGCGGGCTCGCCCACGCCAAAGGCGACTTGGTGCTCGTGCAAGACGCTGACCTCGAATATGACCCGGACGACTGGCCTCGGCTGCTTGATCCCATTCTCAAGCACAAAGCCAGTGTGGTCTACGGCAGCCGGTTTACGGGAGAGCGCAAAAACATGCTGATCCTGCACTGGATCGGCAACCGGTTCTTGTCCCTTGTTACCAATATTCTTTACGCCTCGACGCTTTCGGATATGGAAACTTGCTACAAGCTCTTTGACCGACGGGTACTCGACGGCATTACCGTAGTTTCCAATCGATTCGACTTTGAGCCCGAGATCACGGCCAAAGTCTTGCGCCGGGGCTACCGGATCTATGAAGTGCCGATCTCCTACGCCGGTCGGGAACCAGAAGAGGGCAAGAAGATCACCTGGCGAGACGGCTTCGGCGCCGTCAAAGCCCTCGTCAAGTTTCGGTTCACCAAGGAATTCTAGGCCCGGTCACCGAAGCCCTCACGGCTCGTTAATCGCTCTTCTCGGTCGCCACGATTCGATCGCGGAAGTTGCGTGCGGTCTGGCGCAACGCTTGTTCAGGGTCAACGCCAAGTCGACGAGAGAGGTCGGCCAGTCCGAAGAGAAGCGCACCGATGAGGACGTCATCGGAGGCGTCGTTCCTGAGCGGCTGATCAGCGGGGTCGGACACCGCTCTCGTGCTGTCATTGTTGGGCGGGACGAGCGACCCGACGGATACCGACAGCCAGTCTCGACCTTTCTCAAACTCGGGAAGATCGAGTCCCACCGACTGTGCCTTTCGTTGCAGCTTGGCCGCCAAGGCCAAACTCGGCAGGGCAGACGGGATGCCCTCAGTCACGCTGCGCCGGCCCTTCTCGTCCTTCTTGATGGCTTCCCAGTTGTTCACAACCTCGTCGGCGCTCGAGACGATTGTTTCGCCGAAGACATGGGGATGGCGATGCACGAGCTTGCCGTGGAGCTGGTCCACGATGTCGTCCATAGTGAAGGCCCCCACCTCTTCGGCCAAACACGCGTGGAAGAAGACCTGGAATAAGACGTCGCCCAACTCCTCGCAGAGGTGGGCGTAGGCCAGGGCCAACTGCTCTGAACTGTCATCGGCCTGCGCCAAATCCGAGATGGCATCGATGACTTCGTACGACTCCTCCAAAAGATGTGGTGACAGCGAGGCGTGTGTCTGCTCCATATCCCACGGACAGCGGGCCCGGAGGGTTCGAACAAGCTCGCTAAGACCGATCAACCGCTGGGCGGTGCTGGCGTCAGATCGATCACCGGCCATGGACAACGCACCACCTCTGGCGACGGTTCCATCGTCGGATTCGGCGTCTCTGTGGCGCAGAGCAGGGATCCACAGCGAGGTCAGATGATCAGCGTCCACCGTCCGGTCGAGATCCCACCAACTCACTGTTTCCATGCGCTCATCGTTCAAACCCAGGTGGTGAAGCACAGTGACCGAGGGGGCCGTGTCACCCAACGCTTCGTCCACCGTGAGCTTGATATCAGAGAGGATGTGACGGGACCAGCATTGGGCCACCAGGAATGGACCGGTGGCGTTGGCCCTCTCGTCGAATCGTGCCCCGTCGACAATGGTCACCCCCGAAGCCAACGGGTCGATGCCCAGTCGCTGCCAACAGAGGTCCAAGAAAGAGAGCGCGGGCACAATCGAGAGGGTCACGCTCGACTCAGCCCGCAACAGGTCGACCGTTCGTTCGGCCACCAACGGTGAACCAGGCACGGCGTAGACGACCGAACCCCCGTCGGCTGCGACCTCATGAGCGGCCGCCACGAGCTGTTGGACGATGCCGGCGTAGACCTCGTCAAAGGTCGTGGCGCGATCGTAGAGATCATCAAACGACGGCGTGTCAGGGAATTCGGCGGCGGCCGGGTGCTCGCGGGTCCGAAGAAATGACCGAGCAGCGCCGGTCAGTGCGCTTCGGGTGGCCTCACTCAAGAACTCGGGTCCGGCGGGACCAAGCCCAACCACGGTGAGACGAGGTCCGTGGTGCGACACATTCCCCGCCTTCGGCGTCAAGACTGACTCGATTGACCGAACGCAACTCCGCTCCTCAACCCGCCCGCCGCCAGAGGACTGGAATGTTTCGGGTCAGCGGGGCGGATCAATGCAACCCATTCCGAGCGATCAGTCAGCAATGAGACGACAACCTCGTCGTCCCAGCGCACACACGTCAGCTCGCTCCGCCCACTGCCGTCCCACCACTACTCGGCGTGGTCGATGGGACGGCGGGCTTTTGGACGGCCGGCCTGTTGGCCAACGGATTCAGAACGAAGACGGCGGGTGGCGTGTTGGGCAACGAGAGGGTCACGGTGTGCGGACGAACGGAGCCGTACTGAGGGTCGATAGAGATCTGCGCCCGAGCCAGGCCCGAAGCCACTTCCTTACCGGCTTTGGCCTGTCCGGCTGAGATCACAGCCTCACTCAACGGGTCGAGCAGCGACGACGAAAACGCTGGCGTCTTTTTCGACGTGAGTTGGAGAACGACGTACGCCGTGGCACCTGTTTCATCGGTAGTCGTGAGCGGATCAGAGACGGCACCGACACTCTTGCCCTTGAACTGTTGGCTCACCACGGCGTAGTTCTGACTTGTCACCGGGAAACACGAATTCTGCAGGGAACCCGAGGGCACAGCCTGCGCAAAAGGTGTGCCGGCGGCGACTGCTGTCTTGATGGCTTGCGCCTCAGCCGTGGTCGACACCTCGGTCTCGTTGACACACAGTGTGGCCACGGCATCGGGGTGGGTTTGGTAGAACCGGGAGAGTTCGGCCGCACTGAGTCCGAAGCCAGCAGCGTGGGCGTAGAGCAGGCTGCGGTCCGCCAGTGCCACCTCTTGCTCGTGGATGAACGACGAGGGCAAGCCACTCAGCACCGTGGTCCCCGATTGGGCCGCTGACGCGCCGGTCAGCGTGGTGCACGACGCCGCCGCGTTGTTGACCTCAGCCGAAAACTCGGTCTTGGCCAGCGACATGTCATTGGCGTTGACCGTCAGCCCTTGGTCTGCCACCTTTTGTGCGTACAGCTCGTTCTCAATCATCAAGGTCAGCCAGTCCGACGTCACGCTGGCGGCCACCGTCGGGGAAGATCCCGTGGAACGAGTGCTCCCGCCAGATCCTTCAGCGTTAAAGGTGACGGGCGTTCCCGTGAGCTCCCCGGTCAACAAGCACAAGTAGCCTGCATTGTCCGGATTGGTGATCACGGCCAGGTCGTCATTGAGGGCATCTTTGGTGATGTCAGAGCCATTGACAACGGCGGCGTTGGACGGCAAATACCGCCACGCCGCCACGAGAACCAGAGCAAGAACGACCAGGAGAACGAGAAAGCGCTTCACGAACCGGGCATGCTATCGGCTGGCCCGCGATGGCCCGAATCGGACCCGCAGAATCTCAAGCGGCCCCGCCCAGTTGGTCGGGTACAAGTTGCGTGAGTAGTTCGAGCAGGGCCGTGGCGGCGGGAGTCTTGGCCTCGAGCGGCACCACCAACTGGGCCATCTCTTCTCGCCATGACGCCCCGGGGGCCAGACGGCGCAGCCGTATCTGCGAGCTGGCTGGGAGACGCAGCGGTGAGACTTTGGCCACAGGCTGGCGTGCGCCCCCCGGGCGAGGAGGCACGACGGTGACCTCCTCGATCCCCAAGAGGAGGCAGGCGGCCCGCAACCGGGCCAGGGCCAAGAGCCCCTCGGCCGCCTTCGGAAGTGGCCCGTAGCGGTCGACCCACTCGGCCGCCACGTCGTCGACCTCTTGATCGCTCATCACCGAGGCCAGGCGGCGGTAGGCCTCCAATCGAGCGTCCTCGGCCGTCACGTAGTCGGACGGCAGATGGGCATCTCCGGGCACATCGAGCGACACGGTGGGCGCAATGGCGGGGGCGTCGCCTCGAGCCTCAGCGACTGCTTCAGCCACGAGTTGCACATAAAGGTCGTAACCCACCGCCGCAATATGTCCGGACTGGTCTGCCCCCAAAAGGTTGCCTGCACCTCGAATCTCAAGGTCACGCATGGCGATCTTGAAACCCGATCCAAGTTCGGTGTGCTCGCCAATGGTGCGCAGACGCTCATAGGCCTGTTCGGACAGGACACGATCGGCCGGGTGGAAAAGGTAGGCGTAGGCCCGCTGGCCGCCCCGCCCCACCCGACCTCTGATCTGGTGGAGCTGACCCAGGCCCAAAAGATCGGCTCGCTCCACCACCAAGGTGTTGACCGACGGCATATCGATACCGGATTCGATGATGGTGGTACACACCAAGACGTCGTACTTGCGCTCCCAGAAATCAAAGATGACCTGTTCCAGGCTGCCTTCGTCCATCTGGCCGTGGGCCACCGCTATTCGAGCATCCGGCACCAAGTCGCGCAGTCTTCGTGCCGCCACCTCGATGTCAGCCACGCGGTTGTGGACGTAGAAGACCTGCCCTCACGGAGCAGCTCGCGGCGAATGGCCTCGGCCACGGCGGCGTCGTCGTACTCACCCACGTAGGTCAAGATCGGTCGTCGGTCGGCCGGCGGCGTGTTGACCATCGAAAGATCTCGGATGCCGGTCAACGCCATCTCCAACGTCCGCGGTATTGGACTGGCCGTGAGCGTCAGCACGTCCACGCCTTCGGCCATCCGCTTCACCGCTTCTTTGTGCGTCACGCCGAATCGTTGTTCTTCGTCAACCACCAAAAGGCCAAGGTTTTTGAAGGTGATGTCTTGGGCCAAGAGACGGTGCGTGCCGACCACAACGTCGACCGTGCCATCTTGGAGACCGGCAATGACCTTCTTGGCCTGACTGTTGGAAAGAAAGCGACTCAAGAGCTCGACTCGGACCGGGTAGCCGGCGTAGCGGTCGGCAAAGGTCTGCGCATGTTGGCTGGCCAACAGCGTGGTGGGCACGAGGACGGCTGCTTGCGTGCCGTCTTGGACGGCTTTGAACACGGCCCGCACCGCCACTTCGGTCTTGCCGAAGCCCACGTCGCCACAGACCAGACGATCCATGGGCCGAGGCTGCTCCATGTCGGCCTTGACCTCGTTGGCGGCACGCGAGCTGGTCCACAGTTTCGACGAAGGGAAACGCTGACTCGACCTCGTGTTGCCACGGCGTGTCGGGCGGAAAGGCATGGCCCGGAGCGGCCAGTCGGCGGCGATAGAGCACCACGAGTTCTTCGGCGATCTCACTGGCCGCGGCCCGAGCCTTGGCCCTTGTCCGCTGCCAGTCTGCGCCACCCATCTTGGACAACGTCGGGCTCTCTCCGCCGCTGTAAGGCGTGACGGCCTCGATCTGGTCGACCGGCAGATAGAGGCGGTCCTGGCCCCGATACTCGAGCACCAGGTAGTCCCGACTCGTCCCTCCAATGGCCCGAGTTGTCACTCCAGCGAATCGAGCCACCCCGTGTTGGCGATGCACCACGTACTGGCCTTTGGCCAGGTCGTCAAAGAAGCCGTCCGTCGGACGGGCCCGGGGTCGCGCCTTTCGGTGTGGCACGCGACGTCCAGTGACATCGGTCTCCGCCAGCACGGCAACTTTGGCCTCGGGGAGAATGAATCCAGACGAGAGTGGAGCGACCACGACGCCTGGACCCGGCGAGGTCATGGCCAGATCAGCGACAGGTGCGGTGATGCCCTCTTCGGCCAGGACCGATGAGAGTCGTGTGGCGCCGGGCTCATTGGCGGCACAAAGGGTCACGGAGTAGCCGCTCGCCGACAGTTCATTGACCTGAGCCGAGAGCCGTCCGGCGTCGCCCGCCACCGGATTGATCGATCGGACCGTGATGGATGGCGTGGCTGGACCCTCCGCCACGGGCACCACCGAAAGCACCGCCGCATTCGTCTTGGCCAAGAGTCGGTCAAAGGGAAGGTGCAGCGAGGGGAAGGGACTGACGCTGTCATCGTCGCCGTGCAGCTCGGGGGACATCCCAGGTCAGGGCCAACGACTCAGCCAGCGCTGCTTCCTCGCTGTTGACTTCAGCGGCGCGGTCGCGCACCCTTCTCGGATCGAGGAGCACGATCTGGGCGTCGTCGGCCAAGAAATCCGTGAGTATCGACTCTTCCGAGTGGACCCAGGGAAGCCACGACTCCATGCCGTCAAACTGCTCGCCCTCGGCCAGACGCTCCCAGTTGGACTGGCCCCACGGATCGGTCCGGATCAACTCGGTGGCACGTTGGCGTACCTCGTCGGTTGGCACGAGCTCGCGACACCCGAAGAGCACGACCCGGGGAAGATCGGCCACCGAACGTTGGTCACCAACGTCAAAGGTCGTGAGCCGGTCGACCTCGTCGCCCCAGAGATCAATACGAACCGGCATGTCGGCCGTGGACGGGAAGACATCGATGATGCCACCCCGCACCGCCAACTCGCCGCGGTGCTCAACCTGATGCTCGCGTCGATAGCCGGCCTGCACCAGGTGCTCGATGGCTTCTTCGGCCTGCAAGGTGGCGCCCGGCACAATGGTGAGGGGCTGATTGACCGCTTGCCAAGGGGCCAGTCGCTGCAAAATGGCCCGGACCGGTGCCACCACAACCCGTGGTCCGCCGGGTGCACCGGATAACAGGTGCCAACTCAGGGCCAGTCGACGTCCCATGGTGCCGACTTCAGGACTGACTCGTTCGAACGGCAAGGTCTCCCAGGCCGGGAGCAAGCCGACGGGACCATCCACGTCGCCCACGGCATGTCCTTGCGCCTCACGGCGCTCGGCCGTGGCCGGATCGAGGCCAGACACTTCGCTCAGAAAACACCCCAGATCGTCCGCCACACGCTCAGCATCGGAGCCCGTCGCGGTCACGACCAAGATCGGCGTCCGCTCCGAGAGGTGCACGAGACCAGCGATGACGAAAGGTTGCGCGGCCTGCGCGACGGCCACCGTGGCGTTGCGCGAACCGGTCACGTTGGGCAGCGCGGGGTCGTGACGTAAGAGAGGAGGCAGTGAGCGCAGAGCGCCCGCGGTACTCACGCCGTCACGCGTTTCGTGACAGAGGCGATACCAAACCAGCGGCGCTGACTGTGCCGGAGACGTGACAAACCGCGATGCTTGCGGCTGTCCGGCCCATCGTTGACGCCGCGTCTTGGGTGTTGTGCGCAGCCACCTGCTGCACCTTATCGGCCGTCATTTTGATCGGTGTTGGCCCAAAGCATGGCGTCGGACAGACCAGCTTCGGCCAGGATCTCGATCGCATCAGCGGCCCGGGAGACCGAAGCCTCGATGATGGCGCGATCTTTGGCTGACGGCCGCTTTAAGACGTGATCGGCTCCTCGCCGTGGATCGGGAGGCTTCCCCACCCCGATCCGAACTCGGACAAAGTCGGTGGTGTGAAGGTGGGACTGGATCGACCGTAAACCGTTGTGGCCGGCCAACCCCCCACCAACCTTGATCTTCAACTTGCCCGGGGGCAGATCGAGTTCGTCGTGCACGATGACCAGCCGTTCAATATCCTCCACGCCGAATCTGGCCACCAGCGGCCGAACGGCCTGCCCTGATTCGTTCATGTAGGTGGTGGGAACCGCCAGGGCGACTCGGGCGTTACTCAGTCGGGTCTCGGCCACCCAGGCGTGGAGTGCTTTGGCCGGGCGTAAGCGCTCGCCGGCACGGTCGGCCAAAAGATTGACGACGTCGGCACCGACGTTGTGCCGCGTGCCCTCGAACTCTGGACCGGGATTTCCGAGGCCAACGACGAGGAGGTCCGACGGCGTGCCACGCCGTCCACCCCCGTCACCACCGGTGCCCCCGAAGAGGCGTCGCAGTGCTTAGCCTTCGTCGGCCGCGGCGGCAGAAGCGTCACCGGTAGCGGCAGCCGCTTCAGCACCCTCTTCGGCTTCGCCTTCACTCTCTTCAGCCACGACGGCACGGGGGGCCTGACCAATAACCACGGCGGTCTCGTCCTCGAGGTCAGCAGTCACGCCGGCGGGCATGGCCAGGTCCGAGATGCGGAGCGAGTCACCAATGGTCAGGTTCGTGATGTCGAGTTCCAGCGAGGTCGGAATGTCAGCCGGGCGGGCGTGCACCATGATGGTGAAGAGCTGCTGATCAACCAGACCATCACCGTGCTGCACCTCAAGGGCTTCGCCAACGAGCGTGATCGGCACTTCAGCCGAGATGACCTCGTCCCTGCTCACGATGAGGAAGTCGACGTGGGTCACCGTATTGCGCACCGGGTGGCGCTGCATTTCACGGGCCAAGGTCAAGAAACTGGTCTCGCCGGCCTCCAAAGAGAGCAGCGTGTTCGAGCCGGCCTCACCAGAAAGGGCAATGCGCAGGTCACGAGCGCCCACGGCAACCGGGACCGGGTCGGTACCGTGGCCGTAGACCACGCCGGGGATTTTGCCTTCGCGGCGAAGGCGCCGGGTGGCCCGTGAGCCAATGGGGCGGCCAACTTCGGCGGCAAGGGTGATCTCGGCCATGAAAAATCTCCTAAAGCGACGTTCGAGGGTTGCGACGCCGGACGAGCCAGGGCGGTCGGCGAACGGGCTGCCATCGTAGTCGCCCTCGGCACATCCCACCAGCAGGGCGCCTTTTTGGAGCCAGGGGCTCTCGGCCTCATTCGGGGGCCGCACCCAACCCGCAAAAGCTTGGCGACCGGCCCCATTGCGGCTGGTCTCGTCAAGCATCCCAGGTCAGGTGAGGTTTTCCCCACCAAATATCTCGGACACCGAGGTGTCTTCGAACACCGCATCGATGGCGTCAGCAATGATCTGAGCCACAGACAGGACCTCAAGCTTGTCGAAGATCCGATCTTCGGCCACCGGCAACGTGTCGGTGACCACGACCCGAGAGATGGGTGCCGCCTTCAGGCGGTCAACGGCGGGGTCAGAGAGGACAGCGTGCGTGGCCATGACCGAGATCTCGGCCGCACCCTTGTCTGAGAGCAGTTCGGCGGCGGCACAGATAGTGCCCGCCGTGTCGATCATGTCGTCGATGAGCACGCAGTGGCGTCCCTCCACCTCACCGACCACGTGTCGGGCTTCAACCTCGTTGTGCGATCCGCGCGGCCGTGTCTTGTGCACCAGGGCCAGATCAGCCCCAAGGTGCTGGCTGTAGCGCTCCGCCACCTTGACCCGACCGGCGTCAGGAGCAACGACCACCACATCCCCGCCGATCTGGTCGCGTAGATAGCTCTCTAAGACGGGCGCGGCCGTCAGATGATCGAAGGGAAGGTCAAAGAATCCCTGAATCTGACCCGAATGCAGATCGACGCTGACGACTCGGTCCGCCCCCGCTGTGGTCAGGAGGTCGGCCACCAGTTTGGCCGTGATGGGCTCACGGCCAGTCGACTTGCGGTCTTGGCGGCTGTAGCCGTAGTAGGGACACACCGCGGTGATGCGCTTGGCCGAGGCCCGTTTGGCCGCGTCGATCATGATGAGGTGCTCCATGAGCGAGTCGTTGACCGGGCCGCTGTGGGTTTGCACGATAAAGACGTCGCAACCCCTGATCGATGAGCCGTAACGACAGTGCACTTCGCCGTTGGCGAACTCTCGGAGATTGGCCTCCAACAGATTGATGCCGAGGTGGGCCGCAATGTTCTCGGCCAGCACGGGGTGCGAGCGACCGCTCACGAGTTCGAGGCGCCTGTGCGGGATCAGCTCCACGAGGGTGACGCTACCGCGTCTCTTGGTCGATCGTCTTTTCGAGATCGCTGTCGCAATCGACCGAGGGGGTACCTCAGTCGATCTCGGCCTGTCGGGTGGTGAAGGGCGGCACGATCTCACCGGGAGCCACCACTGCTCCGTATTCCAAAACGCAGTAGGGACCGACCCGAGCCCCTTCACCAATCACGGCTCGATCAGCCACGGTGTTACGCACCTCAGCGTGGTCACCAACTGTGGTGTCTGTGAGCACGGACTCGGGCCCGATCTCCGCCCCTTCACCGACCGAACACTCGCCCCGCAAGATGACGCCAGGCATAAGGGCGACGTCGGTGGCCAGCGTCACTTCGGCATCGACGTAGGTTCGTTCTGGGTCCCACATTGTGACGCCGCGCCGCATCCAGCGCTCGTTGATCCGGTCACGAAGTTCGGCCTCGGCCAGAGCCAACTGAGCCCGGTCGTTGACCCCCGCCGCCTCAATGGGGTCAGCCAACACCAACGACTGCACTCGATAGCCCGCCTCAGAAAGCACGGCAACGACGTCAGTCAGGTAGTACTCACCTTGGGCGTTGGCCGGACTGACCCGGCGCAGTGACGGCGCCAAGACGCCGCGTCGAAAGCAGTAGATAGAGGTATTGATCTCGGTGATGCCGCGCTCTTCGTCGGTGGCATCGGCTTGTTCCACCACCCGGCTGACATTGCCATCACGACCATGCAACACCCGGCCGTAGCCAAAAGGCTCAGCGACCTCTGCCGTCAGCAACGAGGCGCCGGCGTCGTGCTCGCGATGGAATCGGACCAAGGCGGCCAAGGTGGCTGGACGCAGCAGCGGCGTGTCGCCGGGCAGAATCACCACGTCTTCGTCCTCACCGTCATCGTCGGGCAGTCCGGTCAGACCAACGGCGGCGGCGTCGCCTGTGCCTCTTTGCACTGGTTGCTCGACGAACTCGATCTCCATCGTGCGCGGGGCATGCTCGACCAGTGTCTTGGTGACCCAGTCGGCCCGATGGCCCACGACCACCACGACTCGGGTCACCTCAAGTTCAGCCAAAGCGTCCAGCACGTGGAGGATCATCGGCCGTCCACAAAGAAGGTGAAGAGGCTTGGGCCGGTTCGACCGCATCCGAGTGCCTTCCCCGGCGGCCAACACCACTGCGGTGAGTCGACGGTCGTTCATGGCCGCCATTCTTCCCCGGCTTCGGCCCCAGGGCGCGCCACCTTCGTCACCTGGCGTTTTCTCGCCCATCGATCAAATCGATGGGCCAGATACCTCCGCCGTTCCCGCCAAACGTTGCCGGCAATCGGGTGGTGACCAAGCCCCACAACATCGCGCCGGCGACACGGACTGCCTCGTGCGACAACGTCTGTCGACCACTACTGTCCCCGTCATGGAACGAATCGAGTACGACGAGTTCGGACTCTTCCATCAAAACGCCAACGAGTACGGCCTTCCTTTTCCCGGTCCGCCGAGGGTTCGGCGAGTCAGCGTGGAGGTCGACCCGGGCCGTCAGCTCAGCTCGCTTGTGTGGGGCGACCAACAGAGTGAACTGGTCTTTGTCCACGGTGGCGCGCAGAACGCCCATACCTGGGACACCGTGGCCTTGGCGCTTGATCGTCCACTCCTGGCCATCGACCTTCCCGGTCACGGGCACTCAGACGGTGGCGCCAATGGATCGCTGTCGCTGTCCGACAACGGTGCAGATCTGGCCCGGGTCATTGACGAACTTGCGCCGCATGCCAAGGCGGTTATCGGCATGTCGCTCGGTGGTCTCTCTTCGTTGTCGTTGATTGCTCAACGTCCAGACCTGGTGCAGGCATTGATTCTGGTGGACGTCACCCCGGGGGTGAACGGCGAGAAGGCGGCACCGATAACAGCTTTTATCAACGGCCCGGCCAGCTTCGAAAGCTTTGACGAGATCTTGGCCCGCACGATCGAACACAATCCGGGGCGCTCGGAGGACTCGCTGCGCCGAGGCATCCTCCACAACGCCGTGCAACGTGAGGACGGCTCGTGGGTTTGGCGCTACGCCCGATTTCGAGAGACTGACGGCACCGATACGACGGCGCACATGCCAGAGTTCGAAGACCTTTGGTCGGCGGTGAGTGGCATCGATGTCCCCCTCATGTTGGTGCGAGGTGGGGCGTGGTCCGTGGTCAGCGACGAGGATGTGGCGGAACTGTTGGCGCGCCAGCCCGAGGCCCGCATTGAGGTGGTCGACGGTGCGGGGCACAGCATCCAAGGCGATCGACCGGTCGAGTTAGCAGCGCTGATCGACGATTTCGTGCCGTAGTCCGACCCGGTCGTTCGCCGACCTGGTACCCCGGTAGCGTTTTGGTGTGCACCAACGGTGGTTCTCACGCAGAGCGCTGACCCTGCACGCTGTCGTCATCGTTCTCATCCCTGCTTTTTTGGCTGCCTGCATCTGGCAGGTCAACCGTGCGCTCGGTGGCAACGGACTGAGCTGGGCCTATGTCTTCGAGTGGCCGTTTTTCGCCCTTTATGCCATCTATCTGTGGTGGAAGCTGATTCACGACATCCCGCTCGAGAAAACGCCCACAGACTTCATCGAGGACGACGGGCGCACCACCAAGAGCGAGACCCTTGACTCCACTGCGGCGACCACACCACCAGAAGCCGTTGACGCCGAGGACGGTGAGCTAGCGGCCTACAACCGGTACTTGGCCGAACTCGATGCGCAAGGTGATCAACGCCGCTGGCGTTGATCAGGGGAGCTGCGCTCCGGGGGGAGGGCTCGAACCTCCAACATCCGGCTCCAAAGGCCGACGTTCTGCCGATTGAACTACCCCGGAAGATCTCGAATCGAAGGGTTTTGATCTCCCCACGCTTCAAGCGCGCCTAAGGATAGATTCGATCGCTGGCCTCAAATTCACCCCCTTGCGACGGTAGGCTCCGCCACCAAGAGAAGGAGTGCTGCCCAGCGCACCTTTTCAAGGCACCGAACACCGGTGATCACGACAGGAGGCGGCGAACCCTTGCGGATTCTCGTGGTGGATGATGACCAGGCCGTCAGCGGTTCCATCGATCGCGCGCTGCGGCTCGAGGGCTACGACGTCTTGACCGCAGGTGCCGGCGGCACAGCCCTTGAGTATCTGGCCCAGGAGCGACCCGACGCTGTCATCTTGGACCTTGGCCTGCCCGACATTGATGGCCTCGAGGTCTGTCGCCGGATTCGCACGGCCGGAGACGACACCCCAGTCCTCATGCTGACCGCACGAGATGCCATAGCCGATCGCGTCGAGGGACTGGACGCCGGGGCCGACGACTATCTGGTCAAGCCTTTCGCTCTGTCTGAACTGTTAGCTCGCCTGCGGGCCCTTTTGCGTCGGCGATCTGACGATGAGGGGGGCATGCTCAAAGTTGGTGACCTCTCTCTCGACCTCGGGACTCGCGAAGCCCATCGTGGGGGCCGGGCCTTCGCCCTCACCCGCATCGAGTTCGACCTCTTGGAGTTGTTCTTGCGCAACCCTCGACAGGTTTTGACTCGCGAGGTGCTCTTGGAACGGGTCTGGGGCTACGAGTTTGACTCCAGTACCAATTCGCTCGCCGTCTACGTGGGCTATCTCCGCCGCAAAACCGAAGAGGCGGGAGAATCTCGTTGCATTCACACCGTCCGGGGCGTGGGCTACGTGCTTAGGGACGAATGACCTTTCGTCTCCGATTGGTATTGGCCGCCACGTCGGCCGTTGTTATCGCTGTGCTGGCCGCTTCGACGGCGTCGTACGTGGCGGCCCGTAATACCTTGGTGACGGCGGCCGATAGCTCGTTGTTGTCAGCCGCTGAAACCTTCACGGGCCACAACACCACCACGACCAACGTGGAGCTCTACCAAGTCGTGGACGCCACCGGGCTCACGGTCGAGGGCAACGGACTACCGGTGACGGACCAGGTCCGCTCCGTCGCGGCCGGTCGTGGGCCCGATAGAGCCTTCACAACTGTCGATATTCCGGGCGTCGGCGAAGCCCGAGAGTTGATTCAGTACTTGCCACCGGGCACAACGGCCAACGACGGCGAACTTATTCTCCCGGCTGGTGGTGCGCTGCAGTTGGCCACGTTGCTCGACGTGAACAGTCAGTTGGCCAAACTCGGATGGACCCTTGGTCTCGTCACCGTGGCCGGCATCGTCTTGGCCGTCCTCTTGGGCTTCTTGGTGGCCCGCACTGCCCTGGTGCCGATTAACGAACTCACCTCCGCCGTCGAGGACGTGGCTGAGACAACCGACGTCTCAAGGCGGTTGAACCCTGGAGGCGCCGATGAGCTCGGCCGGCTTCGTCGCGCCTTTAATCAACTCATGGGAGCGCTCGAGTCGTCACGCGAGGCTCAGAGCCAACTTGTCTTGGACGCCTCGCACGAACTTCGCACGCCGCTCACCAGCCTGCGCACGAACATGGAAGTTATTCGACGCGTCGACGAACTGGAACCGGCTGATCGCACCGTGTTGGTCAATGACGTCCTCACCCAGCTTGAAGAGTTGACCGATCTCGTGGGTGACCTGGCCGAGTTGGCCCGGGGCGAACAGCCCACCGAAGAGCCCGAGCTCTTACAGCTCGACGTCATCGTGAATGACGCCGTCTCAGTGGCGTCCACCCACGGGCGGGCCGAATCCATCTCGTTTGCCGTGGACTCGGCCGAGTGTTGGATCTTCGCCCGCCGCGACGGACTGCATCGTGCCGTCGGCAACCTTCTCGACAACGCCCGGAAGTGGAGCCCTCCCGACGGGGTGGTCTACGTCACATGTAGAGCGGGTGTGGTCAGTGTGCGCGACTACGGCCCGGGCATCGCCGCCGCCGACCTGCCGCACGTCTTTGACCGCTTCTATCGAGCCCGGGCCGCCCGCGGCCTGCCAGGATCGGGACTCGGCCTCGCCATCGTGGCGCAGGTGGCCTCAGCCAACGGTGGGACGGTCGAGGCCGGTCCGGCGCCCGGGGGCGGCACCTTGATGACCCTCACCTTCCCAACCGTGAATCCTCCGGTTCTTTCTTAAGAAACTTCTTATCTGACTCTGAGCAAACCTTCAGGTCGAACCGTCACGATGAGGGCAACGTGATGAGCAGTTGAACACGAGGAGGTGGGTTACCCCGAGCCACGGTTTGCGATTCGTCCCCCGTTTCGCCAAGCACCAACGTGGTCCGACCCCCAACCCCGCCTCACTTGGCGTGGATCGCTCATCAGGGACCGCCGGAACCCACCGCCGGCGATCTCCGCACTGGGGGTGGAGCTCATGGCCCCACCCCCAGTGCCCGTTCTCTCGATATTCGCCTCGTTGGATGATCGCCTCGTTATGAGTCCGCCTCTATGAGGCGGATCGCCTCCTCGGCCTTCACTGCTCGGCCTAGCCCACGTCGATCAGTTCGATTCGATTGCCGAAGGGGTCGTCGATGAAGCAACGGCGCACGTCGGCCAGTTCGGCGTCTGGTCGAACCTCGACGCCTTCGACCTCCAAACGGTCCATCAGGGCATCAAACCCCCGCACGGCCAGGGCTGGGTGGGCCTTACGGGCCGGTCGAAGTCGGCTTCGACGCCGAGATGGAGCACCACGGCACCGTGAGAGAACCAACAGCCCCCCCGCTGGGCCAAAGGCTCGGGCTTGGGTTCACGGGTGAGTCCCAGCACGCCCGAGTAGAACGACTCGGCCCGATCTTCTTCGCCCGCCGGCATGGCCAGCTGCACGTGATCAAGGGCGACAAGCTCGAAACTCATGAATGCTCCCTTCGTCTACCAATTCCGAGGCTACCTGGCGGTCACTGCCCGAGACCGCTAGCCTGCCGTCCGACATGGGATCTCTTATCAAGAAGCGCAGGAAGCGCATGCGCAAGAAGAAGCACAAGAAAATGCTGAAAGCCACACGCTGGCAACGGCGGGCCGGGAAGTAGATCTTCATCCCCGATCCGACCTCTCGGTTGGATCGCCTTCTCCACAGCTTGGTGCTTCTTTTGTCGCGCCCGCCTTTTTGTTGCTCACCCTGACCAACTGAGGTCTGGCCGTGGCCGTCTCGACGCGGAGGTCACCCGGTGGTGCTGCTCACTCCCCAACCGGTGGGCACGGTCTCGACCGCGATCAGTTGTGCCACGGCGCCGTCGACGGTGAGCATGGCCTCGCTCGAGCCGATGGCATCTCGTCGCACAAACCACGTTGATCCGCTTCCGGCCAGTGTTGGTTCATGGCCCGTCAGCTCGCGAAACGCATCGCGCCATCGCCGCATCTGCGGCGCCACCAAAAGTGCAGGTTCGGTGAGATCGTTGCGCCAACCGTCACTGGATGGTTCGTGACGAGGAGGACGACCGTGTTCGAGGTGCAGGTCGTCCCATGCTCCGAACACGGCCGCGGTCGGTACGCCAAAGGGCGGCAACATCAACAGGAGCGACCTCGACACAAAAGGAAGCGGGGTGACGATCTCGCCGATGCCTTCGACCTGGGCTCGACCTCCAGCCACACAGAACGGCACATCGGCGCCCAACGTGGCGGCCAGATCGAGATCAGCGCACTGGGCCCATCGCAGCACGGCGGCCGCATCGGCTGATCCTCCGCCCAGCCCGCCCCCGACTGGTATCTGTTTGTAGAGATGGACAGTGCCGTTCGATGCACGACCGAAGGGCCCGATTGACAAGATTGTTGGCGTCGTCGCGGAGCCCTTGGGCCTGGACATGGGGCGGTGTCTCAATCGTCAGTCCCGACCGAGACGGATCAATGGTGAGTTCGTCCGCCAAATTGATCGTCGCCATCTCGGCCGAGAGGCTGTGAAAGCCGTCGGGACGGCGACCCTCAACCCGTAGCCAAGCGTCAGCTTGGCGGGGGCGATGACGGTGGTGAGTCGCTCTGATTCGTTCGGTCGGAATGTCGTGGCGGGCCACGCCGCCAGTCTGCCCCACATCGCAATTCCCAACTCTTCGGCGCGGGCGTCGGGTCGTACACCGGCCGAAGCAAAGGCCTGGGGGTCGACCAACTCAGCCAAGGAGCGCCGCAACATCTTGCGGCGCTGCGCAAACCCAGCCCGAATGACCGCAGAGAGTCCGGTCGTAGCTGACGAGAGCAGGATCGACCGCTGGGACCGTGGTGCCGCTCGATCCGAACCAGTGAGGACGCCACATTGGGCCGTGGAATGAAGACCGCAGCTGGCACGGACCCGACCACACGGGCCTCGGCCCAATAGGCGATGCGAGCGGACACCGAGCCGTAGATGCCACTCCCGGGCGCCGCCGCCATGCGTTCGGCCACCTCACGTTGCACCATGACGAGAATGCTTGTGATCTCGGGCACCTCTTCGAGGACCCGCATCACGAGCGGCGTGGCCACGTTGTAGGGCAGATTGGCCACCAGCGACCAAGGGGAGGCTGTGGCGCCCTCATGAGGGCGTTGAGCACCCAACAAGGCCGAGAGGTCAACGGTCAGGGCGTCGCCTTCCACCACGTGGACCCCAACCGGTTCCACCACCGTTCGCAGCACCGGAACGAGGTAGCGATCGACCTCGAGGGCGAGGACATCGGCGCCCGATTCAGCCAAGGCCAGGGTTAATGATCCAAGACCGGGACCGATCTCTAAGACCTGTGAGCCGGCTCCGACGCCGGCTTGGCGCACGATGCGGCGAACCGTATTGGGGTCGGCCACGAAGTTCTGGCCCAGAGCTCGGCTCGGATGGAGGCCGTGCTCATCCATGAGGCGTTGTATGTCTGCCCCAGAAAGCGTCACCAACTCACGGTAACGGAAACAACTCCTTGGCTCTGGTTTGCGATCTGGTCAAAGCCTTCGGGCGACATGTCGACCACGCGACCCGGATTGTCGGCTTCCCGGTCATCGACGGTGCACTGGGTGCTGGCACCGGTCGAGGCGTTAGTCACGGTGAGCACCGTGCCGAAGGGCAACCAGGGGCTGGCGCACATCCCGTCGGGAGCTTCCGAGTACCACGTCGCTTCACCCGACACTGAGTGCGTATCGGCTGGGCGCGGCGGCCACCGGTGCGGCCGTCGTGGTCGTGGTGGTTGGAGGTGGCTCAGTGGTCGTCGTTGTTGGTGCGACGACGACATGCGCTTGTGGGGTCGGCGCCACGGCTTGCGGCGTTGTGGTCGGCGTCGTCGGTGCCGGGAGCAGTCGGCGCGGCGGCCACCGGTGCGGCCGTCGTGGTCGTGGCCGCGTGCTGGTTGACCTCGTAGCGCACGAGACCGGTCGCCGGCATGGCGACCGCACTGTGCGCATGATGGCGCGAGGCACCAGGCTGCGATGAGTCGGCGCTTACCACGCTCGATGCTGAAATTGATCAAGAGAAGCGGTACCACGAGAAACGACCCACACAGGGCCGTCACCACGAGGGCTCGCCTCCCCTTGGTGCTTTGCGTCCTCAGGGCTCCACCCTTCAACTGGGACATCTGCACCCGCGCCAACACAAGCCGGCGAGGGGGGTTTCGGAACAAAGTAGGGAGCCGAAGCGCATCTACGCAAACTGGAAATGGCCCATATTGTGAACCAGTTCTCATAGGTGCAGGTCAGACGCAATGTATCTGCGCAATATTCTTTTGTTCCCTGGTCAGATGAGGTTTCTGCCTTGTGGATAACGCATATTCCCAGGTCAGCAAGGTCAAAAGAATTCCAACTATGGGACCTGAATTAAGCCCCCAGAGCGAAGGCGCGGCGAGCGTTCTCCCCCGTTGCTCGCGCGATCTCAGACGGCGCCACCCCTCGCACCTCAGCCAAGGTCTGGCGCCGACCACCGGAACCAAGGCGGGCTCATTGCTGCGACCTCGAAATGGCACCGGAGCCAAGAACGGACTGTCGGTCTCGACCAAGAGTCGGTCGATGGGGACGAGGGCGGCCGCGTCACGAACGGGGGCGGCGTTTTTGAAAGTCACGATGCCGCTGAACGAGACGAACATGCCTGCATCGAGACATCGTTTCGCTTCTTCCGGGCCGCCGGTGAAGCAGTGCAACACCGTGCGCTCGGGCACGCCTTCGGCCCCAAATGTCGAAGAGATCGTCCCAGGCGTCGCGGGCATGGATGACTAAGGCCAAGCCGTACTGATGCGCCATTGCGATCTGCTGCGCAAAGGCCAGTCGTTGGGCCGGACGGGGCGAGTGCTCGTAGTAGTAGTCGAGTCCGCACTCCCCAATGGCCACGAGCGCGCCATCGTGCGCGTTCACTGCGTCAGCCACAATGGCCGCCACGTCCTCGATACCACTCGACGCTTCGTGAGGATGAAGACCAACCGTGGCCCAGAGCTGAGGAGGTATCAGCCTGCGTCCGGCGCTCTCGAGCCAGACCGAGTGCTTGGCGAGAGGTCTCGGGGCCAGTGCCGACGCAGACCATGGCGGTCACGCCTGCATCCGAGGCGCGTTGGAAGGCCGCGGTCAACAGTTCGGCGCTCGACCTGTGCCCTTCCTCGTCGTTATCGGTGACGTATTCGTCTTGGAGATGACAGTGTGAGTCGAACCACGCCTCATCGTCCGCCGGGCGCTTTTCGACTGCGGTCATGGCTTTCGCCGTGGGAAAAGCGGTGCTCCCTTGATGACGGGTCTCGGGCCGGGGACGGCGTTCCATTGGGCCGCCTCGGGTAGACGGCACGCGCTCGGTGAGCCATCAAGGCCAATCCGGCGCCAGATCTCGTCAGCCGTCTCCGGCACGGCGGGCGCGATGAGCAGGCAGACCACCCGGAGGACCTCAAGGGCACTGCCCAAGACGGCATCGACCTCGGGTCCAGGGTCGAGCTTCCACGGCTCTTTGGTCTCGAGCTCTGCGTTGGCCGCTCCGATCAGGCGCCAGGTGGCCTCCAAGGCCTCGTGGGGGGCCCATCGCAACCAGGCCGCTGAAGCAGCCGCCACGGCCGTGGCGGACGCCAGGGCCAAAGGGCTCTCCGGATCGGGGGTCGGGCCGATGCCTTGGCATTTGGAGTGCACCACGGTGGCCACCCGAGAGACCAAGTTGCCGAGATTGTTGGCCAGGTCGGCGTTGTAACGAGCCACGATGCCCTCATAGGAGAACTCACCGTCGGCACCAAGCGGCACGTCTCGAAGTAGGTGGTAGCGCACAGGATCGACCCCGAATTCGTCGGTCAAGGACTCGGGGGAGATCTCGGTCAGCTTCACGGTCGTGGTTGGTGACGAAGACTCCGCTTGACCCAACAGGGTCTTCGACAACTTCTGTCCACCGACCAGCAGATAGCCGTGCACAAATATCTCGGACGGCGGATCGATGCCAGCCGCCATGCACATGGCCGGCCACCACACACAGTGAAACTTCAAAATGTCTTTGCCGATCAAGTGATGCGCGGCGGGCCAGTACGTCCTGAATGTTTGCTCGTCGGTGCCGTACCCAATGGCGGTCAAATAGTTGATGAGGGCGTCGTACCAGACATAGAACACATGGCCGTTGTCCCACGGCACCGGCACACCCCAGCTAAAAGATGTGCGGGTGATCGACACGTCTTGCAGTCCGCCTCGAATGAAGCCAAGGGCCTCATTGCGCTTGGGCTGGGGCCGCACAAAGTCGGGGTGTTCGTCGTAGTACTGCAGGAGCCGGTCTTCAAAGGCGCTCAGCCGGAAGAAGTAATTCTCCTCTTCCATCTCGATGATGGGTCGACCGTGAATCGGGCATTTGCCATCAACCAGTTGATCTTCGGTGTAGTAGTCCTCACACGAGATGCAGTACAGACCGGTGTAGGTCCCCGACACGATGTAACCGTTGTCGTAGATCTTCTGCAGGAACGATGACACCACGGCGTGATGGCGAGACTCGGTGGTCCGAATGAAGTCGTCGTTGGCGATGTTGAGGCGATCCCAGGCCGACGAGAAGCGCTGCACGGTCTGATCGGTCCAGGCCTGTGGCGTCATGGCATGGGCTTCGGCCGCTTCGACAATTTTGGCGCCGTGTTCGTCCGTTCCGGTCAGGAATTTCACGTCGTCGCCGATCATGCGGTGCCAGCGCGAAAGCGCATCGGCGTTGACCGTGGTGTAGGCCGTGCCGATATGCGGCGCGTCGTTCACGTAGTAGATCGGCGTGGTCAGGTAGTACGGCGGCACCGCCGGTAGCGTATCGGCGCCTCAGACCGCATCCGGCACGAGTTAGGCCTCGCCTTGTTGACGCAAGGCGATGGCCATCTCATAGACCCGGCGGCGCGAGACGCCAAGCTCGCCTGAGACCACCTCGGCCACCTGGCGCGGTCCCATCCCGGCGTGCACCAGTTGGCGCACCTGGACCTCGATCGATGCGTCCGTTACCGGCGCAGGCGCCGGTGCCCCTTCGAGCACGATCACCACCTCGCCTCGGATGGGATGAGAAGAAAAATGCTTGGCCGCCTCAACCACGGTCCCTCGCCACACTTCCTCGTACATCTTGGTGAGTTCTCGAGCCACGGCAATGCGGCGTTCCGGTGCGCCATCGGCATCATCCCCGTCGTTGGCCGCTGGAAGCATGGCTCGGACCAGATCGTCCAAGGTGGCCGCCAGTCGATTCGGCGACTCGAAGATGACCGAGGTCCGAACGTCGGTGGCTAAGGCTTCGATGCGGGCCCGACGCTCGGGACCCTTTCGAGGCAAGAACCCCTCCATGCAGAACCGCTCGGTGGGCAGACCGCTCAGGACCAGCGCGGCCAAGACCGACGACGGCTCCGGGGACAACCGACACCGTCACGCCGGCTTCGATGGCGGCGGCTACAAGCTGGGATCCGGGATCCGAGATGCCGGGCATGCCGGCGTCACTCACCACCGCCACTGTTTTCCCGCTCTCGATCCAACCGACCACTTGCGCAATGCGTTGCACCTCGTTGTGCGCATGCAGAGAGACGAGCCGGCCGGGGGCGGTGTTGAGGCCACAGGCGCTGAGCAAGCGTGCGAGTACGACGGGTGTCCTCACAACAGATCAGATCAGCCTCGTCCAGTGCCCTGGCGGCACGAGGAGAGAGGTCGCCCAGATTGCCAATCGGGGTGGCGACCAAGACCAGGACTCCGGCCATTGCGTCCGTCACGCCACCAAGCGAATCTCGAGCGTGTCGCCCACGGCCAGGCCCCAGCGCTCAAAGGAGCCGGCCTCGGCTTCGAGGACGCTTCTCACCTTGCCTCGGGGTAAGCACATGCGCCAGGGATCGAGCCTGAGGGTTCTGCACCACAGTGAGATCGGCATTGAGTTGGGCCACATCGATCGGCATTCTCATCATGAAGGTGTGCACCGAACGGACTCTGGGGAAGTGCATGGCACCGTCGTAGGTCCGCTTGCCCAGGAGCCCTTTGCTTCTTTCTCTCCAGAGATTCGGCTATTTCAGCGGCGCACAGCACCTCGGCATCGCGCAGCACCCAGGCCTCTTTCATCGGTCAATTCCACCCACGTTGGCGACCGATTGGATCACGCGACCGAACCTATCGTGCGAGCCGAGTAGGATGTCCCTCTTATGTCGAAGCGGACTGTCAAGCGCAAACTCAGGGCCAAGAAGAAGGCCAACCACGGCAAAAAGCCGAACTGCGGTCGCGGCTGACCAACCGTGCAGGGCGAGAACGTACGCCCTGCCCACGCTCAACTCGTTGGGCGAGCTGTTGATGACCAGGCCACTTTGCGCTTGGTAAGGACGTCGACCAGTTGGGTCGGAACATCCGAGATGATGCCGTCCACCCCGAGGTCGACCAGTCGTTCCATCGATGCCGATGTCGTTGATGGTCCAGACATGGACCGCGATGCCTTGCTCGTGGGCCGCCGCCACAAACCGTTCGTCCACCAGGACCTGATCACCGAAGCTCTCGGGCACCTGCAGGGCCACGGCCCGCATGGGTGCCGGAGGCTCCCCGTTCTGGACCGAGCGCCAGAACTCTGCCGTCGCCATGGTGCCAGCCGACGTGGCCAGATGGGGCGCCACTGCGCTGAAGGCGTCGGTGGCGGGGTCCAAGAACGACGCCACAATGAGGTCGTCGCTGCGCTCGAACTCGTGGAGTAGGTGGGCCAAGGTCGCCTCGTAGGGTTCGACCACTGGACCGGTTTGCTTGATGTCCAAGTTGAGGACGACACCCGGGAAGCGCTCCAGCACCTCTCTGAGCGTGGCGATCCGAAAGTCGTGATCATCGGGGGCGCGCCCTCGATACGGATAGTCCTCGGCCGGACGATCGGGCGTGATGTCGGCCCCCTCGATCCACCAGTAGGCCGGATCGAGCTGGCGCAGCTCGTGAAGAGTGTGGCTGACGATCGTTCCCTCACCGTTGGTGGTTCGATCCACCGAGGCGTCGTGACAGACCACCAGTTCACCGTCGGCCGTGGCATGGACGTCCAGTTCAATGCCGGTGGCCCCGTTGGCCAAGGCCTGTGCAATGGCGAACAGGGTCGACGACGGACCCTCCCAGGCCCCGCCCTGGTGGGCGTAGGCGATGATGCGGCGATCGAGCCAGGGGTTTTGGGGAGGCACAGCCGTATCGTAAAGGTAACCTCATGCCGCCGTGCTGGATCATCTCCTCGTCGATCTCATCAGCGCCATCAGAACCTCATTCGCTGATGGCCTCCTTCAGCGACAAGCAGTCGAGGAGCGCTTTCAATCTGATGTGTTCTTGGGGGACTTGAGCTGGGAGACGTCCTACAGCCTGCCGGGCGAGGAACAACCGCCAAGAGTGAGGGCGGATATCTCCATCGACTGGCCCACCTGGAGCCAGACCTCCTATCGGAGCTGGTCGATCGGCGAACCTCCCGACGAGTGGCCTGAGGTCGTGGTCGAGGTGGCCCTGCGGGTGCAACGCCTGGCCGAAGCACCCCCAACCGCAATCGTCATCGCAGCCCTCGCCGACCACAGCCCCGACCTGGGCGGTGAACCACTCCTGCGCACCGCCACCACCATCGAAGAGGTCCATGCCGGCTCGGTGCGCTGGGCCGTTGAAGCCACCTACGAGGGATCGATCCGCTTCACCGAGTCCCACCTGGAGGACCCGACCACCATCGCCCCGATCGTGAACTCGCTGACCCGATGGGTGGCCTCAACGTTGGTGCAGCTCGGGGATCTCCCCCTCCGGTTCTTGGCGCCTGATCCGGTCTGAATCAAGCTGAGCCCACCGAAAAATCGATGATTTCGGGAGAAATCAATGGGGGGTGACTGGCTGGCTTCGATGGGGTCCACTAGACACGCTGCGTGCAGTTGCATTCCCCTCGAGCTCGCCGTCTCGGTCCGGTGGCCGCCGTGCTCGCACTTTGTGTTGCCGGCAGCCTCACCCTCTCGGCCTGCGGAAGCTCAGTCCCGCCCCCGCCCCCCACCAGCCAAGGCAACGTCGTCAATGAGTCGACGCCGCAACACGTGCCCTTGATCAACTCGAAAGGTCAGACCGTCTCGCTGTCGGACTTTCGCGGCAAAGACATCGTGTTGGCACCCTTTCTCACCCTTTGCACCGACGAGTGCCCACTCGTGACCGGGGCGTTCATTGCTCTCCAGCACGACGTGGCGGCCGCCGGGCTCTCCCACAAGATCATCTTCATGGAGATCTCGGTTGACTGGCGGCGAGACTCCCCCGCTCGGCTCACCGCCTACTCCAAAGAGTTCGGAGCCGACTGGCCATTGCTCACCGCCACCAAGTCAAACATGGCCAAGTTCTGGAAGCCGTTCGGCGTCGACTACCAAGAAGTTCCCGAAGGGACCCCGGCCCAGACCGACTGGTGGACGGGCAAACCTCTGACCTTCGACGTCAATCACACCGACGGCTACATCCTCATAAATGCCGCCGGTCGAGAGCGCTTCATCAACGCCGCCCCACCGAACCTCAAGGGTCAGCTCGGCTCCAAACTGTCATCACTCTTGGACGACGGCGGTAAGCAGAACCTGACCTCGCAGTCGGACCCGAACTGGACCCTTGCCGTAGCTCTCAACTCAATCAGCTGGCTGGCTGGCAAAAATATTCCATCGGTGGCCACCACGTGAGGACGCCAACCGTGAAGAAGATCGCATCGCTGGTCGGTGGTCTCGCCTGCATCAGCCTGGTCTTCACGGCCTGCGGCAAGGGTCCAGTGTCCAGCCTGAGCGGCACACCCACCACCAATTCGAGCGTCACGCTTTCCACCGAATCGTCCCCGGCCGGCCAAATTCTGACCGACGGACAGGGACACACGCTCTACGACTTCGTGCCCGATACCCCGACCGAGAGCCACTGCGTCTCGACCACCTGTGTCTTTTTGTGGCCACCTCTCGTCGTGAACGGTCCCGTCACCGTGGGCAAGGGGCTCACGCAGTCACTCGTGGCCACCATCAAACGACCTGACGGCTCGACGCAGGTCACCTACGGTGGCCACCCGCTCTATACCTATAATTCAGACGTGAAACCAGGAATGGTCTTGGGTCAGGCCATCTCACAAGCCGGGGGGCTCTGGTATGTGATCTCGCCGACGGGCCAGCAGATCACGACGGGATTCAGCGTGGCCAGTTAGTCCGCGCCGCTACGCCAAATAGCTGGTCATACCAGTTATTTTGAGCGAATCACACTAAGGTCAACGCGGCAAGAACGATGCCCAAACACGGTCTATCTCTGCCGTAGCGACCGTCGTTGTCGCCTGACCGGATCGGATACCAAAATGGTTACGACGGCCCGATCTCGTGGAGTCTGGAACTCGCCGAATGGCGACCCTGGCTCTTTCCGAGGACTGCTCCAGGCAGTGTCGCTCGGGCACACCGCAGTAGAGCAACCCCCCGTCGCTCAGAGGATCCCTGTCACTCTTTCGTTGGTAAAAACGCCAACCGAAGATGGTCGCACTGAGAACGTCACGCGGAGCGCGTCAAACAACTCATCCGCGACAACGGACACTGCGACGTGATCACTCGCATGCTGAAGGTTCGTATTGTCCCTCTTGGCGTGGGCGCGGCTTTCGTCGTGGTGGCCCTGGCCTATTCATTGTTCTGGGCGCCTCTCGTGCAGCACCACCAGAGTTGGATCGCACCGGGGGATCTATGGGAAACCTACCGAGCAGCCCACTACATCGGCTGGGGAGACTACGGCGATATCTATAACTCCGGAAGTGGGTTAGTGACCTTCCCTGGCATCGCTCTCGTCTTGGCCCCAGTGGCGCAACTCACGTGGCTGTTGCACATGGTTGATTCATTCAGCGTCACGCTCGCCCGTCCTAGCTCTTGGCTGATATTGGGGCCGGTGGTCACGGTGCTTGGAGCCACCATTCTCCTGCCCGTTGACAGCCTGGCCCGTTCCGTTGGCCTTGGCCCGAATCGACGACTCTTATTGAGTCTTGGTGAAGCCACCCTGCTTTGGCAGGTGCTGGTTCGATGGGGACATCCAGAAGATGTGTTGGCCATGGCGTTTGCACTCGTCGCGATTGGACGAGCGAATGACAAGCACTGGCGAAGTGCAGGGTGGTGCTTCGGGGTGGCCATGCTTTTTCAACCACTTGTACTGCTTATGGCTCCCATACTTCTGGCTGGCTTCATCCCAACGAAGCAATGGCTGAGATTTCTTTTGCGAACCGCCGTGCCATCAACCGTTCTTCTCGTCATCCCCCTTTTCAGTGCTTGGGGCCCAACGACCCAAGCACTGATCAAACAGCCCAATTTCCCGACCGTCGATCACCCCACACCGTTCCTTCGTTTCGCCCCAGTCCTCCAACCTGCGCACTGGGCCAACATTACGAAGGTCATCGGATTCGAAGCAGGGGGTATCCGTAAGGTCGTTCACGGTCAGACCTACCAATACGTCGGCCCCGTCGTTGCGGCCGGACCTGGTCGCCTTGTGGCACTGGCCGGTGCTCTTGGTATCGGTTTCTGGTTGTACAAAAGGCGCCCAAACTTGGCGCAGCTCCTTTGGTGGTGCGGTGTTGCGCTGGCCCTTCGGTGCGTCTTCGAAGCCGTCATGGACCCGTACTACGTGTTTCCACCTTTGGTTTTTTTCCTAGCTGTCGCCGCTATGCGATCGACGACTCGCATCCTCACGGCAACTGCGTTGGCCGTCGGCCTTCTCATCTTTACTGAGCAGTTCTACGGTCCATGGCTCTGGTGGGGCGTCGTCAACGCGCTTCTCGCTGCCTCAGCGCTCGCCGCCTGGCCTGAGGGTTCGTACAAACCTTCCGTGGTCCAGCCCGACGAAACTGACTCACTTCGACAGCGGCCAGGCGAGGATCAGGTAGAAGGTGCTGGACAGCCTTCGTCGATCAGACGTTGAATCGAAACTCGACGACGTCACCGTCTTCCATGACGTAGTCCTTGCCTTCCACGCGGGCCTTGCCCACGGCGCGAGCAGCTGGCACGGATCCCGCTTCTATGAGGTCGTCGTAACTCACGATCTCAGCCTTGATGAAGCCCCGTTCAAAATCCGTGTGGATCACTCCCGCCGCTTGCGGCGCCGTGTCACCAATATGGATGGTCCACGCTCGCGACTCTTTTGGACCAGCGGTGAGAAAGGTTTGCAGTCCGAGGGTATGGAATCCCACGTGAATCAACTTCTCGAGACCGGACTCGTCGAGTCCGTACCCGGCGAGGAGCTCCGAGGCGTCAGCTGGATCGAGCGTTGACACTTCGGATTCGATCTGCGCACAGAGCACGACCGACTCGGCCGGAGCCACTATGGCGGCGAGTCGCTCCGCCAGTGCCGTGTCGCCCAGCGAGTCCTCGTCGACGTTGAACACGTAAATAAACGGCTTGGCCGTCAAGAGGTGAAGCTCTTGCAGTAGCTCAACGTCGATCTTGTTGGACGCCGCTGCGCTGAAAATAGTGCGACCATCGTCCAAAATCTCGTGCGCCGCGGCAATGGCGTCGACCGTCTTGGCCAACTCGGGCCGCATGCGGGCTTCTTTGCGGATTTTGGTCAATCGATTGTCCACGGTTTGGAGGTCGGCCAGGATCAACTCGGTGTTAATCGTGGCGATATCGCTCTCCGGGTCAACCTTGCCATCGACATGGATGACATCGTCGTCGTCAAAGACACGAACCACCTGGCAGATGGCGTCGCTCTCACGGATGGCGGCCAGGAATTGGTTGCCGAGACCTTCGCCTTCGGAGGCACCGCGAACGATGCCCGCAATGTCGACGAAGGTAACCATGGCGGGGACCTCACGCTCGGAGCTGTAGAGCTCGGAAAGCTTGGCCAGCCGCGGGTCAGGTACAGCTACCACGCCGACGTTGGGTTCAATGGTGGCGAAGGGATAGTTGGCCGCCAACACTTCGTTACGAGTGAGGGCGTTAAAGAGGGTGGATTTGCCCACGTTGGGCAGACCGGCAATTCCAATGGACAGCGACATCAGGACAGCACAATCACAAGAGACCGGCGGCAGTCGCGAGTTGTGCAAGGTCGGCTTGGGGTCGAGCGCCCAGATGACTGATGATCTCTGCCGCGCAGAGGCCACCCAACTTGGCGCAGGACACCGGATCCCCGCCGTGGGTTAGCCCATAGAGAAACCCCGCGGCATAGAGGTCTCCAGCCCCAGTCGTATCAACCACGTGATCCACCGGTTCGGCCTCCACATGGACCGGACCCTTGGGGGTGGTGACGGTCGAACCCTTGGCCCCTCTGGTGATGGCGACGAGCAGACCGGTCTCTTCGGCCGCCTCCAGTGCTGATTCAAACGAGGGCGAGCCAAAGAGCCGAACGATCTCTTCTTCATTGCCGAAGAGGACATCGATGTCGTCGAGCAGGAGGTCAAGGAACTCGCGTTGATGACGCTCGACACAGAATGGATCGGAGAGGGACAGCGCCACGGACCCGTTGTTGTCGTGTGCCACCTGTGCGGCGCGACGCATGGCTTCTTTGGCTGCCGGCACATCCCACAGGTAGCCCTCGAGCAGCAGGATGTCGCCGCGCCCGACCAGCTCGTCGGGCAGATCGTCGGGACCGATGTTGGTGGCGGCTCCAAGGTGAGTGGCCATGGTGCGCTCGGCATCGTCGGTCACAAGCACCAAGCATCGACCGGTGCCGACCGATTTCGGCATTTCCCGGACTGACCTTGGCCATGATCGGTGTGTACTCAACCCCGTTGGACCGGATGTCGTGGATAAAGACACGACCGAGTTCATCGTCGGCCACCATGCCAACGAATCCGGCCGCTCCCCCAAGAGCAGCAATGCCGGCCATGGTGTTGGCCACGGAGCCGCCGGACGCTTCAACGGTTGGACCCATGAGCTCGTAGATGGTGCCGGCCCGATCCAGATCAACGAGTTCCATTGAACCTTTGACCAGTCCGGCCCGGCTGAGTACGTCATCGGTCGTGGTGGCCAAGACATCGACCAAGGGCGATCCCATGCCCACCACATGAAGTCGTTGCACCGGGTCAGTGGGCGGCGTCCCTTCGACCTCGTCGGCGGCCATTTCGTCTGGTGCTGTCACGGATGCCGAGGGTAGTGCAGCCCAGCGCCAGCCTCGGCAAGCAATCGGGCTCGCGAGGTGCCGGGTAGCCTTCCACCAATGTCCCTCCACCACCGAGAATGGCACCACCCCTGACGAGGCCTACCGACTGCCCGAAACGGCCCGACCTGAGCGCTACGACCTCATATTGGAGCCTGATCTGGCGGCCGCGACCTTCGCCGGAAGCGAAGTGGTCGCTCTGACCTGTCCTCAACCCGTCCGACACCTTCGTGCTCAACTCGGCCGAACTGGAAATCGCAGACACCGAAATGGAACTGGCCGGACGGCTCCGATGCACGCCGGCCGTAGTCAGCTACGACATCAGGCCGAACGAGCAACCTTCGCCTTTGCCTCGCCGCTGCCGGCCGGCCCAGCCACCCTGCGCTGTGCGCTTCACCGGGAATCTTGAACGACAAACTTCGTGGCTTCTATCGCTCCACCTTCACCGACCGACGGGCGCCGTCCAGACCATCGCCACCACCCAGATGGAGTCCACCGACGCCCGGCGGGCCTTCCCCTGCTGGGACGAGCCAGACGCCAAGGCCGTCTTCGGGGTCACCCTCGTGGTCGAGTCCGGGTTTGGCGGCCTACTCCAACTCGCCCATCGAAGAGGTAACCGAGTCAGGCGGCAAACAGCACATCCTCTTTCGCCCCACCATGAAGATGTCCACCTACTTGGTGGCGTTCGTGGTCGGCGCCTTGGAGGCCACCGAGCCGATCGACGTTGACGGCGTGCCGCTGCGGGTGGTTCACGCCCCAGGGCAAGAGCACCTGACCGAGTTCGCCCTCGAGATCGCGGCGTACTCGCTCAGGTTCTTTTCGCAGTACTTCGACATTCCCTACCCGGGCGACAAGCTCGACTCTGGTGGCCATCCCCGACTTCGCCTTCGGGGCCATGGAGAACCTGGGCTGCGTGACCTTTCGCGAGACCGCGCTGCTGGTCGATCGCGACGAGCGCGGCGCGAGCCGAACTGGAGCGGGTGGCCGACGTGGTGGCCCACGAGCTGGCCCACATGTGGTTCGGCGACCTGGTCACCATGGGGTGGTGGGAAGGGATCTGGCTGAACGAGGCCTTCGCCACCTTCATGGAGACCGCTTGTGTTGACGCCTTCCGCCCCGCCTGGCAGCGCTGGGTCAGCTTTGGCACATCTCGGGAGGGCGCGCTCGCCATCGACGGTCTGCACGCCACTCGGCCAATCGAGTACCCGGTCGGCTCTCCGGAAGAGGCCGACGGCATGTTCGATGTGCTCACCTATGAAAAGGGCTGCTCCGTACTCCGGATGCTTGAGCAGTTCCTGGGCCCCCAGGTCTTTCGAGACGGCGTGCGCGAGTACCTCCGCATCCACTCCTACGCCAACACAGTGACGGCCGACCTCTGGAGTGCCCTCGAGTCGGTGAGCGGGCAGCCGGTCGGCCAGGTCATGGACACGTGGATCCTGCAAGGGGGCCACCCGCTGGTCACCGTGAGCTGGTGGCAGCATCAGCCAGGAGCCGTTCGCCTTTGGTCCGGTCCCCGATGGCGTGACCAGCGCCATCGGGTCACACTGGCAGATTCCGATCGCCACTCGCCTCCTCGGCCACGACGCGATCTCCACGATCTCATGGCTGCCGAATCCCTTGCCTTCAACCCCAACGAGGGCGACCCGCATCGTCAACGCGGGCGGATGGGGGGTCTTCCGCACGGCCTACGCACCGGACCACCTGGCCATCTTGGCTAGCACCCTCGACCAGCTGGCACCGCTGGAGCGGGCCAACTGTTCGTGGACACCTGGGCCTCAACCTTGGCCGGTCACACCGAGCTGGCATCGTTTCTCGACCTGGGGCCGACCCTGGGCGACGAGGAGGAGCCCAGCACCTGGGGTGCAATCGTCGGCGGCCTTGGCCCTGTGCGATCGCGTGCGGCGAGACAGCGACCGCCCGGCCTTGGCCGAGCGCGACGCAACATCTGCTCGGGCCGCGAGGCGCAGTCGCTTGGCTTCGACCCGCAACCCGGGGAGAGCGAGCGAACGCCGACGCTTGCGCGCCATGCTCATCAGCGCGCTCGGCGAGTTCGGACGGGATCCGACGATACGAAACGAGGCGGTGCGTCGATTCGACGACGCTCCTCTCGGGGGCGGGAGCAGGACCGACCATCCCCTCCGACATCGAAGGGTGCGGTGCTCGGCATCGTGGCCCGGACACTCAATCGACCCGGCGACTACGAGAAGGTCCTGGCGCGCTATCGCTCGCCTTCTGACCCGCAACAAGAGATGCGATCGCTCACCGCGCTGGCCGCCTTTCACGACGCTGATCTGTGCCTGGCGACCTTCGATCTGGCCGTCAACGAGGTACGGACCCAGAACGCGCCCTACCTGGTGGCCAGCCTGTTGCGCAACGCCGTGGGCGGCCCGGCCGTCTGGAATCGGCTCACCGAGGCAGTGGTCCGAACTTCTGGCCAAGCTTCCCCCACAACAGCCACTCGAGAATGATCGAAGGCGTCCGCGTGCTCTGCGCCGACCCGATCTTGGCCGCCTCCGTCGTGGAGTTTCTGCGAAGCCATCCCATCGAGGCCGGTACGCGCAGCGTGACACAGACCATCGAACGGCTGGGCATCAACGTGGCCTTTGGCCAACGGGTACGCCCGAGTCTCGGTGCCGGTCTTTGCCGCCGTGACCCCGCCCTCGGCCTGAGCCATCACCGTTCCATTCGCTCCAAGCACGATTGCACCCGTAGGAACTCGACTGTGCAGCTGGGCATCATCGTCACCGTCTTCGCGGTGATCTTTATCTCAGAGATCCCCGACAAGACCATGATCGCCACGCTGATCATGGGCAGTCGCTCGAAGCCCGTCTTGGTCTGGCTCGGAGCCTCCGCCGCTTTTTTGGTGCATGTCACCTTGGCCGTCATCGCCGGACGACTGCTGCTCTTATTCCGCACCGGCTGCTCGAAGCCATCGTGGCTGTGCTCTTTTTGCTCGGTGCGGCCTACCTGCTCTTGGTCGATGAGAAAACCGAAGAGGAAAGGGGGAAGAAGAGGCCGAACCAGAACAGGGCAAACAGGGCTGGAATGTGGTGGCCACCGCCTTTGGCGTGATCTTTGTTGGGGAGTTCGGCGATCTCACCCAGATTCTGACCGTGAATTTCGTGGCCAAATACCATGAGCCCATCGACGTCTTTATCGGTGCCGCCGCCGCCCTCATTTCGGTGGCGGCCTTGGGCGCCTTCGGCGGTCGTGCCCTGCTCAAGGTCATGCCGGTCAAAGTCATACGCAAGATTGGGGGCGTGGTCTTTCTCGGCTTCGGCCTATGGAGCATCTACAGTCTCTTGCGCTGATGACGACCACTTCTTTACAGTCCGTCGAACCCTGGAGCGATCGCATCACCCACGTGGTCGAACTGGCCCGCGCCACTCGGGGCTTTATGCCCGACGACGAGGGTGCGGCGCTCTTAGAAGCCGCTCGTCGTGCGGCTCGGACCTTTGCTGAGCAAAGCGACGACGAGGCCGGTCACCATGGTCGAAATCGGGGCATGGTGTGGCAAATCCACGCTTTATCTGGGGAGCGCGGCCGAGGAGTTTGGTGCCGTGCTCTACTCCATTGATCACCATCGAGGCTCAGAGGAGAACCAGGCGGGCTGGGAGTACCACGAAGCCGATCTGGTCGACCCTCAGGTGGGTCAGATCGACACCTTGGCCCACTGGCGCCGGGCCATCACTTCGGCTCACCTCGAAACGACCGTCGTTGGCGTCGTCGGTGACTCCCCCACCGTGGCGGCACGGTGGCACGAGCCCCTGGCCTTCTGTTTCATCGATGGCGGCCACGGGGACGAACCGGCCTGGGCTGACTTTCGTGGCTGGGCGCCGCAGGTGGCCATGGGTGGGTGGTTAGCCATCCATGACGTCTTTGAGAATCCGGCCGACGGCGGTCGACCGCCCTATGACATCTACTGCGCCGCTCTCGCCTCAGGAGAGTTCGAAGACGACGGCGAGTGCGGCAGCCTTCGCGTGCTCCGAGATTCGCCGGCGACCTAGCGCTCCTCGCCCGCGGAGCACGCCACCAGCCTCAGTGCGCTACGAGGCCAGGCACTCCGAAGCCCCCTCACCGCTGCACCGGGGCTCGGCCAGATCAAGACCCTCGGGCAGATGTTCGCCCCGGAACAAGCCCGCGCGCGCCTGAACTGTTGGAGAGGGCATCGGCGGCCAAGATGATGGCCCCAAAGGTGTAGGTGGTGCACTCGTGCTCGGGGAAGGTGACCAGCTCTGGGTAGACCATGCCGGTCCAGTACGTGCCATCAGGACGACGAAGACCTTGGGCTGAGGCAAAGAGGCTGCGAGCCTCTTCGTCCATGCCGAGGGCGTCGAGGGCCATGACACACTCGGCCGTCTCGGCCGCCGTCACCCAGTCACCGGTCGAGACGCAGCGCACGCCGCGACCTTCCAGGACAAACGTCGACCAGCTGGCCTTCATGCGCTTTCGGCCCGGCTCACCTTCTAACGCACCAGAAAGCATGGGGTAGTACCAGTCCATGGCGAACTCGACCTTGGGTGCGAAGGCGCCGGGGTGATGCGCCACGGCATGGCCCAGACGGCCGGCTGCCAGCTCCCAGTCGGGCCGGTCCATGCCGAGAAACTCGGCAATGGCCACCGCACAGCGCAGCGAGTGGTAGATCGACGACGATCCGGTCAAGAGGGCGTAGTTCTCTTCGTGACCAGCACTGTCGAACGACCAACGCACCGAACCGTCGGCCTGTTGCAGGCGAAGGACGAAGTCGATGGCCTTTTCGATCACTGGCCACAGCGTTGTCATCACGGCGGGATCGGCCGTCACCAAGTAGTGGTGCCAGGCGCCGGCCGCGATGTAGGCGCAGACGTTGGTGTCGAGCCGTGGGTCCTTCACGCCTTCAACCAGGTAGTAGTTGAACCAGCTGCCATCGGCCAACTGCATGTCCGCTAACCATTCATAGGCTCGTTGTGCTTCTGGCAGAAGACCGCACACGGTGAGCGCCATGGCCGCTTCAACATGGTTCCAGGGGTCGCAATGGCCCCCGATAAACCAAGGGATCATCCCATTGGGCCGCTGCACCTCGACGATGGCCTGGGCCGTGGCCATGACATCGTTGGCGCTGAGGATCCCTGAGACTTCGGGAACGACGATGGCATTGGCTCGCATTGGTTCGGCTGTCATGCGGCCGTTTCCTTGACCGGACCGGACTCGGTCACGGCCTCAGGGTCCAAAGTCACGTCGGAATCAACCGCCATCTTGGCCGCGTCGGTTGGTCCGGTACCGGGCTTCGCTTCGGGTTTGCGCAAGTAGACGACAAGGCTCTTGCCAATAAGTGGGCTCAACACTTTGTCCGTCGTGCGCGACAACTTGGGTGCCTTCTCGATGTCCCAGACCAAGAAGCGGTGATAGGCCGAAACGGCGGGGTTGGTGTCGTTGGTCGGGCCGACCAGGCACCGCAACCACCAGTAGGGGGCGTGGATGCCGTGGGCGTGGTGGCTCCCGAAGGGCTCGAGACCGGTCGAACTCAGGCGTTGGCGCAGGGTGGAACGGCGATAGATGCGAACGTGACCGCCCGGGACGTTGTGATAGTCGTCGGAAAGGACCCAGTTCACGACCTCAGGGCCACAACGCGGCACTGTGACCGCCATGGTGCCGCCGGGTTTGAGGACCCGGGCCAGCTCGGTCATGGCCGAGACGTCGTCAGGGATGTGCTCTAAAACTTCTGAGGCGATGACATGGTCAAAGGTGCCGTCGGCGAACGGGAAGACCCAAGGCATCACCTTGCACGGCGCCAGCAGGGTGATCGGGTTCAAGCTCGCCGGCCACGATCATGGCCCCAAAGGTGGCGCGCACCTTCAAGACTTCGTCGGCTCCAGCATCGAGCGCAATCACTTCAGCACCACGGCGGGCCGCTTCGAAGGCATGACGTCCGAAGCCACAACCAAGGTCAAGAAGACTCTCCCCAGGCTTTACACCCAAGCGGTCATAGTCGACTGTCAACATGTCATTCTCCGGTCGTCGTCGCGGTTGTGGTCAGGCCGTCGGCCTCGGGCGCACCCGGGAGGGGCTTGCCGGCCAAGACGGCGGTGTAGCAGTCAGCGGTGCCCTTCGCCGTCACCTGCCAGGTGAAGCGGTGAAGGATCCGTTCACGGCCCGCTCGTCCCAGTTGTTCTCTCAAGTCAGGGTCGTCGAGCAGGCGCCCAATGGCCAGAGCCAGTGCGCTCGGGTCGTTGGGTTCAACCAGAAGACCCGTCTCCCCGTCGGTGCCGACCACCTCAGGGAGGGCCCCGCCCGTGGTCGCCACCACCGCAACCCCACACGCCATGGCCTCGATGGCGGGCAGGGAAAAGCCCTCGTAGAGAGAGGGCACCACGGCCACCTCGGCCTCTCCGTACTGCTGAGCTAGTTCATCGTCGCTGATCCCGCTGACACAGTGCACGATGTCGTCCAAACCCAGGCGGGTGATGGCCTTATCGACCCGACCCCCGGCTCGGGGCTTACCAATAACGACAAGCTCGATGTCGCGTTCGGTCCGGAGCTTGGCCACGGCTTCGAGCAGTGGCACGAGCCCCTTCATGGGAACATCACTCGAAGACGTCACCATGAGCCGGCCCTTGACCGGTGTCACGTCGTCGCGGGGACGAAAGACGGTGTGATCAACGCCCACCGGTACCACGGTCATGCGCTCAGGCAACACACCCATCTGGGCTGTGATGTCAGCCCGAGATGACTGCGAAACGGTCACGATGGCAGGCAAGGCGCGGGCCACTTTCACCTGCATGCGCAAAAAGCCGAACCAGCGCTTGGTCGTCAAGGTCTGCCACGGATTGGTGGTGTGCGAGAGTGCGAGCTGTCGATCCACCGTGATGGGGTGATGCAGCGTTGTGAGCAGAGGCCAGCCATCTTCCATCATGCCCAACATGCCGTTGCCCAAGCACTGGTTGTCGTGCACGATGTCAAAGTCGTCTCGACGGGCCGCCAAGATCTTGCGAGTCCGAGTCGAGTACGTCCAAGGCTCGCCAAATCCGGCCGTGCACATGACAGCAAACTCGGTGGCGTCTTCTAGGGAGGAGAACTCCCTCGGGTGTGGAATCCGGAACGGGTCGGGCTCACGATAGAGGTCGAGTCCGGGTACCGGCGTAAAGCCGACGCCTTCGTCCAGCTCAGGCCAAGGAGCACCGCTGAAAACCTCGACCGAATGGCCCAAGGCCACGAGTTCCCTGGTCAGGTGGCGGGTGTAGACACCCTGGCCGCCACAGCGTGGGTTGCCGCGATAGATGAGGAACGCAATGCGCAGCCCTCCGGGGGCGGGCGGGGCCGCCGGGACCCGATCGGGCACGACGATGTGCTTACTGCGCTCCCAGGACTCTTGGATTTCGTGCCACTTTTGGCGCGGAGTCTTAATCATTGGGAAGTCCCTCCGTCGCCGACATGACCAACCATGGTCCCGCGACCCGCACGGAGAGCGCAAACAGAGTCTCGCCCCACGGGACAACGTTCCAGCTCAGAGGTGGTCCCACCACAGTGTTTCCCATCTCAGGCCAGCCCGAACCAACCGAGAATGGTGAGAGCCACGTAGACCGTAGCGATGACTGCAACGGCCGTGACAGCGATGCCACCGGCCCATTTGGCGAAGGGGCCATTGGCGGCTTCGCCCAGCAGACGTTTCCGATTGGCCAGCACCAAAATGAGGATGAGGGTGATGGGAGTGATCACTCCCTCGAGAACCTGGGTGTTGATGATGAGCGTGATCAGGTTGCCCGGCACCAGAACGACGGCCGCACCGATGACGATCTGGGCCGTGAAGATGCCGAGAAAGACGGGAGCCTGGCGAAAGCTGGCCGAGACCGAGCGCTCGACGCCAATCGCTTCAGCCACGGCGTAGGACGTTGACAGGGGGACGACGGCCGCGGCCAGACAGGACGCGCCCAGCAAGCCCAATCCAAACAGCGTCACGGCCGCCGACCCAGCGACCGGCCGCAGCGCATGAGCGGCCTGGGTGGCCGAGGTCAGCGCCCCCATGCCGTGGAGCACCGTGCCGGTAACGATGATGATGGAAAAGGCCACCAGCGCAGCCAGGAGCGCGCCGGTGATGGCATCGACCCGCTGGTACTTGTAGTTCTCGGGTTTGACCCCTTTATCAACCACCGCTCCGGCCTCGTAGAGCTGGATGTAGGGCGTGATGGTGGTGCCAATCAACGCCACGCTGACCAAGATGAAGGCCTTGGAAGCAACAAAGTGCGGCACCAGCGTGTTGGCCACCACGGCGTGCCAGTTTGGATGCCCGAGGATGGCCGCTATTGGATAGGCAATGAAGACCAGTGTCATGAGCAAGAAGATGCGTTCGGCGTAGCGATAGGTGCCAAAGAGCACCAAGGCCCAAATGGCCACCGCAGCTATCGGCACCGAGAGGTAACGCGAGACTCCAAAGAGGTCGAAAGCGGTGGCGATGCCGCCGAACTCGGTGACCATGAGCCCCACGTTGGCGATGGCAAAGGCCAAGATGGCAAAGGCGGTAATGCGAAGGGGAAACTCCTCGCGGATGAGTGCGGCCAGGCCCTTGCCAGTGTGGACGGAGAGGCGCGCCACCATCTCTTGGACGATGACGTAGGCAAAGGTGATGGCCACCATGAGCGAGAGGGTGCGGTAGCCAAAGAGCGCGCCGGCCGAGCTGTAGGTCACAATGCCGCCGGCGTCGTTGCCGGCGGCAGCCGCTATAAGTCCCGGTCCGAGGGCAGCCAGGTAGATGAAAAAGGCATGCCGCCGGAGGAAGGCCTTCATGTCAGTAGGCGGGGAAAGTGGAATCGACGGGTTGTCGGCAACAAGGCGTCGAGGACGTCATCAGCCAGGATGCGACCGATCGGACGATCGTCTTCAACCACCAGAACAGAGAGTCGGCGCGCTTCAACCAGCTGTGTGGCCACTTCACGGGCGGTGGCCTCGGGTGAGACCGTGACAACATCGTCATCGTCAATGAGTGCGCCAAGGCGTACATCGGGATTTTGACGGAGCGCCAACAAGAGGTCGAGCAGAGTGAGGTCGCCGACTAACCGACCCTCGCGATCGACCACAGCCACGGCGTCGATATCAACTTCGTGTTCTCGAACCTCAGCCAGGCGGTCAGCGACATCAGTTGCACTCTCACCGGTTTCGGCGACAACTAGTCGGGTGGTCATAAACCCACCGGCACTGTCTTCGGGGTAGTCGAGCAGTGCCATGAGTTCGCTGGAGTCATCCGAACCCATAAGGGCGAGGAGCGCCTCTCGATGATCGGTCGACAGGTCGCGGAAGGCATCAACGGCCTCGTCGGGCTCCATGGCGGCCACGAGAGCCGCGGCTTTTTCGGGCTCCACCTCGTTGAGCAGCTGGGTCAGTTGCTCCGCATCCATCTCTTCTAAGGCATCAGCCGCTTCGTCCGGGCTGAGCGCGGCCAACAGTTCGTGACGCTCGTCTCGACGGAGGTCTTCTAAAAGGTCAGCCAGCTCACCAGGGCGAAGGCGATGCAGCCCTTCATGCGAGGTACGCAGTCGAACCTCAGGCTGGCCTTCGGCGGTGTCGCCAAAAGGCTGAATAGCGGCCCAGTCAATAACTCGATCGGGGGTCGGTTGGGGCCGCCAGCGGCGGGGCCCGAGACGCCGCAACAGCGTGGCGTTCGACACATCGGCGCCCACCAGCCGGATACGACCGAGCACTTCAGCCAGGTAGAGGTCAGCGGCCCGGATGACCTGGACCCCGTCCACGTCAACCAGTTGGTGGTCCAACACGTCTTGGACCAGCATGACCTCGTCAGAGCGCCGGGTGAAGTCACGCAGATCGAGGCGCGCCGTGCGTAAGACGACCTGCGCGTTGTCCATCCGGTCGATGGAACCCGAGTCGACAAAGGCCAAACGCCTTCCGACCCGGACCACGAGGCCGGTGACTGGGGGGTAGGTCTGGCCGTCATGCCAACGAGCCACCACGTCGACGAGGTCGCCGATCTCTTGGCCGGACTGGTTGACAACGGGTCGTCCAATGAGCCCGGCCAAGGAGACGAGCGCGTCAAAGACGCCCTCTGAGGCCAGTATCCGGCGAGTGCGACGGCGACGTCGGTGCGGGGCGGTGCGGGCGGTCAGGCCGGTGTGGTCGGCCTTGTCGGTTGTGGTGGATTGATTGCGGGTGGTCTCGCGACGGGGCATGGTGGGCCTCCGGGAAGTTGAGAAGTCGGTGGCGCCGAAGGTCTCGGCGCGCAAGAACAGGTCATCACCGCTCTCGCTGCATCACGGGCTGGCCGACTCATGGTGAGTCGGAACAGTCGGTCAGACGCTGGCGCGGTGAGGTGCACCGCCGGAGCTACTGGGGGGTTCGTCACTCCTCATCGGGCACACCTCCTCATCGCGTTTTCGCCCCAGTTTGAGGCGTTTGGGCACCTTGACGTGCCCGAATGTCCATTGTACCGGCTTAACCCGATCTGGGAAACGGCGGTGTGGCTCGCGTCGACACCTGTGCAAGTGAGTCGCTACGGTCTGGTGGTATGGATCTCACCTACCCGCCCGAAGCCGAGGAGTTCCGCCTAGTGATCGCGGCCTGGTTGGAAGAGAACCTGCCCAAAGGCTGGGGCGAGCCGGGATTTAGCCTGTCGGCTGAGGAGCGAAAAACTTTCAATCAGGAATGGACGGCCAAGCTGTTCGCCGGCGGATGGATCTGTGCCAGCTGGCCGCCTGAGTACGGCGGCAAGGGTCTCAGCCTCTTGGAGCAGGTTGTACTGAACGAGGAGTTCGCTCGCGCCGGGGCGCCACTCCGGGCCGACTTCTTCGGTGACACGTTGGTGGGTCCGACCATCTTGCAGTGGGGCACCGAAGAGCAAAAGAAGTTCTTTATTCCGCGGATCTTGAACGGCTCGGTGGCCTGGTGTCAGGGCTTCAGCGAACCCGACGCTGGCAGTGACCTGGCCGCGTTAAAGACCCGAGCCGAGCTCGACGGTGACGAGTGGGTCATCAACGGCCAGAAGGTCTGGACGACCCAAGCCCAGTACGCCGACTACATCTTCTTACTGGCTCGCACCGACCCGAGTGCCCCCAAGCACGCCGGGATTTCCTATCTCTTGGTCCCGATGCACCAAGACGGCGTCGAAGTCCGTCCCATTGAGCAGGTCGATGGCTCGGCCGACTTCAACGAAGTGTTCTTCACCAATGTGCGGTGCCCCAAAGAGAACGTAGTGGGTGGTGTCAACAACGGCTGGAAGGTGGCCATGACCACGCTTGGATTCGAACGGGGCGCGTCGGCCACGACCGGGCACCGTCGATTCGCCAAAGAGATCGACCAGATCATGACGGAAGCGAAGGCTCGCGGCGTCGATCAGGATCCGCTGTTCCGGCAACGACTCGCTCGAGCGTGGTCGAGGGTCAAGATCATGCAGATCAACGGATACCGAAGCTTGACTGATTCGCTCAACGGCACCAATGACACGGCCGCTCTCGGCGCGTGCAACAAGATGTTTTGGTCAGAAGCCCACCAAGACACCATGCTGCTGGCCATGTCGGTCCGTGGCATGGAGGGGCAGGTGCTCTTGGGGACTCCGAGCGAAGAGGGCTTGTTGCCGGGGCGCGCCGTGGACGGAGCGACTATCCCGTTGACGATGTCCAGGCTTCGTTCTTCTTTTCGAGAAGCGAGACCATTTGGGGTGGAGCGGCTGAGATTCAGCGCAACATTGTTGGAGAGCGCGTCCTCGGGCTGCCGAAAGAACCCAAGGCGCCCAAGTAAACGGAGCACATCGAATGCCGCCAGGTGCGGCTGCGCTTAGTTGCCGTCTCCTGAGGCCCGCCGCCATCTGCCGTCTGCATCGGCCGCAAAGGCATCCGAACCATCGCGCTCGGGCAGAGGAAAGTCGACCACCTCACCGGGCTCGGCGTCAGCGACGAGGCCTGTGCCTCGTGCAGGCTGAGACGGTCCGTCCAAGGCCCGCCGCGAGGCCCGCCGAGCACGAATGGCCAGTGGAATACTGGCCACCACCGTGGCGCTGCCGCCAACCAACAGTGCGATTCTGGGCGAGGTGGCGTCGCTGATGGCACCGACCAAGGGTGCACCAATTGGTGTGCTCCCCAAAAATGCAATGGCGTAGAGCGCCATGACTCGGCCGCGCATGGCCGGATCGGTGCGGAGTTGGAGGCTGGCATTAGCCGTGGCGATAAACGCGATGCTGCAGGCGCCCATTGGCACCAAGACGATCATGGTGGCCCACGCTGTGGGCTGAAGCGCCATCACAATGATCAGCACCCCAAAGGCCAATCCGATCACGGCTAACGCCTTCAAGGAGGGGCGACTCCGGTGGGCCACGATCAGACCCCCGATGATGGCGCCCACGCCCATCGATGCCGTGAAGAGTCCGTAGATCCCGGCCCCGCCGTGGAAGGTGAACCGGGCCAGGAGTGGCAAGGTCACCGTGAAGTTGAACGCAAAGATCCCAATGACCGCCATGGCCAGGAGCGGATCTCTCAGGTCAGGCGTGCCCCATACGTAGCGCAGACCAGCGCGCACTTGACCTTTGGCCCGCTCTACCCGTGGACTCGGGTACAGCTCCGATGCCCGCATCATGGAAAGCGCCACGATGACGGCGAGGTACGACGCCGCATTGACGACAAAGCAGGTGGCGAAGCCGACCGTGACGATCAACACGGTGCCAATGGCCGGACCAATGACCCGAGCTGAGTTCATGAGGACGCTGTTCAGACTGACGGCATTGGGCAGCAGATCTCGGCCCACCATCTCTGAGACAAAGGTCTGTCGGGCCGGATTGTCAAAGAGATTGACCACGCCCAGCAGGGTGGCAAAGAGGTAGACCTGCCAGAGCTCAATGCTGCCGGTGAAGACGAGAATGCCGAGGACGAGGGCCAATATGCCAGCTGACCCCTGCGTGATGTAGAGCAGTCGCCGCTTGTTGACTCGGTCGGCGGTGAGGCCACCGAAGCTGCCCAACAACAACATGGGCAAGAACTGCAGTGCGGTCACGACGCCGACATCCACGCCAGTGCCATGCAGTTCTTCGAGCACCAACAGAGCGATGGCGATGGTCTGCATCCACGTGCCTGAGACCGAGATGATCTGACCGGAGAAGTAAAGACGGTAGTTGCGGACCGACAGGGCCCGGAAGGTCTGTCGTGCGGCGTTGCGGACCGGGGTCATGTCGACGCCAACAGGTGTTCGAGGAGTGTGGCCAACTCGGCCGCTCGCGCCCGCTCTTCGGGATCAAGATCGGCCAGGCAACGGGTGAGGAACGCGTTCTTGAGCGAGCGAATGCGCTGAAGCGTTTTGCGGCCCTCCGCCGTGCTGCCAACTCGCCAGATGCGACGATCGGCGGGGTCGTTTTTGCGTGCCACCAGCCCGGCCACCTCAAGGCTCGTCACGAGGCGCGTCATGGTGGGAGGTTGCACCATCTCGATGGCGGCCAACTCCCCAAACGTGGGAGAGCCCAGACGGTCAATAGAAGCCAAGGCCGACGCTTGAGCCGGGGAGAGCCCAGCCAGCGAGGTCTGCCGTAAACGGCGGTTGAGCCTGGTCACCGCCGTGCGGATTCGAGTAGCCAGCTCGTCATCTAGCGCGACCAGATCGGGCGTCGTCGCCCCTTCGATCAGTCCTTCTCTGGGGGATCGCGTGGCCATGGCTTCATTATAGTTAGTTGTGCTAACTAATGTGCCACCAACGCCGCGGTCCAAGAGACCGACTAGTAGCTGGGTACGTAACCACCCTGGCCGAGCGAGGCACTCTCTAAGGGGTCCATGGAGTCGTCCAGACCACCGATGACCTCAGTCACCCAGGCCAGGCGATCTTTCATGATCCTCTCGACGCCACCTTGGAGGGTCGATGAACTCACCGCACAAGAACTGCAAGCACCTTGGAGTTGTACCTCTACGACGCCCGTTTCGACGTCAGCGCTCACCAGCATGAGATCGCCGCCATCGGCTTGCACGGCGGGGCGCATCAGCTCAATGAGCCCTTGCAGCTTGCCCAATCGCTCCGCTCGTTCTTCACTGCTTAACGGGGCTTTGGCCGCAATGGCAACCTCAGTGGTTGCGGCGGGGTTCTCTCGATCTGTGGGGGTGTGGTCCTCGTTCATCTGACCCAGTCTGCCGTGAATCGCCGACGGCTGTGACGCGCCTCGATGTGGCGCGGTTGACTTACCCGCACCGTGCCCTAGGTTCTGAGCATGCGTTCGTTAAACGGCGTGGCTCATTTCGCTCTGACTGTGCGCAATCTGCGGCAAAGCGAGGCCTGGTATCGCGACCTGTTTGAGCTTGAACGTCTGGCCGAGGAGCACACGGCCCACTATGACGCCGTGGTCCTCATCCACCGTCCTAGTCGCACGGTTTTCTCGTTACGCCAACATCACGGTGCAACCACTGCTCGCTTCGATGAGACCAGAACGGGTCTCGACCATGTGTCGTTCGGGGTAGCCGACCGAGCTGACCTCGATGAGTGGGAGTCTCGCTTAAAGGATATGGGGATTGCCCATTCCTCCGTGGCCGAGACCGGGTTTGGGTCGGTCCTGGTTTTTCGGGACCCAGACCACATCCAACTCGAGTTGAGCTGTGGGCCGGCCGACGGGGACGCGCTTTCAGAGCAGATGTAAAGGATCACTCAGTCGTCTCTGATCCGCGCCAAGTGCGCCCTGTCCGATTGAGCCGGACCGCACCGATGCGACGACCGACCTCTCCGACCGACCTAGAGGAGAGCGGTAATAGCTGCGCCGAAGCGCCTGCCCCAGTTCGACGTCATCTCCGGCCACGTTGACGGCTGACCAACGACCTCATCAGCTTCGGACCAAAAGGCTGCCTCAAGAGGGTCGAGCACGAGGCGCACTCTCGACAGTTCGTCGGGGTCTTGTTCAGCCCGATGACGCAAACGGTCCACGTCAGACCAAAGGGCTTGGTCAAAAAGTTCAGAGGGAACTACCGCACCTCGACCGAGGTGAGGGGGAAAGACCGGAATGTAGACACTGACGCAGGGACTGCCAGGTGCAACCCAGGCCCGAAGGACGTCTCTTGGGTCCGAGGGCAGCCAGCACACAAGACTCGACGTTGTCACCGACAGCCCGCGCACGTGCATACAGACCGAGACACCAGTGAAGTCAGAGCGGAGTTCTTGGGGCAGGGGCTGGCTGGGTCCGTTGCCACCCGGTTCGCCCCATGGCCCGGTGCCATGGTCCCTCATGTGCGCCACCATCTGTCGCGCACTCGAGCCGGCCCCAACGGTTGCAAGGAAGCGATTGCTGGCCTCCAGGCGAATATCAGCAAATCCGGTCTGTTCTCGGCCGTCGCGGCGCTCGTCAAAGTTGGCACCCTGAGCCACATCAGACGACGACCGGGTCCAGTCGGTCCCAAGTGAGATCCGGTTGGAGATTGCCGCCTTCTCGCCCGTCAGCTTGGCGGCCCACGAACGGCCCGAGGTCTCAAGGATCCAGGCCTCTTCGGAGTCTGCAATGAGGAACGAGGAGTCATAGGCCTCGCCGTGCGCTTGGTCAGCAATCCCGCCTTGTCCGTAGCGTTCCAACAGCTCGGTCATGGTCTCGAGCGCTTCGGAAGCGGTGGCGCCCCGCTCCAGACCGAGCCGGACGAGATCCATCCCGATCAGAGCGTCTGGCGCACTCTGGGCATCGACGACGGTCGAGATTCGCTCGTTTCCGATCGCCACTCCGTGCTCGTTGACGCCGTGCTCAGCTCCCCAGAGCCAGGTGGGCTGGGCCAACAGGGTGGCGCAGGCCCCAGCGTCTCGAATCGTCAGGTACTGGGTTGCCACTTCTCCCCCGCCCGGTCGCGCCCCATGAGACTGGACGAGTTGGGCCTCTCCCACCGGGCGATCAGAGTTCTTGGCAAAGACAGTCCCCCTTTCGTCAATAAAACAGAGGGAGTCGCACATGGTCTAACCGTAGAGGAAGCCCAGCTTCTCGCACCTCGTCACTCCGATCGGTAACGTGGCTCTGTGCAACCCGTCGAATCACTTTCACTGGACCAAATCGATCTCTCCGATCTCGACTTTTGGACGTTGCCATGGGAGCAACGAGAAGGTGCCTTTGCACTCCTCAGGAGAGACGCACCGATGGCGCACTTCGCCGAACCCGAGCTGGAAGGCGTCTCATCCATCGACCTCCCATCGGGGCCGGGCTATCGAGCCATCACCCGTCACGCCGACATCTCCGAGATCAGCCGTCACCCCGAGATCTATCGATCAGGACAGGGTGCGGTGAGCATCCTCGACATGCCCGAGGAAATGGTCGAGTACTTCAGCGGGATGATCAGCACCGACAATCCACGTCACGCACGTTTGCGGCGAATCTCTCGGCCGCCTTCAACCCTCGAATGATCAAAAGTATCGAGGAAAGCATCCAAGAAGTCGGCGTGCAAGTCATTGACCGTGTGTCGGAGATGGGGGGATGCGATTTTGTCGTCGAGGTGGCAGCCCGACTCCCCCTGCAAATCATCTGCGACATGATGGGAATTGCGGCCGCAGACTACGAAACGGTCTTTAACTGCTCAAACGTGATTCTTAGTTCGGGCGATCCTGAGTACGTGCCCGAAGGCAGCGACGTTCTGACCGCCTTCCTCACCGCCGGTCAGCAGTTGGCCGATCTGATGGGTGACTTGGCCGCGTTCCGCACCGAGCACCCGACGGACGATCTCACCTCGGCCCTGATCAACACCAACATCGATGGAGAAGCGCTTACCCATCAGGAACTGGCATCGTTTTTCATTCTCCTCGTCGTTGCCGGCAACGAGACCACACGCAATTCCATTACTCACGGACTCCTGGCCCTCAGCCAGTATCCAGAACAACGCGCCATCTGGGCCGCCGATTTCGAGGCGGTGGCCCCCACGGCCGTTGATGAAATTGTTCGGTGGGCCTCCCCCGTTATTTGGATGCGCCGAACCGTGAGCGAGCCCACGACTCTTTCAGGTGTTGATCTTTCGGCCGGCGAAAAGGTCTTGCTCTTTTACAACTCGGCCAACCGAGATGAAGCGGTGTACGCCGATCCATTCGTCTTCGACGTCCAGCGTGATCCAAATCCTCATCTCGGGTTCGGAGCGGCCGGTCCCCATTTCTGCCTTGGGGCCCATCTGGCCCGAAGGGAAGTGCAAGTGATGTTCCGCGAGCTATTCAAACGGCTGCCGGACATCGAGGTTTCAGGCGAACCCGATCGGCTTCGGTCCAACTTCATTAACGGGATCAAACACCTCGACTGCACCTTTACGCCGGTCGGACAACGTTCAGCCTGAGGTATCGACCAAGACGGGTCCTTTCGGGTTTTCATTGGACTCCATTAGGGGAGAATGGACCTGACGCGAACTCAGGTGGCTGCCCATGCCCGTGAAATCCGGCCTGTTGGTCAGGTTCGACAACTACCAACAGTCCAGACAACCGCTGGCCTTTGTGGGCGGCGTCGTCAAGAAATACGTCGACGACCGAGCCAGTTCACTCTCAGCGCTCGTCACCTTCTACGGCTTCTTGGCCGTCTTTCCCCTCATGTTGCTTTTCGTGACCGTTGTGAGCTTTTTCGTCGGATCTGACAAGCATCTCGAACAAGCAAATTGTTGACTCAGCCCTGCGGGACTTTCCCGTCATCGGACCTCAGCTTCGGGCCAACATTCATGGCCTCAGTGACCGAAACCCTTTCGCCTTTGTTGTCAGCATCCTGGTTCTGCTCTGGGGTGCACTTGGGGTGACCAACACTATTCAAAGAGCCAGCGCCACGGTCTGGGGAATACCGCGACACGCTGAAGCAAAATTGCGCATCACGGGCACTTCGTGGCCTCGCACTTCTTGGCCTTATCGGCTCGGCCGTCGTGCTGAGCTCCGTTCTAGCCGGCGCCGCCAGCATCGGGTCATCTGCGCTGGGCCTTCATGGCGACACCCGCGTGATCTTGACCTTCGTAGCCGCTCTCATGGTCAATGTGGCGGCCTATATGGCGACCTTTCAAATTCTTGCTCCACCGAACAAAAGCTGGCGATCGTTCTGGTTGGGCGCCTTGATTGGTGGCGTGGGTTGGACCGTTCTGCAAACCCTGGGGGGTTACCTCGTGGCGCACGTCCTTCGTCACTCGACCGAACTCTACGGATTTTTCGCCATCGTTCTCGGCCTCATCTTCTGGCTCAACCTGGGTTCGAGGCTCTTCATCATCAGCAGCGAGGTCAACGTTGTACGCGCCAACGAACTATGGCCACGATCGTTGCTTGCGCTGAGGGAACCTGATGAAGAAGAGGTCGGCCCGACACCCGACATCTGAGTTTCGTCTCAACGTCGGCCCTTCGATCCAGAGGGCAGAACCTGATCAGAGCTCGGCCCCGCTGGCCAACCAAGCCGACCAGTTAGCTCTCGCTGCTTGGTTGTCCAGACTCTGGTCCCCGGGACCGGACGGCATCGACCTGGTCAAATGCTGCTCGGAGCTCACCAATCCACTGACTCTCGTTTTGACCGACGAGCCGCACACACCAGGCCAAGGCCTCACTTCGACTTCGTGCCACACCGGCATCAATCAGTGTGTCCAACACCTGGCGATCGGCCATGCGCAGTCGCGTCATCACCGGCACGCTGGCGGTGGTGAAAAGGTGGGTGGTGGCACCGCTTGAGGCGCCCCAGCTCACACGTCGGCCGAAGAGCACTTGCGCTTCCTCTGCGATACGCATTCGGTGCTCTCGCGTGTCTTCGCGATACCCACTAATACGAGCTGATTCAGCGACGGCCAGATCTTCGCTCGTAGCGTCAGTACCGAGCGCTACCTCTGGAAGAACTCCAACCACCACGATCTCGTCGTCATCGACGTCGACGGCGGCCGGGGCGGTAAACCAATCAGCCGGCAGTCGACCAATAAACCAGGCCGAGATCTTCTGGCGATCCTCCGTTGTCGTCCTCGGCGAAGCCTGACGGCTCGAGGCAGCTCGACGTCGTCCCCGACTGTGTCTAGATACATCATTCGCTTGATTCATGATTACAAGATTACTTGCTTACTTTATTCTTCGTGCAGTTTGCCATAAATTCGCCCCCCACCAGGGTGATTGGCCACAGGGCCGTCAGATTCTGAGAGCACTCGTTTGAATCCCAGATGGCTTTGGACGTAGCCGTGATTGGCGTAGAAACGATGCGCATCACGTCGCAAGGCATTACTGGTCAGCTGGATCCGATGGCAGCCTTCAAGGCGCGCCCGGCGTTCAACCTCTTCTAAGAGCAGGCCGCCTATTCCCTGCGAACGCCAATCCGGATGGACGTGCATCGACTCAATCTCGGCGCATCGCCCGCCATGATGTTGCAAATGTCGAAAGACGATGAGTTGGCACACCCCGACGACCTGGGGCGTCGCATCGCCTCCCGGCGATGCACGTTCGGCCACAAGCACGGCACAGCCTGGGGTGTCTTTGATGTCCTGCAGTGCGCTTTTATAAGGCGCCAAAGCGGTCGGATCTTCGGCGCCTGGTTGAAGCGCACCGAACGTCAGAATTTCAACAACGCGACCGAGGGTCGCGAGCCTCGGCCTCGCGCACCACTACGTGTTCGACCGTTGACATTGGCCCACTTTAGGGTCGAGCCCACGATTTACAGTGGGTTCTTTCGGCCAGCAAGCTGTCGGCGCGCTGGAAGTGCAGACCAGAAGGAAGTAGCACTGTTGCATGTCCGATAGTCGCTCACTTGCCGCGCAGGCGATCGATGGATTAACCGCAACGACCAACTATCCGCTCTACGTGGCGACCGTGAGCTCCTCAGAAGCCCACAGCGGTTGCTTGGCCGGATTCGTCACGCAGTGCAGCATCAATCCACCCCGCTTTATCGTGTGTATTTCAAAGGCCAATCACACCAACCTTGTCGTCGACAAGCAGAGCAGTATCTGTCTCCACTTGCTCGGTTCGGGTCAACAAGCAATGGCTGAACTCTTCGGATCGCTGACCGGCGACGACATCGATAAGTTCGACCACTGTGAGTGGACGTCTGGAACGACCGGTGTCCCTGTTCTCTCTCACTGTGCGGCATGGATGGAAGGTGCGATAAGACAGAGCTTCGATGTGGGCGATCACATTGCTCACGTCATCGATCCCGTCGATGGCGGCTTGGGAGATCAGGATGGATTACTCACCTTGAAGGCTGCTCCCAACATCGACCCAGGACACCCGAGTGAAAGTCACTGAACCTGAGTCATCAGCCCGTGCCGAGCAGAAGCTGTCCATTGGTGAAATCAAAGACCACCGAACCAAACGTGGCCAACTGATCGGAGCCCAACAGCCCGACAAATCCCGTTGACGAAGGCGAGCCCAGCGGCACCGCACCCAAAGCTTGGGGACGAAGAGCCACGCCGCCGATCGACCACGAACCGCTACGAACCAACGCGATGGTGATCTCGGAACAGACCGTCGTCTGTTTTTCGAAGACGCCCTGAATCTGGCCCAAGCCAAGGGCTATCGCTTCCTTTTTACTCACGGCAGACTGCGACGACCCGGTGTCTGGAACCATCAGCACTGGTTTTTTGTCACCGAATCTCACGTGCACCGTCATCTGGGCATAGCCCGGCCCGAGTTGCACGTTCATTGGGACTTTCACCTCAACCGCCCCGTGAATCAGGGCGGACGGTGTGGTCCCGGCCGTCGACCCCGTCACTTGGGAGGGCTTTGTGGGGCGGGGGCTTCAGGATTCACGACGGTCATCGCTTGTCCCGCAAAGTCGATCCGCACGGCGCCGAAGCGGCTCAGGACGTCGGCTCCAAGCAGGCCAACCGGTTGCCCGGTGGCGCCGAATCCAGGGATCGTTGCGGTAGAAACGATCTGTCCAGCAAGTGGCATTCCGGCGATCGACCATGTATCGATCCGAGCCTGTCCGGCCGTTGCTGAACAACCGACACCGTCGAATTGCTGGGGTGATCCAATTTTTGGTAGCTCCAGCTTCACGGCCAGCTGGGCGTCGATCACCGACGTGGAATCCCCGGTGTCAATGAGAAAGGGGTACGGACCTTGGCCGTTAATGCAGACGTTGGCCATGGCGGCTACTTGTCCGGCGTCTCGATCAACCGTTATCGGCACGGTGGTGACGCCGGCTGCTGTGGTCTGAGCTCCCAGACATCCGGCGGCCGTCGATGGCAGGGCGAACGTCGGCAAGCCGATGATATGAGCTCCCTTTGCGGCTTTCGCACTAGGCGCCGAGAGATCAGACGATGCGTGGGTTGATGTCGTCGAACAAGCAGCAAGTAGGCAAAGAAGGGCTGAGGCAGCGAGTACCCGCCATCGCAATGCTTGAGCCATGGGCGCAGGTTAATTGACCTGTTGTCTGCGGATCGGCGCGGCCAAAGCCACGGATCAGAACTCCGTCGGTTCTTTGCTTCTAGGCCGGGGAGGGTTCCGCCTTCTTCCCGGCTGCTTCATCTTTGCCATAACGACGACGGAAGGCGCCGTAGGCGAAAGGCCCGAGCAGCAACGGAATCCAATACGAGGCCAGACGGTACGTGAGTGTGGCCAACACGGCTGCTCCGGGATTCACACCGGCCAACACCAATAAAGCACTCAGGCTCGCTTCGACAATGCCGAGTCCACCCGGAGTGATTGGGATGAGTCCTATAACCCCGGCCACGGCGTAGGCCAGCAACGCCAGCGAAGGTCGGGGATGGCTGCCCACGGCTCGAAGGGCGGCAATAAGACAGAGGAAATCGAAGGCCAGGCGGCCCGATGAAAGCAACGTGGCTTGCCACCACTGTTTACCCAGTACGGATCGAATGAGGTCACGTTGGCCGATGAGTTGGCGCTCTAGTCCGTGCATCGGAGGTCGTTTGCGAAAAAGACGATTGCGGACTCGCTGGACGACATGGCCCGCCACTCGCAGCGGTCCATCCCAGACCAGGACGGCTGCACCGAATCCGGCAAACAAGACGAACCCGATGGCCCCGATGATGGCGGCATGCTCGAGGCCCGCGTTGATGGGAGCCCCAAAGAGAACGACGGGTAGGACAAACACCGGTAGGGCCAAGAGACCGCCCACACCTAAAAGGGAGAAGGCCGTCAGTCCACCGACTGAATCACCCGGGTCCATGCCACTCTGAGCCAGCATTCTGAACTGGACCGCCGCGCCAGCGGCCGCACCTCCAGGGACGATCAGGCTGATGGCATTTCCGGCTAACTGAGCCGTAATCACCGAGAACCAAGCTTTGGTTCGAAGGGCTATCCGTTGCAGTGAGAACGTGCAAGCAAAGTGAGCGCCTTCTGCCACCAAGGCAATGATCAGCCAGATCGGATTCAGCGTGGCCAGTTTCGGCCAGGCGTGGAGATCAGCCGTCACGGCCGGCGCCACGGCATAGAGCGCCACGGCCGCGATGGTCACAACGATCATTCGTTTGACGACCGTCTTCCAAGGAAACTGATAGCTCTCTTGATCCTCAAGCTTCTGGGAGAAGCTTTTGGAAGGTCGATCGCTCCAGGGATTATTCGGCAGATCCCGCGGCGAATCAGGGACCGGACCCGATGGTGTACTCATGGCTTCGTTACTTTGGCATTCCGAGCGCCACGGCGATCAAACTACCGCCTTCGGCGACCCAACCTAAAAGCGGCGACCGAAAGGTTTGATGCGAGATCCGTTCAGACCTCGCATCAATTTCAGCCGAGAATCTTGGCCTTCTGTGCGGCAAACTCTTCGTCGGTGAGGACGCCCTGAGCCTTGAGGTCAGCCAACTTCGTCAACTGTTCCGTACTGCTCGACCCCTGCGTCCCTGCCGTCTCTCGCACGTAGGCATCGAAGGCCTGTTGCTGCTGCTGGGCTTGCTTGGCCGAGCGCTCATGCATCCCCGAACCCCGAGCAATGAGATAGATAAAGACCCCGAGGTAGGGAAAGATAATGACGCCGATCACCCATGCCGCTTTGCCGAGTCCGCCGAGATCGTGGCTGCGGAATATGTCGATCATGACCATGAACAGGAGCCAGATCCATATAAAGAGGACGAAGAAGTACAGCATCGTCCAGAAGATGTCGAGCAGAGGATATGACGATGCGATCATGGCGATGGGCTCCTTCACGTGCGAGATAAGTGCAAAAAGAGAGCCTAGGGCATTTCCGGGCCTTTCTTGCTGATCGTTCGACGCCTACCGGTGGATCTGTCAGTCGGCGACGGAGCACAGTTCCGAATCTGCAGCCCCAAAAATGCCCGTCTACGCTGAAAGTTGTCATTGGGGACGCCGCAGAATGTTTTTCATCCGCTTGAGAGAGAAGTGACCAGACCATGAGCTCGACGACGCAATCGACCTATAAGACAACCGAGGAACGAAGTGCCATCGGCCGAAGCGCCCGAACAAAGGTTCCGCGTTCATCACACGATGAGTGGTCTGACTGGGCTGGTCGTGATCCGTTAGCTGTCCTCCAGCTTCAAGGCCACGACTCGGGAACCCCGACTCGTCCCAATCCGCTACCAGCGCATGGCCGCAACACCCTTTGCCTTCTACCGAGGTGCGGCGGCCGTCATGGCTGCCGACCTGGCCTCTCTGACCCGAACCCCGCTCCAGCTGCAGATCTGTGGCGATGCTCACCTCGTCAACTTTGGCGGTTTCGCTTCGCCCGAGCGAGACATGATCTTCGATCTCAACGACTTCGACGAAACCCACACTGGTCCGTTTGAGTGGGATCTCAAGCGGTTCGCCGCCAGTCTTGAGGTTGCTAGTCGTGCTCGAAACTTCACGACGAGTGAACGTAGCTCGATCGTCTACCAAGGCATTCGCAAATATCAGCAGGCCATGCTCGAGTTTTCTCAGATGCACAATCTCGACATCTGGTACTCAAAGTTGGATACCGACTCCATCGCGAGGCAGTGGGGCAAAGAGGCCGGCGCCGAACTCATGAAGCGGATGCGTCAGACCGCAACGAAAGCGACGACAAAAGATCACCTCAAAGCCATGGCCAAGTTGACCCAAACTGTCGACGGAGAGCTGCGCTTTCTTAGTGATCCGCCGCTGCTCGTGCCAATGTCGGAAATCGAGCGCGGAGATTACGACGTTGAAGCGGCCGTCCGGGACTCACTCCGTGCCTATAAGCGGACGCTGCAGGGCGATCGCCGCAAGTTCATTGACGAGTATCAATTCACCGATCTGGCCTTGAAGGTCGTCGGAGTTGGCAGCGTCGGCACTCGTTGCTGGGTTGCACTTTTTATTGGACGCGATCAGACAGACCCGCTCTTTTTGCAACTCAAGCAAGCGGAGGCATCGGTTCTCGAGCCATTCACCGGGAAAAGCAAGTTCAACAATCACGGTCAACGCGTGGTCGAAGGGCAACGCCTGATGCAAGCGGCGAGTGATGTGCTTCTGGGCTGGCAGCGGGTTGCCGGTCCCGATGGCGTTGAAAGAGATTTCTATGTCCGCCAAATGTGGGACTGGAAGGCATCAGTGGACATCGACACCATGGGCCCTGTCCCTTTGGGTCTGTATGCCCAAGTGTGTGGATGGACGCTGGCTCGGGCTCATGCCAGATCAGGTGATGCGATTGCTCTCGCTTCGTACATAGGGGCCAAGGACACGTTCGCTCGTTCCCTCACCCGATTTGCGTCTGCATACGCAGATCAGAATGAGAAAGATCATGCTGCCCTGGTGGCCGCTATCAAGTCCGGTGAGATCCAAGCAGCTGCTGGATAACTTTAGAGAACCGACAATGCACTGGATGAGGTTCGGGCATTGTGCCGAGTGAGGCGTTCCTCCTTGCCGTAGTCATCACGATCGAGCCCCTGCCGATCATCGCGTTCATCTTGATGTTGAGCGCTGAGCACGGCGTCAAAAAGGGTTTGGCTTACATCGTTGGTTGGGTTCTCTGCCTCTTTCTGCTCATCGTCGTGACGGTGGACTTCACCGAGGGTCGCAGTTCGGTTCACCGAAACTATCTTCCGGCGTGGGCCACCACAGCTACCGCTTTTGTCGTTGGACTCCTGGCCATCGCATTTGCTGTACATCGTCACCGACATCCCAAAACTCCATCTAGTGCCACGCCGAGATGGGCGAATCGACTGGACACCATGCCTATCTGGTTGGCCGCATTGATCGGAGTTTTGATGCAGCCTTGGCCGTTGGTCGTCGCGGGTTCAGCAAAGATTGCCGCCCAGAACTATGACCGTGGGCACCAAGTCTTTGCTCTTTTAATATTTGGCGTTATCTCGACCGCAACGCTTCTCGCAATGGAGATCTACTCCGTGGCTTCACCCGAAGCATCTCGCCGTCGTCTCCAGGGAATCCACACTTGGATCGACACCCACAGGCAAGGCGTGGCAACTGGACTTTTGACCGTGATCGGTATTTGGCTCATTGTCCAAAGCGTCTACTCAATTCTGATTTCGCTTGGATAAGGAGCATCTCTGATCAGCGATCAACATGAGGATTTTGTGACGAGGAGTCCACTTTGAAGAACGCCATGCAAGGAACATTTCTCGAAACCACAACGCAGTGAAGACTCAACCCCTGAGCAGCCCTCGAAGATTGTCACTGCCTGGGGGCTCTCTCCGATCTGGGCAACCGACAAGGGAGTGCGACCATGACCGTGACGCTTATTACTGGAGCCAACAAGGGGCTCGGCTACGAGACTGCCCGTCAACTCCTCGCAAAGGGGTTCACCGTCTATATCGGCGCACGCCACGTTGATCGTGGAAGCACAGCGGCAGCCCAACTTGGCGCCCACTTCGTGCAGCTCGACGTGAGTGATGACAGTTCGGTGGAATCCGCTCTCAGGGTTATCGATGCACGCGAGGGCCATCTGGACGTTCTCGTCAACAATGCCGGTATAAGCACAACCGCTGACGTCAATGGCCCCAATGCTTTGGAGGTGTTCGACACCAATGCGATCGGCGTCATCCGTGTGACCGAGAGCGCGCTTCCTTTGCTGCAGCGGTCAGAGAACCCGGTCGTGGTCAACGTTTCAAGCGCATTGGGTTCGTTCTGGGCTGTTACCAATCCCGACCGTCGCCAATTTCACTTCCCGTCCATTGTCTACGGCGCAAGTAAAGCTGCCGTCTCTATGCTCACGGTTCAGTACGCCAAGACGTACCCAGGCATCAAGTTCAATGCCGTCGAACCCGGGTTTACGGCCACTGACCTCACTCCCTTCAGCGGAGCTGGACAGCCGGTAGAAAAGGGTGCAGAAGTTATCGTGCGGATGGCGTCAATCGGCCAAGATGGCCCGAGCGGTACCTTCCAAGAAGGAGAAACTGAACTGGCCTGGTAAGACGGCACGAGTCGCGGGGGCCAATTTCGGACGACTGTCCTTCTCGTTGCACATGGGAGTCACAAACCCTTACAAATCAAGGGATTGGTGATAGGGACGGTAGAAACGTCCTCGGCGGCTGCCGAGGAATAATTGAAGCTGTCGTATGACGAGAAAGAGCTCGGACTCGGTCTGGCGAAGCTTGGCCCGGGGGTGCATTAGGCAGCAACTACGGCCTACTCACGCGTTGGCTGGTTTTCCGAGCCGACTGTGCTTACATCTAGACCATGCGGAGGGTATGGCTGGCGATCTTTGTCTCGATCCTATTCATCGGCGGCACGGGTTTTGCGATATCAGCGAGCGCCGCCAAGGTTCGTCCAATCGTCGTTGCCTCTGCCGCAAGCTGCCAAGCGGCCTCGGAGCAAGCGACAAATCTACCGCCCGTAGTGATCGTCGCGGTTGGGAAGCCGAGTAGAAGTTCCATTGCCGACAGATATGTCAACAGTTTCGTCAACCACAACGCCAAATGCATCCCAAGCGGTGGAGGCGTGCCTCCCACAAATGAATTCGTCTTCACTTCGAATATCACCCTTCATCGAGCCGCACAGATAGCCAAAGAAATGAGAGCAACGGGATACTTCACCCGAGTGTCGGCAATGAGGGAGCCACGGTGTACCGACGCCAACGCTTCTGGGAACTGCACGGGTCCAACTACGCCCTAGGTGACCCGAATCGGCGACTGCTACGAACTCCGTCTCCACCTCGTATTGATCGCTTATGCCTCGAACTGACGCTGCCCATCGCATAATCCCTGCTTCGATCTCCGAGGTCTACTTCGCGCTGGTCGATCCTGTAGCTGCGTGGGTGCCGCCTGGAGATATGACTGGGGAAATCGAACAATTTGATCCGCATCCAGGTGGTTCGTATCGAATGGTTTTGAAGTATCCCGATCAATCCATGTCGATGGGCAAGACAACTTCGGATACGGATGTTGTCGGCTACTAAGACCACCTAGATCCCACTACGACTCTCAAACGGGCAGCTACCTAACGGGAATATGTACCGCCAACCTCAGGCAGGTACGAGCCGACGTAATAGTTGTGGATGGAAAGATCGTGCAAGCCGTCCTTGCGGTCTGACAAGCGCCAGAAGACGCTGCCGATCGCTGGCAAACTTTCAGACGTGACGGTAATAGGTGCGGATTCACAGGCAACGTCCGACTCCTTAGAAAAGAGGCATGCGAGAGGTCGCCACTTGTTCTGGTGCACGGTCATCGCATCGGTTGCCGCGATTATCGCTATTGCGTGGCTGTTGACCAACCCGAGCAGCTATCAGGGAGCGACGCTTTTGGCGTGCGCCGCAACGCTCTTGGCGACGATCATCACTCTTGCTATTGGCATTGACACGTTAGGGGACCGCACAGGGCAAATCGCTTTTGGAGTTGGGGTGGTGGCACTTGTCGGTTTAGTCACGGTAGTGGCGTCGATCAGCGGGCTGTTGGTAAATCTGAAGTCCTACGGCGTCCAGAGTTCTTGGACTTCCGTCGTCCACCGTGAAATGACGGCGTATCCCACGGGACCAGGCGAATGCATTTCACCAAAGCATTTGGATCTCGCCATGTTTGGCGATGTTGATCAAGTGTGCATTTACCACCCCGGAGACTCCACAACAATGCTCTTTCGGCGCGGGACGACTGGACTGGAGTACAGCAATAACAGCGCGGAGGCTGGAGTTCCAGATGAATGCGTCGCCCATATCGGGGGTGACTGGTGGCGATTCAACTCCGCTGACAACAACGAGTGCCCACCCGGATCGCATTTTGTCGGTGGCGGTTGATCCTTTTGTGTTCCGCCCGAGAAATGTGCGCGCCTGAAGGATTCGGGTCGTGATTGGCGGCTATTACGGCCTCGACCCGGGACCAGAGGCACTTCAGATCGGCCATCAGACGCTGATGGTGGAGGACCTCAGATTATGTAGGACTATCCGCATTAGTTCCTCTGACGTGATCATTCCATTCGAGACAGATGGTGTGAGCGATATCTGAAAGATGTGACCTTTGAAATTGAAAGCAAGGTTAGAGAAGTGGTTCGCGGCTGGCGACGGTTCCCATGACGCCTTGACGTTAGAGACAGTCACCACTCGACTCCCGATGTGATGCAAATTCGGTAGCTGGTCGCGAGGAGTCGTCGCTGGTTGCAATTGCAGAACAAGCGTTGAATCTCCGTGTGCGTATATACACACAAGACCTAAATCTCTAATATGTATCGTTTTTACCCCCAGAATGGTCTGCGCCACGCTGCCAGACAGGAAGTTGCATATCGATGTGGGAGTCGTTGTTGAAGGGGTACAGCCTGGACACAATGCGACAAGAACTACGGCTAGCCCCACGAACACAATCTTGGCAGCCTTCATTTGAGTAGTCGCATGAGTAGATTCCTGTCGATCACGTGAACGGTGCCGATCTACCTGCTTCAGATTCCACTGCCTCATCGTGAATCAGTCGCTTGACCTTATTCCAGCAGTACTTCAGTTTTAAGCTTTCCGATCGACAAGATCTCACTTAGATCCGGGTTGGCGGCTACAACGCCTCCAATTTCCACCGACGAGCGGACCCGCAGACTCCGCTCACCTGCCCCCGAACGCCGGGAAGCGGTCGCATGTACACCATGGAATACACTGCAGCCGATATTGAACGACTATTCGCCTAGTTCCCTGTCCAGGTCTGATTTGGAGATGGCTCCGAGCTGATTACAGCGCTCAGTAATCTTGACGATGTCGACTAGCACTGAGTGGTCGTTTTGCTTCGGGTCCATTTGTCATCGTGACGAATCTCGTGCGAGTTAGGCGTCCCCAGAGTTCTGACCCAAAACGGCAACCATCCTGATCTGCGGCGTTGAGTAGTGGGACTTGAATACGTCGCATGTCTCCGTCAGCGCTCGGGCCTGGGGGTGAGACGGAGACAAAGAGCATCCCGCAAGCATCAGCCCAAGGGTCAGGATGGCAACGTCCAGCTTGCGCATGTTGCGACTATCGCCCAGTAGACGCCCTCTCTTAGGGACCGGGTGTCAACGACCCTACATAGGCGCTGCGTGGATGTCGTCAATGCGGTCAACCCGATTCGGCGGCTATTGCGACCTCAGTCGTAGATAGGCTGGCCCTCAGACTCACACGACCACGACGTCCACGATGCCCTGGAGCGCTTCAAAATCCGCGCCGTTGCGGGTATAGAGCGGCAGACCCTCCGATGCCGCCGTTGCCGCGATGAGGAGGTCGACTGCTCGTGCACCTCGAGCCTTACGGCTAGCAGCAGCTACGGCGGCATAGATACGACCGTAGGCCCGTGCTGACCCAGCATCGAAGGCGAGCGATTCGAAGACAGCCTCGGCTCGTTGCAGTCGATCCTGACGACGCCCGCGTTCGTCGGGGTCGGAGGTGGCGTGTGGTCCAGCGGCCAGTTCCGCCATGGTGAGAGAACTGATCGCAACCTCAAGAGGCAGTCGAGCGACGTCGATGGTTTCGAGGTCAATGACAACCGACGTGTCGAGGATGCCTCGTGGAGCCCTACTCAGATCAGCCACGTGGAACTGATTCTTGGCTGGAGAGATCGTCGAGATCTGCGAAGAATCGACTGGCATTTAGAGCGGGAGCCGTCCGGAACATTTCAAGTGCTGCTTCGGCTGCGACAAAACGTTGACGACGAAGTGGCGTGAGCTCTCCAACGGGCACCCCGTTGCGCGTGACGACAAAGCTCTCGCCACGATCCAACTCGCGCATGATCTCGCCACTTTGATTCCGGAGTTCTCGCTGGGTGAGTTCTCTTGCCATGGTCTAAGTGTAGCACTCCGTGCTACGCAATCAGCACCTCGTTCTACTGCACCAATCCTGCCGGATATGGGCGTCGAGTAAAGGTCTTGTTAGCGGTCTATGAAGGTCTCGCCACGCATTGTTAGGCATTTCGGTCGAGGTCGTAACTGGCAGTCCATTAGTCCTCGAACGGGCTCCAATCTCCGTTCATGCGGCGTTTGGGGGGTCTCTATCTCCTAAACCCCCGTACAAATCAAACGCGCAAATCAAACGCGCTCCCGGCAAGATTCGAACTTGCGACGCACGGTTTAGGAAACCGACGCTCTATCCCCTGAGCTACGGGAGCTTGCCGGATTCTCTGTCGAACTCACCGGCGTCAACGTCAGTATCCCACTAGGGATGGGTCGACGAAATGACGACCGACAACATCGATCTTGCCGAGCGAATTCTTCGCTACTTATCAGCGGTTGGTGCGGCCTCGGCGGGCCAGAGCATCAATCGTGACGGCAGCGAGGAGGACGAGAGCGGTCACCATGTCCTGCTCGGCCGCCCCCAGTCCAATCAGACCCATCCCGTTGTAGATCGCAGCGATTACCAGGCCACCGAGCAGTGCGTGGACCATCTTGCCGCGGCCACCAAAAAGGCTCGCACCGCCGATCACGGCCGCTGCTACTGCATAGAGCACCAGGGTTCCACCATCGATGTCGGTTGAGATGGATCCGAGCCTCGAGGCGTAGACAATTCCGGCCATGCCCGAGGTCAAACCCGAAAGAGCAAATGCCGTGGTCTTGACTCTTGCGATATTGACGCCGGCCCGCCTTGCTGCTTCCGCGTTGCCGCCGATGGCGTAGAGGTAGCGACCAAATCGGGTCCTGCTGAGCAAGAAGGTCCAGGCTCCGAGCACAGCTAGGACCACGATGACGACATATGGAATGCCCTTGAGGGCCACCAGCTCGCCACGATTGGCGTTACAGATCAGGGTGACACCCACACCGACGATGATCAACAATGCAATCTTGATGTACGTCAGGATCGGCGGCGAAGCGACGCCGGAGGAGCGACGACTGCGATCTCGCCGGTAGATAAGGAAGGCAAACGGAATCACGATCAGCAACATCACGATCCATCCAGCCACAACACTGAGATTGCCGTTCACAATGTCGTTCAGAACACTGTTCGTGATCGGAATGGTTCCGCCGTTTGATCCACCGTCCTTTTGGATCAAAAAGATCAGGACGCCTTCCCAGCCGAGAAGTCCAGCCAAGGTGACAACGAACGACGGCAGGAGAAGTCGGCTGACGAGGGTTCCTTGCAGGATTCCTATCGCTGTGGTGGCGGCAAGGCCGGCCAAGATGCAGATCCACCACGGCAAGTTGTGAGGGGGGGCCGCCAGTTCGCATGTGATCACCGCGCCGATGCCAGCAACAAAGCCCGTCGAAAGGTCGATCTCACCGAGGATGAGAACGAATACTTCTGCCATGCCCAAGAGAATGAACACGGCGCCTTGGACCAGCAGATTCGTGAGGTTGCCGGCCGAAAGGAATGCCGAGTCTTGAGATTGGAAAATGATCGAGAGCACGACCAGTCCAGCAAGGACGGGTATAACGCCCACTTCACCGGTCTTGACTTGCTGCCAGCGGCCTCGGATAAAGGCCGAGATTGAGTCCGGTGCGACCTCGTCTCCTTTGAGAATGGGCTCAGCGTCCACTTTGGACTCCCATCTCACCCAAGACCTTCGTGGCCACAGTCATTTTAAAAAGTAACGACCGCATCATCCTGGCGTTTCCCTGTGAGAAGGCGTGCCCTGATCGTCGGACTTCTCGGCGGCAGATTGCGATTCAGATGTACCGGTCGTAATCAACTGAAGCACCGATTGCAGATCAAAGTTCTCGGCTGGGCCACTGTCGGCGATACGGCCCAAGTAGAGGACTCCGATTCGGTCAGCCATGGCGAAGACGTCGTTGAGGTTGTGGCTGACCACCAGAACGGCGACACCTTGGCTGGCAAGCCGCCGAATGACTTCAATAACCATTGCGGTCTGTGTGACGCCAAGGGCTGCGGTGGGTTCGTCCATGATGACGAGTTGTGCGTCTTCCATCACAGCTTTGCCAACGGCAACAGCTTGTCGCTGTCCGCCCGAAAGTGTGCCAACCAGTTGACGAATGGAGCGAACGGTCACGACGGAAAGATCGGCCAAAGCCTGCTTGGCCTTTGCTTCCATTGCTGCTTCGTCTAACAGTCGGTATTTGAGGAGCTCGCGACCCAAGAACAGGTTCTGAACAATGTCGAGGTTGTCGCAAAGAGCGAGATCTTGGTACACGGTGGCAACGCCAAGGGACGTGGCGTCCTTGGGGCTTTGGATATGGACCGGCTCGCCCTTCCAATAGAACGTTCCCGTATCAGGCGCCGAGATCCCCGAGATCGCTTTGATCATTGTGGACTTCCCAGCACCGTTGTCTCCCACCAAGGCAGTGACTTGACCAGGTGGAATCTCAAGGTTCACGTCGCTCAGCGCGCGGAACCGAACCAAAGCTCTTCCCTATGCCTTCGAGGCGGAGAAGGGGCACATCACTACCCGCACTCGCGCTGGTTTGTTTTGGAGCGGGACCACCGGGTGCCGAACCCGCTTGCGCGGGTTCGGCACCATCAGTAGTTCCCTCGTTTGCTGTCATTTTCTACTGCCAGTAATTCGGACTCAGCAGCCTTATGACTTGATGCCAGCGGCCGTGCAAGCCGAGGCCAGTGCGCCAGCACAGAGTTCCGAGGAAGGAACAAACTGGTCAGCGATCACTGTCTTGTTCATGTTGGTTGGCGTAACCCACTCTGGCTTCAAAAGCACCGACGGCACCTTTGTGTTTGACACGGAGTCCAATGTGGTGCCGTTCGTCAATCCCTTGGGCGGTGTTTTGCCGGCCCTCAGGTAGATGGCGAGGGCGGCAGCTGCTTGCGCCTCAAGGTAGATCGGCTTGTAGGCCGTTCCACATTGGTAGCCAGCCAAGATGTTCTGAAGACCGACCAGTGTTGCGTCCTGACCCGTAATTGGGAAGGTCTTCGGAGCAACATTGAGTGTCTTCAAGTACGTGATGATTGGTGCAGCGTTCTCGTCGTTCGGAACAACCGCGGCGTTCATCGACGGGTGAGCCGTCTTCTGCTGCTGGAACTCTGTCTCAGCCGTGGGCGGATCCCATGTTCCAGCCGGGGTGCCAGCTTCGACGTACTTGCCCGACTTGAACAGAGGGCCAGCACCGAGTTGTAGCCCTGTGCAAAGAGCGTGGCGTTGTTGTCGGTTGCAGCGCCCTTCATGACGAGCACGTTCGGCTTCTTGACATTCCAAGCGGCCACACAGGTCACAAAACCGTTACCGATGAGCGTGCCGACCTGGACGTTGTTGAAGCTCACGTAGTACTTACGGCTACCACCGAGCGTCAAACGGTCGTAGTCAATGACCACGGCGCCGTGCGACTTGGCGTAGTTCTCAATGCTGGTCCCAGTACCGGAGTCCAGCGGGTCCACGATCAGGACTTTGGCACCGTTCGAAATGTCCGACTGTGCGTACGTCAGCTGCGTGGCATCGCTGCCCTGGGCGTTTTGAACGATGAAGTTCGAACGTGACAGACCTGCGGCCACAAAAGCCTTGGTCAGGTACGGCGCGTCGAACTCGGTGTAACGAGCTGACGACACCGTGTCCGGTAAGATAACTCCGACCTTGCCTGAACCTTGTGCCGTCAAGGACTTGAGTGCGCTCATGGCCGTAAAGTTCCGTGTGAACGAAGTAGCCGTCAGCTGTCGAGAACTCGCTCCAGCCGGTCCGGCGACGCCGATTGCAGCGGCGACGAAGCTTGACGTAAGTAGCACGGGTACGACGACGCGCCTCTTAAATGAAAATCTCATGACCCTCCCCGATTGCTTTGCGGATAACTTTCCTAGCCCTACTTTTTGTTAACTCTCTGTTTCGGAGGTTACGCCTTTTCTCGTTCGTATGACAGATCTGTGACGAAATAATTTCAACTTTTTCTTTCACAAAACGATCAACCACATTCCAGACGTCGAGATTGCAACGTGCACAAGGCGCGCGGCGAAACCCAAACTGTTGTCACTACTCATGAGGGCAGCCTGAG
>CAWDLP010000016.1:0-8927 GCA_963803215.1 uncultured Acidimicrobiaceae bacterium
GAGGTGACGTAGATTTGTTGCCTCGGTTGACGGCAGGTCGTAGCAACGCGCTACGGGGCTTCGACTGAAATCACGTCGCTATGCGTGCGTGGTCTCCGGTGTATCGCGAATGCGACCTGGACTGAAATCACCAAAGGATGCTGGTGAGATCCTATAGACCGCTAATGGCATCTACTGCGACTTCTATGTCGATCCACATCCGGCGTATTGGGTCAGCGCCGACTCCGCCAGGATGGAGATGCGGTCACGGCCTCGCTCCAATTCGGTTGGCCGTTGTTCGAGATCGAATCGGAGCAAGGTGGACAAGGGCGTCGTACGTCACCACCGCGATGGCGAGGTGCATCATCATGAGGACAAAGACGGCCTTCGCTGGCTGACCATTGTGCAGGATGTAGAGGTCTGGCAGGAGCAGGACCGCGGTCGCCGGTATGGCCAGTCGGAAAAAGGGCCGGACGCGGTGCGGACGAGATCCGCGTCACGACTGGCCACGCTGCGCAGGCGATGATCACCCCAATAATGGTCAGTTTCGAGTAGTCGCTGAACTGGAAGTGAGCGTAACCCTTGGTTGACGGAAAGGCCGCTTCACCGATGGCGACGATGGCGGCGTCAGCCGCAAGCGACCCGACGAGCGAAACGATGGTGGCCAGCACCACACGGAGAGACGAGGGCTGGCGGTGCGCCGGTGAAAAGTCGATCACGACGCAGGATCTGACGTCTCGCGCCTCGTTGACGAGGCGGACAAACCACGGCTTCGCCATCCTCGATATCTAGATGAGGTTCCCAGGCTGCGACTTGCTGCCCCGGGTCGGTTGGCGGCCTCATGCACGGCACCGTCGGAGGTAACAAACGGACAGAATCGGCCAGTGATTGGGGGAAATTTGCCCTCCTACATGATCTAATAGGCCAGTGTTTTATGTCGTGATCTTCAGTCTCCTCGCCGTCGTGTTAATCGTTGGAGGCATCGCAGGTAGGGACCGTCGGCGTCGGAACCTTGAACTCGAAGAGAGGCACACGACCTCCAACGAGAAGAGCCGACGCAACCGAAAGGCGAGACGATCGCAATCGCAACACGACCGTCGGAATCGCCATTGACTGAAAGTCCCTGCCGCAAGAAGGGCGGTCGTTGCCGACCATAGAGTGAGCTTTGAGAGTGGAAGCTTTCGACTCCTATCTTACTCTTTCGCAACTTTCGCTCTAGAAGTCATGCAGACCGCTCGTGACAACGAGCGATTCCGTGGTCTCGATAGCGCGCTCCAATGCGACGAATCCGCAGACTGCGCTAGCGGCTGGGATGATCACCAAGGAAGCGTTCCGGGTGGACGCCGTCGACGTAACCGATGAACGGCGGGCAGATGCTGTAGCCGAGCAACTCCTGGACGCGTGGCGGGAGTGGTGTAGCGAGCTGAGGTGGGATCGCCGAGCCATGTTCTCGATCTGGCGCATCCAGGGCTCGCAGTACTGCGGCGTGATCCCGAGCCGTGTGTCCGGCTGCGATTCGCGCCGCCGCGGTGAAGGGTCGTCCCCAGGAACACCACCACGGATCCAGCGGCCATCTCGATCCGGTGCACCGGCGGGTCGCCGTCGGGTAGTCGCCCCGCTGGCCCATTTGTGACTCCCGGGAACCACCTCGGTCGCACCGTTGTCGGGGGTGAAGTCGTCCATCGCCCACACCGCCGAGACGCCGACCGCTGGCCGTGGTCGGGGCCAGGTGCAGTAAGCGTCGTCAGCGTGAAGCAGCTGCGCCGTCTCGCCCGGATGCACGTTGATCGCGATGTTTGCCGACAGCAGGTATCCGGGATGCAGCAGCTCGTCGATGAGTGTCAGGACGGCAGGGTGTGCCACCAGAGCTGCCACCGCAGGTGCTTTCGCGAGCAGTGCGTAGAGGCGCTGTGAGTAAAAGCCCTCGAAATCGTTACGCCCAAAGGGAGCATCGGGCAGCCGCGTCGCGAGTTGGCTGCGAATGGGGTCGAGTTCGCGACCGTCGACGAGATCGGGAAGCACGACGTACCCGTCCGTTTCGATCCGCTCGACGTATTGTCCGCGCGTCGGGCGGCGTGTTCCCCGACTGAGGCTGTTCATCGTGCAATGTCACCACCAGAATCGAATATAACGCAGGCTTGATGGATGGACATGGGCCGATGTCTTGGGCTCGGGGACGCGAAATACCCAAGCGACCCTCGGCTCAGTCAGCCAATATGCATCACATCAGATGACAATTCCGAGCCCGATTGCGAGGCAGGTCAGTTCGGAACGCCGCCGAAGGCCCGTTTTGTCTCGTATACGTTCGAGATGCGAACGAACCGTGCTCGGACTTATGAAGAGTCGGTCCGCGATTTCTTGATCGGTCAGACCCTGCGAGATCAATGCCAGTATCTGGCTCTCTCTATCTGAGAACACGAGTTCAGGCTGGATCTTTCCGTATCGGCCTCGGTTGCGTTCTCATCGTCTCCGGCGATGAAGGTGAGGGTGGTGGTACCGACCTGAATGCGATCTCCATCGCGCAGGGGATGTCTGCTGATTCGCCGTGCCTCTACTTTTGTACCGTTGACACTGCCAAGATCGACCACGGTCCACTGACCGTCTCGATTTTCCAACTGAGCGTGCGAGCGCGAGACCTTGCGATCAGCGACGAGAGGGACGTCCTGAGCCCCATCTCTACCAATACTTACGGTCGAACCGGTGAGGAAGAACCGCTCGCCATTCGCGTATTGCAGCCATGCCATTGACGTGAGCCTAAAGGACGAATGTCTGTCCTGGCGGGAGATGCTGGCCCCAGTAGGGTCGGAGGCGTGGGGAGCGAGACGGGAACACACTTGTCCGCTATCGGCGGTCGATACAACCTTTTAGAGGTGATTGGGTCAGGGGGAAGCGCCGTGGTCTGGAGGGCCCATGACCAAAATCTGAAGCGACAGGTCGCGTGCAAAATCCTTTCAATATCCCTCTCGCATGATCCGGTGTTCCGCAAGCGCTTCCAACGAGAGGCTCGCCACGTCGCATCGCTTTCGCACCCAAATATCGTTCGAATCTACGACTTTGGCATCGACAACGAGCGCCCTTTCATCGTGATGGAATACGTCCCAGGCTCCTCACTACGACCCGTCCTAAATCCCCATACACCACTTTCAATTTCGGACACGGCAGCAATTGCTGTTGGAACACTTGCCGCACTTGAGCACGCGCACACCCACGGCATTGTGCATCGGGATATCAAGCCAGCGAATCTCCTGTTGGATCGAAATGGTTCTATCAAAGTGACGGATTTTGGCATTGCTAAGTCGACGGGGGAGACCACAGATCTGACCTTGGGCGGCGCCTTCATGGGTACAGCCGCTTTCGCTTCCCCGGAGCAACTGACCGGGGGATCTGTCGGGCCTGCTTCGGATCTGTACTCGCTCGGATGCGTGCTTTACCAGTGTGTCGCCGGACACGCTCCTTACCAGGGCGATAGTCCGGAACTGCTGATGTATCAACGCCGGTATGCGGATCCGCCGACGCTGGCCGACCTCAGAGCTGACATACCGCCAGAGATTTCATCGGCCATTACTCGGGCCATGGCAAAAGATCCGTCCGATCGATTTCTGAACGCGCGAGAGATGCTCGATTGTTTCGCACCCTACGCGGCTTCGTCCGACCTCAGCCTTCTCATCGATTCCTCACCAGGTGCTTACGGCGATGACGATGCGACAGATGCTCTGGAGGCGGATCGGTTGACCGCTGATGCAACCTCCTCGATTGGATCTCCGACCAGACACGGCTCGGTACCGCGAGTACGTCAGTTCAAACGGCGACCGGTCCGACGACTTCTTGTTGTAGGTATCTCGGCACTTTTGATCGCCGGAGTGGCATTCGCCCTCTCAAAAGTCATGCAAAGTGACCACGCTGGATCCCAGTCCGACATCACCTCGGGTGGCTTTCTCGAACCAGGGCACTCCATCACTTCTCCAAATGGTCAGTTTGCGGTCAAAATGCAACTGGATGGAAATTTGGTTGATTACCGAGTTCGAGGGAAAACTCCGATCTGGCAGAGCGGAACCAGTGGGAACTTCAATGCCTATGTCGTGATGCAAGCGGACGGCGATCTCGTGATCTATCCGCCAGGAAAATCTGCACCAGCCCCCGGGCAACCTACTGATGCGCTTTGGAGCTCAAGTACATCAGGGCATCCAAAGGCAAGCGCCGAACTGGTGAATAGCGGTCAGTTCTTGGTGAGGTCACATCCCGCTGACGCAATCGTATGGAGTGCTCCGCTTCGCCGCGCCTCCAGCTGAGCGGGGATTCCGCTGATTAACCGAGGTGGTGACATAGAGAAGGTAGGAGCAGATCAGATGACGTTGAACTATCGCCGCCATAGCCACAAGCAAGTCGGGCGACTGCGATTCGTCAGCGGTTAAGCAGTCGCGGTTCTCATGCGAACTACTTCGAGTTCGATGTCAGGCGGCTGAACGCTCCAAGATGTGGACGCCGCACGCTGACCCGAGTCCAATGACGTGGGCCAGTCCCACTCGAGCTCCTTCGATCTGTCGGCCGCCCGCTTCACCACGGAGGTGGGTGGCAACTTCCCAGATGTTGGCGATGCCAGTGGCGGCGATCGGGTGCCCTTTGGATTCGAGGCCGCCCGAAACGTTGACCGGCGTGCTGCCGTCGCGCCAAGTGGCTCCAGAGTTAAAGAAGTCCACCGCGCCACCTTGCTCGCACAGTCCAAGGTTGTCGTAGTGCACCAATTCGGCCGTGGCGAAGCAATCGTGCAACTCGACCAGATCGAGGTCGGCTGGGTCGACACCGGCCTGCTCGTAGGCTTGAGTGGCTGCTCGGCGGGTCAAGGTATTGACATTCGGGAGTACCTGGCAACCCTCTTCCCAGGGGTCGCTCGTCAGCACCGAGGCGCTGATCTTCACGGCCCGACTGCGCTGTGAGGCCGACAGCGTCTTGAGCTTGGCGCCACTGACCACGACCACGGCTGCCGCACCGTCACAGTTGGCCGAGCACATGGGACGGGTGTTGGGGTAGGCGATCATGATGTCGCCCATGATCTCTTCCAAGGTGAAGCGCTTTTGGTACGCCGCCTTGGGGTTGAGCGTGGAATGGGCATGGTTCTTCTCTGCGATCTTGGCGAAGAGCTCAAAGCTCGTGCCGCCGTAGCGGTGGCCGTACTCCATGCCGATCTGGGCAAAGACACCAGGCATGATCTCAGTGCCGATCCGTCCGTCCGTGGCGGCAACGGCCCCGTAACGTCCGTTGGGCGTCCAGGTATCGCCATCGCTGGCTCTGGCACCACCGGCCAAGAGGCCCGCACCCGAAAGCTTCTCGACCCCGACGGCCAGACCCATGTCGCACTCGCCCGCTTTGACGGACATGGCAACGACTCGAAGCGCAGTGGCCCCGGTGGCGCACGCATTGGCCACGTTGTAGACCGGAATGCCGGTCTGGCCCACCTGTTTTTGCAACTGCTGGCCGATGCCGGCGTTGGCGTTCATCAGGTTGCCGGCGGCGAGGACGCCCATGTCGGCCATGGTCACGCCCCCGTCGGCCAGAGCACCTCGCGTGGCCTCGGCCGCAAGGTCGATCAAGTCCATGTCGGTGTGCTTGCCGAACTTGGTCATGTCGATGCCAAGAATGTAAATGTCGTCGGTTCCCATTGGGTATGCCCTTCTATGACGTGATCGTGATCGAGGTGGAGAAAATGCTCAAGCTGGGATGGGCGTGAAACCGAATCCGATGGCCTCTGTGCCCTGTTCGTCGAAGCCAACCGATTCGGTCGCGAGTTCGACCAGCATGCCAAGCCGAACGTGATCGGGATCGGGCGTCACGCCAATGAGGTTGGCTCGCACGCTGGTGCCGTCGCAGTCGACCAAAGCGGCCACAAACGGCACGGCAATGCCCGGGGCGGCGAAGGCGACGATGGTGAAGGCACGCACTTCGCCCTGAGTCGAGAGCGGGACTCGGGCGAACTCCGTGCCCTCACAACTGGCACAGCCGTTGCGGCGGTCGAAGTATCGGGCGTGACAGGTCACGCACTCGTTCACTTCGAGATGGGGCTTGTCACCCAGGACGAGATAGTCAACGATCGGGATTTGGGCGGGCACAGTCGGTGCCTCTGCTGGGGTTGTCACGCCGACATCCTGCCAGTTCGGGGCCCGATCGTGCCAAATGCGGCCAGTTCGTATCGTGGCTGGCCCAACGGGTCAGGAACTGGCGCTGCGATTGGCCTTTTCGGCGTTTTTGGCCTGCTTGAGCGCCCTTTTTTCCTTCAGTGACTTGCCCTGTTTCTTGCTATTGCTCTGTTGAGGGGATTTGTTGGCCATAGGGCCACCCTACGGCAACCCTCCACAAGAGGCCGTTTCCGTCTCTCGGCCGGTAATGAGCAACTTCACAGGGAGCACACAGGAGGTGCACAGCATCTCGCGAGTCATCGGTGCGAATCTGTGGTCAAGGAGGTGCGCCGTGGTGGCTGCAGACGTACAGAAGCGACGGATTCTTGTGGTGGATGATGAACCATCCATCGTGGACTCCGTTTCGACCTCGTTGCGATACGAGGGGTTTGAGGTGGAAGAGGCCATCACAGGGCGATCAGCCCTGGCCAAGGCCCAAGAGGACACCCCTGACCTCATTGTGCTGGATGTGATGCTGCCCGATCTCGACGGCATGGAAGTCACCCGCCGCCTGAGAGCCGATGGTATCCACGTCCCGATCTTGTTCTTGACCGCCCGAGACGCCCTCGAAGACAAGCTGGCTGGGCTCACCGTCGGTGGCGATGACTATGTGACCAAGCCGTTCTCGTTGGCCGAAGTCATCGCTCGTATCCGGGTCATCTTGCGTCGAACGGGAGCCGAAGACGATGACGACGGCATCCTTCGATTTGCTGACGTCGAGCTTGATGAGGTGGGCCATGAGGTCCGCCGGGCCGGGAAACTGGTCCAACTGACCGCGACTGAGTTCAACTTGTTGCGCTACTTCATGCTCAACCCAAAACGCGTCCTCTCCAAGCCCCAGATCCTCGATCACGTCTGGCACTACGACTTCGAAGGTGAGCAGAACGTGGTCGAGACCTACGTGAGCTATCTGCGCAAGAAGTTGGAGAAGCACGGTCCGCCCCTGATCCAGACCATTCGTTTGGTGGGCTACACCTTGCGCGAGACCAGCCCGGAGTAGAAGGTGTCGCTCCGCACCCGTCTGGTCCTGGCCGTCACGGCCGTGGCATTGACCGCACTGTTAGCGGCCGACATCGCCACGTACTCCTCGCTGCGGACGTTTCTCTACAACAGGGTCGACCAGGCCCTCTTGACCCAGGCCGAGGCGTTTCAGAACCCGTCTCCGGCGGGCGTGGCCGTGGGCCAGCCCAATCCCGGCGCTGGTCAAGGCGTCTTTCTTCCTCCTCATCTGACCTCTTCGGGCTACTACTTCGTGGTCAGAAACGCCAACGGGACGATTCGTTTCCCGGCCAATCCGAGTCCTGTGTACGTGGACGGCAAGGCCTATTCGCCCTCGCTACCGGCCCATATCAGCGGATTCGAAAAGTCGGCGGTCGGTGAAGATCCGGCCGTGCTGTTCAACGCCTCATCGACCAAGACCGGGGGTCCAGAGTTCCGGGTCCTGGCCGTGCAACGGAGCGATCACGACGTGGTGGTGTTGGCCACCTCGCTCGACGATGTCAACACCACGCTGCATGGACTTCTTGTCATCGAACTCACCGTCACGGCTCTTGCTCTCCTGGCCGCCATCATTCTTGGCCTCTGGGTCGTAAGGGTCGGCCTGCATCCGTTGCGTGACGTCGAAGCCACGGCTGACGCCATTGCGGCGGGCGAGATGGATCAACGGGTCCCCGGAGAGAACGATCGAACCGAGGTGGGCCGTCTGGCCCGTGCGCTCAACGTCATGCTCAGCCGCATTCAATCCGCCTTCGAACAACGTGATGAGACCGAGGCTGAGCTTCGGGCCTCTGAAGAGCGGCTTCGTCGATTTGTAGCTGATGCCAGCCATGAACTGCGTACGCCGTTGGCCGCGGTCTCGGCCTACGCCGAACTCTTTGAACGGGGCGCCAAAGAACACCCCGAAGACCTCGGTCGTGTGCTGAACGGGATTCGGAGCGAGACCAGCCGGATGAGCACGTTGGTCGAAGATCTCTTTTTGTTGGCCCGACTTGATGAAGGACGTCCGCTGCAGAGCGAACCGGTTGATCTCGTGGCTCTGGCCCGCGAGTCGGTGCACACGGCCAACACGGTCGGCCCCGACTGGCCCGCCTCATTGGAGGCCGATGAACCGGTCGAAGTATGGGGCGACGACGACCGTTTGCGCCAAGTGGTGGACAATCTGTTGGGCAACGTGCGAGCGCACACCCCCCAAGGCACGCACACCACCGTCTCGGTGCGCAGCGTGGACGATGAAGCGGTCCTTCAGGTGGCAGACCAGGGTGAGGGTTTCGGCGATGCCTCGGTCGACAAGATCTTCGAGCGCTTTTACCGGGTTGACCCGTCGCGATCTCGGGCGAAGGGCGGCACCGGTTTGGGCCTGTCGATCGTTCAAGCCATCGTCGTAGCCCACGGGGGTCGGGTCGAAGCCTCCAACGGGGCGAACGGTGGCGCCGTCATCACCGTGCACCTCCCTGTTCGTGGCAAGGCACCCGCCCTTGCGGTGAGTCTGGCTTGATTATGCGCCGATCCTCAGGGCTCACACAGCGGCCCTTCAGATCGCGCCGTCAGTCTTTCGACATGAGCACTCTCGAAATGATCATGGCCGAGTCACCCAACCGCATCGAACACCAAGACGTCGAGGTAGTGATCCCGGTCTACAACGAGGTCCAGTCCTTGGCTGAGCGCGTCCTCTGTCTGCGCTCTTATCTTGACCGATCGTTTCCATTTGCCGCCGTCGTGACGATCGCCGATAACGCTAGTAACGACGGCACCTGGAATGTGGCTCGGGGCCTGGCTGAG
>CAWDLP010000017.1:0-67875 GCA_963803215.1 uncultured Acidimicrobiaceae bacterium
ACTGTTGACGCCTTCGTTAGACTACGTATTGCTGTCTCCGCGGAGAAACTCCTTGGCGAACATCATCGAAGCTTGCAGAGGCGCCACGCTGTCGGGCCGACCACCCTCGAGCATGTTTTCCATAAGCCATTGGATATCGCCGTGCAACCATCTCATTCGAACGCCGGTTCGGTAACCGTGGCTCTTCGGCAGTTTCTCGTCTTGCGCCCAACGCCACAACAGCGTTGGAAAGTCGACGCCAGAACGAATGGCAACCTCGATGGACCCCGAGAGACGAGCGTTGATCTCCATGAGGAAAGGCCGGCCCTCAAGATCACGACGAAACTCAACCTCGCAGTAACCCTCAAGGTCGAGGGCCCGGACGAGCTCTTCTGCCGCGGACCGCAGGTCGGCCGGCATTGGGATGCTCTCTCGCACAACCGAGACGCCCCCCAGCACGGGTGCCATGCGATGAGCCACCTGGGCAAACTCGGCGATGACTCGGCCCTGCGAATAGAAAAGCCCCACCGACTCTCGTGAACCCCCGATCCACTGCTGGGCGATGGCCTTTCCACCCAGCTGCTCCAGTTCGGTGACGAACCGGACGCCCTCTTCTTGATCGAGCACTTCCTTCGATCGCACCCGAGTGGCAGTTCCGAGATTTCGGATCCACGATTGGGTTGGCTTGAGGACAACCGGATACCCAATCTCGGCCAGAACGTCTGGCACGTCGACAGGACGCATGATCGGAAGGGATCTCGGTACGTCGATGCCAAGCATCGACGCAATCTCGAGAGTTCGCACCTTGTCGTTGGCCATGTCGAGTGCTGATTCAGAGGCGAGCGGTAGCGCAACCCCTAGTTTTTCGAACTGGGAACGCCAAGGCCGCAGTGCGTCAATTGATCCATCGCTGGAAGGGATCACAACCTTGGTCGGGCGATCTCTGACCAAATCCAAGAGCGTCTGCGCGTACACCTCGGGCTTTTCACGAAACTCCGGAAGGACCGAGTGCCACTCGGACCAGCGGGAGTTGAAGGCGGGGACTCGAAACTGCTCGTCACATTCCTCTTCGGTTTCAGCCACGGCGACAACGTGACCTGACCGCCCGAGAGCCCGCGCCGCAGCGAGGGCTTGGCGCATGTGTCCGTCCGTAAGTAGGGCATCGGTGACCCGGGAGTCCCCTGCCGTACTGCGTGGCTTTCCTGGTCGGCTCATCTGACCAGCCGAAAGCTACGATTCACCGTTGCGCGCATCGGCGAGTCCGACTGACTGGAATCCAGGCCCAAAAAGGTCAGCTGGGCAGAGGCGGACTTTGCACATGGTTAGGAGGTTTGTTTGATTTCTCTGATACATGGGCGAGACCCGAGTCCAGGGCTCCGGAGAGCAGCAGAGCGTCCATCCAGCCCTCTCGATCCGAGTCACCAATCGAGGTGGCGGCGCCCACTCCCACGAATCACCTGCTCTACCTGGCAATGCTGAGGCCACGCCGGCACCGTAGCTGTGGCTCGATCGGCCCGCTTGGCCGCCAGAGAACCTGTTGGTTGTCGCCAGCGTTCGGCCAGGTCAGGGACGGGCCTGTGCCCCGAACCCTCGAGCACGTCACGGGATCTGGATCTCAAAGTCCCACGACCCGTCTCGGTCAATACCGTCTCTTTCAGTCGAGAGGCGTCATCACGACGGTCCTGCCACAAGTGAATATCGTGAGTCAGCCACAATGATCTGGCCTGGTGAAAAGTGGGGGAGGGTGACAAGACGTGGAGGAAGAGATTCTTTCCGGTGGGGTGGCCAATGCGGGATCTGTCGTCCGTGTCGGTGACCACGTACTCCGCCCCTCACATGCCAATACGGCATCGATTCACCGTCTGTTGCGATGGTCTCGCGAGCACGGATTTCCCGGGGCGCCAGTTCCCGTTGGTCTTGAAGTCGATGGGCGAGAGCGACTTCAGTTTATTCCTGGCGATGTTGCGCTGCCTCCGTATCCGGATTGGGCGCAGACCAATGACGCTCTGGCTTCGGTCACCACTCTCATTCGTGGCCTTCACGACTCCACTGTGGACTTTGACCAGAGCGGATCGCAGTGGAGCGACGAACTGGCCCAGACCATGGGGGGTCCGATCATGTGCCACAACGATGTCTGTCTTGAAAACGTGGTGTTTCGTCAGGGGTCGGCTGTCGCCCTCCTTGACTTCGACTTTGCCACGCCGGGTCACCCTGTCCATGATCTCGCCATATTCGCCAAAATGTGCGTGCCCATTGATGACGAAACAAATGCCCATCGTAACGGGTGGATGGCCGCTGACCTGCCGCGCCGACTGCGATTGTTGGCTGACACCTATGGATTAGACGCCAGCGGGCGCACTGCGTTCATGGCTGCGCTCGACCGTTCGATTCAGCCAGGCAACACCTTCGTCCAACGTCGCGTGGACGCCGGCGATATCAACTTCATCGCCATGTGGAACGAGATGGGTGGAGCTGAACGATTCAAGCGACGTCATGCCTGGTGGATCGACCGGCGAGATGACTTCGCTCGGTCGCTGAACATCTAGTTGCTTCAGCCCTTTCGCATTCTGGTGGTCACGGGGTTGGGGAGTGACCGAGGACGCAGTTTGAGATGGCAAGCGGATGACCAAGCCCCACCGCGCTGCAGCGAGCAAGAACTCCCTTCTTCAGTGAAATCGGGCGCTGACGGTCATGGGGGACGTTGTTCCACACCCAGGCGTCGTCTTTCCACGTAGGACCGGTACCTAACACGGCGGTGAAATAGGCCACGGCAAATCGGAAATTCTGACCATCTGGAACCACGACAGTCATCTTTGCGCCCCGGTGGACCAAGAGCGCGCGCACTCGCTGTAGTTGTCGATAGTTGCCCGACGGCAGCGTCGCAGGAGAACCTGAAAGCGCCGCCAGTGCCCCATCGGGGCCTTTCGGTACGTTGACGAACTGGGACCTTCCGTCTGCCGCGGGTACGACGGCGTAACCGTTCACCAAGGAGAATCGCATCTTGTCCACCGCTTGCCAGGCCAAGAGGGGAGACGCAAAGCCCTGCGGCGCCGGGTAGGCCTCGATCACTGTTCCTTGGGGTAAATGCGGTGCGTCATCGGCGAACCATTCGTTCATATGGATCGTGTGCACGGTGTAGGGAAACGCATCCGAAGTAGCAATCGGTAGTACCGCGACGACCCCGATACCTACCAGCGCGATCCAACCCACGATGCGGTAGACCACGGCCGTGGGTGGGACGAGTGAAATGCAGACTCCGGCACTTCGCCACAATGATCCACCAACAGCGATCAATACCCAAGCCAAGCAAAAAGGCGAGGGCGAATCCCGTCATAAGAGCGAATCGGGAGCATAAATGTCAGCCACCAGGGGGAAGTGGCGCAGGTAGCCCCACGGCAGCCACCATCGCACGAGGTGAGGGTGGCTGAGCTCGAAATCCAACGCCGAATGAGAGGGTCCAGGCGCTGAAGCCAACGACGGCGACCACCCAGGCTTCTCGTACCCGGAACCACGCAACGGCCGAGAGGGCAATGACCGACGAGTAACGGCCATCCGGCGTACCCAATCGATGGTCCGACACGACCGAAGTAGCCGCCCGCGGTTTCAAAGCGACCAGAGATATGTGTGCCGGCATGAATAAGCGTTGAGGGATTTGATCCGCCGATTGCGATCAATATCTGCGGAAGGCCGTGCACGTGTCGGGGGCCATAGAGCAGAAACCACATCGGGTAGGCCAGCACCCCGAACGCAATCAGCAGAGCACAACCAAGCCCCAGGGCGATATCTCGTCGCCCTGACCAAAACTGATGAGGCGCCATGAGAACGGCCGCAATGGCGCCGATAACCGCCAAGACGGCCGTCACGGCCAAGACTTCCGTGCCGGTGAAGAACTGCGCCACGGTGAGCGAAGCCAGGGCCAAGCCGATGGCTTCGGGGCGATACCGCTTGGTCACGACGAGGTCGTGCAGCAACAACAAGACCAATGGAGGAAAAAGAGAAAGATGAGATTGATGGCACCGTAAGGATCGTTGGCCACAAGGAACGGGGAGAAGCCGTAGAGGACTGCGCCGAGGAGTTGGGCCGGCAGGAACTTGGTGAACTTGCGAAGCAGCAAGAACATGCACCAACCAGAGAGCACCGGCGCCGCCAGGGTGGCCACGTTGAAGGCTGCGACCGGCCCAAAGAGCACGGTGATCGGCGCAAGTACCAGCCCCGGCAGTATCCAAGAGGTATTGACTAAGAGGTTGACCCCTCCTTGCCCGGCGTACATGGACTGCGAAAAAAACGGCGAGTGTCCGTGCAGGAGAGAAAAAGGAGTCGACGCCAAAAACCAGATCGACTGTCCGGGATCACCGCACATGCACGAGACAGTGGTGGCCGGATGGCCACCGACCCACACATGCCACCAGGTCAGCAGTGAGAGCAGCAGGAGGCCCACGACCACGCCCAGGTGGAGCTGCACCACAGCTCGATTGGGACGAGGTGGCAAGAAACGACGGTCCTCTTCAACCTGGGGAACCACATCCTCAGGTCGAATTTCGATCCGGCCATAGAAGATCTCGTCGGGGTACGACATCGGCCGTCGGGTGTCTATTACCGCCACGGCCCCAGTATCCCCCGACCCGCCGGGCCCATTTTCGCCGACTCAGCGTTGAACAAGGGCCAATCTTCGTTAGTTCACGACCGAGTTTCCCCCATGGGGCTGATCAGGATTGGTGAGCCATGCCCTGGCCTCGGCCAGCTTGGCAACACCGTCTGGGGTCGACTTGCCGTTGATCGCTTCAAGAAGCCGGATATCCAGTGCATCGATGAGTTCTTGGGTCGTCGCCATCTCCTGATGCTGGCACGCCCGACCAGGGCTGGAGAAACCAGAGGACAGAACGGGACCTTTCGAGGCGCAATGTCGTAGGGCGAAGAGTCCCGAAGGGCCCGATACCATGGTGCTGGTGCAGTGGGTGACCCCCAAACTCTTGGCCGTGTCGGGGGCTCTGGCTGTCCTGGTCGGGGCGGTGGTGACAATCACCTTTGCCCTCTTGATGAGTTCCAACGATGTTGGGTCAAGCTTGGTGGCCACGGACGGCACCGTGTCGGGCGGGGCGCAAAATTGCGGACCCGTCCTTAGCGACCAACATGACGTATCTATGGGGGGCCCGAGTCGGCTATGTGGTCCTTGCCCTCGGTGCCGTGCTCATGGTGGCGGCCGCCATCACCTCGACACCCCGCTTTAGCCAGAAACTCGAATCGCCGCGCTAGAACCGCGGCATCGACCATTTCGGCGATGCGCAGAAGCTAGCTTCCAACGATCGTGGGGGACATCCCGGCACCTGCTCAAAAGTCGTCTGCCATCGATCGCATTCAGCGACTCGAACGACTCGAATCTCAGCGACTGGCCGAGAAGGCAGAAAAGTCTGAGCGCCGTCAGCAACAGGTCGCCGGAGCAAAGCCCTCGGGAGGCCGTCACGATCTGGTCGACCGCATCGAGGATCTCACCAAATATCCCTTAACCGTTCTCGGCATGGCGTGGTTCGTCATAGCCATCGTTGTCGCCACCACCACCTTGAGCGGCCCGGTGCCGACGGTGCTCGTGACGGTCCTGTTCATCCTTTGGGCCATCACCTTGATTGAGTACGTGGTTCGACTGTTGGTGACGCCGGATTCACGCGGTTACGTCTCCCGACGACGGATAGAGCCGGTGACCGTGGTTCTCCCGATCTTCCAAGGCTGGCATCTCATTGGAATGGAGAAAGTCAACCTCCTCGTCGTCGAAGGCGTGCTCCGCGTGGAGGCCATCCTCAAGCACCGCAGCCTGTTTCGAGTCCTTCTTGCCGCTGCCGGCCTTGTGTTCTTAGGGGCCTGGTTGGTCATGCTCTTCGAGAGCAAGTCAACAGCAGCCAATATTCACGACTACCAAAACGCCCTGTGGTGGGCCATCGTGACCGTGACCACCGTTGGCTACGGCGACAAGTTTCCTGTTACCGGAGGTGGCCGGGCCGTCGCCGTGGTCCTCATGTTGGTCGGCATTGGGTTGATCGGTATCTTGACCGCCACGGTGGCTTCGTTCTTCATGCAAGAACATACGGACGCAAACAAGCAACAGCTGCAGCAGTCCCACGCCGATCTAGGCCAACAACTGGCCCTCATCATGGCGCGACTCGACGGGATCGAAGGGCAGATCAAGCCAGTTGAACTCCACAACGGGGTTGGACACGCCAACGGATCCTCCCGACCAAGCATCCCCTTCTTAAGCACACCAAGAGGGGAGAATCGTTGTCATGAAGGGAATACTGACCGAGGACGGCAAGCACTCTGACGCTTCACTGGGCGGGGTGGAAACCGCCTTGGCTGGAGGTGCGTTCTTCTGGCTCGATCTGGATCTCGCTGACCCTGGTCCTGACGATGACGTCACGGCCCTCCTTACCGAGACCTTTCACTTTCATCCGGTCGCGGTGCAGGCCACCGAAAAGTTTGGACAAAGGGCTCGAATCGATGACTACGAAGATTTTGTCCACGTCATCACCTTTGGCGCAGGGGAAAAAGGGACCGAAACGGTTGAGGTGCACTGCTTCGTCACCGAGAAGTTCATCATTAGTCTCCATCACGGCGACTGCCCGTCACTGCTGAACGTTCGCGAGCGGATCAAAACACATCACGCCTCAGACGTTGCCTCTCCACCCGTAGTGGTGCTTGTACCTGATCATGGACACTCTGGTGGACTCGTTCTTTCCGGTCCTGTCCGAGTTTGATGAGACGATCGACAGTCTGGAAGACGCCATTTTGGCCAATCCGACTGAAGACCAGCTGGGCACGCTGTTCGGCATGAAGCGCCAACTGATGACGATCAAAAAAGTCATCACGCCGCAGCGAGACATGATTGCCGGCCTCAACTCTGGCGTCGTCGTGCTACCGGGCGCCACCGATCAGGCCACGGAGGGAGATCAAGGCGGTGTCTACTTCCGCAATCTCTACGACCACCTCATCCGGATCAGCGATCAGGTCGATGGGTACCGAGATCTCTTGAGCGGCGTTATGGACACCCATCTGGCCATGGTCTCGAATCGTCTCAATGTGGTCATGAAGCAGCTTGCCATCATCGCCACCATCTTTTTGCCGCTCGGATTCCTGACCGGCTTCTTCGGTCAGAACTTCACCTATTTGGTCAGTCATCTTTTGGCGCCCACATGGACATTTTTCGTCTTCGGGCTTGGGCTAGAAGTCATCGCCATCGCCGGCCTTATGGTGCTTTTCAAAAAGCGCGGTTGGTTCGGTGGTCCGACGGCCTGAACGCTTGCGCAGAACGGTGCTCGAGGCGACCTAGCGAGAAGAAGGGTCGGTTGGCATCCACTCTGGTACGGGGTCGCTGTGGACTTCGTAGTGGTCGGACCAGTACTCGGTGCCGTCGGGAGTTGGCAGATCAAGCTTTTCTCTCACCTCAAGCGCTTTGCGAATGGACTGTTTCAGTTCACGTAACACAGCCAACGCACCAGGGTCAGGCGTGCCGGGCGTTGCGAAGAGCGCCTCTTCCACATGCCAGGCCCGAGTCCGCGCGATGGCAATCGTTGAGGTGGATTCGTCCACCACGCTCCTGTGTGACGTCATCGAGGTCGGCCATGACATCGGCGGCACGTAACCAGCCGTAGTCCATATCGAGCAGCAACAAACCAAGTTCGACCTCGAAGGGACCGACGACGTCGACGATTGGGTCGATCACGGTGAGCTCGGTACCAGGGGGCAATTCCGTCGAAAGATTATCCAGTTGGCGGTCGGCCAATGCCACCGCGCCCAAAGCTCGAACAAGGATCCCCATCATGTTCATCGAGGCGAAATCGCTCTCATCTCTGGGTTGCACCAAGGGCAGGGCAAGCACCGCGATGATCCGCTCCGCCCCCAACTCAACGGCAGCGCGAACCGGCACATTTTGGAGCACGCCGCCATCGACATAGACGTCGTCCGCCAATGGGCGGGGCGGAAAGACCAACGGCACGCTGGCCGAGGCCAACACCCCTTCGAGGAGATCGACCGGGCCGCTGGCGACACCAGGTGAGGGTGTGATCGCGTCACGTTCCACAATGGTGCCGTCTTCGGTCACATAGCGCAGCACTCCAGCTTGGAGGGCGGTGACGGCCAAGCGCAGTTGCAGGCCAGGCCGAGAAATCAGTGAAGGATCGATAGGCTTTATGCCACTTGGTCCGCCGTGTGTGATGGCCGCGGCCAACGGATCCAAGTTCAATACTGAGCTCCCGTTATTCTTCATATGCTTACGAGCCTTCGGGAGTCTTGGCGCAGCCCGCACGGCGGCGCCGACCAAGTGCCGACGTTTGCGCGTTGGAGGCTCAGCGCCGGTGATGGGCTGCAAGCTCTCGCCCGGGATTGGTGGGCGGGTGCGCTCAGTGATGTAGGCGTTGACGGCTTGACCAACCGAGGTGCCGTCTAAGGCTGCAACCCAGGGCTGTTTGCCAAAAACAAGTTCGGTTCGAGTCATGGCCAAGAGGTCTTCTTGAATCTCGCGGGCCCGAGCCTGAAACTCCTCGTGCGTGCGAGCCTGGGCCAAGACCCCAGCCAAGATGGCGCCAGCGGATGTGGCGGTGATGACGTCGGGGATAATCGAGTTCACCCCAACCAGAAACTGGATCGCCCCGGCTTCAAAGGCACCCTTGGTTCCGCCACCCGAGAGAACAAATGCGGTTTTTTTCGGCTCCATGGCCCCACATCATCTCATCTCCGACCCCTTAGCCACCAGCTGCCGCGGAGACGACCTCAACCACGCTGCCTTCTCGAAGCACTGTGGTCGGCCACTCACCACGCGGCACCACGGCACGGTCGATCGCCACCGCGATGCCTCGAGTCTCTCGGGTGCACAGGGCGATCACATCGGCCACGGTGGAGCGGTCGGCCACCGACGTCGTCTGGCCGTTGAGCTGGATAATCATGAGAATCGGTCGACGGGAAACGGCTCCAGTGAGCTGGGAAGGGCCTGACCGTCCAACAGCGCCACGATGGACTGCGCCGTCAACGGCGCCAGCAAGATGCCGTTTCTGTAGTGGCCGGTGGCCAGAGCCACGCCCGGTAGGGCGCTCCAGCCAACGAATGGCGCATTGTCCGGCGTCCCGGGTCGCAGGCCGGCCAATGCTTCTTGAAAGGTCAACTCGTCAATGCCTGGCACGAGTCGTCGGGCATCGTCCAAGAGGCCATGCACGGCACCAGCTTGAACGGTCAGGTCGAATCCTCGTTCCTCTACCGTGGCGCCAACCACCAGAGAGCCGTCGGCCCGAGGAACCAGATAGCAAGCTCGTCCATTGACGAGGCCTCGGACGGTCCGCTCCAAGAGTTCGAAATCCCCCTTCAAGCGCACAATATGACCTTTGACCGGACGCACCGGGGGAAGGACATCTTCAGGAAGGCCTTTCATCTGCGTCCGTGGCCGATCCCAAGGCCAAGACCAGTTGCTGCGTTTTGAGGGCGGTGCCGTTCGACAGCAGGATCTCTGTCATGTCGTGGCCAATAGTCGGCTCAATTTCGATCTGCTTCAGCCCTGATGTGGGTCACGCCTGAGGAGTGGCAGGCCATCTAGCAAGGCTTCGACCAGCAGTCGATTGTCCACTTGATAGTCGCTCGGCACGTCCGCACCGCCGCTGATGGACGGGGAGAGCGCGGGGACCAAGGCTCGGCACTCCCGAGCGTTTCGCCTCGTGACCTCGAGACCAAGCGAACGTTGATAGGTCACCAGGTGATCGATCTCTTCTCGGTCCGACTGGTTCGAACCAATCAAGACGGTGCCGCTCTGGCGATAGCCGATGTCTTGATCGGTGACGCCCTCCAAAAGCTCTGAAAACTCGGGCCAGGCCTGGGCTCCGGCCACCAGGAGTCGAGAAAGGTCCTCCTCCCCGAAGTGGGCTTCGGTCACCGGGGCCAACATTCCGGCCGCCACCCAACTGGCTCCCCGCCCTGGGCTGGGGTCAATCAAGGTAACGGCATGGCCCGCCTGTTGGAGTTTCCAGGCACACGACAGCCCGATAACCCCCCCTCCCACGACAATCACCTGCTCAGCCATCTTGTCGATCCTACGGCCGCCTGGTGTATTCTTTTCTTTCTGCTCCAGGGCCAACGTCGTCCCGGGCGGCAGAGCTCCTCGCACTACGGAGTCCATTGCATTGGTTAGTTCACCTGCGATGGCCAGAGCCCGAAAGGACGTTTCCATGCCAGCCGTCGGCGGCCTTTACGACCCCGCATGGGAGCACGACGCCTGTGGCGTCGGCATGGTGGCCGACCTCTACGGCCGCCGCAGCCACCGCATCGTGACCCAGGGCCTCGACGTGCTCGAACGTCTGGCCCATCGTGGCGCCTCGGGCGCCGAGGTGAACACCGGCGACGGATCAGGCATTCTCATCCAAATTCCCCACCGCTATCTGGCCGATGTCGCTTCAGACCAAGGGTTTTCGCTGCCGGCCGAGGGTCGATATGCCACGGGAATGGTCTTTCTCCCACAAGATGAGCGACGAGTCCGAGAAAGCAAAATCAGGCATTGTGGCCCTGGCCAACGAAGAGGGACTGGAACTGGTGGCGTGGCGCCCGATTCCCGTCGAGGCCGACGGGCTCGGACAGATGGCCCGATCGGCGCAACCCCGCATCGAGCAGCTCATCGTGACGCCGGCAGCGGGCGTCAACGCCCCCGACCCGATCTCCATTGACCGCTTGGCCTTCGTCTTGCGCAAGCGGGCCGAGCACGGAATTGACGGCATCTATTTTCCGTCGCTCTCCGCTCGGACGATTGTCTACAAGGGCATGCTGACCTCGCACCAAGTGCGTGAGTTCTTTCCTGAACTCTCAGACGAGAGGGTCGAATCAGGACTTTCCCTGGTGCATTCGCGGTTCTCCACCAACACCTTCCCGAGCTGGCCGCTGGCCCACCCGTATCGGTACCTCGCTCACAACGGCGAGATCAACACGGTGGCCGGGAACCGGAACTGGATGAGGGCTCGCGAGGCGCTGCTCACGACATCGTTGATCGAAGGCGACCTTTCGCGCGCTTATCCCATCTGCACACCGGGCGCGAGCGACTCGGCCAGCTTCGACGAGGTGCTCGAACTTCTGCATCTGGGCGGGCGCAGCCTGCCGCACTCGGTCCTCATGATGATCCCCGAGGCCTGGGAAAAGCACGCCACGATGGATCCGGCCCGTCGTGCCTTCTATCGCTACCACGGCTCACTTATGGAGCCTTGGGATGGACCGGCCGCGGTGGCCTTCACCGATGGCACCGTCGTTGGTGCCGTACTCGACCGCAACGGTCTTCGCCCCGCTCGATACTGGGTGACCAACGATGGTCTTGTGGTCCTGGCCAGCGAAGTCGGTGTCCTTGACCTTGACCCCGCCACCATTGTTCGCAAGGGAAGGCTGCAGCCGGGCCGAATGTTTTTGGTCGACACGGCGCAAGGTCGGATTGTGGACGACGACGAGATCAAGGCTGAGTTGGCGGCTGAACATCCGTACGACGAATGGCTGGCGGAAGACCAGATCGCGCTGGACGATCTGCCGCAACGCTCCATGCTCACGCCGCAACATGCCAGTGTCGTGACGCATCAACGTCTCTTTGGGTACACCACCGAGGAGTTGCGCGTCATCTTGGCCCCGATGGCTCGCACCGGCATGGAACCGATCGGCTCAATGGGGTCTGATGCGGCCATCGCCGTGCTGTCCAACCACTCGCGTCTGCTCTACGATTACTTCACGCAGCTCTTCGCCCAAGTGACGAATCCTCCCTTGGACGCCATCCGAGAAGAGCTGGTCACGTCGCTCTCGGCCACCGTTGGTCCTGAGGGCAATCTCCTTGAAGCCACGCCCGGGTCGTGTCGACAGATCGTGCTGCCCGAGCCCGTCATCGACAAGGACGATCTGGCCAAACTGATGTACGTCAATGAAAACGGGGAGACCCCTGGATTCAAGGCCTTCGCCATTGACGGACTCTTTCCGGTGGCAACTGCAGGCACCGTCGGAGAGCCCACCCCTGAAGGTGGACGAGCGTTGGCCGCGGCGCTCGACAATGTGCGGGCCCGAGTGTCAGCAGCCATCGCCGAGGGCGCAAACCTCATTGTGCTCTCCGACAGGAACTCGACCACCGAGCTCGCACCGATTCCATCCCTCTTGCTGGTCGCAGCCGTTCATCACCACTTAGTGCGAGAAAAGACCCGCACCAAGGTGGGTCTCGTGGTCGAGACCGGTGATGCACGCGAGACCCATCACATGGCTCTGCTCATTGGCTACGGCGCCGCCGCCGTCAATCCGTACCTGGCTTTGGAGTCGCTCGACGACATGATCGGAGCCGGACTGCTTGAAGGCGTCTCACCACGGCAGGCTCGGAAGAACTACATCAAGGCGTCTTGCAAGGGGGTCCTTAAGGTCATGTCCAAAATGGGCATTTCGACCGTGGCCTCCTACACCGGCGCTCAGGTCTTCGAAGCAATCGGACTCGACCATGCCGTGGTTGATGAGTACTTCACAGGAACGGCCAGTCGTATCGGCGGGGTGGGCCTCGACGTGTTAGCCGCTGAGGTCGCCACGCGACACCGGGCCGCTCACCCTGAACGGCCGACGGAACTGGCGCATCGTGAGTTGGCCGTGGGGGGCGAGTACCAATGGCGCCGAGAGGGTGAGTACCACCTCTTCAATCCGAAGACGGTCTTTAAACTCCAACACGCCACGCGCTCAAAGCGCTACGACATCTTCAAGGAGTACACCGAGGCCGTAGACGAACAGTCCACCCGGCTTGCCACCTTGCGTGGTCTGTTGGAACTGAAGGCGGCACCCGGGGGCCCAATTCCGATCGACCAGGTTGAATCGGTGGCCAGCATCGTGGCTCGGTTTTCAACTGGGGCCATGTCGTACGGTTCGATTTCAGCCGAGGCCCACGAGAACTTGGCCATCGCCATGAACCGCATTGGAGGAAAGTCCAACACCGGTGAGGGTGGCGAGGACGCCGAGCGATTCACGCCGGACGAAAACGGCGATCTGCGTCGAAGTTCGATCAAGCAAGTCGCCTCAGGCCGATTCGGCGTCACCGGTGAGTACCTGGTCAACGCCGATGACATTCAGATCAAGATCTCCCAAGGAGCAAAGCCCGGTGAAGGCGGCCAACTCGGGGGACACAAGGTGTACCCCTGGATCGCCCGCACGCGGTTCTCCACCCCTGGTGTTGGCCTCATCTCGCCACCCCCGCATCACGACATCTACTCCATTGAAGACATCGCCCAACTCATCCATGACCTGAAATCAGCCAACGACCAAGCCCGCGTCCATGTGAAGTTGGTGGCTGAGGTGGGCGTTGGCACGGTGGCGGCCGGTGTCGCCAAGGCCCACTCCGACGTGGTCCTAATCTCGGGCCACGACGGCGGCACTGGAGCAGCACCGCTGACCTCGCTCAAACACGCCGGCATCCCTTGGGAACTCGGTTTGGCCGAGACGCAGCAAACTCTTTTGGCCAATGGTCTCCGTGACCGCATCGTGGTTCAGGTTGACGGCCAGATGAAGACGGGACGAGACGTCATCGTTGGTGCCCTCCTCGGGGCCGAGGAGTTCGGGTTCGCCACCGCCCCTCTCGTGGTGTCCGGTTGCATCATGATGCGGGTCTGTCACCTCGACACCTGTCCGGTTGGCATCGCCACGCAAAATCCTGAGTTGCGCAAACGCTTCAACGGGAAGCCAGAGTTCGTGGAGACCTTCTTTGAGTACATCGCCGAAGAAGTCCGAGAGTTGCTGGCTTCACTTGGTCTCCGTTCGATAGAAGAGGCCGTCGGTCGTTCCGATCTGCTCGAGACGAGATCCGCCATCGATCACTGGAAGGCTGCGGGCCTCGACCTCACACCAATTCTGACCCTTCCCGACGTGCCCGAAGGGACGATCTGTCATCAAGTCAATTTGCAAGATCACGGCTTGGACAAAGCGCTCGATCACCAGTTCTTGACGGCCTGCCAGCCGGCCATTGATGACGGAACTCCGGTTCGTATGGAACTTGCTGTCAGCAACGTCGACCGCACGGTCGGCACACTGTTGGGTTCCCAGATCAGTCGACGCCACGGCGCAAAAGGATTGCCCGAGGGCACTATCACCCTTACCTTCAAGGGTTCGGCCGGACAGAGCTTCGGCGCGTTTATGCCGAGCGGTGTCACGATGACGATTCTCGGTGACACCAATGACTATCTGGGGAAGGGTCTGTGCGGTGGACGACTCATCGTGCGGCCTGACGAGACGGCACCGTTCGCGGCCGAAGATCAGATCATTGCGGGGAATGTGATTCTTTACGGTGCCACCAGCGGAGAGGTGTTCATTCGAGGTCAGGTCGGGGAGCGTTTCTGTGTCCGCAACTCGGGTGCAACGGCCGTCGTCGAAGGTGTGGGCGATCACGGTTGCGAGTACATGACGGGCGGTCGTGTTGTGGTGCTCGGTCCAACGGGGCGCAACTTCGGGGCTGGGATGTCCGGTGGTATTGCCTTCGTTTACGATCCTGACCGCACCTTCGACGGTCGATTCAATCCCGAGATGGTCGACGTCGAACCTTTGGACGCCGAAGATCGGGAATGGTTGCGTATCTTGATCGATCGATATGGGGAAGCGACCGAGTCACCGGTGGCCTCACGTCTGCTGGGCGCCTGGGATCGTTCGGTCGATGAGTTCGTCAAAGTGATGCCACGCGACTACCGACGGGTAATCGAAGCAACGCTGCGAGCCAAAGAGGAAGGGCGTTCGGTGGACGAGGCAGTGATGGCGGCAGCTCATGGGTAAGCCCACCGGGTTCATGGAGTTCGGCCGGGAACTGCCTCGCCGTCGGCCCATTCCCGTTCGCCTACGGGACTGGCACGAGGTCTATGAGCCGTTTCCCGACGAAGCGGCACGCCATCAAGGGTCGCGCTGCATGGACTGCGGCATCCCGTTCTGTCATGACGGATGTCCACTTGGAAACCTCATTCCGGAGTGGAACGATCTGGTGTATCGCGACGACTGGTCGGCCGCCATCGAACGGCTACACGCCACCAACAACTTTCCCGAGTTCACCGGTCGGCTCTGCCCAGCACCGTGTGAGTCCGCGTGCGTGCTCGGCATTAACTCCGACCCCGTCACTATCGAGCGGATCGAATACGAGATCGTGGAGCGGGCCTTTACCGAAGGGTGGGTTGAACCGCAGGTCCCGCGTGAGCGCACGGGCAAACGGGTGGCCGTGGTTGGCTCAGGTCCGGCTGGATTGGCCTGCGCCCAGCAACTGGTCAGAGCGGGTCACTCCGTCACGGTCTACGAGAGGGCAGAAAAGCCCGGTGGCCTTCTTCGTTACGGCATTCCAGAGTTCAAAATGGAAAAGAACGTGCTCGACCGCAGGCTGGAGCAGCTGCGCGACGAGGGTGTGCTCTTCAGCTGTTCAACCTCGGTCGGGCGAGTGGCCCAAGGGGCCGATGACGGTGCCTTGGAGCCGGGACAAGAGCGTGGCCTTGGCACGGCGTGCGCCCCTGACGTCACGGTGGTTTCGGCCCAGCATCTGCTCGAACGTCACGACGCCATGATTCTGGCCGGAGGTGCGACACTTCCCCGGGACTTGGTGGTTCCCGGTCGAGAGTTGGCCGGCATCCACGTCGCCCTTGACTACTTAAAGCCGGCCAACTTGGTGCAAGAGGGAGCGCTCGACCAGTCACCCATCTCAGCCAAAGGCAAGCACGTCGTCATCATTGGCGGCGGCGACACTGGGGCCGACTGTCTGGGTACAGCCCACCGCCAAGGCGCCGCCTCCGTCCATCAACTTGAGATCATGCCCGAGCCCCCGAGTGACCGGGCCGCTGAACACCCGTGGCCGGTCTGGCCCGTCATCCTTCGGACATCGGCCGCCCACGAAGAGGGCGGACAACGACTGTTTGCCGTGACCACAACGTCGTTTGCCGATGACGGTTCTGGGTCAGTGCGCGCCCTCCTTGGTCACCAGGTCGAAGTGACCTTTGAGAACGGCGCTCCCGTCTTTACGCCCGTTCCTGGTTCTGAGTTTGAACTTCCCTGTGAACTCGTTCTTTTGGCCATGGGATTCGCCGGAACTGAGCGTCACGGTGTTGTCGCTGAACTCGGGATCGAGCTCAACGGACGCGGTTCGGTGGCGGCCAACGAGCAGTGGGCCACCAACGTTGACGGTGTTTTTGTCTGTGGCGACATGACTCGTGGCCAAAGCCTCATTGTCTGGGCCATCGCCGAAGGGCGCTCCGCCGCCATGGCCGTCGACACCTGGTTGATGGGGGAGTCGGAACTGCCCGCACCCATCGTGCCCGGTCAACTCTCGATGCGCTGAAGTCTCCTACAGTGAGGTCATGACAGACCTGGTCGATATCGCCACCACACCGGCGTGGGCCGCACTGGCCTCGCACTACGAATCGACGGGCCAGGTGCATCTGCGAGAGCTGTTCCACGGTGATCCGACTCGAGCGGAGCGCATGACGGTTGAAGCGGCGCGACCTCGTCCTCGACTACTCCAAAGCACCGGATCACCGATGAGACCATGACGTTGCTCATGGACGTGGCTCGCCAAGCCGGCGTGGAAGAGCGACGGTCCGCAAATGTTTACCGGCGAGCACATCAACACCACCGAGGATCGAGCCGTGCTCCATGTGGCCCTTCGATTCCCGAACGCTGAGACACTTGACGTGGACGGACCAGAATGTGACGTCGGACGTCCACGCCGTCCTCGATCAGATGGGCCAGGTGTCGGATGAGATCCGAAGCGGAACGTGGACCGGCGCAACCGGTAAGCGCATCACAACCGTGGTCAACATAGGAATTGGCGGTTCAGATCTCGGCCCGCCATGGCCTACGAAGCGCTCCTCGACGCAGCCAGCCCGGACATCGCCTGTCGATTTGTCTCCAACATCGATCCGGTCGATCTCTACAACAAGACCCACGATCTTAGATCCGGCCTCAACGCTCTTCGTTATCTGCTCCAAGACCTTCACGACCTTGGAGACGTTGACGAACGCCGCCGCGGCCAAAGAGTGGGTTTTGTCCGGCCTCGGCGCCGGTCCAGAAGCCGTGTCCAAGCACTTCGTGGCCGTATCGACCAACGAGTCCGGCGTGACCGAATTCGGCATCGATGCCGCCAATATGTTCGGCTTCTGGGACTGGGTCGGGGGCCGATACTCCTATGACTCCGCCGTTGGGTTCTCGCTCATGGTGGCCATCGGACGCCAAGGTTTTGCCCAGATGCTGGAGGGCTTCCATGCCATGGATGAGCACTTCCGAACCACACCATTGGAGAGGAATCTCCCGGTCATCCAAGCGATGATCAACGTTTGGTACAACAACTTCTTCGGTGCGCAAACCCACGCCGTCCTGCCCTACAACCAACGGCTCGCTCGTTTCCCGGCCTACTTGCAACAACTCACCATGGAGTCAAATGGAAAGTCCGTTCGACGCGACGGGTCGCCGGTGTCAGGGCAGACGGGCCAGATCTACTGGGGTGAACCCGGCACGAACGGCCAGCACGCCTTCTACCAACTCATCCATCAGGGCACCAAGCTCATTCCGGCCGACTTCATCGGGTTCGGCCGTGCCACCCACGAGAACGGCGAACAACAGGACCTCCTCATGGCCAACTGCTTGGCGCAGAGCAAGGTGCTGGCCTTCGGCAAGACGGCCGAAGAGGTGGCGGCCGACGGGACGGCGCCGGACCTTGTTCCCCACAAAGTAATGCCCGGCAATCGACCCAGTTCGACCATTCTGGCGCCCGAACTCACGCCTTCGGTGCTGGGGCAGTTAGTGGCGCTCTACGAGCATGCCGTCTTCACCGAAGGGGTCATCTGGGGCATCGACTCGTTCGACCAGTGGGGGGTTGAGCTGGGCAAGGCCATGGCCATGCAGCTGGCCCCCACGTTGCACGATGACGACGCACCGGATCTCTCGACGCAGGACGTCTCGACAGCATCTCTGGTGCGGCGCTATCGATCGTGGCGGGGGCGGTCCAACTAAGAGGTCGGCTCATTGTCGTGATGGGCGGCTCCGGTCACCGTCCAACGTCCGGTCGAGGTTTCTTTACTTGCTCAGTTCGGTCCGCATGACCCGACGACCAGGGGTGAGCAGCTTCCCGACCGTCCCACCCATTACCTTCTCAAACTGCTCTCTGCGGTGGGTGACTGAAATGCCGTCCCAGTAGCGACCGCCGTAATAGAACTGGTCTTGGATGCGGCCTTCGACCGTGAAGTAGCCGGCCTCCTCACCTGAGGCGAAGTTCTGATAGGCGATGCCAACCGTCTCCATGATGATCATCCGGAAATCCCAGCCGTAGTAGATGTAACGCGCCAATCCCATAAAGGCCTCGATGCCCAGACCGCGACGATGGAGTCGCGGGTGCATGACCACGGCGGCATGGCAAAAACGGTGGCGGAAGTCAGCGTTATAGGCCACGACGAGACCGAACACTTCGCGTGAACCGTGGGGGCTGATGACGAACTGGCACAGCACGCCTGGGTAGAGCTGCTTGAGAAAGTCCTCGTAACTGGGAGTCGTACCTCGAAAACGCCACTGGAACGTGACATCGGGATCGCAAGAAAGGCGATACAGCGGGGCATGGTCTTCGCTCGTCAGCATGCGCAAGTGCAGTCGACGCGTTTCAAGGCTGGGGGAGAGCGTAGGACTCGCGCCCTGATCATCCAACCCCTTTTGACCTGCGTCCTCGACGTCGGTGGTCATGGTTGCGCCAACTTCTCCAAGGGCAGATGGGCCAAGGCGCAGTACTGCAGATAGGCGTCACGGACCGTCTTGATCTCCATCATCAGTTCGATCGGCATGATGACGCCACCGCCCACGGCGTCTTCTATGCCAACCATCAAGTCCACGGCGCCGACTGAGTCCATGCCGAGATCATCGACGAGGTCGTCGTCCTCTGAGACCTCGTCGGGGACCCACTCCAAATCAGTCACGAACCACTGTTTGAATTCGTCGAGCGACATCACATCGCCCCTGTCGTCTTCGAGTGGCATTTGACCCTCCATGCCCAGTGCTCAGCTTCCGCGGCCACGGCCCCGGTCCTACTGTCGACCACACCGCGAATCTGCGGAGCGTATCAGGGGTCCTTTGAAAATCTCCCTTCTTTATTTTCGTTTGGACGATGCCATCACGGCGTCATTCTTCTGTGAGCAACTGCGTTGCCGCCATGCCCAATTGCGCCTCACGACGTCGACACGAGTTTCGTGTTTCAGCCACTGAGCCAGATGCAACTTGCGTTACGCACACGGCCGAGGTCTCGGGCGCCAACCAAAAGCTGAGTTATAGCTGAGCGATTCCTCCTCTATGGAAGGGTTCCGCGACTGAGTTCTCGCCGTATCACGAACGCCGAATGAGGGATGTGTCCGTCATGCCCGGAGCAACGCCATCAGCACTAGGTTCGGTTCTCAGTAAGCCCTCGCCTCGAGCTCGTGCCCGAAGGGCAGCAGTTCTCGCCCTCGACTCGGTACTCGTTCTCGGCCCGGGAGCAGCCGTCGGCGTGTGGATGAGTAGTGCAGCGTCAGCGAGCACTTCGACGCCGGGTTGGGCCGCCGCCCAAGGGCCTACCCCGGCCGGCATCACTTCACCAGAATCCCCGTCTGATTCCTATCTCTCCGGGGAGAGCTGCGTTTCGGCAGCCTTCTGTGGCGCCATCGGGGGCTACCAGGACTCTTCATACGATGACCACGGCTATCTGGATGTGTTCACCGGGGGGCAGTGGACCTCTGTCTTGGCCCCTCTCCCTTCGGATGCGAGGACGAGCGACCCAGATCCATATTTCGATGCGATTTCTTGCCCATCAGATGGGAGCTGCGTTGCCGTCGGAAGTTACATCGACACCTCGGGCTACTACACCAACCTCATTGAGACCCTCGTGAACGATACGTGGATTCCTGCATCGACTGCTTTGCCAGCACTTGGTGCAACTGATCCATCAGCGAGCTCCGAACTTACGGCGCTTTGGTGCAACACCGACGACTCGTGTGTCGCAGCCGGCTATTACACCTACGCAAGCGGCACACGCGGGTTGATCGACACGCTGTCTGGTGGTCACTGGCTCGCCACTGATGCACCCGCACCCTCTGACGCCAGCCACGGAGAACAACATCAGATTGGATTCTGTGTCGTGTTTGACGCCCGACAACTGTGTGGCCACGGGCAAATTCTCCAACAGTTCGAGTTTCCTCTCGCCGGAGCTGTTATCGCTAAAGAATGGCAGCTGGACGGCGCAAGATGTTTCCCTTCCACAAGGGTTGTTCAGCAAACAGTCCGAGAACTTCTACGCCCAGTCTTCATGCGCCGACGGGACCTGTGTCTCGGTCGGCTTGCCTACAAGGACTCCAGCGAAAACGCCTACGGCTTGATCTCTACCTACTCGAATGGCTCGTGGACCACCATCGATGCCCCTGAACCATCAAATGCCGGAACAGGCCCGGCCCAGTACGCCGGACTCGACGACTGTTGACTGTTCTACCAACGGTGACTGCACCGCCGTTGGTTACTACGAAGACGGCGCCAAAGACGACGTCGGCTTGATCGAGACGGAGTCCGGAGGCGTATGGACACCAGTCCAAGCTCCTTCGCCCGCCCCCGACGCCTCAACAAACGGGCCCTACACGGTTATCGATTCGGTGTCGTGTGTCACATCGAGTGACTGTCTTGCCGGCGGCTACTACGACAACTCAAATACGAGCGATATGAGAATCGGACTCCTTGACACCGAGTCCAACGGGGTATGGAGCGTCGTGAAGGCACCAGAGCCGGCCAATAGTGCAACGGGTGCCAAGGAAGACACCCAAATCAATGATGTCTCGTGTACCGCTCGGGGCGCCTGCCAAGCGGTCGGTGACTTCCATGACCCGGCGGGCGACCAGTTTCCTCTCCTCGAGGCCTTCACCCCAACGCCTGGCTACTGGGAAGTGGCCGGTGACGGCGGCATCTTCTCCTTCGGGGCCGCCAAGTTCTATGGCTCCATGGGTGGTCAACCGCTCAACAAGCCCATTGTGGGTATGGCGCCAATTCCTGGTGACACCGGTTACTGGGAAGTTGCCTCTGACGGGGGCATGTTCTCCTTTGGCGGGGCCAAGTTCTATGGCTCTATGGGAGGACAACCGCTCAACAAGCCCATTGTGGGCATGGCGGCGACGCCCGATGGTTTGGGTTATTGGTTAGTGGCCAGTGACGGCGGCATCTTCGCCTTCGGCGACGCCTCGTTCTATGGCTCCATGGGTGGTCAACCACTCAACAAGCCCATTGTGGGTATTGCTGCCACCCCAAGTGGCCATGGTTACTGGGAGGTGGCCAGTGACGGCGGCATCTTCGCCTTCGGTGACGCCTCGTTCTATGGCTCTATGGGAGGACAACCGCTCAACAAACCCATTGTTGGTATCGCCAGCAATGTGACAGGCAAGGGTTACTGGGAAGTGGCCAGTGACGGCGGCATGTTCTCCTTTGGCGATACTCAGTTCTATGGCTCCATGGGTGGTCAACCGCTCAACAAGCCCATTGTTGGTCTCATGACCACCTTTGATGGTGGGGGCTACTGGGAGTTGGCCTCTGACGGTGGCATCTTCAGTTTCGGTGATGCCAGCTTCCAAGGCTCCATGGGTGGCACACCACTCAACTCCCCGGTGGTCAATGGAGCCGCGACGTAACGAAGGGCGCACCCTCCGAATTAGCACTGATTACCGGGTTGGTCTGGGCGTCAACAATCAGTTGCTATTGATAGCCAAGCTGGTACATTGAACCGTCAGGTCCATCCGTTCAACGAGAGGACAGGATCATGAAGTCGGGCATCAAACCTTCACCAGGCGAGTCAGTCTTCTCCGGACCTTCCCCGAGATCACGGGCCCGACAGGCCGCCGTCATCGCCCTTAACTCGGCCCTCGTCGTTGGAACCAGCGCAACGGCTGGACTCTGGGCCATGAGCTCTGCGTCAGCGACGCCTCCAACTCCGGGATGGACAACGCAACAGGGACCGACGCCAACTGGCCCGAACGTCCCAGTGAAAAGTAGCGATATCTACGGTGAGTCATGCGAGTCAGCAGCCTTTTGCGCTGCCCTTGGAAGCTACGAGGACTCGCATAACAATTCGTACAACATGCTCGATGTCCTGACGGGAACGACCTGGACATCAGTTGAAGCTCCGGTGCCTGGTCCCATGAGCACCTCGGAACCCGGCACGGAGATGTACAGCGTGTCCTGCCTGCCGGACGAAACGTGCTTCGCCGTTGGCAGTTACGAGAATTCCGCCGGCGTTGATACTGCCTTTATCGATACCTACAGCGCCGGGCAGTGGACCTCGATGGCGGCGCCCGCTCCGGCGGATATCTCAACAGTCGACCCTTCCACGTATCTCAAATCAATCGACTGCACGACCGACGGGACCTGCGTTGCCGTGGGTGACTATTTGAACTCGGTTGATAAAGGTGTGGGCCTCATCGAGACCTACAGCGGGGGACAGTGGTCGGCTGCCGCCGCACCGGCCACCACTGCGGCCGCTATGACCGATGTCTATATGAGTAGCGTTTCTTGTTGGTCGGCCGGCGACTGCGCCGCAACGGCCATGTACAAAGACGCGGCTGGTGATGCTGCAGAGACGCTGCAGTCAATCGGGGGCGTCTGGTCAGCCCAAGATGCCCCACTGCCATCGAACGCAGCGGACTCCGACCAAGAGGCCTTCTTCATCAAAACCTCCTGCTCTGCTGGGCAGTGTCTGGCCGTTGGGGCCTACAAGCGGACCGGCGACAAGGCATCGCCGCTTATCGCTCACTACCTCAACGGCTCGTGGACGGTTTCGGAGGGACCGGTGCCGGCAGACTCGGCTTCGCCCGAACAGGCCTACCTCAAGAGTCCTTCATGCACACCGGACGGTGGCTGTAGCGCCGTTGGTACCTACTTTGCCTCGACGGATGAACCCAAAGGGCTGATCACCACGGTCAACGGCAGTTCGCTGACGTCGGTCGCCTCGCCCGTCCCCGCAGACTCAGCCACAAGTGACCTGGCCGAACTGAATGGGATCTCGTGTCTGACCGCGAACGACTGCACCGCCGTTGGCGGCTACCTACCAGTCGGATCCGGCGAATCACCTCTCCAGGTCACCGAGACAAATGGTGTCTGGAGCGCAACTGGGGTGCCGCTTCCCTCAAACTCCGCCACCGGCACACATGTACAGGCCGATTTCAAAGCCGTCTCATGCACGGCCCGGGGGGCCTGCGACGCTGGCGGATCGTTTACCGACACAGGTGATATCGAACAGCCGCTCTTGGGCGCCTATACCCCCAGCCCCGGCTACTGGGAAGTGGCCGGTGACGGCGGCATCTTCTCCTTCGGGCAGGCCAAGTTCTTTGGCTCCATGGGGGGTCAACCGCTGAACAAGCCCATCGTGGGTATGGCGACGGTTCCCGGTGACGGGGGCTACTGGGAAGTGGCCAGTGACGGTGGCATGTTCTCCTTTGGGGCCGCCAAGTTCTATGGCTCCATGGGGGGCCAGCCCTTGAACGAGCCCATCGTGGGTATGGCGGCCACCCCGGACGGCCAGGGTTATTGGTTGGTGGCATCTGACGGCGGCATCTTTGCCTTCGGTGACGCCAAGTTCTATGGCTCCATGGGGGGCCAACCGCTTAACCAGCCCATCGTCGGCATTGCGGCCACCCCCAGTGGTCAGGGCTACTGGGAGGTGGCGTCCGACGGTGGCATCTTTGCCTTCGGTGATGCGGCCTTCTACGGCTCCATGGGAGGAAAGCCGCTCAATAAGCCCATTGTCGGCATTGCGGCCAACGTCACTGGTAAGGGCTACTGGGAGGTGGCGTCCGACGGCGGCATATTCTCCTTTGGTGACACCCAGTTCTATGGCTCCATGGGGGGCCAACCGCTTAACAAGCCGATCGTCGGCCTGATGCCGACGTTCGACGGTCAGGGCTATTGGGAGTTGGCCTCAGACGGTGGCATCTTCAGTTTCGGCGATGCCAGCTTCCTTGGCTCCATGGGTGGCACACCACTCAACTCCCCGGTCGTCAACGGGGCGGCGACGTAAAGGCCAGGTCAGAAGCAGAGATTCGGGTCTCAGCCCGAGACCAGTTCGGCCAGCTTTCCTTCACGCCATTGCTTTTGGAGGTGGCTTCTCCTCACCTTGCCACTCGGTGTCTTCGGCAACGTGCCGCGTTCGATGAAGATCACAGCCGATGGACTGGCGCCGAATCGGCGCATCAATGAAACCCGAATTTCCTTAGCCGCTTCGAAAAGAGCTGCGGCCTCTCCCACGGGACTATTTGGCTCGGCCACCACGACGTAACGACCCACTTCGTCGACGACGGCCGCGGCATTGCCAGGTCGGGTGGCGGGATGCGTACAGGCCACAGCGTCGAGCTCTCGGGCGTCGATGTTGCGCCCCGAAATAACGAACACGTCATCGGTCCGGCCCACCACAAAGACCTCATCGTCGACATGGGCCAAATCAGATGTGTGGAACCAACCGTCCGCCATGAGGGGGGACTGGTCTTGGCCTACATAGTGACTGAGCAACGACGCGCTCTTGAGCTCCAGTTCACCGACTGTTGCATCGGCTGCTATGCGAACATCGATGCCCGGCAATGCGGGGCCGCACGAGACAAGCTCGACTTCGCCGCCCTCGCGCTCGTGCCATCGGCTTTGTTCCAAGGCAAAACGGTCGATACGACGCGAACTCCACGGCCGATCGGAACTGCCAATGGCAACGGCCAAGGCCGTTTCAGCCATGCCGTAGCCGGGGCAGATGGCGTTCGGAGGGAGACCGTGCGGGGTAGCGACTTCAGCAAAGGCTCGAAGGCCCTCGGCCGACACCGGCTCGCTGCCCACCACAAAGCTCCGCAAGGTCGACAGATCGAACCTTGCCTTTGGCCCCTTCATTACTCGTGAAGCGAATCGGAGGGCGAATGGCGGAGCGGCCGTCGAGGTGGCATGGAAATCGGAGCACGCCCGCAACCAGACCCCAGGATCGGCCAAGAAGTCCTCAGGCTTCATGAGCACAAGGTCGACGGCAGCCGACCACGGCGCACTTAGAGAACACAGATCCGTAGAGAGCGAAACCGATGAAGCCCATGTCGTGTGAGAGTGGGAGCCAGCTGCAGATGACGTTCTTGTCTTGCGGCTCCAACCAGCCGTACATCGACGTGATGTTGGCCTCGATGGCCTCCAAGCTGAGCGCGATGCCCCGAGGCTTTCCCGTGCTGCCAGACGTGAACTGGACGAAGCGTCCTGGAGCCTCCGTGGACTGGGCATTCGGGGACGAGGCGAATTCGTTGAAGCCACGAACGGCCACGGTGACTCCGGCCAACAGCTCCAAATAGGCCGGGTCAGCGAGCAACGCACCAGCATCGGTCATGGCGCACATGACCGAGATCTGTTCGAGATACTCCTCAATGCCCATGCCGCGGGCGGGGTGGGGGAGTGAGACCAACGTCAAACCGGCACGAAATGCGCCAAAGACCGTGGCCAGGCAGTCGTGTGAAGCAGTGAGCAGCGCGGCCACCGTGCCACCCGGCCCGACCAAACCCTCCATCCAAGCTCCCGCTTGTCGAGCGTTGGCGCTCAGTTCGCTGGCCGTGATGGGCTGACCCGAATCGGAGAGGCAGAAGACACGAGATGACGATGCTTGCGGCCCATCGAGGGCACCCATAATCATGCTCATATGAGCTCGAGAGTACCAAGGGCTTTCAGCTGGGGCACTGTCCCGCCGCGGCGCGCCCTTGAGGCGGCGGGCGAGGCCAAGAAGTCCAGTTGTTGGTTGTAGAAGAGAACATCGTTCGAAACGACGCGTGAAACGAGGGCCGCACAGTTCTCGATGCAAACCAATACCTGTTCGACGCTCCGACCTTGGGATGCCAGGCGGTGTTAGCCCGGGCGGGTCACGCCCACCACATCGGATCGTTGCGCCGCCTCGATCCGGACGACAGCACCGGTATGGGGCGCATCGATCATCAGGCCCTGACCGATGTAGATACCGACGTGTTCAACGCTCCGGATCGATGAGCCAAAGAAGATCAAGTCACCTGGTTCAATGGACGAGGTAGCGGGTACGACCGGTCCAGCGTCGAACTGGTCTTGGGCCACTCGTGGAAGCGCCACGTCGACTGATCGATAGGCCGCTTGCACTAAGCCGCTGCAGTCATAGCCCCCGACACCGGTCCCACCCCAGAGGTAGGGCACTCCGAGCTGGGCTGAGGCGAAGACAATGGCGCCGAGAGGTCCAACCCCGAGTGTGGGATCGTCGGTCAGAGATTCGCTCAACACGAGAACGGTCGGAGCAAAGGTGGGGCTCGGATTCAGACGGGTCAGCGCGCCGAAGGTATCCGAACTGTTCTGGGCCCCTACGGCACAGAGCGCCTGGGCCGCCAGGGATGGATCCTCTTGTTCCAAAAAGGCCACGCTTGCGACCAAGATCCAAGAAAGCCCCGAACAGGTGGCCGCGGCCAGGGCGTCGGCCTCGGGTGCCACCGCCATAACGGTTGGGACCGAAGAGGAGCTGGCCGTAGCTGAGGCGATTGGGGCATTGCCTCCGAGGAGGGTCACGGCCCCGCCCATCACGGCCATCACCATCAGGATGAAGCCAACAATCACGCCGACAACCAATGCTCGCATGATGGAGGAATGGTCTACGGCGACCTCGGAGGCGGAACTGGGAAGTCCAAGTTTTGTCCAACTACTGTAAGGAAGGAACAAGGAGGCTCAATGCGCAGCACCATGCAAGATGCACCACTGCTGATTAGCGATCTGCTGAAACACGGACAAAATGTCCATGGAGATAGCTCCGTCATTACGGTTGAAGCGGGCGGGTATCGGACGGCGACGTTTGCTGAAGTTGCCACCCGAGCCGAGAAGCTGGCCAAGTCCCTCATCGCCCTCGGAGTGGAGCGAGGGGACCGGGTCGGGACCTTCTGTTGGAACAATCAAGGCCACCTTGAGGCCTACTTAGCCGTTCCCTCCATGGGGGCGGTGCTTCACACATTGAACATTCGGCTTCCAGCCGATCAGCTGGCCTATGTCATCAATCACGCCGAAGACAAGGTCATCATCGTCGACGCCTCTTTGATCCCCCTCTTGGCTGCCATCAAAGATGAGTTGAAGACGGTCGAGACGATCATCGTGGCCGGCGAGGGTGACACCGACTCGCTTGGCCCAACAATCTCATATGAACGCATGTTGGCCGAACAAGAGCCCGGCTTCGACTGGCCCGAGTTGGACGAACGTTCAGCCGCCGCCATGTGTTACACCAGCGGCACCACCGGGAACCCGAAGGGCGTGGTCTACTCGCACCGCTCTACGTGGCTGCACTCGATGGCGGTGACGTCATCTGCCTCGGTCGGGGTAACGGAGTCCGACCGGATTCTCGTTATCGTCCCGATGTTCCACGCCAACGCCTGGGGCACGCCGTACGCGGCATGGCTGGTCGGCACCGACATCATCATGCCGCAGATGTTCTTGATGGGCGATCAACTCGCTCGCGTTATCAACGAGCAGCATCCAACCATGGCGTGCGGAGTGCCGACGATTTGGAACGGCCTCTTGAGTCTCGACACGCCCATTGACTTTTCCTCGATGCGAACCGTCACCGCGGGGGGTGCGGCCGTGCCCCGGTCACTGATGGAGAGCTTTGAAGACCGCTTCGGGGTCTCCATCATTCAGGGCTGGGGCATGACCGAGACCAGTCCCATGGCCTCCTTGGCCAAGCCCCCGGCCCGCCGACTCGATGATCACGACGACATGTACTACCGGGTCAAGGCCGGTCGAGTGGTCCCTGGGGTCGAGGTCCGAGTGGTGGACGAAGACGGAACCGTGTTACCCAACGACGGCGAAGCCGTTGGTGAGTTCGAAGTTCGGGGCCCGTGGGTCACTGGTTCGTACTACAAGGAGGAAGACCCCTCCAAGTTCCACGACGGCTGGCTCTGCACCGGTGATGTGGGGACACTCGACCAACAGGGCTACATGACCATCTCAGACCGGACCAAAGATGTGATCAAGTCGGGCGGGGAGTGGATCTCATCGGTCGAACTGGAGAACGAGGTCATGGCTCATCCCGACGTGTTTGAGGCCGCCGTGATCGCCGTGCCCGATCCGAAGTGGTCGGAACGGCCCTTGGTCGCCGTCGTGCCAAAGCCCGGACGCACACCGGCCCCCGACGACCTGGTGGCCCATCTCAACCAGCGAGTACCGAAGTGGATGCTGCCCGATCAGTGGGTCTTTTTGGAAGAGATTCCGAAAACCAGCGTGGGTAAGTTCGACAAGAAGCTCATGCGAGCTCAGTTCGCCAACGGCGAGTACGACGTCAAGATGTCGAAACTCCCGAAGTAGGCCATCGCCGTCAGGTTGATGACAATGAAAGGAATCGAGGTGACGTGCCCGTAGGTGAAGCGCGGATCGAGACGCTTCGAGAGCAACTTGTCGTCATCATTGAAGAGTTGGCCGACGTCTCAATCGACCTCTTGCGAGAGGCCACTGAGACTCGCGGATCGATGGATCCGAGCGATCATGCCCAAGCGCTCAATATGGAGGGTCGGGTGACCAAAGCCCGACGTTCCTTGGAGAAAGCGGTGGCGTATCTGGAGGGACCCCACTAGGTCGACAGAGCCCGCGCGGCGTTAGGGGTCGGTTATACGCCCGACGGAACAGCTTCCTGCCAATGCCATGCGGGGTGTCGACCAGCTGGCGGCGTCGTTGGCCGTACAGCTCCTCGAGTGCGGGTGAACCCCGTACTGCACGCCAATCGTCTCTGACGGGTACCCGAGGGCGGACGCCGCCGTAGGGGTGAGGGCAAGGGCGGCATACCAACACGAGTCGTTCGGGCCTCGGGTGGCGATCACGGCGGCATCACAGCTCGGGCCGGTGGCACAGAGCATCACGCTGACGTTGTTGACATCAGAAGGATGGAGCTGGGTTGACCCGTCGACAATCCCGATATACGGCAAGAGGTTGCCGTAATCCGCCAGCACGGTGTTTTTGAATCCGTTGGTTGTCTGACCTTGGCTGGCCTTCTCCAAGGCCCCCACGGTCGCCACCAGCCGGTTCTTGGTGGCTGAGTCCCTTTCATGACTGACCAAGGTGACCGACAAGAGCACCACCACCAGAACTCCGAGCAAACCCACCGGTATGACCCACCATCGCCTCGGCAGTTGGCCCGAACGCTTCCCGCCTGGGGCCGCGCCGGACCCTTCTTCGAGATCATCGAAGGGCACGGCATCGGTGGCGTCAGGACCGAGCGATTGGTCGGTGATCTCGCTCAACCTGTGCAGTCGTTCAAGGCGTCGATGAGCAAGCGCAGCCGAGCGTAGTGAAACTTGTCAAAACGCAGCGCCACCCGGGGTAGCTCTAAGTGGTCATCGCTCGATCGTTCGGGCGGAAAAGGCGAGGCGCTCCGAATCGAGCCCGAGACCACAATGTCGCCGAACCGTTTGTTGAGGTCGGCCAACTCAGCGCGACTGGGTGCTTTCTGCAAGCGGAGTACCAACAGATCGCCGACCCAGCGACAGGAGTGGTAGTTGACATAGAACCGTGTGATCTCCTTCGAGGCCTCTTCGACGGTATTGGCCACAGTGAACAGGGCGGTATCTTCGGGCGAAATCCAACCGGGCGCCACCGCATCTTCATCGATGAAACGACGCCATCCCTTCCAGTACGTACCCCCTGGCGTTTCGACCAGGACGACCGGTGCCGGTTCAGCCTTGCCGGTCTGGAGGAGGCAGAGCAGTTCGAAGCACTCATCTTGCGTGCCGAACCCACCAGGCAGCACGGCATAGGCATGGGACTCTTTAATCAGCATCAACTTCCGAGTGAAGAAGTACCGCATCTCCACCAGTTTCGGATCCTGAGCGATGAACGGGTTGGCCCCCTCCTCGTGCGGCAGTCTGATGTTGACCCCGAAGGCGTGATCCCGACCAGCCCCTTCGGTGCCCGCCGCCATGATGCCCGGACCTGCTCCTGTCACCACCATCCAACCCTCTTGGGCCAGATTGGCGGCCAAGTCCCGAGCTAAGAGGTAGACCGGGTCGTCAGGGCGGGTTCGAGCCGAACCGAACATGGTGAATTTTCTGACGTCACGGTAGGGCCGAAAGATCCTGAAGGCTTCGGTCATCTCAGCCAAGGCCGCGTCGGCGATCTTGAGATCACCCAACGCGGTGCCCTCTCGAGCCAGAGCCCAGATCGAGGCCAAAAGGGACCGAAGGACACGATCTTGCGCACTCGAGGGTTGGCCCTGGCCTACTAAGAGTTCAGAGCGCTTGCGCCAGGGCGTCGGCGTCGGGTTGGTCAACGCCTTGCACAACGTCGTTCGCCACGTCTAGACCCCGATGGTCACAGCGTCAGTGGGCCCACGCCTCATGGAGCCTTGGCCGCCTCGTGATCGACCAACCAGATCATGTCGCTCGCCTTGACTTTGTTGACCGGGATATCGGCCCCGCTTCGCACCTGCGCCATGGCTTGTTGCTTGGAGGCGCCATCGACGGTAAAGACGATGTGGCGAGACTGATTGATGGCGGGCAGGGTGAGGGTCAAGCGGGGGAGTGGGTTCACCCCGTTCGGGTCCTCGGTCGCCACCACCAGCTCATCATTTCCGGCCTGCAGGCTTTCGGCCTGAGGAAAAAGAGAGGCCGTATGTCCATCCGGACCGAGCCCCATGTGCATGAGATCGATGCCCGGACCGGCCAAAAGCTGGCCAATGGTGGTGGCATAGGACGAGGCGCAGGCGGCGATGTCCAGCTCGGTCGGCATGGGATGAAACGAACCCACCGGGGCCACACGATCAAGGAGGGAGTCGCGGATAAGTTTCTGATTTGAGTCCTTGTCGTCAGCCGGCACGTAGCGCTCGTCGCCGATGTACACATCGACCAAGGCCCAGTCGATGGAACCTCCCGCCTCTTCGGCCAACACCTCATAACAGTGGGCCGCCGTTGGACCACCTGAGAGAACCAAGGCAAAGCGCTCGCCGGCGCGAGCGGCGAACTGATCCATGACGACGTCAGCGAACGACGCCGCCACATCGTCCACCGGGATGATGTCAGGGCTCATACCGGAGGCACTCGCCAGAAGTTGCCCGAACGCTGCAAGCAGCAGATCAGCCATGGCCGGTCCCCAGCTCCCTGCTTCATAGAAGTGCATGCCCGCTCCCGGTTCAGCCCAGACCTCTTGGTAGGGCGCCACGACTTTCCAGGCTTGCTCCACCTCGTCGGTGCGGATGAACAGCGTGGCGTCGCCCACCATGGCATCGTGCAAAAGACGAGGGTAGCCGTCTGCTTCACCGGCGTCGGGGAAGGCTTGGTTGTAACAGAAGTTCATTGAAACCGACTGCACCCGGAACTCCTCGCCCGGGACCTTGGCGCCGAACTCCAAGCTGATGGCCTCATCGGGTTGGATCCGAAGGGCCAGGGTGTTCGGCTTCAGCTGACGGCTCAACAGGCCCGAGAAGGCCAAGTGGGGCACGGAGTGAAACTGCAGGGCGACTTCCGTCACGCGCTCGGGCAGGTGTTTCCCCGTACGCACGTAGATCGGCACGCCGGCCCAGCGCCAGTTGTCGACGGTGAGGCGAAGGGCCACGTAGGTCTCGGTCATCGAGTCTTTGGCCACGTCGGGCTCGTCACGGTAGGCCACGACCTTTTTTCCGTCGACGGTCCCGGCCGTGTACTGGCCCCGGACGACCTTGTCAGTGGCTTCGTCGGCGCGTTGGGATAGTGATGGCGTTGAGCAGCTTGACCTTCTCGTCGCGAATGTGTTCGGCGTCCATGGTGGTGGGCGGTTCCATCAACGTGAGGGCGAGGACCTGCATGACGTGGTTCTGCACGATGTCGCGCATGGCCCCTGCGGTCTCGTAGAAACCACCACGATGTTCGACCCCCAAGCTTTCGGCCACCGTGATCTGAATCTGCTCGATGTAGCGCCGGTTCCATACCGGTTCAAAGATTGCGTTGGAAAAGCGCAGGGCCAATAGGTTCTGGACCGTCTCTTTGCCCATGTAGTGATCGATACGGAAGATCTGGCGTTCCTCGAAGGCGGTGTGGACCGCACTGTCCAACTCGAGGGCGCTGGCCAGGTCACGCCCGTAGGGCTTTTCCACCACCAATCGGGCGAACTCGCCACCTTCACCGGGTACGTTGCAACCCTCTTTACCGATGGCTTCGGCCACCAGGGCAAAGACGTCGGGAATGGTGGCGAGGTAGTAGACCCGGTTGCCCGAACACCCATAGTCCTTGTCCGCTTCAGCCAGATGTTCTCTCAACTGGTCAAACGTCTCGGTGGCGGCGTACTCACCGGCGATGTAATGAAAGCGCTTCACCAGGTTGCGCCAGACCGGGCCAGCGTCGGGGGTATCGCGAAGGGCCGCTTGTTGGAAGTCCTCGTCCGACCAAGGCGTGCGAGCCACCCCGATGACGGTGAAGTTCTCATTCAATTTGCCGCGCTCGGCCAACGAAGCCAGGGCGGGCAGGATCTTCCGCGAGGTCAGGTCACCCGAGGCGCCGAAGATGACGAGCGCCAACGGAGGCGTGGTCGGGGGAGTAGAGAGAACCGACGGGAGCGGCCTCTTCGTGCGATGCAGTGGTCAACTGATGGACCCTTCCGTGCTCGGTGGCAGAACTAGAACGTCGAAGCCTTGTCGCTCAGAGACTGGAGCAACTCGTCGAAGGATTTAGAGAACGAGCTCACGCCTTCGGCTTCCAACGTGTTCTCCACATCGTCCATGTCGACGCCGGCTTCGGCCAGTTCGGCCAGTACAGTGTCGGCCTGGATTGGGTCAGCATCTACCGTGCGAGCCACCGTTCCGTGTTCCCTGAAAGCGTCCAAGGTACCGTCGGGCATGGTGTTGACCGTGTTGGGACCGATCAACGTATCCACGTAGAGAAGGTCGGGATAGGCCGGATTCTTGGTTGAGGTGGACGCCCACAGGGGGCGCTGCACCTTGGCCCCCTGGGCCGCCAGTGCCTCCCAGCGTGGGCCGGAGAATGCGGCCAAGAAGTGCTGGTAGGCCATCTGCGCCTGGGCCACCGCGGCCTTGCCTCGCAAAGAGAGGATGACGGGATCACCCTGTTCGCCACCGGCCAGCTCCTCCAAGCGCCGATCTATCTCGGTATCGACCCGGCTGACAAAGAAGGAGGCCACGCTGGACACTTTGGAGAGATCAGCCCCGTCGGTCTGGGCGTAGGCCTCGAGACCCGAGATGTAGGCCTCTACGACCTCGTCATAGCGATCGAGGCCGAAGATCAAAGTGACGTTGATGCTGCGCCCTTCACTGATCATCTGTTTGATGGCGGGCACGCCCTCTTTGGTGGCGGGAATTTTTACCAACAGGTTCGGCTTATCGATTTGGACGTGGAGCTTCCGAGCGTCAGTAATGGTCTGGTCCGTGTCGTGGGCCAAGGCCGGAGAGACCTCCAAGGACACAAAGCCGTCGCCGCCATCGCTCTCGTCGTAGATGGGCCGAAGAAGGTCAAGAGCGTCATTGATGTCCTGGGTGACTAGCTCCCAGTAGGCGGCGTCGACGGTGTGGTCGACCATGAGCGACTTGAACTGCTCGTCGTAGTCGTCTTCGCCCGAGATGGCCTTGGCAAAGATGGTCGGGTTGGACGTAATGCCTCGAATGCCCTGCGTCACCAGTTCGGCCAGCTTGCCGCCGGTGAGCCAGTCCCGCCGGAGGTTGTCGAGCCAAGGGCTCTGGCCTTCTTTGCTGTAAAGATCATGCAGCGTGCTCATCGGTGGTCTCCTCTGCTCATCACACGTGTTCGTTGATCAACGTTCGAGCCCGATCAGCCACGTGGGCTGGCGTAAACCCGAAGTTATCAAGCGCCACTTGGCCTGGGGCCGAGGCGCCAAAGGTGTCGATCGAGACTGACGCGTCGGCGTAGCGCTCCCAACCGAACGAGGTGCCAGCTTCTACGGCCAGACGCCGAATGCCGGGCGTCAGCACCTCGTCTCGATACGACCTGTCTTGGTCTTCGAACCACTCCCAGCAGGGGAGCGAGACGACGCGAGCATGGATGCCCTCTTCAGCCAAGAGGGCAGCTGCATTGACACAGACGTGCACTTCACTCCCGGTGCCAATCAGGATGACGTCGGCCTTGGCCCCAAGCTCATCAACCACGACGTAGCCGCCTCGGCCCACCCCGGTCGGCCCGCGCTGTGCCGTCGCTTCAAGAACGGGCAGCTCTTGGCGGCTCAGTATCAACGCCACGGGTTCTTCGCTCTCGACGGCCAGCCGCCAGGCCTGTGCCGTCTCGTTGGCGTCGGCCGGCCGCACCACATTGAGTCCGGGCATGGCTCGAAGTGAAGCCAGATGCTCGATGGGTTGGTGGGTCGGGCCGTCTTCTCCGAGGCCCACGGAGTCGTGCGTCCAGGAGTAGATGACGTGGGCCCGCGAGAGGGCGGCCAAGCGAACGGCACCGCGCATGTAGTCGCTAAAGACGAAGAAGGTGCCGCCAACAGGGAGCACGCCACCGTGCAAGGCCATACCGGTCATGGCCGCACCCATGCCATGTTCACGAATGCCGTAGTAGAGCTGGCGGCCACCAGGGTGAGCTACCGACTGTTGCTCTTCGCCCTTCAGCTGCACCCCGGTGTTGCCCGTCAGATCGGCGGCACCGGTCAACGAGACCGGGCAGTCCAGGCAAGGTGGCGTTGATGCACGTATTGATGGCCTTGCGAGTCGCAATTTCGTCACCGGTCGTGAACGTCGGGAGCTTGGACTCCCACCCCGGCACACCCCGACCAGCTTGGGCCGCATCCCAGGCCTCTCGGTCAATGGAGGAGGTGGAAAGGCGCTCCTCCCACGCCGCCCGCTTGGCCTGGCCCCGCGGGATGCACTGGCGATAGCCCTCGAGGACCTGATCGGGTACCCAGAACGACTCGTCGGCCGGCAGACCAAGAATCGTCTTGGTCCGGGCGATCTCTTCGGCCGGGAATGGGGTGCCGTGCGCGTCCTTCGAGTCGGTGAGATCAGGTGCGGGCCATCCGATGTGGCTGCGCAAGATAATGAGTGACGGCTTGTCCTCGACCGCCATGGCTCGGCGTACCGCGGCCTCCAAGGCGTCAGTGTCGTTCGCCACTTCACCAATGCTGTCGACGTCCCAGCCGTAGGCCTCAAAACGCTCGGGCACATTGTCGGTGTAGGAGAGCTCAGTTGGTCCATCGATCGTGATGTGATTGTCGTCGTAGACGTAGACCAACCGTCCGAGACCGAGATGCCCAGCCAAGGACGCCGCTTCATGCGACACACCTTCTTGCAGGCACCCGTCGCCGGCCAGAACGAAGGTGTAGTGATCACAGAGTTCTGGACCAAATCGGGCCCGCAAGAACCGCTCGGCCACACCCAGACCAACGCCGTCGGCCACGCCCTGGCCGAGGGGACCAGTGGTGACCTCAACGCCGGCGGTGTGTCGGTGCTCGGGGTGGCCCGGGGTCCGGCTGCCCCACTGACGGAACTGCTTTGAGGTCGTCGAGATCGAGGTCGTAGCCGGTCAAATAGAGCATTGAATACAAGAGAATCGAGGCATGGCCGCAGGAGAGAACGAAACGGTCCCGATCGGGCCAGCTCGGATCGGTCGGGTCGTGGGCCATGACTCGGGTCCACAGCACATGGGCCAGCGGAGCGAGCGCCATGGCGGTGCCAGTGTGGCCCGAGTCAGCCTTCGCTGGGGCATCCATGGCCAGCCCTCGGATGACGTTGATGCTGAGCTGCTCGAGCTGAGCGTCGATAGGGGGCGCAGAAGAGAGGCCTGACATGGACTCACCCTACCCAGTTCTCGCCCAGGCTCACATAGCGTTTATCGTCGGTCGGCGTGACGCCGATGCCTCGACAGATTCAGGTCCCGCCCAACAGTGATTTGACGCTCGGCATGGTCTGCACCGAGAAGGCGACTCCGGGTTCTACAACCTGGCAGATGCGAGCGGACGAGCGCTTCGCCAATCCGGCCGGCATCGTCCAGGGCGGCTTCATTGGGGCCTTCTGCGACTCCGCCATGGGGGCGTCAGCCGTCACCTTTGTGGAGGGGCGCAAAGTGACGGTGGCCAACGCCGAGATGAAGGTCAGCTTTCTCGGTGCGGTACCTATCGGCGCCCTCCTCACGTGCACCGCTTCAGTGATCTCGGGTGGTTCCCGGGTAGCGTTTGTCGAGGCGTCCGTGACAGCAACGGTGGGTGAAGATGACAAGCTAGTGGCTCGGGCCACCTCGACTTATCTGTACCGAGACCGCAGCTGACATGGGGCATTGCTTGCACCACGACCGGATGCGGGCGAGGATTGCGGGCCGTTACCGACATTTGAGCAACGGTCACCGACAGACCAGATGGTTTCAGACGATGACTGATACGACGAGGGAGCAAGAGCCCAGTGGCTGACAAGGGAGCACGCAAGGGAGTCAGAGAGTCGGGGACTGACGCCTTTCAGCTGACCATCGACTACGTCAAACAGGAAACCATTGGACCCCTCAAAAAGGTGGGCCGGTACCTGATCTATGGCATCTCAGCGGCGTTTCTTCTTTCCATCGGCTTCATTTTCATTCTTCTGGGCGTTCTCCGCGTCCTCCAAGACGAAACCGGCACCGCCCTGACTGGTGACTGGTCCTGGGTGCCCTACCTCGTCACGGCCGTCTTGGGTCTTGTCATTCTCGGTACTGCGGCGTGGCGCATTAATGCCGGAGCAGCCAAGCCGAAACTGCCCACCACCACCACTGACGCCCCTGGAGGGACGAACTGATGGCCCAGAACCGAATTTCGCCGCGCTGATCTCGAAGCCGCCTACGACCAGGTCTTGGGAGAAGGTGAGGTCACGGCCGACGAAGCTGCGCCCAAGGCGATCCTCATCATCGGTGCCGTGGCGCTGACCGTCATCACGATCGCCTTTTTGGCTGGCAAACGGCGGGGGCGACGCAAGTCCTCGGTCATCGAGATCCGGCGACTCTGAGTCGTACGTCATGGGGTATTTACTTAGGCGTCTGTCGAGAGAGGGCCTTCAGCGCGGTGTGTCTGGAGGCAACTGGGCCTGGCTCGTAGTCGCAGCATCCGCCTTCATTCTTCGTCGCGCCATGCAACAAAGTGCTACGGCCACCACCATCGACGTGAAGCCGGGCGAAACGTGGGTGGTTTCAAGGATCGAACCCGGCCGCGCTGACTCTTGAGCCGAGTACTGGCCCACGGGGAGCGCATTCTCCTCATCGACGCCAAGGAGCGCCGCTATCTCATGACGCTCGTGGCCGGCGCCACGTTTCATACCCACGCTGGCATCGTCAGTCACGACGACATCATCGGCCACGTTGAAGGATCGACCGTTCAAGGATCGACCGGGCGAAGCTTTCTTGTGCTCCGCCCCACGTTGACCGATGTGGTGTTGAAGATGCCCCGTGGGGCCCAGGTCATCTACCCGAAGGATTTGGGCGCCATCTTGTTGGCGGCCGACATCGCTCCGGGTCAGCGCATCCTCGAAGCCGGCGTGGGCTCGGGCGCGCTGTCGATGACGGTGCTTCGAGCCGGCGCCAGCATTGTGGGCTACGAGCTCAGAGAGGACTTTGCCTTGAGAGCTCAGGCCAACGTGGCCGAACTGCTGGGACCTGATGCCAACTATCGAGTCGAGATTCGAGACGTCACCGAGGGCATCGATGAGACCGATCTCGACCGCATCCTGCTCGATATGCCCGAGCCCCAAAAGGTCGTCCCGGCGGCTTGGGGGGCGCTGCGACCCGGTGGCATCTTGTTGGCCTATCTGCCGACCATCAATCAAACCGCTCTACTCCGAGCGGCCCTGGAGGGGGAGCGCTGGGGGCTGTGCGAGACCGTTGAGATTCTGCGCCGTACCTGGCACGTCGAGGCCCGATCAGTCCGGCCCGATCACCGTATGGTCGGCCATACCGGATTTCTCACCACGGCCCGACGCATGGCCGACTGAGGACGCGGACGAGCTAGTCGCGCTCAATAAAGATGCATTCGCCGGGGCACTCTTCCGAGGCCTCGACCACCGCATCTTCAAGGTCGGGATTGACCAGCGCCATCCCGGCCGATCCACCCGGCTCATTCATGACCGAATCACCCTCTTTGACATAGGCCAAGCCGTCATCGAGCAAGGTAAATACGGCCGGCGCAATCTCTTCACACAGGCCATCACCCGTGCAGAGATCCTGGTCGATCCAGACCTTCATTCGATGCCACTCTCCTTGTCGGGCCAGGGTTGGCCCTTTCTCTATCCGTTCGCTCGATTCGGCCGCGGGAACCTAGCACTCGACCTTCTGAGCACTCAAAGCGTAGTGCCTGGCGGCGCCCTGTCCGCGCATTCACGGACCCCTGGCCGGACCGGTAGGGTGAGCCACAAGCGACAACAAACCGTCAGGGAGGTGCAAGTCATGCCCGAATCCCGAGACCACGATGTTGACCCCGAGGCAGAGTTAGATCTGCTGCGCGCCCAGCTCGTGGACGCAGAAGATGAAGTTCACGCCCTCCGTCGGCGGCTCCAAGACAGTCCGGGTCGAGTCCAACTCATGGAAGAGCGCCTCTTGGAGGCCAAAGGACAGCTGGCCCACTCGACCTCCCAGAACGAAAAACTGACCTTCACGCTGCAGCAGGCGAAAGAGCAGTTGGCCGCATTGCGCGAGGAAGTCGAAAAGCTCACGCAACCTCCAGCGGCCTACGGCACGCTGCTCGGCATCAATGAGGACGGTACGGCCGACGTCTTTTCGGGCGGTCGCAAGATGCGAGTGTCGCTGCACCCCGACTTGGACCCTGGCATCCTGCGGAAAGGCAACGAGGTCGTCCTCAACGAGTCCCTCAATGTTGTGTTGGTCCGCGACGGTGAGATGGCGGGCGAAGTCGTCACCATCAAGGACATCTTGGAAGACGGAACGCGCGCCATTGTGTTTGCCCGGGCCGACGAAGAGCGCGTGGCCGAGTTCTCAGAGGAGATGAAGGGCGTCCGCCTGCGCACTGGTGACACCGTCTTGATGGACACCAGGACACAGCTCCTCATCGAAAAACTTCCTCGTCCCGAGACCGACGAGCTGGTCTTGGAAGAAGTTCCCGACATCACCTACGCCGATGTCGGAGGACTGGACACACAGATCGAGGCCATCACCGACGCCGTCGAACTGCCGTACCTCTACCGCGAACTTTTCGGTGAGTACCGCCTGCCCGCCCCCAAAGGCATCTTGCTCTACGGACCGCCGGGGTGCGGCAAGACCCTGATCGCCAAGGCCGTGGCCAACTCGTTGGCCAAGAAAGTGGCCGAGACCACGGGCAACAAGAATATCCGCAGCTACTTCTTGAACATCAAGGGTCCTGAGCTGTTGAACAAGTACGTCGGTGAGACCGAACGGCAGATCCGCCAGGTCTTCCAGCGGGCTCGGGAAAAGGCCGCCGAAGGCGTGCCGGTCATCGTGTTCTTTGACGAGATGGACTCGCTCTTTAGAACTCGCGGCACCGGCATTAGCTCCGATATGGAGTCGACCATCGTGCCTCAGCTGCTGGCCGAGATCGACGGCGTGGAAGCACTCCGCGACGTCATCGTGATTGGTGCTTCCAACCGAGAGGACCTCATCGACCCCGCCATTTTGCGACCAGGGCGACTCGACGTGAAGATCAAGATCGAGCGCCCCGACGAAGAAGCGGCGGCCCAGATCTTCTCGCGCTACTTGACCACCGATCTTCCTCTTGAAGAAGAAGAGGTCAAGCGCATCGGTGGGGGAGACCCGGCCAAAGCCACTCAAGCCATGATCGAGTCGACGGTGGCCGAGATGTACCTGGCCGACGACGCCAATCGGTTCTTGGAGGTCACCTACCAAAATGGTGACAAAGAGATTCTCTTTTATCGGGACTTCGCCTCGGGCGCCATGATTGAAAACATCGTCCGTCGGGCCAAGAAACTGGCCATCAAGCGTGAGATCGCGAACGAAGGACGGGGCATCAGGACCTCTGACCTCTTGGAGTCGATCCGCCAGGAGTACAAAGAGAACGAGGACCTCCCCAACACCACGAACCCTGACGACTGGGCCCGCATCTCGGGCAAGAAGGGTGAGCGCATCGTCTACGTGCGTACCTTGCTCACCGAAGATCGAGAGGTGCTGGGCGGTCGGTCAATCGAGCGGGTCGGCACCGGCCAGTATCTCTAGGCCTAAGGTCGCGCCGTGGCCATAGCCAAGGTCTGCGGGATCGAAACCGAATACGGCATTCACACCCAGGGCGGCGACGGCAATCCCATTGCCGCCTCCTCGGTGTTAGTCAACGCCTATGCCGCCCATTTGGAGCGACGGACCGGATGGGACTTCGAAGACGAGACGCCGGGCAACGACGCTCGGGGCACGCCGAACGAAGGTGCCATGCCACCCATGGTGGAGACCCACTTGGCCAACATCGTGCTCACCAACGGTGCTCGGTTCTACGTCGACCACGCGCATCCTGAGTACTCAACCCCTGAGTGCTTGGACCCCATGGAGTGCTTGGTCCACGATCTGGCGGGCGAATCGGTGCTGCGCCAAGCCATGAACGCCGCCATTGAGTTCATGCCTGGTCAGCCCACACCGGTCGTGTACAAAAACAACTCAGACGGCAAAGGCAACTCCTACGGTTGCCATGAGAACTACATGATGGACCGGGCGGTGCCGTTCGCCAATGTGGTGCGCGGCGTCGTCCCACATTTTGTGGCCCGCCAAATCTTCACCGGGGCGGGGAAAGTGGGGGCCGAGACCGGAGCATTTGGCTCCGAGCCCATCGATTTCCAGATCACACAGCGGGCCGAGTTCTTCGAAGAGATCATTGGACTCGAGACCACCTTGAAGCGGCCCATTGTGAACACTCGGGACGAGCCCCACGCCGATCCCAAACGATTTCGGCGTCTCCATGTGATTGTGGGGGATGCCAATCTCTCCGAGGTGGCCACGTTCTTAAAGGTCGGCACCTCGGCCATCGTGCTCTCGATGATTGAAGATGAGGCCCTCCCGCAGCGAGACTTGACCCCGGCCGATCCGGTGCGGGCCATGCACCACGTCTCGATTGACCTCACCTTGCAAAAGCCACTGCTTCTGGCCGACGGCACCACGGCCACCGCACTCGAGATGGAGTGGGAACTGTTCGGTGCGGCTCGCAAGTACGCCGAAGAGAGTGGCCTGGCCTGCATTGGCCCGAACGATGTCGGCTTCTTGGTGCTCGATCGCTGGGAGCAGGTCTTAGGGGCTCTCGAATCCGACCCCCGGTCCCTCGCCACCCAGCTCGACTGGGTGGCCAAGCTTGGTGCTGATGGAGGCCTACCAAGAGCGACATGGATGCGGTTGGGACGATCCGAGACTGGCCGCCCTCGACCTGCAGTATCACGATCTGCGGCCCGAACGATCGCTCTATCAGCGCCTGGGCCTCGAACGTCTGGTGGATCCAGCCGTGGCCGAGAAAGCGGTGAGCGAGCCCCCCCGGGGCACACGAGCGTGGTTCCGAGGTCAGTGCCTCTCTCGTTGGCCCGACGCCGTGGTCACGGCCAACTGGGACTCACTGGTCTTTGATCTTGGAACCGACCCCCTGCGCCGCGTCCCTATGATGGACCCTCTGCGGGGAACGGCCGATCACACCGCAGCGCTGCTCGATGCGAGTAGCGGGCCAGCAGAGTTGCTGGAACGGCTGAGTTCGTAAGATCGAGAGGGTCATGGCTGAACGAGAGTTAAAGCGCAAGAGTCCGAACGCACCGGAGCGCACGGAGGAAGAGGTGGTTGAGACGACCGCCCCGACCTCTGAGCGTGGGGACAAGATCAAGGCCGATCTGGACGATCTCTTAGATGAGATTGACGAGGTGTTGGAGGACAACGCCGAAGAGTTCGTGCGCAACTACGTGCAAAAAGGCGGCGAGTAGTTACCCGTGGCGCTTCCGCTTTTTACGACATCCGATGATCCCGGTCCCGACTTTGTGGGGCTGCTGCGCAGCCGTGGGGTGGACCGGACCCAAATGATCTCTGACGGCTCGCTCTCGGTGCCGCACGCCACCACGGTGGTGGCTTTGCGCTTTGCCGATGGCGTGGTCATGGCCGGCGACCGCCGAGCCACTGAGGGCCACGCCATTGCCCATCGGGCCATGGAGAAGGTCTTTCCGGCCGACCGTTGGTCCGCCGTTGCCATTGCCGGCGCCGCCGGTCCTGCGGTCGAGATGGTCCGCCTCTTCCAGGTGCAACTCGAGCACTACGAAAAGGTTGAAGGCGTCTCGCTTTCTTTAGAGGGCAAGGCCAATCAGTTGGCTCAGATGGTGCGCGAGCACCTGCCCTTGGCCATGCAGGGCCTGGCCGTCGTTCCTCTCTTCTGCGGCTACGACCTTCGACGCCAGATTGGTCGCATCTATACCTACGACGTGACCGGTGGTCACTACGAAGAGTCCGACTTCCAAGCCACTGGGTCGGGGGGGCGAGACGCCCGCACCACCATCAAGTTGGGTTTTCGTGAAGGGCTCCCGCGCACCGACGCCATCGAACTGGCCATCCAGGCCCTCTACGAGGCGGCCGACGAGGACTCGGGTACCGGCGGCCCAGACCTGGTTCGCGGCATCTTCCCGCTCATTGCGGTGGTAGACGCCGACGGGTACGTCCAAGTGCCGAACCAGAGGTGGCGGAGCGCTTCGAGGCCCTCATCGCCCGCAAGAAGGCGGAACGCGCGATGAGCATGCCGTACTACGTGGCCCCTGAACAGGTCATGAAAGATCGGGCCGAGTACGCCCAAAAAGGCATCGCCCGTGGACGCTCCCTCGTGGCCACCGTCTACGACGAAGGTGTCTTAATCGTGGCCGAGAATCCTTCGCGCTCGCTGCACAAGATCTCTGAGATCTACGACCGCATCGCCTTTGGTGGCGTGGGCAAGTACAACGAGTACGACCAACTCCGGGTCTCGGGTGTGCGCCACGCTGACACCAAGGGCTACGCCTTCAGTCGCGAGGACGTTGACGCCCGCTCCTTGGCCAATCTCTACGCCCAGTTCTTGGGCAACGTCTTCACCCACGAGATGAAGCCGCTTGAAGTCGAGATCTTGGTGGCCGAGCTCGGCGACAACGGACAGCCCAATCAGCTGTACCACATTGCCTACGAAGGCACGATTACCGACGAAGAGCGTTTTTGCGTGTTGGGCGGCGACGCCGAGACCATCTCAGAGCGTGTGGCCGAGGCCTTCAACGCCGAATGGGATCTGGCTGGTGCCTTGACCGCTACCGTGTCGGCCCTGGCCGGGCCGGAAAGGACCCTCCACGCTGGCGACCTTGAGGCCGCCGTCCTCTCTCGGGGGAACGGTCGTCGCGCCTTCAAGCGCTTGGACGACGAGACCCTGGGCCTGCTCTTGTCCGAGGTTGCATCGTCGTAACTCTCGTGCGATCGCCTGATCCCGTCGCACGCCGCACTACGGTGACTTAGGTGGAGCGAAGGATCTTCGGTCTGGAGAACGAGTACGGGGTCACCTTCACGCTTCGCGGCCAACGGCGACTGAGCCCCGACGAAGTTGCTCGCTACCTCTTTCGCCGTGTGGTGAGTTGGGGCCGCTCCTCCAATGTCTTTTTGGAGAATGGGGCTCGCCTCTATCTCGACGTCGGTTCACACCCCGAGTACGCCACCCCTGAGTGCGACAAGATCAGCGAACTGGTCGTGCACGACAAGGCCGGGGAGTGGATCCTCTCGGGCCTGGTCGCAGGCGCGCAAGCGAGACTTCGGGAAGAGGGCATTCGCGGCGAGGTCTACCTGTTTAAGAACAACACCGATTCGGCTGGCAACTCCTACGGTTGCCACGAGAACTATCTAACCGAACGCAACGATGAGTTCAATCGCTACACCGAGGTCCTCATTCCCTTTTTGGTCAGCCGCCAAATAATGACCGGGGCTGGCAAAGTGCTCCAGACCGCTCGGGGCGCGGTCTTCTGCATCAGCCAGCGAGCCGAACACATCTGGGAAGGGGTGTCGTCGGCCACCACGCGAGCCGGCCCATCATCAACACCCGCGACGAGCCCCACGCCGATGCCGAACGGTTCCGCCGCCTCCACGTCATTGTGGGCGACTCCAACATGAGCGAGTACGCCACCTTCTTGAAGGTCGGCACCACCAGCATCATCTTGGCCATGTTGGAGGACTCGAGCACGGTGCTCCGAGACCTCACCCTCGAGAACCCGATTCGGGCCATACGCGAGATCAGTCACGACATCACCTGCCAACGTCGCGTGAAACTGGCCAACGGACGCGAGATGCGTGCCCTCGATATCCAAATGGAGTACTTAGAGCGCGCGATTAAGTTCCGCGATCGCAAAGGCCTCACGCCCGAAGAGGACCTGGCCTTAGAGATGTGGCAGCACTGCCTCAAGGGTCTTGAGTCCGATCCGTACTCGCTCTGGCGCGAATGCGACTGGGTGGCCAAGTACCGCTTGGTGGAAGAGACCCGAGCTCGTCACGATCTCCCGTTGGCCCATCCCAAGATCGCCATGATCGACCTCATGTACCACGACGTCGATCGCAACCGAGGGCTCTTCTACAAGCTGCAGCGCCGCGATCAGATGGATCGGACCTGTACCGATGGCGAGATCGCGTCGGCCATGACCAGCCCACCCGAAACCACGCGAGCTCGCCTGCGCGGTGCCTTCGTGAAACGGGCCAAGGAGCGACGACGGGACTTCACGGTCGACTGGGTGCACTTGAAGTTGAACGACCAAGCACAGCGCACCGTGTTGTTGAAGGATCCCTTCAAGTCTCATGACGATCGCGTCGAGCGACTCATCGCCTCGCTCTAAGCCGGGCTACCGCCGACGCATCATCACATGGGGCCTGGTGGCTCTGGTCGTCTTTTTGGTGTTGGGGTTGGCGCGAACCTTCGTGGCTCAGAGCTACTACGTGCCATCGGGCTCGATGGAGCCCACCATTGCGGCCGGCGACCGAATCGTGGTCAACAAACTCAGCTATCACCTGGGCTCGGTGCGACGAGGCGACATCATTGTCTTCGCCCGACCGCCCAACGAGAGGGTGGATCCGGTGCCCGATCTGGTGAAACGGGTCATTGGACTGCCGGGCGAAACCGTGTCGGGCCGAGATGGTCGGGTCGATATCAACGGCAAGCCACTCAGCGAGCCGTGGCCCCTCAAATGCCGCACCACGCCACCGTTCCCTCCGGTCAAGGTTGGGCCAGGCCAGTACTTCGTCATGGGCGACAACCGCTGTCCCCGGGGTTCCTACGACAGCCGGTACTGGGGCACCGTCCCCGCCAACCTGATCGTCGGGCGGGTCGCAGGGGTCATCTGGCCGCGTTTCTCACGCCAAGCACCTCTGAGCAGCCCCGAGCGAGGTCTCCTCGGTAGAGTAAGCAGGCATGTTGTCGCTCAGCCCGGCCAAACTGCTGATCGTCTTGGTCATTGCGCTCATCCTGCTTGGCCCCGACAAGCTGCCCGGGGTGGCCAAGCAGATGGGCGCGGCCTGGAAGGCCTTTCACGGCTTCAGAGAGCGCATGGAGACCGAAGTCAGGTCACAGCTGCCCGACCTCCCTTCCACCGGCGACATCGCCAAATACGCCCGTTCACCGGTCAGCCTCTTGAATAAGTTGGCCGAAATGCCCGACGAGGACCTGGAACCGGCCGTCCTCGATCCGTCAGCCGAAGCGCCAGCACCGGACCCGACCGACAGCGCACCGTGGCCCAGCGACCCGGCGGCCACTGACGTGGCCCCGACGTCTCCAGCGCCCGCGACATCCAAAGAGGTCACCGGCACCGGACTCCGTGTACCTGACGATCCCAGCATGAACTGAGGCTGACCGGTGGCCATTCCCGTGGTCGGCACCAAAAAGGACCGACCGAAACCCGACAATATGACGCTGGCCCAGCACCTGGGCGAGCTTCGTCATCGACTCTTGGTCTGCGTTATCGCCTTTGTCGTGGCCGCCGGCGTGGCCGCCATCCTCTACGGACCCATCCTCCACTTCCTCCTGGCCCCGCTCTGCTCGGTGGAAAAAACGGTGACCCATCACGGCAAGGTGACCAACGGTTCATTGCTGGTGGGCAACGGTTCGTCCTGCAATCTCTACGTGACGTCGCCGCTCGATGGCCTGACCTTGCGGGTCAAGATCGCGGCGTTCGGTGGTTTGGTGCTGGCCTCGCCGATCATCCTCTGGCAGCTATGGCGATTCATCACCCCGGGGCTGAAAGGCAAAGAGAAGAAGTACGCCATTCCCTTCGTCCTCTCTACCTTCTTGCTCTTCTTGTTGGGCTGTGCCGTGGCCTACCTGACCCTGCCGCACGCCCTGGCGTTCTTAAAGGCGGTCGGTGGTCCGCAGCTGACGGCCATCTACGATCCCATTCCATATCTCGGGCTGATCTTGTTAATGATGTTCCTCTTTGGGCTCACCTTCGAGTTCCCCGTCATTTTGGTCTCACTGGAGCTGGCCGGCGTGGTGACGCCAGCCAAGTTGCTCAAGTCGTGGCGCTGGGCCATCATCGGCATCACCTTGGTAGCCGCTGTCTTCACGCCCAGCTCTGATCCCTTCTCGATGCTGGCTCTGGCCGTGCCCCTCATCGTCTTCTACTTCTTGGCTATTGGCATAGGGAAGCTCTTGGGCCGTTGAGCGGGCCGCTCGGCCAACGCGACAGGTTCATTAAGCGTCTGGCTTTCCCACCCGACGAGTTTCAACACGACGCCTTTGACGCCCTCGATAGCGGCGACTCGGTCTTGGTCTCGGCCCCGACCGGTTCGGGCAAAACTCTGGTGGCGGCCTACGCCGTGGACCGGGCCCTGACCGCTGGAGCCAAGGCCTTCTACACCACCCCACTCAAAGCGCTCTCGAACCAAAAGTACGCCGAACTGGTCGCCACCTACGGCGTCGATCGGGTCGGACTCTTGACCGGCGACACCGCCGTGCACCCTGAGGCCCCGGTGGTGGTGATGACGACCGAGGTGCTCCGCAACATGTTGTTGACCGGCTCGGACCTGCTTCGAGGACTCGGCACGGTGGTGCTGGACGAGGTGCACTACATCCAAGACCCCTATCGTGGCGGCGTATGGGAAGAGGTCCTGGTCCTCTGTCCGCCTGAGGTCGTCTTTGTCTGCCTCTCGGCCACCGTCAACAACTCGGCCGAGTTGGGTGGATGGCTCCGATCGGTACGGGGACCGACGCGGGTCGTGGTCGAGACCAATCGACCCATCACCCTCCGTCACCACTTTGGGGTCCATCGTCGCGAGGACAACCTGACCTCGCTCATCCCGCTCTTCGATCGAGGTCGACCGGCCGAGGGCGGGCTCGAAAATCGACCAGGCCGTGCGACGGGCCGAAAAGCGACCCGGGGGGAACCGGGGCTGGCGGGAGCGTCCGACCTTGCCCTACCGGAGCCCCCGACGGACCGAACTCATCGCGGAGCTCGACGACTTGGATCTGTTGCCCGCCATCGTCTTCATCTTTTCTCGCGCCGCCTGTGACGAAGCAGTGCGCCAGACCGTGCGCGATGGCGTGCGCCTCACCAACGCACAAGACCGTGCCGTCATCCGACAGATCGCCGAAGCCCACGTCACCGAACTTTCCGATGAAGACCTTCGGGTCTTGGGCTACGCCGAATGGCTCGAGAGCCTGGAGGCTGGGGTGGCCTCTCATCACGCCGGGCTGGTGCCGGCCTACCGAGAAGCGGTCGAGACCTGTTTTGCCGCCAACCTTTTGCACGTGGTCTACGCCACAGAAACGTTGTCGCTCGGCATCAACATGCCGGCCCGCACCGTCGTCATTGAACGCTTCACCAAGTACGGCGGCGCCGGTCGGGCCCCGTTGACTTCGGGAGAGTACGCCCAACTGACCGGACGAGCCGGTCGACGGGGACTCGACGACGAGGGCCACGCCGTCGTGCTGTGGTCGAACGAAACCGCCTTCTCCGAAGTAGCACGGACCGCCTCAGCCCCGCCGCCCGACCTGCGATCGGCCTTTCGTCCGACGTACAACCTTGCCGTCAATTTGGTCAAACGATTTGATCGCGAGACCGCCCTTGGCGTGCTGCGCCGCTCCTTCGCCCAGTGGCAGGCCTCGCACCGTGAACACAGCCGCGACAATCTGGCCGAACTGTTTGCCCGTCGGCTCGCCGTCTTAGAGGAGTTGGGTTACTTAGACGGCTGGCAGTTGACCGAGGCCGGCGCACAGCTGGCTCGGATCTATCACGAGTCAGATCTCTTGGTGGCCGAGGCCCTGACCGATCCGGTGCTGGGCGACCTGGAGCCCGCCGTGTTGGCCGGGGTCCTTTCGTCGCTGATCTTTGAACGTCGCCGGGCCAAACGAGCAACCGGGCCACCAGAGCGTGGGCGCCGTCGAGGTCAGATCCACCACGCCCCCCGACCACCCAAGAAAAAAGGTGGCGAGGGCGATCGAGTAGGGGAGAAGCGTCGACAACTACTGGCCGAACGCATTGACATCCTGTCGCACCGAGCCGAGATGATCCGAGCCACCGAAGAGGTCCATCTCGTCACCCGCACACGCCAGCCCGAACCCGGTTTGTCAGGTGCGGTGACCTCGTGGGCTCGGGGTGCGTCGTTTTCTACCGCCTTAGAGGTGGCGGCCCGTGATATTGGAGAGGTGGCGCCCGGTGACTTTGTCCGCACCATCAAGTCAATTGCCGACCTGGTGGAACAGATTGCCCTGGTCGCCCCCGACCCCGCCATTGCCGCCAGTGCGCGCTCGGCCATCGGGCTCTTGATGCGTGACGTGGTGGCGGCCGGTGGCCCGACCGCACCTGGACGACTGGCAGAATTGGCCCCGTAGCGGTCGAGCAAGGATCCGCCACCGGACCCGGCTCCCAGTTCTATGGTTGCACGGGCATGTTCCCCTACGTCGAAGAATCATTTAGCGACAGCGAAGCGGCCATCCTGCGCCGATATTTCACCAATCTCGATCTCCCTGTTTTCGCCTTGGTCAATCTGCCCGAGGTGGTCAAAGGTGCGCTCTTCGCCCGCTATTCGCGCTCGCCCAAGAGTCTCCGACGCCTCTTTTTGGACGAGTTCGTGGACGATCTCGATATCACCGGTGACGCCACCATTGACGCCACGGTCGGACTGAAGCGGGCCGAAGAGCTCTACGAAAAAGTCTTTGTCGAGTACGGCGACGACTCGGTGGCCCAGCTCGGAGGCGTCCACCTGGCCTGCGAGCAGTCCTCCAACGTCCTGACCAAGATTCTCGAGTGGGGCCGCCTTATGGCCTACTTGGAGCAGTCAACTCGTTACATCGCGTACGACAATCGACTGCCCAGCGGTCACTATCGGTACTTCCGTCCGCCTGAGATTCTCGACTCGCCCTTCGGGGCCCGCTACGTCGGCGACATGGATCGGATGTTCGACACCTACGGCGAGCTTCTGCCCCAGATGGTCACCTACCTCAACGCGCGACACCCCCAGCAGATCGGCGATTCGGACTTTGTCCACCGCCAGGCCATCCGAGCCAAAGCCCTCGACGCGTTGCGCGGCCTGCTTGCCGGCCGCCTCGCTCTCCAATATCGGGGTCTATGGCACGGGCCAGGCCTACGAGGCCCTGCTCTTACGTATGCGCTCGCATCCGCTCCCCGAAGCTCGGAGTTACGCCGACATGATGCTGACGGAGCTGCGCAAGGTCATTCCTTCGTTTCTCCAGCGCGTGGACAAACCTGACCGAGGCGGGGAGTGGTCCGACTATCTCGCCGCCACCAGGGACGACACAGCCGCCGTGATGGCCCGCCTGTGGCCCGAAGGCGTAGGTGGCCCCGAGACGACCGAGACGGCTCCTGAGACCGTGCTGGTCGACTTTGATCCCGACGGTGAGGACAAGGTGCTGGCTGCCATCTGCTTTCCTCATCTGAATATCTCCGAACACGACGCCATGGCCCGAGTGCGGCCCATGAGTGCCGACGACAAAGTCTCGGTCTTGGCCGCCTACGTGGGGGAGCGCCGGAACCGGCGTCACCGTCCTGGTCGAGCCTTCGAGCGCACCGACTACCGCTTTGAACTTGTCACCGACTATGGCGCCTTTCGCGATCTGCAGCGTCACCGTCTTTTGACCATTGAGTGGCAGCCACTCGGTATCGCGCTCGGCTACGACTGACCCGAGGTCGTGGGCGAGGCTGGCCTGGGCGACCCGTTCGATCGAGTGTCTGGAGCGTTCGGCCGATCTCTACACTGCATTGCAAGAACAGTTTCCGGCCCAAGCCACCTACGCCGTCTCACTGGCCCATCGCATTCGTTACGTCATGCAGATGAACGCACGGGAGGCCTGCACCTCATTGAGCTGCGATCCGGTCCGCAAGGTCACCCGGCCTATCGGCGGGTAGCCCACGAAATGCATCGCAGCATTGCGCGAGGTGGCGGGACATCGTGCCATTGCCGCCGCCATGCGTCACGTGGACCATGGTATCGACGGATCTTGAGCGACTCGACTCCGAGCGGCGCGCCGAAGCGAGACGGTTGCAAAGAAACCCTGAAGAATTCTGCAACATCGTGACCAGGAACTTCCAGAAGAGGCCCAGGTCACACGGCCCTCATTGCGGTTGACGGCACACTGCCTCGGTCTGCGTAATCTCTCCCCAGTCCCAGACGCCCCAAGGGGCCACTGCCACAGTCGTTGACTGAGGCGAACCCGGCGGGGGGGATGCTGTGAGCGGCGGAGGAGGGCCCCGGGGGGTTGAGTAGAGAACGTCTCGTCGATCCACACCTCGGTGTGTTGATCGACGAGTTGGTGCCAAAGACCCCCGGGGCCAACCGCCGAACCGCTTCCGCTCCAGCGCAGCCATGGTCAGCGCCGAGGCTGGGGCGAACTCTGCAACACGCAGGAAATGCGCCCAAATGCGCTTGAAGCCACGCTCTCGGACCGTCTATGCTCCCGCGCAAATGCCGACCAAAAAGAAAGCCCCGAAAGAAGAAATCGAAGACGTTCCCGAGGATCTCGCGGAACTCGGAGACGACGATCTCGATGAAGACGTGCTCGGTGACGAGGACGATCTCGTCGTCGAAGACGACATCGATGATGATGACGACGCCCTGGTAGAGGTTGAAATCGAAGAGATCGACGAGCTGCTGGTGGCCGAGCCCGCTGCGGTCATCGAACCGCTCCAGCGAGAAGAGCGACGACGACGAAGACGATGAGGACGAGCCCGAGGACGAAGACGTCGAGGCCAGCCTTGACGTGATCTTGAAAGAACGTCTCGTCGTCGAAGACGAGCCCGAGGACGAAGAGGTCCCCGACACGGACGACAAGAACGAGGGCAACGAGCGGGTACTGCCCAAAGCAGCCCGACGAGTTCGTCTGTCGCTCCTGTTTCTTGGTCAAACACCCGAGCCAGTTGGCCGACAAGAAAAAGATGCTCTGCCGAGACTGTGTCTGACCACGACCACGACGAGGCCAAGTCACCGGCCCAACGGACGCTCGACCTTTTTGTCTACGCCCCGGTCGGAGCACTGCTCAGCGCGGTAGAAGAGTTCCCCGAGATGGCGAACAAAGGACGGGCTCGTCTCGGCGTGCAGCTAAAGAACGCTCGGGTCATCGGTCAGTTCGTCGTCAACAGTGGCAGTAAGGACATCGAACGACGCCTGCGCCGCCGCGCCGGTGCTGGTTCGTCACACGACACAGAGTGCAGAGACCGACGTGTACGACTACGTCGACGACGCCGACCAACGAGCGGTGCCACCATCACCCACATGACGCCGGCACCGCCAGCGTCCGAAGAGGCGTCCGTGCCACCAGTGGCGGCTGAGCGCTACGACAACCCATTGGTCGATCAGGCCTTGCCCGGCTACGACACACTTGTCGGCCTCTCAAGTCGTACGGCGCCTCGATGGGTTGGGCCCAGAAGAACTCCAGGCCGTCTATCACCACGAAGCGGCCACTCGGGGCCGCCGGACGATATTGCATCGCACACAGCAGCTCTTAGGGACCGAAGAACCCCCTGGGACTGCCGCCAGCTCCCCGGTCTGACCACACCAGCCGTCATGGAGAGCGTCCGCCCCGCCCAGTCCGGTGATGAAGAGCGGTGTCGCGAACTGCTGCAGGCGGCGTCTCAGCGCGGCCGAGACCCATCGGGGCGGCCCAGAGTTGGCGCAGAGCGCCACCGCGGCCGATCTGGTCGCACAGTGGATGGAGCCAGCCGATGACCATCTGATGGTGGTTGGCTGTTACGAGGGCAGCATCGTGGGCCTTGGGGCGGCCACCGCCGGTGAGGGCGGTCGGGGCACCATTGCCTGTTGTTACGTCGAAGAAGAGGCCCGCGGTGTTGGGGTGGGATCGGCACTGGTTGCCGCTCTCATGGACTACTTAGCCACGCACGGCTGCGATGACGTTGACGCCTCGGCGCTCCCCGGTGATCGGCACACCAAACAGCTCTTAGAGGCGGCCGGCTTTAAAGCGCGGTTGCTGGTCCTCCACCGCCGGTTGCGCTGAGCCGGCGATTGGCCGGAGGCCGGCGTGGCGGGGGCGGGGGAATACGAAGTCCAAGCAGTTTGGCCAGAGCGGGCACCAAACCGGCCGCGTTGCGAGCGGCCGACTGTGCGGCTTCGGTGGCCGGGATACCGACCGGCTTCACCGTCCGACGCACGGGCGATTCCACCACGGCTTCGAGCAGTGCGGTCCACTCGTCCGGATCAGTCTCTGCCGTCATGGCCGCACCGGCCGAGGCGGCGAGACGCACGGCTAGCTCGGCCGGGCAACGCGTCCCGGGCTCGGGGGCTCGTACCGATGCCCGCACGGCGTCGAGCACACGATCTTGGTCGAGGGCGTTTGAGATACGGGCGACCCACTCATCACGCAGTGCGGTGACTCGGTGCTCCAACGAGTCCTGCAGCGCTTTGGCCAGAGCACGACCCTCATCGTCGAGGTTGACCGTGCGTGAGGCGGCAACGACTGAGCGCAGCTCACGCAGGCGGAGATCTCGGCCCGCCGACTGAGCCGCGGTGCCTTTGTCCTTCCAGTCAGCCAGCTTGACGGCCGGCAACAGCTGCTCAGCCATGGCCAGCAAGGCGTCCGACGAGGCCGGCGGCTTGCCTTCTGCCTTGGCTTGCGTGTTCTGCTCGGCAATGGCTTGGCGCACGGCCGGTATGCCACCGCGTAGCAACTGCTCGGCCACGGGGACCTGCTCGGGTCGGAGCTCAGCCAGCATGGCGTTGCGATGGACCATGGAAACCGCCGGCTTGGCTCTCGGGTGCGATCGTTGCGGCCACCGACCAGCGACGGACCGCCTCGCGCCGGACCGTTCTCGCGTCGCGGGCCCGAAGCGCCCTCACGACTCGGTCCGCTGGGTCGGCCCGGTCCACTCGGGCGCCCTGGACCACCTGATCCCTCCGGGCGTCCACGGTCGCGTGAGCCTTCGCGTCCACGTCCACCGTCTCGACCGCCGTCGGTTCGCCATCTCGGTCGCGACGCTTCTTGCCCGGTACCAGCGTGACGGACACGTCCGGACCCTTCTTGGGCGTTCCAATGACCTCAATGAGTCCAGGACGGGGCTTGAGCGCGCCGGGGACCTTGGGCGCTTGCAGGCTCAGGACCTCAATGCCCTCGATGCCTTGGTCGACTTCAGCGCGCAGAATCGTGCCCACGGTGGTGCCTTCGGGGACAACCGAGGCTTCGACAACCCCCTTGGGCTGCTTGGCCCCGGCGGCTCGCCAGGTCCAGGTTCCGTCGTCGAGGGTACTCGTGAGCTCAATATCTATGCGGCGAGACATGCGGCGGAAAGGCTACCCCGAGGTGGAGGGTGCTGAGCGCACGGCCGATCTTTCCGGGCATTTCCTGTCATTTAATATGGCCGGCGTTCGGCGGAGCCCATCCGCCGGGGAGGACGGCAATGACCAGCGAGACCGAGGACACCGGTGTGCCACCGAGCGAGGGCGAAGAACCCGTTCTCGCCAGCACGCCCATGGACTCCCCACAGAGCGCAGGGTCCGAGTCGCCGGTCGAACCCGGCACCTAGCCATCCGATCGCACCGTTGCTTGATGCGCTTGGTCCCGAGACCAGTTCCGAATCATCGGCACTCCGAGCCACCGCCGATCTCGGTGCCACCACCCATCTCGGAGCCGTCACCTATCGAGGCCCCGCCGGCGGGCGGCTGGCCCCTCCCGCCCAATCCTGTCCCGCGGCGCCATCGCGCCTGCCCCCGACCATGGACCGGCACTACCGCCGTCGTGCCGGTCACATCGACGAGCCCGTCTCCGTTGCCCGGCGCACCCCAGGGGCACGGTCCGGGTTACGGCGCCGCTGGAGAGCCCGGATCAGTCGGCCCGGAGGCGGCCACCACCTCGCATCGTCGATCGCCGCACTGGCTCGTGGTGGCCGTGGTCGCTGCCGTCATCGGTGGTCTGGTCGGTGCCGGCGTGGCGGTGGCCACGAGAGGGAACACGAGCGGCGTGGTGACGGTGCAAGAGGGCAGCTCGGTGCCGGGGGCGGCCGTTGAAAGCGGGGGAGTGACTATCCCGCAGCTAGTCAACAAGGTCCTGCCCGGCACGGTCTCGATCGATGTCAAAGGGGCGGCGAGCGAAGACCAAGGCACCGGGATGATCATTTCGTCCAACGGCACCGTCGTGACCAACAACCACGTCATCGAGCTCTACCGAGACACCCCGGTCGCCACCAACGGGACCACGACCCATCGGACCATCACGGTGACGGAGTCGGGCACAACCAAGACCTATCCGGCCTCGCTGATCGGTTTCGACAGCGCCAATGATGTGGCCCTCCTCCACATCAACGGTGCCCGCGAGACTGCCCACCGTCACGTTCGGGAACTCGAAAAAGGCCGTGGTGGGTGACGCCGTAGTGGCCATTGGCAACGCCCTCGGTCTGGCCGCCGGCACGCCGACCGTGACCCAGGGCATCATGTCCGCCCTGGGCCGTACCTTGACGGCCGGAGGCGACGGCACCCCGCTTGAGACCTTGAACGGGATGATCCAAACCGATGCCGCCATCAACCCCGGCAACTCGGGTGGCCCACTCATCGACACCGCGGGTCAGGTCATTGGCATGAATACGGCCGTGGCCGGAGCCTCAAGCGACGGCACCAGCGCGCAGAACATCGGCTTTGCCATTCCGGTCTCCAAGATCGAGAGCCTGCTCCCGGTGCTGCAAAAAGGTGGACCAGACGCATCGGTGCCCGGCTTCCTTGGCGTCTCGTCGGTCACCATGACGTCGGCCATCCAACAAGAGATCCAACAAGAGACCAATGGCTTCGGTCCCGAGTACTGGAGCCGTGATCAACAGTGTGGTGACCGACTCGCCGGCTGATCATGCCAACCTCAGCCAGGGCGACGTCATCACGAAGGTGGGCACCACCTCCATTGCCACGTCGCTACAGCTCCAAACTGCCATCCGAGCCCTCAACGCCAGCGGCACGGCCACGCTCACCTACTTCTCACCGACGGCCAACTCGAACGTCGGGCGGCAATCAGACGGTGACGGTCAATCTCATCTCAGAGGCCGAGGGCAAGACATTGGTGAAAGAGGCCAATCAGCTCCAGTAGGCGCACAGCGGTGGCGCGAGACCCAGTCGGTCAGCTGAATCGTCAGTGGCTCAGCGTCTCTAACCAATGGCGCTGGCTACTCGATGGCGATGATAGCCGGGTTGAAGTTGCGGATGGGATGGGCCGGCGGGATGTTCATTGGTTGGGTGGGCTCCCAGCCACTGGCCTCAATGTCTTCTAGGACATGGATCATGTTGTACGTGTCCTCTTCGTAGGAGAACTTGCCGTCGCCGGCGTAGATGAGTCGCGAGTAGCCCGACTGTTGGTAGGGCGAGCCGTCGGGCCGGGTGCGAGGCAGGATCTGCGTCCACTTGATCACGACGTCGTCGCCCTCGATGGCGGTGAACTCGACCGGGAACTTCCAGTCCTCGAGACCAACCATGGAGTCGACCAACCAGTTGGCAATGGCGGTGGCTGCCTTCGATGCGACCCCAGGCTGCGTCGATATAGACGGCGTCTTCGGTGTAAAAGTCGGCCAAAGCACCGAAGGCGTTCTCTTCTAAACCTTCATCAATGCGCTTACGCAGCTCGTGGTAGCGATCAACGGTGGCTTGGACTTCTTCACGCGGGTGCGGCATGGCCGTCACCTTCCTTTCGATAGGCCTCTCTCGACTCTTCTAACTCAGCCCAGGCTGCTTCTTTGCCCTCGAAGCCGCCCGACAGAACTCATCTTGCCGGGCTCAAGATCTTTGTAGATGCTGAAGAAGTGCTCGATCTCGTTCAAGAGATGTTCGGGCACGCCGTCGAGGTCGTCCACTTGATCCCAGTTGGGATCGTGCTCGAGCACCGTGATGAGCTTGGCGTCGGGTCCGGCCTCATCGCTCATCCAAAAGACCCCGAGAATGCGGACTCGGACCACACAGCCCGGGAAGGTGGGGTCGGCCAAGAGGACCAAGGCGTCGAGAGGGTCGCCATCTTTGGCCAACGTGTCGGGCACGAACCCATAGTCGGCGGGATAGACGGTGGCACTGAATAACCGACGATCGAGCCGAATGATGTGGCGGTCGTGGTCGTACTCGTATTTGTTGCGACTTCCCGATGGAATCTCGACAACGACCTCAATGGTTTCGTCGGACACGCCGTCAGATTAGGCCGTGGCGCGACGGTGCAAGGCTGCGGCCTCGAGCACCTGGTCGTGGCCCGGTCCGCCCGTGGTCTGGGCTTCAGCCTGGACGGGTTGACCAACCAGTGCACCCACAGTGGCCGCGACCGAATCTCGCAGCGCGCCCAGGTTGTACCCACCCTCTAAGAACAAGGCCAGGCGCCCCGGGCCAGGTGCGAACTCGGCCACCGTGGTGGCCATGGCGGCGAAGTCGCCGGCGCTGAGGGCGAGATCGGCCAAGGGATCGTCACGATGGGCATCGAACCCGGCCGAAACGAGAACCCAGGTCGGAGCAAACTGTTCGACCCAAGGGCCATGACCTCGCCCAGGGCCGCTGCATCACGTCACCCGTGGCCCCGGCCGGCAGGGGCACATTCATGGTGAGGCCTCGGGCGCATTCGGTCCACCGCTCTCCGCCGCGCTGCCCGTGCCCGGGTAGTACGGCCACTGGTGGGTCGAGCAGTAGGCCACACGAGGATCGTCCCAGAAGATGGCCTGGGTGCCGTTGCCGTGATGCACGTCCCAATCGACAATGACGACCCTTTCACCCCGCTCGGCCAGGGCGGCGGCGGCGATGGCCACGTTGTTGAGCAGACAAAAGCCCATGGCCCGATCGGCCAAGGCGTGATGACCGGGCGGACGTACCGCCACAAATCCCACGCCCTCGCCTCGGCGTTCGAGTTCATCGCACCACCGCCAAACCGGCACCGGCGGCCACGAGAGCCTCATGCCATGACTCGGGTCGGGCGTAGGTATCGGCATCGATGTCGCCGCCGCCAGCGCTGACAGAACTCGAGCCAGCCAGGCCAGATACGCGGGCCGGTGGACGAGAGCGATCTGGTCGACGGTGGCGGGGTGGCCACAAGGTCAATGCGGTCGTGATCCAGATGGAGGTCGGCCAGGCCGGCCAAGGCGGCCGTCAGTCGATCCGGACGTTCCGGATGCCCTCGAGCCGAGTGGCGATCGCTCGGCTGGGATCCCGAACAGATCAGCACTGAAAGTAAGGATTGGCCGGACTGTCGCGGACGGCCAAGGCTTCGGCGACGGTGGGTGTGCCATCTCGTCCACCTTCGAGGGCGTGGTGGGTGGCCGTGCGGTTGTTCTCGTAGACGAGGGCTTCATCGTCGGCCTCGGGGTTGACCCAGACGGCCACGATGAGCACGCGATCATCGACGTCGCTTTCGGCCACAATGCCGTCATGCACGGCCCACAGCACCCCCGATGCCACCCCGGCTTGCGCCGCCCCCCAGGTCAACGTGCCGTGTCGTTCACCGCCCATGGCCGCTTTATTGACGAACAAGGTGGCGGGGCGAACGGGAATGCCCGGTTGCACCACGCAGACGAAGGCGGCATGGCCGGCACGCGGTGTGGCCAACGCGGTGGCCCAGGCCACCTCGACCGGACCACCTTTGGCGCCGAGCACGGTGTTGATGTGCGCGGCCTCTGCTCCTTCGCCGACAAACGATTCGCCCAGCTGGGTGACGAACGTCATGGCCATGTTACCGGTGGCGATGAGAACGGTGTGGTTCGCCCATAACGATCTTGGCGAAGCAGCTCGCTTCCCATCGTGTTGGGTTTGGTGTCGTAGGCCAACAGACCCATGTGACGAAGCCCCGCACCGCTGAATCGGGCTGACCCGGTGCAGCGAGTTGCGGCCTTCGAAGATGAGCAATGTGCCCGGCGTCATGGGCAGCGTCACCACCAGATCGCGTTTTCCGTCCAAGATATTTCTCACGTCGTCGTAGTGCTCGTCTGCAGCCGTACGAATAAGGGGCGCCACCTCAAAGTCACCGCCCTCGTCGGCCGCTTGAATGGCCAGCGACACCACAAAGTCGGACTGATCGAAATGCCACTCCAACTCGTCGCCCTCACCCATGACGGCCAGGTTGAGGGCGCCAAAGGGATCGCCGTAGCGATAGAGGGGTCCTCGACCAAGCACGGCCTCAATGAGGTCCTTCATCGGGTCCCATTCGTAGAGGCCCCGAAGCGGAGAGTCGAGTGGGATGAGGTCGTAGGCCACCGCCCCAACGGCGTAGTCCCTGAAGGTCACTCTCGGATGACCTTCGGGGAGCGAGAAGTCGGGATACTCGAGGTACGGCGTCGACTGACCCATCGAATGATGCGCCCGCAGCAGCCAGTTGGTCGGCGTCGCGTCGCAGTCTGTCGACCCCGGCTGGAGTGACGAAGCCGGGAAACTCGACCGCACCGGTTTTCGCCAACTGGGCTCGACCGTCCGCAATCAGCGCTTGGGCCGTCGCCGCCTTTGAGATCGAGCACCGGATACCGCTCAAGATCAACGTCAAACATGCCAAAGAGACGATAGTCCGGCCCACAGCGAGCCCACAGCGCACTGACAACGCACAAGCAGTTCTTGCTGGCACGATTTAGGTCAATGACCGCCACGTTGTCACCGCCGGCACGGCCAGACCTTCCCGAGCTCACGCCAGAGGCGCCGCATCGGAACCGGCTGCATCGGCTGTGGCGCGGTCGACCGACCGATCCAGCCTGGGTCCGCCCCGCCTTGATCGCCCTTCTTGGCGCCACCATGGTTCTCTATCTCTGGGGCTTGGGTGCGTCGGGCTGGGCTAACTCGTTCTACGCCGCGGCCGTCCAAGCGGGAACCAAGAGCTGGGAAGCCTTCTTTTTCGGATCTTCCGACTCGTCCAACTTCATTACGGTCGACAAGCCGCCCGCTGCTCTTTGGATCATGGGCCTTTCGGCTCGGGCCTTCGGCTTCAACGCCTGGAGCATCCTCGTGCCCCAAGCGTTGGAGGGAACGGCCACCGTCGGGTTTCTTTACCTGACGGTCAGGCGCTGGTTCGCTCCCAGCGCCGCCTTGCTGGCCGGGGCCGTTCTGGCTCTCACCCCGGTGGCAGCCCTGATGTTCCGCTTCAACAACCCCGACGCATTGTTGGTGCTGTTGTTGACCGTGGCGGCCTATGCCACCGTGCGGGCCATCGAAAAAGGGCAGACCCGATGGTTGGTCTTGGTCGGCACCCTTATTGGCTTCGGTTTTCTGACCAAGATGTTGCAGGCCTTGGTGGTGGTCCCCGTCTTTGCCGGCGTCTATCTCCTCGCCGCGCCGCCCCCATTTCTTCGGCGGCTTCTCCAACTGGCCGCTGGTGGCGTTGCCCTCGTGGTGGCTGGAGGATGGTGGGTGGCGGTCGTCCAGCTCACGCCGGCGGCTGATCGTCCCTATATCGGAGGCTCGCAAGACAACAACCTGCTCAATCTCATCTTCGGCTACAACGGCTTCGGCCGATTGACGGGCAATGAGGCCGGCAGCGTCGGGGGCATGGGCGCGGCGGGCTCGCGCTGGGGACCGACGGGTTGGAACCGACTCTTTTTGAGTGAGATGGGTGGCCAGATCTCTTGGCTCATCCCATCGGCGTTGATTCTGCTGGTGGCCGGGCTGTGGTTCACCAGGCGTGCCCCGCGCACGGACCGCACCCGTGCCGCACTCCTCCTATGGGGTGGGTGGTTGCTCCTGACGGGCGCCCTCTTCAGCTTCGCCTCGGGCATTATCCATCCCTATTACACCGTGGCCCTGGCTCCGGCCATCGGGGCCCTGGTCGGTATCGGCAGTTACCTGTGCTGGTCGCGTCGTCGCCAGCTCTCCCTCGGCTCTTCATGGCGGCTGCCTTGGTTGCCGCCAGCATTTGGTCGTTCATTCTTTTAAACCGCACGCCGCAGTGGCTGCCTTGGCTTCGGACCGTCATTCTGATCTCGGGCCTCGTCGTGGCGCTCGGGCTTGTTCTCATTCCGCTCGTTCATCGTCGGCTCTTGGTCTGGGGCCTGATCGGTTGTGCCGTGGCCATGGCCGGACCGGCGGCTTATTCCGTGCAAACAGCGGCCACCACCCACAGCGGCGCCATTCCGTCGGCCGGACCAACTGCAGCTCGGCGGGTTCGGTGGCGGCTTTGGCGGGGGAGGCGGTGGCGGCTTTGGTGGCTTCGGCCGAGGCACCGGGCCCAACGGCGCCCAAGGCTTTCGGGGTGGTGGTGGCTTTGGAGGTGGCGACCTCACGCGCCGGGGGGTTCACACCGCCCTCTGGCTCCCAGCGTCGAAACCAAGGCGGGTTCGGTGGGGCACCCACGGGCCGGGGCGGCGCAACGTCGACACCCTTTGCGGTGGCGGCTTCGGTAGGGGCGGCGGGTTTGGTGGCGGCAGGCGGTGCCGGCGGTCTTCTGAACGCCAGTACCCCGAGCGCAGCACTGCAAAAGGCCTTGGCGTCACACGCCTCTCGCTACACCTGGATAGCGGCCACGGTTGGATCCAATGCGGCGTCGGGCTATCAGCTGGCCACCAACGATCCGGTCATGGCCATCGGCGGTTTCAACGGCACCGACCCCGCCCCCACGCTGGCCCAGTTCAAAGCCTTTGTGAAGGCGGGCAAGATTCATTACTTCATCAGCGGGGGTACTGGTGCGAGTTCAGCTTCTGACGCCGGTGCCATCACCTCATGGGTGGAGAGCCACTTCACCGCACCACCATTGGCGGTACCACCGTCTACGACCTGACGAAGTAGCGCTTCACCTTCATCTTTTCGATCCAGGTGGCAGTCAGTAAGGTCTCTTCTACGAGTGGCACGCTGGCAGCGTCGAGAGCAGGGAGCACGGACATGAGCACGGAACACCCGATGCAGCTGGGCATGGTGGGATTGGGCCGCATGGGCGCCAACCTGGTCCGGCGACTCATGCGCGACGGCCACAACTGCGTGGCCTACGACGTCAGCGCCGACGCGGTGAAAGCGCTCGAGGCAGAAGGTGCAGCCGGCGCCACGACCATGCAGGAGTTCGTGGACAAGTTGGAGACGCCTCGGGCCATCTGGCTCATGGTGCCCGCCGGCATCGTGCAGCAGACCCTCGACGAACTCGACCCCGCTGCTCTCGGCCGACGACATCATCATCGACGGCGGCAACTCCTACTACCGAGACGACATCGTCCGGGCCAAGGAGCTCGAAGCCGCACAACATCCACTACGTCGACTGCGGGACCAGTGGGGGAGTGTGGGGCCTCGATCGGGGCTACTGCCTCATGATCGGCGGCGAGGAGAGCGTGGTAACCCACCTCGACCCCATCTTCAAAACGATCGCTCCCGGCGTCGGTTCGGCTGAACCCACGCCGGGACGGACCAAGGGCGGCACCGCGCCCGAGGGCTACCTGCGCTGTGGCCCGAACGGCGCCGGCCACTTCGTGAAGATGGTCCACAACGGCATCGAGTACGGGATGATGGCGGCCATCGGCGAAGGACTCAGCATCATCAAGCACGCCGACGCCGGCAAGGCACCCAAGAGGTGGACGCCGAAACGACGCCGCTGCGTGATCCGGAGTTCTATCAGTACGACATCGACGTGGCCGAGGTGGCCGAGGTCTGGCGCCGGGGTTCGGTGGTCGGCTCGTGGCTCATCGACCTGGTAGCCGATGCCTTTGCCAAGTCGCCCGATCTGAGCGATTTCTCCGGTCGGGTGTCTGACTCTGGCGAGGGTCGTTGGACTGTCTGGCCGCAGTCGACGAAGGCGTGCCGGCGTCAGTGATCACGGCAGCCCTCTACGAGCGGTTTGAGTCGCGGAACAATGGGGACTTCACCGACAAAGTCCTCTCCGCCCTTCGATCCGAATTCGGGGGACACAACGAGAAGGCGAGTTGACGCTCGCCAAATGCCGCTAAATCACGAGGCGGCTTGACGAAGGAGGAGCCATGCGTGCATCCGTACTTGGCGTTGGTCACATGGGCCACGCCTTGGCGCAGCGCTTGCTCAGCGAAGGTCACGAGGTCGTGGTCTGGAACCGCACTCCGGCAAAAACCGAGTCGTTGGTTGCGCTCGGTGCCGCCGCCGTCACCGACGTGGCGCAAGCAGTGCGAGGGGTTGATGCCGCCTTTCTCTCCTTGGTCAACGACGAAGCCGTCGTCGACGTCGTTTTGGGCCGAGGAGGAGTGGCTTCTGCAATCGATGCAACCATCGTGGTTGACACCAGTACGGTGTCACCCGATACAACGCGTCGTTTAGCCCAGGAACTTCCCGACGGACAGTTTCTGGCTGCCCCCATTCTTGGCGCGCCCTTGGCCGTATCGCATGGGCTGGCCGTCTACCTGGTGGCCGGTTCAGCTGCGTCGGTTGAGGCTTTGGGCGACCTTTGGCGCTCCTTGACGAGCGACTATCGCTACGTCGGGACAGATCAGGGTCGGGCCACCACGTTCAAAGTGCTGTGCAACTACTTCCTCATGACGGGCATCGCTGCTCTCTCAGAAGTGGTGGCCACGGCCCAACGATCCGGTATCGACGACGAGACGTTGCAAGGATTCTTGGCCGGTCTTCCCGTGGTCGCGCCAGCCCTGGCCAATCGGACCAAAGACATGATCTCAGGCGACCATGAGGGCTGGTTCAGTGCGCAAATGGGTGCGAAAGACCTGAATCTTATGGAACAGCTCGGGTCGAGCCTGGGTTTGGCGCTCCCAATCGCAAGCTTTGTGCGAGATCGATACCAAGCCATGAACCACATCGGATTGGGCCAAGCCGATATTGCGGGCGTGGTGGAACTTCTCCGAGAGCAGTGACAGTGCACCAAGCGCGAGGCGTGTGATGACCGACCACGGAGTCGCGAGGTCACATCCGGGGTACGGGGCCGAAAGGGACTGATCGAAATGATCGACGACAACGAGCTTCAAGCTATGACCCCACACGAGCGCTCGATACTCGTCCGTCGTCTTGTGGCCCTCAGCGAGTCATTACCGATTGAGACACCCGAAGGTCGGCGGCGGCGCAGGATCTTGCTTGATGTGCTTGTCATCTGTTGTCTTGGCATCGTGCCGTGGATCGTGCTGTTGGCGGTGACACTGCCACGTCACTATGTGGCCAGCCATTGGTCCGCGGCCTGGGTGGGTTTTGACGTCTTACTCTTCGCAGGTTTGGCCATCACGTCTTGGTCGATCTGGAAACGTCGACAGATGGCCATCCTGGCCTCGATTGTCACGGCCACGATGTTGGCGATCGATGCGTGGTTCGACATTCTCACGGCCCACACCACGCGGGACCTCGTCATGAGCGTTGGCACCGCGCTGATTGCGGAGTTGCCACTGTCCGCTTTGCTGTTCTTCGTGGCGCTGCGGCTGGTGCAGTTGACCTATAGGCGGGCGCGGCGCCTGGTTGGCATTGAATCCGTTGATCTTCCCTTTTGGAAGATTCCTCTCTTCGTCATTGACGAGGGCGCAAGCGAACCAAGCTCCGAGGCTCCCTAGCTTTTCGCGCCCCGCAGTCAAGTGTGAGGGCGACACGCACTCCCTTGTGCACAACACTTTCAGTAAGTCTCGAGCAAATCGCCGCGCGCTCGCTTGTCATCTCCGTTGCAAGAAAATGACGACAACGTCATTGCATTCCGACTGAAATTCTCATGCAATGAGAGCGCGTTTGATCCGTGCAACCTTCACCGGCAATCGAATCTGATTGCGCCGACAGTGTCACTACCAAGACGCGAACGATCCTCTTCTGCGGCCAATGGGGGTTGATTCGCACGCATCGTGCAGGTAGTTGCTGACCAAGGGGTGAGTCTGTAACCTCCGACCCGAAGGCGAGAGGTGAGAGTCCCTTGATGGACTCTGTGCGGCCGCGGGGTCTAGCTCGTCACACCAATGCGGAGGAATCACATGTCAGTGAGTCATCGGGCCAGAGCTGTCGACAAAGCACTCGCAGTAAAGCGAGTCATCTTTGCTTCAGTTGCCACCCTCCTTCTGATGGCCTTCGCCATGGTGGCGGTTCCGATGCAGGCTGGTGCGACAGCACCACCTCCAGGCGGTTGGGTCCATCACCACCGACCACACTTCATTCATCCTTCGGAGTTCACCCAGAACTCTGCGTTCTTCCCTCTCAAGTCACCGCCCGTTGCCAGCACGGCCTCGAAGAGTCTGGCCTTGAACGCCAAAACCGGCAACGTCACCGGGGCTCGAGCCCTGCCTGCTGCCGTTCCTGCCGTGATTCCAGCCGGCGCATCGCTGGTGGTCGACACGACGACTGACGCGCAGCTGAAATCGCCGGGGGCCGTATGCATAGACACCAACAACAAATGTTCGTTACGGGCCGCCGTTGAAGCGGCCGACTACTTGGGTGAAAAGACCCCCCCTGAAGCCGCCACCATCACCCTGCCGGCTGGCACCTACATTCTGACCGGTGCCGAAGGCGGCGAGATTTACATCGAAAACTCTGCCGGAGTGACGATCAATGGTGCCGGTGCATCCTCGACCTCGATCGCTTCTGACGGCTCTGATCGCGTCATCGGCGTTGGCGAGGAGTCTTCAGTCGGCACCCCGTTCGCACTGAACGGCGTCACCGTGACAGGTGGTTCAGCCTCTGACGAAAAGATCCTGGAATCCCCCCAGTCGGCAACGCAGCCCCGCGTCAACGAAAACAATGACGAAGGGTGCGGCGGTGGCATCATGCAAGAAGACAGCAACGACGTCCTTCAGCTGAGCAACGACAACATATCCGGCAACTCAGCGACAAACGCCGGAGGCGGTATCTGTGCCGACGGCACGCTGTACGCCCAAAACACGACCATCACGAACAACACGGTCGCCGACCCTGACTTCGCCAATGGTGAAGACATAATTGGTGGCGGACTGGTCACCGGTTGGGATGACATCGCAGCAGCCTTGCTAACGAACGTCACGATCACCAACAACACCGTCAGGAACAGCGCCAGTAGTGCCAACGACGAAAACGGTGATTTCGGCGCCGGTGGTGGCGCTGGCTTCCTCTACGGAAGTGTGGCCACAGTCACCAACTCGACCATTTCGGGCAACACGGTCGAGTCAGCTGGTAGCACCTGTGGCACTACCGACAATGAGGACGACTTCTGCGGATTTGAGGGTGGCGGTGGCATTTTCACCGAATACGCCAACACCTCAATCACGGGCACAACAATTGCCGATAACACAGTGAAGCAGTCAGTGCCGTGTGCCGATGACTGCGACTTCGGAGCCCTCGGTGGTGGCGTGCTGAATAACGGCGGCGCCTCAATGAGCAACGACACCGTGACCGGCAACGTGGCCACGACCGGTGCCAACGGCAACGACAGTATGAACGCAGCCGAAGGCGGTGGCATCGCTACCTACTCGCCGCTCACCGTTGCCAGCTCAACCATTAGCGGGAACCAAGTCGTCGGGGCAACGGATCCTGAAGACGACTGCTCGATTACCGGTGGTGCCGGGATCTACGCCGCTGCACCGGGCTTTGCCCTCACCGGTTCGACCGTGAGCGATAACAGCGCGGTGAACGGTGCCGGCGCTGGCCTTGTCTCATGGGATCCTGATAGCTACAGCGATGCCGCACCGGTTGAAAACGATCTCAATGGCAACCAGCTCGTGAACGACCAGATCGTCAACAACAAATCAACATCAGCGGTAACCGACGAACCGTACGATTTCGGCTCCGGAGCTGGTGTCTACGTCGAAGATGATTCAATCCAGATCACGGGCACATCTATTGAGGGCAACACAGCACAGGGATACGGCGGCGGACTGTGGGTCGACGATTCGTTGGTCTCACTGCAAGCCTCAACCATTGCGAATAACACAGCAAGCATTGGGGGCGGTGTCCTCGAGACGTATGACGCTGTGTTATCGGCAACCAACTCCACCATCGCCGACAACACAGCGACGGCAACAACTGAGTGCTCGAACTGTGAAGGCTCCCCACCAGGGGGTGGTGGCATCTACGGCATTGACGGCTCGTTACTAGCCCTCACCTACGACACCATCTCGGGCAATATTGCGCCAGCCGGTGCTGGTATTTACTTCCCCAGCGGCGAGAACGCCGGCACCATCGTGGGCACGATTGTGGCGGGCAACTCGGCCAAAGCTGGTGGTGCTGACGCCGACTGTTCGATCGCTCCGAGCAAGGGCGCAATACTCTTAACCTCCGGTGGGTGGAACCTTTCGGGTGACGCCTCTTGTGGGCTGGCCCAACCAACCGACCTGGTCTCGGTGAATCCTGAGCTCGGCGCACTGGCCAACAACGGTGGTCCGACGGAGACGATGCTGCCAACCAGAACGTCGCCCGTGGTTGACGCGGGTGGTAGTCCGGCGGCCTGCCCTGCCACTGACCAGCGAGGTATCACTCGTCCCCAGGGCAAAGCTTGTGACATCGGTGCGGTCGAACTGTTTGTACCGCCGGCTGGCTATTGGATCGTTGGTTCGGACGGGGGCGTCTTCGCCTTCGGCGGTGCGTCGTTCTTTGGCTCTGCTGGTGGTCCGGGACTCAATGCGCCAGCCATTGGCATCGCACCCACGCCGGACGAAGGCGGCTACTGGATCGCCAGTTCCAACGGTGGGGTGGTGCCCTTTGGTGATGCCGGTAAGTTCGGCACCCTCGAAGGCACCGTGCTGAATGCTCCGATCGTTGGCATTGCCGGCACTCCTGATGGGCAGGGCTACTGGTTGGTCGGCGCTGATGGCGGCATCTTCGCCTTTGGTGATGCCGGTTACTACGGCTCAATGGGCGGCCTGCCACTGAACCAACCCATCGTCGGCATCGCGTCGACGCCAGATGGTGCTGGTTACTGGCTGGTGGCCTCCGACGGTGGCATCTTCTCCTTCGGTGACGCAGCCTTTTATGGTTCGACGGGGGGAGTGACACTCAACGCACCAGTCGTCGGCATCGCAGCCACGCCTGATGGTGCTGGCTACTGGCTGGTGGCCTCCGACGGTGGCATCTTCTCCTTCGGTGACGCGCCGTTCCTTGGTTCGACTGGTGGGCTCACGCTCAACGAGCCAATCGTGGGCATGGCGCCGACCTTCGACGGCAACGGCTACTACCTCACGGCCAAGGACGGTGGCATCTTCTCCTTCGGTGACGCCGCCTTTGAGGGATCGCTACCCAGCATGGGTGTGCAAATCAATGACGGTGCAGGCATCGCCGCCACCTGAGCCCTCTGAAAGTACACAGTTCGAAACAGCGCTCCTTTGGGGGCGCTGTTTCGCGTTACGGGACATTCCAACTGAAGGCGCAACGGGTCCTCAAGTTCCGATGAGTCAGCGCGATGGCGCAACGGCGAGCGAGTTGGTTCGACGTCGACGGAGCGGGGAAGAAGAAAGTGACGGACAGCACCCTTGACGGAACGACAACAGGCCTTGGCACGTGGAGGTTGGGTTACGAGTCGATGGCAGAGCGGAGTTCGGCGAGTCGGTCTGCGGTCAAGGGAGTAGTACACCCACTTACTCCGCCGTTCGCCATGGACCAGTCCTGCCTCGACCAGAATCTTCATGTGGTGAGAGACCGTGGGCTGACTCTTGCCCAAGGGGCCAACGAAATCGCAGACGCAGACTTCGCCTTCGGGTGACGCCGCCAAGATGCTCAAGACCTGAAGCCGAACCGGGTCAGCGAGTGCGGTGAATCCGAAGGCCAG
>CAWDLP010000018.1:0-159047 GCA_963803215.1 uncultured Acidimicrobiaceae bacterium
ATTTGACAGCAAATATCTCTTTTAATTCTCCGACGTTTATCGAGTCGTGTGATACTTCACCGAATTGTACCATCGTTCCATTTGTATCGGTAACGATTTGAAAACTTTGCGGAGTTGAATTGATAAATGGAACTAATGGAAATTGAGTGCCCCAAACAGTGGTCGGTAGTAGAGTTGTCTACATAAATAAATGACACTTGTCGATCACGAGAACGTAATATGTAATACCATGACATAATTGCACAGAGGTTTTTTTTCTCCAATCGTACAATGACATCCGCATTCATTTCCGGAAAAGGCGGCAAACGGTTTATCGCCGACAACAGTAATGCCTTGAAATTCGTTTGGATTATTGACTGCCAGTGAAACGAGTTGAAATGCTTTCAGCGTTGCATTTTGATGTCCAATTGTTATCTTTAAAATAACATTAAAACATTGGCAAAATGTATTTCATAAATTTAAAACTAGATAGCAGAGAATTGTAAAAATTTCAACATTTGCATCTACCTTTGTATCGTCCTGATATCCGACAGCCATAATGATATGTTTGTGAAAGGTTTCAGTAAATGTTCCGACAGCGGCATATTTCATTCCCAAACTAACGATAGGTAGAATTGTAAATGAATCGGCGCTGAAATAGGGTCGTTCCATTTACGCGTTACTCTATAAATTTACAGATTTCCTTTCGCGCTGTGTGCATATACGGCAATGGGCACTGTCGATTGAATTCGAATTCCCTTATTTTCGACGACAAGCGGTGGAGATCCAGGAGTATCGTTGAATCGTGCTTGTATGTCTACGGGCGTAATCGATAACTGTAATTAATGTTCAATAATATTTAGAATTATTATATTTCGACATAGTACTCTAGACGGGGAAATTCAAATTTGTCAAAAATCTGGGCCGGAAATTCGATTTTTGTCAAAAATTATGCGGGAAGTTCGAATTTTGTCGAAAAATATAAACGGGAATATAATTATATATGTGATAGCAGCATAGTGTATGATTCCAGCCTTCAACTCTACTTGTCGTATAAACTCGACTGCTTCCGTATACGGAACATAATATTTCTAAATAAGACCTGTTCAACACTGTTCGATGAGATAAGTTTATTTTGTGTTTGAAACAATGAAAAGTTTGACGATATAGTGACATTGGCCGATTGATCGTTTGCATTGCTAATGAATATCACCAACCGATTATCAGCAGCACCGAGAAAATTATTGATGAAGCCAAAGACAAAATCTCGGCCCACGATCGACGCCGATGTATTACCGACAATTATTGTAAGTTTAAGAAAAATTTAACAAAACTGACACAAAAAAAAGAATTCAAATACAATACTATTGTAAATGCAAATAATAATACTTACCATTATGAAATATAGAAATAACGAAGAGAAATACAATGTGATGTGCACTAATCTGATGAGAACGCATCGTGCGCTCAGTTTTATACAGAGAGATAATAGTTGAATGCGAAGCGTAACGAATGGTCGCCTGAAAAAGTACCACCAAAAAATTGTTACATTACAATTACTACCACAAAATAATTGTTACACTACAATATTTTTGCGAAATTAACAACAAAATTGGCAATTGCAATTGTCGAAATATCTGCTGTGAAAATAAACCAAAAGAAAATGTCATCGCTGATGCAATAATCCGATTAAGCATACGACACTTTCACACAGATTATTTTCGGACGCGCACGCGAATTGAACATTCTTATCAATCATAATAATTGCTCGATTGTAGTTTTTCAAGTTTTCACGTACTTACAAATGAAATGACTCTGATTTCAAATTATAGAAGAAGCTAAAATAAGCACTTTTGATGTAGCAGTCTTTTATAAAGAGCATCAGTCGTATTCTGTCGAGGGCAATTACGAATTTTTATCGAATCATCGGGAGACAATGTTGACACGGTTAACATCGAAATAGAGAAAATCGTTAAAAACCGATCGCTATTCGTTACGAGTTCATTGAATTTCTTCTAAACTCTTCGTCGTATCGTTTAATGTGACCGATAGACGATTGTTATACGATAAGAAACGAAAAAGAGTCGCAACTATATGTTGACCGAAATGTAATGAGAACGATTGTTATTCATTAGTTTGTATTTGGATCGATGCTTTTGCGCCGCGCTATCTCGGCAGGCGCGCGGGCGATGGCTGGATGGAGCTCGACTACACTTTCACGCGGCCGGGCCAGAAGCCGCCGCTTGGCGAAATCCCTGATCACGGGCGGCTTCCGGTCCGACACGTCCAAGCCGCGCGACCTCATGACCATCCGCACGGAGTATCCGCACCAGACGCTGCGGTTTTTTTCGTCGGGCGCCACCGAACCATCTTTGTACGTCTGGCTTGGTTATACCCCGGTCGATGCCGAGCAGCGGAAAAACAGGTCGTTCATTCACCTTTCGGTCCGCCGGCCGAAAATACCCGGCATCCTCGATATAGCGTGGCCGGTTTTGACCTGGTTCACCAATCGCGTGTTCGAGGAAGACCGCGTCATCGTCGAAATGGAGCAGGCTGCTTACGACGCGCAAGGCGCCGACTGGAATCAGGAAGTCTTCCCGCCGATCAGGGAATTGCGCGAACTGCTGGCGAAAAACGGGCGCGTCATGTCCGCGCGGCAGATCTGATCGATCGTTTTTAAAGGATTTCGACCATGCCGTGACCGCCCGCCTGGAGGCGGTCACCCCCCGCAAAATTCCGTAATTCTACGGAATGAATATACGCGCGATCCGTGCAGCGGGTTTCTTAATCAGACCGAACAAGCGAGTTCCATGGGTTCGGAAGGCCGTATAGCCCGGCCGGCCAGGCAAAACTGCGCCATTTCTTAACCCTTGAAAACTAACCTGAAAGCCGGTTTTCCCGTTGGTTTTTCCTGAAAATTGCGTGGGATCGCGCGGTCATGTTTGGCGTAAAGGCGTGGATGAAGGCCAGGCGGCCCGGAGGCGTGCGAGAGCGGCCGAATCGGCACGATTGGAAATCGTGTGTTGTGAAAGCAACCGTGGGTTCAAATCCCACCGCCTCCGCCAAATGGTACCGACCGCGCCCGTCTCCGACCACGACGCCATGGGCCTTGCCCTGTCGCAGGCCGAAATGGCGAGACAAGAGGGCGAAGTACCCGTCGGGGCCATTGCCCTTTTTGACGAAGACGTGGTGGCCTCTCGTCACAACGAGCGCGAAGGAACGGGAGACCCCACGGCCCATGCCGAAATCCTTGTCATTCGTGATGCGGCAGAGCGACTGGGCCATTGGCGGCTCGATGACGTCACATCGTCGTCACCCTCGAACCCTGCCCCATGTGTGCCGGTGCTCTGGTGGCGGCCCGGGTCAAGCGGGTCGTCTTCGGGGCCTCAGACCCTCGGGCTGGCTCGACCGGATCGCTCTACAACCTGTGTGCGGACCCCCGTCTCAATCATGAAGTGGCAGTCACTGGAGGGGTCCGGGAGGCCGAATGCGGCGACCTGCTCACTTCGTTCTTCTCCGAGCGCCGCTAGGAGTTGCGACCAGGACTAATCTCTTCGACGGAAGAGTGCGAGAGCGGCCGAATCGGACGGTCTCGAAAACCGTTGTGCCTCCTGGGTACCGTGGGTTCGAATCCCACCTCTTCCGCCACGTGATGTCTCAAGACATCGGAGACCGTGATCTCAAGACATCGGAGACCGATGTCTTGGGTTCACGGGATTCGCAGATGGTTGGGTCGAGGACCAGCTTTCGCAACAGCGAGCCGTCGATGCTGCTCACTGTCGTCACACGCCGATGGTGCCCATTGAGTTGAGGAGCGCCCTGATTCGGACTAGCTACTCAAATTCGCCGAGCTTCTTCGCCATCAACTCCATGACTTTCTCAAGGCCGCGGTAGGGACGGACCATCACCGTGAAATCAACAATTCGGTCGTCGTCGTTCCACCTGATCATGTCAATGCCGTGCACGGTCGTTCCCTCGAGATCTGCTTGAAACTCCAAGACTGCGCTCCGTTCGCCATACCACTCGTCGACGTAACGCAATGTCGGTCCTAAGACCTGAAGGGCTGCGGTGAGATAGGCCGTGGTTAACGCTTTGCCCACTTGAGGCGAGAAGAGAGCGGGCGAATGAAAGACCACGTCGTCGGCCAAAAGGTCGTCCAGGCCAGAAGGATTGTGTTCCTCGACCAGCAGATGCCAGATGGCTAATGGAGCGGGTCGTGAGGTCGAGTTGGGCACTGAGGTAACCCTAGTGACCTCTCTAGTATCGGCTGGCCTAGAGCCCCGGAGGGAATGTGATTCTTTCGGGGGCCACTAACGGAGTACCAACGTCGAGCTGGATCTGCACATGGCGGCCCAGCGGCATCGACCGAAGGTTGCCCTTGTAGACCCGACCGTTATAAAGGGCGACTACTCTGCCGTGCGTCGGTCCAATTTGATGGCGTGACAGAGGCTGTCCCCACTCGTCGAAGAAATTGCCGAGCGTGTACGTCCGTTGGACCGGCGACTCGATGTGGATGATGCCATCGGCCGCGTGCGTGTGCAGGTAGTAAAAGCAACTGCCCTGGTCGACGAACGGACCCGAGGGAGTGGACTCGGTCTGGGCCCCGGGAATGCCAATGCCGTAGGGGATCTGTTTGGCCACACCATTCACAAAAATCGTGAGATGCGTGTGGACGTGAAAAACCAGCTGCTCGGTGGTGGCGCACATGATCCCGCTCACGCTTTGCCCCGTCACGGCATGGGTCGTCGTGGCTAACGGCTCTCCCTTTGGAATCGGCACACCTTCGGGTCCAAGTGGCCCCGGTGCGGGCGCAGCTTTCATATGTCCAAGCACGTTGAGAGATGAAACAGCGACGGACGCCGTGGCCACGTTCGATGTCGTCACCACGGAAATTCCCAACCCGACGGCGGCCGTCACGACCACCGCCACGCCGGCCAGCGTCAGCTTGCGACGAGTGGCTTTACGGTCCGAGTGCACGGAAAACCCGTGAGGGCCGTCGGCCTTGCCACCAGAGTTCGAGTGTTGCCCTTTGCCCATCTCTGACTCCCCCTTGGCACGACCATTGGTTCGTGTGCCTCCCAAGGTAGGACGTGCTCTGGCGCAAAAAACGTCGCCCGGCTTGACGATTGGGTTGGCCAGCTCGTTAGTGCTCGGAAACAACGGGGGGAAGGTTCTCCACCGCTTTGCCAAGAAGTTGGCGGAAGGCCACACGCTCTTTTTGATTCAAGCCGACGAGCACTTCGTCTTCAATGCTCTCCTGGGCGTGTTCGGCCTCAGTCAGAGCCTTACTCCCGAGCTGGGTGATCTCAACCAGGTGACGGCGCCGATCCGTGGGGTCCCGACGGCGCTCGAGGTAACCGTCGGCTTCCATCTCATTCAACAACAGGACGCAGTTGTTGGCATCGATGCAGAGCGCTTCGGCCAAACTCTGCTGCGTGGCGCTTTGGTGGTCACGCAAGAAGGCCAATGTGCCCAACTGCTTCAAGTTCAATCCCACTAAATCGACGGTGCTGCGCCGATAGACCACGCGAGCAAGCCGGGTTAGGAGCACGATTGAACCTGTCGGCGAGGCGTCCATAACGCGGCCATCATACCTCAATATGGTGACGATCCCGTAGTTGTAACCGTCATTAACTCGGTGATTATCCCTGATAAGGTGTGTACCAATCGTCCGCCCCGGTCTGGGCCGATGCTCCGCATCACCCCAGGAGTCCCGCATGCAGTCCGTCTCTGAGTCCCCATGAGCCAGACGGCCAACCGCCGGCGCTGGATCGCCCTAGTGGTGGTCTGTCTCGCCATGATGATGAACGCCCTGGACGGGTCGATCGTCAACGTGGCGCTGCCCGCCATCCAGCGCGACCTCCGCTTCACCCAAGCCAATCTGACCTGGGTGGTCGACGCCTATCTCATCTCCTTCGGCAGCTTCCTCCTCATGGCCGGCCGGCTGGGCGACCTGATCGGGCGCAAGAAAGTGTTCCTGGGCGGCGTCACCCTCTTCACCCTGTCCTCGATCGTGTGCGGGGTGGCCACCAGCCAGGCCATGCTCATCGGGGGCCGTTTCATCCAGGGCATCGGGGGCCTCTCATCGTCGGTCATCATCGCCATCATCGTCACGGAGTTTCCCGACAAAGCCGAGCGGGCCGGGCGATGAGCGCCTACATCTTCGTGGCCGTCGGCGGAGGTTCGATCGGACTTCTCTTCGGCGGCGTCTTGACCCAGACCATCAACTGGCACTGGATCTTCTTCATCAACGTGCCCATCGGCGTCGTGACCGTCATCTTGGGCCGGCATGCTGATCGACGAGAACGCTGGCCTCGGTATCCGAAACGGCGTCGACATCGTCGGCTCGATCCTGATCACGGTGTCCTCATGATCGGGATCTACGCCATCGTGACCGCACCACCTACGGCTGGGGCTCGGCGCACACCCTTCATCTTTGGCGGTATCGCCGTCGTCTTGTTTGCGAGCTTCTTCGTCCTGGAATCCCGGCTCAAGAATCCGATCATGCCGTTGCGGATCTTGAAGATCAGGAGCCTGACCGGTTCGAGCATCGTCCGAGCGTTTCTGGCCTCGGGAATGTTCGCCACCTTCTTTCTCGGGCGCCCTCTACTTGGAGCACGTCCTCCACTACACGCCGCTCAAGACCGGGTTGGCCTTTCTCCCGATCGCCCTGACGGTGGCGGCGCTCTCGGCCGGCATCACGGCCAGTCTGGTCAACCGATTCGGCCCCATGAAGGTCCTGATGCCGGGCATGGCTCTGGCCACCATCGGTCTGGTCCTCTTGGCCATGGCCGGACCGCACGCCAACTACGCCGAGGTGCTTCTTCCCGCCTTCATCTCGTTGGTCTGGGCGCCGGATCCGCCTTCATCCCCTTGCTCACCATTGGTATGTCGGAGATCCCGGTCGACGATGCCGGCCTCGGTTCGGGCATCGTCAACGTGTCGCATGCAGATGTCGGCCGCCATTGGTCTGGCCGTGCTGGCCACGCTGGCCGCCAACAAGACCAAGATCGTTGATCGCCAGCCGGACACCCACCGGTCGAACTCCTTACTGTCGGGCTATCACTTGGCCTTTCTTGATGGCGGCCGTCTTCGTCGGCGACCGGCACCGTGGCGACGCCGTTCCTCCTCGGCGGGTCGCACAACCGCCGCCGCAGAAAGCCACTGGAGAAGACGGCGCTGCCCTCTTCACCGGGGCCGAAGGACACATTATCTAGCGAACGAGCGATTCTCCGATGCGCGCAGAATATGCTCGTTTTATTGGGAATTTCCGCTATTTCTTTGTCGGCGACCTTAGGAAGTGCCTGAGAATCTGCTATCATTTCTTCATCCGGTCGTAATATCGCTGACCGGCCGCCGGCCACGGAGCCGGTGGGGCCTGATTCGAGTTCCAAGTTCGAGTTGGCCTTTTTTCAACTCGACTGGAGTACCGTGACTTCTTCCTTTTCAGACCTGGGCGTCCCTGCCCGTATGGTCGCCCTTTTGAACGAGCAAGGCATTACCAGCCCGTTCCCGATTCAAGAGGCGACAATTCCTGACGCCTTGGCTGGCCGCGACGTCTGTGGCAAAGCCCCTACTGGTTCAGGCAAGACCCTGGCCTTTGGCGTGGCCGTGGTGACCCGCTCAAGTGGTGCCGCCCCACGTCGCCCGAAGGGCCTGGTGCTCGTCCCAACCCGTGAACTGGCCGCTCAGGTCCACGACGAACTGGCCATGCTGGCCGGCGACAAGGGCCGACGCATCATCGCCATCTACGGCGGCACGGGCTACGGCCCGGCCCGAAAAGCGCTCGAGCGCGGCGTCGACATCGTGGTGGCCTGCCCTGGTCGCCTAGAGGACCTGGTCGCCCAGGGCACCCTTCGTCTCTCCGATGTGACAACCGTCATCTTGGACGAGGCCGACCGCATGGCTGACATGGGCTTTCTTCCGGCGGTGCGCCGTCTGTTGGACCTCACCTCGTCCGAGCGGCAGGTTCTTCTCTTCAGCGCCACCATCGGCCGTGAAGTCGAGTCGGTAATTCGCAACTACCAACGTGACCCGGTTCGCCACGACGTTGTCGGCGATGAAGCCAGCACGGGCGATGTGTCGCACCACTTCTGGGACGCTGACCGCGCCAACAGGGTGAACTTGGCCGCTGGCCTCGTGCACCAGCACGGTCGGGCTCGTCGTCTTCTGCCGCACCAAGCGCGGGGCAGACCGGGTGGCTCGCCAACTGGGTGCCGCTGGTGTGTCTGCGGTGGCTATCCACGGTGACCGCACCCAAGGTCAGCGCGAACGTGCGCTCGCCGCCTTCAGCTCAGGCAAGGCCAACGCCTTGGTGGCGACCGACGTGGCCGCCCGCGGCATCCACGTGGACGACCTCCCATGCGTCATCCACTTTGACCCGCCCAACGACGCCACTGACTACCTGCACCGCTCTGGTCGCACCGGAAGGGCTGGCAACAATGGCACCGTGGTTTCACTCGTGACCGAAGATGTGCGCGGCGTGGTCAAGAATCTGCAACGCACCCTCGGACTTCGACCCGGCTTGAGCCTCCCCGAAGCGGGCGGCAAGACGGGCAAGAGCGAGCCCCAGAAGTTGATCTCGGCCGACCAGCTGGAGGCGAACTCCCACAGTGGTGGTGGGACAAGTCGTCCCCCCCGCCGCAACGGTCCTTCGCGCGGTCGTCCCAACCACAACCGTTCCCACAACAGTGGCGGGAACGGCAGCGGCGGAAGCACTGGCGGGGCACAAGGTCGTCCGGGTCAGTCTCGACGTCGTCGTCCGGCCCAAGCTGGTGGCGGTCGAAGCCGCTGACCCCGGCCCGCAAGGGCCGAGCAGTTTTCAAGAACCAGAAGCAAAAAGCACCAAGAGAAGTGGGCGAGACAGAGAAGGGGGGCGGGCTGATGAATACGGTGGAGCGAGACGACGCAGCCAGCCGACCCGATGCTGCCGCTGGCATTCGGGACAAATCCCTACGTCAGGCAACAGCCTGAACGATTCTGCTCCCGCCATCCCGGGTCAGACTGCCTGTAGCCAGGCGTCGGCCGCTAGAGAAGGAGACCTATGGCACGACCTCGATCCACATTCGGCAAGCTGCAACGTGACCAAGCAAAACGCGACAAGGCCCGGAGCAAGCAAGAGGACCGCATAGCTCGTAAAGAAGACAAGGCCAATCCGGACGACGAGGTCGCCGCGGTTGAACCTGAAGTCGATCAAGCCCTTGTGCTTGAAGAGTTCGCACGTCTGCACGAGGACCTAGCCGACGGCCGTATCTCGCAGGATGATTTTGAGATCCGCCAAGAAGAGTTGCGCGCCAAGATGCGCATCGACTGAGACTCGATCTCTGATCTTGGCAAAAACGCCCGGGCCTCGTCTCGGGCGTTTTGCGTTCCCTCGTTCGACTCTGCCGATCAGGTTGGATCTCGGCCGGACTAAAACGGTTCGACCTCTCCCGTCTCCAGCAAAGACTTCAAACCAGAGAGCACGATGGGCCATCCGCCGCCAATGCTCTCTAGGACGGCGCTGCCTTGATCGAAGCCGTCGTGCACCACGGTGAGCTTTACCATCTCTCCTACCGGTTCGAGATCGAATGCCACTTTTGACCGAGGCTCCGTCGTCGCCTTGGCGATGAACTCGTCGCTAAACCCAACGGCCTCAGTGAACTGGGGAGTAAACGTCAACCACGTATAGGACAGGCGACGATAGGGGTCGGACTCCAACACGATTTGCTCAGGATCTTCAATGCGAAGACCGTCGCGAATCCATGTCATCTGTGAACCAACAGCCCAATCCGTTTCGAAGGCGTGTTTCCTCCAATAACGCAGGGTGAAGGCGGGCTCAGTCAGGGCCTGCCAGAGCTTCTTCGGTGTGGTCTTTATGTACGTGACATAGACGAACGTTGGCTTTTCCACTGCGTTGCTCTCCAATGCGGTTTTGAGATCCGACAAGGCGGAAACTCGATCCTGATCGAACTGGTCGATCCAGCGTTCAGCCATCTCTTGGATCGGCGCCACGTTCAAATAGTGCAACTTCTCGCGGCCGCGTCGCACCGCGGCCACCAAGTTGGCCTTCTCTAAAATCGCCAGATGTTTGCTGACCGACTGACGCGTCATGTCGAGGCCCACGCAGAGCTCACGCAAGCTCTGTCCACCCGAATCGTTGAGACGGTCGAGCAACTGTCTGCGGCTCGGATCGGCCAGGGCACGAAAGACGCCATCAGAGGCCGATGCCTCCTCCTCTCGTCCTCGTTCGCTACCTTCCAACGCTCACCGCTTTCACGCTGTGGTTAGCCCCACGCGCTGATCTTCAGATCACCAGGGAAGGGTGTCGCTTCCCCACCGTCGAGAGCAGCTTTGAGGCCCAAGAGGAAATACCCCCATTTGGTGCTGCAGTGATACATGAAGGCATCAGCCTCGGTCCAGGCGTGCGTGAAGAGCAGGACAGTTTCGTCTCCCATCGACGTGATTTCGAATGTGATCTCGCTTCCAACCCAATCGGCGGGACCTTCCTCACAGCGCCAACGCACGCATTTTTCTGCGGTGTTCTCGGTGACCGCCATGATTGCGGCCGGCTCTGGGCCGCCGAACGAGAAGGCAAGCGTTCCCCCGAGTTGGCTGTCGCCGGTCACCTCGGGGGTCCACCATTGCGCCAGACCCGGAACCGTTCCCACGAACCGATAGACGTCCGCCGGTGAGGCCGAGACGCCGATGCGGTGTCGAATTGTTGGCATCTTTGCTCCTCTCGATCTGGGAACGATCTCTCCCAGGTTGCTGTGGTGCAACGGTCCAAGCCGGGTTTCCGTCATCGCCGTCATTATGCACCCTTTTGGTTGCCTAACTATAAGCACCCATTCGGTTGCATGTCAAGGGCGGTCGTGCTTCTCGCAGTGCGCCGGGCAATGGACTGGGCGAGGAGGTTGACCGAGAGCGCCCTACCCGGCGGGTGTCTGTTTCTTCTCGAGCCAGCGACGGAATCCCGCCGCGTTCGAGTGCACCCCGTTCATCACTTCGAGCTTCTTGGCGTGTTCGGGATCGATTTCACCCATCAGTGGATCGAAGCGCGCCGAGAGCGCGTCAGCAATGTCATCGCCGCGCTTAAACGCGGCCTCGGCGGTCTCGGCCCAGAGGCGAAGCGTCCCGTCGGCTTCGGCCAAGAGGTCGTCTGGTTGATCCAGCAGCCCGTAGTGCGCCAAGGCAATGCCGCTTGGGCGTCGCTCGGCGAACCGTCCAAGAGAGTGCAGCGCTTGGCTGAGGTCGAAGTCTGGCGGTGGCGTGGAGGGTCGGAGTACGCCGCCGTCAGGCAGCTTTACCCCAACGGCGTCGCCGGCAAAGAGAATGCCGCTCTCAGAGTCGTGCAGCCCGAGGTGGTGCTTGGCGTGACCAGGAGAGTCGACGGCGGTCAAGGTGCGTCCCGGTCCGATCATGATCTCCTCGCCGTCAGCCAGGACATGGAGTCGTTCCGAAGGCGTGGGGTCGAGGCGTCCGTAGAGCGAGTCAAGCAAGGGTCCATAGACGCGGGCGGCCGAATCGACCAACCGGGTCGGATCAGCCAGGTGCCGGGCTCCTTTCTCGTGCACGTAGACCGTGGCGTTTGGAAACGCTTTGGCCACGTCGCCTACGCCGCCGGCATGATCGAGGTGAATATGTGTGACGACCACCCCAGCGAGGTCGTTGGGCCCAAGACCGAGAGTGGCTAACGAGGCCAGCAAGACCGGCACGGACGATTGGCTGCCGGTCTCAACCAGAACGGGAGCAGGGCCTTCGACCAGGTACCCGGCCGTGACGCGTTCCCACCCTCCGAGCAAGGTGTCAATTTCCAACACGCCTGGTCCAATGGAGCGAGCCGGATTGGATGCGACAGACGGTTCATCGGCCCCACGCTCTCCGTGATGGTGGGAGTGCGGGTGCGAATGCTGGTGCGATTCGCTCAACGGGCGGCGACCTCGACGATGACCTTCACGTCATCAGGCTGGCGGTTGATGGCCTCTTCCCACTGGGCCAACGGCACGCGCCGACTCACTACTCGGTCCAACCAGGCGTGGTCGGCCTGGGCCAGTGCGTCCGCCGCCGCCTCATAGTGCCGCTTGTTGGCGTTGACCGAACCAACAACCGCCACGTTTTCGAGCACCATCGAGCGGTTCAGTGCACCCTCATCCACCGTGACGGTGTGGCCGCCTGAAGAGACACCAGTTAGACACACCACGCCGCCGGTGCCGATGTGTTCCATAGCGTCGAGAACCAGCGATGAGACCCCGGTGCACTCGATGACAACGTCGGGATTGGGACAGGCCTGCGTGATGGTGCCAGCGTGATAGTGCGCACCGAGATCGTTGACAAGGTCGGGCTTCAGCCCGGTCTCCATCTGATCGATGACATGGACCTCGAGGCCGCGTTGGACGCCGAGGAGCGCAGCCAAGAGACCAATCGGGCCCGCTCCGGTGATCACGACCGTCTTTGGATCCCAATGGGCCCGAGATCCGACCCGGTCAACTTCCTCCCAGGCCTTGGCCACCACGCTGGTTGGCTCCAACAAGACGCCGAGGGTACCGAGGCCGGGGTCGACTTTGACCAAAAAGTCCGGCGTGATGCGATAGCGCTCGGAGAGATAGCCGTCGTGCTCTTTGATGCCGCGCTCGGTGTACAGACCGTTGCGACAGAAGTCCCACTCGAGCACCGCACAGTTGGCACACGGCACGGGGTCGGGCCGGCGCACGATGCCAACGACGAGGTCTCCTTTGACAAAGCCCGAGTCGGACGGCGCTTCCATGACGCGACCAAGCGATTCATGGCCGAGGATCAGACGCTCGCGGCCGGGCGGGGCCCAGCCGTAGGCCCCGGACAGGATCTCGATGTCGGTGCCACAGATACCAACCGCGATGGTCTCGACCAGAACGGGTCCGTCGGTCTCGGGGGGCTCTTCGACCTCGGAGAGTTCGGCGGTGCCACTTTTCAGTGGAATGAGCGTCAGTGCCTTCATGGACAACTCCTCAATTTGGGTACGAAATCATTCACAGTTGGATCGAAGAACAAGACGATGCAATGAGCTGGTCGCCCCTCGGTCTGTTACGTCGAGACGTTAGTCATCTCACCGTTGTGTTTCATTGGGGCGTTGATTCGAACGGTGGATCGCTGGCCGTGGTCGGCATGGTGTGACCAGTTCTCATACCAGCCCGATTGAGCGCGGCCAGAGTTCCACCGAGGTTGTCGACCAGGATGCGACGGAACTTGGTGGATTTGGCCTGATCGGTCTTGAGATCGTCAATCGGATCCTGCCCGCTCAGCCGGCAGGCGGAGTTCACGAGCGAGACATGAGAGAAGGCCTGAGGGAAGTTTCCAATGAGGCGCTTGGTGACTGGGTCGTACTCTTCTGACAAAAGACCGAGATCGTTGCGCAGCGCCAAGAGTCGCTCAAACATTTCAGCCGCCTCATCCACCTGACCAATCATGTGCAGACAGTCGACATACCAAAACGAGCACGCCAAGAAGGCGCCTTCACGGCCGACGAGCCCATCAACGGCCCCGTCCGCTGCGGTCTTGTAGCGCAGCACGAAGCCACCGTCGAGCAACTCTTGGCCAATCGCTTCGACGGTGCTCACCACACGCTCGTCGGTGGCGGGAAGAAAACCCACCAAAGGAATCATCAAGACGCTGGCATCGAGATCGTCAGAGCCGTAGGACTGAGTAAAGGCCTTCTTCGTTTGGCTAAAGCCTTGGTCACACACCTCTTGGTGGATCTCTTGGCGCAGCGCGCGCCACTCTTCCAAGGGACCCTCCAAGGCGGGCCACTCCTCCATGGTGCGCACGGCACGATCGACCGCCACCCAAGCCATGACCTTGGAGTGGACAAAGTGGCGCCTCGGTCCCCGCACCTCCCAGATGCCGTCGTCGGGCTCTCTCCAGCCTTTGGCCACAACGTCCATCAACTGCACCTGCAGGTTCCAGACCGAGCGGCTGTGGACACCGTCGCTGCGGGCCGCTGAGTAGAGCGCCGACATGACCTCGCCGTAGACGTCGAGTTGATACTGCCCCGACGCAGCGTTGCCAATACGCACCGGCGCTGAGCCCTCGTAACCCGGCAACCAGTCGGCTTCCCACTCCTCCAACCGACGTTCACCAGCCGGCCCGTACATGATCTGCAGCTTGGTGACGTCACCGGCCACGGCACGAAGGAGCCAGTTCCTAAAGGCCATGGCTTCTAAGTGAAAACCACCCCGCATGAGCGACTCCAAGGTCAAGGTGGCGTCTCGGAGCCAGCAGTAGCGGTAGTCCCAGTTGCGGCTGCCCCCGAGGGCCTCAGGTAGCGAGGTCGTGGCGGCGGCCACGATGCCGCCCGTGGGCTCGTAGGTCAGCGCCTTCAACGTGATGAGTGATCGAAGGGCTGCATCTCGGTACTTGCCTTCGATGGTGCACTGCGACGACCAGTCTTTCCAATAGGCCTCGGTAGTGGCCAAGGCATACCAGGCGTCAACTGGTCGTGGAGGTGCTTCGTGGGAGGGGTGATAGGTGAGGATGAAGGGGAGCTCTTGGCCCTGGCGCACCGCGAAGTCCGCCACCGTCCGCATGTTCTCGCCTTTGGTCTCGACCTGACTCCACAGCGCCAACGAGTCGGGTCCGGCGGTAGCTCGGAGCAACCCCCCACCCGCCGTGACCCAGGGCACGGTCTCGCCGTAGCCAAAGCGCACAACCAACTCCATGTGCATCTGGACGGTGCCAGAGACGCCTTCGATCAGTCGGACGACCTGAGGGTGTTCTTCGCGCACCGGCATGCAGTCGGTGATGCGAACCGTGCCGGTGGCAGTTTCGAACTCGGTCTCTAACACCAAGGTTTCGTCGCGGTAGTGCCGGCGCACCGTCGTCACGGCGTCGTCGCCACCCTCGGGTGCGATCTGCCAGTACCCGTGATCATCGGTGCCCAAGAGCCGAGAGAAGACCGAGGCCGAGTCAAAGTGCGGCAGGCAAAGCCAGTCGATGGAGCCGTTGGTTCCGACAATGGCGGCGGTGTGGAGATCGCCGATCACGGCATAGTCCTCAATGGGCAGTGTCATGGTGGACAGTCTGCCGCGTCGGCTTTCGGGCCGGGTTCGAGGTCACGCCGGCTCAAAAATGGGACTGGTCGCAGCGACCGTCCCGAGCGAGAGCTCAGTCGGTCGTACAAGCGCCGGTTGAGACCCCGGTCGTATGGGTCTCAGCCTGCTGCAAGCGGGTCAGCACCTCAGGCGAACTGAGGGCATACCCCACCCCGGGGTCGGTGGTCGAACGTGAAAAGACCACACCTACCACTTGGCCGCCCGGACCCATCAGCGGTCCACCCGAGTTGCCTGGTCTGATGGCGGCGTCGATCTGGTAGATGTCGCGGGTCACGAGGCCCTGGTTGTAGATGTCTCGACCGGTGGCGGTGAGATTGGTAGCGATGCCGGCGGCATCCACGGTCAGCGGCCCGTCTTCGGGGTAGCCCAGTACGGCGGCTTGTGTCCCTCGAGCCACGATGGTCGGAGCGAGGGTAAGGGCCGGCCCAAGTGGGGCCTTGGTGCGCAAGACGGCAAGATCGAGATTGGGGTCAAAAGCAATCGGCACGGCCTTGTAGGCGGTCGAACCTTCGATGATCTGGGTCGATGCTTCGCCGGCCACCACGTGGGCGTTGGTCACCACCAGGTTGCGTCCGACCACAAAACCCGAGCCTTCTTGTTGCTCGTTACAGGCCACGCCTTCCACCTTGACCGTGGAGAACACGGCGGGGTCAGCCAGGCCCTGGGTCTCGGCCGAAGTTGGTCGGGCCACCGGCGTGGCCGGAGCGGGCGTGAGATCGGCAAAGACCGGGGGGAAACCTTGCTCGTTCAAGAAGCTCTGCACCTTCAAAAGAACGTTCGGTGCCGGTGGCAAGACGTTATCGATGGCCCGCAGAATGTCCGACTTGCTGGCGGCTTGACTGAGCGCGGTGTAGCGGCTTGACGAGGAGGACACCACATTGGCCACCAACCAGGCCGAGAGCAACACAGCCACGAGGGCCACGCCCACACCAAAGGCCGAGTCGACCTTGCTCAAGTGATGACGACGCAACGTGGCGTTACTCCAGCTCCCAAGGACGCGGCCGAACACCCCGCACAGTGAGGCCAGACCGAGCGTTAGCGCCACGACCAGAGCTGCTTTGACCCCGTTGGTGTGTACAGAGCTGAACACGGTGACCGATAACAAGACGCCCAAGGCAAAGCCGATCCAGAATCCGCCGAACGTGAGCAGTTGGGTCAGAGCGCCAACCCGAAGGCCGTGAAGGGCCGCGAGCGCCATCAAGACGATCAACAGGGGGTCCACCCAATCCCAATGCACCGACCGAGGGTAGCCATTGCGGGGACCGGGGCTCTGTCACCCTCTCGATCCCGACCTGGAACGGCGACGACGGCCCAAGACGGCGCACCCCTATCGATCCCGACGGAGGGCGAAAAGGGTGAATGAGCGGGAACGATGCCACGCTCCAACTAGAGTCGGCACCCCGTGGACCGGTCATGCGCAACGGCCTCGTAGCCAGCTCCCGCGTCCCGCTGCGGACCGCCGCTTCCCGCATGGGGGCGCTAGGCGCGCCTTGCCTTCGTCGTACTGGTCGCTGCCAGTTGCTCGTCCAAAGCAGGCGACAGCTCGACGCTCATCACGAGTGCCGGGGCCAAGTCAGCACCCATAACGGTGACCGGGCAGCCTGCCCCGGCGGGCTCTGGTCAACTTGAAGCCGTCTCATGCGCCGACGCCGACCACTGTTGGGCCGTCGGCACCCCCAACCCGGGTGCGGGTTTCGGGACCTCGACCGGGCCGCCACCACCCACTGTCATCGATGCCACCAAGAACGGCGGGACAACGTGGGAGGCACAGCCCATCCAACTGGCCGCAACGGCTGCGTTGAGCGGCATCTCGTGCGCCGACAAGGCGACCTGCATGGCGGTCGGCACCACCAACGCCATTCCCACCGTCGGCTTGGTCCTCGTGACGAGGGACGGCGGCAAGGTCTGGACCTCGGTGGGCTCACCGTCGGGTGCGGTCTCCGTCGTCGCCGTCCAATGCTTTTCCACCTCGAACTGTGTGGCTCTCGCCACCGATGGCAGCCTCTACTGGCCTGCCGTCACCTCAGACGCTGGCCGAGTCTGGCAACGGGGCGGTTCGCTGCCGCGCCGGTTTCACGGGAGCGAGAGGACTCACCTGCCCAACCGAGCAGGACTGCATGGTGGCCGGTTACACGCCGACCAGTCCGGGACACGCCAACGGCACTATTGCGGTGACAACTACAGGCGGGATGACCTGGTCGGCCGGCATGGTGCCCGGCCGGCACGGGGCTGCTTCATGCCGTGGCGTGTCTGACCGCGGCAGTCGTGCGTGGCCGTCGGCACCAACACGACCACCGACAGTGACATCGTGCCGGGCAGTGGCGTGGCGCTGACCAGCGAAGACGGGGGGCAGACCTGGGCCACGGCCGCCATCCCCACAGGACTCAACGATGGCTTCGGCATCTCCTGTCTCGGTCTGGCCTCCTGCGTTGCCGTCGGCACCACGTGGACCATGCCCGTCGACGCCACTCAGTTGACCCCGGTGGCTGGCATCGTGACGACGAGTAACAAAGCCGAGACGTGGCACACGCCCCGATCGCAGTACGTGCCGTCAGGGTCTCACCGGGGTCGACTGTGCCGTTGCCCCCAACTGCATTGCCGTCGGAGGCAGCACGTTGGCCCGCATCACGCTGCCAGCGTCTTCGGAGACCAAGGCTCCCACAACCACCGTCGCTCCGAAGACACGTCCCCGCTAGGGCGACCGGTCCCTCAGCCCTGAGAGCGGCCAACAAGATGCCGGGAATCTTCTGCGGTGTGGGGTCAGCCTCAAAGGCCACCATTTTGTGCATGATGGCCAACTGATTTTTGGTGGTGGCAAACCAGGGCGGCTTGGGCCGGCTTCGAAACGGCCCGCGTACGACTGATTTTTGTGGCCGGTCAAACATGTTGGCGTTTCCCACCACGCCGCGGCCCGACTGGATGTCGGTTACCTGGTGGCCTGGGTAGGCCCCCCACGTCGTCACCCCCAAGGCGAAGTCGATGGCATGCCAGATGTTGACGCCAATAGCGCCGTAACGAAGATCAGCCACAGCCTCTTCGACGGCTCGAGCCACGGTGCCATCAGCCAAGGTCTTCGGGTGCACGATGATCGTGGCCGAGAGTGTGCCCCACAAGGTGTCGTTACAGAACTCGACGGCCTTAGCCACGAAGTCGGCCGTCGAGGTGGCGGGCATCGGACTCTCCGCCGTCAGCCCGCAGAACGCTTCAACGTTGAAGCAGATATCACCGGCGCGCCCAGGATCGACGCCGTCGATCAAGGTCCAAGGAGCGGTATCGGCTCGCGGCTCGTCCGAGGCTGGTGGCCTCTGGATGCGATTCGACAAAGCGCGCCCGCCGCTCTTCGGCTCCGGGGTAGTACGCCCGCCTCGTCGGGATCTGCGTCAAGGCATGGGACAACGCACCGAGGAAGGCCTCGCGTCGAGGCCACCCGGCGTGGGTGACGATGACTCGAGCGGACAGGCAGTTGAAGCCGGCGTTGTTGACCAGCATGGTGGCGACATGCTCGGCTTGGTAGACCAAGTCGGCGGCGGACCAACTGGCCGGGCACGATGATGACGGGCGACACGTTGCCCAGCTCGCTGCTAACTGGCTTGTCGAGTAGGCACTGCCCGTCCGCTTTGGCTTGCGCACCAGCTTCGCCGGGGCCAAAGACAATGGCGTCATGCGTCTTGTCGGACCCAGTGACGTGCACCTCATCGATTTGGCCGTGATGCGTCAGGTACGACCCCGACCTCGGCGCCTCCGGTCACGATGGCGAGGACACCAGCGTCGATCAACGGACGAAAGGCTTTGGTCCAGTGCGGCACGAGATAGTCGTTGACTGGATTCGACTTCAGGACAACGACCTTGCCCTCGACAAAGAGTTTGGTCAGCACGTCTCGGGGACCGAGCGAGCCGACGTTGCCGGCACCAATGACCAGGGCCACGCCCTGATGGCCCACCGGGTCCTTGTAGGCCGCCGCCTGGCCGGATGTCGAGCTCGGCTTCGGTATACCCGGCTGCATCCAGACCTCTGCCGTGGCCTGGGCGTAGAGAACACGATCAAAGGTGGAGTCCGGAAAGACCCGGACCTTCGAGTCGTCCGTCGTCGGCCCGAGCTGATGGGTCCGGGGAAGTGCGGTGACCGTTGCGCGCAATGTCACGGATCGAGTCGCGGAACAGGCGCGTCATGCGGACGAAGGTGCCGACGCCGGCAAACAGCTCTTCACCCGCTTCGGGAGAGGTCGGGATCGATCCTTTGGCCACGACAAGCGTCGGCCAACCAGGCCCTGGGCTGCGCCACGTGTCGACCAGGACCCGATCGAGCAGATCGGCCCTCGCCGCGGCACTGGTGCGGGCCCACTCTCCCGCTCGGCCGGCCACTGCCGCCCACGGTCCGGTCGAGGGCGTTCTTTGTCGCGGCCTCGGCCACAAACGATCGCCGTCGATCGGTGGGAGCCACTGCGCCTCGGGTCATGGTCATGAGATTCCTCCTAGGCTGTCGTGGTGCGCCGGCATCAGGGCAGATGGGCGATGACCTCATCGCTGATCAGGCGAAGGTGGTCCAGGTCGGAAAGGTCGAGCAGCTGGAGGTAGACCGTGTCGGCGCCGAGTGCTTTGTAGGCGGCTAGGCGCTCGATGACCTGGCCCGGTGTGCCGGCGGCCCCGGCGTGCTGCAACGATGCGAGATCACGGCCGATGGCTCGGCGCGCCTCGCCACTTCGACGTCGTCGGCCCCACAACACACGGTGAGGGCGCACCGAGAGCCCGAGCGTGGCCGGATCCCGGCCGGCCGCTTCGCAGGCTTTGATCACCCGTTGAAACTGCACTCGGTGTCGTCGAGCCCGTGAAACGCCAGGTTGAACTCCGAGGCAAATCGGCCGCCAGTCTCGGGGTCCGCTTCGCCCCGAAACCTCCAATAATGATGGGCGGTCCCGGCATCTGCGTCGGCTTCGGCAGGGCCGGGCTGTCTTTCAGCTCGTAGTGGGGACTGAAGTAGTTGAACGTTGCACCGACTGGCGTGGACCAAAGGCCGGTCACGATCTCCAACTGAGCCTCCAGGCGATCGAAGCGCTCGCCGCAGAGGCTGGGAACGGAATGCCGTAGGCCGTGTGCTCGTCGCTAAACCATCCAGCACCGAGGCCGAGCTCGATCGACCGCCGCTCATGGCGTCGACCTGGGCCACCGCAATAGCCAAGGGCCCGGGAAGCCGGAAGGTGGCCGAGGTGACGAAGGTGCCCAGGCGGAGTCGGGTGGTCTCACGGGCCAAGCCGGCCAAAGTGATCCAGGCGTCGGTCGGTCCGGGCAGCCCGTCGCCGCCCATGGGGTAGAAGTGGTCGGAGCGGAAGAAGCCATCGAAGCGGTTGGCCTCGGCCACCCGGGCCACCGCCAGGAACTGGTCGTAGGTCGCGCCTTGTTGTGGTTCGACGAAGACCCGGACTCGCACCCACCCACCGTAGCGGCGCGACTCGGCCACAGAGCCGGTTCCGGCGTGATAGCACCGGGGCATGCGCATCGGGGTGGTGTTTCCGCAAACCGAGATGGGTGGCGACGCCGGAGCGATCCGGGCCTACGGGCAAGCGGCCGACGATCTCGGCTACACCCACGTGGCGGCCTACGACCACGTCCTGGGGGCGGACACCACGGTCCACCACAACTGGTCTGGCCCCTACGACCTCGACAGCACCTTCCACGAGCCCTTTGCCTTGTTCAGCTTCTTGGCCGGCTTCACGTCGCTCGAATTCGCCACCTCGATCCTGATCTCGCCCCAGCGGCAGACCGCCGCTCGTGGCAAAACAGGCGGCTCAAGTCGACCTGTTTGCCAGGGGTGGTTTTCGGCTTGGTCTGGGGCTTGGATGGAACCCGGTCGAGTACGAGGCGCTGGGCGTGGACTTTGCTGACCGGGCCCCGATCCTCGAAGAACAGATTGAGGTCCTTCGGGCCCTGTGGACCAGGCCGAGCGTCACCTACCAAGGGCGCTTTCACACCATCACTGGTGCCGGCATTGCTCCCCTTCCGATCCAGCAGCCCATCCCCATATGGCTGGGGGGAGTGGCACCGGCCGCGCTTCGTCGGGTGGGTCGACTGGCCAACGGCTGGTTTCCACAGACCCGACCAGGTGGTGGATTGGAAGAGGGGCTCGACATCATCTCGGCCGCCGCCATCGAAGCTGGCCGTGATCCCGCGCGGATTGGGTTCGAGGGCAGGGTGCAATGGGGGAACGGCGACCTGACTTTGATGCAACGCCACCTCGAACGGTGGCGCAGTGCTGGCGCCACCCACCTTTCCCTCAACACCATGGACTCGGGTTTGCACGGCGTTGAGGCCCATATCGGCGCCTTGACGGCCTCGGCCGAGTTGCTCTTGCCTTAGGTCATTCGTGGAGGGACCGACACTGCGGCTGCTCAGGCCTCGAACCGGGAACGACGTAAGAGGGCAGTGACCGAGACGTCAAAGGTGGCGTAGAAACGGTCCCGCCCCATTTGCTGGACCTCTCGGTGTGCAGGATGGTCCCGCCAAGCATTGTGCGTAGTTTCGTCGGCAAACGTGATGATCGACACCCGCTCGCCGTCGGCGGCGGCGAACCGCTCAAAGGCCACGAACCCGTCCATGGTCCGAGCCAGGGCTTCGATGCGAGCGGCGTGAGGCTCGTACTCCGCTACAGCCTCAGGCCGGAGTCGAGACCGAAAAATGGTGACGATGGCGGTGTTTTCCACCGGTTCAGTCTGACCGCTGGCAGAAGGACTGGCAGGATGCATCGGTGCAGAGCGACCAACCTGGGGCCAGCGGAACACCACCACTGCGCTATCCCGGTGCACCTCCAGGGTGGTATCCCGACCCGAGCGGCTTGCCCGTGCGGCGCTGGTGGGACGGCTATCAGTGGCACGCCGCGCTTGACCCTGCCCCTACGTTCGCACCACCTCCATCTCGGCCAGCAGTAACTGGCTTGGTCACTACGACCGGCGACATCGTCACGGCCTACGGGGCAGAACACCGCTCATTTCACGCCGGCCAACTCGGCGCCTTCGGACTGGGAGCGGTGTGGCTTCTCACCTTGCTGCTCTTCTCCACCAACGCCGTGCCGTTGCACCATTTCGCCTTGGCCTTTGACCACTCCATCCGGGCTTCGCAAAAGCACGAGGCCTACACAACGCCGCAGCTCCCGGGCAATATGACCTTGTTGACTGATCTGGCCGTTGGATTCTGGGCCGCTTCAATGACTGTCCTGTTGGTCTTCCAACACCGGGCCGCCAAGGTGGCTCGACTGCTGGGATTTCCCGCCAAGATCTCCCCAGGGTTGGGGGTCGGCGCCTGGTTCATCCCAGTGGCTTGGTACTGGTTGCCGTACCAATCTCTGGCCGGTTGCCTCCCTCCCGAACATCCGCACCGTGGTGAGTTGCTGCGCTGTTGGCTGTTGCTGTGCGTCGGCATCACCCTCGGGACAGCCGGACTCTTTACCGTTCCTTATGCCAAATATGCCGGATGGCTCGTGTGCGGCCTGGCCGCACTGGCCTGGATTGGCTACCTCACGATGGCGCCGCGTCCTGGTCGTCGCCATCGACACCGCACACCGAGAGGCCATTGGTCCTTCCGCCCTGGCCCGAAGTGGCGTGAACCACCGCATCTGAATTTGGGTCAAAAGAGCCAGATCATCGGCTTCGAAGACATGTTTCACACGCAGTTCGCGTACAAATAAGTTTCCTGTCTCTTGGCGGTAACCAGGCGATCACGTGCCCTGGATACGGTCGGACTATGAGGTTTCCGCCCACGTGCGCCGAGCGGTCGACCCTTCTGTCCGGGCGCCCCAGGCAAAGGGGAACCAATGACTCCCGAAGAGCCCAAGGCCGTCGTGGCCGAAATGACTGCCCTGTCGCCCAAGGCCCCCCAGCCGCCAGTGGGCCAGATCGACCCAGTACTGGCCGAACTCGATCCTGACCGCGAGCGACCCGCCGACGTCATCTGCTCCGAGGGGCTGTGCCTCAACTTCGGTGATGCCCGCATCCTGACCGATATCAACATGACGTTCCCAGCGAGGGACCATCACGGCCCTCATCGGACCGACGGGTTCAGGCAAGTCCACCTTCCTTCGCACCATCAATCGGATGAACGACAAAGTCCACGGCTTCCGTCACGAAGGCGACGTCACCATGGACGGCCAGAGCATCTGGGGCGGTGCGGGCGATCTGCTGACGCTGCGTCGCCGGGTAGGCATGCTGTTCCAGCGGCCCAACCCGTTCCCGATGTCCATTAAGGACAACGTGGTGGCGGGCGTGAAGGCGCATCGTATCGCCAAGGGCAAGCAACTCGACGTGGTGGCCGAGCAGCGGTTGCGTGAGGTTGGCCTCTGGGACGCCGTCAAAGACCGTCTCGGTGACTCGCCCTTCCGTCTGTCGGGTGGTCAACAGCAGCTGCTCTGCTTGGCTCGGGCCCTCGCCGTTGGACCCGAGGTCCTCTTCTTGGACGAGCCGACCTCGGCCCTCGACCCCATCTCAACCGAGTACGTCGAAGCACTCATCAAGCAACTGGCGCCCGCCCTCACACTTGATCGTGGTGACGCACAACTTGGGTCAGGCCCGACGGGTGGCCGATTCGACCATGTTCTTCTACCAGGGCCAGCTCATCGAACACGGGCCGACCGAGCAGATCTTCGAGAACCCTCGCGAGGCTCACACCGAGCGTTACGTCAGCGGCCGGATCGGCTGATCCCGCCCGCTAGTTCTCCGCACCAAATCTCTGGCGCCACGTTTTTCACATCAAATAAACAAACAATCAGAGGAGGAACCTTCTGTGTCTCGGAAACTCCGAGCAATGCGAATAGTCCCGACTGCCTTCGTGGCCGGGATCACCACACTCAGCCTGATTTTGGGCACCTCGGCAGCCAACGCCGCCGTCAAGGTAAAGATTGAGCCACCGCCGTCTGCGGCCACCTGCACTGAGTGAGACTGGCAGCTCACTGCTCTACCCGCTGTGGAATCTTTGGGGCCCGGCTTACAGCCACGCCTACCCGACCGTCACCGTGACCACAGCATCGACCGGTTCTGGTGCGGGTATCGCCCAGGCCCTGGCCGGCACCGCCGACATTGGTGCTTCGGACGCGTACCTGTCGCCTGAGCAGCTCTCACAGAACAAGAACGCCCTCAACATTCCGTTGGCGATCTCAGCCCAGACCATTGAGTACAACGTGCCGGGCGTGACGGCTCACTTGAAGTTGACCGGCAAAGTGCTGTCTGCGATCTACCAGGGCAAGATCACCAACTGGAACAACTCGGCCATCACGAAAATCAACAGCGGTGTCAAGATCCCATCGACGCCGATCGTGACGCTGCACCGTTCCGACGGCAGTGGTGACACCTTCTTGTTCACCCAGTTCCTCTCGGCCACTGACCCCTCGGGTTGGGGACAGACGGTCCAGTTCGGCACCACGGTGCAGTGGCCCAACGCCCCGGGCGCACTGGGCGAGACCGGCAACTCCGGCATGCTCAGCGGCTGCAAGGCCACTCCGGGTTGTGTGGCCTACCTCGGCATCAGCTACCTGAACCAGGCACAGGCCGGCGGTCTGGGTGAAGCCATGCTGCAGTCGAAGAGTGGCCAGTACCTGTTGGCCTCACCAGCCACCATCAACGCCGCCGCGGCAGGCTTTGTGAAGAAGACCCCGGCCAACGGTGTCATCTCGATGATCTACGGCTCGGCCAAAAACAGCTACCCGATCATCAACTACGAGTACGCCATCGCCATTGCGAATCAGTCCAGCTCGTCGACGGCACAAGCCATCCGCTCGATCCTCGACTGGGACATCTCACCGACTGGCGGCAGCACATCGTCGTTCTTGGACGAGGTGCAGTTCCAACCGCTGCCCGCCAAGGTTGTGGTGCAGTCCTTGAAGCAGATCAAGAAGATTAAGTAGTAGTGACCGCTGTCGAAGGTGACACGGGTGTTCCACCCGTGCCCTCGGCAGCCGGGCCTAATCCTCCGGCCATACGTCGGGCGTCCTTCGCCCGGCGTATGGCCGACCGGATGCGCTCTCATGAAGAGGGGGCCTGGCGAGTCGGCGCACGGATAGCGGTGTACCTGCCTTTGGTGGCCTTGGTCTTCGCCGTGACTGTGTTGGCCGTCAAAGCCTGGCCAGCGGTGCGGGTCAACGGCTGGGGCTTTTTTGCTCGGTCAACATGGAATCCGGGTTCCACGTACGGCACCGTGACCCATACCGACGGGACCGCCCACCCCACCGGTTCGAGTTACGGGGCCTGGCCCCTCATCATCGGCACCTTGCAGTCGTCGATCATCGCCGTCGCCATCGCGCTGCCCATCTCGCTCGGTGCGGCCTTTGCCGTGACCGAGCGGCTACCGCCTGCCATTGCCCGGATCTTCGGCTTTGCCATTGAGCTGTTGGCCGGCATCCCGAGCGTGATCTACGGCCTCTGGGGCATCTTGACCTTTGGACCGTGGATGGCCCACGCACGTCTATCCGATCATCGCCGACCACATGCCCGATGTGCCGATTCTCCGTTACTTCCGCAATCCGGTTGGCACCGGCGAGGGGCTTCTCACCTCGGGCCTGGTCCTTGCCATCATGATCATCCCCATCATCACCTCGACGGCCCGTGACCTTTTCTTCCAGGTACCTCCGCTGCCGAAAGAGGGCGCGGAAGCGCTCGGTATGACCGACTTTGAGGTGGCACGCAAAGTCACGCTGCCCTGGGTGCGCTCCGGAATCATCGGGGCCACCGTGCTCGGCCTCGGCCGAGCGCTGGGCGAGACCATCGCCATCGCCATGATCTCGGGCAGCATCTTGAAGGTGGCCAGCAACATCTATGGCCCTATGACGACGATCGCAGCCACCATTGTCGACCAGTTGGACTCGGCCCAGACCGACGCCACCGGCTTTGCCGTGGCCACCCTGGCCGAGGCCGCCTTGGTCTTGGCCGTCATCTCGGTCGTGGTCAACAGCCTGGCTCGAGTCATCGTTAATCGGAGCGGCAAACTCGGCCCTCCCCTCGGACGGGGTTGACCGGCCATGGCGACCACAATGTTCTCAACCAAAGCGTCCAACGGAACAAGGCGCCGCAAGGTCAGCGAATGGAGTTTTCGCATCGGGTCGATCCTGGCTTTACTGCTTGTCCTCGCCCCCGCCATCTGGATTGTCGGCGGCGTCGTGGTACGAGCCGTGCCGAACTGGCAGTGGAGCGTGCTCACCACACCAACGCAGGGCACGAGCGGCGGGTTGGAAAATGCCATCTTGGGCACCATCGTGCTCATGATCGGGGTCTTTTTCATTGCTGGCACCGTCGGCGTCTTGGCTGGTCTCCACCTGGCCGAGATGGCCAAGCCGAAGAAGTCGGGCAAGCAAAGTGGCGGGCTCCTGCGGGCCGCCACCGATGTTTTGTCCGGCTTCCCTTCGATTGTCCTCGGCTACGTGGGCTACGTGGCTCTGGTGGTTGGCCTCCATTGGGGCTTCTCCTTGGCTGCCGCCCTGGTCATTCTCTCGATCATGGTCGTGCCCTACATCGCCAAGTCGACCGAGACCTCGTTGCGCCAGGTACCGACCAACTACCGCGAAGGGGCCGAGGCACTCGGCATGTCGATGGGCTACACGCTCAGAAAAGTCGTCTTCAAGACGGCGTTGCCCGGCATTGTGACCGGGCTGCTCATAGCGCTCGCCATTGCCGGGGGTGAGACGGCGCCGCTTTTGCTCACCGCAGGTTGGACGAATGCGTTGCCGAAAGCGCAGCTGTTCCACCAGCCCATTGCCTACCTGACCTATCCGGTCTTCACGTTCTATAACCAGCCCAGCCAAGAGGCCAAGAACCTCTCCTACGACGCCGCGTTGCTACTCGTCGTCATGGTGCTGACGCTGCTCATCGCGGCACGCATCATTGTGTCTCGCACCCAACGCCACGCCGACGGTCGCCGCTGATTCTCTGGCTCGGTCGTCTCTGCCTATGGTGGGGGCGTACAAGTTGGCGCCGGAAAGGACGAGAGATGAGCGTGGGATCAGAGTGGGGACCGTTGGCCCAGTTGGCCGGTGTCTGGGAAGGCGGGTCCGGCATGGACGTGGCGTACTCGAACGAGAGGGGCGAGGTCGCCGACACGCCCTATCGCGAGCACATCGATTTCAAGCCCTTCGGCCCGGTTGAGAACGGCACGCAGGTCCTCTACGGCCTCGACTATCGGATGGCGGCCTGGCGGGGCGAAGAGGAGAATCCCTTCCATACGGAAGTGGGCTACTGGCTCTGGGACGCAGCAGAACGCCAAGTTCTGCGTTGTTTCATCATTCCCCGAGGCTCGGTCATCCTGGCCGGTGGCACCGCGGCGGCCGATGCCACGTCGTTCACGATGACGGCCGAAGTGGGCTCAGAGATCTACGGCATCCTCTCCAACACATTTCTGGCATCGGCCGCTCGTTGCACGCGCTACGAGGTCCACATTGACGTACCCGAAGACGGCGTCATGACCTACAACGAAACCTCGACCATCGAACACGCGCGGACCGATGAAATCCTTCAGCACACCGACACCAACACCTTGCGACGCATAGCTGAAGCCTGATCACCGAGCTGAGCGGCCCAGTGTCGCTTGCCGAAGAGCGAACAAGAGTCAAGGAGCGACGAGATGTTCGAGTGGACACAAGAACAAGAAGCCATTAGGGACGCGGTTCGGCGCTTTGTCGAAGAAGAGATAAAGCCACAGGTTGACGAGTTGGAGCACGGCGACAACCCACCGTATGAGGTGATCCGCAAGCTGTACTCGACCTTTGGTTTAGACGCCATCGCCCGCGACAACTTCAAGCGACAGCTTGAGCGCAAGCAGTCGGGCGATGAGGGGCCACCCAAACGTGAGGGCGGCGGCAACGCAGCCATGACGCTCATACCGATCATCGAGCTTTGCCACTACTGCCCCGGCATCGTGACGGCACTCGGCGTCAGCACCGGATTGGCCGCCGGCACCATCATGAAGCGGGGCACGCCGGCGCAGATGGAGCGCTGGGGCCAAAGTCTTATGACGTTGGAGACAATTGGATCGTGGGCCATCACCGAGCCCGACTCAGGCTCTGACGCTCTGGGCGGCATGAAGTCGTCCGCCCGCAGAGATGGTGATGAGTACATTTTGAACGGCAATAAGACGTTTATCACCAACGGTCCCTACGCCGACACCGTGGTCTTCTACGCCAAACTCGACGACGGCAGCGACACCGACCCTCGCAACCGCAAAGTTCTCACCTTTGTGCTCGACAAGGGCATGGACGGGTTCGAACAGTCGAAGCCCTTCCGCAAAATGGGACTCCACTCCTCGCCCACCGGCGAGATCTTCTGCTCCGACGTCCGAGTGGGTCGCGACCGTCTGCTGGGCGAGACCGAAGAGGAGAAGGGCGGGGGTGGGCGCCAGAGTGCGAAGGACAACTTTGTCTCCGAACGGGCTGGCGTTGCGGCCATGTCGCTCGGGGTCATTGAAGAGTGTCTCAAGCTCTCGGTGGCGTACGCCAAGGACCGGACACTCTGGACCAAGCCCATTGGTGACTACCAGCTCATCCAGCTCAAACTGGCTCGCATGGAGATCGCTCGCATCAACGTCGAGAACCTGGTCTTCCGCCACATTGAGATGTCAGAAGCGGGCAAGACCTTGACCTTGGCCGAGGCTTCCGCCATGAAGCTCTACTCGGCGCAAGCCGCCAGCGAGGTGGCGATGGAAGCGGTGCAGCTTTTCGGCGGCAACGGCTACATGTCCGAATTCCGCGTCGAACAGTTAGCCCGTGACGCCAAGGTCTTCCAGATCTACGCCGGCACCGACGAGATCCAGGTGACTCACATCGCTAAGGATCTCCTCAGTCGATAGGCCAACCACGTCGCCCGGCACCCAAGAAGGGCGGAGAGCGGCCGCAGCCCTTAGCGTGGGGCTATGACGCCTCTCGTGCCTCCAGACCTGGGCCAGGCCGTGGACGGTGTGTTCGACGAGATGGTCGACACCCGCCGACAGATTCACGCCCACCCTGAACTGTCGTTTGCCGAGTTCGAGACCACCGCCATCATTGACGCTCGTTTGGCCGAGCTTGGCTTCTCGCTGTTGGCCCGCCCGACTGAGACCGGTGGCATCTTCGTCATGGACGGCGCTCGCCCGGGTCGAACGGCGGTCATGCGAGCCGACATTGATGCGCTACCGGTGCACGAAGAGGTTGCTCTACCCTTTCGCTCCAGCGTCGACGGGCTGATGCACGCCTGTGGTCATGACATCCACGTGGCTTCGCTCTTGGGAGCGGCTCGGGTCCTCAGCCAAGCCCGCGAGAGCTTGGCCGGCCGCTTCGTCCTGGTTTTTCAACCGGCCGAAGAGGCGCTTGGCGGGGCCAAAGCCATGATCGAAGGCGGTGCCATGGAGGTACTGGCGGGTGGGCGGATGGTGGGCTTTCATGTGGCCTCGCTGCTTCCGGCAGGACTGGCTTCCTACCGATCGGGCACCCTCATGGCCGAGGCCAATGCCATACATTTCGCTCTTCACGGCACGGGCGGACACGGTGCGGTGCCGTCAGCGAAAGGTGACGTGATTCGCACCACCGGACTACTCCTGGCGGAGTTAGCTGGAGTCGTTGACGGACTGCACTTCGAAGGTACGGACTGCGTCTGCAGTGCGGGCCTGATCCGTGCGGGCACGGCCAACAACGTGGTGCCGACGCATTCGAGCATCTCGGGCACGCTCCGCACCTTCACAACCGAACAGTTAGCCGAGGCCAAAGGACGCCTAGACGACGTGTGCCGTCGGCTCGGAGAACAACACGGCGTGTCCATCTCCATCACCTATCCCCAACGGTGCCCGGCGGTGATCAACGATCACCACACCACCAGCCTCATTGAAACCGAGCTGCGCCATGCGATAGGCGACGACTGTGTCTTCGAAATGCCCCCCGTGGCCCCGAGCGACGACATCAGCGAGTTCTTGAACCGCATGCCTGGTTGCTACTACTTCATTGGTGGGGCCATGAGCGACGGTTCGAGTGGCATGCACCACAGTCCGACCTTCGCCCTTGACGAGGCCTGTCTCAAGGTAGGAGCTCGAACCATGGTGGGCGCAGCAATGGCGCTGGCCCAACCCGAGGAATAACCCGCAGTCCACTGGGCGAGACAACCCCGGTGCCAGCGCACTCGAGCGGGCACAATGTGGGATGACCACAAACGACCTCTTCTCCGTCGACGGCAAGACCGCACTCGTGACCGGGGGGTCCCGGGGCATCGGCTTCATGATCGCCAGCGGTCTCGTGGAGGCCGGGGCCACGGTCTATATCTCGTCCCGCAAAGCCGAGGCCTGTGAGGAGGCGGCGGCGGCGTTGTCAAAGAAGGGAGTCTGTCGATCCCTCCCGGCTGATCTCTCGACCGAGGAAGGTTGCCAAGGCCTGGCCACCGCGCTGGCGGCCCTCGAGAGTTCGCTCGATATTTTGGTTAACAACGCTGGGGCAACGTGGGGTGCTCCGATCGAAGCGTTCGATGAAGCGGCGTTCGAAAAGGTGTTGGCCCTCAATGTGAAGGGCGTGTTCCATCTCACGCGATTCCTTCTCCCACTGCTTCGAGCGGCAGGTAGCCAAGATGAACCAGCCCGAGTCATCAACATCGGATCGATAGATGGCATCCATGTCCCTGCTTTGGACACCTTCTCGTACTCGGCTTCTAAGGCGGCCGTGCATCAACTCACCCGTCACCTGGCCAAGCGGCTGGCCCCCGAGATCACTGTCAACGCCATCGCTCCTGGTCCGTTTGAGTCAAAGATGATGGCCGCCACTTTGGATGCGTTCGGCGATCAGATTCGCCAAGGGGCCCCGTTGAAGCGCATTGGTCGTCCCGACGACATGGCCGGCACCGCCATCTTCTTAGCGTCACGGGCCGGCTCCTACTTGACCGGCGCCATCATCCCCGTCGATGGCGGAATAGCCACCGTGGCCTAAGGGATCACGGTGCGCCCTGTGCGCCAGCTCGGCCCCAGTAGATTCGGGCTATGACCAGTCCCTTCGCGCCGCCGCACCGCGAGCAATGGGTCGGCGTGTCGCCACGATTACGGGCCATGCGACGTACGTACGCCTCCGTCCTCATCGTGGCCATCGGAGGTCTGACATCGCTGCTGCTCTACACCAAAGCGAACCATGTGGCCGGGGCCATCGCCATGGCGGTAACCGTGGTTCTGTTGGTCTGGGCCTGGTTGTCCATTGGTCGAAACTTTCGTTCGTGGGGTTACACCGAACGAGTCGACGACCTCTTGGTTGTACACGGGGCTATGTTCAAAAAGTTGGTTGTTGTTCCCTATGGCCGCATGCAACTGGTGGACGTGACAGCCGGACCCTTAGCCCGGGTCTTCAAGATCGTCACCGTCAAACTGCATACCGCGGCGGCCACGACCGACGCCGAGGTCCGCGGCCTCGATCCAGGCGATGCCGCCTCTCTTCGTGATCGATTGACCGCCTTAGGCGAGGCGCATGCTGCAGGGCTCTGACCTCGACCTCACCGGTCCGCTGCCCGACGACGGCACGCCTCAGCGGCTCCACCCGCTGACACCCATTGCCTTGGGCGGGAAAATCCTCGGCGTCGTCGTGGTGGGCTTGGCCTTTCACGTCCTCGGATCCTTGGGTGGGGGCTCAGGATCGAGCTCGAACTCAGACTCGCCCGAAGTTGCGATCTACCTCCTTTTGGCCGGTGCTGTCGTCGTCTTTATTGGACTGATCACCTACCTCACTACGAACTATCGCCTGCAAAACGGGGAACTGCGGGTCGACTCTGGCTTCCTCACTAAGAAGTCCAAAAGGGTCAGACTCGATCGGCTGCAAAGCGTTGATGTGCTCTCTCCGTTTCACGCCCGGATCTTCGGACTCTCGGAGCTGCGGGTAACCACGGCCGGTACCGAGAGTGCGACGATTCGACTCAGATTCTTAGGAAAAGCGGTGGCTCAAGATCTTCGAGCCGAGCTGCTCGGGCGCTCTTTTGGACTGGGGGCTGGCGTGACGCAGGCTCCCGAGCGTCCACTCGTGGTGGTGCCGCACAGCACACTGATTTGGTCGATTCTCTTAGAGCTCATCAGTTGGCGGCTCTTCCTCCTCCTTCTCGGCCCCGCCCTCATCTTGGTCTCGGCCCTGACGGAGCCTCAGGGCAACCAAGGGCACAAAGGCGCGGCCGGTCTCGGCGTGGGCTTGTTCCTCGTCATGTTCTTTGCCATTGCGAGCTCAATCTGGCGCCGCATCAGTGCCATGTGGAGTTTCACCGTGGCCGAATCACCCGATGGGGTGCGGATCCGCCACGGTCTGTTGTCGACCAGCGCCCAAACTGTTCCGAGCGAAAGGGTGCAGGCCCTGCGCATTCGCCAGCCCTTGTTCTGGCGACCGTTCGGTTGGGCCTCCATCAGGGTGAATGTGGCGGGTTACGCCGGCGCGCGCGAGTCCCATAACACCGTCTTGTTACCCGTGGCCCCCTTGGACTTCGCCGAATGGTTAGTCGGTCGGGTGGCCGGTGACGTGCAGTTGGCCTCGGTGCCGCTCCAGCCCCCGCCTCGCCGGGCCCGCTTTCGGGCCCCGTTTTGGTGGAAGGCCCAGTTGGCCGGGAGCAACGATGAGGTGTTCATTGCCCGCCACGGCATCTGGTCCAAGAGCATGGAGATCGTGCCCCACGCCCGAACGCAGAGCGTTCGGCTCACCGCCGGACCTTGGGAGCGGGCGCTTGGGTTGGCCTCGCTTCATCTGGATTCGACTCGAGGTCCGGTCAAGGTTGCGTCACGCTTCAGAGATGGGGTCGAAGCGCGTCAACTGCTCGATCTGCAGGCCGAACGGGCTCGCTCGGCTCGCAACACCCAAGCCCCAGTGCAACCTGCCCCATCACCAGGGTCGTAGAGGACGAGGAGGCGCGTAGCTCGCAGACGACTGGTGTCTGTTCAAAGTCCAGGTTCAGCCGGAAGGCGACCGGCGTCAATGGCTTGAACGAACGCTTCATAGTCACGTTCATTTTGATCGGCGTAGGACGTGGCAAATCTGGCCAAGGCCGTTTCAAATTTGTCGCCACGCCCGAGGTAGGCCGCAATGGCGATGCGATCGCCCGATCGAGCGTGGGCCCGGGCCAACGCCGCGCCGCACATACGGCTGTAAAGCTCAAGGCCGGCCGTCCCTAGATTCTCCACCTCGATGGAGCCTTTCCAGTCGTGCATTTGGCGCACGTAGTAGTCCCGCGTCTGACCGTCGATGTCTTGCACGCGCTGCCACCCGAGAAAGATGTCGCTCGCCGCCTGCATGAGATGTTGTCCCACCACGACTCGTTGTCCGTGATGGTTGTACTTGCTCGGCCCTACGAACTGCTCTAAGACCGAGGCCTGCGCCTCTTTGGCCTGAAGCAATAGAGGATCGTGATCGTCACGTCCCAGCATCAAGAAGACCCAGGCCCTGGTCCCTACGCTGCCAACGCCGACCACTTTTCGGGCCAGATGGACGTAGTGGAACTCCTCTAAAGGATGGTGCTCGTGCAGCAGTGTCTCTCGATACGAATCGATCATCTGGCGCATCGAGCGCTCGGTTTCTTGGCGAGCACGCCCGGGCAGTACGAGGTCTTCAATGGGCACGATGAGAGGTGGATCAGCCACGATGCGAAGTTCGCCGTCGACGTTGTCCGTGAGTTTGGTCGAGGCCCGAATGCTGTCTCGGATGCGCGCTTTGGCAATGTCGCGGCTGGCTTGGCGAGCCTCCTTTTTCTTCAACCGTCCGCTCGCAACTTCCTGGTTGATCCAACCGAGAACCTCGTCGGCCTCCATATGCGAGTACCACGCTTCAAGCGTCCGCATACGGGCCGCATTGCGCAGACCGACTCGGTACTCGTGGACGCCCGCCATCACCATGGCTCGGCACGATCTTTTCGCAAAGCCCCGATCCCGCCCGGCAATCTCAACGCTGGCCGCCAGCCGTTTGACATCCCATTCCCACGGACCCGGCAACGTTTCGTCGAAGTCGTTGATGTCGAACATCATCGTGCGCTCTGGTGAGGCAAAGAGGCCAAAATTGGAAAGGTGGGCATCCCCGCAAAGCTGCACCTCGAAGCCTGAGTTCGGAGAACCGGAGAGATCCGAGGCCATGATGAGGGCGGCCCCGCGGAAAAACGCAAAGGGAGACTCCATCATCCGCCCGTGACGAATAGGTATGAGCTCTGGGACGCGACTCTCGGCCTGATGTTCAAGCAGCGCTATCGGATCAGTGCGGTCAGGTTCTCGGTTCCACACGCCGTGACTCGATCGAGGGGCGGTCTGGCGAGCCCTTCTACCTGCGGCTACTCGTTGCTCAGGTCGGCCAAAGACGAAGGGGTCAACGTGCCCGGTCTCCTCCGGAGGCCTACCTGCCATCACCTCTTTCTATAGTAGGAAAGCCATGACCGCCGAGACCGAACTGCTCAGCGGCCCGATGACGCCGATTGAGCCCCCAACTGGATGGCGCCGGTGGCGCTCCGTTGTCTACGCCCCACTTGGTGACGGACAGCGCCGGCGTCGTGGCAGCGACGGCGTTCGATTAGCCGTGGCCGTACTTGGCCTCATCGTCTGCACGCTCATCATCCGCAATGGGTTTCACATCGACCACGCCATTGTGGTTGTCCTCCATCCCCCGCCCCATGGCATCAGCTGGTTGGTCACCTCGGTCTACGACGGTGGTGCCTTCGGCATTACGGCCCTCCTCGTCGTCGTTGCCCTCTTGGCCCGACGCTGGGTCGTAGCTCGCGACCTCTTACTCAGCGCAGTGGGCACGGTGCTGGCGTGCGGCCTCCTCGTTCTGGCCCTGGGTAGCGACGGTGGTCGGAAAAACGGGATCTCGCTCGACGGGGTGTACCTCCATTTTCCGGTCTTCCAAATTGCAATCTTTATGGCCGTGGCCACGGCGGCGCTGCCGTACTTGGCCCGAGGACTGCAGCGCATCATTGAGGCCTTCGTCATCTTGATCTGTCTGGCCACCGTGGTGGCAGGTCATGGTCTTCCTCTCAATGTGCTCGGCAGCTTGGCCGTTGGGTGGGGCGTGACGGCCATCGTGCGCCTCTGGTTTGGATCGCCGTTGGGACTGCCTTCTGTGAATGACATCGCCGTCCTCCTCGGTGAGCTTGGTCTGGTGACCTCCGCCATTCACCCCACGGAGCACCAAGCCTGGGGGGTGGCGAACTATCTGGCCGACACCATCGACGACGACGGTTCAGCCGGTCAGTTACGCATCTCGGTCTATGGACGCGACGCCACCGATGCCCGACTCTTGGCCAAGGCTGGGCGATTCCTCTTCTATAAAGACTCCGGTCCGACACTCACGTTCACACGACTTCAGCAGGTTGAACACGAGGCCTACCTGACCCTTCTGGCCGATCGGGCCGGCGCGGCCGTGCCGCAGCTGATCGAAGCGGGACTCGTGGGCTCGTCGGGTGACGCCCTCGTGGTCAGCCACATGCCGCCGGGAACACCATTGGCCCAGTGTGACGCCGACGACATCAACGACGCTGCCATTGACGATCTTTTGCGGCAGCTGCGCCGCATGCACAGTGGCGGACTGACCCACGGTGCCGTGAGTGGCGAGACGGTGATCATTTCACCCAACGGCCAGACGGCCTCCCTCATTGATTTTCGCAATGGCACGACGGGCTCGCGCCAAGAGCGCGTTGAGAAAGACTTGGCCAACGCGGTGGCCAGTACCGCATTAGTGCTTGGCGCCGAACGGGCCGCGGCAGCCCTGACGCGCCATGTCGAGTCCGACGAGATCGGTGGAGTCCTGCAACACCTTCGCCGGGCTGGTCTTGACCCGGTGGTGGCCCACGACCTCAAGGGCAAGAAATCCCTGCTGGAGGACGTTCGGGTCCAAGCGGCCGAGATCCACGGGGTGGAGGTACCCAAGCTGGCCGAACCACGACGGATCTCATGGGCCACGCTCATCCTCGTCGTCGGGTCTCTTATTGGCGGTTGGGCCCTTATCGGTGTGCTGCTCGATGTCTCCAACTCTTTTGACACCGTGGTTGGGGCGGACTGGGTCTGGGTCGTCATTGCCTTTCTCTGTGCGCAGGCCGCATTCGCCGGCTCGGCCGTTGAGGACGTGGGAAGTGTCACGGGCGACCTGCCCTTCGGGCGAGTGCTCGCCCTCGAAGTGGCGAACAGCTTCAGCGGATTAGCGGGCGGAAGTCCTGCCATCTTCGCCACCCGGGTGCGCTTCTTCCAGCAAGAGGGCTATGACCCCTCAGTTGCCCTCAGCTCCAGTGTTGTCGTCACCACCACAAGTTGGATCGTGAAAGGCGCGCTGTTTCTCATCTGCCTGCCTCTGGCCTGGAGCTCGATCGACTTCGACCTAGGCCGCGACGAAACCGGCAATGACAAGATCGTCTGGATCATCTTGGCCGTCGTTGTGCTGGTCGGGCTCGTCGTTGGGCTATTCGTGGCCATCCCAAAGCTTCGTCGGTTAGCTGCCGACAAGGTGAGGCCCAAGCTGACCGATATTTGGCAGGACTTGAAGCACGTCGCTTCCTCGCCCAAGAAGATGGCGCAACTTTTTGGCGGGGCGGTGGGCGGACAGCTTCTCGTGGCCCTTGCTCTGGCCGCCTCCATTCGCGCCTTTGACGATCACCTCAGTGTGGCCACGCTGATCGTCGTCATCACCTTGGCCTCGATGATCGGCGGCGTCTCACCCGTGCCAGGCGGAATGGGTGTTGTCGAGGCGGGACTCATTCTTGGTCTCACTTCGGCTGGACTGTCAGAGCCTGACGCCACCGCCGCCGTGTTCATTCAGCGCCTGTTTACTTCGTACTTGCCACCCATCTGGGGTTGGTTCACGTTGCTCTGGCTACGCCGCCGCGAGTACGTCTAACAACGCTCATTGGCCCATCCGCCCCAAGCGACCCAGTCGATAGCGACCAGAGAATGGTCCCGATAGGGTGCGGTCATGCCCATCGACGGTGAATACGAACCCAGTACCCAGCAGTTCGTGCGCGACCAGGTCGCCCTCTACGAGAGCTCGGGAGGCACCGAGGGTCTGACGCTGCGCGACCTGCCTGTGATCATCCTGACCAGTCGCGGCGCAAAATCCGGCAAGGTTCGAAAGACCCCGCTCATGCGAGTCGAGCACGACGGCAACTACGGCGTGGTGGCCTCGAAAGGCGGAGCTCCGACCCATCCGGTTTGGTACTACAACCTGGTCGCCGATCCCCACGTGGAGCTCCAAGACGGCCCGGTCAAAACTGATCGCATCGCCCGCATGTTGGAAGGCGAGGAGAAGAAAGAGTGGTGGGGTTATGCCGTCGAGGCCTATCCCGACTACGCCCAGTATCAAGAGAACACGGATCGAGAGATCCCCGTCTTCATCCTTGAACCGGCGCACTGAGTAACTCGGCGCGCTGCACGCTCTAGGCCGTCAGCCACCCCGCTGATTCATTCCGCAGAAGAGAGACGAGTCGCCCGTGGACATCGGAGGCAGTGCCCTGGTCACTGGGGCCAGCCGAGGCATCGGGCGCGCTGTTGCTATCGAACTGGCCAATCGCGGCTTCGACACCGTGGCGGGCGTGAGAAATCCTGAGGGATGCGCTGATCTTCCTGGTTGCAGCGACGGCACTCTTCGTGTCATGCCGCTCGACGTGACCAAGCCGGAGGAGTTCGCCTGGCCCGATGACCTTCGAATCCTGGTCAATAACGCCGGCATCGACTCGGCCTATCTCCCGGTCGAGTTCTCTGATCTCGACGACTGGCGCGCCCTCTTTGCGACCAACGTGTTGGGCGTGGTGGCGATGGCACAGGCCGCGATACCTGTGCTGCGCTCGAACCGTCCAGCAGTCATCTGCAATGTGACATCGTCGTCGATTTTGGCCAGCCAACCGTTCTATTCGGCCTATCGGTCCACCAAGGCGGCCGTATCTGCCCTGGGTGACAGCCTTCGTGTCGAGGTCGCACCCCAAGGCATTCGGGTCATTGAGATCCTGCCCGGTCCGATCGATACCGACATGTTCCGCCTCAGCACGGGCGATCCGGCCGCAGCCCACTTTGAGGAGTACCGCGCCATGGCGGAGCGAACGGCCGCGTTGCGAGCCGAGGTAGCTGATCCGCTTGTTTCGCCCCCGTCGGTTGCTGCGGCCCTTATCGTGGACGCCATTTTGGACGACCAGGGACCTATGCGCTACGGCTGCGATCCGCTGTCGATCAGTCTGCTCGATCTCTGGCGACAGTCGGACGACGAAACACTGTTCCAGATCACCGGTCAGTCCTTGATCGGACCGCCTGACCCTTCGTCTTGGGTGAAAGACGGTCTGTAGCGCTCGCCCATTGCTTGATAAGGGCAACGGGATTGAGTCGTTCAGCCTCTCACAACGCGCCACAGTTGGCGGGCCTCGGATACACCCCGCAACTCGTGGCGGCCGTGGTCGTCAAACTCAATGCCTGATCCTTCGACAAGCTCGACCACAACACCTGAGACCAGCACCTCACCTCCCTGGGCCGCGTCGGCGACGCGGGCCGCAATGTGCACGGCGACGCCGCCGACGTCTGCACCTCGACGCTCAATCTCCCCGCAGTGCAAGCCAGCACGGATCTTGATGCCAAGGCGTTCTGCCCCGTCTCTGAGCGTGAGCGCACAACGGATAGCGCGAGCCGGACCGTCAAACGTGGCCAATAAACCATCGCCAGTGTCATTGACCAACTGGCCACCGAAACGATCGAGCTGTCGACGGACCAGTTCAGCGTGGTCGATCAGCACTTGAGTCCAGCGGTAGTCGCCCAGTCGAACCGCCGTGGCGGTGGAGTCGACAATGTCGGTGTAGAGCATGGTGGCTAACACCCGCTCGGGGCCAGGCTGATAGCGGTCACCCACGATGAACTCTTGGATCTCGTCCATCAGTCCGTCGCTATCGCCGACATAGGGGATGACGTCGCTTCCCGGCATAGAGATGAACCGGGCTTTGGCGATGTGATCGGCGATGTATCGACCGTGTTCTATGCCCGGGGCCAGTGCTTCGTCGCGGTGCAGGACCAAGGTCGACGCCTCTATGTCGTCCAGATAATGGCGGACGTCGGCTTCGGTTGTCATCAGGCTCAGCACGGCCGCCGTGGCCGGGGCCGCCCCACGCTTTGATGCCCGAGACCACCAACGTTGGAACTCGGGGTCGTCAGCTGCACTGGGTGCGAAGAGGCGCAGGTCTTCAAGCTCTTCTTTCACCGGGCCCTCTGAATCTGGATCGAGCCCGTCACGAAACTCTTTCATGAGGGCGCGAGGAATACCGATCGGATAGTCGACGGCTTCTGGATATCGAGACGAGCCGTTGACGAGGATGAGCGAAGTCACTCGATCTGGATGTTGCGCCGCAAACACGATGGCCGAGAGGACCGAACTCGCCGCCGCCAGCACTATGGCGCGGGCGGATCCAACGGCATCCATCACGGTCAGGGCATCGTCGGCCCATGCTTGCAAAGTGAGATCGGCATAGTCGACCGGCGTGTCTGAGAGGCCGACCCCAGTCGGATCGAAGCGAATCACGCGCCCTGAACGGGCCAGTCGATCGGTAAATCGGTGCCATTGCGGCAATTCGCCGGCCTCGTCAATCGATATGTAGGTTCCGCTGCCAAAGTCCAAGATGTCCACATCGGCGTCACCCCACACCTGGTAGCCGATATGGAGTTCACCTCGGCGGGCGTATCGAGTTTCAGGTGCATCCATCACAAGCGAGTCTGCCAGCTACTGATCCATTCAGCGCCCCGCCGATTTTCGGATGCATTGACGGAGTGGTCGTATCGGCCCGAGAACTTTGCAACTCGGATGGATCAGACACACGTCAGCCGCCAGAAACGCTCTTCAGGATCTCGACGAAGCGTTCCGGGTCGGTCACCGGGAGCAGGTGTCCCGAGTCAACTCGTAGAACATCCGACGGCTTTGGAAGTCGGGCCGCCATGACTTCTTGAGTGGCCGTTGGAATCGGGCGATCCCGCTCGTTGAGCACATAGGTGATCGGGATCCCGGCCACTATGGACCAATAGATTGGTTGGAAGTAGTGGTTCACCGTGTCCTCCACGCATCGAACGGGATCCACCATAAAAGACAAAATTTCATCGTCGAGAGGATCTCCACCGTAGGAGTTCCGAAATGATTCCGGATCGCTCGGGGGCCCCGGCAACGTGATGAACTGACCGTTCTGTTCGGCGGCCGCCAACGCCATCAATAGTCCATCTCGGTGTCGCTCTTTCATGCAGTCGGCTCCACAACCGCCTTCATCAGGGACGAGAGCAGCGTTCAACACGATGGATGACGTCTGATCACCGAGGGCGGCGACGACACCGGGAACCACCAATCCTCCCGATGAGTGTGCGACCAAGGTTATTGGGCCTTTAATTTGAGCATCGTCAATATCGGCCACTACCGAGGCGACCTCCTGATCGACGGTGAGCGTGGGGAGGTTGGCCGGCTTCTGGGCTCGCCCCGGAAGGTCAATCGCTATCCACGGCCGATCAAGAAGCGGAACGATACGATCCCAAAAGCGCGCCGTCATACCGCCGCCATGTACGAAGACGAAAGTCACAAGAGCCCCAACGTGGGTTGTCGCATCCAGCCACGCTATAGCCGTACAAGGCAACCTCTGATGCGCACGCAGGACTTCTACAGTGAAATCGAACCGGGCCTCTGGCCCGTGGGGACCTCAAACGTCCAAAACCGCGAAAGCAGACGTCGGTCTCGCCTGTCTTACGCAGGCTCAGTTTTAAGTTGACCTTCTCGGGGCACAACCTCTACCACGAAATTCTGTAGACCGAGAGGAAGTGTGATGGACGCAATCACCCTGTTGAAAAACGATCACCGAAGCGTAGAAAAACTGTTTAAGGCTTACGAAAAGGCCGGCGACAATGCTCATAAAACCAAGCGCCGCCTCGTCGACTCGATGATTGAAGAATTGTCGGTTCATGCCGCAATCGAAGAACAGGTCTTCTATCCGGCGGCACGCAAGGAAGTGCCGCAGTCGACTTCTGAGGTGCTCGAAGCCCTCGAAGAACACCATGTAGTGAAGTGGCAGCTATCCGAACTTGAGCGACTCAATACGTCGGACGAGCGTTTCGATGCCAAGGTCACAGTATTGATGGAAAACGTGCGCCATCACGTCAAGGAAGAAGAAGGTGAGTTCTTCCCCGAGGTTCGAGCCGCTCTCAGCCGCAAGCGGTTAAGCGAGATCGGCGATGCCCTCGAATCGGCGAAAAAGCGGGCGCCTAAGCGACCGCACCCAAAGTCTCCATCGGAGCCACCTCTCAATGTTCTTGCCGGCAACGTGGCCGGCGTGATTGATCGCGCTGTAGGAGCATTGCAGAAAGCCTGACCATTACAAGAGCCAAAAGCGAGGACAACCAATGCTGGGTAGAAAGCGAAAGTAGTCTCCCCGTACAGTTGTCAGCATGGTGCAGCCACCGCCAGCGCTCGGATTCGCCATAGGCGTCCGAGAAGCCGTAGAGACATATTTGGCGACACCGCAGCGGACGTGGCACGTCGCAACAAACACCTACGTATGGGAGCCTCCCATCACCGAGGAGTTCCACCTCGATCGGGTCGAGCTTCGTGGCAGCTCAGATTCACCCTTTCTTGCCGTGTTCTTCCGGTGGGATGGAGAAGACGGCCTGTTCGCTATCTCCTACCCTCTCGTTCATCCAGAGAACAGAGAAGACGAACCTTCGGACGCCTTCATTTCGATCTATGTAGAAGAAGACCTCATCGGCGAAGGTTTCGGCGTCGAGAACGCGATCCGTGAGCCAGACGACGAGGCAACGTGGTTGAGTTGGCCGCACAAACGGTGACGAATTTCAGGCTCTCACTCTGAACACGAAAGAAACGTCAATGAGCCGAGAGAGCAGAGGCCCGCGGCGGCATCCAGCAAAATCAACCGGAGCGCCGGGCATACGTCACCACTGTGACCGAGGGTTCGCAACGCCCTACGATGCGCATGCATATGGCCACCTCCGAGGTCCGAGGCGAAAATCGTTGGCCGATGGCCATCACGCTCGTAGTGGCCGTAGGGCTCACCATCACCCTTCCGATTCGCTTCTCATGGGGACCGGCATGGTTGTTCCCGGCGCTCGAAATCGCCTTTTTGATCTCGGTGATCGCCGTAGACCCGGGTCGCATCGATCGTCGATCCCGGGAAGTTCGAATCTTCAATATCGGACTCGTGGCCATTCTCGTCGTGAAAGCAGCTGCCATCACCGTGCGATTGGTCATAGACCTTATCCAGGGAGGTTCGGAGACGAACTCGGCCTCCTTGCTTCTGAGAGACGGTTTTACCGTGTGGCTGTTCACCATCATCAGCTTCGCGTTTCGTCTACTGGGTCTTTGACAGCGGGGGACCTGAGGCGAGGGTCGCGTCGGTATCCTCCTATCCCGACCTAGCCTTTCCCGAGCAGCTGAACCCTCACATTGCTCCGGCCGGATGGCGACCAGAGTTTCTGGACTACCTCTACCTAGGGTTTACCAACGCCACGGCATTCAGCCCGACCGACGTGATGCCAACGAAGCATTGGGCGAAAATATCCATGGCCATTCAGGCGGTCGCTTCTCTCGCCATTCTGGGACTCGTCATCGCGCGGGCCGTGAATATTCTCAAGTGACAGCTAACAGCTGAGGGTAGGCAAACGCCCCCTTACTTAGATCCTGAAGTGGGCCCACCTCCATCTGTCCGGCGACGGCGTGGTGCGGACGCCCGTTGGCGTGTCTGGTCGAGTTGGGTTTGCAGTTCTTGGTTGATGGCCTGGAGGGCCAAGACCGCAGCGATGCCGGCCAGATTGAGGCCGTCGTCGAGGAGCCGGCCGATCTGGCGGAGGCGGACGAGGTCATCGTCGCTGTAGCGACGGGTGCCACCTTGGCTGCGGGCTGGATTGATCAGACCCCGGGTCTCGTAGAGCCGGAGGTTCTGGGGAGCGCTGCCCACCAGCTCGGCTGCGACGGAGATTCCGTACAGGCCCCGGTCCGGATCGGGCCGATTGTCCTGCCCCGCCGATCGGCTCTTCGGAAATTTTGCAAACCCACTTGCATCGGACATGGTCGCCAGGGTATAACAAATCTGTAGTAAATGCCATAGATCCGGAGGCGCAGAAAGGACGCCTCCGGCCGAAACAAGGAGGGTGCATCATGCTTGTTCGTTCCGATCCATTCCGTCAGTTCGACCGGTTGGCCGAGCAAGTCTTCGGAACCGTTGCTCGTCCGGCGGCCATGCCCATGGATGCCTGGCGTGACGGTAACGAGTTCGTCGTCGAGTTCGACCTGCCGGGAATCGACCCGGCCAGCATCGATCTCGATGTGGAGCGAAATGTGCTGACCGTCCGGGCCGAGCGTCGGACCGCAACCGGGCCCGAGGTCGAGTTGGTGGCCTCGGAGCGTCCGAGAGGCGTGTTCAGCCGACAGGTCATTCTTGGAGACGCACTCGACACCGGTGGGATCACCGCCGCCTACAACAGCGGCGTGCTCCGGCTCACGATCCCGGTGGCGGAGCGGGCCAAGCCCCGCAAGATCACCGTGTCCACCGACGAGCAAGCCGCCGTGTCGCCCGCCGGAGACTCTCAGGTGATCTCGGCCACCGCAGAGGATCGCCAGCCAGTCTCGGTGTGACCGGTCATGGTCACGGCGACATCCGATGTGGCGGTACGGTACGAGTTCCTTGCCGTGGTGCTGGCCGATCCGGAGCTGCTCGACTTGGCCTTCGCCGAGGTGATCGCCTCATGGGAGGCTGAGCCGCCGCGGCCACCGGATCGCACGCTGGTGGCCACTTCGGAGGGGCGAAATCCACGGTCGAGGGCGTGGTGGGCGGACCGTGACCGCCAGTGTTGGCATGCATGGTTACGGGCCATTCCCCGACCGAGGGTGGCCCGGTCGCCTCCGGAGCGGTCGGCGGCGGGTCGCCTCTGAGGACGCATCAACCGAAGACCGAGCCCCAGCAGTCCCCAATGGAAACGGGAAAGGAGGTGGTGGCTTCCTCACGAACAGAGTCTGAGCTACGAAAGCAAGCTCGGCGAGTCCGCTGACAAGATGGAGGTCCGCTCGATTGGCGCCAGCAGGGGCGCCACACACCCTTAGGGTGACTACCCACTGCCACGGTCAGCGTGACAGTCGCCGAGAGCAAGACGATCAAAAGTTACCGCCCGGCTCGGTTTGGAGCCGGGCGGTAACTTTTGCTTCACGATGTTGGGCCACGAGCATCCGGAGGGTTGGACACTCGTGCCTGGCGAAGGGGCTTCCTCGCCCCGTTTCGGAATAGGCCCTCAGGCTGTGCGAGAAGTTCGCAGCTGGCGTAGCATCGCTCACCGACGACGCCGTCCAGGCATGGCAGGGCTTCGAAGCCCTGAAGCCAAGTCTCCGATGTCTTGAGACTGCGAAACTGGGCGCGCTCGGCAGGATTCGAACCTGCAACCTTCTGATCCGTAGTCAGATGCTCTAGTCCGTTGAGCTACGAGCGCTGGTCTTGGTGCCGGGCTTGCAAAGTGCTGCCCGAGTGCTGTCCATCACAATGGTCAGCTGCTGCTCCATAACTCTACCTTCTCTCAGGGTGCTCTCTATTAGCGACCTTAGAAACCCTGAAAGATTTGCGATCCGCGTGCGACTGATTAGTAGGGCATTCAAATGATTCGCCAGCCTGTTTCAGCCCTTCAAGCGCTGAATTCCGGCGTAACCCCACCTCAGTCGCTGGCTGCACACGGTACGTCGCTTCGCTTCTGAGAAGATGTACGGATGCTTTTGACCGAATCGATGACTTGGCCGTGGCTTGAGGGCCGACAATGAGAGGAGCCACGGGTATGCGAAGTTGGACTCGAGTGGGCATTGTTTCCGTTGCTTTGGCGGCATTACTGGCCGCCTGTTCGAGCTCTCCATCCTCGAGTAGCTCCGCCAACCAAACAACCACGTCATCACAGTTGTCAGGCCATACCCTGTCGTTGACATCGAAGGACAACCTCAAAACATTCAACGTTGCTCACCCAGCTGTTGTTCACGTCTCGTTGCCCTACACAAACAGCGGGACATCGATCTGGCAATTGGCGAGTGGCGGTGCCGGTTTTAAACAGGTGGGTCCGGCGAAGTTCCAACCGTCAACGGTTGCGGGCAAGCAAGGGGTGCAGTCGTTCACATTCCATATCTCGGGAACCCACAAGATTCCGATCGTGCTCGACTATGGGCCGCCTGGACCGCTGAACGGCCATCCGACCCTGCAGTACCAAGTCACAATTAATCCCACTTAACGCCATCAGTTGCGGTCCGCCGCCGCACAATGATGGCGAGCCGCAGAACGTCGACAACTGCATGGGTCGGTTGTCGACGCCATGCAGTTGCGCTCGCTACTTGGCGTAGGTCGCCATACCAACCATGGGCTTGTTGAGCGGCATGCCGCCCATTGAGCCATAGAAGTGAGCATCGCCGTAGGTGAAGATTCCACCGTCGGAGGCATCGGTCCAGTACCCGCCGCCATCGGGTGTACTCGACATTCCGACCATGGGCTTGTTGAGCGGCTTGCCGCCCATCGAGCCGTAGAACCTCGCCGTACCAAAGGCAAAGACGCCACCGTCTGAGGCGTCGAGCCAGTAACCCGTACCGGCGGAGGCCGCGATGCCGACGATCGGCTTGTCGAGATGCTTGCCACCCATTGAGCCATAGAAATGGGCATCCCCGAAGGCGAAGATGCCTCCGTCGGAAGCCACGAGCCAGTAGCCCTTGCCGTCGGCCGTCGCTGCCATGCCTACGATCGGTGAGTTCAGCGGCTGGCCGCCCATGGAGCCGTAGAACTTGGCGTCACCGAAGGAGAACATTCCGCCGTCGGAGGCCACGAGCCAGTAGCCCTTGCCATCCGGCGTCGGGGCCATACCGACGACGGGCTGGTTGAGGTGCTGGCTGCCCATGGAGCCGTAGAACTTGGCGTCACCGAAGGCAAAGATGCCTCCGTCGGTAGCGTCCATCCAATAACCGTTGCCGTCGCCCGTCGGTGCCATCCCAACCACCGGCTTGTTGAGAGGCTTGCCACCCATTGAGCCATAGAAACGCGCTTGCCCGAAGGCGAAGATGCCCCCGTCGGTAGCCACCGTCCAGTAGCCGACCACATGCTTGATCGGCGTCACTGTATTCACGGAGATGACCGAGGTGGATGTCGCCGATGTGTGTGTCTCGGACGGGTCACTCAATGTCACCGTCGTGGTCAGCGTGTTCTTGGCGCTGCTCGACACCGAGACGGTGGATGTGAGCACCGGCAACGCGCTTGATGCTGCGATAGGGAGGGTACCGGTGTAGTGACATGTGGCCACGGTCTTGGCTCCATTCAACGAACAGGACCAATGCGTTCCGCTCGGCGCAGTCGAGAACGACGTGGTGGCCGCGAGGTTGATCGAAACGGTGGGTGCAGCATGTGCGCTGCCGCCGGCGCCCAGCGAAGGTGAGACCGTGTCGGTGTAGGTCGAACCGGGGTTCACCTCGGCCGGTGCCACATTCGTCACGTGCAGAATGGGCGCAGCAAGGTAGGTGTAGCCCCCAGCCTTGCTGCCGGTGCCGTTAGACGTTGTCACACTCACAGTGACTGTGCCGGTTCCCGCTGGCACGGTCACTGTGATCTCAGTGGCCGAAACCACGGTGAACTTGGTGGTCGACGTGGTCCCGAAGCTCACGGATGTAGCGCCGGTGAAGTTTGTTCCTGTGATGGTGACGGTATTGCCACCGATCGAGGGCCCGGTGGCGGGTGAAACACCACCGACGGTCGGAATGGGCTTCGGAATATAAGTGAACTGATCACCGGCGTTGGTGGCAGACGTGCCGCCCGCCGTGGTCACCGTTACGTTGACAGTGCCAGCTCCGAGCGGTGACACGGCGGTGATCGACGTCGGCGAATGAACAACCACATTGGTCGCCGGCGTGTCGCCGAATGTCACGGTGGAGCCGGCAATGAATCCAGTTCCCGTGATGGTGACCGTGGTGCCACCGGCCACAGGGCCTTCAACTGGGGTAATGCCTGAGATGGCCGGAGGCGCCATGTAGTTGAACTGGTCAGCAGTCCCAGCAGCAGATTCGCCACCGATCGATGTGACCTGAACGTCCACCGTGCCGGTACCCGCAGGCGATACTGCCGTCACTTCCGTTGGTGACACGTAGACGAAGTTGGTCCCAGCGGTGCCACCAAAGCTCACGGTGGAGGTCGGCGTGAAGCCGGTACCCGTGATGGTGACCTTCGTCCCACCGGCTGTTGGCCCCTGCATGGGCGAGATGCTCGAGACAACGGGCGCAACAACGTACGTGAAGAGATCCGACGATGAAGCGGCTGACTCAACACCGAGCGTTGTGACCTGCACGTCAACCGTTCCCGTGCCGGCCGGTGAGACAGCGGTGATCTGTGTGGGCGAGATGTACGTCACCGAGGTCCCAGCGGTGCCACCAAAGCTCACGGTGGAGGTCGGCGTGAAGCCGGTGCCCGTGATGGTGACCGTGGTGCCACCTGCTTTTGGACCGTACTTCGGGGTGATGCCGGTGACCGTCGGGGGCGCCAAGTAGGTGAACTGGTCAGCTGGTGACGTTGTCGTCGAACCTCCGACCGCGGTCACGGTGACGTCGACCGTGCCGATGCCCGCAGGCGATACGGCCGTCACTTCCGTTGGTGACACGTAGACGAAGTTGGTCCCAGCGGTGCCACCAAAGCTCACGGTGGAGGTCGGCGTGAAGCCGGTGCCCGTGATGTCGACGGTCGTGCCGCCCGAAGTCGGACCCTGTGTGGGCGCGATGCCGGTGACGGTCGGGGCTGGGACGTAGGTGAACTGGTCGGCGCCAACTTGGTCTGACGTGCCACCAGTCGTTGACACCTGGACGTCAACCGTGCCGGTCCCAGCCGGTGAGACAGCGGTGATTTGGGTGGCCGAGAGGAAGTTGACCGAGCTCGCTTGGTTGGGACCAAACGACACGGTGGAGTTCGCAGCGAAGCCGGTGCCCGTGATGGTGACGGTCGTGCCGCCAGCTTCAGGACCTTCGGTCGGGGTAATACCCGAGACCGTGGGGAGACCGACAAAGGTGAACTGATCCGCAGGAGTGGTGGCCGATGGTCCGCCATCTGAGGTCACCTGGACATCAACGACGCCCCCGCCGGGCGGCGAGTCAGCCGTGATCTCGGTGGGCGAGATGTAAGTCACTGAGGTCCCGGCCGGTGCCACCAAAGCTCACGGTGGAGGTCGGCGTGAAGCCGGTGCCCGTGATGTCGACGGTCGTGCCGCCCGAAGTCGGACCCTGTGTGGGCGCGATGCCGGTGACGGTCGGGGCTGGGACGTAGGTGAACTGGTCGGCGCCAACTTGGTCTGACGTGCCACCAGTCGTTGACACCTGGACGTCAACCGTGCCAGTGCCAGCCGGTGAGACGGCGGTGATTTGGGTGGCCGAGAGGAAGTTGACCGAGCTCGCTTGGTTGGGACCAAACGACACGGTGGAGTTCGCAGCGAAGCCGGTGCCCGTGATGGTGACGGTCGTGCCGCCAGCTTCAGGACCTTCGGTCGGGGCAATACCCGAGACCGTGGGGAGACCGACAAAGGTGAACTGATCCGCAGGAGTGGTGGCCGATGGTCCGCCATCTGAGGTCACCTGGACATCAACGACGCCCCCGCCGGGCGGCGAGTCAGCCGTGATCTCGGTGGGCGAGATGTAAGTCACTGAGGTCCCAGCGGTGCCACCAAAGCTCACGGTGGAGGTCGGCGTGAAGCCGGTGCCCGTGATGTCGACGGTCGTGCCGCCCGAAGTCGGACCCTGTGTGGGCGCGATGCCGGTGACGGTCGGGGCTGGGACGTAGGTGAACTGGTCGGCGCCAACTTGGTCTGACGTGCCACCAGTCGTTGACACCTGGACGTCAACCGTGCCGGTCCCAGCCGGTGAGACGGCGGTGATTTGGGTGGCCGAGAGGAAGTTGACCGAGCTCGCTTGGTTGGGACCAAACGACACGGTGGAGTTCGCAGCGAAGCCGGTGCCCGTGATGGTGACGGTCGTGCCGCCAGCTTCAGGACCTTCGGTCGGGGTAATACCCGAGACCGTGGGTGGAGCAATATAGGTGAAGAGGTCGCTTCCATTCGTCGTCGACACGCCACCAATGGATGTCACCTGCACATCAACTGATCCAGTACCTGTGGGCGAGACCGCGGTGATCTCGGTGGGCGACACGTAGGTGACGCTGGTGCCTGCGGTGCCACCGAAGCTCACGGTCGAGGTCGGCGTGAACCCGGTGCCCGCAATGGTGACCGTGGTCCCACCAGTTTGCGGGCCCTGGGTGGGCGCGATGCCAGTGACGGTCGGGGCTGGGACGTAGGTGAACTGGTCGGCGGAACTCGTAAGTGACGTGCCACCCGGCGATGTGACCTGCACATCAACCGTGCCGCTGCCAGCCGGCGATGTGGCCGTGATTTGTGTGGGCGACACGTAGGTGACGCTGGTTGCGGCGAGACCATCAAACGAAACGGTTGAGGCCGGAGTGAAGCCGGTGCCAGAGATTGCCACCGCGGTACCCCCGCCAATCGGTCCTTGGTTGGGGGAAACGCTGGAGACCACGGGAACCGGGATATAAGCAAACGCGTCCCCTGCGGTTACCGGAGATTCCCCACCAGCCGTGGTCACTCGCACATCAACCGTGCCGGTGCCGGCTGGCGACGTGGCCGTGATCTGAGTGGGCGAGACAACGAAGACGTTGGTGGCTGGCGTCGAGCCGAATGTCACGACCGATGTGGGCGTAAACCCGGTGCCCGTAATGGTGACGCTCGTCCCACCGGGCAGTGGCCCTTGGTTGGGGGCCAGGCCCGAAACGGCCGGTACGGGCACGTAGGTGAACTGGTCGCTCGGTGAGGTTGCGGAGACTCCACCAACCGTGGTGACTTGCACGTCGACGATGCCGGTGCCGGCTGGCGACGTGGCCGTGATTTGTGTGGGCGAGACGTAGGTCACTGACGTGCCGGCTTTGGTGCCGAACTTAACCGTTGAGGTCGGGGTGAAGTTTGTGCCCGTGATGGTGACCGTGGTCCCACCAGTTTGCGGGCCCTGCGTTGGGTTCAGGCCGGTCACACTCGGCGCTGGCACGTAGGTGAACTGGTCGCTCGGTGAAATTGCGGAAACTCCACCAGCCGTGGTCACTTGCACATCGACTGTGCCGGTGCCGGCTGGCGACGTGGCCGTGATCGCGGTGTCGGAGTTCACCTTGAACGACGCCGCGGGATTTGGTCCGAACGAAACGACGGACGTTCCAGTAAATCCGGAACCGGTGATCGTCACTGTGGTACCACCACTTTGCGGTCCCTGTTGAGGAGTCATGCCAGTCACGAGAGGAGCCGCCACGTAGGTGAACTTGTCTGCACCGCTCGTGGGTGAACTGCCACCAACGGTTGTAACCGTCACGTCGGCAATACCGCTACCTGTCGGTGTCACAGCGGTGATTTGCGTCGGAGACACGTACGTGATGTCGGTTGCCGCCGTGCCGCCCACAGTGACCGTCGAGGTCGGGGTGAAGTTTGTGCCCGTGATGGTGACCGTGCTGCCACCAGTTTGCGGGCCGTTATTTGGCGACACCGTTGTCACGCTCGGCGCTGGCACGTAGGTGAACTGGTCGCTCGGTGAGGTTGCGGAGACTCCACCAACCGTGGTGACTTGCACGTCGACGATGCCGGTGCCGGCTGGCGACGTGGCCGTGATTTGTGTGGGCGAGACGTAGGTCACTGACGTGCCGGCTTTGATGCCGAACTTGACCGTTGAGGTCGGGGTGAAGTTTGTGCCCGTGATGGTGACCGTGGTTCCACCAGTTTGCGGGCCCTGCGTTGGGTTCAGGCCGGTCACACTCGGCGCTGGCACGTAGATGAACTGGTCGCTCGGTGAGGTTGCGGAAACTCCACCAGCCGTGGTCACTTGCACATCGACCGTGCCGGTGCCGGCTGGCGACGTGGCCGTGATCTGTGTCGGCGAGACATAGGTCACCGAGGTGCCGGCTGTGCCACCGAAGCTCACAGTTGAGCCCTGGACGAAGCCCGTGCCGGTAATTGTGACGGTGGTGCCACCGGTCTCAGGTCCTTGTGCCGGAGCGATGCCGGTCACAGCTGGCACGGGAAGATAGGTGAACTGATCGGCCGAGCCCGTGAGTGACGTGCCGCCCGGAGTCGTGACGGTGACGTCGACGATGCCCGTACCAGCTGGTGATGTGGCGGTGATCTGTGTCGATGAGACGTAGGTCACCGAGGTGCCGGCGGTGCCACCGAAGCCGACGGTCGAGGCCGAAGTGAACCCGGTGCCCGTGATGGTGACAGTGGTGCCACCAGCCAACGGACCGGACGTTGGAGTGATGCCGGTCACAGCTGGCACGGGAAGATACGTGAACTGATCGGCCGAGCTCGTGAGTGACGTGCCGCCAGGGGTCGTGACGGTGACGTCGACGATGCCCGTACCAGCTGGTGATGTGGCCAAGATCTGAGTGGGCGACACGTAGGTGACGCTGGTGCCTGCAGTGCCACCGAAACTGACCGTCGAGGTCGCCGTGAACCCGGTGCCCGTGATAGTGACGGTGGTGCCACCAGTTTGGGGACCCTGCGTCGGGGCTATGCCAGTGACCGTCGGCGCTGGCACGTAGGTGAACTGGTCAGCCGAACCCGTGGGTGACGTGCCACCAGGGGTCGTGACGGTGACGTCGACGGTGCCGGTGCCGGCTGGCGATGTTGCCGTGATCGACGTGTCAGACGTGGCCAAGAATGAAGCGGCCGCAGTCGACCCAAACATGACCGCGGTAGCTGCAGTAAATCCAGATCCGGTGATGACCAGAGTGGTGCCACCCGTTTGTGGGCCCTGGGTTGGCGTGATGCCGGTCACAGCTGGCACGGGAAGATAGGTGAACTGGTCGGCCGAGCCCGTGGAGGACGTGCCGCCAACTGAGGTGACTGTGACGTCGACGATGCCGGTGCCCGCCGGTGAAACCGCGGTGATCTGAGTGGGCGAGACGTAGGTCACCGAGGTGCCGGCGGTGCCGCCGAAGCCGACGGTCGAGGCCGCAGTGAACCCGGTGCCCGTGATAGTGACGGTGGTGCCGCCTGCCAACGGACCGGACGTCGGAGTAACGCCGGTGACCGTCGGGGCCGCGACGTAGGTGAACTGATCGGCCGAGCCGGTGGCGGACGTGCCGCCCGGAGTCGTCACCTTCACGTCAACCGTGCCGGTGCCGGCCGGTGAAACAGCGGTGATCTGAGTGGGCGAGACATAGGTCACCGAGGTGCCGGCGGTGCCGCCGAAGTTGACGGTCGAGCCTTGGACGAAGCCGGTGCCCGTGATGGTGACGGTGGTGCCACCGGCTTGTGGGCCCTGAGTCGGCGCTATGCCAGTGACGCTTGGCGCCGGCAGATAGGTGAACTGATCGGCCGAGCCCGTGAGTGACGTGCCGCCCGGAGTGGTCACCTTGACGTCGACCGTGCCGGTCCCCGCTGGCGAGACAGCGGTGATCTGAGTGGGCGAGACATAGGTCACCGAGGTGCCGGCGGTGCCGCCGAAGTTGACGGTCGAGCCTTGGACGAAGCCGGTGCCGGTAATTGTGACGGTGGTGCCGCCAGCCAACGGACCGGACGTCGGAGTAATGCCGGTCACAGCTGGCACGGGAAGATACGTGAACTGATCAGCCGAGCCCGTGAGTGACGTGCCGCCCGGTGTCGTAACGGTGACGTCGACTGTGCCGGTGCCGGCCGGCGACTTAGCCGTGATTTGAGTGGCGGACACATACGTGACGGCTGTGCCGGCTGTGCCACCGAAGCTCACGGTTGAGCCTTGGACGAAGCCGGTGCCGGTAATTGTGACGGTGGTGCCGCCAGCCAACGGACCGGACGTCGGCGTGATACCGGTGACGGTCGGCACCGGCAGGTAGGTGAACTTGTCGGCCGCCGAAGTCACCGATGTCCCACCGGGCGTCGTCACCTTCACATCAACCGTGCCGGTTCCGGCCGGTGAAACAGCGGTGATCTGTGTCGCTGAGACATAGGTCACCGAGGTGCCAGCGGTGCCGCCGAAGTTGACGGTCGAGCCTTGGACGAAGCCGGTGCCCGTGATGGTGATGGTGGTGCCGCCTGCTTGTGGGCCCTCCGTCGGCGCTATGCCAGTGACGCTTGGCACCGGCAGGTAGGTGAACTGATCTGCAGGCGAAGTCGCCGATGTCCCACCGGACGTCGTCACCTTCACATCAACCGTGCCCGTCCCTGCCGGCGAGACGGCCGTGATCGAACTGTCGGAGTTCACCGTGAACGAGGTTGCCGCGGTGGCGCCGAAGCTGACCGACTTCGTCCCCGTGAAGCCAGTCCCCGTAATGACGACGCTGGTAGCACCGGCCTGGGGTCCAGAGGTTGGCGTGATGCCGGTGACCGTTGGCACCGGCACATAACTGAACTGGTCAACTGCCGATGTGGCAGAAGTGCCACCAACTGAGGTAACGGTCACGTCGACTGTGCCGGTGCCGGCCGGCGACTTGGCCGTGATCTGAGTGGCGGATACGTAGACGAAGTTGGTGCCGGCGGTCCCACCAAAGCTGACGGTTGAGGCCGCGGTGAACCCGGTCCCTGTGATGGTGACCGTGGTGCGACCCGCTACTGGTCCAGACGTTGGGGTGATACCAGTGACCGTCGGAGCCGCCACGTAGGTGAACTTGTCGCCCGTAGAGGTGGCCGAAGTCCCGCCAACCGTTGTCACCTTCACATCGACTGTGCCGGTGCCGGCCGGTGACACTGCCGTGATTTGCGTCGGAGAGACGTAGGTCACCGAGGTGCCGCCAATGCCACCAAAGCTGACGGTCGAGGCCGCAGTGAACCCGGTCCCTGTGATGGTGACCGTGGTGCCTCCAGTTTGGGGGCCCTGCGTTGGCGTGATACCGGTGACCGTCGGCACGGGTACATAGGTGAACTGATCGGCCGAAGAAGCCACTGAGGAGCCACCGATAGTTGTCACCTTCACGTCGACCGTGCCGGTGCCAGCCGGTGAAACGGCCGTCATCGATGTTGGCGAAACGTAGGTGTAGCTGGTGACGGCCGTGGCGCCGAAGGCCACCGTTGACGTTGGAGTAAAGCCTGTCCCTGTGATGGTGACCGTGGTGCCACCCGCGACGGGTCCTGACGTTGGCGTGATACCAATGACAGTGGGGGCCGCTACGTACGTAAACCGGTCCGCGGCCACGATTGGAGACGTGCCACCTGGGGTCGTCACCTGCACGTCAACAGTTCCGGTCCCGGCCGGCGATGTGGCCGTGAGCTGGGTGGGCGAAACATACGTAAATGCGGTGGCGGCCGTGGCTCCGAAATTCACGGTCGACGACGCGGTGAAGTTCGTGCCGGTGATAGTTACTGATGTTCCACCGGCCGCAGCGCCCGATGACGGGGACAACGCTGTCACGGTCGGTGGTGAGTCATAACTGAACTGGTCGGCGGTGCTTGTGGTTGAAGTACCCCAGATCGAAGTCACCTTCACGTCGACCGTGCCGGTGCCAGCCGGTGAAACGGCCGTCATCGATGTTGGCGAAACGTAGGTGTAGCTCGTGGCGGCCGTGGCGCCGAAAGAGACAGTGGAGGCTGGGGTGAATCCTGATCCAGTGATGGTCACGGTTGTGCCACCGCCCAGGACGCCGCCAGTCGGGGCAATACTCGTGACAACGGGGGGCCCGAAGTAGGTGAAGCCTCCTCCGTAGGTGTTGGTGCCGACCGGTGTTGTGACGGCAACATCAGCGGGACCAACCACGCCAGCCGGTGTGGTTACCGTGATCTTTGTGTCCGACACGACAACGACGCTGGTGCCGGCCACGCCCTCGAAGGTGACACCCGTGGTCCCGGTGAAGCCGGACCCGGTGATGGTCACCGAGGTACCGCCAGACGAAGCCCCTTGGTTGGGGCTGATGGCTGTGATGCTCGGAGGCGGACTGGTCTTGGCCGATGCTGAGTCTGTCGCAGTGGCCGAGAACGAGTCGGTCGAAGCGATAGTGGCGGTGGAAGAAAGGTTCGTGCCGGTCGTGAGGTTCTTCGCCACCGCAGCGGTGATCGTGATGGCCGACAACGTCGAGCCGGCCGCAATCGGCAAAGTTCCGCTGTAGGCGCACGAGACGGTCTGGCCCGAGACGGTGCAGGTCCAGTTGGTGCCAGTAGCAGCCGAGGGGGTGACGCCAGTCGGGTACGTGACGGAGAAGTTGGGAGCCGAGGCTTCATTCGCGCCGGCGGCCAACACCGTTCCCGTGGCCGTATACGTCACCGTGCCAGGACTGGGAAAATTGCCGCTGCTGTTGTCAGTGTAAGCCAACGAGTACTGCGGGACAGAGGTGATTGAGCCTTGGTCAGTGGCGCTGACGCTGGTCGGCACCGCATCAGAAGCCGTCATCGTGACCGTGTTGGACACCGCTCCCGAAGCGTTGGTGCCGACGGTCACCGGAAGCGCGATCGTCGGAAGCGCCGATCCCGGAGCAATCGGTACGGTGCCGCTGTAGTGACAGGTCACCGTTTGGGTCGCAGTGGCACACGACCAGTTCGTGCCGGTCGCCGTACCAGGCGTCAGCGACGATGGGAACGTGTCGGTGACCGTTGGCGCCACGGTTTCGGCGGTGCCGCTCCCGGCCACGATGCCTGAGGCCGAGTAGTTGAACGTTCCACCTTGCGTGTACGACCCTGCAGAGTTGTCGGTGAGACCTATGCCCAGCGTTGGGTTACTGGGGAAACTTGCTGCAGCTGTGCCGCTATCGGTTGCTGAGGCGGCCAAAGCGCCATCAGAAACCACGTACGCCGTCACACTGACCGCTCCCGAAAGGGTCGCAGAAATGGTCGTAGGAATGGTGATGTTTGGCAGGGCCGTTCCTGCCGCGATGGGCAATGACCCGTTGTAGTTGCAGCTCACGTTTTGGCCACTAGTGGTGCAGGTCCAGTTCGTCCCCGTGGCGGATCCGGGGGTGATCCCCGTCGGGAAGGTGGTCGAAAACGAAGGGGTCTGGCCTTCGGGACCTCCGGCCGTGCTGACGGAGGGAGATGCGATGAAGTTGACGCTGCTGCCCTGCACAAGTTTGCCGGCCGACGAGTCGATGAGCCCGAGGCCAAATCGGGGCGTTCCCGTGGTGAGGGGCGAAAGTGAGACGTTGCGGAACTCTTCGATGTCCGTGGAGGAACCGGTGGAACCCGAGAGTCCAAAAGCCATCTGGTAGGGAATACCGGTCGAGGGGTCGAGCCAACTTGAGGGCTCGTAGCCCGCGGCACTGGGGAGGACCCCGCCGAAGATCTGGCGGGCCGCGCCGATTGGGGTGACGGCGATGGCGTATGAGTACGGAGCCACCGCGATGCCGCTCGACGTGGAGAGGGAGTTCGCAGTGGGGTTGATGGCAATCTCAGCCGGTACGAGCGAACCGGCCCGCGTTCCCTTGCTGCCACCGCCCAGGGTGCCGGTAAGACCTCCTGAGGATTTGCTACTCGAGAGCAGGCAGTAACCAGTCTGGCCCGTACCTGGTCCTCGAACTGTGACTTGATTGGGAACGGTCGTGCCCTTGCCGGACCAACTCGGGTCGACGCAACCTGAGCCGCCGAACGAGTTGTTGGTGTAGTTGCCATAGACGTCGAAACCAACGCCGAGATAGCCGTTGGCCAAGCCGTTACCGGTTGGGGAGGCAGTTCCACCCGAGTAGCCCAAGTGGCCGCCGGCCTGGCCCAATGTCGCTGGGGGGGCCGGCGCAGAGGGATTCGCGCCAGCGAGGAAGAAGAGGAGACCGTCGGCGCCGGTTCCGCCGTATTGGTAGGTATTGAAGTTGATGTCAATACCCTGAGCCGACGGCACGGCGGTGGTGTACGCCACACCGCCGTCCTCATTGGAGATGGCCGATGTCATGCGAAGGGCGCCGCTGCCAGCAGCATCAACAGTTGTGAGGTTGCAACCGGGTATGGGGGTTTGACTGGTCGAAGCCGAAGCGGTCAAGCAGGCCGTGTTGGATCCACTCGGAATAGCGGGAAGCATCCAGTCGGACGGCACTTGTACCTGGCTACCGGTGAACGATTCGGAGACGTAGACCAAACTTGAGGGGCCAACGGCGCCGGCCGGCGCCGCATCGAGCGCAATGAGGGTGAGAGCCGAGACCATCAAGACAGCAGCACCGAAGGTGCGTCGCATGCGCTGTCCATGACCTGTCATCGAGCGATGTGACATCGGTTTCATTTGCCCTCTATGTGCCACCAGATCGCCGTATATCCGCCACGGCGGACGCTGAAAAATCTGTTCCAGCGCGATCAAGGAACATTCAGTATGCACATGGTTTTCTGGCGCCAAGCATCAGTAAGGGGCTGAAATCAGCCGATTTCAGCGTTGTAAAACGACGCCAAATCCTCGGAGGTTTGAGTGCGAATTTCAAAATTGCGAGTTGGTTGCTACTAGATTGCAATCTGCACTCTTGCGCAAGAAGTGAGCACCGCCCGGGGCTCGCCACACTCAGGAAATCGAACCTGGTTGCAACCGTTGCAGCAGCCCATGCTTTGACGCAGCATCAGCCGAATTGAGCCAAACGTTCGCTTACCTGCCCCTACGAATGAGCAGGTCTTTTGGCACTTCTTCCCAGCAGAAACCCTCAGAGTCAGCTGGTGACAGAAACGGTAATTTCTGCCTCTGGTGGGCCCACTCCGAAGGCTGCAACTGACCTCTAACCAAGGGCTAATTCGGGGAACTTTTTGCAACGCCCGCTGGGAATTAGGTTGCTGCTACCGATCTGCCACCCAGTTTTGTAAGGAACTTTCTTACTAAAAATCTGAGAAATCTCATGAAATTCGAGCCCAGTTCAGCGCGCAAATTGGCGCACCGCGCTAGGACGCGGCCGAATTCGAATCTGGAAGTGACACAGAACTGATTGCACTAAATAACTGAGGCTCACCGTCTGACACATGAGTTTCATGAGCAGATAAGAGAGTCCGCATTTCCTCAAGAGTGAGGTGACTTGGCACGGTTGTTTCCATGAATTCCGTAAGGACTCGGGCGAAGCGGAAGGGCTGTTCAGAGTGAGGGAAATGCCCGACGCCCTCCATGACGACCAGTTGGCTTCCCGCAATAGCCTCGTGCGCTTCATAGGCGTGACTGACCGGGATGATCTCATCGCGATCGCCCCAGATAATCAGGGTGGGCACGCCGGCGGCCAGGTAAAGGCGGTCCAGAGCCGACACCGACTGCCCGCCGGGATCAACCACCGATCGCATGGTTCGGATGAAGGCCTTGCGGTTCGCAGTTTCGGTCAGTGAGCCATAGGCCCGCCACATCTCTGCGGCTCGTTCCGAACGAACGCCTTTTTCGAAGAGGAACCGGGAGACCGCGTCTCCCGCCGTTCGCACAAAATGAGGGAAGAGAACAGGCATCACGTACTCCGCTCCCGGCACACTGACGAGGCGAAGAATCCAGCTCACCTCACGGCCCAATCCCCCGCTATCAACCAGAACCAAACGCTCGCAGCATTCGGGATGTTGATAGGCCATCTGCATGGCCACACCACCGCCAAACGACTGACCCACAACGGTGGCTCGTTCAACCCCGAGCAAAGCCAACAGATCTCGCATCCCGCTGGCATGGGCCCCCAGTGAGTAGTCGCCCAAAGGTTTGGCCGAGTTGCCGTGGCCCATCAGGTCAGGGGCGATGACCGTGAAGTTTTTGGCCAGCAGCGGCATGACTTCTTTCCAGGCCCGCGAACTTCCTGCGATGCCATGGATAAGAAGGAGTACCGGTCCTTGCCCGCCTCGGCGAAAACAAACCTCTTGGCCATGGATCCGCACACGCTCAAGCCTGAAGTCGGACATAGTCCTATTCTCCCCTGAATTTCGTGTGGTCGAAGACGGTCATGACCAGACCTCAAACAAGCGTTCAAAACACCTGCATGCCGAGTTGCAGCGGGACCGACACTGTCCGCACTGTTCGGCGACGGTGCCAACGACCCCACAGTCGCCCGACCAAATAGGCCACTGCCGCAAGCACTCCGACGAAGAACCCCACGGGCCAGTTGGTGAGATATGAGAGCGCGATCGACACCCACACCATCAAAAGTGCAACCACGACGGACAGGCCAACTGCCACCGCGGGACGATCCGTAAAGGCTCGAGCAGCGGCTGGTGGTCCAATCATGAGACTGAACATAAGGAGCGCGCCGACAACAGGCACCGACATTGTCGTGACCAGCGCAACGATGACAAAGAAGCACGCCTCGATCAGGAACGAGTTGACTCCTTGAGCCTGTGCCACCTCGCCCATCACAGAGCTCAATAAGAGGGGCCGGAATATCACTGCTACGGCTCCGATACTCACGATCGCCAGCAAGGCAGTTGGGAGGAGTTCGCTGCTGCTCACGCCGAGAATTTCGCCAAAGAGAAGGGAGTTGATCTCCGCACTCGACTCTGCACTGAAGCTGAGAAAGAGAGACCCGAGTCCGAGCATCGTGACCAGGGCGAGAGCCGTCACGATGTCGTTCCGCCCGCGCCGCCCTGACCAGGCGATGCCCAGCGCGCTCAGGACCGAAAAGAGGCCGATGCCAAGCAGCGTGCTGGCGCCGACCAACGTCGCTGCTGCCGCCCCGGCAAATCCACATTGGGGGAGCGCGTGCGCCATAAAAGCCGAGCCACGAAGGACGACAAAGAAGCCGACGGCGCCCGCCACGATGGCCACGGTGGAGCCAACCAACCAGGTGTGCATCATGAAACCCGAAAACATCAGTGCGTGACCATCGCCGGAATCTCTGCGGTGACACGCGCCCTTCGTGACCGTCGAGATGCAAAGCCGGCCGCTATGTAAAAGACGAGGACAAGGGCCACGACGAAGAAACTCACCGGCCATCCTCTCCCCACCGGAGGCCAGTAGAAGCTGTTGTATGCGAGCAGTATCCCAATCCACATGGACGCCGAACCAATGGCACAGGCCAACACGATCGCTGTTCCGATTCGCTTGGTCAGCCGAAGGGCTGCGGCAGCCGGTCCGATCAGGAGAGCCGTGCTGAGAATGGCTCCGATGGTGAGACACGACAGGGCTACCGCGACGGCCATCACCGCCAGATATGCGGCTCCCACCGCTTTGACCGGTACACCGCGGGCCACGCGCGAGATCCGAATCCAACGAACTCAAAAGGAGGGGTCGATAGAGCACGAGGACGGCGAGCAGGGCCAATGCGGCCAGACCTGCCGCAATCGGGACGATCGAAGGATCGATCGAGAACACCGATCCGAACAGGACCGTGAAGGTGGCCCCGGTCGTGTTGCGAAAGGTGGTGTCCCAATAGAGAAATAAGGCAGAGACCCCGAGGGCTGCACCCAGCACGATGCCGGTCGAGAGATCGCGGCCTTTCAGGCGACGGACGCCAAGCGCCTCCATCAGCCCCGCACCGGCCATGCCCATGACGAGAAATCCCCAAAGCGGACTCAACCCCAGCAGAAAAGCCCCCGATCCCCCGGTTGAACTGACATCGGCCAAGGCGTGACCGGCGAAAGACTGACCTCGGATCACGGTGAAGATACCCACGGTGCCCAGAGACAATGGCCGATGCGGCACCAACAATCAGCGCAACCTGCACCGCGCTATTGGCAAAGAAGCCCGGTTCAATAATCCAGTTCACGGCGAGGTCGCGCTTTTGAGTCGTCCGGCCAGTGCGAGGGTTCGACCACTAGGTCCGAGTGCCGTTGCTCCGGACCAACCTCGGGCGCGGCCAGAACAATGATCCGATCGTGGACGTGCAACACGTCAACGTGATGTCCGTACAACTCGCTCAAGACGTCCTGACGAACAACTTCATGCCGTGGTACCACTGGCGACGCGACCCGATGCCACGTAGACCACTCGATCCATGACGGGAAGAAGAGCGTTCATCTCGTGCGCCGAGATCAAGACGGCGATGTCATTTTCCTGGGCGATGCGCGACAGCAAACTGACGACGCCTTGGGCACTTCGGATATCCAGGTTGGCCAAAGGCTCGTCGAGCAACAAAAGCTTCGGCTTGCTCACGATGGCATGGGCAATCAGAACTCGCTGCTGCTCGCCTCCCGAGAGGGTGCCGACGCGAGCATCGGCGAACTCTTCGGCGTCGACGGCGTCCAGGGCCTCTTCGACCTGGGCCTGGCGCCGCTTCGACGGTAGCGACAGGCCGAAGCGCTGCCCATCGAGGCCCAGAGCGACAAGGTCACGGGACCGAAGCGGCATGTCAGGATCGAGCACCACACGCTGCGGCACATAGCCAATGAGCTGGTGGCGACGGCTTCGAGGCGTCCCAGAGATAAGTATGTGACCCGAGGTTGGCGTCTTCAAGCCCCAAGATCACTCGGAAGATGGTTGTCTTCCCCGCCCCATTGGATCCGATGAGGCCCGTGAACTGTCCGGCTCGGATTGAGAAACTGACCTGGTCGAGTACATGGCGTCCGCCCAGGCTGACGTCGATCTGCTTGAGCTCGAGGACGACATCGCCTTCGCTTCGGTCAGCCGTCGAGGCGTCATCAGAGTTTCTGAGTTGATGTCTTGGTCGACAGTGCTCGAATCACAGCTCTGGTCTCTGCCAACATCCACGATTGATAGGTGAATCCCGGGGTCGGCATGGTCTCATAGACACCGACCACCGGCACTTTGTGGCTTTGGGCCGTGGCCAGAAACGATTCAGTCAGCGAGTCGACGACCTGCTGGTTGTAGACAAAGACTTTCACCTTGCCCTGCGACAACAGATTGTTCTGATAGGCGACATTCTGTGGCGCCGGATCAACGCCGTTCATCACGTCGGCCTGAAGCGTCTTCGGCGTTTTGATAGAAAGACCAGCCGACTGCAACATGTAGTTCCCGACTGGTTCGGTCGTGGCCACTGGGGCGTCCTGGAAACCGGCGTTTCACGTAAGCCATGGCGCTGGTCCAAGGCTTGAGCGACCTGTCGAAGGCCGGCAACCTGGCGGCAAAGTAGGGCGCTGCACCGGGATCGAGCGCGGAAAGATCTCGGGCTACGGCCCGCGCCACCTTTGGCATCGTGCACGGTTTGTACCAAAGGTGGGGATTGGGCGTGGAGTCCGGCAGCTTGAGAAGCTCTTGGACGTCGATCGTCTTGCGCTTCGGGTTGGGCGAGGCGCTCTCGATGTCATTCATGAAGGCGTCGTAGCCCAAGCCATTCTGCACAACCAGTTGTGCTCGTCCCACGGTCCGCGCCACCTTTGGGACTGGCTTCGAACTGTGGGGATCGGTGTTCGGGTTACTCACGATGGCGGTGACCGTGACGTAGCGTGCCGCCAATCTGGGCAATCACGTTGGCGTATTGGTTCTCGGCCCCTACGGCCACGATCGGACGCGCCGCTGTCGCACCAGCGGACTTGTCATCTGAAGAGCGTACCGGCACGCCAAACGGTGGCCACGGCCACGATGCTCGCCAGCAGCGCCGCAGCGATAGCCGCGTCGGAGAGGTCACGAGAGAATAATAATCATTCTCATTTCCATTGGTCAATGGCACAAGTCCACCTCTTTGACCTGAGATCTCTTACCCAGCTTCTGGTCATCGATCTCAATGGTGGTCACAATGGGGCTCTGGGAAACGGCCCGGTGGCGCTTCTCTGCCTCTAATCTTTGGACCAATGGCCTCGAATCCGACCCTCCACGACGCCATCGGGCTTCGACTGGCCGGACTTGATCAGCGCTACACCTCGTCGCGGCGACTCGTGGTGGAAACTTTGGCCGACGCCGGCCGTCCATTGACGGTGCCTGAAATTGTGGCAGCCACGCCGCTCCTTCCCCAAAGCAGTGCCTATCGGATCGTCACGGCCCTCATTGAGGTGGGCGTTGTGCGCAGAGTGGCTGGCACCGACGACCATGGGCGCTTTGAGCTGGCCGAAGAGTTGTCCGGCCATCACCACCATCTGGTCTGCGCCTCCTGTGGGAAGGTCGCCGACATCCACCCTTCACCGCGTCTTGAGCGTGCTCTCGGCGAGGCGGCCCGCGCCGTGGCCGATGAGCAGGGATACCAGATCACCGAACATCGCTTAGATCTCCTGGGCTACTGCCCTGAGTGCCTTGGCCCTGACGAAGAAGAACACAGTGCTGAGATACGCTCAATTTGATGTCCGGGCCCGATAGTGAGCAACCTCGGTCCGCCGACTCAGACCACATCTCGAACGGCGCAAACCATGCCGCCACCGCCCAAACTCCTTACACCCTGGGTGGAGTCGCCGTTCTTTGATCGTGAGCTCGACGCTCGTCGGTCGACCCTGACCGACGAGCAGCTGGCTCTTGCCACCACCTATCACGACCTCGGTTATGTGGCGGTCGAACAAGCCATTCCGCATGATCTTTGCGATCGCATTCGCCAACAGGTCGAACCGATGTTCGACGAGCCCTATGCCATTGAACATCGGAGAGTTCCCGATGCCTGGAATCGTGGTGCAGATGCCGTTTTGGAGCTGGCCCGATTTCCAGCGGTCCAAGAACTGCTGACACGTGCTCTACGGGCGCCGACCGATTCCGTTTCAGACCCTCGACTTCAAGCTGGGTACTCAACAAGCGTTGCACTCCGACGCCATTCACTTCACGTGCTTACCGGCGCGCTACATGTGCGGCGTCTGGGTCGCCTTGGAAGACGTGGACGAGGGCAATGGACCTCTTTTGTACTACCCCGGTTCCCATCGCGTCTCTGACCTCTCTCCCTACGACGTGGGCCTGTCGGTCGAAGAGCAGCGATTCGACCGTCACGAATCGGTCTGGCATGAGCTAATGAATGATCTGGGCCTTGAACCAGTTGAGTACCACGCCAAGAAAGGTGACGTGCTCATCTGGTCGTCCAACATCCTCCACGGCGGCAAGCGCGTGACTCGAGAGGGAAGTACCCGATGGTCGCAGGTCACGCACTACTACTTCGAGAACTGCATCTACTACTCACCGATCTATTCGGATCTCTTCGCCGGGGAGTATCACCTTCGCGCAGGTGACTGACCTCAACACCATGGAAGCGGTAACGCCTACCTACGACGGCGTCCCGCTCCATATCGAAGCGTTGGGGAATGGAAAGAGTCGACTTTCGTTGGCCCGCGACGACAAAACAGTGCCGAGCGATGTGGTGCCGTCCTCTGATGAACAGCGGGTTGTCGATCTTGAAGCCGCCGTTGGCGCGGCCCAGGCTGAAGCCGATGCGTTGAAAAACTCACCGAGCTACAAGCTGGGTCACACGCTTCTCGCTCCGGTGCGCGCCGTGAGAAACAAAACCCCCTAGACGCCCACACCGCACGAGGAGCAGATTGGTCTCGCCGAGAGGCTGCCCTAGGTGATGATGGGAAGATTCGAATAGCCCCGCACCGTGCTTGTATGCAGCGGCACGGCACCGGCCATATCCACCGTCCACGACGGATAGCGAATGAGGACCTCTTCGAGAGCCACTCTCGCTTCCATGCGAGCCAGAGCAGCACCCAAACAGAAGTGAATGCCGTAGCCAAAGGACAGGTGGTGATCCGATGTGCGGTGGATGTCGAATCGGTCAGGATCCGGAAACCGCCTCGGATCTCGACCGGCCGAACCAGTGAGCAAGAGGACCTTCGATTCCGCCGGGATAGTGACGTCGTAGAGCGACAGCTCTTGTGTGGTCCATCGACCTTGCACCGGTGAGGGTGCCTCGAAGCGCAGGAGCTCTTCGACTGCCCCACCGATCAGCGCCGGTGCCGCCACCAGTTCAGCCAACTGATCAGGGTGGCTGGCCAAGACCAGCCCAGCCCAGCCGATAAGTCGGGCCACGGTCTCTGTGCCGGCACTGGCCAGGAGGATGGCGAACATCGTGCTCTCTTCCAGGCTCAGTCGATGCTCTGACCCGTCCGGGTCAGTAACAACGGCGTCCACCAGGTCGGACAGCATGTCGTCTCGGGGAGCGGCGCGGCGCTCGGACAGCTGCGCTTCGATGTAGGCGTGGAGCTGCCCCATGGCCTCAAGCGACACATCGTTGGCCATGCCCACATCAGGTTCAAGATGAAAGGACCGGTCGATGAGAGCGCGTACCAAACTCCGGTCCTCTTCGGGTACGCCGAGCAGGGCGGCAATGACCGTGGCTGGAATCCGAGCACCGAAATCTGCCACGAAGTCGAACCCGCCACGATCTCGTTCGCGTCGAGCAGCCCTGCGCACAGCGCACGAATTTCCTCTTCTAGCTCTGCGATACGTCGAGGGGTGAAGGCACGCGAAACCAGCCGGCGCAGCGATGTGTGGTCGGGCGGATCCATGAAGATCATCAGACCGACGTCAATCGTCTCTGGTGTCATGAGTTCCAACACCGTGCCGTGCGCTGAACTGAAGGTTTTGGCGTCGCGGTGAGCCGAGTCGACATCGTCGAAGCGACTAAGCGCCCAGAAATCGAACGATTCGTTGTAGTAAAGCGGCGCTTCTTCTCGAAGTCGGTGCCACAGACTGTGGGCATCGTCCTTTAGGGATTCATCGATCGGGTCCCAGACCAGATCGGCCGGTTGGTTGCGAGGAGCGACGTGGGTTGCCATGTCAAGCAACTCTGCGGAACTGTGAGAGCGTCGGCAACATCTCGTCAGTCAATCCGACCACTTGGTCGTAACGCAAACGACGGGCGCTAGACGCCTAAGTGGTCGCCGTTCCAGAGCCGGATGCCACCAAGGATGCCAGCGGAGTTATCAACCACGGTGATCCGTTCCAGTAATTCACCTAAGTCGTCTCGCGAGAGGCGTTTGGCGTTGCCACCGCCAATGAAGAGATGGTCAAAGAAAGTCATAGCGTCGAGTTCCATAATGGCTTTGCGCACACGGGCATTCCATCGCTCATCTCCGACATGCTTGCGCCCGAACTCACCTATTTGATCGTTGTAGGTCTCGCCTTTTCGGAAGGGCTGGTGCGCAATCTCCAAATGTGGCAAGAGTCGGCCATCAAGAAACATCGCGGTGCCAAAACCAGTGCCGAGGGTAATGACGACTTCAAATCCCTTGCCCGTGACGACGGCCGCTCCCTGCACGTCGGCGTCGTTCGCCACCTTGGTCGGTTTGTTGAGCTCCTTCGAGAGAGCGCCGGCAAGATCAAACGACGACCACGCTTTATGCAGCTCAGGATCGAGGTGCGAGCCTGGTCCCATCTTCAGCGAAAAGTGTGGTGCACTCAACACATGGCCGTGGCGCACCATGCCGGGAAAACCGGCAGAAACTCGGTCAGCCTCGGGCAACGGGCTGACGAGCTTGACCAAGGTTTGCACCATGCCATTTTCGCCGGTCGGAGGCATCGGATACTTAGTCGGGACTCGCACCCGTTCGTGCACCATGGCCCCGTTGTTATCGAGAACAGAGGCCTTTAGACCTGTCCCTCCGATATCAATCGAAAGTGTGAAGGGATGCTCCGGATTGGTGGCGATCGTCGCACCCGAATCGGACCTCGATGCAGCCTCGACAGAGGGCTTTTTGCCTTCGTCGTTCGCCTCGGCCTTCTTGTCGTTCTCGCCATGATGCTTTGAGTGACTCATGAGATCCTCTCGAAACGCCGTAAGCCATGCTGGCTGTTCATTTCCAGCGCAGCGTTGCAGTACTTGTTCAGGTCGCCATTAGACAAACCATTCGGGCACTGTACCCGGGCCATTCCTCGCCGGTCTCCTTTGGTGGTGACACTCCCTGGTCGCAACGAAGTACCTCCGATAGCGTCACGTCACGTGGACCAACCTTGGCCGGGCGATGCCTGTTCGCTCATTGATGCTTTTAGAGCCGGAGCCATCAGCCCGGAGGAGTCACTCGAGGCCTCCTTGAGTGCTATCGCGAGCTCTTCGCTGAACGCGGTCTGTTTCGTTGACGAGGACCAGGCCCGGGCCACGGCCCGTGACGTGGACGTTTCCCTGCCCTTCGGAGGTCTTCCGATCGGGATCAAAGAGCTTGATCCAATGAAGGGGTGGCCATCGACTGAAGCGTCGCTCGTCTACAAAGATCGCATTGGGACTTACGACGGCACGTTCGTGACCCGCCTGAAGGCCGCAGGTGCCATACCGGTCGCACAAACAACGGCGAGCGAGTTCGGCGGCATCAATCTGACCTACACCCGACTACACGGAGCCACGCTCAATCCTTACGATCCGGAAAAGACGCCGGGCGGTTCGTCGGGTGGATCAGCGGCCGCAGTAGCCGGAGGGCTTTTGCCCTTGGCTTCGGGCGGCGACGGAGGAGGGTCGATTCGGATTCCGGCTGGCTTCACCGGGCTCTTTGGATTGAAAGCCACGTTCGGCCGCATCCCCAAGGGGCCACGCGGAGAGATCGAACCTCTGACCGCTGTCATGGGCTGCGTCTCTCGATCGGTGCGCGATACCGCTCGATGGTTTGACGTTTGCAACGGAAGCGACGAATTCGACTCTTTGAGCCTTCCAAGGGTCGAGGGTTGGGAGTCTGGGCTCGGGTCGCAAGAAGTCCGAGGCAAGCGGGTCATCGTGTCGATCGACTTGGGCTCGGCATTTGTGGCCGAAGCCGTTCGCCAAAAGGTCGAAGAGGGTGCAGAGCAACTGATTGCCGACCTCGGACTGGTGCGGGTCGATGCTCCGGTCTCGTTGCCGCGAGGCGGGCTGGAATGGGCCCTCTCGGGCTCGGCCAGCCTGTTGGCCGGACTCGGTGATCTCTATCCCGGCTGCGAACCAGACCTCACGCCCGAAATAATGTTCGCCTGCAACGTCGCCACGCGGCACTTCTCAATTGAGACGGCCATAAGCGTCGAGAACTATCGCCGAGAGCTCATCTTTGGTATGGCCTCACTGTTTGAAAAGGCCGATTTCGTAATCTCTGCCACCAATCCCGATACCGCTTTTGGATGTAAAGGACCGATGCCAACCACCATTGACGGCGTCGATCTCACAGCCGAGCATGGATTTTCCATCGCCGTGAGCAACAACGGCGCGCTCACCATTCCAGCCAACACCTCTGGAAATCCAGCCGTCGCCATTCCGGTCGGTGCGGTCAACGGCATGCCTGTCTCAATGCAGGTGATCGGCCGTCACCACGCCGAGCAGCTTCTCCTCGATCTGGCCTTGGCTGTGGAACGAGAACGGCCGTGGCCGTTGGTCGCACCTGGGTCGCCGCTGTAACGAAACAGGTGGCGCCTCGGCTTCGGCCCAATCGACCCTTATCCCCCTACTGCAGCTCTCCTCGACGGGCCAAGACTCGATCGGACCACCAGGGCCGTAAGGCCAGACGAACGGGCGGTAGCGAGCCATAGACCAAAACCCCGGTGTTCGGCGGCTGGCGCCGCAGGGCGTCGGGAGGAAGGAGCTTGCGCTGTAACGGCGATGCCGTTGTTGCATCTTTGCCGTCCGCCCCACGCGTGACGGAGCTCACGAAGAGCTCTTCATCGCCAGCCAAGATACTGGCGTGATCGAGCGTGCCGGGATCAGCAATACCCGAGAGAAACACCTTGGCCCGATGGTTGTTAATGACCGTATGCGCTCTCTTTCCATATCGTGCCGATAGCTGCGACAGGTCCTGCCAGACCGTAACCAGCTGGATGCCGTGGCCGGCACAGGTCGACGCCAACGCGTCGAGCTCTGCCAGCGGAGCAATGTTGGCCGCTTCGTCTAACAGCAACAGGAGTGGAGGCGAAAGCGGCGCACTCTGGCGTGCTGCTCGCGCGAACGCCACCTCGAGGACTTGCGATACCAACGCCGTGAACAGGCCGCGCAAGCGACGCTGGTCGTGGGCCGGCGCGCAGAGGTAGAGCGTGTTGTTGCCGTTGAGTAAGGCTTCGGGGTCTATCGCGCTGGGGACGTTCGTTCCCAAGCTCGCCCGATCCTGATTGAGACCAGTGAAGGGCTCTAAGACGGTCTCGGCCGTGGTGTAAATCGAGCTCCGTTGGCGTTCTTCACGTTGCCAAGTAGCTCGGGCTGCTTGCAGCGGTTCCGGTTCGCCCACATCCTCCAAGATGTCCAAGACTTCGGCGATCTCTTGGGTGTCTACCCATCGCACCACGTCGGCGATATCGCGATGACCTCGGGCCGCCGCAAAAAGAAGGGGGGCTATGAGTTTGGCGGCGGTGGCATACCAAAACTCACCATCGGCGGATGTGCTGTCGGATCGGGCCACCTGAGTCAGGTCAGTTGCTGATCGTTTCGCCCCGATCCACGTCCACGACGATCCCAAGGGACTCCACCGATCGCTGGGCCTACCGGTCGAACCCGCCGGATCGAAACACCAGACCGTGCCGCAGCTTTTGCGCCAGGCCAACGTGTCCCGCAGGAGGTCAGTCTTGACGCTGGCCGCCAATACCGGACCCCGCCAGCTCAGAATGGCTGGCACCGCCAGAGAGGCCGTCTTTCCGCTTTGGGTCGGACCAATGACAGCTACGGACTGTCCCGCCTCGGCCGACAACATGTGATGCGAGCCAAGGGTGGTGCCCCGTCGACACCCAAGCGACAGTCGGTTCTCTTCGCCTGACGCTGACTCCAGACATTTGAGGTCACGACCTTTGGCCCAGTACGCACCACGCCGTTCGCCCGAAGGCCCCGCAACGCTGCGCTGTCCAGACGATCTGGGGCGTGGCGTGCCGCGAGGGAACCAACCACTTTGCTTGATCTGAGAAAGCCCCGTCGAAAGGCTTCTCTCGCCTCTGTACTCTCGATCCGCGGACACTTTCGACGAGACCCGATGCGACGCGACCCACACTCCAAGCAGAGCAGCGGAAGCCACAAACTCGCCGAACGAAAGGGTCGTGACTGCCAAATTCACCACGACCCCTTCGACGTTGCGCGCGCAGCCTTTGGCCCCATGGCGGCGTCGGTGTCGACAAATCCGCGCTCATGTGAGCTCAAGAGGTGCTGGACAAGAAACGACCGCTGCCCGACCTTCCAAAGTGCGACACCTCGTCTCAGTTGTGGCAGAAGCTCAGCTTCAGTGGACGATAGCGACAACAACTCCGAGGCGCCCACTATCTCGCCGGGGGGTTGGGCGTAGACGATGCGAGTCTCTGAGTCGGCCAAGAGGCCCTGGGCCAGCCCTACTTGCTCTGAGCCCGAGGAACCGACAGCATGAAGATCCGACACCCGGTGCAGTACCGCCATGTTCGACACTCCGTAGGCCCGCGAGAGCTTCCACGAGGCCTGAAGCCAACGAGCCACTCCGAGGTTTGAGAGCAGAGCCCAGGCTTCGTCAATGACCACAATGGTCTGCCCCCCGCCAACGCCAGATGCGGTTGTTCGAGCCAGGTGCGCCTGCAACCAGGCAGTGGCGCAGGCCATGAGGACACCGAGCGCGGTTGATTGGTAGAGCGCCGAAAGATCGAGCACGACAAGTGGGGCGGAGAGATCCAGTCCCACCGACGTTGGCCCGTCGAACATGCCGCACAGGTCGCCGTGCACCAGACGCCGGAGCTCAAGGGCTACGTCACGACCGTCATCGAGCAAATCACGCAACTCGGTGCGTAACGAATCCGCCGACTCGGGGCTGGGTGCGAGCAGGGCTTCGACCACCAAAGGCACGGTGGGCACGGCAGCCTGCTCGGTCGCCGATACCAGAGCCACCCCAAGAGCGGCGCGTTCACGAGGCAGCAGAGTGCGTCCCAAGCAGGCGCTGGCCAGCGAGGTGAGTAGCTCCATCTGCCGTCGGGCCGTGCTGCCTGCTCCGTCAGTGACGCCACGCTCATGCTCGGGTCCCGGATCGAGGGGGTTGAGCCGGATGGCTCCCCCTGGTCGCAGGGCGACCGGTCGCACTCCCCAGGCGGCGGCCAAGTCGCCGTACTCACCCTTGGGATCGACCACCCAGGCGCGGCGTCCGAAAACAGCCTGGCGCCACAGGAATGTCTTGACGAAGGCGCTCTTGCCGCGACCGATCTGGCCAAACACCACCATGTTGGGGTTGGAGACAACCCCCTGGGCGTAAAGCTCGAAGGGATCGAAGACGAAGGATCCGCCCAACAGATCGTCGCCGATCAGGACCCCGCGGTTACCCAGCCCGGCTTCGGCGATGAAGGGGTAGGCGGCACCGAGGTTGCGGGTAGTGACCTGGTGGGCGGGGACCCGTGGGCCGATGGTTCGGAACATGGAGAGGAACGGTCGCGCGCGCTTCACGGGTGGTCGAACTTGCACCGACTTGTTCAAATGGGGGAGGTCGGTGTGGCAACGAGTCGTTACCTTTGCGCGACCTGAGCTCTCTGGCCTTAGGTATGTCCGAACGGCGTCCAGCGTGCTCAACGGAACGATGCTCGTGCTTCGGACCGCCCGACAATGTGGGGTCGTAGGTACGCAAACCTAGTAGCAGCAAGTTGGAATTCGGCCGTTGCACCAAGTTGATATAACCATTATAGTTACATCAACTCGAACGGAAGGAACGCCTATGCCAACTCTTAACTACGACACGCTGCTGATGCGGCGTGAGGGACTGACCCGCGAATCTGCCCCCGGGCGACAATGAAGATCTGCGTTGGGTGACGAACTCCGCCACGTTGATCTTCGGGGAGCGTGACGCTGTGCTCGTGGACACGTTCACGACGATCGAGCAGAACGAGACCTTGATCAGATGGGTGAAGGGTCACAACCGGCGGCTCACCCATGTCTATCTGACTCACGGACACGGCGACCACGTGTACGGGATCGGGCAGCTGCTCGCGGCGTTCCCCGGGGCTCGTGCCGTTTCGACCGTAGGTACCTTGGCCGAGGCCAGTATTCAAGCCCAAGACGAATACCTGGTCGGCTTCTGGGGACGGTTGTTTCCCGGCCACATTCCTCAGCCTGTTCTCCCCCATGTCCTTGAAGGCAACTGCCTCATTTTGGAGGGGCACGATTTGCAGATAGTGGAGGCCGGACACACCGACACGCAAGGCACGACAGTGCTTTGGGTGCCCGATATCGGGTTGGTAGTGAGCGGCGACGTCGTCTACAACAACACGCACATGTACCTTGCCGAGACGACCAGGCAGACCCGAACTGAATGGATCGCCGCATTGCGGAAGGTCAAGTCCCTCGAGCCCACCCACGTGGTCGCTGGGCACAAACACCCTGATCGCGACGATGACCCGATCAACATCGACGAGTCGATTCAGTACCTGACTGACTTCAACGACGCCGAGCTCGGCTCGGCAACTGCCCTCGACCTGTATGAAACCATGCTGAAGCACCATCCGCGTCGGGCCAACCCGGGTTCGCTGTGGGGCGCAGCGAAACTGTTCAAAGGTGGTTCATGACGCCCCGTACGGTTTAGCCATATGAGTGCCAACACCAGAATGACAGTAGCGGTCCATGCTCTGGGCTGGGTTTGCCTCCACACGCAACTCGGTGGAGGTCCGGCGACATCGGAGAGTATTGCCGCGAGTATTCGGACGAACCCCGTCGTGGTCCGACGCCTGTTAGGGCAGTTGCGCGACGGTGGACTCGTGGTGTCACACCGCGGTACACCTGCCGGATGGACCATGGCACGACCCGCCGAGCAGATCACTCTCCTCAATGTGAAAAGCGCACTCGGTGAAGGACCTGCGTATGCGCTACATGGCTCTCCGCCATCGTGAAACTGCCCAATCGGTTACAGCATCGGATCGGTGCTGGCCGACACCTATGAGAGGGCTGATTTGGCGGCCAACGCCGGCTTGCGGGTGTCACGATCCAGCAAATACTTGACGAGACGCTGTCGCGCTCGGGCCGGACTCGGCCCAAGCTGCTGGGCAACTTTGCGGAGACCGTTCGGGCGTCTCTGTAGGGCAATCCAAGTATCCGGAGCACGTAGTCAGCCCACAGTTGCCACATCAATCGAGCTGATCGACCCTGCATTTGGGCAGAGTCAGGCATCCGGGTCGAGCTGTTCGAGCAAGGCAGTGAGGGCGACCGTCTCCGTCCCGGTCAAACCGCCAAAGACACTCACGAAGGTTGTGGGTTCGACCACGATCACAACACGGATATCGGCGTCGAGGACGGGTACGTCGGATCCGTAGCGCACTTGGAGGCATCGATAGAACGATGCATCAGGATCGGCGTCCATGGACTCAACTCGGCCTCGAACCTCAAGGGTCCGGTAGGCATTGTCTGGATCCTGGACGTGGAACGAGACCCGCCCGTCGGCGAGGAGGTTGCGATACTTCTGTCTCTTAGTGGTATGGGAGAACCGGATTCGTTGGCCGTCCCAGGCGAACCACATCACACTGCTCTGCGGGCTGCCGTCAGGGCGGATGGTGGCCAGATGGGCGAACAGTGGTCGTTCGAGCAGATCCGCATGGCTCTCGGGTAGTTCAGAAGTCATAGGAGTTCTCCAGTCGGGACGGGGCGAGTCACGTCATGTTGTCGTGCGTTAGCGCGCAGAAATTCAACGGTGACAAAGGCGAGAGGCGTGTCACCAATGTTTTCGAGATCGTGGAGCAGGTATTCACCGGGACCGAAATCGAAATGACGGGTCTCGCCTTTCGCGTACGTCACGAGGCGGGTCGATCCGTCGCCGATGTGCTGGAGGCTGCGGCCGGCACCGAGGGCGGTCCAGAAGTAGTCCAGCGTGTGTCGGTGAGCCCCCAAGCGCTCACCGGGTTCGAGGTCGATGCTCCACACCCGAACCCGCGTGTTCATCGACAGAAGCTTTGACCCGACGTCCGCATTGCGAGAATTGTTGACAAAGTCGGCTCGTACGGCGTCTGACCAACCTTCGAAGCCCGTTGCGCTCACGACACCGCTCAATCGGCTGGAATCCACGGGCTGCTCAGTGATCAATGGTGCCCCCCTTCACGTTGCGGGCCCAGTCCCGTTGGTGTGGTCCCACTCAGTCCCGCCAAGCCCGATGTTGGACACGGCGGATGGCAATCTCTTTTGGGTCACCCCTTGAGCCATCCATTCACGCAGTGTCGCACCTCGCTCAAAATAGATCCAAGAGATAAAACCTGTGATTCACATAGTCTGTAGCTATGCCAACCATTCGCCAACTGGAATACCTGGTCACGGTGGCTGACCTTGGCTCGTTTACCCAAGCAGCCACTGAACTCCACGTCAGCCAACCCACGCTTTCCAGTCAGATCGCCGTGCTCGAACGCGAGGTTGGTGCTTCACTTCTGGACCGATTTCCACGCTCGACTCGCCTCACCCCAGCGGGCCGAGCCCTGATGCCACATGCCAGAGCGGCACTGGCCGAGGTACGGCGGTCACTTTCGGCTGCGAGACAGGCCGTCGGACTCGAGGTTGGCGAGCTCAACGTGGCGGCAATATATTCGGCATCGCTCGGACTCTTGCCCATGCCGTTGCGACGTTGGCGCCAGGCTCATGCGGGGGTGCTACTCAGGCTCCATGAGTACCGACACGGCGACGAACTGTCAGCCGCCATGCGAAACGGCGAGGCTGATGTTGCGATCGGTCCCACCCCGCCAGAGTGGCCTGGCGACCTCCTGCCCCTGGGTGACGAAGAGCTAGTCATTGTGGTCGCCGGCGATGACCCTCTGGCCAAACGGAGGGGACGGATCGACCTCTCTTTCCTGGCCGACCGGGCCTGGGTTCATTTTGCCCCAGGTCATGGTCTCGCCGAGCTGCTCGATGAAGCTTGCTCCAAGGCGGGTTTTCGTCCCAGGGTGGCTTTGCGTGTCGAACAAACCGCAAGTGCCCCTCTCCTGGCCGCCGCCGGGCTTGGACCTGCTCTTGTCCCGGCGTCGATCATTCCCGACAACTTCGACGGATTGGTCTTTGCCACATCGCCTCCTACCAGGCGACCATTGGCTGTCTACCGCCGACCAAATGCCGACGCGCTCACGGTCGCCTTTTCAGCTTCGATTGCGACGGACATAGAACTCATGCCGGCGCACATCGCCATGCGCCTTCTCTAGCGGAATTGGGTTCGAGCTCTTCGAATTGCTGGCGCCTTGGCGAACGCAAGGAGTTACCAGGGAGTGATCGGAGAGTTCGATGGGCACCGATCGGAGCTTCCGGACGAGACACAGGTATTGAATCCTCAGCTTGGCCAAGATGACTCGAACGGATCGAAGACAAATGAGCCACCCAGTAGATCGTGACCAATGAGAACACCTCGGTGCCTGAGCCCCGCTTCAGCCATGAGCGGGTAGGGCGCGCCAAGCTTGCGCGTCGTGACTTGGTGAGCCGGAACATGGGGCGATACCGGACTGCTCATTGGAGTCCACGACCCAACGGCAGCACGCACGTAAAGGCACGGGACTGATCCCCGTAAAGACGCCGGAGTTCCAGCCGGCACTGTCCAGCGGCGTGCTCAGCCGCCGTCATGGCTTCGGTCAACTCCTGGCGCGACGAAGCCGTTACCGTGACGAAGCCCGAGTACCGAAATGAGGCATGGCCTTCGGCCAGTTCGGCCTCCCGTCGCGTCACGACATCGGTCTCCCTGGTGCGACGAGCTGTAGTTAAGAACCCACCGCGGCGCCGAATTTCCCCGTCAGCCAGGTCAGCGGTTCGAGCCTGCTCGACTTGGCGTACGGCCTTACTCGGGCTCAGAGGTTCCATAACGATCGAAATTGAGCGCCGGGCCGTACCCAAGATCAACGAGGCCAGGAAGTCAGTACCGACATCGGTCCTCGGCCACTCGGCCACCCAATACGTGGCGTGAAACGTCGCGTCGGTGCGAAGCAGGCCCCATTCCTGATCAATAGCCATGGGCCAGGGATCTCGCGGCTGATGAGCGATCTTGGAGCTTGGTGTTCCTTGCCCTCGTGATTGTTTGGTCGGTGTTGACACTGGTTGCGCGACGAAGTTGCGCTGGAATTCGTCGCACAGTGCGTCTGGGCCAAGGACTGCTTCGACTGGAATGTCTGCTTCGCCCAGAAGGCCTCGAAGCGTTTCGACTTCGCGTTGGAGCACGGTGCAAGCTCCAACCACACCTCCGCCCGCGGCCCGAATGGATCGGCTGGAGCCCCGGTCATCACGAACCTGAACAACGAGCAGCACTTGATGGCGACAGGCGTCGATCCCCGTGGTATTCAGCAACGACTCATAGGATTGATGCACCTCAGAATCGACCGTCACAACCCGCCGATCTTCTAGATAGCGGGTCGCGGCCTCGCCGTCATCGGGAATGGTGCTGGCGATCCATTGAAGTCGATGCACCAGCGAACCCTCTCGAGACAGCGATGCCAACAGCGCCGACCAGCTGTGCACGCGACGTTCCTTCTCCTCGGGACTAAGCAGCGAAAAACTGTGACCGCGAAGAGACAACGCGGCCGAATACGTCCGGGCCGATGAGTCCTTCACTACCCCGAGGAGATCAGCTCGCCGTGTTCCTCCACTCCATCCGAGAACGCTGATTCCAGAGAACACCGCCGACCCGTCGATGACGCCGCGTTGTCGGCGAATCGCGGTGGGTGTACCCAGCGGAACCCCGTCGCTGCCATGTCGTGCTCCTTGAGATGGCCTGCTCGACCGCCGAAACCGTGAACCGGCTGCGACCTCGCTTGTCCATCGCATGACCGTTGGAAGCCATTCCTCCCCGGTGCGACCACCCACAGGCCAACAGGCAAACCCGATGGCGCCGATCACAACGACGAGAGCCAATACCAGCACCGGCAATGTTCGGATACGACCGCACCGCCACAACAGCAAGCAAGAGGCCAGCTACCGCGGCCGCTATCTGCCCGCCGCGCCAACCGGCGATGAGACCACGACGCTCACGTGGTCCGAATCGATATCTCGTGGGTTCACTCATCGCCCGTTCCCATCTGATCGTCTGACTTCGGAACGGGCCGACACCGAATCGTTGGACCCATGTCGTCTTGGCCTATCCAGTACTCCATGCCGTTGAGTCGATGGCGCTGGCTTGGCGGCGCCTCCTGGGACTCCTCCGGCACAGGTTTGGCGTATTTCGACGGAGGGAGGATTGGCATCGGTCCGAAATCGCGAGTCGAGGGGGCGGGGCGGCCCGACGACATGGCATTGGCTTGGGCGTACACGTGGTCCAAGCTTCCAGGCACTCCTTCCCAGTCGGGGATGCCGCCGTACAGAGCGTCATTCGTTCTGTCATCGTGAAATCCGACGTCACCTTCGGACCCACCGGCTCCCCCGCTCGATCCAGTACTCCATGCACTTGAGGCGTCTTCGCGGCCCGGTGTCTCAAAGTTTTGGTGTATTCCGGTGCCGGGTTCACCACCCATCTGGCCAGCTCGACATGGCGCTTCGAATCTGGCGCAAACCAATCGACGCGGCATTTTGCGGCATGTGACCGAAGGCGCCCTGGACGCGGTGGCGCGCTCCTTCCAACTGATGGATTGCTCCTTGTTCGACTATCGGGATGAGCCGCAAGAGCACAAACGGTGTAAACGAAGCCAATAGCAGCAGGGCCCCACCGGCCAGTACCGATGAGAAGCCCGAACCGTTGGCGCCCGGGCCAGCTGTACCAGAGGCCAGCGCGCTGCTGGCCAGACTCAATATGGCGACAATCACAAACTTCGAGAGAATCAACGCAGCCAAGGTCTCGACGAGTCGGCGGCACCAGTGCGAGATGGCAGGCCACACAAGGCTGATGAGGGCGAGGGGTAAGAACAACACGGCGACGTAGACGGCGGCTGCTCGCACCAACAGTTCGACCCACAGCAGAAACGACGGCGAACGCGACCAGCCCAGCCCCGAGTAACAGAACAAAGCCACTGGTCTGAGGATCACTCACTGTGCCTTGTAAGGCGGAAGAGATACCCGATAACGACTTCACGATGTCGGCGCCGGCGCCGGACGAGACATAGCTGCACATGGCATCGGTCGCGCTCAGTGACAGCCGAACCAGTTCAACGGCGACGCCAGTTAAGAGCAGTGAGAGCGGCACGTTCACCAATGCTGCTCGAAGCAAGAGCGATGGGGTCTGGCGGTAGACGGCCTGAATGATCGCCAAGAGAAGCAGCGGCAACACCAACACTGACGCCAACGTGGCCATGGTTTCGTAGTGAGTGACGAACCATGAGGCGCTGATGTTGATCGTGGTTGTTGCTTGTAAGACCCCTCCAATCTGCGCCAGTAGCCATTCAGCCCCCGTCGAAACCCACTGAGAAATGCCGTTGAGGAGATCGCTCGTGCCGGCACCGGCCACGCTGGAACCGGCGCTGCTGGCCTGACAGATCGGGTTGAGGGCGCTCCAGCCGGGGCACCCAGTGGCTGGAATGGTGGGCACGGTCGAGGTAGATGCAACGACAGCAAGCACGGTCACTGCTTCAATCCCCAATCAATGGAGGCCGACGCCGGCGTGAAAGAAGAAGTTGATGAGCGCGGGCGCCGCCCCAATCAAGAGTGCAGCAAACGCAGAGACCATCACCGCTCGCCGTCCGACGAACGACTGTTGGTAGTTCTGAGAATGCACGCCAAGAGCCCAGGCCCCTGCACCCACCACCAGGCCGACTAGACGAGAGCACGAGCGCCCAGCCCCCGATGCCGTTCGTCAGTTGCTGCAGCGTCCCCCCGCCCGGGAGACCGCTTGTGGTGGGTGAGAGCGTGACATCGGCGAGGCGACCCACTGCATCCGGCAGCACCCTTCCGGCGTGGTGAAGCCATGCCGAAGCGAGTCCAATTCCTGTGTCGCTCACTTGCTCAAGCTCGGGCGTCGACACCATGCGTTCCTCCTTCGGTGAACCCTTCGAACCTCGCGGATCCCGCAGTGGATGGTAAAGCACCTTTGGTTATTTTTCAAGTTTTTTGATTATCTTCTATGTGTTTTCTTTATTTCCTGCGTCTTTACGCTCTGAGACGGACCCAGCTCGACAACGGTCAACCGGACCCCTCGCGTCCTGCCATGCTGGGGAGGTGTCCGTGACCACCCTCATGATGGGAACCACTTCGGCCCACAAGATCGAGGCGCTGGCCATCGCTGTGGTGATTTTCATCATCGGCGTCACTTTGGCTGCGCTTTTGGGGCGGCGATCTGGTCGCAGAGAGCTCTCTCAGAGGCTCACCGCGTTGGGTACCCGCCTCGGATTAGATGCCCCAGAGGACGAAACCAATATTGAAACCGCCCTTTCATACCTTGAGCAGGTAACGGGTGGCGCGGCCGAGGCGGTGGCCGAATCGAGTTCCGACGCCATTCGACTCCGACGTTCTCTCGATACCTTGACCCAAGGGGTCGTCCTCTGTGATGAGAACGGCACCGTCGTGTATCGCAACTCCCATGCCAATACGCTGATGACCAGCCGTCACGGTGATGCTCTAGCCGCACAAGCCGTCACCGAACTACTGGAAGACGCGTGGCACGAGGGAGGGGCCGAGCGCACCCTTGATCTCTATGGACCACCTCGGCGCACCCTGTCGGTACGAGCCCATCTCATTGATGACGGTCGCCGGCCCCTCGGCGTGATCGCTTTGATTGAAGATGTCTCAGAGCGACGGCGCCTCGAAGAGATCCGACGCGATTTCGTCGCCAATGTCAGCCACGAGCTAAAGACGCCAATGGGTGCGTTGGGACTGTTAGCGGAGACGTTGGTGGCGGAACCTGACGCGGCTATTGCGCAACGGTTGGCCAGCCGCATTCACACCGAAGCGTTCCGCGTCAGTCGAATCATCGACGATCTTCTCGACCTCTCGCGTATCGAGTCAGAAGAGGCACCTCCGCGAGAACCAGTTCTGGTCAATCTCGTCATGGCCGACGCCGTCGAACGGGTGCGATCGACCGCAGAGCAAAGGGGCATCCACCTTCGCCTCGAAGAGCCCTCTCCTCCCGTTGCCGTTCTCGGTGATCGTCGTCAACTGGTGTCGGCCATGCACGCCCTCCTCGAGAACGCCATCACCTACTCCTACGACAACTCGGTCATCACCGTGGCTGGGTCCATCGAGAATGAGCCACCACGGGCCGAGGCGACGGGTTCCAACGGCACTGCCCAATCCGCCCCGCACATCAGCTTGACCGATGTGGCTGAAAGCAACGACGGCCAATTCATTGTCGACCCGCAATCACTTGATGCATCGTTCGATCCAGAAGCCGCCAAAGATTCACCGGTATTCGATGCCGAGGCCGGCACACCGCCAGCCGGCGTGGAAGCGGCCGCAATCCAAGCCAGCGGCAACGATCGACCGATGAGTGGTGCTGAGAACGCCTCGGCTTCTGGGACGACCTCCACCTCCGAACCAAGTACGGCGTTGGCCACCCCTGATCTTGCAACCAATGGCGCCGCCCGCACCAGCGATGTACCCAAGGGCGAAGACCGAGAGGTCGTTCGCCTCTCGGTTCACGATCAGGGCATCGGCATCCCGGCCCGCGACCTCGATCGAATCTTTGAGCGCTTCTACCGTGTTGACCACGGAAGGAGCCGCGACACCGGCGGCACCGGACTCGGGCTGTCGATCGTGCGGCATGTGGCGAGCAACCATCAAGGCTGGGTAGATGTTGAGTCGCGTGAAGGCGAAGGATCAACCTTCACGCTGATCCTCCCGCTACAGCCGGATCGGCTCTAATGGTCGACAGTCACGCGTATTGCTAACCCGGGCAGCGATCGACCTATCAGCGTCCTTTTGGCCGAAGACGAAGAATCGTTTATCGATGCCTTGGTGATAGGTCTCACTCATGAAGGGTTTCCGCGTCACCGTGGCGCGCGATGGCAGCGAAGCACTTCGCCTGTTCTCTGAAACCGAACCGGATCTTGTGCTTCTTGACCTCATGTTGCCCAAACTCTCCGGCATTGACGTCTGTCGTTCGATCCGAGCCCACTCCTCGGTCCCGATCATCATGGTCACGGCCAAAGGCACGGAGATCGACACCGTCGTGGCTCTCGAAGTGGGTGCCGACGACTACGTGACCAAGCCCTATCGCTTGCGCGAGTTAGTCGCTCGCATGCGTGCCGTGATGCGGCGAGCACCCGGAGCGGGCGGAGCCCATGGATCGAGCGACAGCGACTTGGGACTGGATTCGGAAGGCTCGTGGGAAGCGGGCGAGGTTCGCGTTGACATCGACCAGCGACGGGTCTTTGTACGAAGCGAAGAGGTACCGCTGCGGCGCAAAGAGTTCGAGCTCCTGCGCCTTCTGGTTGAAAACGCCGGTCGGGTGCTGACTCGGGATGTGTTGATCGATCGGGTCTGGGGCAGTGACTACATCGGTGACACCAAGACGCTCGACGTGCATATCAAACGACTGCGTTCCCGCATCGAGGCCGACCCCTCGAACCCCGTACTGATCACCACTGTACGAGGTGTTGGTTACCGCTTTGCCTCTGATAGCTGAACTGCGAACTCGCTGCAATCAGCGGTCGTTGCGACGGCGCAGGACAAGATCGGTCCCGAAGTAGGGAGTTAAGCACTCAGGAAGTCGCACTGTGCCATCAGGCTGGCGACCGTTCTCAACCACCGCGGCCCAGATCCGAGCCCAGGCCAAGGCAGACCCGTTAACGGTATGAACCAGTACGGGCGCCCCGCCACCTTCGGGGCGAAATCGAACCGTGGCCCGTCGAGACTGGTAGTCGCGATACCAACTGACTGACGAAACCTCAAGCCATTGATCGCATCCCGGGGCGTAGACCTCAAGGTCAAACGTACGAGCCGATGGCCCGCCAATATCGCCGGCGCAGAGGTCGAGGACTCGATAGGTCAGACCCAACTCTTGAAGCAGTGCTTCGGCCCTCGAAAGAATGTCGGCCTGGGCCGCCTTGGCTTGATCTGGCGTCGTGTAGGCAAAGAGCTCGACCTTTTCGAACTCATGGACCCGAAGCAGTCCTCGGGTGTCGCGACCGGCCGCACCAGCCTCGCGGCGAAAACACTGCGTGACGGCGCAGTAGCGCAGCGGCAACAAACCTTCGTCCAGAATCTCACCGCGGTGCAGCGAGGTCAGAGGGACCTCAGCGGTCGGAATGGCCCAGAGGTCATCGCGCTCGATGTGATAGGCCTCGTCACTGAATTTCGGAAGATGACCGGTTGACGTCATGGTTTCGGTGAGGACCAAGCTGGGCGGACGGATCTCTTCGTAAACCTCGCCATGGCGGTCGAGAGCAAACGCACTCAGCGCCCGCAAAAGACGCGCCCCTTGGGCTCGATAGAGAGGAAACATCGAACCCGACAGCCGAGCGCCGCGTTCCATATCCAAGATGGCAAGCGCTTCGCCTATCTCCCAGTGAGGGACACGTTGGTAGTCCTGGGGCACAGGCTCCGGCTCCCCAGATCCGATGCCGGGCCACCAACGACGCACCTCGACGTTGTCGTCTTCGCCGGCACCATCGGGAGCTTCCTCGTCCAGCAGATTGGGCAGATCAAGCAAGGCCGCTCGGAGCTCGTTGCCTACCGTCTCGGCGTCGGAAGCCGCCACTCGTGCTTCTTCACCCAGACGGCGGCTCTCATCGGAGAGTGCTGATGCTCGAGCCTCGTCCTTAGCCTTCTTGGCCTGTCCAACCTGACGAGAAAGCTCTTTAACCTGGGCCCGAATCGATTCGGCATGGGCCACCCGGGACCGGTGGGCCGTGTCGAGCTCACTGACGCGCTCTACCTCCCAGCGCTCCACCCCCCGGCGAGCCATGGAGGCCATCACCAACTCGGGGTTGTCACGGAGAAGTCGGATATCGATCATGCCCGGCCAACGGTAGCGTGCAGCCCGTATGCCGTCCGTCGAAGTCCATGACTTAGTTATCCGCTACGGCAATCGCACCGCGGTTGATGGACTTTCGCTCACCGCCGAACGGGGCCAAATCACGGCCCTGCTCGGCCCAAACGGCGCCGGCAAGACCTCCACGGTGGAGAGCCTCGAGGGCTATCGCCGACCGCAAGACGGGACAGTCAGAGTGCTCGGACTCGACCCCGTCGCTGACCGGCGCGCCGTGGTGGGACGTATGGGCGTCATGCTCCAACGTGGAGGGGTGTACCCGGTCCTCAACGCACGACAGGTGCTGGTGCTGTTCTCCCGCTACTACCCGAACCCCGAAAGCGTGGACCATCTTTTGGATGTGGTTTCGCTGACCGCAGTAGCCAAAACGCCGTGGCGCCAACTTTCGGGGGGCGAACAGCAACGGCTCTCGCTGGCCCTTTCCATGGTGGGCCGGCCCGAAGTGGTATTTCTCGATGAACCGACGGCTGGTGTCGACCCTGAGGGTCGTCTCGATGTGCGCAAGGTCGTGGCTGACCTGAAGGAACGCGGTGTCTGCGTGCTCCTCACGACCCACGAACTCACCGAAGCCGAGATTCTGGCCGATCGGGTCATCATCGTGAAGGGCGGAAAAAAGGTCGCCGAAGGCACTCCCACCGAGTTGGCCACCTTGGGCGGTGTGGCGACGGTCAGATTTGGCGCGCCGGCCGCATCTCGACACTCGAGACTTGGCCGACAAGTTGGGCGCCCGCGTCTCTGAGTACGAGCCCGGTCACTACCGGATCGAAGCCGAGGGTTCGCCTCAGCTGACGTCGGATTTGGCGGCGTGGTTGGCCGAGCAGCACGCAACCCTGGTCGACCTGCGAACGTCGCGAAGCCTCGAAGAGGTCTACCTCGACCTCGTGGGGGAGTCCGGATCTCCACAGAGTGCTGCGCCAGTGGATCCGGCACCGCGTCGCTCTCGTCGAGGACGGACATGAGGCCGTTCCTGGCGCAACTCTGGGCCGAAGTGTTCATGACACTGCGTCGAGGCGAGACGCTGTTGCTCACGGTCGGGATTCCGGTTCTGTTCTTGGTCTTCTTCTCGACCGTCCATGTCGTGGGCACGCCACAACATAAGGCGGTCGACTTCTTTGTGCCGGGCATCTTGGCCTTGGCCGTGATGTCGACTGCCATGGTCTCCATGGGAATCGCCACCGGGTTTGAACGCGGCTACGGAGTCCTCAAACGGTTGGGCACCACGCCTTTGGGTCGACCTCGCCTTATCGTGGCCAAGCTGGGAGCCGTCCTCTTCGTCGAATTGGTGCAAGCCGTGGTCTTGGTCGCGGTTGGTCTGGCTCTTGGGTGGAATCCGGGAGGCCTACACGGCTCCGCATTGGTAGGGCCTGCCCTTGGGGTCGCTCTCCTGGGCACGGTGGCCTTCGGGGGAATAGGGCTTCTTATGGCCGGCACACTTCGGGCCGAACTCAACCTGGCCGCGGCCAACGGTCTCTATCTGGTGTTCTTGTTGCTGGGCGGCATGGTGGTGCCGATCGGAAAGCTGCCTGAAGCATTGGGTGACATCGCAAAACTTCTTCCCGCCGCGGCGCTGTCGACCGGGCTGCACGCGACGTTGGGCGCAGGCGTGGCTGCTCCGGCTTCCAGTTGGATCGTCTTGGTGGTGTGGGCCATTGCGTCACCAACGGCGGCCGCTCTCACCTTTCGGTGGGAGTAACACACCAATCGGTCAGCTGGAGATCATCTTCTTTTCGAGCGCGGTGAACTTTGCCGGGGTGAGACCGGCCCCATAGACAATGTCCGAAATCGTCCCATCGGCCTTCACGAAAACTGCGGCCGGATCACCCAGGAAGTAGTACTGCGTGTTCACTGCGGCCGTTGGGTCCCGACCAACTGGGAACGTCACGCCGCTTGAGCGAAGAAACGACAAGGCCGACGACGTGCTGTCGTAGTTGTCGACCCCAAGCACCACGACGTGGCGCAGTGGGCCCTTGCTCTGTTGTTGTGCCCGCACCGCGGCAGCCAGTGGTGGCAACTCGGAGTGACACTGCGGGCACCATTTGCCGAAGACCAAGAAGACGGCGGCCTTGCCGTTTCCTCCACCAGAGTCGGGCACCCCTACTTTGCCTGGCCCATTCACTCGGTTGAGGAGGAAGGTTGGAGCCACCGCCCCCACTTTGGGTGGGCCACTTTTTGCGTTTGTCCCGACGGTCGTAAATAGCCCGACGGCGAGTGCGAGCGCCAGCACGCACCCAACCAGCAGGAAGATCTTCCGGGGTTTACGGCGCGCCGGCGGCGGGGGTGATTCGGCGCCGTTCTCCTCCGTCAGGCCCGTTCCGCTTTCTTGGCCCTCAGTGGAATCGGTTGGTGATGAAGACGTCACAGGCCATGCCCACAAAGAGAACAGTCAGATAGGTGATCGAGTACCCGAAGAGCCGCATGGCGTCCTCGCCCCGTTGGCCCTGTCGGCCCGAGCCCGATGCCAGAGCCGAACCGACATAAACAAGAAGATCGCACCCAGTACTGCGGCCATCACCGTGTAGGCCAACCCCATGTGAGCGACGAGAGAGAAGAGCAGCGAGACCGCGACCAGGGCCACGGTGTAGAGCAGGATCTCACTGGTTGTACGAACCATTGAGGCCACAACGGGAAGCATTGGGACCTTGGCCGCGGCGTAGTCCTCGCGATAGCGAACGGCCAAGGCCCAGAAGTGCGGCGGGGTCCAGATGAAGATGATGGCGAAGAGCACGATGGGCGCCCAACTCAGCGAGTTGGTAACCGCGGCCCAACCCACCAACACCGGCACCGCACCGGCGGCGCCACCGATCACGATGTTCTGACTCGACCGGCGCTTCAGCCAGAGGGTGTAGACGAAGACGTAGAACAGAGTGGCCGACACGGCCAACACGGCGGAGAGAAGATTCACCCAAAGCCAAAGCTCGGCGAAGGCCAGAACCTCAAGCGTGATGGCAAACACCAGCGCAGCCCGAGGCGTCATGGCCCCAGTCACCAGCGGCCGGCTCTTGGTGCGGTTCATCAGCTTGTCGATATCGCGATCGACGTACATATTGATGGCGTTGGCGCCGCCAGCAGCCAGGGCGCCACCTAAGAGCGTGGCCGCCATGAGCCAGATCGGGGGCAGTCCTCGTTGGGCCACCACCATGGTTGGAAGGGTGGTGACCAGGAGAAGTTCAATGATGCGCGGTTTGGTAAGGGCCACATAGGCCCCGACGCGCGACCACCCCACCTGAGGGCCTGCAACCTCCACAGCCTGGGTCGACATCGCCAACAGGATACGGCTAGCTGGGCCTCTTCCACCAAGCGGGCTCCGAACCCGGCCTGGGCAGGCACGGAGAAGGCGGGGTGAGCCGCCCCGGTACGATCGTGAGGTGCCCGAGCAAGCGGTCGATGCCACCGCACCAGCCCCATCAGCGCCGAGCTCGCACTCGTCCTTCACGGCCTCGCCCCGACTGGTGCGCCAACTGAGCATGGCCTCGCTGGCCATGGTGGCTCTCATCGTCTTGACCGGAGCCGCAGTCCGCCTCACCGGTTCAGGTCTGGGTTGTGCCGACTGGCCTGACTGCACGTCGGGCCATTTAACCCCCCAACTGCACTTTCACGGTCTCATTGAGTTCGGCAACCGAATGGTGACGGTCGTCCTCGTCATCGTGGTGGCGGCGACCTTCGTTGCCGCCCTTCGACGCCGTCCCTTTCGTAGGGATCTCGTGTGGCTCTCAGGAGGCCTCGTCCTGGGGATCCTGGCCCAAGCAGTCCTCGGCGGCATCGTCGTCTATACCAAGCTCAATCCGTATCTCGTCATGGTGCACTTTGCCGCCACGATCGCACTGTTAGTGGATGCCGTAGTTCTGCTGCATCGCTGCGACAGGGATTACACCGCGAATTCGGGAACGTTGCTCGTCCCGCGCCCAGCACTTCAGCTGCACCGGCTCGTGCTGGTCTTGCTCGGATTTGTCATTGTTGCTGGCACCGCGACGACAGGGGCGGGTCCGCATGCTGGCGATGCGGCCGGACAGCTTGTGGCCAAACGAATCCCCGTGCCGCTGCGAGATATGGCGGAGCTTCATTCCAGCCTTGCCCTCTTGATGGTTGGCGTCACCCTCGGGTTGTTGGTGGCACTGCACGTGGTCGACACGCCCGAACGGGTGCGCCGCGCCGGCTCGGATCCTTTTGATCGTGATGGTGGCGCAAGCAGCGGTGGGTTACACCCAGTACTTCACCCATCTCCCTGCTCTCTTGGTCGAGGTCCACATGCTCGGCGCCACGGTTCTCGTCATCGGGGCCGTGCAGTGCTACCTGGTCCTGACCTTCCACCGCTCGGAGGCTGACGTACGAAAGCCATCACAGTCTGAGGGCGACGGCCCGATGGCCCCGTCTCCGACGTCTGGGGCGGTTGGCCGCCGCTCGGCCAAGACGCCGATCGGCTCCTGATAGTTTTCAGTGTTCCGGATCGCTTTGATCTGATTACCCCGGCCCCCATCGTCCAGCGGCCCAGGACGCCGCCCTTTCAAGGCGGTAACACGGGTTCGAATCCCGTTGGGGGTGCTTTTGAGGTCGACGGGTCGTCTTCATCGAGATGGTCAACGTCTTTTAACAGGGACCTTTCGGACCGAAGTAGCCGGCCGAATTCTCGTTATCCGGCCGGTGCCGCGACGGGTGGAAGATTGAACCGCGTGCGAATGGCTTGTTGCACGTCGATCACCGATTCTGTGGCATCAAAGGTGGCCACGATCTCTTTGCGTTGGAAGATCTCAATGAGCGGTTTGGTCTGCTCGTGATAGTCAGCTAACCGCAGGGCCAGCGCTTCAGGATTGTCGTCAGGGCGTGAGGCCAATGTGCCACCGCAGACGTCGCACTTACCCTCTTCTTGAGGGCGATGGGCCATAAGGTTGTAGTCCAAACCGCAGTTGGAGCAGACCCTGCGAGCGAGGACGCGTCGGCTGACCTCTTCGTCCGGCATCTCTAGGTTGATAACGCCGTCAATGTCGTAGCGCTCCAGAAAGAACTCAGCTTGGCGGGCGTTCCGTGGGAACCCGTCAACGATGAAGCCGTAGTTCCAATCGTGGTCCTCCAGGTTGGCCCGTACGGCCGCTTCAACCAGATCGTCGTCGACCAGTTTGCCGCTCGCAATAATTCGTTTGACCTGGGCCCCGAGCTTGGTGTGGTGCTGCACGTTCCACCGGAAGTAGTCCCCCACACTGAAGTGCTCCAGTTCGAGGTCCTGCGCCAACAGTTTGGCCTGCGTCCCCTTGCCGCTTCCTTGGATGCCCATGATGATGAATTTCTGCACCGTCCGTTACGCCTTCCAGAGAGGGTTACTGAAGACTGCTACTTCACCACGTAGCGCGTTGGCACCCAGACTTGGCTGTCGATCGGCGGACGTTCATAGGCCCGTTGCTGGCGCGGCGGGAGCTTGACGGCATCGTGGGGCACGTCTTCGTACGGAATCATGGTGAGCAGGTGGCTAATGACATTCAGCCGTGCCGCCTTTTTGTTGTCGGCGTCGACCACGTGCCAGGGGGCTTCTTTGATGTCAGTGAACGAGAACATCTCGTCCTTGGCTTCGGCGTAGTCAACCCAGCGGGCCCGAGCCTCAAGGTCCATGGGACTCAGCTTCCAGCGCTTGCCGGGATTGTTGATGCGCTCAGTGAACCGCCGCTCTTGTTCCTCGTCACTAAGCGAGAGCCAGTACTTAAGGACGATAAGTCCGGAGCGGACGAGCGCACGCTCAACCTGGGGGCAGGTACGGAAGAACTCGGCGTACTCCTCGTCGGTGCAAAATCCCATGACCTTTTCGACCCCGGCCCGGTTGTACCAACTGCGATCAAACAGGACCATCTCACCCGCGGCCGGAAGGTGTGGGATGTAACGCTGGAAGTACCACTGACTGCGTTCGCGTTCAGTCGGAGTGCCGAGTGCCACCACTCGTGCGTTACGAGCATTCAAACGCTCCATGATCCGCTTGATGGTGCCGCCCTTGCCGGCCGTGTCGCGGCCCTCAAAGATGATGACCACTCGAAGTCCCTCATGAATTATCCACTCCTGCAGCCGAACCAGTTCGGTCTGCAGTCGCGCCAGCTCTTTTTCGTACTGAGCCTTCGTCAGTTCTTGAGGCGCCTTGGGCGCAGGGCCTGCCATGCCCAATGCATATTAGGGACGGAGATCCGAGCCTCGGTTACCGCAGTGTGAATTCGTGGCGGCCTAAACCAAGAGCACTGCAAGAAGCCCAGCGGGCAGAATCAGCCAGCCCCACCGGGCCGCCGCATTGACCACACCTGATCGATAGCCGTAGAGCACGGCGAGCTGGATGGGTAGAAACGCCGGAATAGTAAAGGCGGAAAGGACAGCCACTTGGGCCACAGCACGAGACGGTGCGAAGGCTGCGATACCCACGAGACAGACCACCCGCACCGCGCTCAACCACAGCCAGCGCCAGGTGGCGGCTCGGCCCCGTATGACGTCCATGTTGTGCGGGTGAATAAAGGACCCGACAAATAGCGCCGCACCGGTGAAAGCCAACACCGGGGCCGTGACGTTCAAGGCCACCCGGGTCCACGATGGTGCCGGCCCAACCAGGTGAAGGGCGACGCCAAGACCGAGAGCAATCACCCCGGACTGATCGATCCAGCTGGTGGCGTGGCGTTGCGGCACCGGGGCATCTCGGCGCAAGAGATGAGTAAAAACGAAGTTCGGCGCGGCGTAGGCCGCGTTGGCCAATGCGGCCACGGCGATGGTCGGAGCACCGCCGATTGCGCCACCAACGGGCAAGACCCAGAACAAGCTGTTGGGTTCGGCTGACCAAGCTTCTAACGCGGCTTCCCCCATCGACGCTCGTCGTCGGGTAGTAGCGGCCGCGCCCAAAAGGACGAAGGCGGCGGCGGCCAACACAAGAGGCGCCACGATCTGGCGGGGAGCGGTGAGCCTCCATGCCGCCAGTAAGCCGACGGCTGCCGCGGTAGCAAAGATCTGCACGCGGAGGTAAATGGGCCATTCCCGCCGGACACGCGGTCCAGCCCGTGAGACGGCGACTCCGGCCAGGACGCCGAACACGTATGCGGCGACAACGACCAGGGCGGGCATGGCTCGAACATCCAACTATGGGGTCAGCCAGACCACAAACGGCACTCATGATCCGACGGCAGAGGCCCGAGATGCGACGGGGGCGTTCACGGTTCGACCTCGCCGATCAGAGGCATCGCGCCACGGCCGCTCGGGGCCCGAGAAAGCTCCCGACCGCGCTGGCCTATAGTGGACCTTCGCTCCTCGGAGGTCGACCGATCGTCGGTCTCAGAAGAGTGTCTCGGTTCGTTCCGAGGACCTGTGGTGCAGTCTGGAGTGCACGCCGCCCTGTCAAGGCGGAGGTCGCGGGTTCAAATCCCGTCAGGTCCGCCAACAGGCCTACTCGGAGATACCTCGGGTAGCCTGGCCCACTTGGTCGGGTAGCTCAGTTGGTAGAGCGCGCGCCTGAAAAGCGTGAGGTCACCGGATCGACGCCGGTCCCGACCACCAAAAGAGGCCCTCACGAGGGCCTTTTCCTAATTGGCCAGCGAGTCCCGAGCTGTCGCACAGCTCTCTACGCTGGCCTCCGAAAGTGATCCCGTCCGATCTATGACGCCGGTCTCTTGGGCCGGTGATACTCAACATGTTAGTGTCGACTAACATGTTGTTCGATGGAAGACCCGCTCACCGCATTGGCCGAACCCAATCGTCGGAGGATTCTCCATCTTCTCGGGCAGGGCGAGATGACGGTCACCGAGCTCTCAAGTCAGTTCGGTGTCACTCGCTCCGCCATCTCCCAGCACCTCGGCGTACTCACCAGATCCGGCCTGGTGACAGCCCGTCGAGAGGGGCGCTTTCAGTACTACCGGGTCGACCCGACTGGGATGCAGCGACTACACGACACCATCGACGCCTTTTGGACCACCGAATTGAAAGAGCTCGCAACGTCAACGCCCAAACACTCAAAGGAGCCGCTCATGTCCTGTGAAAAATCAGTCCTCGTCCCGCTCGATCCTGAGCAGACGTTCGCCCTGTTGACCGAGCCCGAGAGGCTTCGTCGTTGGTCGGCCGTCTGTAGTCGGATGGACGTGCACGCCGGAGGCGACTACCGCTGGACCGTCAACCCGGGCCACACCGCCATGGGATCTTTCATCGAAGTGGAGCCGGGGAAACGACTCGTCTACACCTTCGGCTGGGAGGACTCGGCTGAACTGCCTCCGGGAGCCTCGACGGTGACCGTGACCTTGGAACCGTCCGATGGCGGCACGTTGGTTCGGCTCGTCCACGAAGGCCTTGATGCAACCCAAGCCGAGGGCCACATGACCGGTTGGACCCACTTCTTGGACCGCTTGGTTGTCGCTGGTGCGTCCGGCGACGCTGGCTTCGATGACTGGGGCGGCGGGGCACCGACCGATCAGCTCACGTCAGCCGAAGCCTGCTTGGCCGCGTGTCAACGCGCCCTCATGAGCATCACGCCCGAGACCCGCTCGGCCGCCACCCCATGCAGCGAGTACACCGTCGACCAACTGGCCGATCACCTTATGGAGTCACTGGTGCACCTAGGGGCCATGGCTGGCGCCACCGTTGATGATGGGGGCCGAGTGATCTCACCCGAAATCCGCATCGCCAACGCGGGCCAACAGGCCATTGAGGCCTGGCGTCAACGCGGCACCGAAGGGACCGTCGACATGGGTGGCATGGAGCTGCCGGCCGAAGTCGCCAGCGGCATTCTCTCCGTTGAGTTACTTGTCCATGGCTGGGACTTCGCGCAAGCGGCCGGGGTGGAGTTCGCGGCCACCCCTGAAATGGTTGAGTACGTGTTCGCTCAGTTCGACAACTTGCCCATGGCTCAGATGCGTGAGGTTGGCCGCTTCGGTCCAGAGGTAGAAGTGGGGCCAGACGATCCCGCCATCGATCGACTCATGGCGTTCACCGGTCGCTCGATCGGTGAGCTGGCGCTGACCCAAAGAAAGTAAAACGCACGCGCTCGTCCAGCGTGCGCTGATTTGAGGACCGTCAGACGCGTTCTGGCGTCGTGCGCGATGCTGGGTTCAGTGACGAGCGAAGCGTTTCTCGAGGCCCAACAGCGACCACTTGTTCCGCTGCCGCGCCAACCGGTTGGCACGCCATGGCCCACCAACGAATGGCCCGTTGGCGCGGTACCTGAGGGCGTCGCGCTTGACCCGCTCTTGGACCGGGTCTTCGATGCCAGCGGTCCTATGGCTGTGACTCAAGCTGTGGTGGTGGTGCACAACGGTCGTCTTGTGGCCGAGCGCTACGCCGGTGAGCTGGCCCACTTCGACCGACCGGGCGAGCCAATCGGGGCCAGCACCAAGCTTCTGAGTTGGTCAATGGCGAAGTCCATGCTCCACGCCGTTGTTGGCATGGCGGTGGGCGACGGCCTTTGTGACCCTTCGTTGCCGGCGGCCGTCCCAGAGTGGGAAGAACCGTCCGATCCCCGTCACGCCATCACGTTGCAAGACCTGTTGGAGATGCGAGACGGACTTGATTTCAACGAGGACTACGTCGACGACAAAGTCTCCGACGTCATCGAGATGCTCTTTGGATCTGGGTCAGAAGATATGGCGCACTACGCCGCTGATCGACCGTTGGCCGCTCCTCCTGGTGAGCGTTTCAACTACTCGTCGGGGACCTCCAACATCGTCTCGGGCATCATGGCTCGAACCTTTGGACCGGGCGAGCCGTACCAAGCGGTCTTGTCCAAGCGTCTCTTTGGTCCCTTGGGCATGGACAGCGCGGTGGCGGCCTTTGACGACGCCGGTACGTTTGTCGCTTCCTCGACTGTCCACGCCATCGCGCGTGACTATGCCCGCTTCGGTTTGCTCTATCTCCGCGACGGCGTCTGGGAAGACCGTCGACTCTTGCCGGTGGGTTGGGTCGACCATGGGCGGCGTATCCGCTCCGAAGACCCAACCGACGGCGATCTCTACGGTGCGCACTGGTGGCCCATTGGTGATGAGTACGGCACCTTTCGGGCTGCGGGCTACGAGGGGCAGTCCATCGTGATCTGTCCGGCCTTGGATCTCATCGTGGTCCGACTGGGCAAGACCCCAATTGAGCGGGCCGAACACTTGGCGGCGTGGCGCACCGACGTGGTGGCCGCTTTCGCCGCGGCCCGCTAAGTCAGGCCCCGCCCTCGTAGTCAAAGCCCAGGTCGGGCGCGGTCAAGATGGCTTGAAAGCGAAAACCTTCGGCCTCCGCCATGGCCCCGGCTGTGCCACCTCGATCAACCACAGCCACCAAAAGCACGGGCTCAGCGCCCGCCTCCACAATGGCGTGGGCCGCTTCGAGCAGCGACGTCCCACGCGACTGACCGTGTCTTCGGTCACGACGACCTTGTCCCCCGCCTCGAGCGCCCCGGCGATGCGTCCGCCGCCGCCATGATCTTTGGTCTCTTTACGCACACTAAAAGCCCGCAACGAGCGGCCCTTAGTGGCAGCCACACCGGCGGTGATGAAGGCCACGGGGTCAGCCCCCATCGTGAGGCCACCAATCGCAGTGGCCTCAGGGGGTATGACCGACAAGACGGCATCGGCCAACGCTTCCATGGCTTCGGGTCGACACACCGTCTGCTTGGAGTCAATGAACCACGAACTGCGAAGTCCGGACTTAAGGACAAAATCACCGCGTCGTACCGAGTGCTCTAACAGATGGTCCCGGAGCTCGGGGTAGGGCGTCTCAGGCAGTTCCTCAGGCACCGTTCATCACTCTCTTTCTGAACACAACGATCTAGGCATAGCGTACCGAGCCCCTCCCGGCTTCAACCCGGCCAACCTCAACGGCCTCGTGACCGGCCGCCGTCAAAGCCGACGTCACATTGGCCGCGGCATCGGGCTCGACCACCACGATCATGCCGAGTCCCATGTTGAAGACACGCGCCATCTCATCGTCGGCCACTTCGCCGAGCCGTGAAATCTCCGTGAAGATGCGGGGCTGCTTCCAACTGGAACGATCCACCACGGCGTCACAGTCTTCGGGCATGACCCGATTGAGATTGCCCGGAATGCCTCCGCCGGTGATGTGGGCCACGGCGTGGACGCCACCGACCGCGATGGCGTCCAAGATGGCCCGGGCATAGATGACCGAAGGCAGTAAAAGTTCGTCGGCCAAGGAGTGGTCGGCCCCGGGCCAGGCCTCTTCGCTGAGGGCGCGGTCGGCTCGCTCAAAGAGCACGTGACGGGCCAAGGTGTACCCGTTGGAGCGGATGCCAGGAGAGGGCAGTCCAATCAACACGTCACCTGAGTGCACGCGTTCAGGCCCGAGTTCCTGGCCGCGTTCTACGGCCCCGACGGCAAAACCGGCGATGTCCAGATCATCGATCGCCATGGCACCAGGATGTTCGGCCGTCTCGCCACCCAAAAGCGCACACCCGGCTTGGCGGCATCCCTCGGCGATGCCGTCCACAACCTGCTCGAGGAGTTTCGGATCAAGTTTTCCCACGGCCACATAGTCAAGAAGGAAGAGAGGCTCGGCGCCGACACAGACGAGATCGTCCACGCACATGGCCACCAGGTCGATCCCTATGGTGTCGTAACGACCAGTGGCTCGAGCAACCAGCAGCTTGGTCCCGACCCCGTCGGTCGACGAGACCAAGACCGGGTGGGTATAGCGCTCGGTGTCGAGCGCGAACATGCCGCCAAAATTGCCGATGCCACCGAGCACGCCAGGACGGAAGGTGGAAGCCACCACGTCTTTGATGCGTTCGACCGCGGCGTCACCCATTGCGATGTCGACCCCGGCCGCGGCATAGGTGGCCCCACCAACACGGTTCGCCCCGCTCTCGGCGGGCAGACCCAGGTCGGGCACCACTCGGATTCAGACCCCCGGCAGGGCGGGCTGGAGTGCGACTGGTGCTCGCAGTGGTTCTCTCTCCACCGGGGCCGGAGCGATGGCGACCGCCACAGTGTGGGAGTCCGAACGTCCGGCCGGGTAGTTCCCGGTCAGACAGGCATCACAGAACCCAGAATCCGGAGAGTTAATGGCGGCCTTCAGGTTGTCGAGGGTGATGTACGCAATGGAGTCGACGTCTAGAAATTCAGCGATCTCTTCCATGGACTTGTTCGCGGCCAGCAGATCGGCGTAGTCCGGCGTGTCGATGCCGTAGTAGCAGGGGTTGGCGAAGGGCGGAGAGGAGATGCGCAAGTGCACCTCGGCCGCGCCAACTTCGCGCAGCATGCGGACGATGGCCTTGGTCGTTGTTCCCCGCACGATGGAGTCGTCCACCACCACCAGTCGTTTGCCGGCGATGTTCTCACGCAGGGGATTGAGCTTTCGGCGTACGGCGTCGACCCGGGCCTGTTGATCGGGAGCAATGAAGGTGCGCCCGATGTAGCGATTCTTGACCAGTCCTTGGCCGTAGGGAATGCCGCTGCGGCGGGCGTAACCCTCGGCCGCAGGAACTCCTGATTCGGGCACCCCCATGACGAGATCCGCTTCCACCGGGGCCTGTTCGGCCAAGAGCTCGCCCATGCGGCGTCGGGTGCCGTGCACCTCTTTGCCGTAGAGCCGTGAGTCGGGCCGGGCGAAGTAGACAAACTCAAAGACGCAGAGATTGGCCTTGGTCTCTTCAACCGGGAAAATCCGCTCCGAACGCACGCCGTTTTCGTCAATGACGACCAGTTCACCGGGCTCGATCTCGCGGACGAAGCTGGCGCCGATGACGTCCAAGGCCGGTGACTCCGAGGCCAAGACCCAACCTTCGGGCTCCTCTTCGCGAGCCCAGACGACCAAGACACAGCGGTCGAAAGCCGTGAGGGTCCCGCACGCCGTAGAGCTTCTGGGAGTCGAGGAGCACAAACGAGTAGGCCCCTTTGACCTCGGGCAACACGGCATGAAGGGCGGCGCCTAGGTCGTAGCCACTCGACAACGGTTTGCCGTCTTGGTCAACCGGATGGCACTGGGCCAGAAGTTCGGCCAGGACGTCGCTGTCAGTGGCATGGCTACCGGGCAACATGCCGGCCTTCGCAGCCAAGGCATGGGTGTTGGTCAGGTTGCCGTTATGACCGAGCGCAAAACCGGCTCGGCCATCGTCTCGGTAGACGGGCTGAGCGCCGGCCCAGTCCGACGAGCCGTGCGTGGAGTAGCGGGTGTGCCCAATGGCGACATAACCAGTAAGACCAGAGAGAATGCGCTCGTCGAAGACGGCGGTGACGAGTCCCATGTCCTTGACCACCATCAAGGTCTGGCCGTCGCTGACGGCCATGCCGGCGGACTCTTGGCCCCGATGCTGCAAGGCGTAGATGCCGTCAAAGGTCAGTTGAGAGACAGCTCGACCCGGGGCATACACCCCAAAGACCCCACAGGCTTCTTTCACCGTCGCGCCCTCTGTCCCACTGCTCTCCCGCTTCGGACTCCCGCACGCTGGCGCGCCGGCGCCCAAATGCCCTCGTCGCTGTGGTGCCAGTCTCGCACAGCGCGACCCCTGTGGTCATGCGCTGGGCCGTGGGCTGCATTCACCCTCTTGAGGATATGGTCGCGGCGTGATTGATCTGCACACCCACTCCACCAAGTCCGACGGAAGCGACCAACCGTTCCGTATCCCCGAGCTGGCGAAAGAGGCCCAATGCTCGGCCTTTGCCCTGACCGACCACGACACGCTGGCCGGCCTGGCTGAGGCCCGGAACCAGGGCCGACGAGCTGGGTATTGACCTGATTCCGGGCTGCGAGGTCTCGTGCGCCTTCAAGGGGAAAAGTGCTCATGTGCTGGTGTATTTCGTGGACATCGGCGAAGGTCCCCTCCAAGACGAGCTGGCCGAGCTCCGCGATGACCGGATCCGCCGCAACCGCGCCTTGATCGAAAAGCTGGCCGGTTTGGACGTGCCAATCACCTACGACGAGGCGGTGGCCGAGGCCTCGAGCGAAGAGAGCCTGGGCCGGCCACACATCGCCAAGATTTTCGTCCGCAACGGTGCCGCCGAGGACATCCAAGATGCCTTCAACAAGTATCTCGGCGAAGGGAGCGCGGCCTACGTTCCGAAAGCCCGTCTCACCCCGGCCGAAGTGGCGGTCTTGGCCCGAGACTCAGGTGGCGTCACCGTGCTGGCCCATCCATTGACCTTGAAGCTCGATCCGCCCGATCTGGCCAATGCGGTCGGCCGAATTGGCCGAAGCGGGCTTTGCCGGCATCGAGGCCATCTACGGCCGCTACACGCCCGAGCAGCGCAAGGGTTTGAGCGATCTGGCCCGTACCCACGATCTGGTGGCCACGGGCGGCTCCGACCACCATGGTCTGACCAAGCCCGACCTCACGGTCGGCACGGGAACCGGGGATCTGAAAGTGCCCGACGACGTCATCGAGCGTCTGGCGGCGCGCCGGCCGGCCTAAGAGCCGCACGCCCTCATGAGCGGGTGGCCCAGTTAGACGGCCTCGCCCAGACGTTGCGTCAGGGCGTGGGCCCACTGCTCGGTCACCTGCGTTACGTCCAGATCAACCAACGATCCGATGCACGAGCCGCGAGCCCTTGGCTTGGCCGATCACCGTGGCCGCCACTCCTGCTGCTTGAGCCAACGCCAAGAGTGCATCGGGCTGAGCGGTCGAGACGACGAAGCGCGACGGGGCCTCGCTGAACAGTTCGTTAACGTCGGCCACGCCATCGACCTGGCAACCGACGTCGGATCGAGTCGCCATCTCGGCCAAGGCCACGCCCAGGCCGCCGCCTGAGACGTCGTGGCATCCACTGAGGAGTTGGTCGCCGCCGGCCAAGCCCTGGCTCACCACCTCGGCTACCAGTGCCGCCACCTTGGTGTGGGCGGCGTAGTCGAGATGCGGCAGCGTGCCGTGGCGCTGGCCTCGGCACTCGACGGCCCAACGAGATCCTCCGAGTGATGCGCCGCCAGCACGGTCACCGAGCAGCACGATGGCGTCGCCGTCGACCCAGCCAATACCGGGCGGCCGTCGCTCCAACACGTCGACCAGTCCGAGCGTGCCAATCACCGGCGTCGGATGGATGTCGATGCCGCCGCTCTCGTTGTACAAACTCACATTGCCCCCAATGACGGGGAGACCGAGCGCCAGGCAGGCCTCGGACATACCGTCGATCGACTCCGAGAGCTGCCACATCACTTCGGGATGTTCGGGATTTCCGAAGTTGAGGCAGTTGACGACCGCCACCGCTGTCGCACCGACACAGGCCAGGTTGGCCACGCCTTCGGCCACCACCAGGGCTGTGCCGGCCTTCGGATCAATGGCGCACCAGCGCGGACTTGAGTCGGTCGAGAGGGCCAAGCCCCGTCGGCTGGGCGGAAGCCCTGGTCCGGCCAGACGGAGGAGGGCGGCGTCGCCACCTGGTCCTTCGACCGTGTTCAAGAACAGTTGATGGTCGTACTGAGAGAAGACCCAGGTGGGATCAGACAGCAACGAGAGGAGATCGTCGTGACAACTCTCCGGGGCACCATTGGCCCCGGGTTCATCGGATCGACGAGCCATCAGGTCAGCGGGAGGCGACAGTGGTCGGTGATAGAGCGGCGCGTCGTCCGACAAGGAGGCGGCTGGGACGTCGGCCAAGATCGGTCCGTCAAAACCATCGCGAATCCGAAGGCGTCCGACCGGGGTCACGCCGTCGGGGGCCAGATCAGGTGCAGTGACTCGCCCCACCACGCTGGCCCGTACCTCCCAGCGAGCACAGACCTCGGCCACGGCGTCCCACGACTCGGGCGTGACGATGGCCAGCATCCGTTCCTGGCTCTCGCTGGTCATGACCTCCCAAGGCTCCATGCCCTCTTCGCGACGAGGCACCGCCGTCACGTCCACGTCCATGCCAACACCGCCGCGACCGGCCGTCTCGCTCGTGGCACAGGCCAATCCCGCACCGCCGAGGTCCTGGATGCCGACGACCAACTTGTGGTCCAGCAGTTCGAGGCAGGCTTCGATCAGCCGCTTCTCTTCAAAGGGGTCACCCACTTGCACACTCGGGCGCTTGGCGTCGTCGGCCGGACCGGCGTCGCCGCCCGAGAAACCGGCTGAGGCCAAAACGCTGACCCCGCCAATGCCGTCTCGACCGGTGCGCGATCCCAACAACACGGCCAAGTTGCCGGGTCCCGAGGCGATGCCGAGCACCAGGCGGTCGGTCGGGAGCGCGCCGAGGCAGAGCACGTTGACTAACGGGTTGCCGGCGTAGCAAGGGTCGAAGGTCAACTCACCGCCCACGGTCGGCACCCCAACCGAGTTGCCATAGCCCGAAATGCCCGAGACCACGCCTTCGAGCAACCACCGTTGGCGGGGCTCGTCGAGCGGTCCGAAAAACAAAGGATCCATGACAGCCAAGGGGCGCGCACCCATGGTGAAGATGTCACGGAGAATGCCGCCCACGCCGGTGGCGGCCCCTTGGTAGGGCTCAATGGCCGAGGGATGGTTGTGACTCTCGATGCGGATGGCGATGGCGATGCCATCACCGGCGTCGATCACGCCCGCGTTTTCACCTGGGCCAACGAGGACGTTTGGACCCTCGGTGGGAAGCCGCTTTAAGTGCACCCGGGAGGACTTGTAGGAACAGTGCTCGCTCCACATGACGGCATAGAGGGCGAGTTCTAGATGATTGGGCTCTCGACCGAGCACCGCTTTGACCTGATCGAACTCCTCATCGGTGAGCCCTAAGGCACGGTGGATTGGTTCGCCGTGTGGGTCGCCCGGAGCCATCTCCCACACCGTAGCGGGGAGAGCAAAGGGCCTTGGCCTGGGCCGGACACGGCAAGGCGCTGGTTACCGCACTCAGGTGCAGCCATTTTGGCCATGTCGGCCCTAGGGGTGGCGGTCGTGGCTTAGGCCTGACCAAGCGATTGACGGGTTCATGCGGGGCCTTTCTTGGCCAATTCTCCGAGATCTATCAAGGCCCTGAACGCGTGGAACTGTCGCCACCTTTTGCGCCTTTGGCCGTGCGACTTAATTAATGCGGCCGCCTTACTCAGGGCCCGGTCCAACGTTCATCGTTTTGCAGACCATATGCAGGATGGCGCTGCGGTGGCGCTGATTCCGATCCATCATTGCGGCCTCCGTCCGTCTACTTCCATATGAAGAAATGGAAAACACCTGACGTTTCAGTCTGAGGCCCTGGTGAGATCTACCGGGTTCGTCGTCCCTCCACCGGCCCCAACTGTCACCGTCACGGCCAACTCCTTGTGTGCAATCCCAGTCTGGAGGACAAGAGCGTAAGGCAGAGATGGACTGAACGCTCGGTTGCTATTACTGACCTAATACACAATGCATCGATGACACCGAGCCAATGGTGAGGCCTCGGAACCTTGCATTGGGTCAATGCTTTCTTGATGTATTGCAAGAATGGTGTTGCCCAAATCTATCGAATAGTGGACAATGGCGAGATGGCCAAAGCAAAAGGTTCTGCATCGCGTCGCCCCATGAGTACCGACCACAAGGCCGCCTTGGCCAAAGGCCGCGAAGAGAGCTTGGCCGTCCGTCGCTACCTCGAGGGTCTTGAGTCTTCTCGCCCCAAACGCGGTCGCAAGCGCACACCAGCGTCGATCGACAAGCGACTCACCGCAATCGCCAATCAGCTCGAGACAACCGATCCGTTGACCCGCCTTCATTTGCTGCAAGAACAAAAGGACTTGCTGGAGGAAAAGGGTCGGACAGGACAGACCTACGACTTGAGCGATTTGGAGAAGAAGTTTGTGAAGGTGGCCAAGTCCTACGGCAACCGCAAAGGCATCACCTACGGCACCTGGCGTCAGGCTGGCGTCAGTGCCGCCGTCCTGCAAAAGGCCGGCGTCGCTCGCACCAGGGGCTAACGACGCTTCTAGGCCGCGGCCATCGAGGCCGCTTGGGTCAACGAGCGCAACAGGACCAACCCGTCGGCCGATCCAAGGAGTTCGCTTGACGCCCGCTCTGGGTGCGGCATCAGACCAACGACGTTGCCCGCCGCATTCGTGATGCCGGCGATGTCGTCGACCGAACCGTTGGGGTTGTCCACATACCGCAAGACGATGCGGTCCTCGCCGCGGAGTTCAGCCAAGGTGGCGTCGTCACAGACGTAGCTGCCAGAGAAGTGGTTGATGGGGATGGCCAGTTCGTCTCCGGTGGCGCACAGTCCAGTCAGGGCCGAGCCCGTCGATGTCACGCGAACGGTGACCTCGGTGCAGAGAAAACGAAGGTGCGCGTTCTTCTGCAGCGCCCCGGGCAGCAGACCGGCTTCGGTCAGCACTTGAAAGCCGTTACAGATACCGACCACAGGACCGCCCGCCGCCGCAAACTGGCTGACCGCGTCCATGACGGGCGAGAACCGGGCCAGCGCGCCCGGTCGGAGGTAGTCGCCGTGGGCAAATCCCCCGGGCAAGACCAGGGCGTCGAAACGGGAAAGGTCGCTGGCCCCGTGCCAGACCAACTCGCCCTCGGCGCCCACGTTCTCCACGGCTGAGACCACGTCATGTTCACAGTTGGTACCGGGAAAGACCACGACCCCGACCACGGCACTCACGAACTGGCACCGCCGCTGAACACGGCGATCTGAAGCGTGCTGTCCTCAATCACCGGATTGGCCAAGAGGCGATCGGCCAACTCGCGGGCTCGCACCTCGGCTGCTCGCTCGTCGGCCGCGTCAAGCTCGAAGGAAAACACTCGTCCGGCTCGCACGCGATGTACTTCGTCAAAGCCCAAGGCCGGGAGGGCCCGCTCGATGGTCGCTCCTTCGGGATCGGCAATCCCTGGTCGGAGTTGCACCTCAACCTGCACGGAAAACCTCATGTGGCCGCACCGTACCAGTCCGAGAGCGAGAGCCCGGTCACTCTTTCGTAGGCCGCGATGTAGCGCTCAGAGGTGGCGGCCACGACCTCGGGCGGCAGCGTCGGGGGTGGTGGCGTGCGATCCCAGCCCTGGGCTGTGAGCCAGTCGCGGAGCGGTTGTTTATCGAAGGCCGGTGGCGTGGTGCCTGGCACGACTTCAGCCGTGGGCCACAGGCGAGAGGAGTCAGGCGTGCAGAGCTCATCGCAGAGCGACAGCACGCCATCGACGTAGCCCAGTTCGAACTTAGTGTCAGCCAAGATGAACCCTGCCGCCGCCGCTCGTGCGGCCGCACGCTTGTAGAGGGAAAGACAGGCCTCACGGGCCGCCTCGGCGGCCTCGCCCCCCACGATTCCAACCGCTTGATCGAACGTGATGTTCTCGTCGTGGCCTTCGGTGGCCTTCGTTGAGGGCGTGAACATTGGTTCGGGTAGTTGATCGGCCAGTTGGAGACCGGCCGGAAGAACTGAGCCATTCACCGTGCCGTGCGACTCGTACTCCGTAAAGGCCGACCCGGCCAGATAGCCCCGGACGATGCATTCAACGTTCAACATGTCGGCCCGACGCACCAGACTGGCTCGGCCTGCCGTCTCTCCGAGAGCATCGGAGCCTTCCACCATGTCAGCGATTACTTCCGGATCGTTCGAGATGATGGTGTTGGGAAGAATGTCGGCCGTCTGTTCACACCAGTAGGCCGTCATGGCGGTGAGGACCCGGCCTTTTTCGGCAATGGGCTCAGCCATGATCACGTCGTACGCGCTGATCCGATCCGATGCCACCATGAGAAGTCGGCCCGAGCCGGCATCGAAGAGATCGCGGACCTTTCCGGAGTGCAGGTGGGCCAGCGCGGCGGCCGTCATGGTGCGCTGGTCAGGAGATCGACTTCGGCCAAGACGCGTCTGGTGTGGCGCAGGGTCCGACTGAGATCAAAGGCTTCATCGAACTGGGCCTCGGTCATGGTCACCTCGGGATCGGCGGTCAGGATCTGTCGAAAGGCTACGCCCTCGTTCCACGCCTGCCGGGCATCGCGTTGAACGATCCGGTAGGCCTCGTCTCTCGTCATCCCGGCCCCGACCAAGGCCAACAGCACGGACTGGCTGAACACGAGTCCGTAACTTCCGACCGTCAGGTTTAGAAGGGCGCGCTCGGGATGAATGACCAGACCTTCTGCCAATCCCGTGGCCTTGCGCAGCATGTAACAGGCCAACAGCGACGCGTCGGGGAGGATGACCCGCTCCACCGAACTGTGCGAGATGTCGCGTTCGTGCCAGAGCGCGACGTCTTCAAGTCCCGCCCCGAGATAACCGCGCTGAATGCGGGCCAGTCCACAGAGTCGCTCGGACAAGATCGGGTTGCGCTTGTGCGGCATGGCCGAACTGCCCTTTTGGCCCGGAGCAAACGGTTCTTCCGCTTCGCCGACCTCACTGCGAGCCAGGTGGCGCACCTCGGTACAGACCAGTTCGATGGTCGAAGCGACAGCGGCACAGGCATAGAGGTACTCGGCGTGTCGGTCCCGGGCGATGACCTGGGTGGCGGGTACGGGCTTGAGCCCCAGGGCTTCACAGACGTAGGCCTCGACCGATGGATCGATATTGGAGAAGGTTCCGACTGCACCAGAGAGCTTGCCCACGGCCATCTGCTCTCGGGCCTGGCGGAGACGTCGGCGATCCCGATCAGCTTGCAGGGCCCACAGCGCGAACTTGGCCCCGAAGGTGGTGGGTTCGGCGTGCATGCCGTGGGTCCGACCGGTCACCGGCACATCGATGAGCTCATGGGCCCGTGCCGCCAACGCCTCGACAAAGGCGTCGATCTCCACCAACAAAAGGTCGGCTGCCTTGGTCATGGTGGCGCACAGGGCCGTGTCCACCACATCCGAGGAGGTCAGTCCGTAGTGAATCCACGAACCGGCCGGCGGTCCAATGCGGGCTTGGACCACGTCAACAAAGGCCGCCACATCGTGGTCGGTGACTCGCTCTCGCTCCAACACGTCAGCCACAAAGGCGGCGTCAACGACGGGGGCCAGCTTCCGACAGGTGGCGGCGTCATCGGCCGGCACCGTGCCGACTCGGGCCAAGCCCTCGGCCGCCAGAAGTTCCACCTCGAGCCACATGGCAAAGCGGGCCTCGTCGGTGAAAAGGGCCGCCATATCCGGTGGGGAATAACGCGGGATCATCGGGCCGCCGCCGCTGCAATGTCGTGACGCACGTGCATTCCTTCCCAATGAATTGATGAGACCGCCTTATAGGCGGACGTACGGGCTTGGTGAAGATCGGGAGCGATTGCCGTGATCCCGAGCACTCGACCGCCTGACGTCACAAAGGGTCCGTCGGGGTCGAGACGTTGCGTCCCGGCATGAAAGACAGTCACACCGGGGACTGCATCCTCGAGTTGGCCGTTGGCCGCCAGACCGTGGATGGCGTCACCGGGCCGAGGATTGTTCGGATACCCGCCGGCCGCTAACACCACGCAGACGGCGGCCTCGTTGGTGAACTGAGGAGGAGCCACATCGCCCAGTCTGCCTTCGGCCACGGCCATAAGAAGATCGACCGGATCACTGCTCAACCGCGGCCACACGGCTTGGGTCTCAGGGTCACCGAAGCGCACGTTGTACTCCAAGACCTTGGGACCGTCCGGGGTCAGCATCAGGCCGGCGTAGAGGACGCCGCGATAGTCAATGCCTCGAGCCCGAAGAGAGGCCACCAGCGGTTCCACCGCGTCAGCCATAAAGGAGTCGACCAGCGCAGCATCGATCTGCGGCACAGGCGAGTAGGCGCCCATGCCACCGGTGTTGGGACCGCAGTCGTTGTCTTCGGCTCGCTTGAAGTCCTGAGCGGGGGCGAGAGCCACCACGTCGTGACCGTCGCAGAGCACCAAGAGGGAACATTCGGGCCCGCTCAGCCCCTCTTCGATGACGATACGAGTGCCGGCCGCACCAAACGCTCCGCCCGAGAGCTTGGCCGCGATGTCGGCTTCCGCCTCGGCCATGGTTTCAGCCACCAAGACGCCTTTGCCGGCGGCCAGGCCGTCGGTCTTGATCACCCACGGACCGGGCAAGCTGTGGAGAAACTTGGAGGCCGGCTCGACGGCATCGAAGGTGCCAAACCGAGCCGTTGGCACCCCGGCTTCGTCCAACATCTCTTTCATAAATGCTTTCGAGCCTTCGAGCTTCGCCCCATCGGCGTTCGGACCAACCACTCGACGACCGAGCTGGCGCAGGCGATCAGCCATCCCGTCTACCAGCGGAACTTCTGGTCCGATCACGACCAGATCGGCCTCGATCTCATCGGGTGGTGTGCTCGTCACCGTGATGCGGTGACCCTCCTCCGACTGGCCCGGCATACCCGGGTTACCGGGCGTCACCACCACGTCGGCGCTGCGGGCCAACACGTGGGCCAGGGCGTGTTCTCGGCCACCGCTGCCGACCACGCAGACCGTCATTGTTGCCCCGGAGGTGTCACACCGTTGGCGAATGAGACGAACTGCTCTCGTCCCGGTCCCACACCAACCAGCCGTACCGGAACGCCGATCTGATCGGCCAGAAAGGCCACGTAGTCACGAGCGGCGGCTGGTACATCAGAGATTGAGGTGGCAGCCGTGATGTCGGTCTTCCATCCCGGCAACTCTTCGTAGATCGGTGTGACCTGGTGAATGGTCGACTGGTGATAGGGCATGTGCGTGAAGCGCTCGCCGTTGGCCTCATAGGCCACGCAGACCTTGACCGACTCAAAGGTGTCCAACACGTCGAGCTTGGTCAGTGCCACCTCGCTCAGCGAGTTGAGCCGCACGGCCTGGCGCAGCATCACGGCGTCGAACCAGCCGCAGCGGCGCTGGCGACCGGTGTTGGTACCGAACTCGTGACCCCGCTCGACCAAGAGCGCCCCGATGTCGTTGTCCAGCTCAGTCGGAAAAGGTCCGGCTCCGACGCGAGTCACATAGGCCTTGGCAATGCCGATGACCCGGTCAATGTGCCGTGGACCGAGACCTGTCCCGGTACAGGCCCCGCCAGCTACCGGGTTGGAGGAGGTGACGAAGGGATAGGTGCCGTGGTCGAGGTCCAAGAACGTGGCTTGGGCGCCCTCCATCAGTACGTTGCGGCCGTCCTCCAAGGCGTCATGGACGACCCCAACAGCGTCACCGACCATGGGGGCGATACGCGGGGCGTACTCGTCGAGATACCGGGACGCGATCTCGTCAGCTGAGAGCGGCAGGCGGTTGTAGACCTTGGCCAGCACCGCGTTCTTTTCTTTGAGGGCCACATCGAGCTTTTGGCGGAAGATCTTTGGGTCAAAGAGGTCCTGGACCCGGATACCCACACGAGTGGCTTTGTCGGCGTAGGCCGGACCGATGCCGCGCTTAGTGGTGCCGAGTGCGTTCTTGCCGAGATAGCGCTCGGTCACACGGTCTAACTCCTGGTGGTACGGCATGATCAGGTGGGCGTTGCCGCTCACCATCAGCCGGCTGACATCGACGCCCTTGGCGCTCAGCATGTCGAGCTCAGCGAGCAGGACAGCCGGGTCCACTACCACGCCGTTCGCAATCACTGGGGTGATGTGCGGATACAAGATGCCACTCGGGACCAGTTGAAGGGCGAAGGCCTCGCCGTCGACAACGATGCGGTGTCCGGCATTGTGGCCACCCTGGTAGCGCACCACCAGGTCCATCTCTCCCGCCAACAGGTCGGTGAGTTTGCCCTTGCCCTCGTCACCCCACTGGGTCCCCACGACCACGGTTGCGGGCACGCGTCTCCTCCATCGCTCGGCGTGGATTACGTCTCATTGTATCCCAGGGAGTCGCGCCCTCATTTGAGTGCACCCTCCCCTCAGCCACCTCTCAGGTGACGTGACATGACCGGTCAACTGATGACGATCTGGTCACCTTCTGTCCCTACGTGGATGGTCGAACCCTCGAGGTAGGTGCCCTCCAAAAGAGAGAGCGCCAGTGGGTCCTCGACCGCACGTTGGATGACTCGCCGCAACGGGCGAGCCCCGAACTCAGGGTCGTAGCCCATACGGGCCAGCCAGGCCTCGGCCTCGGGCGTCACTTGAAGGCCGAGGCCCCGCTCAGTGAGTCGACCCCGAAGTCGATTGAGCTGATGGCCCACAATGATGGCCAAATCAGCCTCGGTCAGGGCACGGAAACGAACAATCTCATCGATGCGATTCACGAACTCTGGCTTGAAGAAGTCTTCGGGTCTCCCGACCAGGTTGGATGTCATGATCAGCACGGTGTTGGTGAAATCGACCGTTCGGCCCTGGCCATCGGTCAAACGGCCGTCGTCCAAGACTTGCAACAACAGGTTAAAGACGTCGCCGTGGGCCTTTTCGATCTCGTCCAAGAGCACGACGGAGTAGGGACGGCGCCGAACGGCTTCGGTCAGCTGGCCCCCTTCTTCGTAGCCCACGTAACCCGGAGGGGCCCCGACCAGGCGCGACACGGCGTGCTTCTCCATGTACTCGCTCATGTCGATACGGATCATGGCGCGCTCGTCGTCGAACAAGAACTCGGCCAAGGCCCGAGCTAGCTCGGTCTTGCCCACACCGGTCGGCCCCAGAAAGAGGAACGAACCAATGGGCCGGTTCGGATCCGACAGACCCGCTCGACTACGTCGAATGGCATTGGCCACGGCCGAGACCGCCTCTTCTTGGCCCACCACACGCGAGTGCAGCGTGGACTCCATGCGGACCAACTTGTCGACCTCGCCCTCTAGGAGCCGAGACACCGGCACCCCGGTCCAACGGCCCACCACTTCGGCCACGTCTTCGGCATCGACCTCTTCTTTGAGGAAACGCTGGTTGGCTTGCAGCTTGGCCAGTTCAGCGGTGGCGTGATCGATCTCAGTGTCGATCTGTGGGATTTCGCCGTAGCGAATGGCCGAGGCCCCGGTGAGATCACCGGCGCGCTCCAAACGCTCCGCTTCACCCTTTCGTTCTTCCAGGTCACCCTTGAGCCCGCGGATGGTGTCGATGCAACTCTTCTCTTGCTGCCAGTGGGCGGTCATGGCGTCGGACTGTTCGGTCAGATCGGCCAACTCTTGATCAAGCCGAGCGAGCCGCTCGGCCGAGACTCGGTCCGACTCTTTGGCCAGAGCAACCCGCTCAATTTCCAGTTGACGCATACGTCGCATCACGACGTCGAGTTCGGTCGGCATCGAGTCGATCTCGATACGGAGCGTGCTGGCGGCCTCGTCCATGAGGTCGATGGCCTTGTCGGGCAAGAACCGCCCGGTCACGTAACGATCAGACAGCACGGCCGCGGCAACAAGGGCCGCGTCTTGGATTCTGACGCCGTGATGAACCTCGTAGCGCTCCTTCAAGCCTCGAAGGATGGCAATGGTGTCCTCGACTGAGGGCGGTGGCACAAAGACTTGGGCGAACCGCCGTTCTAACGCAGCGTCCTTTTCGATGTACTTGCGGTATTCGTCGAGCGTGGTGGCCCCAATGAGTCTGAGCTCGCCGCGGGCCAGCAGGGGCTTGATCATGTTGCCGGCGTCCATCGCACCTTCAGCCGCACCAGCCCCAACGATGGTGTGCAGCTCGTCAATGAAGGTAATGACTTCGCCTTCGGCGTCGCTGATCTCCTTCAACACCGCCTTCAACCGCTCTTCAAACTCGCCGCGGTACTTTGCTCCAGCCACCAGCGCGCCCAGGTCGAGGGCCATGACACGCTTGCCCTTCAAGCCCTCGGGCACATCGCCGTCGGTGATGCGATTGGCCAGGCCCTCCACGATGGCGGTCTTACCGACGCCAGGTTCGCCGATAAGGACCGGGTTGTTCTTGGTCCGGCGCGACAACACCTGGATGACTCGTCGAATCTCTTCGTCCCGGCCAATGACGGGATCGAGCTTCCCTTGAGCGGCCAACGCTGTCAGGTCGCGGGCGTACTTCTCCAAGGCCTGATAGCTCTCTTCAGGGTCTGGTGTGGTGACCCGGTGGCTGCCTCGGACATCACGGAGCGCGCTCAGGAGTTGGTCTCGACCAACGCCCAGTTCGTCCGACAGGGCCATGAGGAGGTGCTCGACCGAAAGGTACTCGTCACCCATGTCACGTCGGAGCTCATCGGCTTGTTCCAAACGCTCCCGCGCCGTTTGCGAGAGGCCGGGGCTCGAGCCCCCGACGGCGCGTGGAAGCGCGCTCAACTGCTGGGTCAGGCGGTCTTGCACAACTGCGGGCTCGATGCCGATTCGAGCCAGTAGGGGTTGAGCCAGACCCTCACTCTGGGCCAGCAGGGCGTGCAAGAGATGGGCCGGCACGACTTCGGGGTTGCCGGCCCCCGTGGCCTGGCTGGTGGCTTCGGAGAACGCTTCTTTTGTCTTGTTGGTCCAACGTTCGGGGTTCAATGCCATGACGTACTGCCTCTCATGTCTCTCTTCATTTCGTTCGTGGTAGTTCTGCTCCTTGGTTCCGGGCGACCTTTGGCCAGCGTCACTAGCGGCCGCTGCGGCCCGGGCGGCGGGGCCGTGCGTACTGGACCGGAAGCTGATTCAGCGGCACCAGATCTCGGCGGTACTTTCGATGCGTGTCCGCCACCGCTTGGCGGGCCTCGTCTTTGGTGCGCTCGAGTTCAGCTCGAAGGCGCGACACTTCGCGTTCCAATTCCAAGACCTGTCGCACCCCTTCTAAGTTCAGCCCGACCGATGTCAACTCTTGAATCCGTCGCAACTGCGCCAAGTCCTCGTCCGAGAACCGGCGGCTTCCACCGCTGGTACGACCGGGGTCAAGCAGCCCTTTCCGCTCATAGATGCGCAGCGTCTGCGGGTGAACGCCGGCCAGTTCGGCCGCCACTGAGATCACGTAAACGCCGCGGCTCGAACGGTCAGCTCCCTCGCCCAAGCGCGCCATCACTCCGCCTTCTCGAAGGTCTCACGCGGTGCCGGTTCCAGCACCTCGCTCAGCTGCTCCATGACCTCACGTTGCTCGTCAGAAAGTTCGGACGGCACCACCACGTCGACCTTGACCAAGAGATCGCCGGGCTTTGAGCCATTGCGACCACTTCCAGTGGGCACACCGCGACCTCGAACTCGCATGGTCGTCCCCGACGCTGTGCCCGCCGGGACGCGGAGGGTCACGGTGTCTTCGAGCGTCGGCACCGTAATGGTGGTTCCGAGGGCCGCTTCAGGAAACGTGATCGGCACTGACAAGGTCAGGTTGCGACCTTTGCGCCCGAAGGTTGGGTGTTTGCCCACTCGCACGATGACAAAGAGATCTCCTGGTGGACCCATGCCTTGACCTGGTGCGCCCCGGCCCTTCACCTTGATGCGCTGGCCGTCTTCGACGCCGGCAGGAATCCGAACTTTGACCGAGCGCGTTTTGCGTTCGGTTCCGGTGCCATGGCAGTTCGTACAAGGCGTGTCGACAATCGTGCCGCGACCAGTACAAGTGGGGCAGACCGTGTTCAACGAGAAAAGACCCTGGTTGTCATCGAGCGTGCCGCGACCATTGCAACGCGGGCAGGTGTGCGTGGCCGTACCAGGAGCGGCGCCGCTGCCCTTGCAGACGTGACAGCGCGCGTCTTCTGGGACGTTGACTGATGTGGTAACACCGTTGACGGCGTCTTGGAACGAAAGATGCAACGCCGCTTCCATGTCAGCACCGCGCTGCGGACCGCGGTTGCGCCGGCGACCTTGCCGGCCACCACCAAAGAGACCACCAAACAGATCGCTCAGGTCGCCGACGTCCTCAGTTCGAAAGCCGCCGCTCGGGGCCCCAAAACCGCCGCCGCCAAAGCCATTAGCCATCGGGCCAAGTTGGCGAACTTCGTCATACTCCTTGCGGCGATCGACGTCACCCAGCACGTCGTAGGCCGCAGAGATCTCTTTGAATCGATCTTCAGAACCCGGATTGGCGTCAGGGTGAAACTGTTTCGCTAGCTTTCGGTAGGCCTTCGTGATCTCCTTGTCAGTTGCCGTCGAGGAGACACCAAGCACTTGGTAGTAGTCCTTCTCGAACCACTCTCGTTGTGGCGCCACGTCACCCCCGAACCCGGACCATGGCCGGACGAAGCACCTGGCCCCGCCAGCGATAACCCGAGCGCAACACCTCGTCGACCACCGTCTCTCCACTACCACCTTCATCGGGGGCATGGGCCACGGCGTCGTGGACAACGGGGTCAAACGTGACTTCAGCCTCATCGACCCGCTCGAGACCTTCTTTGGTCAGCACGGTAATCAACAGAGCACGGGCTTGGCTGATGGCTTGCGCCTCTTCGGCCACGGCCGCGTCACTGCTGCTTGTTGTGCCGACCAAGTGAGCCTCGGCCAAATCGAGGGCGTCGATCACCGGAAGGAGCTTGCCCACAAGATCGAGCGCGGCGCGAGCCGACTGCTCTTCTTGCTGACGGGTCACCCGCTTGCGGTAGTTCTCGAAGTCAGCCTGGTTGCGCTGGAGCGCGGCCAGGTACTCGTCGCGCTCTTTGGCCAACGAGCTCTCGACGCTTTCGTTGGCGTCGTTGCTGTTGTCCGCGTCGTCGATCTGAGATTCTTCGGCGCGGCCAGAGTCAATGACCTCGGCGTCGATCACCGGTGCGGGGTCCCCCACACCGGTGTCGTCGTCCGCGACCAACAAATCATCAGCGTCAATCGTCTCGCCCATCTCGTCGATCAGCTCGCCGATTTCAAGATCGTCTTCGATCGACGTCGCCGCGTCGCTCGCATCTCGACTCTGCTCCCCGTCAGCCGGGAAGGCGGAGCGTCGGCCGATCATGACTCATCGTCGACGATCTCGGCATCAACGACCTCGTCGTCGTCCACCGGTGCACTCTCTCCACCGGTGTCGGCGTCCTCGGGACCTCCCGTTTGCGACGCCTGCTCGTAGAGACGCTGCGAGAACGTGTGGCTCACCGTCACGAGACCCTCGGTGGCTGACTTGATGGCCTCCACGTCGGTGCCCGAAAGCGCCTCACGCAGAGTCTTCAGTGCCGACTCGACGTCGTCCTTCTCTGTGCCTTCAAACTTCTCGCCCTGGTCCTTCAAGAGCTTGTCGGTTTGGTACACCAAGGTGTCGGCCGTGTTGCGGGCCTCGGCCTCTTCGCGGCGAGCGCGGTCGTCCTCGGCGTGGGATTCAGCGTCGCGCACCATGCGCTCGATGTCGTCTTTGGCCAAAGAAGACTGGCCGGTGATCGTCATCGACTGGGTCTTTCCCGTGGCCTTGTCCTGCGCACCGACGTGCACGATGCCGTTGGCGTCGATGTCAAAGGTGACTTCGATCTGCGGTATGCCGCGGGGAGCCGGGGGCAGGTCCACCAGCTGGAACTTGCCTAACGTCTTGTTGTACATCGCCATCTCGCGCTCGCCCTGGAGGACGTGGATCTCAACTGACGGCTGATTGTCTTCAGCCGTGGTGAAGACTTCAGATCGCTTGGTTGGGATCGTCGTGTTGCGCTCGATGAGTCGGTGCATAACTGCACCCTTGGTCTCAATGCCGAGCGAAAGTGGCGTCACGTCGAGCAACAGCACGTCTTTGACTTCGCCCTTCAAGACGCCGGCCTGCACCGCGGCGCCAATGGCCACCACTTCGTCAGGGTTGACGCCCTTGTGGGGCTCTTTGCCGGTCATGGACTGCACCAACTCTTGGACCGCAGGAATACGAGTCGATCCTCCGACCATGACCACGTGCTCAATGTCTGAGGTCTTGAGTCCGGCGTCCTTGATGGCCGCTTCGAAGGGACCCTTGCAGTCCTCGACCAGATCAGCCGTGAGTTCGTTGAACTTGGCCCGCGTCAGTTTCAGGTCCAAGTGCTTGGGACCCTCCGACGTGGCGGTGATGAAGGGCAGGTTGATCTGCGTCTCTTGGACCGAAGACAGCTCGATCTTGGCTTTCTCAGCTGCTTCCTTCAGTCGTTGCGTCGCCATCTTGTCGGTCGCCAGGTCGACGCCTTCGGTGTCTTTGAAGGACTTGATCAGCCACTCCATGACTTTGTCGTCCCAGTCGTCGCCACCGAGCTTGGTGTTACCCGATGTGGACTTGACCTCGAACACGCCCTCGCCGATCTCCAAGACGGAGACGTCGAAGGTACCGCCACCAAGGTCGAAGACAAGGACCGTCTGGTCGGCATCCTCTTTGTCCAAGCCATAGGCCAGGGCCGCCGCGGTGGGCTCGTTGATGATGCGCAGCACTTCAAGGCCCGCGATCTGGCCCGCCTCTTTGGTGGCAGTGCGCTGGGCGTCGTCAAAGTAGGCCGGCACGGTGATGACGGCTTGGGTCACGGTGTCACCGAGGTAGGCCTCGGCGTCCCTCTTGAGCTTGCCCAGGATGCGGGCCGAGATCTCTTGGGCTGTGAAGTCTTTGCCGTCGATGTCAACCGACCATGACGTGCCCATGTGGCGCTTCACCGAGCGGATGGTTCGCTCAGGGTTGGTAATGGCCTGGCGCTTGGCTACTTCTCCGACCAAGACTTCTCCAGTCTTGGAGAAGCCGACCACCGATGGGGTCGTCCTTCCGCCTTCAGCGTTGGGAATGACAACCGGCTCGCCGGCCTCCAACACACTCACCACCGAGTTCGTGGTCCCCAGGTCGATTCCTACGGCCTTAGCCATTTTGCTGTTTCCTTCCGTCGTTTACTTCGTGTGCATCTGGCCCGGGATCGTTCCCGGATCGTTCATCCCGGCACCCTGCCGGATCGCTATGGCTTTCACTATATCAAACTTGAGCGATCTATTGTCAACTTTTCTATAGCTGAGTGATTAATCTACACCTCACCTGCCGAAATTGGCCCTCGGGTACGCTTGTTTCGGGCCCTCGAACCGGGAGAACCATTGTCCTGGGCCGGTTTTTGAGCGGCTGGGGCCGCTACGATGCGGCGGTGCTCGATCTCGTACTGCTCCGCCACGGACAGTCCACCTGGAATGCCGAGAACCTCTTTACCGGCTGGGTCGATGTTGATCTGACCGAAAAAGGGGTTTCTGAGGCCGAAGCTGGTGGCCGACTCCTGGCTGAAACGGACGACCTCGACCTCCGGGTGTTGCACACCTCGCTCCTCACCCGGGCCATTCGCACGGCCGAGTTCGCGCTCCACGAAGCCGGCCGAAGCTGGTTGCCAGTGCGTCGGGACTGGCGTTTAAACGAACGCCACTACGGCGACCTCCAGGGCAAGAACAAGAAGGAGACACGGGAGCGTCACGGTGACGAGCTGCTCGCCCTTTGGCGTCGCAGTTACGACGTCCCACCACCCCCTATTGAGCCCGACAACCCCTACGCCAACGAGGCTGACCCGCGCTATCGGGATCTGCCGGCCGGATCGGTGCCTCGTACTGAGTGCTTGGCCGACGTCGTTCGACGTGTCACGCCGTACTGGGACGGGGCCATCGTGCCTGATCTGGTCGAACAGGCCGAAAACGGCGGGGCCGTGCTGGTGGCCGCCCACGGCAACTCAATTCGCGCCTTGCGCAAACACATCGAGGGCATCTCCGACCAAGACATCGTCGGTCTTGAGATCCCTACCGGAATTCCGTTTCGCTACCGCTTATGGCCCGACTTGAGCGTGGAGTCAGGCGACTTTCTGGGCGACCCCGACGTTGCTCGTCAGGCCGCCGAGGGCGTGCGCCACCAAGCGGGCTGATCTACTCGCGACAACGCTCTAGACGCGGCCGGTCCGGGGCACCTCGCCGCGCCCCGGACCGACATACTGCACCGACTACCGCCTGGGTCAACGCCTACAAGGCGTCGGACCCCCGTTCTCCGGTGCGGACCCTTACCACCGTCTCGACAGGGAGAACCCAGACCTTGCCGTCACCGATCTTGCCGGTAGCGGCAGAGCCGACGATTGCATCCACAATCTCGTCGGTCTGAGCATCTTCCACGAGTATCTCGATACGGAGCTTGGGGACAAAGTCCACCTCGTACTCCGCACCTCGATACACCTCGGTGTGGCCTCTTTGACGTCCGAAGCCCTGAGCTTCGGTCAGGGTCATACCTGCAACCCCGAGGTTCTTTAGGACCTCTTTCACGTCATCGAGCTTGAATGGCTTGAGGACAGCTACCACGAGCTTCACCCTCGTGCTCCCTTCATTCGTTTCTGTTGATGTTCGAACTGAGTTGTTGATGCTCACGGTACCCGGGACGCTCCTACTCGGCGCCCGACATCGCCGTGACCCGCTCGGCGAAGGTCTCTTGTGGGTAGACCTCCTCGTCGTGGATGGCGACGTCACCGATCTCAAGGACTTCTTCCTTGTACTTGAGACCACGGCAGATCCACTTGGTGATGAACAAGAGGATGATGCTGGCGATTGCGGTGTAGACGATGATCCACACACCGGCCAGGAACTGTTCCCACAGCTGGTGCCATCCACCGCCGTAGAAGAGGCCGTCGACCACAAAGCTCGCCGTCCCGTGAGTACCGACGTACTCGACCATTCCCGGGTCAGCCAAGAAGCCGACCAAGAGACCACCGAGTCAGACCGGCGATGCCGTGGGTGTAGACCACGCCCAGGGCGTCGTCCACGTGGCTGAAGGGCTTGACCTTGGAGAGGTAGTTCCAAGCGAACCACACGATGGTGCAAGCAATCACACCAACGAGAATGGCGCCGTAACCGTCCACCCAACCAGCCGAGGGCGTGATACCGACCAAACCGCAGATCATGCCGTTGATAGCGCCCAGGAAAGTCGGCTTCTTGGCCTTTGAGGCCACCGCATCCCAGAAGACCCAGGTCAACAGACCGGCTGCCGTGGCCAAGTTGGTGTTGAGCACGGCCGAAGCAGCGTCGACACCAGCGTAGAACGGGTCACCACCGTTGAAGCCGTTCCAACCGAGCCAGAGGATTCCGGCACCAACGGCCACCAAAAGGAGGTTGTTGGGCACCCCGTGCAATCGATCTCGCTTGAGCCTTGGCCCAATGAGCCAGGCTGCGACGAAGCCGGTAACACCTGCGGCAAGGTGGATGACGTAACCACCCGAGTAGTCAACCGCGCCGTGAAGGGCGAACCAACCGCCGCCCCAGAGGAGCTTGGCGTTGACGGCGTAGACAAACGTGATCCACAGCGGCACGAAGACCATCCAAGCGATGAACTTCATGCGCCCGAGCACACTGCCGAGGAACAGCAGCGGCGTGATGGCTGCGAACACGACCTGGAAGTACGCCAAGGTTGCATTCGGGAAGTGGAATGGAACATCCGTCTGGGCCAATGACGTCGCTTGGTTCTGTTCACCAAAGTGCGTGACGACTGGCCACGGTTTCCCAATTATGTTGTCAAAGAACCCGGAATGAGCCCCGAAGAGACCGAAGGTCTGACTTGAGAACCCCATGTTGTAGGCCCACAGAACCCAGACCAACAGCACGACGCTGAACGCCGCAAAGGCCATCAACATTGTGTTGACCACCCATTTGCGTTGGACAAGGCCTCCGTACAGGACGGCAATACCGGGCAAACTCATGAGCCCCACCAAAGTGGCGGCTACAAGTTGCCAGGTGTTGTCTCCCGAGTTGACCCAACTCGGATATGGAATAAACGTGATTACTGCTGCGAGCACGCTCAGTACTCCTCTCAGGTGATCGCCGGAAAGCACGAAGCCGCCGGACGTCGCTGTGCCGGGGTCAGTATGGAGGGGGGTCGTTTCCCCTCTGCTACGCGAGTGTTACCAGCACATGAACAAGCCGCAGGACTATCATCTCCTCATGACAAGCTCGGCTTCTGACCTGGATCTCTCCAAAATCTGGCTGTTCTCCACCTGCTCGTCCCGGGATCTACGCACGATCCGAAAGGCCCTTGAAGAGGTGTCTGTGCCCGAAGGTCGTGTGCTCTGCGAAGAGGGCACCATCGGCCGGGAGTTCTTCTTGATCGTGGATGGCCAAGCCTCGGTACGCCGCAACAATCGTCGAGCCGCCACCCTTGGGCCCGGTCAGTACTTCGGCGAGCTGGCCCTCTTGGACCGCCGGCCCCGTTCGGCCACCGTCATCTCCGACACCGAGATGGTGCTTCTTGTTCTTGGTCAGCGAGATTTCAACGGGATTCTTGACGCCGTGCCCGCTCTTTCTCGCAAACTTCTGGCCGCGATGGCCACCCGACTTCGTGAAGCGGATGCACGCGCCTTCAATTAGGCGTTCCTGTCACTCCCAGTACGAAGGTTCTGCGGAGTTAACGGCGCGGCCGCCGCGGGCGACCACCCCTACGCTGAAGCAATGGAACTAACAACCGCGGTCGATTTCGTCGAGGGTCGCAACCAAGGCGTCCTCGTCACCATTCGGGCCAACGGGCGGCCCCAACTCTCAAATATCTACTACCAGCCCTCGCCCAAAGGCGGCTTTCGGATCTCGATCACCAGTGATCGGGCCAAAACAGCCAATCTGAGGCGAGACCCACGGGCCTCTCTCTACGTCTCGGGTGACTCGTTCTTTCAGTACCTGGTCCTAGAAGGCACGGTTGAGCTCTCGCCCGTGGCGAGTACCCCCGACGATGCCACGGTCGAAGAGTTGGTGGACTACTACCGCTCGGCCCAAGGCGAACATCCTGATTGGGACGACTACCGGCAAGCCATGATCAGCGAAGGTCGTCTTATCGCCCACTTTACGCCTGAGCGCGCCTACGGCATGGTGGCCGAGGGTTGACAATTGAGTTGGGCCGCCGGTAGCGGCCGTCAGCGCTATTCGGTCGCTGCACCCTCTTCGCCGGCGGCCAGGGTGTCGTTCTCTGGCACAACCTCCGGGGTGGCGCCCACGCTGGCCAGCATGGACTCTTCCAGCAGGCTAGAGAGGTCGAGTACTCGCACATCGTCTTCTTTGGCGTTGGCCCTCACAGCATCGTCGAGCATGATCATGCAGTAGGGACACGCGGTGGAGACCACGTCGGCGCCGGTCTCGAGAGCCTCTCGAGTCCGCTCCATATTGACTCTCTGGCCAATATTCTCTTCCAGCCACATGCGAGCGCCGCCCGCACCGCAGCAGAATCCCCGCTCCTTGCAGCGCTTCATCTCAACCTGCTCAACCCCCGGAATGGCGTCGAGCACCGTACGAGGCTCTTCAATGACACGGTTGTGGCGAGCCAGGTAACAGGGGTCGTGATAGGTGACCTTGCCCTTGTAGCCCGCACCAGGCACCAGCTTGCCTGCCGTCACCAGGTGCTCAAGCAGCTCGGCATGGTGGATGACTTCGTAGTTGCCACCAAGGGCCGGATACTCGTTCTTAATGGTGTTGAAGCAGTGGGGGCAGGTGGCGATGATCTTTTTGGCGCCCGCCTCGTTCAACGTCTCGATATTGGCTCGACCTTGCTCCTGGTAGAGGTACTCGTTGCCCAATCGGCGCACCGGGTCGCCGGTGCAGGACTCTTTCGGTCCCAAAATGCCGAAGGTGACCCCGGCCCGGTGCAGCATCCGGGCCGTGGCTTGCGCTCCCTTTCGAGCCCGCTCGTCAAGTGCCCCGGCACAACCCACCCAGTAGAGATACTCGATGTCGTCGGGGATGGTGCCGGAAATGATCGGTACCTCAAAGTCGAGGCTCTCGGTCCACTCCGTCCGCTTGGCCTGGCCCAAGCCCCACGGGTCGCCCTGATTCTCGACGTTCCGCAACATGAGACCGGCCTCCGATGGGAACCGAGACTCCATCAGGACCTCGTAACGGCGCATGTCCACGATGGCGTCGATGTGCTCGATGTCGACCGGGCACTCCTCCACACACGCACCACATGTCGTGCATGACCAAAGAACGTCCGGGTCGATGACGTTGGGAACCAACGTCTCCACTTCGACCGTTCCGCCTTCGCCGTCAGTTTCTGTGCCTTTGGCCAACAACCGACTCGAGGACGAGAACATGTTGTCTCGAAGCGCCATAATCACCAATTTCGGCGACAAGGGCTTGTCGGTATTCCAGGCCGGACAGGCGGACTGGCATCGTCCACACTCGGTACAGGTAGCAAAGTCGAGCATCTGCTTCCAGCTGAACTGATCGACCTGGCCCACGCCGAAGACAGTGTCCTCGGAGATGTTCTCCATATCCATGTCGGGGGTCTTGTCGAGAGCGCCCAGGGCCCGGGGACGGCGGGAGAACGCCACGTTGATCGGCGCCATGAAGATGTGCAGGTGCTTGGAGTACGAGACGAAGACCAAGAAACCGGTAATTACGGCAATGTTCATGATGAGGAAGACAGTGGCAAGAACACTGTTGACGCCCGCACCAAGAGGAGCCAGCGCGTTGGCCACCAGGTGGGAAGCGAAAGCCCAGTCGTTGTAGGGGAACTGGCTGGGGCTGGCGTTGACCTGCGCCCCTCGGTAAAGAAGGAGGGTGATGATCACGCCAGCGATCATCACCAACACGAGCCATGCCGCACCAGTGTGCGAGCCATAGAACCGTGATTTGCGGTCCTTTCGGGCCGGAGCATTCTTGACTCTGATGATCGTGAAGACAACCAACGAGACCAGGACCGCGACGGCAAAGAAGTCCTCGATGAAGCCGATCCACGACCAGGTGCCAATAAGCGGTATGTGGAAGTAGATATTGAAGAGCGAGCCGTAGGCCTCGATGATCGTGAGCAGAAGGACGGTGAAGCCCCACATAGTGAAAAAGTGAGCCAGGCCAGGCACCGTCCATTGCAAGAGCTTCCGCTGACCGGCGACTTCAGTGAGTTCAGCCTCGGCCTTGGGTCTGACGCTGCCCCGAGTTCGATCGGGTGCGTCCGCACCGGACCTAATCAGTCGCGACAGCCAATGGAAGCGTCGCCCAGCAATGGCGAAGCAGATGACGGTAACGGCAAGTCCGATGACGATCCTGACCAGCACTGGGGCTCCTCGGGCTCTTTGCGTATTTCGGGTGGACTGAAAATGCTCAGCGCTCAGGCAATAGTCCTGAACCGCCAAACAATAGGTGCGGCCGACGGGACTATTGGCGTAATGCTCAGCAACCCCTCAGAAGGTGACGCTGACGGCCGAGTCGACGAGAACCGTGCCGAGCAGACGATAGTGTGGCCAGGCCTCGCGGGCGTAGTTCAGAGGCAGAACATCAGCTTCCCAAGCTGAGAACGCGGGTTCGATTCCCGTCGCCCGCTCTCTGTCGAACTCGCAGATCACATCGGACCGGTTTGCCCTCCTCTTTGGGTGAGCTCCTGCCACTCTGGATCTACGAGGCTCCGGGTTCTGGCGTGGGCAGGATCCTCTTTAGAGATGGAACGACAGTGGACCCAATTTCGGTGATCTGGTCTCCGTACCAGCTCAGGCGTCATTCCGGGAAGCTGCACACGAAGGTTGAGCGCGTCCGCACCGACTTCTCTCATCGTCACTGCCAGCCGCTCCGCCATCTCGTGGGGCTCATCTGCCGTGATTGTCTGATCCTCGCCGAACGAACTGCGTGCGCTCTGCGTAGCTCTCATACACAGCTCTTTGGTTTTCAACCAGCCCCGAGGGCATACGACCCAGCCAGACCCGACGAATGAGCACTTTGGACCCCAGGCCCTTGGCTGCTTCGAATGCTTGGGTCAAGCGAGACAATCTCGAAGGCGCCGACATGCCTTCCATGAGAATGCCGGCACCGCATTGGGCCGCTCGAACGGCGGCGGCAACTGACACAGCTGCACTGAGCACTGGGATCGGACTTTGTCGGCAAGCGAGCAGCGCCGGGTCCCCATCCAGTTCGTCCAAATCGTGACCACGGAGCATCGCAACGAGACGAGGAAGCTCCGATTTGAAACGGTCGACCGAATCTGACTGACTGACGCCAGCCGCCTTGAAATCCAGGGGTAAGGCGCCGGCCGCCACCCCTAGTCCGACGCGACCTCGGTAGCGGGCGTGGAGCCATGCGACTTCTTCGGCGACCAGCGCAGTGGACCGCAAGGGGAGAAGGAGAGGTGCCGCCGCGGCCCAACCAGTCGCGTGTTCGGCCAATACAAATGACGCCATCTGCAGCGGCTGCGCCATGTAACCGGCAAAGCCGCCGTGGTGCTCGCTTGTCATCACACCGTCAAAACCAGCCTCAAGAGCTGTGCCGGCTTGCGCACAAAGTTCTCTGACGATTTCGTCGGCCGGAAGAAGATTGTTTGGGTACAGCCGGATGGACACTGATCCCGGTGCGAAAGGTGCGGGCGCTGGAGTCAGCGACAAGTCAGCGTGGTGACTCACGTCAGTCGCGCCTTGTCCGCCGGTCATTATGAAACGATCCTACGAGTGTCTCGGCCGCCCCGTAGGCGGCCAGATCAGCGGCGAGGTCGGCTTCAGCGGCGCTCTTGCACTCATACAGCGAGATCCTGACCGCGGATGTCGATCGGCCTCGGCGATGACGCAGTAGCCACCGCTCCAACATTATTCTTGACCTGAATCCCCACCTTCTTCAAAATTGTTGAGAAGAAATCCTGGTCCTTCGATATTGAATACCTCGACATCTTGGAAGCCAGCAGCTTCAGCTTCGGCTCGGAGTTCAGTTGGTCGGTGGAGATACGAAGTAGTGAACAGTCCTTTTGAACTGTCGCCGAATTTCCCAGATCTCAGTGACTCTCGAACGAGAGAGGAAACCGCTTCTTCACCAAAGCGATCGAGCCTCACCACGAGATCGAGATACGGGGCCAAGCGAGAGATGGCTGCGGCGAAAATGAGGCCGCCTTTGCGAAGCACCCTCAGCGCCTCGGACCAGGCCAGAACTCGGTCAGATCGGTTAACCAAATGGTAGAGAGGGCCAAGCAAAAGGACGGCATCGACCGAGTCGGTCGATGCGCCTACAGATCGAGCATCACCGATCTCAGACGGTACGCCTTTCGCTCTGGCCTGCTCCACGTGCAGTGGGACGGGGTCAATCAGCGTTACCCCATGACCTAGTTCCATCAGCCATCGGGCATAGGCACCCGGACCTCCACCTATGTCCAGGACTTGGCTGGAGCTTTCTGGCAGGTAGCGCAGGATGAGCTCTTGAGTTCGGGCAAACTCCAATGGACCCGAATGGCGGACGGGATCAAAGAGACGGACATCCTCTCTGCCCTGCTCGTAAAATTGAAGGATCGTCGGATCAAAATCAGCCACCTCCCATTATCCGCGACGAACAATGCCAACCGGTGGCGATCCCATGGTGGAGGACGAACTTCGAGTCGGATCAAACTGGCGCTCTCTCCATACTGATTCGGAGTTTCAGTAGGCGCCTGCTCCAAAGGGGGCTCACAACGTGTACCAGACCATCGCACTGGCAGGAGCCATCTGCTTCGCCGTGGCCGCGGTGTTCCAACAGAAAGGCACGCTTGATGTGCCAGCAGGAGAGAACGATCCTCATTTTCTCCTGCAAGCCGTCAAACAACCGATTTGGCTGGCCGGTGCAGGGCTCCTCGTGGCGGGGTGGGTCCTCCAAGCCCTCGCACTCGACCGGGGCCCCTTGATGGTGGTCCAAGCCATCACGGCCCTGAATTTGGTCATTGCGCTGCCTTTCGGCATTTGGATCACCCATCAAGTGGTGCGTCGCCGCGAATGGGTGGGTGCCGCCGCCACCGTGGCTGGCATCATCGTCTTTCTCTCGGTGGGCGCGCCTTCTAAGGGAACAAACACCGTCAGCTCGGCACGTTGGTGGATCACCGGACTACTCGTCCTTGCAGCCGTCGTCGCTCTCGCCAAGTTGGGATACCAAAAGAGTGGACCGGCCAAGGCCGCGTTGCTGGGCGCTGCGGCGGGCGTGGCCTACGCTTTTCAAGCGTCTGTGACCAAAGTGTTCGTGGGTGTTATCAGCGGCGGACTATCGGCCATCCTGCACAGCTGGTCAACGTATGTGCTGATCGCATCAGCCCTCATTGGCGGGGTACTGCAACAGACCTCACTCAAGACGGGCGTTCTGGCCCCGGCTATGTCGAGCTGCTCCGCTATGACCCTTTTCGGGAGCATCATCTTGGGGGCGGTTGTCTTCGGCGAGACGTTGGCTCATGGGGGAGGAAAGTTCGCGCCGGCGATCGTCGGACTCATCGTGGCCCTGGGGGGCATCGTGATGCTGGCGGGATCGAATGCGGCGCGGCCGGGCACAGAGAGCGCAGCCGCACCTACCTAGGCCACGGCAGGCTGTCGGCTCTAGGGGCGATCAGGATGACACTGCAGCACCAAAGAAGATGGTGCGCCCCTACGAGCTATCGCAGCGTGCCCGAACTCACAAGATCGCGATCGTCCGGGCCCTCATCGGGATTTCCTCCCGAAACGGCCAGCTCGTCACTTTGTTCCAGCCCAATGTGCGGGAGTATTCGATCCAGCGACTTCGGGAACCACCAGTTGGCCTTGCCAAAGAGACCCAACAGTGCGGGCACGATCGCCATGCGGATAACCAAGGCATCGATGAGAATCCCACCGGCCAGTCCGAGTCCGAACTCCTTGATGACCCTCTCGCCGCCCAGAATGAACGATCCGAACACGACGATCATGATGAGAGCGGCCGCCGTGATGGTCTTACCCGTGGCCGCCAGACCGTCGCGCACGGCGATCTTGTTATCGCCACTCTTGAGCCACTCTTCGTGTATTCGAGTCACCAAGAAGACCTGGTAGTCCATCGAAAGCCCGAAAAGAATGGCAAAGAGCATGACGGGCAAAAAAGCCTCAATCGGGCCCGGTCTGTTCACGGAGAAGACGGTTCCCAACCAGCCCCACTGGAACACCGCCACCAAGATGCCAAAAGCGGCCGCGATGGAGAACAGGTTCATCACGGCCGAAATAGCCGGTATGAGAAGACTTCGGAACACCACGGCCAGCAATAAGAAGGACAGGATGACAACGAGACCAATGAACAGGGGCAGCTTCGATGACAGCACATGAGCGAAGTCGATGAAGATGGCCGTTGTGCCGCCGACCAGGACCTTGAGCCCGGTATTGCCCTCAGCTTTGGGAATCACGTCGGTTCGCAGATGCCCAATGAGATCCGCCGTCGAGGCATCTTGCGGCGCACCGGTTGGATAGACGTTGGCCACGGCCACCTCGGTGCCGTCCTTCGACGGTATGAAGACGGCCGGACTCGTGCTGGCAACGCCCTCTTCCGTCTTTACTTGAGCAACCAAGTTTTGGAACGTGGTGCGTTCCAAAGCGTTGTCGGTGACGGCCACCAGCTGCAGCGGACCGTTAAACCCGGGCCCGAAACCAGTGGCCAACATGTCGTAGGCCGTGCGGGTACTTGAGCCGATTGCGTCATTGCCCTCGTCCGAGTTGCCGAGCCGAATCGAAAAGAACGGGAGGGCGAAGATCACAATGATCAAGATGGCCAAAGCTGCCGGCACGATCGGGCGTCTTTGGATGAACCGTGAATACCGAGACCAAAAGCCATCCTGGCGGATGCCCAGCGCCACAGGTCCGTCGTTCTTCAGTCGTTTGCGTTGCGATCGAGAGAGCACTCTGTGACCAATAAATCCCAGCATGGCTGGCAACAAGGTGAGGGCCGCAACCATGGTCAAGGCCACACCGAGCGCAGCTGAGACGGCCAAGCCGTAGAGGAACGTCACACCGAGGGCAAACATCCCGAGCAGGGCAATACAGACGATGATCCCGGCAAAGAGAACGGCGCGCCCCGACGTATTGACCGCCATGACAATCGACTCTTCAGAGTCGCGGCCCTGCATGAGGCCTTGCCGATGTCTGGTGACGATAAAGAGGGCGTAGTCCACCCCCACACCAAGACCGATCAAAAGCACAAGCTCGGTGGCGAACATCGGCATCTTCATGACGTGGCTCAGCAGCGCAACAAGTGACACTGCGGTCCCGAGGGCTGCAATGGCGGAAACAAGCGGCAGGGCTGTGGCAAACAGCGAGCCGAAGACCAAGAGAAGGACGACGGCGGCGGCCAAGATCCCGATACCTACCCCGCCCAGCGAGACCTTGTCGGCCTGTTCGGCCACTTGCCCCGAAACCGCGACCTGCACATTGTCGGTTTTTCCGGCTTCAGCCGTGGCCACGAACTTCTTGGCGGCAGGAATGGAGATGTTCTGCGCTTGCTCGTCGAACGTCACCGTGGCAAAGGCAACGTCGTTGCTTTTGTTGATCTGGTGCGCTCCGGCCGCGTCGTAGGGGGAGACGATGCTGGTCACGTGCGGCAGCTTCGCCACCTTGGCCAACATGGCTTCGATGCTGGCTTGCACGTCAGGGTCCGTGACTTTGGCCCCGTTTGACGTTCCGAACACAATCTGGTCGGTGTCACCGGAGATCTTGGGCGAGGCGGACTCGAGCAAAGCGATAGCCCGCGTGGACTCGGACCCAGGCAGCGTGAAGCTGTTGGTGTAGCTGGATCCAGCTGCATTCGAGATGGCGATGGTGCCTATCAAGACGACAAGCCAGAACAGGACGACAAGACGGCGGTGCCGAACGCACCAAGTTGCCATTGCACGCATGACGTGAGACCTCCGGGGCCCTAGAACTCTTCAGCCCCCCTTGAGGCGCCAGTGTAAAGAAGTTGGACACTATTGTCAAAAATCCTGACGCTCAGGTAAGATCATGGCTGGTGGCAACCAACCTGCACATGGATCGAGCGGCCGAGAGCATCCTTGAAGCTGCTTCTTCCGTCTTTCTCGAAAAGGGCCAAGCGGCCAGCATGAGCGATGTGGCCGAACGGGCCGACGTCAGTCGCGCCACGCTCTACAACCACTTCGCCAACCGCGAAGAGCTCGTCGCCGCCCTAGTCCGAGCCGCGGTTGATGCGGCGCACCAGCGCTTAGTCGATGCCGATCTCGATTCCGTTCCCGTTCTTAGAGGCGGTGGCACGGGTGTCTCGCGCCCTGGCGGCGAGTGGGGCCAAATTTGCCATGTTTATGGGAGAACCTGGAGTGGTCGACAAAGAAGACATCGAAGACGCGCATCATCGGGCCGCTCCGAGCACTCTTTGAGCGTGGCCTGGCCGACGGCACCTTCGACCCAGCATTTTCGGTCGATGTCCTCACCTCGCTCTATGGAGGACTGCTCTACGGCGCGCTTCGAGGTCACCAGTCCAAACGGGTTCGGCGTGGAAAGTGCGGGCGCGGCAGTCACCCAGATGCTGCTCCGTGGCGCGACAGCTCGGCCCACCCTTTAGATCACGGCCAAGCCGGTGCGGCCAAACGTCGACCGACCCGAACAACTGGTGCCGCGTCGGGAGAATCCTCTGTCTAGGCTCGCTCCGCGCCCGTTGCGTGCCTGAGTCAGCCTGCCCAAATGAAAGAGGAGTCGGTGACCATCGAAGACGACAATAAAGCGGTGATTACAGGGCTCTGGGCCGACGTCTACGCCCGGGATTTCGACGCCGTCGGCGCCCGATTCTGGCCAGATGGCACCTACACCGATGTCCCCAGCCCCGACGACGACATTGCGGTTGGACCGGTCGAAGTGGCCGCCCGGCTGCGTCTGGGCCTCGGGCCCCTTGAAAAGATCGAACACGGCCGGCAGATGATGATGGCCGACGGCAACGTCGTTGTCACTGAACACGTCGAGCATTGGACCTGGCCCTCGGGCGAGACGATGGCGCTCCCCTTCTGCTCGGTCCATGAGTTGCGCGACGGACTGGTCACTCGCTGGGCGGACTATTGGGACATGGCAGTCCTGGTCGCCGCCGCTCCCGACTGGTGGTTCGAACACGTCATGGGCGGCTACCGCTAAAGAGTGCATCCGCCATCATGGGCGGTTGCGATGAAACTGACCGGCCCAGCCAGACGCTGGGTTTTGGGACTATCCGATCAGTCGCCCCACGTTGCCAGCAGCTCGGCTTCGGCCGCCACGTGCTCTTTGAATCCCGAGAGGATGGTGTTTTCCACTTTGCGCCCGACCAACGGGACCCCGCGCACGATTAAGTCGCCTTCCAGTTTCAACACTGTGCTCAGACCATCGTCGTCGAAGTGATAGCTGCCATGGCACTCCAGGCGGTCGGGGTAGTAGTCGGGCAACACATCGAAGCGAATCCGGTGCTCGGCCGGGATGACCATCGAGTTTGTGACCCAAGTCAGCTTCTTCGGATCAACTACCCGCCGCACCGCCGACGACACATTGCCGCTGAAGCGGAAGCGGATCGAGAGCTTGGTGCCTGTGGCCGTTTCGGAATGGTCCAGCACCGCTTCGACGCCCAAATCGGGCATTTGGCCCAGAGCTCGATAGAACGCGGGGTCACAGAATGCGGCCTCGACCCTTTCCCGAGGGGCGTGTGCTCGCTCTTGGAAGGCGAACCTCACTCAGCAGGGCGGGTCGAGGGGAGTCCGAGTTTGCGGTGATCCCAGCTCACCGTGCGCTCCACGTTCAGTTTGACCACCACGCGGTTGTGCAACATCGTTTCCACGAACGGCGCCAACTCGTCGTTGTAGCCCCCGTAGTAGCGAGAAAAGACATCGACGCCAAGCGGCCACATCCGCTCTTTGTCTTCAATGATTTCGGCCTGGCCAACCAGCTCCACGCCGCGAAGCTCCTCGTAGTACTCACCCGCTTCAAAGAGAAGGGTCAGCCGTGAATCCCGCCGAAGGTTCATGACCTTTTGCGCCTTGGCCTTGCTTTCAATGGCGATCGAACCTTCCAAAAAGCCGTACCACATGGCCACGGCGTGAATGGAGCCGTCATGGTTGATGGTGCACATCGAGGTCGGGCGCCGTTCATGGAGGAACGCGTCGATCTCATCGGGTGTCATTTTGATGGAACTGCGTTGGTTGACCCCATGGCCCATGGATTCGCTCACTGGTGCCCTTTCGTCCGCGACCGAACTCTTCGGCCCTTGCTGTGCCGGTCACAGTTTGTTTTCTACCGTGCCGTCGTGCTCTTGGGCTGAGCGTAATCCGCTGGTGGAACCGGGGCGGATTGATGCACTGAGTCACGGCCCAACCCGTGGCCGGGCTGGCGCTTTCTCCGTCAGCTCCGTCAGGCCCAGGCCTCATCGCAGCGATTTGAGCCAAGAGTTCATGATCGGATCACCTCAATGTTGCTGGTGCTTCGCGGTCCGTTCATTCGGGCTTTGTACCTTCAAGGAAATGGCACAGGAGAAACTCCGAGTTTCGGCGCGCGCGGCCAGTGCCACGCGCACAGGCCTGAGCCATCCGGCCCGCACCGAGCTGGCCGAAGTCGTGCCGTTCCCTGGCGTGAAGGTGAGGCCTTCTCGCTCTGGAACGCAAGCACCCATGATCACGCGGGTTCTTTCATTCCTGCGTGGCCAGGCGACGACGACGGGAACACCCCCCCACCTGGCGTCGTCGCCTGACCAACGTCTCACTCACCACCACCCCTCCCACGTGTCGGTCTTCGGCGCTTTGCGGATGCCGGACGACGTGGCCTAGCCCCGAGGCTGCACGTGACGACAGCGATGACCGATACCCATGGAACGACCAACGGAGCAGCGAGAGACGGCCGACCGTTGGTCCTCGTGGTCGACGACGAAGAGTCCTACCGTCAGGCCTTGGCCTCGGGTCTGGCCCGTGAGGGTTTCGCCGTAGAGCTGGCGGCCGACGGCCATGAGGCCCTGCGGCTTTTTCACCGTATTCATCCAGACCTTGTGCTTCTCGACGTGATGTTGCCCGACCAGTCGGGCATTGAACTGTGCCAGCGCATGCGGGCAATCAAGTCCGTGCCCATCATCATGGTCACGGCTCGCGACTCCGAAGTTGATGTCGTGCTTGGATTGGAACTCGGGGCCGCTGACTACGTAGCCAAGCCGTTTCGACTTCGTGAGTTAGTGGCCCGCATGCGCGCCGTCTTGCGTCGTGGCGCCACCTCACCCGAACCCCGAGAAGAGATCCTCCAGGTCGGGCCGGTTCGGCTCGACAGCGGTCGCCGAGAGGTGACCGTGCGAGAACAGACGGTCGACCTCTCCCGCAAGGAGTTCGACCTCCTGGCCCTTTTAATGTCGCACGCCGGCCAGGTGGTGACCCGAGAGTGGTGCATCGACCGTCTTTGGTGGGACCAGGAGCTCTCCGACACCCGAACCCTTGACACTCACGTCAAGCGTCTTCGTAGAAAGATCGAACCCGATCCGGCCAATCCCCGTCATCTCGTGACCGTCAGAGGCGTCGGTTTCCGCTTCGAAGCCTGACCCGGCGCCCACGTGCGGCCCGACCCCTATGCTGGGCCGATGAACAAAGGCGACGTGGTTTCCGACTTCGAACTGCCCGACGAAACAGGTACACCCCGTCGGCTGAGTGATTTTTTGGCGCACGGCCCCGTGGTGCTCTTCTTCTACCCGGCCGCCATGACCTATGGCTGTACCAAAGAGAGCTGCCACTTCAGGGACATGAAGGAGGAGTTCGCCGCCGTCGGTGCCCAACGCGTTGGCATCAGTGCCGACAAGGTCGACAAGCAAAAGCAGTTCTCCGACAAGCACGCCTTCGACTACCCGCTTCTCTCCGACGTCGACTACACCGTGGCCTCTGAACTTGGCGTCAAGCGCGGCATCGCCAAATTGGGCAACAAGCGCATGACCTTCGTGATCGACACCGACCGCACACTGCTCGGGGTCATCCACACTGAGTTCTCAATGAGTGGCCACGCTGATCGAGCACTCGAGATCCTGCGCCAGAAGGCCGCCGCGGCCTAGGTCGCGCGTCTTTCGTCCGTCGCAAAGAGCACTCATCTCCATGGCCAATGTCGTCATCACCGGTGGCGCCTCGGGCATCGGTGCGGCCAGCGCCGACCGTCTTCGCCACGACGGGTTTCGGGTCATCACCATCGATCTCCACGACGCTGACGTCGTGGCCGATCTCGGCTCGCCCGACGGGCGCTCTCAGGCCGTGGCGGCCGCCATCGATCAGTGCGAAGGAGAGCTCTCAGGTCTGGTGACCTGCGCTGGTGTTGCTGGCCTGCCTGATCGATTGGGCTCACTGCTCGTCTCGATCAACTACTTCGGCACCGTGGCGCTGTTGGAAGGCCTCCGTCCCCTGTTGGCCAGCTCTGGTGGTGCTGCGGTCGCCATTAGCTCCAACGCCACCACGGTCCAGCCCGGCGTACCGCTTCCGATCATCGACGCCTGCCTGGCCGGGGACGAGGAGAACGCTCGGGCCTTGGCTGATCAAGCCGGCTCGATACCGACCTATGCCGCCACCAAGCTGGCCGTGGCGCACTGGGTGCGGCGCAACGCCGTGGGAGCCGAATGGGCCGGAGCCGGCATTCGGCTCAATGCCGTGGCTCCCGGCATGGTCGAGACCCCACTGCTTCACGAGGGCCAAGCGGATCCTCGAGTGGCGCCCATGCTCGCCATGTTGCCGCTGCCGATAGGGCGGGCCGGGACGCCGTCTGAGATCGCCGCGTTGGTCGCCCTGCTCATTGGTCCAGACGGTGGATTCTTCTGTGGCTCGGTGCTCTTCTGCGACGGCGGGAGCGACGCGCTGCTTCGTGGTTCGGAGTGGCCCAAAGCTTGGGACCTTGACATGAAAGGTGCGGGCAGCATCTTCGGAGTCGAGAACTAGGACGACGCCGCGAGTCCCTAGGCTGCCATCGATGGCCGGGCGAATACTCGTAGACACCAGCCCGCTTCGAGAGAGTCGAGACTTCCGACTCCTCTTCAACGGTCAACTCATCTCAATGATGGGCACCCAGCTCACCGTTGTTGCCATCCCATATCAGGTCTATTCGATGACCCACTCCTCGCTGCAGGTGGGAGCCATCAGCTTGGCCCAGCTCGTCCCCTTGGTGCTGGGCTCGCTGGCCGGTGGCCCGGTGGGCGATGCGGTCGATCGTCGCAAGATCATGGTGATCACCACGCTCGCCCTGATCGTGACGGGCCTGCTCATGGCCGGCAACGCACTGTTAGATGACCCATCACTGGTGGCGCTCTACCTCATCAGTGCGGTGGCAGCCGGCTTGAACGGGTTCTGCAATACGGCCCGCTCCGCTTCGGTGCCGGCCATGGTCGACGCCAAACACCTGGCGGCCGCGTTCGCCTTCATGCAGATCATCATGCAGGTCGGCACTGTGGTCGGACCAGCACTTTCTGGTCTGCTCCTTCACATTGGCCTGCCGCTCGTCTACTCCCTCGACGCCCTCAGTTTTCTCGTCGCCCTCATCACCGTGCTGCTCATGAAGTCCATCCCGCCCGCCCCGGGTTCGGCCAAGGCCGGCATTGGTTCTCTCATGGAAGGGTTGCGCTATCTCCGCGGTCGACAAGCCCTCCAGGGCGTCTACATCGTTGACATCAACGCCATGGTGTTTGGCATGCCTCGGGCTCTCTTCCCGGCCATGGCTATTCACACCTTCCACGGCGGCACCGGCATTCTTGGGCTCCTCTACGCCGCCCCCGGTGCGGGAGCGCTGATTGGCGCGGTCACGACGGGCTGGGTCAATAACGTCAAACACCAAGGGTGGGCCGTCATCATTGCGGTCATGGCCTGGGGTGGGGCCATTGCCGCCTTCGGATTCACTGACCGACTCTGGTTAGCCCTGCTCTTTTTGGGTCTGGCCGGTTGGGCTGACGTCATCTCCGCCGTGCTCCGCAGTGTCATCTTGCAGACCTCGATCCCCGAGCGTTTCCGAAGCCGAATGTCGTCAATTCAAACTGCTGTCGTCCAAGGCGGTCCCCGTCTGGGCGACATGGAGTCAGGGGTGGTGGCCACCGTGACGACCGATCAGTTCTCTGTTGTCTCCGGTGGGTTCGCTTGCATCGCCGGAGCGCTCCTGATAGCGGCGATCATGCCGGAGTTTCGAAAACACCAAAAGGGCCAGTACGTGGAAGAGGAAAACAACGGGCACGCGACCTGAGCCGAGCAACAGGGCGGCCGTTGCGCGACAGTACGAGCCACGCCGTGACAGCCCGATGGCCGCGGACCGAATCGAGGAGAGCGAATGGACTACGAAGAACCCACGTGGGGACTGGTGGCACCCGAGGAACTGCGACGCATCGTGGTGCTCTCGCCCCACTTCGACGATGCCGCCATGGGGGCCGGTCACCTGCTTGCCACCTATCCCGATGCAACGGTGCTGACCGTGTTTGCGGGTCGCCCCCCGGCCTACCCCGATCCTCCTGGTGAATGGGATGCGGCCGGAGGATTCAAGGCCGGCGACGATGTTGTTGGGGTCAGGCGCGAAGAGGATCTCCGGGCCATGGAGGTGCTCGGCACCGCGCACCATTGGCTCGAGTTCTCAGAACACGCCTATCTGGCCCCACCCGATCGTCCCACCCCCGACCAGATCGCACCAGCGCTCGAACGGGCCTTACGTGAGATCAATCCGACTGCGGTCTTCGCGCCCATGGGCCTTGGTAATCCCGACCACGTCGTGGCCCACGACACCGCCCTCCTGGTGCGTCAAAGCTTGAGCGAGGTGGCGTGGTTCTGTTACGAGGACCACGGCTACAAACACATCCCCGGTCTCTTGGCCTGGCGCGTGGCCAAGCTGCTGCGATCCGAGCCTTGGCCCACCCCGGCCATCGTCCCCTTGCATTTGGACGAAGCCCGAAAGCGTCGGGCCATCTGGAGCTACGCCTCCCAGATCCCACCACTCGAGCAAGAGCACGCACTGACGGCCCGCATGGAGGGGCCTGTGCCTGAGCAGTTCTGGCGTTTGGCCCCGCCCCCGGCCGGGTGGGAAGCCCTCTCTCAGCTGATCTGAACGACGGCCCAGACCTTCAGTGAGAGGCAAATTGAAGGGCCGATCACAAGAGGGGTCATTTGTGGGACAGACTTGATGCACTGACGGCACTTCCGGTCCACGACGGTTGGACCATTCCGAACTCTTCAACGATTGAGGTGTAGCGAACTGTGGCGAACGACGACAACCCCAAGCCGAACAATAAGTCCGGCTCCGGAGGAAAAGGCCAGTCGGGAGGGGGTGCGGCCAAGAAGAAGGCGGCACCGGCCAACCAGGCCTCTGGGGCAGCCAAGAAGTCGGGCAGTGGGCAAGCCAAGCGACCGCCCAACAAAGGCGGCACCACGCGCGCCCAGGCCGCCATGGCCCGCAAGGACGCCGACAAATCAAAGGGCCGCCAGACCCTGTTGGTCTGGGGCACGGTGGGGCTGGTCCTCATCATTGTCATCGTCCTCGTGGTGGTGAAGGCCACGGGCAGTTCGAACAGTGGCACGGGCACGAACCCAGCGACCGGCGGCACACCAGCCACCACGTCGCTGCCAGCTTCAATCGCCAAGGAAGTCACCTCGATTCCAGCTTCAGTCTTTAATACTGTGGGTGTCACGGCCAAGGCCAACCAGGGCTTCCCGACGCCCACCGCAGTCACTGGTCAAGAACCCCTTACCTATAAGAACTCGGCCGGCGTCTCATTACCGGGAGTGTTCTTCTTGGGTGCAGAGTTCTGCCCCTACTGTGCGGCTGAACGATGGTCGCTGGCGGCAGCCTTGTCGCGATTTGGCACGTTGACCGGCCTGAAGGCCACCACGTCATCGTGCTCGGACACTGATCCGTGTACTCAGACATTGAGTTTTCGATCGTTGAAGTTCGAGAGTCAATACCTGGTCTTGCGAACAATCGAGCAGCTCACCAACCAGAAGGACTCGAGCGGCAACTACACCAATCTCCAACCGTTAGCCGGAGCTGATCTCGCCTTAGTGGAGAAGTATGAGTCGACGAAGTATCTGGGCTCAGGGGCCGAGCCCGACTCATTCCCTTTCCTCAACTACGGCAACCAGTACTTGAGTGCGGGACCGAGCTATGACCCCGCTGTTTTGAAGGGACAGACCCGGGCCGAGATCGCCTCAAATCTGACAGACGCCAACAACCCCGCCACCCAGGCCATCGTGGCCACGGCCAACTACATGTCGGCCGCCACCTGTGTCATTACAAAAGACCAGCCCTCTGCCGTCTGCCACTCCAAGGGAGTCGAAGCGGCCAACACGTCTATGGGCATCAAGTAAATGACCATGGCCTCGTCGGCCGCGGGCGCAGATGCGTTCGGGGACGTTGGCGATGAAGAGTATGAGTTCGTCGCCGTCCCCGCCATCTGGTTCCGATGGGTCACGTTTATCCTGTCTCTGGGCGGGCTTGGCGTCTCGAGCTACCTCACCTTCACCCATTACGCCGGGACCCACTTCTTGGCCTGTTCGGGCTCAGGTGTCATCGATTGCGCCAAGGTCACGACCAGTAGCGAGTCCGTTATTTTGGGCATTCCGGTGGCTGTGCTCGGGCTGGGCTTTTACTTCGTATTCGCCATCGTGAACTCACCGCCCATGTGGGCCTTGTCGGTGCGATGGGTCCATCAGGCTCGAGTCGCCCTGGCCATCATGGGCATCGGATTTGTTCTCTACCTCGTCATCGCCGAGCTGTTCATCATCGGCAGCATCTGCCTGTGGTGCTCGTCGGTCCACATCGTGACGCTCATTCTCTTCATCATGATCGTGACAAGCGCACCGGCTGTCTTGTCACGCGACGACCTGGCGGCGTAAGGAGCGACGCCTGCGGCGCCGATCTCGTCGCTACATTCGCCTCATATTCTCGAAGCGGGCGAACTGGGCCAAGAAGAGCAGGTGGGCCGATCCCGTCGGTCCGTTCCTGTGCTTGGCCACGATGACCTCGGCGTCGTCTTGGCGGTCGATCGGCACGTCAGCGTCGTACTGAGACTCTCGATACAAGAACAGGACCACGTCGGCGTCTTGTTCCAACGAACCGGACTCACGCAGGTCCGAGAGCATTGGTCGCTTGTCTTGGCGTGATTCGAGGTTTCGGCTGAGCTGGGAGAGGGCGACCACTGGGACCTCCAACTCACGAGCCAAGATCTTGAGACCACGGCTGATCTCGGCGATCTCCACCTGACGGTTCTCGGCCCGGGCCCGACCCGTCATGAGCTGGAGGTAGTCGACGATGACGAGTCCGAGTTCACCTTCGGACTTCTTCAAGCGACGGGCTCGCGCTCTGATGTCCATCACGGTCAAGTTCGGGTTGTCGTCAATAAAGATCGGCGCATTCGAAAGCGTCGTGACAGTCAGGCCCAACTTGCCCCAGTCCGAGTCCTTGATCTGTCCGGTCCGAAGTGCTTGCGCGTCAACCTTGGCCTCTGAGGCCAAGAGTCGTTGCGTCAGCTCAAGCTGTCCCATCTCGAGCGAGAACAACAGTGACGGCTTCTGCAGTGCGGTCCCTACATGAGCCAACATGCCGAGAGCAAAGCTGGTCTTACCCATGGCCGGTCGAGCCCCGACGATGGTGAGCGTGGAGGGCTGGAGTCCGGCCAAGATCTTGTCGAGGTCGAAGTAGCCCGTCGCGATACCGGTGATGTCGTCGCCCCGGTTTTTCAGCTCTTCAATGCGTTCGAGCCCTGGGCCCAACAGCTCGCGCAACGGCGCGATGGTGTCGGCCGTGCGCCTCTCGGCTACATCAAAGATCTTCTGCTCGGCCTGATCGATGGCCCCTGAGACGTCTTCGGGCACGGAGTACCCGATCTCTGCGATCTCGCCGGCCACGCCAATGAGGCGTCGTAAGAGCGCGAGCTCTTCCACGATGTGGGCATAGTGACGAGCGTTGGCAATCGACGGTGTGTTGGCCTGCAGAGAGACCAGTACAGCCGGGTCGCCAACCGCCTCGAGCAGGCCTGACCGACGAAGTTCGTCCGTAACGGTCACGGCGTCGAGCGGCTCGCCTCTCTCAAAGAGGGCGTGCAGCGCGGCGAAGATGTGCCCGTAGGCCGGTTTGTAGAAGTCACCGGCACTGGTGATCTCCATGGCCGCCGATGCGGCGTCGCTCGACAGCAGCATGGCCCCGAGTAGCGATTCCTCCGCTTCGAGGTCGTGCGGCGGCACATGCGGGCCGCTAGAAACGGGCCGCAATTGGCGCGGTCGGGAGTCGTCGAAGGCCTGAACCATGGTCCCCCTACCCTGATCGATCGGGGCTGGGGGTAACGAGTCCTGAAACCTGGGGATTCACCGGACAAAAGCCCTGGCCGAGCCTGTGGAGAATCGGTGGACGGCCGTCCACTGGGTGGGGAAGCCCACCCTCCGTTGCCGGTCTCGTGCCGCTGGTCATCGCCCCACCATGCCGGAGGGGTGTGACAGTCGACTTGTGGTTCCGGATTTACGCCGGAACTACCTCAGTCAGCTGCCACGACCTCGACGGTGACGGGAGCAGCGACGTCGTGGAAAAGGTGCAGCGTGACCTGCGTCGAGCTGACCTCTTTGATCGGCTCGTCCAGGGCCACGTGCTTACGATCCACTTCGACACCCTTTTGGCTGAGGATGGCGTCCACCACGTCGGCTGCGGTCACCGACCCAAACAGCTTGCCCCCACCATGAGCGCGAGCGCTGATGGTGATGGTCGTGCCGGCCAGGATCTTGGCTTGAGACTCAGCGGCGTCGTGATCGCGGGCCTCTCGCAGGTCCCGACCCTTACGCATGGCCGTGGCCTGACTCGAGATGCCTTCAGTGGCCAACAGCGCTTTGCCTTCGGGCAGCAAGAAGTTGCGGGCAAATCCACCGGATACATCGACAATGTCGCCGCGGCGACCGACGCCGTCAACGTCGCTTCGAAGAAGGACCTTCATCACACATCACCCTCTTCGGCTGCGACCTCAACGAGGACTTCGCCGTCGGGCTCCACAATCTCAAGAATCTCAATCGTCTCGCCCTCGTCGAGCACGATGGCGGCGGCGTCATCCAAGTCGCTTGAGTCGGCGCCACGCGGACTGTCGTCACGTGCTGGGCGCGGGGGTCGCCCTTCGCGATCGCCACGTTCACCGCGATCGCCGCGGTCGCCACGCGGACCACCTCGGCCGCCCGGACGCTCGGTCACGGTGCGCTGGGTATAGGGCAGCAGCACAAGTTCACGCGCCGTCTTGATCGCCATGGCCAGAGCCCGCTGGTGCTGGGCACAGTTACCGGTGACCCGACGGGAGCGGATTTTGCCCCGGTCACTCATGTACTTGCGCAGAAGCGGGATGTCTTTGTAGTCAACCCAGTCGATGTTGTCCCGGCACAGCGCACAGGGTTTCTTCTTAACCCGACGACCGAGGTCTTTCGGAGCTCGGCGGGTTGTGGTGCCGCGATAGTTGCTTCGTGCCATTAGAAAGGCTCCTCGTCATGCCCGTAACCTGCGGGCTCTTCGTTCTTCGGTGCGGGGGCGGGTCGGCCGCCTCCACTTCCTCCACGACCGCCGTCTGACGGTCCGCGTCGTTCGTTCTTCGTCACCTGGGCTGTGGCCCAACGCAACGATGGCCCGATCTCGTCGGCAATGACCTCAATCTTGGAGCGCTTGTCGCCGTCTGGTGTCTCCCAGCTGCGTTGCTCCATACGACCGGCCACGACGACCCGCGAGCCGCGGGTCAAGCTCTCGCTCACGTTCTCGGCCATCTCGCGCCAGCACACCACGTCAAAGAAGCTGGTGGCCTCTTCCCACTCCTGGGTCTGACGGTTCTGCCAGCGGCGGTTCACGGCCAAACCGAACGATGCTGTGGGCTGACCGGTGTTGGTGAATCTGAGTTCGGGATCCCGGGTGATGTTGCCCACCAAGGTCACACTGTTGTCAGGCATGAGTCGCTCCTCTCGTTTGTGGCCGACTTAACCGGCAGCGGGAACAGAGTCGTCACTGTCGACCGCTTCGTCGACCGCAGGAACTGTCGCTTCACACCACCGGGGCCGACGGCTTGGCCGGGCCCTTCCCGGTGCTGGGCTTCAGACCAGAGGCCTTGCGGCCGGCGATCTTTTCGGGCAGTCGAATGATCTTGTGGCGGACCACTTCATCGGCCAGACCCAACATGCGATCGAGATCAGCCACGGTCTGAGGACCACCGTTGAACTCGATGAGGATGTAGTAACCCTCGCGCTTGTGGTTGACCTCGTAGGCGAAGGAGCGCTTGCCCCAGCGATCGACGTTGCCGGGGTTGCCGCCGGTGGTGCGCACCAGCTCCAGGGCACGGTCAACGACCGCTTGGATGGCCGGCGGTTCAACCGTGGCTTCAAAAATGACCATTACTTCGTAGGGCCGCATGGGCGGCTTACCTCCCTCCGGACCGGGCGGATGCCCGGGCCCCTGGCGGTCAGGGGCAGGGTTATCTTCAAGGACTGGACCAAAGGGCCCGGTCGTTCGGGCTTCTACTGTAGTCGCTGTCGGGCCTGAGACTTTTTCGGGCGACGAGGCGCCGGCTTACGAGTCCTCGACCTCGGGCCCGAAGGCGTGGCTGAGATCGGCCGTGGCGTGATAGGTCTCAGCGTCTGCGGGGAAGGAGCCGTCTCTCACATCCGAGGCGAAGGCCGCAATGGCTTGGGTAGCCAGCGAACCCAGGTCGGCATAGCGCCGGACGAATTTGGGCGGCGTACGCGAGCCCCAGTCCCAAGAGGTCGTGGAAGACCAGGACCTGGCCGTCACAAAAGGGCCCGGCCCCAATCCCAATGGTGGGCACATCCACGCTCTCGGTCACGGCTTTGGCTACGACGTCGGGGACCCCTTCGAGCACCATGGCAAAACACCCGGACGCCGCAATGGCCTTGGCCGCGTCAACCAGGGCACTGGCGGCGTCCGCACTCTTGGCCTGGACCCGGTAGCCCCCCATGGCAAGCACGGACTGCGGCGTCAGACCAAGGTGACCCATGACGGGGATCTCAGCTCGGATGATGCCCTCGATCACATCGAGGCGAGCCCGGCCACCTTCGAGCTTGACGGCGTGGGCCCCACTTCGAATGAGCGTGGCGGCGTTCGTGATGGCCTCGTCCACGCTGCGGTGGTAGCTCATCCAAGGCATGTCGCCCACCACCAGACACCGCGGTTGGGCCCGCGCCACCGCAGCGACGTGGTGGGCCATGTCCTCGATGGTCACTTGCAGCGTGTCGTCGTAGCCCAAGACGTTGTTGGCGACCGAGTCCCCGACCAACAAGATGTCGGCCCCGGCCTCGGACACGATGCGGGCCCCGGGCTCGTCGTAGGCCGTCACCATGACCAACGGCTTGGCCCCCTGGCTCCGCTTTGCGGCACGCACACCCGGGACGGTGACGGCACGATCGGGCGTGGGGCTGCTCATGCTCGGCTCCTAGCTCGCACCTTCGGCGTCCGTCCCCCGGCCTGGTACTTGCGGGTCAGGTGGTGAAAGGCACAGTCGGGACAGACCTCGACGTCGTAACAGATCACCGGTTCTTCCCGGCGACGGAGACGGTTGAGCTCGGTTGCCGTGGCCGGACAGGTCCCCCCCGGTGGCAGCTTTGCGCCGAAGACAAAGGTCAGTTGCACCGTGCCGCCCTCCTTGCAGACCGGGCAAGACTCTCCGGTCTTCTTGCCGACGTTGCGGGCGGCCCGAAGGAGCTCAGGATGGGCGTCACAGACGTCGACCTGGCGCACTTTGCCTTTTTGCAGGTCTCGCACCACGGCGTTTCGAACCAGGCGGTACTCGACGCGCGCCTGCTCTGTCGGCGCCTCAGCGCTTCCCGAGTCCCCCGGACGGGAGGTGGCGGTCACAGCGTCAGGTTACTCCCCTCGTCCCTGCGGTGAGACTGGGCCAAAAAGTCCGCGAAATCGAGGAAATCGCCGTGGCATCGGGCCAACTAGGAGCCGCCCAGGTGACCGTTCAGTGACAGGGTGGTGTACATCGCTATATCGATCCGATATAGTGGTCCGCAATGTTGGATCTGGCCATACTGGGACTACTGGAGGAGCGTGAGCTCCACGGCTACGAAATTCGCCGTCAGTTGCGTGAACATCTCGGCATGTTGGCCAATGTCTCTTTCGGCTCGCTCTATCCGGCGCTCAACCGGCTCGAAGCAGCCCACGCCGTTGAGGTGACCGAAGCCTCGGGCCAGCCTGAGTCACTGGCTGCACCCCCCACCGGTTCGCTCAGCGGCGAGTTAGCCGTCATGAAAGCGAGGCGGCACTCAAGCACGAGAGCCCGCCGGTCGCGCAAGGTCTACCGAATTACGGACGAGGGCAGGCGTCTGTTCGCTGAGCTTCTGGCTGGCAGTGGCGCGGCCGACGACGCTCGCAGCTTTGGTCTCCGCTTGGCCTTTGCGCGACACCTGGCGCCCCAAGCTCGCCTTTCTCTTTTGGAACGACGTCGGGCCTTGCTGGTCCAGCGTTTGGCCGAGGTCGAGACCGCGGCCGACGAAAACGCCTTCGACGTCTATGCCCGCTCGGTCATTGAGCACACGGCGCAAGGTGTCGAACAGGACATCGCGTGGTTGGACCGCTTGATCGCGGCCGAGCGCAGCGCACCCGAGGGCGACGCACCGTTGGCCACTCTTGGCAGTACCGCTTCACCCAGTACCGCTTCACCCAGTACCGCAGTAACGAACAGCACGAACTAAGTCGACAGGGACATAAAAGGAGATATTGATGAGCACCATCCGCGTTGCAATCGCTGGAGTGGGCAACTGTGCCTGCTCGTTACTGCAGGGCATCAACTACTACAACGAGGCCCAGCCGGACGATGTCGTGCCTGGCCTCATGAACGTGGAGCTTGGCGGCTATCACGTCCGCGATCTCGTCCCGGTGGCTGCCTTTGATGTGGATGCCACCAAAGTGGGTACCGATCTGGGCAAGGCTGCTTTCGCCGGTCTCAACAACACCATCCGCTTTGCCGAGGTCGGTGACCTGGGCGTAACCGTGCAGCGCGGACCAACCCTCGACGGCCTGGGCCGTTACTACCGCGACGTGGTGGAAGAGTCCCCGGCCACACCGGTCGACGTGGCCGCAGCGCTCCGCGAAGCCAAGGCCGACGTGCTGGTCTCCTACCTCCCGGTCGGGTCAGAAGAGGCCCAGAAGTTCTACGCCCAGGCCTGCCTCGACGCCAAGGTTGCCTTCGTCAACGCCATTCCCGTCTTTATTGCCTCTGACCCGGTCTGGGCCAAGAAGTTCCAAGACGCCGGCGTGCCGATCATCGGCGATGACATCAAGAGCCAGGTGGGATCGACCATCGTCCACCGTGTCTTGACTCGCCTGTTCGAAGACCGCGGACTGGCCCTCGACCACACCTACCAGCTCAACGTGGGCGGGAACATGGACTTCCGCAACATGCTCGAGCGCGACCGCCTCGAGTCCAAGAAGATCTCAAAGACCCAGGCCGTGACCAGCCAGATCGAGCAGTCCCAGATGACGGCTGACGACGTGCATATCGGTCCCTCGGACCACGTGCCGTGGCTGCAGGACCGCAAGTGGGCCTACATCCGCATGGAGGGTCGCAACTTCGGTGATGTGCCGTTGAACTTGGAGCTCAAGCTCGAAGTGTGGGACTCGCCCAACTCGGCCGGCGTCATCATTGACGCCGTTCGCTGCGCCAAGCTGGCTCAGGATCGTGGCATCGGTGGCCCGTTGCTCGGCCCATCGGCCTACTTCATGAAGTCACCTCCGGTGCAGTACCACGACGACCAAGCCCAGCTCTTGGTTGAAGGCTTCGCTGCCGGTGAAGCCGGACCCACGTGGCCTGAGGGCTAATCCCCCTTAGCCGGTCCGAGTTTCAGCCCGGACAGGTCTGCTGAAAACCGGCGAGTACCGCCGCCGGTACAGCCACATAGGTGGCGGCACTCGCATCAGTCGGAGGCGTCAAAGGGCAACCCACGCCCGACGACCCGATGCCGGTCACCCGCCACGTCCCCCCAGACAGATGGGCAAAGCCGTAGGCGCTCTGAAAGGTGTCTTGGTCTGTCGCCGACGGCTCGATGGAGAATCGAACCCAGGTCGGATCGACGGTCGAGACCTCGACGTTGGCCACGGTGTACTGGCTGGGCGACAGCCCGGTACCAACTTCGTAGGCGTTGATGGCTGCGTTGACCCCCGCCATGTTCGCGCTCGTTGTGGTGGTGGCCACACCTGAGGTCGAGGTCACGGCTCTCGTGGTCGAGCTCGAAGTGGCACGACCCGATGATGTCGAGTTCGAGCTGCAGGCGGTCAGGCCAAGGGCTGTAGCAATGATGAGCAGAGGAACCGCCATCGGTCGAGCAAATGCACCGCGCTGCGTCTTCGGCATGGAAGAAAGGTAATCGCGTACCCAGATCTACTGTTGGGTGGCCCACCACTCTTGTAATCGACGAGTGGCTTCAGCCTCACCAAGCGAGCCCTCGTCCAGGCGCAGTTCGAGTAGGAAACTCAGGGCTTGGCCGACTGCTCGCCCTGGGGGGACGCCCAACAACGCCATGACCTGGGTCCCGTCCAGATCCGGTCGGATGGCATCGAGGGACTCTTGCTGGCCGAGTTCGACGATCCGCTCTTCAAGCTCATCCATGCGGCGGGCCAAGGCCCGGGCCTTGGCCGCGTTGCGGGTGGTGCAGTCACAGCGCGTCAGCTCATTCAACTCGGCCAACAAGGGGCCAGCGTCTCGGACATACCGACGCACTGCCTTGTCAGTCCATCCCAGTCGGTAGGTATGAAAACGCAGATGGAGCTCGACCAATCTCGTCACGGTGTCGACATCCTCATTCGAGTACCGAAGTGCGGTCATGCGCGTTCGGGTCATGCGCGCCCCAACCACTTCATGATGGTGGAACGTCACGCCGCCGTTCTCGAAGGCTCGCGTTTTCGGCTTGCCCACGTCGTGGAAGAGCGCGGCCAGGCGAAGCAGTCGCTCGGGCGACGTCTTGTCGACCACAGCCAAGGTGTGACCCAACACGTCTTTATGACGGTGAATAGGGTCTTGTTCGAGGGCTAGGCCTGGAAGCTCGGGAAAGAAATCCGAAGCGAGGCCGGTGTCGACCACAAACCACAACGCCGTCGACGGTTTTTCCAGCACCACAATCTTGTCCAACTCATCGCGAATCCGCTCGGGCGAGACGATGGACAAGCGATCGTGGCCTTTGCGCACGGCCTCGATGAGGGCGGGGTCTGGCTCCAGTGAAAAGCGGGCCATGAAGCGGGCCGCTCGCAGCATGCGCAGCGGGTCGTCGTCGAAAGAGATTTCGGGATCGAGCGGAGTCCGAAGGCGTTGGGCCGCCAGGTCCGCCAAGCCGTTGTACGGATCGACAAGTTCCAAGTCGGGCAGACGCAGGGCCATAGCGTTAATGGTGAAGTCACGCCGTGAGAGGTCAACCTCGATGTCGTCGCCAAACGTGACCTCGGGCTTTCGTGAGTCGGGTCGGTAGACCTCGGCTCGATGCGTGGTGATCTCGAAATCAAGACCATCGTGCTTGGCCCCGATGGTGCCGAATCGCTTGCCCTGGGTCCATACCGCGGTGGCCCAGCCGTCAATGAGGCGCTCAATCTCGTCGGGTCTGGCGTCGGTCGTGAGATCGAAGTCGTGGGCCGCTTCACCATCGCTTCCTTGGGCGACCACCAACGCGTCGCGCACCGAGCCACCGACGAGATACAGCGAGTAGCCGGCACGAGCGAATCGCTCGGCCAGCTCAGACGTGGCCTCGACAAGTGGCCGAAACCGCTCGGGGACAGCGCCGGGCAGCACCCGTCCACGGTACAGCGCCGCCAACACCACCTCGGCACCGGTTAGCGTTGCCCGGTGTCGTTGAGGTGCGTTCGGTCCGCCTGGTCGGCGATTCTCCGTCTGTCGCTCTCGTTGGTCCTTTTGTTGATCGCTGGAGGTGCCAGCACCTGGGCCTTGCTTGCCCTCACCGATGCCACCGCTTCATCAGCTGCCGTCACAGCGACCGCTCCCGCTACGCCCGCACTGGTGCTCCTTGCCCAATCACCGTCATGGATTGGGCCGAGCCAACCTTCCTTATCGCTGAACCTGGGTGTCAGCCCGAGCGCAGGTACCACAACGTCGCTCACCGTTGCTCTCACCTTCTACGGACGAGTGGTGACCCGCTCCGCCTTTACCCAAGCCCTCGGGGGCAGTCCGAGCCAAGGTGTGCTTTTGCATACGTCACCGGTGGCCCTGACAAATGGGGCCACACGGGCCTCGCTCTGTACCAACGTGAGCCCGGACGACGATGGTGGTTCCGCCCCGGCGGGCAGCACCTGCCCGGCCGGTTCACCGCTGCTCGATCTCGACTGCACGGCCGGCTCTGGAAGCTGCGACGGGGTCTATCCGGTAGCAATCGCTTTGGAGCGGAGCGGCACCGTGGTCGCCCACTTGACCACCTTTCTCACCTACGACGAGCCCAACGCCTCCAGCGTGCCGAAGCCTTTGCGGGTGGCACTCGTTCTGCCGCTGCAGGTTCCAACCACATTCACGCCCAGCGCCGACGGCGACGTGGCACTGCAGAATCCCACCAAGAGCGAAACGACCTCAATAAATCGCGTGATCACAACGGTCGCAGCCCAACCTTCAGTGGCAACCACCATCTTGGCCTCAGGCCAAACCGTGCAAGAACTTGAAAAGGTGGGCAACAAAGCGGGGCGATCCGCCGGGGGTCAGCTCTCTGCGCTCTCACAAGCTGCCACCGGTTCAACCGGTGACCAGTTCCCGGCTCAGGGCTACGTGCCGTTCAGTGCCAGCGAACTGGTGGCGTCGGGCCTTTCGGGCGAAGTGGACAACCAGATGGCTCGAGGTCACGCGTTGGCTACCGCCAACCGGATCGCGACGACCGACGGAACCTGGGTCGAACCGGACGCGGTCGGGAGCGGATTAGCCGAGGGCCTGCGCGAGGTGGATGCCAATCAGTTAGTGCTGCCGGACAGCGATCTGGCCGCCGTGAATGCCTCCAACCTGACCGAGTCACAACCGTTCCAACTCGACCTCACCAAAAACCAGCACGTCAACGCGGTAGCGGCGGACTCGCTCTTGTCCTCACACTTTGTGGCTGACCCTGGTGATCCCGTGCTGGCCGCCAACCAACTGTTGGCCGATCTGTCGTTCATCCACTACGAGAACCCCTACGAAGACGACGCTCGGGGCGAAGTCGCGCTCCCTCCAGCAGGTTGGACGCCGAGTGCATCGATGGTGGACACCATCATGAAAGGGCTGACGGCCAATCCGGTCCTCGCACCCGTGACGGTGAACCAGCTCTTTGCGCAAGTGCCCGCCGGTGGGAACAACCAACCAGCGCAGCGACACCTGATTACCTCTGGAACCGGGCCCCGATTCACCTCAGCCGTGGCCGGGCAGATTGCCGTGGGCCGGACCCATCTAGCGGGCTTTCAGAGCGCGGTGCAGGGCCATCCGCCGGTGCTCACCCAACTGGGTGACCTCCTACTGGCCTCCCAGGCCAGCACGCTCACCGGTCTCGGTCGAGTCACTGGGGTGAACAGCTTCAACCAGGTTCTCTCCGGTCAACTTGCCCTCATTCAGTTGGCCATTGAGCACACCATTACCTTCACGGCCCGCACGGCACCCATACCCATCACCATCATTTCCAGGTCCAACTACACGGTGGCGGGACATCTCATCGTGGCCAGCAACAACTTCACCTTTCCGCAAGGCGCGGTGCGACCAATGGTGCTGGAACGCCAAATCAATTCGGTCTCGATTCAGGCCCACTCGCGCACTTCGGGCGACCACCTCCCCGTCGTGGTGACATTTCGCTCGCCCAACGGCGATCTCACCATCGCTCGCGGCACGGTGATCGTGCAGTCGACGTCTATCTCACTCGTCGGCATCGTCCTCACCATCTTGGCCGCCGTGGTATTGCTGACGTGGTGGATCCGCACTTACCTACAGCGCCGCGGCGCAGGGCGGCCGCGACGCGGCCACGCCGGTAGTTCGTGAGCGCCGACATCACACACGGTGGCTCCGACGTGCGCCCCGAGGCCGCTGAGATCAGCCGTGGGCCGCTGGCGCTGCGCCAGGCCACAGTCCTCATGGCGCTCGGGACCGGCTTTTCTCGCCTCACCGGCGTCCTGCGAGTTGTGGCCCTGGCCGCAGCCCTTGGCACGGCGTCGCTTGGTGACGCCTTCAACTTGGCCAACACCACGCCCAACATGCTCTACGACGTCGTGCTCGGCGGCATTCTCTCGGCCACGTTCATTCCGGTTTTTGTCGACCGACTGTCCACTCGGACCGAGCGAGAGGCCTGGCGATCGATCTCCGCCATCATCACCATCTCGGGTGTGCTGCTGCTGGGCGCCACCGTCGTCTTCTGGTTCTTTGCCCCCGCCCTTATCGATGGACTGACCGCCCTCAACCCACATGCCACGGCGGCCCAGGCCACGGCGGTTCATCTGCAACGCACCGTCTCCATCAGCCTTTTGCGCTGGTTTGTGCCCCAGGTGGCCATCTATGGCTTCATCGCCATGGCTACGGCACTGTTGAACACCAGGCGCCGGTTTGTGGCGCCAACCTGGGTGCCCATTGCCAACAACTTGGTCTGCATTGTCGTCTTGGTCTGGTTTGCCCTGATCGCCGGGTCGTCGCCCACCACGGCATCGGTGGCGGCCCATCACGGCCAGATCGTCCTGCTCGGTCTCGGCACCACCTTGGGCGTTGCCCTGCAGGCCTCGCTCTTAATCCCAAGTCTCCGACGTTCCAACCTGACACTGTTGCGTTGGCGCTTCGCCCCGGGCGACGACGCCGTACGCACGGTGCTCCGACTGAGCGGTTGGACCTTTGGCTTTGTGCTGGCCAACCAGATCGCGCTGTACATCGTGCTGGCTCTGGCCGGCAAAGTTGGTCCCGGGACGGTCTCGTCCTACAGCTACGCCTACATCTTCTTGCAGATGCCGTTCGCGGTGGTGACGGTGTCGATCATGAGTGCGGTGACACCCGACCTGGCCAAGCACTGGGCCACCGGCGACGTCGTGGCCTTTAAACACCGGCTCGCCACGGGTCTTCGCGCCATGTTGGCCATCATCATTCCGGCCTCGGTGGGCATGCTGCTCCTGGCTCGCCCGGCCGTCGGCCTGCTGTTGGGTCACGGCCATACCTCGACAGCCGAGGCCAGCAACCAGACCGGGGCCGCCTTGGCCATGTTCTCACTAGGACTCCCCGGCTTCTGCACCTTTTTGTATGTGGTGCGCGTCCTACAGTCCATGCAACGAGCCCGCACGGCCTTCTGGCTCTACCTGGTCGAGAACGGCATCAACGTCTTGTTGGCCTTAGCCCTCATTCATCCCTTCGGCATCCGCGGCCTCGCCCTCTCACTGTCAGTGGCCTACACCGTGGCCGCGGTGCTCGGCCTGGTTGTCCTTCGAGGTTGGCTTGGTGCGCTCGGTTCACCTCGCCTATGGGCGCCGTTGCGGCGAGTCGGTATGGCCACCGCCGTCATGGCCGTGGCCGTACTCATTGTTTCGAGTATCTTCTCTGCCACTTCGGGCACCGCACTCATCGGACGAGTCTTCGCCTCGGTCGCCGTTGGCCTCATCGCCTTTGGAGGAACGGCTGCCATCTTGGCCAATCGGCCCGGGACGCGTCGACCATCTTCGGCCCAGAGTCGCCGGTAACCGTCGTCATGCACTCCGGTCGGTATGGTGCATGCCACACTCGAACACAGCTCGGCCACCGCGGCCCGGCTAGGGGAGGATCACATGCCCGGCGTGCGCGTCGTAACAGATAGTGCCTGCGACCTGGGGCTCGACGAGGCCGAGGCCCGCGGCATCATCGTCGTCCCCCTTACCATCCGCTTTGGCGACGAGGAGTTCTTGGACCGTCGAGACCTCTCACCAACTGAGTTCTGGCAACGCTGCAAGGCGGCGTCGACCCTGCCCGAGACGGCCGCGCCATCGCCCGGTTCGTTCCAAGAGGCCTTTGCCCAGGCGGCCGACGATGGCGCCACGGGCATCGTGTGCCTCACCATCTCATCAGGCGTCTCGGCCACCTATGCCTCAGCCCGCACGGCGGCCGAAGGCTTCGACCGCATTCCGGTCGAAGTAGTCGACACCCAATCACTCACGATGGGCCAAGGACTCCTTGCCATAGCAGCGGCCGAGGATGCAGCCGACGGTGCGAGCCTCGAAGAGGTAGCGAAAGCGACGGTCGAGCGCTCCAAGCGAACGCATGTGTACGGCGTCGTCGGCACGCTCGACCACCTACAGCGAGGCGGCCGGATCGGAGGGGCGCGGGCACTGCTGGGTTCCTTGCTCTCCATCAAGCCCGTCCTCCAGGTCAAAGACGGCGAAGTAGCAGAGGAGTCCAAGCAGCGCACTCGGTCGCGCGCCCTTGAGTACATGGCCACCAAGGTGAGCGACGATGTGCCGATCGAGCGGCTGGCCGTGGCCGACGGGGCATGCGATGACATTGCGGCCATCGCGGCCCGCTTGGGAAAGATCGAGTCCACCTATCCGCTGGTCTCGGTTGATCTGGGACCGGTGGTCGGCACCCACGCCGGCCCCTCTTCTATCGGCGTCTGCTACATCAAGGCGGCCAAGTAGCGGCGTCTTGCGACTAGCCTCACGGCCATGGCTGATGACAACAACATCTCGGTTGGCGCGCCCAGCGGGGTGACGCCGGCGGCGGCTGATCCTCCCCGCGGCACGCCACTTGGGGGATTCTCTGCCGCTGGCCGGACGGCCGATTGGCCCATCAAGGCCGTCGACGCCATCGATCAGGCCGTGGCCACGGTCAACGACAAGGCCGTACGGCCCGTCATTGTGGCCTCGCGGACCGTTGTCTTCGGGCTGATCATCACGGTCATGGCCATCGCCGTCTTGGCGCTGTTCATCATCTTTGGGGTGCGGATCGGCACCGTCTACCTCTTCGACGACAAAGTCTGGATCACCTACCTGGTCTATGGCGCCATCTTCTCGATCGCCGGTTTCGTGGTGTATTCGATGCGCAAGGGTTCCAACGACCCGCTTCACGTTGACGGCGGCACGCAATGACCGAAGCCCGACAGGTCATCATCGCCGGCTCGGGACCGGCCGGACTGACCGCGGCCATTTACACCGCCCGGGCCCAACTGGCTCCGCTCGTCATTGAGGGTGAGATCTCCTCGACCAGTGACCAGCCCGGGGGCCAGCTCATGCTGACAACCGAAATCGAGAACTATCCCGGGTTTACTGACGGGATCATGGGCCCAGAGCTCATGACCACTATGCGAGCGCAGGCCGCCCGATTCGGTGCGGAGATTCAGACGGCCAAGGTGTCGCGCCTTGACCTCTCGTCTCGGCCCTTCGGCGTGTGGGTGGGCGATCCCGAAGCCGATGAGCCGACCTACACCGCGGAGGCGCTCATTGTGGCCACGGGGGCCAAGGCGCTGATGCTTGACCTCCACAACGAGCAACGCCTTATTGGTCATGGCGTGTCGACCTGTGCCACCTGTGACGGCTTTTTCTACCGTGAACTGCCCATCGCCGTGGTCGGCGGCGGCGACTCTGCCCTTGAAGAGGCCATCTTTCTTTCCAAATTCGGTTCCAAGGTCACCCTGATTCATCGGCGCGACGAACTCCGGGCCTCGAAGATCATGCAGGACCGGGCCGCCGCCAACCCCAAGATCGAGTTCTTGTGGAACACCGTGGTCACCGATGCCCTGGGCGACGAGAAGCTGGCGGCCTTGAAACTCCAGAACACGGTGACCGGTGAAGAGTCCGAGTTAGAGGTCTCCGGACTGTTCGTGGCCATCGGGCACGAACCCAACACCGCCCTGGTGAAAGGCCAACTCGAACTGGAAGCCAACGGTTACATCACCGTTCACGAGGGTTCACTGACCAGCGTGGAGGGCGTCTTTGCCTGCGGCGACGTCCAGGACCATCGCTATCGTCAGGCCATCACCGCGGCAGGCTCAGGCTGTATGGCCGCTCTCGACGCCGAGCGGTGGCTCGAAGCCCGGGAACAGAACGAACCGGCATGATGTTGCACTGTGTACACCGGGGAGATCCGGGGAAGACGAGGAGAATCTCATGAGCGAGAAGATCACAGAACTGAACGACGCTACGTTTGACGAGCATGTCAAGGCCTCGGATGTCCCCGTATTGGTGGACTTTTGGGCCGAATGGTGCGGGCCGTGCAAGATGATCACACCGGTGCTGGAAGAGATCGCCGAGGAGCAAGCGGGCAAGATCTCCATCACCAAGCTGAACATCGACGACAACTTGGACGTGACACGACGTTTCGACGTGATGAGCATCCCGACCTTGATTCTGTTCAAGGACGGAGAGGTGCAAGCCCGACTGGTCGGCGCCAAGCCCAAGGGCCAGCTGCTCCAAGAGCTCGCGCCCTACCTATAGAGCCGTCGAGCTCTAACCCCACGACCCCTTCCGCCACGTCGGGTGCACCGGCGAACCCGGGAAGGGCCGCGGGCACGGTGCTGCCGTTGTCCCAAGGTGACTCCGGCGAAGCCGTTCTTGATGTCCAACATCGTCTGAGCGCACTCGTCGGGCCGGTGGCGACCGACGGCTCGTTCGGTCCCGCCACGCGCGCCGCGGTCGAAGCCTTCCAACACAGACGGGGACTCCGCGTCGACGGCATTATTGGGCGCCAAACGTGGGACACCCTGGTCGAGGCGGGATTTTGCTTAGGCGACCGCCTCCTCTATCGCCGTACACCGATGCTCCGAGGCGACGACGTGGCCGAAATCCAGCAACGTCTCAGCGCCTTGGGCTTTGATTCGGGTCAGGTCGACGGCATCTTTGGCGACCTGACTTCGGCTGCGCTGGCCGACTTTCAACGCAACGCCGGACAACCGGTCGACGGCATTGTGGGACGAGAGACCTTGGTGGAGCTCCTTCGCCTGCAAAACCGTCACGATGCGCCTGAACTGGTCTCGACTGTGCGCGCTCGTGAGCAGCTTCGACGGGCTCCGGCCACCTTGGCCGGGCGCCATGTCGCCGTGGGCGAGGCCGGTGGTCTCGGCACGACGGTGGCTGCCCTCCGGCGTCAGCTCATCGCGGCGGGGGCGCGAGTGACTGAACTGCACCATCCCGATGATTCCACTCAGGCCCAACGGGCCAACGCCGCTGAGGTTGATGCCTATCTGGGCCTTCGCCTTGATCCTGGGACACCGGGCTGTGCGACCTCGTTCTATGCGGGCTACCGCTACGAGTCACCCGGGGGGCGACGCCTGGCCGAACTCGTGCAGGCCCAAGTACCTGCAGCCCTTGGGGTCCCCGACCGGGGCGTCATGGGAATGTCGGTCCCGGTATTGCGAGAAACGCGGATGGCGGCGGTCATCGTCGAGGTTGGGCCGGCCTCGGCCGTGGTCCAGCAGGGGTCGAACCTGGCGCAAGCCTTGTCGGTCTCCCTGGCCGAGTGGGCTGTCGCCGCCTGGGACTGATTTTCGACACTGCAGCCTGAACTCAGGTGACAGTTTGGTGAATCACTCAACCACCAGGTGACGGTCGAGGGTCCCACGGGGACAGCGCATGGAAAGATCAACAATCCACAACGTCATGCACAGGTTGTGGATGAGCCTGACCTGTCAGTTGACCCTTCGACTCTGAAACGGCCGTTGAGGGTTGGACGCAACCGCCATTGAAACTACCCGGAACAAACGGTAAAAGACCAGGTCAGGAGGTAGGCTCAGCTTCAGTTGAACCCTCAACCGAGGCACCGCTGTCGCCGACCATGGCGCGATAGATCCGCTCCAAATCCTCCAGGGTGGCGAACTCAACCACCAGGCGGCCGCGTCGATTGTGCAGGTCGACCTTTACCCGCGTGTTCAGGTGAGTGGAAAGTAGCTCCTCGAGCTCCAACACACCGGGCTCAGGAAGCCGGCGACCGGGCGTTGCACGGGGCGTTGCAGTAGGGGTAGGACTGGTGGTACTACCGGATTCTTTCTCCTCTTCAGGGAGAGCATCTGCCGCGACTCTGTGGTTCCACTCCCCCGTTGCGAACCAACTCCTCGGTCGCTCGCACATTCAGTCCATCAGCCACGATCCGGGCCACAAGCGCTTCTTGCAAGGCCCGGTCTGGTGTGCCCAAGAGCGCTCGAGCATGACCGGCCGAGATGCTGCGGTCGGCCAAAGCACGTTGTACTCCGGTGGGAAGCTGCAGCAGCCGCAGAGTATTGGTGACCGTGGCTCGACCTTTGCCCATTCGTGTGGCCACTTGGTCGTGGGTCAGCCCAAAATCGTCGATGAGCTGTTGGTAGGCCGCAGCCTCTTCTAATGGGTTGAGGTCCTCGCGGTGGAGGTTCTCGACCAGTGCTTTTTCAAGGCTGTTGACGTCGTCGGCGGTCTGGACCAGTACCGGCATGGTTTGAAGTCCAGCCCGTTTGGCTGCTCGCCACCTGCGCTCCCCCGCTATTAGTTCGTAGCTCTCGGCTGATCCGTCTACCTCACGAACCAGCACCGGTTGCAGAACACCGAGTTCTCGAATCGATGCGGCCAGGGAGGACATGGACTCTTCGTCAAAGTGAGTCCGGGGCTGAAAACTGTTGGCTCGAATGCTCGAGATTGGAACCTCGCGTAGCGCAGAGTTTCGCTCCCCCGTCGCTTCGGTCGGAATGAGAGCTCCGAGCCCCTTACCCAGCCCGCTTCGGCGCGCCATTGCTCACCTCCTTGGCTAACTCACGGTAGGCCACAGCACCCCGCGACGTCGGATCAAATACCGTGATGGGCTGACCGAACGATGGGGCCTCTGAGAGCCTGACGGTTCGGGGAATGACGTTGCGACACACCTGCTCCGCGAAGTGCTCGCGCACCTCATTGGCCACATCGATGGCCAGGCGGGTTCGGGCGTCGTACATCGTGAGCACGATGGTGCTGACCTCAAGATCGGCATTCAGGTTGGACGCCACTAAGTGGACATTGCGAAGCAGCTGACTGAGGCCCTCCAAGGCGTAGTACTCACACTGGATTGGCACCAAAACCTCACCCGCCGCGGCCAAGCCGTTGATGGTGATCAGCCCGAGAGAAGGAGGGCAGTCGATCAGGATGAAATCAAAATCGTCCACGACCGTGTCGATCGCTCGCTTTAGTTTGAGCTCCCGGCTGAAAGCAGGGACGAGCTCGATCTCGATACCAGCCAAGTCGATCGTGGCCGGAGCCACGAAGAGGTTTTTCACGCTGGTTGGTTCAATGCAATCCTCGAGAGCGGCGTCTCGCATAATCACGTCGTACATTGAAAGCTCGAAGTTCCGAGCGTCGATGCCCAGCCCGGTGGTCGCATTGCCTTGTGGGTCGAGATCGATCACCAGGACGCGGTAGTCCATCTCAGCCAATGCCGCCCCTAGGTTCACCGTCGTCGTGGTCTTCCCCACACCACCCTTTTGGTTGGCGATCGCTATGACGCGAGGGAGCTCTTTGGTTATTCGTGGCGGCAGAGGTACCTCAGTGGTGTCGGGTGGTGGTGGGGGAGTAGGGGTCGGTGAGTCTGAGGCGCTCTTGGCCTTGACCTTGGGTTTGGCCGTCGGGGGCTTCGTCCTAGGCGTTTTTGCTTTCGCCGCGTGCTTCGGTGCAGCTTGGGCCGCCTCCTTGACGAGGTCAGCCACAGAAGCGACCACTGGCGTAGGGACGGGCTCCGCATCTGCCTCTGACCCATTTGGAGGGGAGTGAGGGTGCGCTGACCCAAGCTCGCTCTCGGCAAGACTTGCCAGGGGAGGCGCCGGATCGGGGGAGGCGCCGTCGTTGTTGTCGTTGCTGCCGGGAATGACGGGATCGGCCAGATGATTCCGAGCTTGGCGATCGTCGATGGACTCGCTGGTCGTAACTGGGACCGAGGCTGCGGCGGGCTCCGGCACGGAAGACGGTCCCGACTGCGATGCTTCAGTCTCGTCTGTGACCTCAAGCTGGTCAGATTCGACCGCTGTGGAGGCGGTGTTGGCGGCGGATGTTACTGGAGCGGCTTTGGTCTCCTCGGACATAACGGTGAACCCGTCGGGAGGTGCACTCAGCGTGGATCCCCCATTGGAATCGTACGTTGAGGACCGCTCATCCCCGCTTTGGGTAGGAGTAGCGGCTGAAATCGCCTCGGGAACCGGCTCAGATACCGTGTCCGACGGTGAGGGCGCTGGAGTTTGAGGGGTTGAAGGTTTCCTGCGCTCCTCCTCTCGGTCTCGACGCCTGAGCCTCATCGGGTCCGATCCGAAAGGTGGGGGAGCACGTGGATATCCTCGCCGTTGCCAGCGTTGGGGTCAATAGTCCAGAGCATGTTTCCTCTCAAATGGGCCAAATTCTTTTACCTCGCTGAGCCCAAAATTCGGCCCAGACTGTCACTGACGATGTTCCACGTGAAACATCTGGCCCAAGAATTCTCCGAATCCGGTGCGTCTACACGCATGAACGACCTGGTCACCGTCTTACTGACGGACCGGCTGTCCGTCAGCAGGGACGGTCCGCGTCTGCCCAATCTGACGCTCGAGCTCGTTGCACGCCATCGGCATCAGGACAGTCCGCATAATGTTTCACGTGAAACATCGCGGACGACGATCGGCCTGGCTCTCACCTCAGATCTGCCCCAGACCGAGAATGGCGAGCCTCGGTGCCGCTCGCTTTCGGGCCGAATCCTCATTCGGATCAAGCCACTGCGTGGGAAGTGTGGTGGACTGTCGCGAACATCGGGCCAGCAGTGCGATCTTTCCGATCAAGCGGTCTTTGCTCCTTCACGCCAGCCGTTCATGGTGTCCCACAGGTGCTTTCATCGAACGTCAAACGATCGGGACTTCATTCTCTGGAGCAGTGCCGAGGTGCTTCGATCTCCGCGAGACCTCGCTGGTCAACGATGGATGCGGCACCGGCCCCGGGTTCGCTCCCGGATACCTCAGAAGAGAGGGCGCTTCGACGGCACGCCGTTTCGACGCGGGTAACGATCTCCGCAGAGTTCTAGCTGTCGAAGAATCTGATAGGAGAAGTTGAGTTGCACCGTGCGGGCGGGGGACAGGCCCAGCTCAGAGAGCGCAGTGGCGGGCCATCGGTCGCTCTCCTTGCGGCCAGGCGGTTCCGAGACGATCAGGTGGCCGCCCACAGAAAGAAAAGGGGCGGCGCACTCAGCGACCACGGCGGGTGGGCCAAAGGAGCGAGCAACGGCCGCATCGAACGTTGCTCGAAGGCCATCGTCTCGGCCCGCTATCTCGGCCCGCTCATGGAGGACCGAGACACGGTCTTCGAGCTCGCACTCGGACACAGCCCACTGCAGGAACTCGGCTCGGCGCTCTCCGGCATCGAGCAAGACGAACTCGCTCTCGGGCCACTCGCGGGCGAGGACCAGACCGGGTAGTCCGCCGCCGGAGCCCAGATCCACTACCCGGCGCGGTTGGGCTACAGAGCCGGAATCAGGTGGCTGCCCGTGGCTCAATGCCCGGGCAAAACCTTGAGCATGGTCGATGTGCGGTTCGATGGGACCGGGACCAAGCAGACCGAGCGCTCGGGCTTGGATGAGAACCCGCTGGATTGGCTCCAGCTCTCCGCTCGTTTCGTTTCCGACCGTTGTCATCACGTTCGCCGCGCCGCAGTGGTAGTAGTCAAGCGCTGAGGTGCGCTCGGCAAGAGAAGTGGTGGATCAGGCGGAAGGAGAGATAACGATGTAGCGGTTGGGGTCCTCGCCCTCTGATCGAGTGCTAAGCCCTTCCAAACCGTTTACCGCATCATGAACAACCTTGCGGTCCGCCGGCGACATGGGCTCCAGCGAACGAGCCTCGCCACTCTCTACGACCTCACTGGCAATCTGCTGGCTAAACCGGGTCAGCGCCGCGGCCCGCTTCTCGCGGTAGCCCGCCACGTCAACCAGGATGCGGTCGGTCTTCGAGGGGAACTGGCGTTGGACCACAGTGCGGGTTACGTCCTGGAGCGCTGCCAAGGTCGATCCTCTCGGACCGACCAGCAGACCGAGGTCGTCACCAATGGCCGCGATTTCCACTGTGTCCTCGTCGATCACGCGGGTGTTGACGGTGCCCTTGAGCCCGAACTGGTCAAGCAGACCAGTCAAGAACTCCGTCGCCACCTCTGCCTGCTCTTCAAGCGTCATTGCTTCAGCCATCTCGACTTCCTCCTTCGATCCTGAACTCTTTGCCGCACCGTTGGCGGCTCGGGGCGATGTGCCCCCTTGCACTGAACTCTGGCGACCGTCCGATCGCTGAGCATTTGCCCTGTTTCCGTTACTACGACTTCGGCGGCGACGTGACGACCGACTTGTCCCACTGCCCGGTGTCCCGGCCTTCTGTGGTTGACCGCCGTTCGGATTGGACGGCCCGTTCTCTGTCGTAGCAGTAGCGCTGGCGGTCTGGGGAGCGCTCTCGCCAGAACGGCTGTTCGACCCACTACCACCTCGTGAACCTTGGCTCCGGCCACCGCTACTTGCACGGCCCTGCTCTCGGGGTCGGCGAGTTCGCTTGGGCGCGGGGGCCCACTGGGCGCACACGGGCCCTCACTCGCGCTTCTTCGCGGACCCGGCCAAACAGCCCGGTCTTGGGCTCTGTCACCACGATGACTTCAGCGTCGCCCTCGGCCACACCAAGGCGATCGAGCGCCGACTCTTTTGCTTCGTCAACCGTCTTACCGGTGACTTCGACCCATTCCACACGTCAGCGCGCCTTTCTCTCTCGCTTCGACTTGGATCGGTTCTGCGCCTTGGTCTCGCTCGTGGCGTCGTCTTTCGTCCCATTTGTCGAGCTCTGTGATTTCGATCCGTTGGTACCGTTGTTCGTACCGTTGCCGTTGGAGGCCTTGGTGGGCCTCTTCGTCAATGTCGGCTGCTCCGTGCTTGGTGTTGGCGGCACCCGCTTGGCCTTCGAGCCCTTGGGGTTGCTCTTTCCCATTTGTCTCGGTCAGAGAAGCTGGACGTGGCCTCAATGGCTGCGGCCTTGGCGCCGTTGCTCGGCTTGCCGTCACCCTTTTTCACCACTTTTGAACTGGCTGAGATCTCGCGCTCATGCACGACCGGGGTGACGTAACCGGATCGGAACATAATCTCTTGGGTCAGGATCCGAATGGCCGAAGAAACAACCATATAGAGCGTCACACCAACGGGAACTCGAATGTAAATAACAGCGAAGACAAGCGGGAAGATTTTCTGCATTGTCTGCATCTGCGGATTGGCTGCAGCAGCCTGTGGATTGCGGCTGTTCATCTGCTTCATTTGGTAGTACTGCAAGAATACCGCCACGACAATGAACATGACGTAGGGGATGGCGTCGTACCAGTTTGCGTGGTGGCCAAAGGGTTTGGCCGAGAAGTTCATGCCGAAGGCGTACATCTGGCCTTTGGTCTGACCAGATTGTGATACATCTCCGAAGACGGTCGGGATGTAGCGAGGTTGGGCGACGGTTTGCCCATGAATAACGACCGTATTTGAGAGGCCTTTTATAAGATTGTAGAGAATGAAAAGGAAAGGCATTTGCAGGAAAGACGGCAGACAAGCCCCGAAGGGACTTGTGCCGGATTCCTTGTACAGCTTCATCATCTCCTGATTGAGCAGTTCCCGGTTCTCCGGGCCCTTGTACTTCTGCTGCAGCTTCTTCATCTCCGGCTGGAGGCGCTGCATGGCAATCATTGACTTGGTGCTCTTGACGGTGAGCGGGGTCAGGGCGGCCATGATGATGACCGTGAGGCCCGTGATGGCGATGGCGTAGTTCGGTATGACGGCATAAATGCCGGCCAGGATCCAACCGAAGAAGACAAAGACCGGGTGGGCGATCTCCCCACGCTCTTGAACAGGGAGTTTTCGGCCACCAGGGGCGCAGGTGGGCATCACGGCCTCTCCATCTCTGTGTGATTCCGGGGTCCGGGAGGGGCACAAGGTCCACACCGTGGCGTCCAAAGGGTCGGCAGCGGAACAAGCGGCGGGCCGCCAAGCGGCTCCCTCGCCACGCACCGTGGAGCTCAATGGCTTCAGCCGCATAGGTTGAGCAGCTGGGGTAAAAGCGACAGGGCGACGGGCGTCCTGAGGCCATGACCTGGTAAAAGGTGATCATGGACCGCGCTACCTGGGTCGGGGCGGGTCGATGGGCCAGAGGTCTCGGGTCGTGGCTATGGGCGTCCCGTGGGGCCGTGGTGGGTCATGAGTCGCGTCCGGGCGGGCGAGGCGACTCAAGAGGCCAGACTCAGCAGAGGTGCGATCTCAGAGAAGGAAAGGTGTGGCCACGGCCGGCTCAGTGCGGATCAGGTAGGCCCCCGACGGCAGCTGCGTGCGGTGTCGACGGGCGATTACCCTCATTTGGCGCCGCAGCCGGTTCCGGGTGACGGAGTTGCCGCACTGGCTTCGAATGGCGAAGCCGACCACCGAAGGGCACAGCGGTCCCTGGTCATTGGGGTGAAAACTCACCCGAAGCGGTCCGCGCGAGGCTCGCCCCGCCGGTCGCCGAAGCGCACGGAAGGTGGAACGATCCCGAATTCTCCCCAAAGTCAGCGATGACACGAGCCGACTCAGACGGTCAGACGATGACGCCCTTTGAGCCGCCTCGCCTTCAGGATGGCTCGGCCACCCCTCGTCGACATACGCTGGCGAAAGCCGTGCGTCTTGGCCCGCTTGCGGGTATTGGGTTGGTAGGTTCGCTTCACGTTTTTATACCTTTCGCCACTGAGCCACGGGACAAAGCCCAGCTCAGGGAGGGTTCCGCTGCTGAGCTAAGCGCCCGGCCGGGACTCGCCGTAGTGGAGTGTCTGTCATTCTAGGCGCGATTTCCAATGCCCACTAGTCGGATCACCGCTCCACGGTGTACGTTCAACCATTCACGGCGGATCCACGTTTGCCGGGGCGTGTTCCACACCTGTGGATCATGCTGTGGATGGACTGAGCCCTGGGCACGCGGAGGAGCAGGTGGAAGAGACCAACGAGCTGTGGACACGTTGCACGGCATCGTTGCGTGAGCAGGTCTCTGAGGCCACATGGAAGATGTGGTTGTCCCAAATAGAGCCCCTCAACCTGGTGGGCGGCGTCTTTACCTTGGGTGTTCCGAACGGAATTGTGCGCGAGCGGGTCGAAAGTCGCTTCGTGCCCATGATCGAAGACACCCTGGCCAACGAGGGCAACGAAGCGGTAAAGGTCCAACTCCAGATCGTGGACACCCCCGACGTGCCCGAAACCGAGCCCATGGACGATCTCCCCGCCGATCGAGCCCGCTGCAACCAGCGGAAACGAGCGCCACGGATCGAGCGGTCCGCGGCCGGCCTCCAACCAGGGTGGAACGGTGGCGGTCTCATCGACCAGCGCTTCACGTTCGACTCGTTTGTCGCCGCCTCGTCCAACCGACTAGCTCACGCCGCGGCCCAGGCTGTGGCGGAAACCCCTGGTCGTTCCTACAATCCGCTCTTCATTTATGGGGACTCGGGTCTCGGCAAGACCCACCTTCTCCACGCCATCGGCAACTACGTGGAGGAGAACTTCCCCCAGCGGAAGGTCTTGTACGTCACCACCGAGACCTTCATGAACGACTTCGTGGACTCTTTGCGTACCTCCACCACCATGGCGTTCAAGCGCCGCTATCGCGAGTGCGACGTTCTGCTCATCGACGACGTCCAGTTCATGGAGAACAAAGAAGGGCTCCAAGAGGAGTTCTTCCATACCTACAACGACTTAAAGGGTGCGGCGAAGCAGATCGTGCTCACCTCGGACCGGCCCCCCAAGTCGATCGAGACCCTGGAAGACCGGCTCCGAAGCCGATTTCTCTCCGGCCTCATCACCGAGATCGATCCTCCTGACCTCGAGACCCGCCTGGCCATCTTGCGTTCCAAGGCCGAAAGTGACCATGAGAACATCCCCGACGACGTCTTGGAGTTCATCGCGGCCCACGTGAAGAACAACATCCGTGAACTCGAAGGTGCCCTGACTCAGCGTCACTGCCTTCGCCAAGCTGAGCAACGAGGACATCTCTCTGGCCTTGGCCGAGCGGGTCCTGGCCGACATCGTCTCGGCCGGCGAGCCCCGACGGCTGACCCCCCAGATGATCTTGGACGCCACAGCCGAGAGCTACGGCTTCACGGTCGATGCCATCTGCGGTCCTAGTCGGACTCGCCCACTCGTCACGGCCCGACAGGTGGCGATGTACCTGGTCAGGAACCTGACGGACTACTCCTATCCCGCTATCGCCCGGGTGTTTGGTGGCCGAGACCACACCACAGTCATCCATGCCGTGGACAAGATCACGACCCAGATGAAAGAACGGCGCCAGATCTACGAACAGGTCACCGAACTTCTCTTGCAGTTGAAGTCGGGCACATGACGACCACAACTCGATTTCGCGGCTCGTATGGGGAATACGTTGGGGACACCAGGCCCCGTTGCTTGTGGACGCCAGCGGCCTGGCAGCTGGGGACGCTGCGCGGTAGTTGTCCCCATGCGTTCACAGCCCTCACCCGAACTTCTCGGCCGCGATGTTTTGTCGGGGGACGGTCGCAGTGGATAACAATCTCTGCTCCCACCAGGGATCTGTAACCACACCATCCACAATCCCCAACCCTTACTACCGTTAAGCATTCAATTGATCTCCTCCACCAACACACATCAACCCTGTGCACTCCTTCGAAAGGACCAGACCCGGTGAAATTCCGATCTGAACGCGACTCGCTCATAGAGGTTCTGGCCACGGCTGGACGTGCTGTTGGTGGACGGGCCA
>CAWDLP010000019.1:0-54703 GCA_963803215.1 uncultured Acidimicrobiaceae bacterium
CCGGTCAAGGTGCTGAGTGCGTATCGATCGCTTGGGGCCTATTGCCTACAGTCCGGCCGCCTACTATTGGCCGTCGCTTACCGTTCGCGTTTGAGAGCCAGAGGGAAATATGTCGAAACGAGTAGTTGTATGGGGAACTGGATTCGTCGGAAAAATGGTGATTGCCGAACTGGTTGACCACCCGTTGTTCGAATTGGTCGGAGTTGGCGTCAGCAATCCAGACAAAGTCGGCCGAGACGTGGGAGAGATCTGCGGCATCGGCCATGTTGGAATCACGGCGACGGACGACATCGAGAAACTCATAGCGCTGGAGCCCGACGCACTCGTGCACTATGGACCTACCGCCGGAGAGGCCGATGAGAATATTCGGGTCATGGGCTCGTTTCTCCGAGCAGGCATTGACGTGTCATCGACGGCCATGACGCCTTGGGTGTGGCCCACCATGAAACAGAATCCGCCGGCCTGGATCGATCCGATCACCCAAGCCTGTGAAGAAGGTGGCGCCTCGTGCTTCACGACCGGTATCGATCCGGGATTTGCCAACGACCTCTTTCCGCTGAGCCTGATGGGCGTCTGCGCCGAAGTTCGTTGTGTTCGCGCACTCGAAATTCTCGATTACAGCAACTACGAGGGCGCCTACGAAGATGAGATGGGCATCGGTCGACCGGCCGACTTCACGCCCATGTTGGAGTACACCGACATTCTGGTCATGGGGTGGGGCGCAACGGTGCCGCTCATGGCCCATGCTGTTGGCATCGAACTCGATGAAATCACCAGTACATGGGACAAATGGGTGACCGACGTACCGGTGGAAACGGCCAAGGGCACGGTCCAGCCCGGCAACGTGGCGGCCATTCGGTTCACCATCAATGGCATCTACAAGGGTGAGACACGAATCCAGCTCGAGCACATCAATCGCGTGGGGCTTGACTCTGCACCTGACTGGCCTCGTGGCTCGCAGGACAACGTCTATCGCGTCGAGATTGAAGGGTCGCCTTCAATCACGCAAGAGACGGCGTTTCGATTTAACGATGGCAGTGGGCGCGATGCGGCCACGGCTGGTTGCTTGGCTACCGGTATGCGCGCCCTCAACGCCGTGCCGGCCGTCAACGACCTTCCGCCAGGATGGGTCACTGCCCTCGATCTCCCGCTGATTCCAGGAGTCGGCACGATCCGGTAGGTCCACATCGGCGGCCTGATTGATCTGCCCTTGCTATCGGCCAAAACCAAAAGCCCAGCGCGCTCACCCAACCTCCCCTCCGGTTACCCGCCACAAGGCGAACCCGCTGGTCGCGAGCGAGCCGGAGCCATGTCGTCACCTTGCTCATGACCGGTGGCGTACCTGGTGGTCACGACGACCGCGAGCGGCCACAGCGATTCGGCCACGGCCGCCAATCGTTCGGCCAGGCCGCGATCGCCGCCGTGCAATTGAACGAAGAACCACGCCACCAGCGACACCAGGACAAGGGTTGCCACAATCGATGGAGTCACTGCCAGCAGTGGCCCTGGAGGATTGCGCTGGGCGGCGCAGATGGGCCAGAGGGCCAGGGCCGCGAAAGCCACGGTGGCGCTGACCGTGTGCGCATGAGAGTTGCCGTTAGCCGGTTGTGCAAAGACAGCGACACATATCGTGCCCAGGCCTCCAAGGGCAAGGACCGCTCGACCTGACCACCGGACTGGCGCCAAGCCATAGGCCGTAGCGAGATACGAGAGACCGACTAGGACAAGAGCGGATGTCATGATCCAACGGTCGGAAGCGCCGTAGGCCGCCAGTGCGCTGATGGTGTCGCGCAAGGCATCGTACGTAGCGGGTTGCCGTGATGCCCCTACAAACAGTCCGGTCATCAGTGCGACAGGCGCCGCGGCCGCAGTCGCCACCGCCCACGCTGGAATCCGCTTCATGGTGGATCCTACGCTGGGGTAAGACAAGACCGTCGGCGCACTACGATAGAAACCCCGTGGCCGTCCTCGTCGATCTGCAGAACGTCGCAGTCCGTCGGGTGGATCGGGTCCTTTTTGAGGGACTTTCGTTCACCGTCACCGATGGCGATCGAATCGGCATCGTCGGCGCGAACGGTGCCGGGAAATCGACGCTTCTGCGGATTCTTGCTGGTGTCGACCTGCCGGATGAGGGCGAGGTCCGTCGCGGTCGGGGCTCGCGCGTTGGGTATCTTTCGCAAACGCCGACGTTGCCCCCCGGATCAGTTCGTGCCGCCGTCGGGGAGGGATGGGAAGCAGAAGCGGCCCTCGATCGTCTTGGCATGACTGCATTTATTGATGCGGACACGCGATCGCTCTCCGGCGGTCAGGAAAAACGAGTGGCCTTGGCGCAGGTCTTGGTCAAACAATCGGAACTCCTGGTTTTGGACGAACCGACAAACCACCTCGATCTCGGTGCGGTCAACTGGCTGGAGCAACGGTTGCTCGCATTCCGTGGGGGACTGGTCCTGGTGACGCACGACCGACACCTGCTTGATCGATTGACCAACCGCATGGTCGAGGTCGAGGGTGGTCGAACCTTCACCCATGAGGGGGGTTACGAGGCCTACTTGATGGCAAAGGCCGAGCGAGAAGAACAACTTTCGGCCGCGGAGTCGACGCGCCGAAATTTGGCTCGGCACGAGCTGGCCTGGCTGCGGAGGGGAGCGAAAGCACGCTCACGCAAACCACAGGCTCGGATCGATGCGGCGTTGAAGCTCATGGAGATTCCTGAAGAAGCAGCGACAAATGCCACTGCCCTTGAGATCTCTGCCGTGACGCCGCGATTGGGCAATCTGGTCATTGAATGTCGTGACGTGAGCTTTCGCTATCAACAGGCGCCCCTTGTGGTGTCGGGCGCCAACCTCGTGCTCGACAACAGAGAACGTCTTGGCTTGGTCGGCCCAAACGGCAGCGGAAAGTCGACGTTGCTCGACCTGCTCGCCCGCCGCATCACACCAACGTCGGGTTCAATCGAGTTCGGAACAACCGTTGTCATTGGTTACTACGACCAACTTGGTGTCACGCTGGACCGCAATGCGCGGGTGCAAGATCTGGTGGCTGGACCACACCGGTCAGCGGGGTCACTGGCCGATATTGACTTGATGAAGCGCTTTCAGTTCACCGGAGAGCTGCCCTACGCCAAGGCTGGAAGCCTTTCGGGGGGAGAACGGCGTCGGCTACAGCTGCTGTTGGTCCTGGCCAGTCGGCCCAATGTCCTCCTGCTCGACGAGCCAACCAACGACTTAGATCTCGACACGCTGAGGGTCCTTGAAGACTTCCTCGATGAGTGGCCTGGTGCGCTTGTGGTGGCCAGCCATGATCGAACGTTTCTCACCAGAACAACTGAACGCCTGGTTGCTATAGGCGGCAATGCCTCACTTTCTGAGGTGCCCGGCGGAGTCGAAGGCTGGATTTCTCACATCGAAAGTGCGCCTCACCGATCGTCGAATCCCACCCGCCCAGAGAAGGTAAAGGTGCAGAACACCAACCGCTCTCAAACAGGCCGGGCCCAGTCGAAGAGTTCAGTGTCGTCATCGGGTCGCACCGGTCGTCAGCTCTTCGACGCCGAAAAGGATCTCGTGAGAAAGCAAAAGCAGCGTGATGACATCGTGAGTGTGTTGGCCGGCGCCGAGGACTATCAAGAGATCCGTCGGTTGGGCCAGGAACTTGACGCGGCACAGTCTGCACTCGATGAAGCCGAAGAAACGTGGCTGACGTTGGCCGAGCAAGCCGAAGATGGCCGTTGAGACGGTGATGCAAACGTTGGTTCCCGACTCCTTTTCAGAGCCGTTGGTGAAAACCGCCACTCGCCCTAGGGTGGGACCATGGACCTAGGCATTCACTTCGTGAACTTCACGCTCCCTGGTGGCTCTGAGGCGCTCGGACCAACATTGGCGGCAACCGCGGTAGCGGCGGAAGCCGGGGGCTGCTCGAAATTTTCGGTCATGGACCATTGGTTCCAAATGGAGGAGTTCGCCACCTCCGAAGATCCGATGTTGGAGGGCTACACAACACTTGGATTTTTGGCCGGTTTGACGCACCGCATGACCCTTGGTCTTCTTGTCACGGGGGTGACGTATCGGCATCCGGGGCTTCTGGCCAAGATCGTCACCACGCTCGACATCCTTTCGGGGGGGCGAGCGGAGCTAGGAATCGGTGCGGCTTGGTATGAACGCGAGCACAAAGGCCTCGGTGTGCCGTTTCCGTCCACCGGCGAACGGTTTGAACGCCTCGAAGAGACACTGCAGATCTGTCACCAGATGTGGAGTGACGACGACGGACCCTTCGTGGGCAAGCACTATCAGTTGGCTGAGACAATCTGCAACCCTCGGCCCATTCAAAAGCCAGCACCCAAGATCCTGGTGGGCGGAAGCGGCGAACAGAAGTCTCTTCGCTTCGTGGCTCGTTATGCCGACGCCTGCAACCTCTTCGCACCCGAACCGAGCATCGTGCGGCACAAACTCGATGTGTTGGCAAAACACTGTGACACCGAGGGCCGGGACTTCGACTCAATCCAAAAGACGATTCTCGGCTTCCAAGATCCCTTGAACGATCACGCCGCCTTCATGTCGAGCATGGAGGAGTATGCCGAGATGGGTGTCGACGTTGTGATTGTCATGCCAACCGACCAAGAACCGACGGCTTGGGTGGAGAAGGTAACCGAAATGTGCGTGCAAAAGCTGGCAGAGCTGTAACCGTCACAGAGAGACTCTCTCGACGAAGCGTCGCAGTCAGCCGAATACTTCGGAGAACTGACGCCGCGACGATCAAGTGGGATCAGAGCCACCCGAGACGACGTATGACCACAGCTCGGACGAAATCGACACCGGGTTGCCGTGTGGATTTGGTCGGTTGGCGCCAGCGTGGCCGTGGGCGAAGGCGGGTGAGTTCACCCAACTGTCGAAGGACTCTTGGTCTCGCCAGCGCGTCACAACGAGCCACTGGGTGCGGCCGTCAGTGGGCTGAAGCAGTTCAAATCCCTCAAAGCCATCCTGTCCGTCCACGGCACCAGCCCGAGAAGCAAAGCGGTGAGCCAGTTCGTCGCCCGAGTCCTCGGGCACGGTGATTGCGTTGATCTTGATGACGGTCATAGAGCTGATCTGATCAGACCAAATGCCTGACGTCCATATCGATGCCTGAGTTTGAGGGACCGCCAGCCTCGCACGGCTCACCAACGTCGCCCCGGCTATGGCTTGCACTCCTCTGGAATGTCATCAGGAGGACCGTGTACAAGGAGAAATGACCGTTCGGGGTCATTGGGGTCAAGACGGACGGTGAACTCTTCATCGTCGCCAGATCCGCTCGGCGCCTGCACGACGACGACGACTTCATCGTCTCGTCGACCATAAAGGCCGTACGACAGCCCGAGCATGGCCTGGCCCAGGGCATGTCCGCCGGCCGAATGAACAGCCCGACCTACTCTGGTCACCGGTGACTCGGTTGGTTCGTCGCCGGCATCGATGTCCGTGGACTTCAACCACTCAATCCACTGGTCGTCTGACCAGTCTTCAGGATCGAGCGGAGGTTCCCCAACGGTCATCGTCGACCAACTAGTCCTCTGAAGCGGGGATGTCGACGTCGCCAGGAACTTCGGGAGCGTCGAGGTCCCAACCGTCATCGTCAGGGCTTGAAGGCCTCCGATTCCCCGAACCCTCCAAGCCGTCAGGGTCATCGAGACCCCCATCGAGGGTCACAATGCGTTCCGGGTCATCAAAGGCAACACCGGCCTCTTCCAGCTCTTTGTCGTCAACTTGGAACGCTGGGTCAATGGACGGGTCCAACTGCTCTGCCTCGGTGAAGCTGGCATCGACTCGGGCTGCCTCGTCGTTCGCTTCGTCGCCCTGTTCGAATCCCTCTGGACCCAGTGGTTCGTCTGGAGAGAATGTGTCGTCGCGGGCCATGTGTTGTTCTCCGTCGTTTGTGGGGATGAGCCAATCCTACGGGCACTTCTTGGAACGGGATTCGAATTGCAAGAGATCCGAGACGACCAGACCTGAGACGGCGACGTTTCCACTAGGACCGATTTGGACTTGCCGTGGACCGAGGAGGCAGGCGAAGGAACCGACGCGACCCCTAGAAGAGCGCGAGAATCGTCAGAATCACCAGAACGCAGAGATAGATGGTGGCGCCGACCACTACTTTGCTCGACAGACCGGAAAATCCGCCCTTGGACATGGCCTGTCGACCCATATGGTCCCGGACGCTCCCTCCCACAAAGAAGAAAATGGCCAAAAGCCCATAGGCCGCACCGAGGGCGTAGAAACGATCCTTTGGAAAGCCCGCGAGCTTGGGAACGATGCCGCCTATGGCGAGCGCCACGGCGGCGGTGGCCATACCCGTTCTCCACCAGGCCAGCAGTGTCCGCTCTTCGGCGTAGTACGTCCGCCGTGACGGGGCACCGTATGTCTCTGAAAGTTCCTCTTCTCCATCACTGCTCATGCTGCGAGAACCCTTCGAAGCCGCCCTACAGGAATCATAACGAGTGGCGGAGGGTAAACCCGATGAGCACAGAGAGTCGAATTTATCGGTCAAGCTCATGGCCCACCTTCGTGATCCAGTCAGACGCCACTACTGTGACCAGATGCAATCCGGGGCTTCGATGCCGTCAAACGGGTTCATACAAAGCCAAAATCGATTCGACTTCCCGGTCGATCGAGACGTGGTGTGGGAGCACTTGATGGACGTCGACTCCTATCGGAGTTGGTGGCCCTGGTTGCGGACGTTTGATGCACCTCAACTGGCCCAAGGTGTTCGATGGCAGTGTGAAGTGCAGCCGCCTCTCCCATATCGGATCAAATTCGGCGTGGTCTTCGATCAGGTCATCGACGAGAGCGAGATACGTGCCTCCATCGATGGCGAAGTCGTCGGATCGGCGTCGCTCAGCCTGAGTGCATGCGAGGGCGGCTGTGCAGTGCTGCTCCAGAGCAATTTGGCTCCGGTGAAACCGTCCTTGAAGTTGGTGTCGCTCATTGCCCCTCCGGTGGCCCGATTTGGTCACGAGTGGGTGCTCGAAACGGGGGTGCGTCAGTTCAAAGACAAGGCGCTGGGAGGCACGTCGTAGATGATGTCCCGCCGCTTTTCTGCAACCGTCAGCGGATCCCGGCCACACGGTGACCAACCGAACTCACGCGTTGGTGGCGCCCACTACTGCAGTCTGTGGCGCCGGAACCACCTTCGTGTCGCTATAGACGTATTTACCGCCTCTCGACCATGAAGCAGCGGCGGCCAAGAGGCTGGCAAGGATTGCGAAATTGAAGGCAGCGTTCAGGCCCTTTTTGAACGGGGCTGTTATGAGTTGTGGGAAGAACCCATGTCCTGTGACCACAGCACGTTGCGCCGCAGACAGGTGAGCCAGGACGGCTGGACCGGCCAAGTGTTCGATGGGGTTGTAGCCCAGGAAGGCGGCAAAAAGCGTCGAGACTGGCGGTAGGTTCCCGGCCTTTTGAGCAGCTTGCGTGGGGACGCCGTGCGCAACAAGGCCGTGGTAGATGCTGGCCGGAAGGGACGACGCCAGCCCCGCGATCATCAAGGTGAAGAAGATCCCGATGGAGACCACTTGGGCCGAGTTCTGAAACGTGGTGTTCATTCCTGATCCCGCACCCCGGTGTTCGGGTGGAAGGCTGTTCATAACGCCGGTGCGGTTCGGCGAGCCGAACGATGCCATGCAGATCCCAGTGAAAAACAAGATCGTGGCAAACAGCCAGTAGGGAAAGTCCACGGGCAAGAGCTCGAGCGCTAAAAAACACAAAGCAGTGCCGATCATGCCGCCAGTGGCAAACGGCCGTGCACCAAAGCGATCGGAAAGGATGCCCGAAGTCGGCCCGGCGATGAGCAGTCCGGTTGTGAGTGGCAGCAGTGCAATGCCCGCCCATAAGGGAGTGGCACTGAAGTTGTAGCCGTGTAGAGGGAGCCAAATGCCTTGGAGCCAGATGATCAGCATGAACATCAGCCCGCCGCGACTTAGAGCAGCCAGAAAACTCGCAACGACCCCACTGGTAAAGGCGCGAATCTTAAACAGCTGTAAACGGAACATCGGTTCTGGCACTTTGGTCTCAATGACACAGAAGGCGATCAGGAGGAGAACTCCCACGACGAGAGCGCCGATAACGAAGGGGTTCGTCCACCCCATGACGTGGCTTCCGTAGGGCTCGATGCCATAGGTGATGCCGATCATCACGAGGATGAGCCCGAGGGCAAATGTGATGTTGCCAGGCCAGTCGATGTGGGCCTTTCGTCGCTCGCCAAATTCACGCAACTTCAAGTAACCAAGGACTGTGGCAAACAGCCCGATCGGGACAGAGACGAGGAAGATCAGGCGCCAGTTGATGGGGGCCAGTATTCCGCCCAGGACCAGTCCGATAAAGCTCCCGCTGAAGGCGGCGGCTTGATTGACGCCGAGGGCCATGCCCCTCTGATTGACGGGAAACGCATCAGTCAGAATGGCCGCCGAGTTGGCCATCAACATGGCAGCGCCGACGCCTTGGAATATACGCATGGTGATAAGCCAGACTCCGGCGGCATGTCCGGTCATCCAGGTCAGGCTTAACAGCAACGAGAACAAAGTAAAAACGGCAAAGCCCAAGTTGTAGATCCGGACTCGGCCATACATGTCGCCGAGGCGACCGAGCGTGACAACCAGGACGCTTGTGACGACCAAGAAACCAAGAATCATCCACAGCAGATAGAAACTGTTGCCTGGCTGCAGCGGATCGAGGCCGATGCCGCGAAAGATGTCTGGCATTGCGATCAGCACAATCGATCCGTCGATCGTCGCCATCAACATGCCAAGGGTCGAGATAAAGAGAGCTACCCATTTGTAGCTGTCGCTTATCGGCTCTCCCGTGTGATCTCGTTCGAGGAGATCTCGTCGCCTCAATTTTGTCATGGGACAGCTCTTGCGTCGTCACTGGCCGACGCGCTCGTTCGGCTTCCGCTTGCTGGTGAGGCGACAAGGGTCTAACAAGACCACCCGATTAGGCATCGACTGTCTCAAGTTCTCTCAACTGGTCGACCAATCGCCCAAGAATATTGAGGCCGTCGGCCAGTTTTCGCTGGTCTCGTGACGAGATGCTCCCGATGGCCTTTGCCAGCACATTGGCTCGTCGATCTCTGAACGCCCCCACATTTCGTTTTGTTTCCGCCGTTAGGTCTAAGCGGGCTACTCGCCGGTCTAAAGGATCAACCCGTCGTTCGATGAGGCCATCAGCCGATAGCTGGCGTACCAGTGTGCTTACGGTATTGGGAGCAAGTCGGAGTGCTTCCGCGGCTTTGGCAACGGAGATCCCCGGATTCGTCCTCACCGTGCGGATGAGATCAAGCTGGGCGCTGCTCAATGGGAAGAGTTCGGCCGGTCGAACCGCCAAGATTCGCCCGCTCTGTCGGAGGTCGGCCATGACAGTGAGCAGCTGATCGGCGAGCTCCGACAGGTTGAGGGTCTCACCCGAGCGCTCTGGGGCCGTGGCGGGGTCAAGGGCCTTGGTTGACGTCACGCAACCACTATACCTCTGTGACAGAGGTATTCATCAGCGCAGCGGGTGTGCTCGCACAAAGAGCGCGGCGGCAGAGCGAGCGGGTTCCCTACGTCCAAGAGCTCGTATCCCGCCCCATTCTTTGAACGTGGCTACTCGGGTACTCGCTCTTTTGGGGCAACGTCTTCCGAGGCGGGTTCGGCTTGGAGGCCTGGGCGCAGCCCAATAAAGGCGACGATGGCTGCAACCGCCATGACAGCTGCCATGGCGAAGAACACGACGCGACTGGCTTGGGCAAAGTCCAGCCGAATGAAGTGGGGGATAGCCCCGCTTGAGCTGCTTCCCCCTTGTGATTGGGAGATGGATTTCGCTTCGGTGGCCGCCCTGCCTGGGGGAACGCCCTTGGCCAGTAAGGACGTGGTGACGTGCGACCTCATCTGCGACACGAGAACGGTGCCAAGAATCGCTAAGCCGAGACTGGCGGCATAGTTGCGAACGGTCTGGGTAATACCGGTGGCCTCTCCGTATGAGAGCCGTGTCGCTCGGTTCACGGCGTCAGTGCTGGCTGGACCGAGCATGAGACCCATACCGGCCCCGGCCAGCACGACGTACCACTTCTGACTCTGGAAGCTCAGCTCTGTCACTTTCCCAGCCCACAAGGCAAACCCCACGGACGCCACCACACATCCAAGCACCACTGGTCTCTTGGCCCCTCCTCGGTCCAGCATTCGACCCCCAATCTGGGCGGCCACGGCAAATCCAATAAAGAAGAAGAGCAGGAAGAGGCCAGCCTGTTGCGCTGACTTGCCCAGGGAGATCTGGGCGTACTCACTGGCGAAGAAAAACACCGGGACAAAGGCCAACATGGAGATGCCAAGCACCAGATTCTCAACGGAGAACGGCCGAATACGGAAGATAGTGACATTGATGAGGGGCTCGGTCGTGCGTAGTTCAACGAAGTAGAACACCACCAGAATTGCTACTCCCGCCACAATCGTCAGTGCGATTGCCGGATTACTCCATCCCCAAATCTGTGACTGTTGAAATCCGAAGATGCTCAAGGTCACACCAAGAACGATCAGTGACAACCCTCGATAGTCCATGCGAGCAGGCTTGAAATCTGTCACTGGATTTGAGATGAAAATGAGGACGAGCGCAATGATGGCGACCGGGATGTTGACCCAAAAGATGGCCCGCCAGGTCCATTCGGTCAGGTAACCGCCGAGAATCGGTCCGATGGCAGTCAGGCCACCGGCGATACCAAAAAAGATTGCGAGCGCTTTGCCCCGTTCACGGAGGGCAAAGGTCTGCACGACGATGGCGAGGGCGGCCGGGAACATGATTGCGCCGCCGAGACCCTGAAGCACTCGGAACGAAACGATCCAAGCTTCGGCCACCGACCCCTTCGGCGTGAGCCCACACATGGCGGAGGAACCAGCGAAAAGGATGACACCAATAATGACCATCTTCTTGTGGCCATGGGTATCTGCCAGCCGTCCGCCATAGGCGAAGAATGCAGCCAACGACATGAGGTAGGCGTTGACGGCCCACTGGACGCCAGTGCTACTGAGTCCCAGCTCACGCTGAATCTCGGGCACGGCAATCGAAACGATTGTCTGATCGATGAACGTCATTGAGACGGCAAAGATCATTGCGGCGAGAACAAGGTTTCTCGATCCGCCGCCCCTACTTCCAGTCATTCGATCTCCCTAGACGCGCAATGACGAAGCCCTCATCGTCGATGGTTGACGCTACATGAGGCTCTGCAGACTTGCATGAGGAGCAGGGGCGTTCGGATCTACGTGACGGAAGAGAACAGTTGGAGTGGGGAGGCCTTGGACCTTGGTCCCCGCAAGTCTTTACGTAGCGCTCTCAACTTCCGATTTGATGCGTTCCAATGTGGTTTTCATATCGTTCCGATTTGTCTTGCCACGGCTCCAACCCAGCACAGCCCAGTACAGGCGAAGTGATCTGGTCTTGGCCAGATCGAACGATTCAGTGACATCGGTGCCACTGCCGCTGGGGTTGAGTTCGTAGCGCCAGATGTTGAGCGGCTTGTCGCTTGCTCCTACGCCGAAAGAAAACACTTTGCCCGGAACACACTCTCGGACCGTGCAGGTGGTCCAGTAGGTCGGGCCAATCTCATTTCGCTTGACGTGTCCCCGAAATTTGGCGCCTACGGCCGGACCATCGGCTCCTTCAAGCCACTCAGCCTCAAACACCTCTGGGCTATATCGCCCGATTTTTGTGACGTCACTGATGAGTGCCCAGATCTCATTGGGATCCGCCTCCATGTGGACGGTGACGGCATCGTTCATCTGGTCAGCATAAGGCCTTCTTCCCAAGGGTCACAGAAGGAGCCAGGCCACCAGATTCGTGCGAGAGTTCGGCCCTGGGCCGAGATCCAAGAGTGCGAAACTGACGGCATGCCAAAAGTAAGTCCCGAATACCGCGACCGACAACGCCAGAGAGTGCTTGATGCGGCGGCCGAGTGTTTCGCGAGCAAGGGATTTCGAGATGCCTCAATGGCTGACATTGTCGCCGAGTCGGGATTAAGCCCAGGCGCCATCTACGGCTACTTCTCGGGTAAGCACGAAATCGTTGCGGCGATCGCCGACCAACGGCACGACTATGAGTCATCGTTGGTTGCTACGGCGCTGTCTGATCAAGATCTCATCGGTGGTCTTCATCAGTTGGTTGATGCCTATTTTGCGTGGCTGGTGGATCCGTTAGAGCGTCAAAGACGTCGATTGACGGTTCAGGTGTGGTCTGAAGCGTTGATCGATGAACGACTGGCGGCCACGCTCTCTCACGGTTCACCTGAGCGAGCTCTTTTGGTGGCGGCTCTCGATGCGCAAGGCGGCCTACCCGAATATCTCGACGCTGAGTCCGTTGCCCGACTCATGCTGGCCGTGCTGCAGGGTTTCGTCCTCCAGCAAGCATGGGACCCTGGGATCGATGTGGCGAGTTACGTCTCCGTCGCCCACGAATTGATCGATCGGCTCCTGGGCTCTCCTGGCCCAAAGCGTGAAGAGATGAAAACTGCTGCTGTTTGACTTTCCGATTGGTTTCCATTAAAACAGAATGAACATTCGGTTTTAGATTACAGAGGAGTCACCGTGACCCAACTCAATGCACGCGTCGCCGTCAGGCCACCGGCCCAGAATTTGGACGAGATCTTGGACGTCTTTCGCTTGTCGGCGGACTGTGACATGAGTGCGGATCCTGAGGTTCATTTCACCCTGCTCGATCACGGTCTCCAGACCGGTGCGGTGCTCCGGTCGACGCACCCCGACGACGTGGAGCTCACTGTCGCAGGTCTGCTCCATGACATCGGTCATCTTCTTCCGCCCTATCGCGATGAGGTGCATGGTGACAGTGGTGCGACATTTCTGCGGCCAATGCTTGGAGATGTTGTGGCTGATCTGGTGCGACTCCATGTGGCCGCGAAGCGTTACTTGGTGACGACGGAATCGAGCTACCGAGACCAACTGAGCTGGGACAGCGTGGAAAGTTTGGCGCACCAAGGTGGCGCGATGACAGCAGCGGAAGTCGAGGAATTCGAAGCAGAGCCGCTGGCCGCACGAGCCGTTGCGCTGCGCAAGGCTGACGAGGACGGCAAGATCGCTGGTCTGGACATAGGCCCGCTCGAATCGTGGATGCCGGCACTCGTGACCCTGGCCACTCCTGGTCCGGCCTAGCCGGGTCCGTGTTCGTGACGTTCGGTCACGACGAAAGGAACCGAGTGTGCTTGGACCCTGCTGTTCGAGCGCAATCGATGCAGAGGGACGTCTCGGGTCGAGCTACCAATCGATTGGTGTCGATCGGACGATGACAGCGGGTGCAGGTGCGGTAGCTCCCATCTTCTAAGCGTTTGAGGGCGTCATCGATCGATTGCAGTCGCGTCGCTCGCTCGTTGGTGCAACCCGGTGACACGGGCACGCTCATACGCGATTGTTGAACCCTCTGGATCATGCTCATCGTCGTGGGCTGCTCCCTCAGTCTCACGCGCCAATTCGGCCAGCTCGCCGGTCACGGCGAGCAGGTGACGCTCTGCCACTTTTCGCTCGGCCAGTAAACGCTCTTGGATTGCCGGTGCCGTGAAGGCTTCGCCCTGTGCGTCTTCGGTCATCTCGGCTCGCTCACCGTCTTTCCTATAAGCGGAGTAGCCGCTCCGCTTAAGTTATAGTCACGTATCCGGAGTCGAGATTCCGGTTGCTTCTGGGTCGGCGACAGAGTCGACGTCTATCAGTCCGAGGAGCATTGCCAGGCAGGCCAGCGACCTAAAGGGTGACGAGAACGATGCGAGGATCAGAAAAGCGGTCGAGCTACAGGGTGACCTTTGTCGTTCTTCTGCTTGGAGTTTCGGCCTATGCGCTCTTGCAGTCGTTGGTGACTCCTGTCCTGCACACGATTCAGATCGATCTTCACACCACGCAGAACACGGTCACGTGGGTGTTAACGGCCTATCTCCTCTCGGCGTCAATCTTCACGCCCATCCTCGGTCGCGTTGGTGACATGGTGGGCAAGGAACGAATGATGGTGGCGACGTTGGCCGCCCTGGCCCTCGGTTCAGCCATGGCCGGAATGGCCCACTCCATCCAACTGTTGATTGCGGCCCGGGCCGTCCAGGGCATTGGTGGTGCCGTCCTCCCACTCTCTTTTGGCATCGTTCGAGATGAGTTTCCAGAGGCCAAGGTTGCGACCGGGGTGGGTCTCATAGCGGCCTTGACGGCGGTAGGGGCGGGAGCCGGGATCGTCTTGGCCGGTCCCATCGTGGAAAATCTCAACTACCACTGGCTCTTTTGGATTCCGTTTATCATTGTTGTGATCGCAGGTGTGAGCACGGCTTTGTTCGTGCCCGAATCCCCGGTGCGCACCCCGGGTCGTATCAGTTGGTTGGCCGCAGTCTTGCTTTCAGGATGGTTGGTCGCTCTGCTCCTCGGGGTCAGTCTGGCCCCGACTTGGGGATGGGGATCGCCCAAAGTCATCGGCTTGTTCATCCTGGCCGTCATCATTGGCGTGATCTGGATCCGTGTGGAGATGCGATCGAGAAATCCGTTGGTGGACATGAACATGATGCGGATCCGCGGCGTGTGGACCAACAATCTCGTGGCCTTCATGTTCGGTATTGGCATGTATTCAGTGATCGCGTTTCTGCCTGAGTTTTTGCAGACGCCAAAAGTCACGGGCTATGGATTCGGCGCCAGCATCATCGAGTCTGGCTTCTTTCTTCTCCCGCTTACCGTGACCATGTTCTTCGCCGGCCTCTTCTCGGGACGGATCTCCGCCGCCATTGGATCGAAGGCGGCGGTCATCATTGGTTCGGTTGTTTCGACACTGGCCTATTTCATTTTGGCCTTCGCTCACAGCCAGTCTTGGGAGATCTACCTCGTGAGCACGCTGCTTGGCGTCGGGCTGGGACTGGCGTTCTCGGCTATGTCCAATCTCATTGTGCAAGCCGTTCCTCACTCCCAGACGGGCGTGGCCAGCGGCATGAATGCGAATATTCGTACCATCGGAGGTGCCATTGGGGCCGCCGTCATGTCGAGCATTGTGGCCTCGCATCTGTTGCCGAGCGGATTCCCAGCGGAGCGGGGTTACACCATCGGCTTCGCCTTTTTGGGCGTGATGACCGCAGTGGCAGTCGTCGCCGCACTTCTGATTCCTCGGACCCACTTTCGAGATGGCGAGCCGAACTCTGCTGAGAACATGGCCCATGCTGAACTTGCCATTGTGCCTGGCGGCACTGTGGTTGAAGGGTGATGAGCCGGGCCGTGTCGGCTTCGGGCCACGCACTGGTCGAAACGGCCTCGGCCCCTTCGACTGACACCGGACTACGACGAGACGCCGCCCGCAACCGAGACCGACTACTAGTGGCAGCACGGTGTGCCTTTGACGAGGGGGGACTGGACGTCGGCGTTGAAGAGATCGCGCAGCGTGCGGGCGTCGGTGTGGCCACCCTCTACCGACGATTCCCCACCAAAGACGCGCTCATCCAAGCGGTCATGGACGAAGTATTGCGGGCCGTCTTGGACGCCGGTCAATCGGCCCTCGAGCATGAAGATCCAGCACAAGGCCTCACGGCCTTTATCGAAAGTGTTGGTTGGATCCAATACGAGCACGCTGGGTGTCTGGCTCGGCTTTGGAAGAACACGAATCCGGAGCTGCGTGGCGAAATAGAGGACGTGGCACGAACGTTGCTTGCTCGAGGCCAACGGGCCGGATCTATTCGTAGTGACCTGGTGTATGAAGATGTCACAATGCTGTTCTTGTCGATGCGCGGCGTTATTGAAGCATCAGTGTCGGTGTCGTCTTCAGCGTGGCTCCGTCACCAAGAGCTCCTGATCTGCTCGTTGGCGCCAGGCCATGACCGTTTGCAACAGCCGCCGCTTTCGCCCCAGCAGAGGAGCGCGATATCCGGCGTCGCACTCGCTGTCGACGGTGGGTCGAGTTAGCCCAGAGCGTTCCGCAAGATACGACCGATGGCCTCGGTTTCGACCAGAAATCCATCGTGGCCAACATCGGAATGCACCACGTGTACGGGTTCAGAGTCGAGTAGGCGACCCAGCTCTTTTTGAAGGTGTAACGGATAGAGGCGGTCCGTATCAATGCCCGCTACCGTCACCGTGGCTTGAACGTTGCTGAGCGCTTTGGCCAGGCCCCCCCTGTGGCGTCCAAGATCATGATGGTTCATGGCTTGGCTCAGCACGATGTACGAGTTCGGATCAAAGCGTGAGGCCAATCGCTGGCCATGGAAAGCGAGATACGACGACACCGCATACGACCCACCGTGCAACGGACTGGTGCCGTCTTGGGCACCGTGGCCGAATCTTTTTTCAAGTTCATCCGCGGTGCGATAGCTGATCTGACCGATACCTCGAGCCAGTGCCATTCCGGCCGTGGGGGCGTGATCCGAGTCGTAGTAGTCGCCACCACTGAAGTCACTGTCGTTCTGTATGGCCCGGACCTGCAGTTGGCAGAGCCCGATCTGTTCTGCCGTGGCCGCTCCGCCCACAGCCAGGATCACGGCTCGATCGACTACGTCGCCCGATGCGCACCATTCGAGGGCGCGCATTCCCCCCATTGAGCCACCGACCACACCAGCCCAGCGAGAGATTCCCAGAGTTTCGGCCAACGCCTGTTCCACTGCGACCTGGTCTCGAATGGTGATGACGGGAAATCGGGAGCCATAGGCCCGTCCATCGGGTGCGATCGATCCGGGGCCAGTTGTGCCCTGACAGCCCCCCAAGACATTGGGACAGACCACAAAATATCGATCAGTGTCGATCGGCCCGCCGCTTCCCGCCATCTCATTCCACCAACCGGCGCTTGGGTGACTGGGACTCTGTTCACCCACCATGTGAGAGTCGCCACTCAAGGCGTGGAGCACCAAGACGGCGTTGGATCCGTCGTGATTGAGTTGGCCCCAGGTCTCATAGGCCACGTCGACGAACGGGAGAGTGCCGCCGCCTTCAAACGTCACGCCATCGGCGAAGACTCGGGCAAATAGTCGATGGCCAGGATCGTCGCCGGGGCGCCACACGTGGGCAGCGTCCGTGAGCGGTCACCCGCTATGGGCGGCGCGAAAACCGGTCTCGAGATCAGCCAACACGTCGTCGATTGATTCAAGTCCAATGCAAAGTCGAATGAGGTCTGGTGTGACGCCAGCTGAAAGTTGCTCGGCTTCGGTCAACTGTGAGTGGGTGGTCGAAGCGGGGTGGATGGCGAGGCTCCGCACGTCGCCGATGTTGGCCAGATGGCTAAACAGTTCAAGCCCCTCGATGAACTTTCGCCCGGCTTCGGCCCCACCGTTAATGCCAAAGGCAATGATGGCGCCGGCACCCTTTGGCAGGTACTGCTGCTGGCGCTCGTGCCATGGACTGGACTCGAGGCCGGCGTACTTGACCCATGTCACTTCGCTGTGAGCTTCTAGCCACTTCGCCACTGCGGTGGCATTCTGCACGTGGCGCTCCATGCGAAGGCTCAACGTTTCAAGTCCTTGGAGGAACAAGAAAGAGTTGAGGGGTGCGATCGACGGACCAATGTCTCGGAGATACTGCAGTCGGGCTTTCAACACGAAGCGAGCCGGAAAGAGTGGCTCGGGTAACTCGGCAAAGACAAGTCCGTGGTAGCTCGGATCGGGCTCGGTGAATCCGGGGAAACGACCGCTGCCTTCGTAGTCAAACGTGCCCCCGTCGACAATCACGCCACCGATTGAGGTGCCGTGGCCACCGATGAACTTGGTGGCTGAGTGGACCACGATGTCGGCACCGTGCTTGAGGGGCTGGCAGAGGTATGGCGTGGCGACGGTGCTGTCTACGACCAAGGGAATCTTGTGGGCGTGGGCCAGATTCGACACACCTTCGAAATCAAGAACGTCGCCGCGCGGATTGCCCATGGTCTCGGCATAGAAGGCCTTTGTGTTGGGGCGGATGGCGGCCTCCCACGCACTGAGGTCGTCCGGGTCGTCCACGAATGTCACCTCGATGCCGAGTTTTGGCAGGGTGTAATGCAAAAGGTTGTAGGTGCCGCCGTACAACGATGCAGACGAGACCACGTGGCCACCGTTTTCGGCCAAGTTGATCAAGGCAACGGTTTCGGCCGCTTGCCCACTGGCCAAAGCGAGTGCGGCAACCCCGCCTTCGAGCGCAGCTATCCGCTCTTCGAAGACGGCCTGCGTCGGATTCATGATCCGGCTGTAGATGAAGCCGAGTTCTTCTAGACCAAAAAGCGCGGCAGCGTGGGCCGTGTCGCGGAAGGTATAACTCGTGGTCTGGTAGATCGGTACCGCTCGTGCTCCCGTCGTGGGGTCGGGCTCGGCACCGGCATGGATCTGCAGGGTTTCAAATCCCCAATCGGGCATGACGCGCATCTCCTCGGATCGTCTCGAAACGGCCCGATGGACCTTAAACTCCTAAACCTGATCGGGCAACTCATCTTTCATCGGCGCACACGAGGACGAGAGCGCGCTCCACATGACGGCGACGGCAGCGGCATCGCTGGCGCTGACGCGAACGGGCAGCGTGGCCCCTTCGGAGAGGACTGACAGGTGCGTCATGGGCACGATGACGGTGGTTGAGAGCGGCCGAGGGGGAAGACCTGGCTGACTGATCAACAGGTCAAGTGGGATCATTGGATTTGAGTTGATCGTGCCGCTGGTGGGCCCGATGCCCAAGATCTGGGCTGAACAATCGATGCCATCGGTAATTGCACTCACGCCCGACGTTTGTTGTTGCAGCGTGTCGCTCAGGGCCGCGGTCGCCTCCATGCTGGCTTTACGCGTGGCGTCGCGACTCCAGTCCTGGTCAATCTCCTGACCCATTTTGGAGACCTGGTGGACATCTTTGAAGAATCCCATGTCAGCTCGCGGCGTGGAGAGCGCCAAACCGCCTCCCCACGGCAGGATTCGATTTCATCCGAGCGTTCCAGCCCTCTAGGGCGGCGGCCCAATTTTCGGCGGTGATGCCGTGGGCGGCGGCCATTCGAGGACCTTGCGTGAGGTCGTAGTTGACCGTCGCCAAGCTCTTTGAAATCTCGGCAAAGAGTTCAAGGCTGACATTGGCGATGGGCGCAAAGTCCGGTCCACTCGCCCTGCCCCTCTGCCCAGGGGCCGCATGGCGAGTCTGTTCGACTGCCTGTGCTGGAGAGGGTCCCATCGGGGCTTGGACACTGGTCGATCGTTGCTTGGTTTGTTGCATCGGTCCCGGCGCATTCGCATCCAGGGCTTTTATGTCGTCCGTCTGCTTGAAGAGTCCAGCCATGACACCTCGTATCTCGATCTGCGCGCTGAATCGGTGGTTTCCACTATCTACGCAATGTGGGCCAAACACATGAGTAAGGGCTACTCAATGCGGGGAAGGAGCCCGACCAGTCCTGATCTCTCACGACGGTCACCCCACTCGGTCACAATGATGAGGTGAACGACGGCACCGCATTTGGCACGGCTTGGCCCATCACGGGTCGAGACACGGAGCTGCGGGCCTTATCGGCCGCCTTTGACGACCAGAACTGCGGCGGGGTGGCCTTCATCGGCGGTGCCGGATTCGGCAAGACCCGATTGGCCAATCGAGCCTTGGGGATGGCCCAAGAGCGAGGCATGGCTTGGACCTCGGTTCGGGCCACCAAGAGTGCGACGTCTATTCCATTCGCCGCGCTGGCGCCCCTCTTCGTCGAACTGGACCTTCCCTCCGAGTCGGATGCCGGTCTGTTTCGGGCCGCGGCCGAGGCCATTGATCGGCGCCGCGGCGATCAACGCATGGCACTCATCATCGACGATGCCCAAGAACTGGATGAGGCGTCGGCCGCACTGCTGGACCAGTTGGCCGATCGAGGTGGCATATTCATCGTGTTTACCGTGCGACTCGGAGACCGAGACATCGCAACGATCACCCGAATGTGGAAGGACCAACAGATCCTCCGTATTGAGATCGGTCCGCTGCCGGCCCGAGATCTTCGAACCTTGGCCCAGATAGCGGTGGGCGGCCCCGTTGATGGTGGGTCGCTGCAAGCGATTGTCGATGCCAGTCAAGGCAACGTGTTGTTTCTGCGCGAGCTGATACAAGGCGCCATGGAGTCTGGATCGCTGAGCTCAGAGCTCGGACTTTGGCGACTCAACGGATCGTTGGCGCACTCGCCTCGGTTGCGCGATTTGGTTGAGCAGAGGCTCACGGGCCTGCAGGACCAAGAGCGCGAGGCGCTGGAGCTCGTTGCCTTGGGCGACCCGCTAGGGCTGGAGTTTCTCGAACGTCTGGTTCCCCTGGAAGCCATTGAAGGGTTGGAGCGTCGTGGGCTGGTCGACGTGCTGGACAACGGAGACGGTCCGGAGTTACACCTCAACCATCCCCTGTATGGGGACGTGGTGCGTGCGCAACTACCCTCAATCAGAAGGATCCGGTTGAGTCGCTCTCTGGCCGATGCGGCGGAGGCTCAAGGTTCCGTCGAGGGGCAAGAAGCGCTTCGGGTCGCGGTCTGGCGCTTGGATGGGGGAGGCGAGGGTCGACTGGACACAACTGTGGCGGCCGCTCGGAGGGCGAGGCGTAGTGAGGACTATGCCTTGGCCGTGCGATTAGGTGAATCGGCCTGGCGACGTTGGAAGTCGGTGGATGCCGCACTCATTCTCGGCGACTCGCTCGATTTCTTGGGCCGATGCCGTGAGGCCGAAGAGGTGCTTGGGGCGGCGGAACCCCTCGCTACGAACGACCGTCAGCGCACGAGTTTGGCGGTTCGGCGGGCGGCGGCACTCTTTCGCTCCTTAGGCGAAGCAGGACGGGCCGACAAGGTCATCGAGGATGCGGCCACGGTGGTTACGGATTTGTCGTGTCGTCGTCAGCTCGATGCGCTTCGTGGCAATAACTTGCTGCTGTCGGGCGATGTGGCTCGAGCCATTGCTGTCGACGAGGGCATACTGCTGCAGTCTGGAGACGGCGCCTTTGCGCAAGCATCGCTCGACGTTGGTACCGCTCTTGCCTTGGCCGGCCGAACGCAAGAGGCCATTGAGCACACGGCGGCCGCTCTTGCAGTTCGGATCGACCTTGACGACGAGGAGCAGCTCTCGGCCGTCGGGATCTATCTCGTGGCACAGGCTCTGGCCAAGTTCTACTCCGGCGATCTCAAAGGGGCTCGCGCTATTTGCGATGCCGGATACCAAGTGTCGGTCGACAAGAGCAATCTTGACGGCCAGGCCTGGTTCGCATCCATCAGCGGACTGGTTCTGTTCACGCAAGGTCTCTTGGTGGCATCGGGCCATATGTTCCGCGAAGCGGCGTTTCTCTTTACGCAGCTCAATCACCCGGGCCGGAGGTGGGGCCTGGGTGGCATTGCTCTGACCGGGGCCCACACCGGAAATCTCGATGCGGCCGAAGCGGCCATCGTCGAGCTCGATGAGATGGAACCGACCGCCGTCCATATCCAGGACATCGCCATACTGCGCGGCCGGGCCTGGACCGCGTTTGTGCGGGGCGAGATCTCAGCGGCGCGTCAAATCCTTTGGGACGCGGTTGAAATGGGCGAAGGCTGGGGCCAGTTCGCCACGTGTGCCGAGGCTTTACACGACTTGGTGCGGATGGGCGATGCCAATCCCGCCACGGAACATCTTGAACGAATCAGTCATCTGGTCGACGGGGCTTTTATGGATGCACGTCTCTCGTTCTGTCGGGCCATCCAACGCGGTGATGTGGACCTTGCCACTGAGGCGGCGGATCGATTTGAAGGTGTTGGTGCCATGCTCTTCGCTGCCGAGGCGGCGTCAGTCGAAGCTGAGCTGGCCGGAACCAGTGGGCTCCAACGGCGCGGCATCAGCCGCCGCGGCACGATCGACACGGTGCCTCGACGCCTGCGAGGGGGCCCAAATCCCCTGGATGTTCCCGCAACAGTCGGTGACACCGCTCTCAGAGAGAGAGCGCGAGGTAGCCCTCTTGGCGGCCCAGGAGATGAGCAGCAAGGAGATTGCCGAGAGGCTTTTCGTCTCGGTGCGCACAGTGGATAACCACTTGCAGCGGGTCTACACCAAACTGGGCATCACGGGCCGGAGCGAGCTGGCCGACCATCTTGGTGTGAGCCCACGGCCTCAAAGGATCGGGGAAGCTTAGAAACTGCATAACTCGCCCCTTGAATGTGCAGTTCCCGTGGAGGTGGCATACAGCCTACGTTGAACTGACCAACCCACGATGAGGGCATGGTTCAACTTGTGAAGCGGTCTATCGCTCTGGGCAAGCTGGTGCGGTACTCGGCCGTGTCGGTCATCGCCACCACCACCAGCCTGCTCATCTTGGGCATCCTCGTTGCCGGGGTGGGAATGGGAGCGACCCTGGCGAACGTGGTGGCTACGGCATGTGGGACAGTGCCATCGTTCGAGCTCAATCGCCGATGGGTGTGGTCGCAAAAAGGGAAAGGAGAGTTCTGGGGACAGTTCGTGCCCTTCTTTGGCCTCACTGTGGCCGGACTCCTTCTTTCAACATTGACTGTGCACGTTGCTGCTCAGCACACGGCCACCTGGAGTCGCGCTCCACATACCGTGGCCGTCGAACTGGCCAACGTGATCGCTTACGGCACGGTGTGGATCGTGCAGTTCTTCGTTCTCGATCGTCTTCTCTTTGCCGCCCCTTTGCCTGGTCCGATCCCCGCTTGTGATCGCACCGGGCCAGAGGTCAGCTCGACGACATCGCCTTGCGATGCAGCAGTCGATGCGCATGCCCTGGTGTCGTGAGAACCTCGTTGCTGGTCAAGACGGAAGAGATTATTTACGGTCCACCGGCACGAATAAGTCCCCATGCTCTTTGAAGCGCGTCACCGTCTGGTCAGCGAGGAAGCGCAACGTGGCGGGGTCTTTGCTGTCAGCGCAGTTGGAGACCTCATCCCAGGTCACCGGCGTTGACGCTGTGGGCTCTGGTCGTCCCCGCAGCGAATAGGCCGCAACTGTCGTCTTGGCCGAATGGTTCTGACTCCAATCGATGAGCACCTTGTGAGGTCGAAGCGACCGACGCATGTTTGAAACGACAAGGGCAGGGAGCTTTTGTTCTAGTTCGAGGGCAATCTGGTGCGCCTCGTTGCGAACGCCGTCCCACGTCCTTCGCTTTTCGAGAGCCACGTAAATCTGCAGGCCCTTGGAGCCGCTGGTCTTTGGAAAGCCCCGTTGCTGTCGACGCTCCAGCAGCTCGGCAATGTGAGCCGCGACGACGCAGCACTCCACCATCGAGGCGCCCTCTCCAGGGTCGAGATCGAACACCATGAACTGGGGCGGTCCGGGCAACGCCTTTCGGTGACCGATGTGCCATAAGGGAACGTGGAACTCGATCGAGGCCAAGTTGGCGGCCCAGACCAATGTGGGGAGATCACCAATGACGCCGTAGACGACATCGGGAGCATCGGCGGTCGACGGTACTTTCACGGTTCGAACCCAAGAAGGGGCGTGGGACGGTACATGTTTTTCAAAGAAGGAAGATTGCGTGACGCCGTTCGGGTATCGCTTGAGCGTTATCGGTCGATCACCAACGTGCTGGAGCATGGCGGGAGCTACCGACACGTAGTAGTCGATCATCTGTCCTTTGGTGAACCCTGAATCAGGGAAGAGCACCTTGTCGAGGTTGGAAAGGGTGAGCTCTTTGCCCTCAACCGATACCTTTGTTTGCGACGTTTTGGCCACTGTTGCACCCACCTCCTCCCTGACGCCCTGCATTGTGACGATGGCTTGGATGCACCTTCTTGGCTGTTGGTCACCCAACCCCAGTGCTTCCATCCAATGATCGCATCTCGATCACGACGTGCGATCTATGCCCAAGCTGGCCCAGCCCATGCCGTGAGCCCCGGACGAGGCTGGGTCTGGCTCACCGAGGTGACAGTGTGGGTCAGGTAACGGCGGGACCGACCACGGTGACCAAGGTGCCAATGGGCGTGAGAGGCCAAACCACAGCGGCATTGGCGATTGACATTTCGACACATCCGTTCGACTGCGGAAAGCCGTACTTCGCTCGAACAAAGCCGTGGAGGGCATCACCTCCATTAAAGAAGCTGGCCCAGGGCACGTTGGGATCGTCGTAGGTGGTGCCATCTGGATTGGTCCCCTTCATCTCGGAGGCCACGACGTGTTCAAACACGGGGTACGTGCCATCAACCGTGTCGGCCCCGGGCGCTCCGGTATTGACCGGAATGCCGGAAAGCTGCACCACGCCGTCGCTGTACAGCGTCAGGGTTTCGGGAATCACTTTGGAGACGTAGACGTAGTTGTAGGGGTTTGGATCCACGGCTCCCGCCGCGGCAGCTTTCAGCAAGGCCGTCCACACCATGGGACCTTCGAGTCCGTCGACCGTGAGTCCGTTGTCGTGCTCAAAGGTGATGATGGCGGCCTTGCTGATGATGTTGGGGCTTCCTTGAATCCAAAGGGAGGTGAGATCGGCCGGCAGCGTGGCCCAACGCCAGGCAAAGGTTCCGGGCTGATCCATGGCCAACTCCCTGTTCTCGGTCGTGGCGTTTGCCGGCGTGAAGCTCAAGGGGAGGTAGTTGAGTTGCGCCAAGATCTGTTGAAGTCGGAGCATGCTGCCAGCCGCCACCGCGAACTGAAAGCTTGAAGATTGGTTCAGCCTCGAGCCGTTCGATCCCTTGATGCCGTCTTTTCCCCCGGGGACCGACACCGTCATGGTGGTCGAGGGAATCAGCGGTGCGGCCGGCACGAACTCAATGGTCGAGGGGTTGTCCTGGCGCCAGGTGCCAGCCACCAAGGGGGAGACGGTGGGCTGAGTCTTTCCAAGTGCGACTGGTGATGAGAACGAGATTGAGATGGTGCTGTCGGATGAGACACCGCTCGATCCAGGAGCAGGAGTGGACGACGTGATCTGAAGCGGTCGCTTGGCCACGTTGGTGGTGGAAGTGGACTCGGGCGTGGTGGTGGCTACGTGTGAGCTGCCAGCCGCCCCAGACGTGGAGCCGTTTCGTGACCGGCCGAAGGCATAGGCGCCACCGGCCACCACAAGGCACAGAAGAACGATGCCAGCCACAACGCCCCAATGCCGGTTTGGTGGCTTTCCGTGGGCCCCGAGCGCCTGCATCAGATTGCGGTACCTACGAACGGACCCCTACGACTTCTCCCTACGAGGCGCGGCGCTGCCAGTGACTCACGGTTGGTCGCACCTCCGGGCATTCCGCACCTCCTCGGATAGGACGGTTCTCTCCATCATCTCGCGACATTGCTCGCGGGTGGCATCGGCTTCAACACAATTCCCCTTCCACCATTCCAGCTCAGTGCACGGTCAGGACTTTGGGTCCACATGGCACTGACGCTCTGACCTGAAAGCACCGAAAAATGGCCCGGCGCCGTGTGTCCCCGGCGCGGCCTCGAGGGGCTACTAAGGTCCCCGACGCGAACCCTCAGGGGGGGTTCACCACGAGACGGACGAGGGAAATCGAGGCACGAGAACAGCAATGCATTTGGGCCTAGTCACGCCGATCGTCAATCTCAATCCTCGCTTCGATATTGCTCAATGGGAGCTGTCTGGGGACATTGAGGACATCGTGTCGGTGGCCCAGGGGGCAGAAAGTCTGGGTTACTCCTGGTTGGGCTGTCCCGAACACGTCGCCATACCGGTCGAGGTGGCGTCAACACGCGGGGGGCGATATTGGGATCCGGTGGCCACGCTCAGCTTCGTGGCGGCCAGAACCACGACCATCAAGCTTCTGTCCCATGTGGCAGTTCTCGGCTATCACCATCCCCTCGAAGTGGTGAAGCGATACGGCACTCTCGACGAAGCGAGCGGGGGCCGGGTCATATTGGGAGTAGGGGTCGGATCACTCGAAAGCGAATTCGAGTTGTTGGGCGCCTCCTTCCAAAACCGAGGCGAGATCGCTGATGACGCTCTTCGGGCCATTCGGGCCTCGTTCGGCAAGCGCCAGCCTGAGTATGAAGGTTCGCACTTCAGCGTGTCTGGGTTCATCGTGGAGCCTTGCGGACTTCAGCCGCACGTACCTATCTGGGTTGGCGGCCGCTCTCGTCGGTCGCTTCGCCGTGGCATCGATTTAGGTGACGGATGGATCCCATTCGGGTTAACCCTGAATGATTTGGAGCCCATACTCACCGACCACGCCGTGCGAGCCCACATTGCGGGGCGAGAGCGACCGTTTGAGATCGTTTTGGCCCCTGAGCCTCCGCTCGACCCGCTCGGAGACAGCACCATGGTGGCTGAGGTCGTTCGACGGTATAAAGATCTGGGCGCCACCGGCCTGGCCCTTCGATTCGTACACTCGTCTCGCAGTCATTACATCGACCAACTCGGCGCAATGGCCGAGCTGGTGCAACGCACCGTTGGTCTCGACCGACCCGAGCCTTCCCTCCGAAGCGTTAACGGCGGGGCATAACCAGTAGCGTTCGCCACCATGACAGACGAACTCGTCGTTGATGCCACCACTGCTCGACTGAACGAGGCCTCCGAGACCTGGGTCTCGTCACAGAAAGCGGCCTTCGACACGGTGCGGAGTGCCACTCAGATCCCGAGATCAGACGTGGACGTGGCTGAGGGGTATCGCTGGGTCACTCGATTGGTGTCGTTGGTGCAGGAGTGGTTCATTGAAAAGGCCGATCCACTGCACCCCCAGGTCTTCCAACTTCAAGATGAGTATCGAAAACTTCTCGTCGACAACCCAGACGTGCACTACGTCTTTGCCGTGTTGGACGACCAGCGTTCCTACTGGCTGACTGGTACCCGAGGCGAGGCGGCCTATGTGGGCCTCACTTTCGGTACCCCGATCGGCAAAGGTGAGGTCAACGGTCGGACCGGCACGCTCATCCAGGTGCACCTCGATGAGTTTGAGCTCGGCCCGAACGGAGAGTTCACCATCCTTTTGGCTCCGCCCGACGCGGTGGCTGCCCTGGCGCCCGATTCCCGGCCCAGCAACATCATTGAACTCGTGCCCGGCACGGCTCAGATGGCCGTTCGAGAGACCTACTTCGATAAAGCACACGATGAACTGTCGACCTTCCACATTGAGCTGATTGGAGAGGCACCACCCCCCGTACTCGAAGGCCTCGATCTGGCCGACAAGCTGGAGTTCGCCGGCATCTTTTTGCAGTTTGTGGCGGCCACTGCGGTCAACATGTGGCACGACACGGCGCACAACGTCAACCAGTTCGGAGGGGTGGCCGGTTCAGAACACGTAGCGGCTCAAGACGACGAGGTGCGATCGCACTCGAACGCTGAGATGACGTACCACGGTGGGAGGTTTGTCCTGACCGAAGGTCAAGCCCTGAAAGTGACCGTACACAAACCTGACAACGACTTTCTGTACTGGGGACTCACCACAGCCAGTCCGTGGATGGAGAGCTACGACTACCGCTACACCACGACGGCGCTCAACAATAAGAACGCGCAGACCACACCGTCGGGAAGTTGGGAGCTCATCATCTCTCCGGTCGATCCTGGTCTTCCCAACTGGCTCGACACCGGTGGTCGACTCGAGGGCTACATGTTGGTGCGATGGGTCTTGGCCGACGGTCCGCCCCACCCGACGGCCGAAATCATCTCAATTGCCTGATCAATCGTGCCTGATCAATCGTGCCTGCTCAATCGGTCACACGACTTCAGAGTCGACACCGAATCGAGCTTGGTAGTCGGCCACCAAGGCCCGGTGGGTGGCCAGATCAAGGCCGGTATCGGCAAAGTGGTAGTCGTGGCCGGGACCGCGGGCGACGTGCCGGGCCGCCACGTAGCGTCTCCAAGCGTTCTCGGTACTGAGTCGTGATCTCCATGCCCCAACCGTCATACAGCTGTTCCACCGTAGCCACGGGGTCGCGTACAAGGTCGCGATACAGCACGTCTGAAATCTGGTTCGTGGGCAAGAGGCCCGAGTCACGCTCTTTCGTGACCTCGTTCATCTGCAGTTCAAGACCCATGCTCAAGAACTCAACGAGTACCTCGTGATCCACGTGGTCTGAATGCATCCAGTGCAGGGTGGCCAGCATGTCGGCCAACGATCCCACCACCCGCAAGGGATCACGGTGGGTGATGACAACTCGAGCGTCGGGATAGGTCGAAAAGACGAGCGGCAGCGAGGAGAGATGCGAGGGAGCCTTCAAGACCCACTGTTGCGTCGGCGCCCCCCACTGCATGGTTTGCAGCATCTTGGCGTGCCATTGGTAGGCCGGGCCTTGGTCGATCCCGCTGCGCCAGATGGTGTAGCTGGCCACGTTATAGAGGCCGGTAAACATGTCGGAGGAGAACTGATGAGCGAAGGCGAAAATGCACTCCGTTGGAAGGTGCCCACCGTTTTCGTGCATGGCTTTAAATGACGGCACCATCTCGTCCATCATGGTGATTTCGCGGTCCGACTGTTCGGCCCTCGGGTCCGTCACGTCGTTGGCCAGCGTTGGGGCGGGAACGGTGTGGGTGAACTCCCACAACAAGGGCGCCCGGTTGGCCGGATCTTGAGCCAGGAGTTCGTGCAACAGCGTCGTGCCCGAGCGTCCCAAACCCGTCACGATGATTGGTTGGTTGACGACCTCGGCCGCGATGGCGGGCTGGCTCGCTCCAGAGATCGACCAGGCGCAACCGATTTTCCAACAAGAGCTGGAGCTCCGAACGAGCCCGAATTCGGCCGGCAAGATGCAGTCGGGCTTCTTCGTCCAAGGCGAGGCAAAGGCGCTCGAACGGCTCGCGAAACCACTCGTCTCCGAGATCAGAAAGGCCAGTACAGCCTTGAGCGGCCTCGATGAGGTCGGTGGGCGCCAATGAGACCATCGACCGACCGTCGTCTCCGAGCCCTCGTCCAACGGCGGCCAGTTTGTCGACCCAAGGGGACCTCGGCGGAGGTGTCCAGCTCACGGGGTGCCAACCTAGGCCACCAACGGCGGGCGGGCTCGGCGCTTGGGTGACCTGAATTCCTGGGGTCGCCTCAGGTCGGTAGAGTTGTAGCCGGTGCTCCTTTCGGTTCATTCGATGAGTGCGCCTGACATGCACGCCATGCGAGGCATGTCAGGGATGCGCTTCGTGCCCTTCTCCTGGCACCACGCCATCTTTGGGTGGACCTTTAGTCCGTTTCCAACCTTCATGTTGGTCCTCTTGATTCTCGCTGGGGCTTGGTACATCCGGAGCGTTCGGCGCCTGTCGGCGCGAGGACGGAGTTGGAGCGGGAAGCGCACGACCGCCTTCATACTCGGGTTAGTCGGCATCGAGATCGCCTTCCAGTCTTCAATATCGATCTACACCGGCTCGTATTTCCAAGCGCACGTCTTCCAACATCTGCTCCTCATGGTGGTGGCCCCGCCGTTCCTCGCCATGGGTGCCCCGATGACGCTGGCCTTGCAAACATCGACTCGAACCACCAAGACCAGACTGCTCGGGGTTCTCAACAGCCGGACATTTCAGGTCCTCACCCATCCCGTGCCGGTGTGGTTTCTCTACTACTTCTCCATGTTTGCGTTCTTCTTGACGTCGGCTTTGGGCTTTGCCATGAATCACATGTGGGTGATGGACCTGGTGAATCTGGGCTTTCTGTTCGCCTCAACGCTCTTCTGGTGGCCGGTCGTCGGATTGGACCCGATTCCTCACTGGAACATGAGCTACGGGGCTCGCATGGTCAACCTGCTCATAGGGATCCCGGTTGAGTCGTTCCTCGGCCTCGCACTTCTCACTAGCACCACGTCAGCGGCTTCGATGTACACCGTGTCCAGCACACACGCCGGCGGGGGACTGCTGTGGATGGGGGCCGAGATCTTCACCATGTTGGCGCTGATCCCGATCTTTGTGCAGTGGATGCGAGCCGAAGAGCGCAAAGCTGCTCGCTACGACGCTCAAGTTGATGCGGCCAAACTGGCCGGGGACAAAGTCGGCGAGGACGGTACCGTTCAACCGGTTCATGCGGTGCCGTGGAACGCCACGGGGTACGACAACGCTCCTACTGCCGCCTCGGCGCAGAATGCGCGTCCGGCCAAGCGAAAGTCACAGTGGCTGCCACCTTCGCGAGTGGAAGATCCCGTCAACTCTTAGCCCGCAGGCTGTAAACGGTCGGAAAGTCGACCCCAAACCTTGCGATTTGATAGTCAGGCGTCGACAGTGATGCGGCGAACGGCCAGTTGCTGAGCCGTAGGCCACCGGGCCGCGCTCGGCCCAACCCAGGATCTCAAAGAGACGAATCGTCTCGGCCGAGATGTCCAGTTGCCCACGATCCATGCCATGTCGGGCCAGCACGGGAAAGGCGTGGTGGCCGTTGTGCCAGGAGTCACCGAAACTGAGAAGCGACAGGAAGGCCAGATTGGTGCTCTGGTCTCGGGTGCGAAAGGGCCGACTCCCAAAAGAGTGACACAGGGAATTGGTGCCCCAGGTGACGTGGTGCAAGAGGGCCATACGAACGACCCCAGCCCACAGTCCAGCCATGAGCGCGCCCCAGAGAGTGCCTGTGGCCAGCCATCCAACGAGTAAAGGAAGCCCCAGCGAGAGGATGGCCCAGAGCGGTGCCAGGGCCGAGACCTTGACCAAGTCCGGATCAGCCAACAGATCCGTGCCCCAGCGCTGCGCGTCCACAACGTTTCGGGTGAAGAGCCATCCGGCGTGGGCATGCCAGAGCCCGCGAAGCAGTGGTCCACGACCTGGCCCGCTTGGGACAGGGGTATGGGGATCGCCGGGGCGATCGGCAAAGGAGTGGTGTCGGCGGTGTAGCGAGACCCAACTGATCACCGAACCCTCGACCCCCATGGATCCCGCAATAGCCAGAGTGACCTTGAGCCATCGTTGGGCCCGAAAGCTGTGATGGGTGAAGTAACGATGGAACCCGATGCTCAATCCGAGGCCGGTAAAGACGTACATCCCGAGGGCAAGGCCTAGGTCGAGCCACCCAATGCCGTGGTGCCAAAAGATGATGCCCGCCAGCACGACGCCCACCAAGGGACCGAAGACCAATAACGAGGTGATGGAGAGCTCGAGCCAACTCAATCGTTGGTGATCGGGAGTGGGCCGAGATTCGACGGAATCGTCGATAAGCGTGTCGACAAGCTCTGGGGTTGATGTGTCAGGTGCGCCGATTGGAGCGATCGTCACGGTGCCTCCATTCGTGGGTGGTTGGCACCAGACGGGCCTGATCGATGATCAGTTCCCAACGGGTTGTACTCGATTGCGACAGATCTTGCGCTCTCGTTGTGTAGCTACTCACTTGTCGCCGTCAGTTCGGCGATGCGGGTGAGTGAACGTTCCATGTCTTTGGCCGTCTTCGAGGCCAGGCCGCCATGCCGGAAGAACATCCTCTGGTGGTCCTGTGAGATGTCCCAGCTCTCTCGAACCAACGTCTGGCCGTCTTGAGGCTCCAGCTCGTAGCGCCAAATGCGCCCGCCCGTTACCTTGCCCATGAACCCCCGAGGGCGTGATTGCCACACGATCCTCCGGTTCTCTTCGAACTCGATGACCGTGCTCACCATGGAGTAGCGCACACCCATCTTCATCGACATGCCGAAGGTGGCACCGGCACAGAGACGCTCTGGGGCGCCAGGCTTGGCCTCACGCACTGTGCCGGAACCGTCAAAATCTTTATGACGAGAAGCGTCGGCCAAGAGGGCAAAGATCGCTTCAGCTGGGGCGGCAATAACCTTCTCTTCTGAGACTACGTCGCCATCCACTCTGCCTGACCTCCAGCCGCAGTCTGGCAGTGATCGCGGCGCAATGTTGACCGCGACGGCATCAATTCTCGTATTTATTCCCGAATTACAGAGAATTCTGAGGATTGGACGGCCGACGGGGGTGGGCGACCAGTCGAGCGTCGTCCCCTGTTAGGCCGGATCGGCCGCGAAAAGCCGTAGGTCGGGAAGCCGGACCCACTCAAGGGTCGAGGCGTGGGTGGCGGCCAGTATCACGTGAGGGGCCGATCCGGCCTCGAACGCCTCCTGCCATCGTGGCGCACAAAGGCACCATTGATCGCCTGGTGCCAACCCGGCGAAGCCGTGTTCAGGGTGGGGCGTACTGAGGTCGTTCCCAACCGAAGCGGAGTAAGCCAAGAACTCTTCGGTTACCCGCACACAGACGGTATGGATACCAATGTCTTCAGCCCCAGTGTTGCAGCACCCGTCCCGGTAGAAACCGGTCACCGGGTCGAGGCTGCAGGGTTCGAGTTCGCCGCCAAGGACGTTGAGTGCCATGCCGACAGTTCATCACGGATGGGCGACAACCTTCCCGATCGCCTCAGTTCGGATTGGTAGGCGCCGTAAAAGCTGGCCCGCCAAAGGTGTCAAGAGAACAGAACGACTCGACGGTGTTTCGTTTGAGGCGAGTCGGTTGATGGGTTGGGTGTCCGAGTGCCATTAAGGCCGCCACGGCCAACTCTTTTGGAACCTGGAAGAGCTCTTTGACCGCTTCTTCTTCTCGGATTGGCATGGTGGTAATGACACCGGCCAAGCCCTCGGCTCGCGCTGCCAGCAACGCATTCCAAGCAAAGGGATAGACCGAGGCGCCACCGGCGAAGGTGTAGCGCTCGTAACCGCGGTCCACAGTGGCTAGGTTGCGCAGGTCAGCCAGAATCAACAGCAGTACCGGCGTTTGTTCCAAGTGCTCAGCAAAGCCACCCCCATTCTCGATGGCCCGTTCCTGATAGATGGGGGCTCTTTTGATAGCTTCGCTTTCGGCCTGGCGGTCGGTGATGGAGGCCCAAGGCACGAGACCAGCACTGACCTGAGCCACGTACTCGTACCAGCCCGAGAGATAGAGGTCACGAAGCGCAGTACGTCGAGATTGGTCGCGGACGATGACAACGCGCCAGGCCTGGCGATTCCCCCCACTTGGTGCGAATCGTGCTGTGTCGAGTATTCGGTAGATCGTTGCGTCGTCCACCGGTTGGTTCGTGAACTCCCGAACAGCCCCGGTGGTTCGTAGCGTTGCGAGTAGGTCCATAGGTTCACGCTACGACGCCCACGGCACCGAACGGGAGACAGGTCCGAAGGGGGCGGTCGAGGTGGCCCGATGTTGACCCAGGCGGGCCGTCGAACTCACGGGACCGACGTGGTACACACTGTGTCGGTGTCCGAAGGCTTGAGCGTGTGACCAGACCAACCGACAAGATCGAGTTCTATCCGAGCGACACCAGTCGGGTGTCGGAGGCGCTTGGCCTTTTAGTGACGGCCGGAGACGGTTGGATCAATCTCCTACCCGGTGTGACTGATGGGGCCAAGGAGAGAGCGACGGTGCCAGGTGGCCCCTTTGCCCTCTTTGGTAGCCGAGTACCCGCCACCACCATGTGCACGCTCATGCCACCGAAGGCCAAACATCGAGGCAACCTCGGCGTCACGATCGGCATCATGCATCCCCGAGGTCGTTTAGCCGCGCAACAACTGAAGCAGGTGGGTGAACCCATACCCGACGACTGGCACGTCCGTCAGGACAACGCACGACGTGGCCTTGTCGTACAAGCGACGCCGAATGCGGACGCCGAGCTCATCGTCCAGTGGGCCATACGGGCTGGCACCGCGTTGTGTGCCGAAGACATGACCGGTAGTTGGCAAGCGATCATCTACCAGCCAACAAAGCAGTGAACACGGGGTCAAACGCCAGCGCGGTCTCGGGCTCCAGAAATGGGAACCGAATGACAACGACCTTCTTGGCTACTTGCGAACAAAGGATGTCGAAGACTCGATGCGGCCATCGGCCAGTGATCTTTGGACGCCTCTCACCGTGGAGGACTTCGCTTACGGTGCGCCGTAGATCGATTTGTACTCCAAATACTCGGAGAGCCCAGTGGCTCCATACTCACGACCGATACCGCTCTCCTTGTAACCGCCAAAGGGGGATGAGAGGTCCGGGGAGAACCCGTTGATGCCCACCATGCCGGTGCGAAGTCGGTTGGCTACCTCTTGGCCGTGGGCCGTCTCTTTGGTCCAGATGGAACCGGCCAATCCGTAGGAAGAGTCGTTGGCGATGCGGACAGCGTCATCTTCAGAGTCGAACGGGATCACGCACAACACGGGGCCGAAGATCTCCTCTTGAGCGATGCGCATGGAGTTATCGACATTGGAAAAAACCGTGGGGCGAACGAACCACCCTCGTTCCGCCCCGTCGGGAGCTCCGGGCCCACCAACGACGGTCTCGGCTCCTTCGATCGGGCCAGATGCGATGTAGCCACTGACCCTTTCACGCTGCCGAGCGCTTACGAGCGGTCCGATGTAGGTCTCCGGGTCAGTGGGATCACCAACCGGAAGGTCACTCACCATCTGGGCCAGCGCGTCGACCACTTCGTCGTAGTGGAGGCGCGGCGCCGAGATTCGGGTCTGGGCCACACAGGCCTGGCCATTGTTGAGCAATGACGTGAACTTGAGCCCTTCGACCGTGCGTTCGATGTCGGCGTCTTCTAACAAAATGGCGGCTGATTTGCCGCCCAATTCGAGGCTGCAGCGAGCCAGCCGTTCACCGCAAATAGCAGCAATCCGACGCCCGACCGTTCCCGAACCGGTGAAAGAGATCTTGTCGACACCAGGGTGGCGGACCAGATGCTCACCGGCCTCCCGACCACCCGGGACGATGCTGACCACCCCTTCTGGGAAGCCGGCCTCGTCAATCAACTCAGCCAGTAAGAGGGCGTCGAGCGGAGTTTCTGGTGCGGCCTTCACCACGATGCAACAGCCAGCCAACAGGGCAGGCGCCAGCTTCGGCATGATGACCAGCTGAGGCACGTTCCACGGCGTGATCGCACCGACCACCCCGACCGGCTCTCTGCGAATCACCGTGTTGGCCCCCATGCCCTCGCCTCGGGCCTCAAAAGGAAAGGTCTTGGCCACTTCGAGCAGGGTGTGGAGCATGAATCCGGCCCCGCCTCCTTGCGCCATGTCGGCAAACCACCGCGGCGAACCCATCTCTGCCGTGACGAGATGGCCCATCTCTTCGGACCTGGTCCAGTAGGCCTCAAGTAAGCGAGTGAGTACGGCGGCCCGCTCCGATGGGTCGAGGTGAGGCCACGGTGAGTGATCGAAGGCCTGTCGAGCAGCCGCGACGGCGCGGTCGATGTCGGCGGCGCCAGCAGCTGGCGTGTGAGCGATGACCGATTCGGTCGCGGGAGAAACGACGTCAATGGTGTCGCTCGTCGAGGGATCGACCCAGTGACCCCCGATGTAGAGCTGGTCGTAACTTTTGACTGACGACATTGTGGGCACCGGTGCGACCTCCAAGGCGAGCGAACCGCTTGATCGTAGGCTTTGCTGGCCAACAGGTGCTCCCTTGTGGGTTCTCGCTACGCTCACCGCATGGGTGTGCACTTTGAGATTGACCCGACCAGTCCGGAGTTTTTTGTGGCGCCCGACTACCTCGACGTCTTAGTCCGGCTTCGAGCTGACGCCCCGGTCTTTCAATTCGCTCCCGGCCTGTGGACGGTGGCGTGCTACGACCAAATTCGGGACCTAAGTCGAGATCCAACACATTTTTGCTCTGGCCGCGGAGCCTTGGTGAACGACCCGCTCCGGGCTGCGGTCAATCCCATGAGTACACCTTCGATTTTGCACTTGGACCCACCGGCCCACACAGATATTCGAGGTTTGGTCAACCGGCGCTTCACCCCGAGAGCGCTGTCGACACTCGAATCACCGATTCGAGCCATGGCGCGCCAGGTTATCGACCAAGTACCGACAAACGCTCCGATCGATTTCGTTGCCACCATGAGTGCGCCGTTTCCCCTGTTGGTCATCGCTGAACTGCTCGGCATCCCTGACGGGGCTCGGGGTGACTTCAGGCGTTGGTCCGACGCCGCCATCGAGTCTCCAGACCTACCGGCCAAAGAGACCATGGCGGCGCTGGGCGAGTTGTCGGCATTCATCGTGGGGCACATCAAAGCCAAACAAGCGGAACCGGGTGACGACTTGGTATCACTGCTCATTGAGAGCGACGTGGCGGGTCGGCCCTTAGAGCACGACGAACTCTTCATGCTTTTGCTGACGTTACTGATTGCTGGCAATGAGACGACCCGCACCTTGCTGTCAGGATCGATGCTCGCCCTGTTCGAGCATCCGGACCAACGCGAGGCTCTGCTCGGTGACGCCACGCTGCTCGCTGGAGCAGTGGAAGAGTGTCTTCGTTGGGTCACCCCAGTTCAAGCGTTCTGTCGCACCGCCACCGAAGATATCGAGGTGGCAGGCCAACATGTGCGTGAAGGCGACTACCTGATCATGCTGTACGCCTCGGGCAACCGCGATGAGTTGGTCTTTGGCTCGACGGCCAACCAGTTCCAAGTCGCACGGGCGACCAATCCCATGCACGTCGCCTTCGGCTTCGGCGAACACGTCTGCCTGGGTGCGAGCTTGGCTCGCCTCGAGACTCGGATCTTCTTAGAAGAGTTCTTGGCGCGGTTCCCGGCTTACGAGGTCACCGGACCGGCGGCACGGGTGCCGTCCACCACGGTCGCTGGCATCCGCGAGCTACCAATGGTGTTGGCGCCAACGATATGACGACCCAAGAAACTGGGCCCGCCACGCCGGAACGACGCAACGTCTTGTTCATTACGGCTGATCAGTGGCGCGGTGACTCTCTGTCGGCCGCAGGTCACCCCTTCCTAGCCACACCGGCGCTCGATGCTTTGGCCCGACGGGGCGTGCTCTTTGCCAATCACTGGGCCAATGCAGCACCGTGTGGTCCCTCACGGGCCTGTCTGTACACAGGGACCTATCAACATCACAACCGATCGGTACAAAACGGCACCCCCCTCGATGCTCGATTCAAAAACGTGGCCACCTTGGCTCGAGAGGTCGGCTACGACCCCGTCCTCTTTGGGTACACCGACACCAGCATCGATCCTCGAACGGTACGGCCCGATGATCCGAGGCTCTATTCCTACGAGGGAATTCTCCCGGGATTTCGTGCCGTCATCCATGATCCCTGGGAGCAAGGCAGCCGAGAGTGGGCGGCGTGGCTGCGAAGCCAAGGCGTCGACGTACCCGCCCATCCCCACGATATGTACCTGCCCATCGAAGGATTTCCGGGCGCCGACGAGCATGGATCAACCTGGGCTCCGGCCCGTTTCAGGGCCGAGCACTCAGAGACTGCCTTCATTGTGGGTGGCATCATCGATTGGCTGGACACGAACGGCGACGAGCCCTTTTTTCTTCACGCCTCGCTGGTTCGCCCACACCCACCCCGTCGCAATCCGCTCGGCTACCACGACCTCTTTAACACTGATCAAGTACCCGAGTTTGTTGGGGCACCCACCCGCGAAGAAGAGGCGCAACTCCACCCCTTCAACGGCCTCGTTATGGATATGGACGAGATTCGCGTGCCGAATGAAGGTGAGCGACGTCAACTGCGAGCCACCTATCAAGGAGCCCAACGAGAAGTAGACGATCAGCTTGGCCGTCTGTTCGACTATTTAGAACAACGCGGTTTGCTGGATACGACGCTCATTGTCTTCACCAGCGATCACGGAGAAATGGGCGGCGATCATTGGTTGCTTGAGAAGCTGGGCTACTGGGACCAGAGCTTCCATATTCCTCTCATTGTGGTTGACCCATCTCCCGAGGCGGCAGCGAGCCGCGGCACGGTTGTGCACGCCTTTACTGAGTCGGTTGACGTGTTACCCACGATCTGTGCGTGGATCGGCGTGGACGTCCCGTTGCAGGTGGACGGTTGGTCCCTCGAGCCCTTCTTGGCCGGTGCAGGTGCGCCAGCACACTGGCGTGACGTCGCTCACTTTGAGTGGAATTTCTCAAATGCCGGAAATCTGGCGGCCGAGAATGCATTCGGCATCCCGATGAGTCAGTGTTCGTTGGCGGTGGCGCGAGGAGCGACCACCAAGTTCGTGCAGTTCGCCACACCAAGCGCACTCTTTCCCCCCTTGCTCTTCGACCTGAGTGACGACCCCGGTCAACTCCACAACCTGCTTGCAGGTTCGCCGTCCCAAGCCACCGTCGGGCTCGCTTTGGAGCAGACCGAAGCGCTCCTGCACTGGTACATGCGCGACGGTGAGCGTCATCTCAGCGGCACGCTGTTAACCCCCGATCGAGGAGCGGTGTCGGCTCGAGATACGTGGCGCTAAACGTCCGTGGCCGACGGCTGGTCGGCCGGGCTGTAACTCTCTGTCAAGCTGGGAGAACCAACAAAGAGAGGCAGTGACAATGGTGGACATGACCGGTAAGACGGTGATCATCACTGGGGGAAACTCGGGCATCGGGCTTGAGACGGCGGTGGCGTTGGCCCGAGCGGGAGCTACCACCATCATCACGGCGCGTGACGAAAAGCGTGGACAAGCTGCAGTGGAGACGATCTCGTCTCGGGCCGGGAGCGACAAAGTCAGCCTTAGTCTCTTCGATCTATCCAGCCTGGCCTCGGTGCGCGATGGCGCCGCTGATCTGTTGGGCCGGTGCCCATCTATCGATGTCTTGGTCAACAACGCCGGAGTTGTTTTGTCCGAGCGTCAGGTGACCGTCGACGGCTTTGAAGCAACGTTTGCCGTAAACCATCTCGGCCCGTTTCTCCTGACCAATCTGCTGCTCGATCGACTCCGGACGTCCACCCCCTCGCGCATCGTCAATGTGGCATCGACGGCGCAGAACATGGCCCGAAACGGCATGCCCTTTGACGATCTGCAGTCGACCACGAGTTACAAAGGCATGCGGGTCTATGGCGAGTCGAAACTGGCCAACGTGTTGTTCACGACAGAGCTTGCTCGGCGACTGGCTGACTCAGGTGTGACGGCCAACTGCCTGCATCCGGGAACAGTCGCTACCGGCTATGGCCGAGACGGCGACGCCAGCGGCTTCTTGTCGTTCGGTCTAAAAGTCATCAAGCCGTTCATTCTCACGGCTGAGAAGGGCGCGGCGACGTCGATCTACTTGGCCTCTTCTCCAGATGTGGCCAACGTGAGCGGCGAGTACTTCATTAAGTGCAAAGCCAAGCCACCGTGCAAGCACGGACGAGACAGTGTGGCTGCGGCCAAACTATGGGACATCAGCGCTGAGATGGTGGGATTGGCCGACGTGGCGACGACCGAGCCGTAATCGTCAGCAGTGGGCGTGAAATTCAGCGTGACGTCGGATCACTTCCCGTCGGATCCAAGGGTCTGGCCCATGTCGTGCGCTTGCGTGATGGCCGTGCCGCGTCAGCCTCCGCGCTGAAGGGGATCTCGAGGGCCCAACTCCACGAGATCAAAGGAGCGATTCTCAGATAGTCACCGTGGCCGATCTGTCCGTGGTGGGGAACGGCCGCCGCCGTGCCGTAGACGCGGATGCCTCTCGGCCGCCACGGTTCGACGCTCTCAAGATCGTCGATGACCAACGCCACCTTGTGCTCGCCAGCTATCACGTTGTGGTACTTGCGGGTGGCCAAGATGTTGAAGCCACCGACCCAGAAAAACTCGCCATCAAAGTCGAAGGCCACTGGGCTGTTGTCGGGCTGGCCCTCGGGCGAAACCGTGGCCAGTCGGGCTAAGCGCTGTGACCGAAGATAAGCCAACTCAACATCGTCAAACATGATCCGCCTGTTCTTGGTTGCTGCATGGGTCTTTCAGCGGTTGCATCCATGATCAGCCGCTACGGGTCCACCATATTGGGGGACCCTTCTCTACACTCTGGTCGATGAGAGTACTGGTGACCGGGGCCGGGCGGGCTATTGGATGGGCCACCTCCGAAGTTCTGACCGCTCGAGGTCACGAGGTCGTGGCGACAGCTCGAGACGTATCGATCCTTTCGAAGCTTGAGGTGGCACAAACCCTCTCGCTTGATGTGCGCGACGAACGCTCCATCGCGTTGGCCCTTCAAGCCTGTGGCGAGATTGACGCCGTGGTCAACAACGCCGCAGTGCCGGGCACCGGGCCTTTGGAGGGCTACCCCCTCGATCACTTGAGCGAGGTACTCGACACCAACGCTCTTGGCCCGCTGCGCGTGGTACAGCCGCTCTTAGCGTCGTGGCGGAACCGGGGCCATGGTGTCATCGTGAACGTCAGCTCAGTGCAGGGCTGTGTCGCTACTCCTTTGGAGGGGGCTTACTCAGCCTCCAAACACGCACTAGAGGCGCTCTCGCAAGCGTTGTACTTCGAACTTGGGCACTTTGGCATTCGCGTCGTTATCGTTGAGCCGGGTTACATCTCGCCTGGGATGAAGCACACCTCTGATCATGCCGGCGACCCCGTCTACGACGAGCTTCGATCGCAGATGAGCAACATCATCTCCCAGGTGGCGGGTCCAAGTGGTCGGTCTGCGCCCGAAGTGGTGGGGGAGGCCATCGCACGAGCCATTGAGGAACCTGACACCCCGTTGCGGGTCCCAGCGGGCGACGACGCCGCCATGGTGCTCGGTCTCCGTCAAGAACTCGACGATGTGGCTTTCGAAGCCACGATGCGAGGGGTTCTTGGCCTGACCTGGTAGTTCCTCCTGAAATGCCAGTCCGAATCGTGGCCGGGCGGGACTGGGGGAATAGGGGGAGGGGGTATGGATGTTGATCTAGTCGCAAGCGACGTACGAACCGCAGAGTGCGGGACCGAACGGAGGAACTGTGACCGATCAACATGTGACATTACCGGTGCTACCCCTGACCTCAGGCGTGGTACTCCCCGGCATGGTTTTCACTCTGGCTCTTGAGTCGGACGAGGCTAAGGCGGCAGCCGAAGCGGCTGGAACCGAGGGCGGACGACTGCTGTTGGTGCCCCACATTGAAGGGCGTTACGCCGCTGTTGGCGTCATCTCAGAGATTATGGAAGAAGGCACCCTTCCCGGTGGGGGTCCGGCCGTCGTGGTGAGCGGCGTGCAACGGGCCACCATTGGCACCGGCGTGCCTGGAACGGGGAGTGCGTTGTGGGTTGAAGCCGAACCCGTGAGCGAACCTGCCGCCACTGAAGCTGCCATTGAGCTGGGGCGCGAGTACCGCGCTGTGCTCGAGAACATCTTGCTGAGCCGAGGGGCTGGTCGTATCGCGGCCCAACTGCGTGAGGTCACCGAACCCAGCCGCCTGGCTGACCTTTCGGGCTACTCGACCGACCTGAGCTTGGACCAGAAGGTCCAGGTTCTTGAGACCATTGATGTTGAAGAGCGCCTGCGCTTGGTCTTGGCCTGGGCCCGCGACACCTTGGCTGATGTGGCCCTGCGTGAGCGGATCAAGACCGATGTCGAAGAGGGTATGGAAAAGACGCAGCGTGAGTTTCTCTTGCGGCGTCAGTTGGAGTCGATCCGTAAAGAACTCGGCGAACTGAGTAATAGCGACGAATCTGACCCTGATGACTACAGAAAGCGCGTGGAGGAGGCTGACCTGCCCGATGGGGTGCGGACTGCTGTCATGCGCGAGGTCGACAAGCTCGAGCGCATGAGCGAGCAGAACCCAGAGAGCGGATGGATTCGCACCTGGCTCGACACTGTCTTGGAGCTGCCCTGGGGCACAGAGTCCGAGGACCGTTTGGACGTGCCCGAAGCGGCGCGCATCCTGGACGCCGATCACGACGGACTGAGTGACGTGAAAGAGCGCATCTTGGAGCACCTCGCCGTGCGCAAGCTGCAAGCTGAGCGAGGACTTCGCCCGGTGGAAGGCCGCGGCTCAGGTGCGATGTTGGCCCTGGTTGGTCCGCCCGGAGTGGGCAAGACATCTCTGGGCGAGTCGGTCGCTCGTGCCCTCGGACGCAAGTTTGTCCGAGTTGCCCTTGGTGGCGTGCGAGATGAAGCCGAGATCAGGGGCCATCGTCGAACCTACGTCGGGGCCCAGCCAGGACGATTTGTCCGGGCCATCCGCGAGGCTGGCACCTTCAACCCTGTCATCTTGTTGGATGAGGTCGACAAGTTGGGTGGCGACTTCAGGGGCGATCCATCGTCGGCTTTGTTAGAGGTCCTCGACCCGGCCCAGAATCACACCTTTCGCGATCACTACTTAGAGGTCGATCTCGACCTCTCCAAGGTGCTGTTTATCGCCACAGCCAACGTGATCGACACCATTCCGAGCCCCTTGTTAGACCGCATGGAGATCATACGGTTGGACGGTTATACCGAGGCCGAGAAGGTGGCGATTGCTCGTCACCATTTGGTCGGTCGTCAAACTGAGCGGGCCGCCTTGAAGCCTGGAGAGGTAATCATCACTGATGAAGCCCTTCGGACTGTGGTGGCCGACTACACCAGAGAGGCCGGTGTTCGTTCGCTCGAACGCGAGCTTGGTCGGTTGCTACGCAAAGTTGCCACCAAGGTGGCGGCTGAAGAGGTGACCGCACCGGTCACCGTTGAAGCCGACGACATCAAGGGATGGCTCGGTCGAGCGCGCTTCTTTTTCGAGTCGGCGGATCGGACCAGTGTGCCCGGCGTGGTCACTGGACTGGCCGTTACCGGAGCAGGCGGCGATGTGCTGTATGTCGAGGCCAGTGTGGCCGATGGTCCCGAGGGCCTCACCCTCACAGGCCAGCTGGGCGACGTCATGAAGGAGTCGGCGGAGATCGCACTCTCTTACGTGCGTTCGCACGCCGAAGAACTGGGTGTGGCCGCGGAGGCCTTTACGGGCAAGCGCTTTCACGTTCACGTGCCGGCCGGCGCGGTGCCAAAGGATGGTCCCTCTGCCGGAGTCACCATGACCACCGCCCTGGTGAGCCTGTTGACGGGGCGACCTGTTCGCTCGGTCGTGGGTATGACAGGCGAGGTCACCTTGCAGGGTCGAGTGTTGCCCATTGGCGGCGTCAAGCAGAAGGTCCTGGCCGCCCATCGCGCCGGCCTGACTGAGGTCGTCTTGCCGTGGCGCAATGGTCCTGATCTAGAGGACGTGCCCGAAGAGGTCAGGGAACAGATGACGTTTCATCTGGCCCAAGGCATCGCCGACGTGCTCGGCCCCGCCTTGGAACCAGCAGTGACGACGGAACAGTCCCTGCCCGCGGTGGCCTAAGAGGACACGCATCCAGTGAGCGTCTGGGTCCGGTTGCACCGGTCCCAGACGCTCACTACGGTCCGAGCCGCGTCCTGGGGTCCCGGGGCAGAACTGAGGTCGTCCGTGGAGAAGTTGATGTATCTGGTGTGGCTGCCAGAGGGCACGAGCCGCCAGGACGTCGAGACCATCATGTTGGGTGAGACGGCAGAACACCTGCTGGCTCTCTCTCCGCACGGACTCACCATGGATCTCGACGACACGGCAGCTGACGTCACGCCACCGGTACCGCCCCCTGAAGGCGAGCACATGGTGCAGGCCGTCGTTTCCATCTGGGTCAATGCGTGTGATGAACGACCGGCCTATGAAGCGGTCTTACAGCAGGTGGCGACGAAAATTGCGGGCTATCAAGTGGTCGAATCGATGTACCGCGACTACGGCCAGAGTCGTTGGGCTGCACCGAGGAGCTGGCCCGATGGCGAACGTTCGCCGTCCGTTCTCACCGTGGCCATGTTTGAACAGAAACGTGATCTCGAGTTCAACGACTGGATCGAGCGTTGGCACACCCGGATCTCACCCATGTCAGAAGCCATTCAGCCTCGCTGCCGTTACGTACGCAACGCCGTCTTCCGCGGCCTCACTCCCGGGGCACCTCCCTACCGGGGCATTGTGGAAGAGGCCTGGCCCGACGCCGAACACATCACCGATCCCATGCTCTTTTACGTGGCCGAAGGCGATCCGGTGCGCATGCAGGAGAATATGACCACGATGATCAATGAGATCGTGGCTTTTATCGATCTCGACACCATGAGGAGCGTCACCATGAGCGAATGGATCTTGAAGTCGTGAGCGGGCCGTGGAGCAGAGACGAGCTCGAACGGGCCCACAGTCACTACGCCGAGGTGGCCGCAGTATCAGCTGAAACGGGCGATTGGGGACCCTGGGCCAACCTCTTTACGGAAGACGCGCACTACGTGGAACACCACTACGGCGACTTCTACGGTCGTGATCAGATCTACCAGTGGATCTCCACCACCATGGCGGAGTGGCCGAATCGAGCTATGACTCAGTTCCCTCACGACTGGTGTGTCTGCGACGAAGAGCGGGGTTGGTGGATCTGCAAAATTCAAAACCGATTCTCGGATCCAGGGGACGGGAAGGTCTATCAAGCCCATAACGTGACCGTGTTGCACTACGCCGGGAACATGCAGTTCTCCTACGAAGAGGATGCTTACAACCCGGCCAACTTTGCCCCAATGGTTCTGTCGTGGTTGGAAGCGTTGAAGGCACACGAAGGAACGGACGCTGATCCGTCTGTGTCGTAACAGGGCCGGTCGTAACAGGACCGGTCGTAACAGGGCCGGTTCTCCGAGGTAGTGGCCCAGCCGGGAACAGAGAAAAGGAGTGTCATGGCCTATCACCCGATGACCGAGGCGGAAGTACGGACATTTCTGACCCGGCTACCCGCCAGTACCGGCAAGCTCGCCACGGTGCGGGCCGACGGTCGGCCCCATGTGGCGCCGATCTGGTTCGATGTCGACGACGATGGCTCCGTGGTCTTTAACACTGGGGCGGACACCGTGAAGGGTAAAAACCTCCTCCGCCAGGGTCGGGCCGCACTCTGTGTCGACGATTCCCTTCCGCCGTTTTCCTTTGTGACGCTCGAAGGTCCGGTCGAGATCAGTGAAGATCCCGACGAGTTGTTGCAGTGGGCCACCCGTCTGGGCGGTCGTTACATGGGCCAGGACCGGGCCGCTGACTACGGGCGACGAAATGGTGTGCCCGGAGAGCTGGTTGTTCGACTTCGACCAGAACACGTGAGTTCAGCCGTCAACTTGGCCGACTGAGCCCTTCATCGGTCCCCGCCCGACTGCGGTGTCTCCCCAGGTCAAGTGCTCCACATCATGAAATCATTGGATGGTAGCGAGCCGCCCTTGGGGCCGTGAGGGCTGGACCGTCGATCTCCCAGACCCGGTACGCTCCCCCCCAAACAGACCGTTGCGTGATTGAGAGGAGTCCCGGTGGCCCAGGTGACCATCATTGGCGAGCAAGCCCAGACCGTGTCAGGTGCGTGGGATGACGGGCGACTCTTCGTGGGCACGAGCGACCTCCCGCAACTGGTGGGATGGACCCTCAAACCAGAAGGTCTTTGTCGGGGCGATCAATGCATGCCAGTGCGAGACCTGGCCTCGGTCGTCGCCGGGGACTTGATCGATCTAGGTGCCGTTGCTTCTCTGTTGGGTCGACCGATCGTTACCGCGGCGTTGGCCGCGGCAGAGGGTTCCGATGAGCGCGCTGATGCTGTCGTTGCTGTCGGTGCCTTAGCTTTCGACGCCGAGTCTCGACGGGCCGCCCTCACCGCGTCTGAGGCGCCCGACTTCCACCTGCCTGATCTCGAAGGCGTCGACCATGGCCTGGACGAATGGGCCGGGAAGAAGAAGCTTCTGGTGACTTTTTCCAGTTGGTGCGGTTGCCGCTATGACCTCCCGGGGTGGCAGGCCCTTCACGACGAACTGAAGGGTGACGGGTTCACGGCTTTGGGCGTGGCCATTGACAACGCGCCCGAAGATGTCACCCCGTGGGTTGACGGCATCGACTTCCCGGTCATGATCGATGCCAACCACGTACTGACCGAGCTTTACGCCATCTCTAACGTGCCGACGGTGGTGTGGATCGACGAGAACAACCGCATTGTGCGGCCGAATGCTCTCGCTTTTGGGTCTGACATCTTTGCGGATTTCACTGGCGTCGAGTCTGGACCGCATTTGGAAGCCGTGCGTCGTTGGGTGACCGAGGGTGAGGTCCCCGAACTCGACGAAGCGAGCCAACAGCCGGTCGAAGACCTGAGTGTGGACGAGGTCTTGGCTCGACTCCATTTTCGAGTGGCAGCCGAGCTCTTGCGCATGGACCGTCCGACCGAAGCACGGGCCCACTTCGAAACAGCCTCAGCCTTGGCTCCGTACGACTGGACCGTTCGCCGAGCCGCCATGCCGTTGGTGGGCGAGGATCCGTTTGGCGATCACTTCTTGGCCCTCTACGACGAATGGAAAGAGGCCGGTATGCCCTATCACGGCCTCTCCCAGGAGGCGGCCAATCAGGGGTAATCGGTCGATGGATGGGGTAACTCCCGCGGCGTGCAAAAGAACGAGAGTGAGATCGCAGTAATTCGGGCAGAGTGGATGGAGTTACCACTGCTACCGTGGCCAACGAGGGCCTCTCGGGCCAACAAGAGCTTCGAAGCACAGAGACACACAGGGAAGAGGAGAAGACCGATGGCACAGAGCGCGGGACTGCACGAAAGTGCAGACCTCCTATCGGCCCAGACAATCGACCGACACCGAGCTCTCACCTCGATCCAAGAGGAACTCGAAGCGGTCGACTGGTACGACCAACGAGTGAACGCCACCTCCGATAGCGAGTTGGCCGCCGTCTTGGGTCACAATCGCGATGAGGAGAAAGAGCACGCCATCATGACCCTTGAATGGCTTCGCCGACACGATTCGGTGCTCGACCAACACATGCGCACCTATCTCTTTACGACCGGTGACGTGCTCGAAATCGAACATGTGGCCGAACATGAGGGTGGCGACGGCGAAGCCGACGCCACCGTTTCACTCGGCATCGGCAGCTTGAAGGGGGCCACGCTGTGAGCCACCTTCTTCGATCGCACGCCCCAATCACCGAAGCTGGTTGGGCCCTGTTGGACGCGGAGGCGAAGGATCGTCTCGTTCCATCGCTGGCGGCCCGCAAGTTGGTTGAGTTCATAGGACCCAAGGGATGGGAGTACTCATCCACCAACCTTGGTCGTACCGATGTGCTGGCTGACACGCCGGTCGACGGGTTGTCGGCCCGCAAGCGCCGTGTGTTGCCCTTAGTCGAGCTGAGAGCCGACTTCTCAGTCAGTCGTGACGAACTGATGAACGCTGATCGGGGTGCTGTTGACCTCGAGCTCGACGAACTGGTGCAGGCCTCGCAACGCATCGCGGAAGCGGAGAATGTGGCGGTCTTTCACGGCTGGGCCTCGGCCGGTATCGAAGGAATCGCCCACGGTTCACCGTGCCCGGTCGTGGCCCTCGGCGACGACTTTGCGGGATACCCGGCCAAAGTTGCCAAGGCCGTTGAGGTGCTGCTCGAAGGTGGCGTCAGCGGACCCTATGGGTTGGCGCTCGGCCCCGACGGCTACACCGGCGTGATCGAGACGACCGAGAACGGTGGCTTGGTGGTCTTCGACCACCTCCGTCAAATACTGGGCGGTCCGATCGTCTGGGCTCCCGGTGTACAGGGCGCCGTGGTGGTGAGCCAGCGTGGTGGAGACTTCGAGTTTGAGTCCGGTCAAGACCTCGCCATTGGTTACTCACATCACGATGCCGAACGGGTCTACCTCTACTTGGAGGAAAGCTTCACCTTCCGAGCCGTCTCGCCGGACGCCGCCATCTGTCTCACATGAAGGTGGGCTGAGTCGGTCATGAGTGTGAGTGCGCAGGGTCACAGGGACGATACGACGGCGCCCCAGCCGTCTGATGGATCCGACCCATCGGAACAGCCCGCGCCAGATCCGGTAGAGGAGGCTGATCGGGAGTCTTTTCCGGCCAGTGACCCCCCATCAACCTGGTCAGGCGGGGCCGACTGACGCCACCTTCCCATCGCAGCTCGACGGACGCCATTGGGTCCCTTTGAGAGATCCAAAACCCTCCACAGCTGGGGTCAGACAAAAAGCTCGCGAGATATTGCACAGTGGAAACACCGGTGAAACATCGAAATGGGATGGTGCGATGGTGGCCGATCTCTTCGACGGGTATAAACCTCCAGGCGAGGGCTTGCTCAGTCGCTCCGTTGACGAAGTAGTAGACGGAAGCGGCGAGACGCGCACCCAGTACAACGACGTCGTGACGGCCATTTCACAGATGGATCCGGACGACATTTCGGGTCGTGCCACCAGACTGGCTCGGGCCTTTATGGACCAAGGCGTCACCTTCAACTTGGATGGAGAAGAGCGACCATTCCCACTCGACGTTGTTCCAAGAATCTTTACCAGCCGAGAGTGGGATCACATCTCAGAGGGAGTGTCACAGCGCATTAGGGCGCTCGAAGCCTTTCTGGCCGACATCTACAACTCAGCTCGCATCTTGGACGACGGCATCATCCCGTATCACGTCGTCACCAGCTCGCCCGGCTTCCTTCGGGCCGTGCATGGAGTCAATCCATCCAACGGCGTCCGCATCCATGTGGCTGGCATCGACGTGATCCGTGACGAAGACGGGGAGTTCCGCGTCTTGGAGGACAACATCAGATGTCCTTCGGGTGTGAGCTACGTTCTGGCCAACCGAGCTGCCATGGCCCGGGTGTTGCCAGAGATGTTTTTGGGCCAACCCATTCAGATGGTCTCTGACTATCCGGCTCGACTGGTGCAAGCCTTGCGCCAATGTGCCCCGAGAGGCGTGGCTGATCCAACCATCGTGGTACTGACCCCCGGGGTCTACAACTCGGCCTTCTACGAGCACGCCCTTTTGGCCCGTCTCATGGGAGTGCATCTGGCCGAAGGTCGGGACCTGGTCTGTCACGGCAGCGACGTCTTCTTGCGCACGACGGAAGGCGAGATTCCGGTTCATGTCATCTACCGACGCATCGACGATGAGTACATCGACCCTTTGCAGTTCCTGCCCGAGTCACTGGTTGGTTGCCCCGGGTTGTTGAACGCCGCTCGGGCGGGTCGCGTCGTCGTGGCCAACGCAGTGGGGAACGGCGTGGCGGACGACAAACTCGTCTACGCCTACGTACCCGACATGATCAAGTACTACCTGAAGGAGGACCCGGTCCTCCAAAACGTCGAGACGTTTCGTCTGCTCGATGATGACCAGCGCAAAGAGGCCTTGGCCCGGAAGAAAGATCTTGTTTTCAAGCGGGTCGACGGATCCGGGGGTAAAGGTTTGGTCCTCGGCCCTTACGCCACACCCGAAGAGTTGGACGAGGTGGCCGATGCCGTTGAACGCGTGCCGCGGGCCTGGGTGGCCCAACGATTGGTGGCCCTGTCCACCTCGCCAACTTGGGTTGGCGGCACCATGGCACCCCGCCACGTCGACATGCGCCCGTTTGCCATCAACGACGGTGAAAAGATCTGGGTGTTGCCCGGCGGCCTGACTCGTGTGGCGCTCGAAGAAGGCAGCTTGGTGGTGAACTCGAGCCAAGGTGGCGGATCGAAGGACACGTGGGTTCTCGGTGGTCGGATGAACGCACCGATCGTCACCATGCGTGACAGCTTGGCCCCCATGCCGGCCGGGCCACCGATGGACATGGGCCCACCGGTCGATGCTGAAGTGGCGCAACAACAGCAGCAGCAACAGCAATGAGTGCGGCCCTTCTCAGTCGGGTCGCCGAGTCGATCTTTTGGGTCGGCCGTTATGTGGAGCGGGCCGAGGGTACGGCTCGCATCTTGGACGTCATCGTCTATCAGTCGCTCGAACAGAGCGGCGCCGCCTCGGGGGCGGCCTCCCAGCGCCTCTTGGCTGTGATGGGGCTGCCGAGTGACGATGATCACCCCGAACTCATGCAGGTGGCCGAACGCTTGGCCCGAGACCCCTCGAGCCGCTCTTCGATCGCCGGTTCGATCAATGCTGCTCGTGAGAACACGAGAGCCGTTCGGCACGTCATTCCGGTCGAACTCTGGGAGCGCATTAATGCAACCTGGGCTGAGCTGCCGGCCCAGTGGGATCTGGCCCGCCGGGTTGGCCCCGGTTCCTATTTGGCCTTCGTGAAAACCCAGACGGCGGCGATCACCGGTTTGGCCGATACCACCATGAGTCGTGACCAGACCTGGTTGTTTTTCACCCTCGGTCGCTGTCTCGAGCGTACCGATGTGGTGGCGCGCCAACTGGCGTCTCTCTCCTTTGGCGAGATCTCCGACAGCGGCATGGTCATGCTGTTGCGTTCCTGCGGAGGCTACGAGCCCTACCTCCGACTGTCCCAAGGTGTGGTCGAGCCCAAGCGGGTCCTCGACTTCCTCTTGCGCTATCGCCTCTTCCCCCGATCGGCCTTTGCCTCCTTGACGGTGGCGCAGAGCTGCCTCGACGAGATCAGTGTGGGTCGCGACGACGAGTGGGACGAGGCTCGTGGACTTATTGGTCTGGCCCGGGCCGAACTCGAATACTCAGCTCCTGACTCGTTGGCCGAGGGTCTCCCCGAGCGGCTTGATCGGTTGCAGTGGACCATCTCGTCGGTCTCCGACGCCATTACCCGGCGTTACTTTGCCCACGACCTGCCGACCGAGTGGCGCAGCGGAGCGGGCGCATGAGGGCGCTTGATGGGTGGCGACTGCGAGTGCTGCATACGTCCGAGTTCACCTACAGCGCACCGGCGAGGGCTTCGTACAACGAGGTGCGACAGATCCCGGTCTCGACCAATCGCCAGATCACGTTGGAGTCGAGTGTGCAGACCAATCCGGGCGCGGCGCAGTACAACTATGTCGACTACTGGGGCACTCGAGTGGTGGCGTTCAACGTCGATGGGCCCCACGAACAACTGACCATCGAAGGGTCGTCATTGGTCGAAACGCATCCGGCCGAGGGTGCTCCGGGGGCAGAGTGGGCCGAGGTCTTTGGTGTCCAGGATCGTCACGCTGAGTTCTTAGCCACTACGCACTACGCCCAAGCGGACGAAGAGTTGGAAGACAAGGCGCACGAGTTGCGCTGCGACAGCCCGACCGAAACGGTCGAAGCCGTGATGGCGTGGGTGAACTCGTCGCTCGACTATGTGCCCGGGGCCACCAACGTGCAGACGTCGGCCCTTGAAGCCTACGAGTCGGGGAGTGGGGTCTGTCAGGACTTCGCCCACCTGGCCTTGGCTGTCCTGCGATCGTGTGGCATACCGGCCCGTTACGTCTCGGGCTACCTCCACCCCGTGCCCGACGCCGAAGTCGGTACCCAAGCGGTGGGGGAGAGTCACGCCTGGGTCGAGGCCTGGGCCGGTCGCTGGTGGGGCTTCGATCCAACCAACGCCGTCGGCATTGGAAGCCGACACATCATGGTGGCACGAGGTCGCGACTATGCCGACGTGGCACCGGTGCGCGGCGTGTTTGCCGGCGGGTCGTATCACCACGCCACGGCCGAAGTGCGCGTGACCCGGGAGGCATGATGCGCCGTTATGCCATCCGGATTGAAGTGCCGGACCGCCCGGGCACGTTATCGGCCGTGGCCAGCCTGATCGCCCAAGCGCAAGGCAATGTGGCCGGTTTCGAGGTACTCGAACACGACGGCACCATGGCCTTCGACGAGTTCTTGGTGGAATTAGAAGACGGCGGGGATATCGATGCGCTGTGTGACGGCCTTCGATCGGTTGATGGTACGGGGATCGAGCTTGTTCGTCCCGTGGCAGCCGAGGCTGAAGAGCGAGGTCTCCAGGTCATCTCTGCTGCCGTGGCCATCTTGGACACGGCCATTCCTTCAGCCGCTCTGTCCACCATTGTCGGCTCGATGGCCCCGCTATTCGATCTTTCGTGGTCCGCCTTGGTCAACACGACGTCAGGTATCTACGTCCAGTGTCATGGCGATGTGCCACCCATCGATGGGCTGTTGTCGTTGATTGAAGACCGCCACTCGAGTCCGGACACGAACGGGGTCGTCCGCAGCGAAGGTGGCATCTTGGTGGGGGACATTGAACAGGCCGGGCTGGTCCTGTGCATTGGTCGTGAGGCGCCGTTCCGCGGACGTGAGCGCCGTGAGTTCGAGATGTTGGTTCGGGTGACCGACCGTATGTGTCGCTCGGCCCAACACGATCGGATTCCCGTCGGATGGGGACCGCAACCGCGCTTCATGGGGCGCTGGTAGCGCTCCCACAAAGCAGCACGACGGTGGTGTGGCGGCCTCCACGGTGGTGGAACCGCTAGGCCACGGCGCAGAACCCTTCACGCTCGACGTCGCACTCGTGTGTCGCTTGGTCGACCGGGGCCAGCGACAGGGTTGCCAGTCCGCCCTGACGACGGCTCGGTAGCGCGACGAGCGCAGCCACAGCACCGAGCAGTGCCACCGCGGCGGCCACGCGCATACCAGCCGACATGCCCGACACGAAGGCGTTATGCGCGGCCTGCACCAACTCTGACCCCGTCGAGCCCCCGATCTTTTGGCTGATCACATCGGCCGCGGCCACTGACTCGGTGGCGGCAGAGGTGACGGTGGCCGGGGCGTGATGAGCTGCCATCTGATGGCCTAAGTGAGTGCCGTAGACAGCGGCCGTGAGGCTGCCGATGACCGCCACACCGAGTGCACCCCCGACCTCACGCACCGTGTCATTGACCGCACTGCCCGCACCGGCTTGGGCGGCGGGCACGCTGGCCATGATGGTGGTGCTGGCGGGCGCCATTACGAGGCCCATGCCGGCACCCATGAGGGCCACAAAGGCCGCCACCGAGGTGTAGGGCGTGTCGGCGTGAAGGAACGAGAGCGCAAAGAGTCCGCCGCTCATCGCCACCATGCCGGCCGCGATCACGGTGCGGGTACCGAGTCGTTTGGCCGCAACAGTCGAGATGGGAGAGGCGATGCCCATGGCAATAGCGAAGGGCAAGGCCCGAAGCCCGGCCGAGAGCGGGCTGTAGCCGTGGACGAGCTGAAGGTACTGGGTCAGGGCGAACAGACTGCCGAACAGCGCGAAAAACAACACCGTGACCGCTCCGGCCGCGGCCGAGAAACTGCGACTGGCAAAGACGCGGAGATCGATCAGCGGATGATCGATTCGAAGCTCACGACGAACAAAGAGCGTCATCAAGGCCAGGCCGGCGCCAAAGACGGCGAGGGTCGTGGCACTGGTCCAGCCCCGAGTGGGGGCCTCGATGATGGCGTCGATGATGGCGACGAGAGCGCCCGCCACCAAGACGGTGCCCACCACGTCGAGTCGCTTCACTGAGCCGTCAATGGTCTCGGGCACGATGCGGTCGACCGCAATGAGGGCCACGACCACCAGTGGCACGTTGACCAAGAACACGCTGCCCCACCAAAAGTGAGCCAGCAAGAGGCCCCCGAGCGTTGGTCCAAGGACGATGCCGATGCCGGCCACCGCTGACCAGGCTCCGATAGCTGCCGGCCGTTCATGGGCTGGGAACACAGCGTTCAAGATCGAGAGGGTGGACGGCATGACAAAGGCGGCGCCGAGCCCCATGATGACCCGATCGGCGATGAGGACGCCGGCGCTGGAGGCGAAGGAAGCGGCCACACTCCCGATGGCAAAGACGATGAGTCCAGCCAACAGAGCCCGGCGACGACCGAACCGGTCACCGAGCGCACCGGCAGTGACGAGGAGGGCGGCAAAGCACAGAACGTAGGCGTCGACGATCCACTGCAGTGAAGAGGTTCCAGCGTGGAGTGAGCGCGAGAGCGTGGGGAGGGCTGTATTGAGCACGGTGTTGTCGATGGTGACAATCAGCAGGCTGAGGCAGAGGACGACCAGGATGCTCTTGCGGCGGGGGTGGGCTTCGCCAGAGGACCAGACCGTAGGGGCAGGATGCCAGGATCCGGCCAGTGACTCGCGGTGGAGGGTGACGGTGCTCATGGTTGGACTCCTCGCTCGGGTTTGCTTTCAACTCACAACTGATCACTCACAGATGAGTGCTCACATCCGTTGACTTACAAGAGTAACTATAACTACATCTCCTAACAGTTGTAAAGTGATGATGTGATGAACAAGCGCACCAGCGGTGCCGCACCCAAGGTTCGCCGGCGAAACGCCCGAGGAGAAGGCGGTCGCCTAGCTGAAGAGATCGTCGACGGGGCCATTGCGATCATTGAGCGCACCGACTCAGACGAAGAGGTCACGCTCCGCTCTGTGGCCCGAGAGGTGGGAATCGCCGCCCCCTCGATCTACGCCCACTACGCCGATCGTGACGCCATCATGTGGGCCGTGGTCGTTCGGGTCTTTGAGCAGATCTATCAAGCACTCGAGGCGGCGATTTCGTCCATCGATGAGTCCGACGACGTTGGTCGCTTGGTGGCGGGTTGCGAAAGCTATGTCGCCTACGGCTTGGAGAATCCTGAGCTCTACCGCGCCCTGTTCGCTCGGGAGTTCCCCCCTGGTTTCTTGGAGAACGCGCTCGGATCGAGGAGCGCCCCCGTCGATCCGAAGTACCCCGAGCCGCCCCTCTTGGGCACACCATCGCCCATGCTCGACGATCGTTTCCCGACCCTCGGGGGCCAGGCCTTTGCCCTCTTGGTTGACTCTATTGAGCGTTGTGTGACGGCGGGGTGTTCCGAAAGCGTGGACAGCTTCGCCGATGCCACTGCGGTCTGGGTCGGACTCCACGGCACGGTCAGCCTGTGGTCGACGCTGTGCGATTTCCCTTGGCCCGACACCACTTCGTTTGTGAAGAATCTGGTTCTGGCGCTGGCTCGAGTTCGCGTTGACGAGAAAAGCGACGCGGTCTGAGCGCGCACCGCGTCGTGACCGAGCGCTGACGACGTTCCGTTCATCACCCAGAGGTGGCGAGCGCAACAAACTGTTGTGCGGCAGGGGCCAAGGTGGCCTTTCGTCTCAAGACCGAGACTTCGCGGACGATGGGGGGATCGGGTCGGACGGTGGTGGCTCCAAGGCGGACGGCCACGGCCGCCATGGGCTCAGGTACCAGGGCTGCTCCAGCCCCGGCCAAGACCAGCGGAAGAATGGCCTCGCGCTGGGCCGTCACCACCGCGATAAAAGGGGTGCAATCGACGGCGGCGAAACCGTTCTCGAGCAAGGTCCGACTTGAGGTGCCCTCGGGCGTGGTGATGAGCGGCACCGCGACCAGGTCAGCTAACGATCGTGTGGAGGGTGGCACCTGCATCGTGGGCCCCACAATGAAGATCAGCTCTTGGATCGCAATGACCGAGGCCACAAGATCGTCGGAGACTGCCACATTGTCGGCCACTCCTACCTCACACTGACCGTTGCGAAGGAGGGTCACGACGTCAGTTGTGCCCTCGGGTGCGGACAAGTCGATACGGACCTGGGGGTGCCGAGACAAGAAGCGGCCAATCAACGCGGCCAGGGGAT
>CAWDLP010000020.1:0-59512 GCA_963803215.1 uncultured Acidimicrobiaceae bacterium
CCCTGGCTGACACGTCTCTTCAGAATCCAAAGAGCCGTCACGGTCAGAGCAGGCCTCGAGGCCGGAACATTTTGGAGCGGACGACGGGATTCGAACCCACGACCCTCACCTTGGCAAGGTGGATTGCCCGAGGCTCTGAACAGCAGAAACCCTCCCCCACCTGCGGATATTTGCTTGGTGCGTTTGCGTTGTTTTGTGAGGTTTTTCAACCTCTGACGGACGGAGACGGACGAAGTATCAACGCGCAGCGGTCGCAGCGACCATCTTTTTTTTAAGCGACATCACACCGTATTTTGGTGGTCGTGGAGACGGTAGACATCACCTGGCTTATGGCGCCCGACGTGCCCGACGTCGACACGCTTGCGTCCCTTGTCAACCGGCCGGCGTGGATGGCTCGAGCGGCTTGCAGGGGTACTGACACCGGTGCGTTCTTCCCGGGCCGTGGCGAGACTCTGGAAGCCGTACGGGGCGTTTGTGACGGTTGCCCGGTTAGAGCCGAATGCCTGGACTTCGCCATGGCGGATCCGGAGATCGTCGGCATGTGGGGCGGTACGTCAGCTCGGGAGCGAATGATCCTGCGACGAGAGGCTGGCTAGCGGGCTAGCTCTCAGGGTCACCCAGAAAATACTCTGCCGGCTCAAAGACCAGATATTCCAACATTCGAGTTTGGTGCTCTTCCAAAAACCTCATCATGTCGGGAGAGAGGCTTTCGCCCGTTTCGTGCATTGCAGTGAGAGCCTTGGCGTACTCGTTCTCGGTCTTCAGGAGACGGGTGGCGGCGAGCTGTTCCGACGTCATCAGCTCGCCGCGTCTCGACTCGATCGCGACCTTCCCTATTTGTTTCTCGGTCTGCTTCAGTCACAATCGGGCGAGGAGGCAGGTCCATAAATCCAACGTAGCGCCACAATTACGGCGGTGTGGTGAGAAGAGCCTTACCATTCTCCGATGGATTCCCAACCTGTCGATGAAGGCACACCAATCAGCTCCTACGATCCCGAGATTCTCAAGGCGCTGGGGCTCATCACCACCGAATTCTAAGACTCGAGGCCACAGCAATCGACATCCTTGGCACGATGATCTCCGCGGATGAGGACACCACTCAGCTTGGATTATCCGGAATGGCCATCTCATCAGTTCTTCTGAGAATTCGGGCTGCAGCTGACCTGCGAATAAAACCAGGGATTCTGCAAACTGCCCTAACGGACTGGGCAAAGCAATCACAAACGATCGCGGATGAAAGAAACGCGATCGTGCATGCCCGTTGGCTCAACCTCAGCCTCACAATCAAAAAAGCTGCCCACGGCAAATTGACGTTGAACTGGACCGAGCGAACTGTCGAGGATCTTAAGGATCTGGCGCGTTCGATTTGGAAGCAACACTTTGAGGGCCGTGAACTGACCATTGATCTGGCCACTGCTGGCTTCCGCACCGTCCACTATGTTGAAAGCACCGGCACACGGGTGCAGCCACACACAGACACCTATCCGGTTCCCGGTGATGTGATGAACGGCCGACCCGACATCGAATGGCCCGGAGAGAAGGTTTGAAATCGCGAACCAGTGGGGCCTCTGTTCTAGAGAGGTTACGGTCGCCTTGGACTGATCAAACCCCGAGCTTCCGCAGTAACGATCCCGTCGCCCGGTTCGTCTTTCGATAGACCGACCGCCTCACGACCCGCTTGGAGTAGGCAGCCGGACCTTTCGATGCGGCCTGGACATTCCCAAGAAATCGAGCCGACCGGTACAAGTTCGTCCGAAGTGATCGGGCCATCAGCCGACCATCCCGGCAAAGACGATTTCAAACTCGGCATCGGCCATCTGTGGACCTTCAGGATGACTCACAAGGACTTCGTACCAGTAGGCACGCTCGCCTCTGGGGTCGGCGTGACCCTCAGCGATTAGCTGATCGATCCCGGCGTCCTTCAGATCGAAGGCCCCTGAAATGAGCTCGTCAGACTCCTGATCAAATGGACCATTGAAATTCGCCATCCCGGGAAGGATATCCCGAGGGTGTCTCATTGGTCCGGTCCCCGACCTCCAAGGCGACCGATTTGTTGGCCACCTTGCGGAACTGACGTGTACCGTTCTCATAGCGAAACCGGGGGTGTGGGTGATGTTTAAGCGATCGCAATGTCGTCGTCGGCGGCTTGTGCGTTGCGCCGTAGGGCTGAGCATCACTGCCCTCTTTGGATTGTCAGGGCCCCCGGCCGGGGCCAGCTCGAACAAACCCAAACTGCTCTCCCTTTCAGACATGCCGCCAGGATGGGTGATCAGTTCGCAGTCTCTGTCACCGACCGATTGTCTCGCGCCACTTCTCTTTGGCGCTCAAACAGCGGTATTCTCCAAAGGAACGGTCCCCGCCGTAGTTAAGCAAATTCGAGCCGCAGCTACTCCAAAGAGTGCCTATAGGTCTTCGCTCACACTGCTCTACAGATGCCATTCCTCCGATAGCGACGGAATCAAGCAAACCATCGATCCGATGTCTTACATAAAGGTCGGCAGCAAGACCGCGGCGTTCTCGATCAGGACGGCCGCGGGCGGGGCCGCCGACATGGTCCTGTTTCAGAAGGGCAACGTTGTGGGAACATTTACAGAAGTGAATCTGCGCCAGGTGAACTCCGCTCAGTTCCGATCGTTACTGAAGAAGGCCGTCGCCAAGGCGTGACCTGACCAGTCTGCCTCGAACGGGCTGAATCGCCCGTGCCCGCACCCCCACCCCGCACGACCAAAAACGCGGGACTCCTCGACGATCCGAGAAGGCCAACACGGTAGCAACAAGTTCTTAGGGCGCCAATGCGGAACTGAACCAGACGGTCCTATCTGGACTGAGGCTCTCCAGAAAACGGACCCAGGTCCGGTTCATGCGAATTGCATTGTCCGACCAAACCCTCTGGTCCTGTACAGAATCATCGAGCCGGAGGGTAGACAGATGCGCCAACCGCTTGTGAATCGACTTCTGCGCCTGATCCAAAGCACGAATGTCGTCATCGGCTGTCCAATCAGATACGTAGTCCGCCGCCACGACATCATCCGGTTTCGGATTTCGGGCTGTAAAAAACTCAGCTAAGACTCTTGAGTGAAGCAAGAACGCTTCGACACTGGCATTGTGCTCCGGGGATGTGATTGGCGTCACATCCACAACCTGCCGTGCCCAGTCCCACATGCGTTGCTCGTAGACGACGTGGCCAGCCATGGCTTTCAACGTCTCTTCGCTGTGGCAGGTACTAGTCAACGGGATCCCCCACGGTGGATGGTGGGCCAAAGTACAAGGCACCGTCGGTCTCGAAGGGAGCGGAGCGAAGCGATGCCTTGAGCTTGTCCACGATGGTCGAAACAGCCAACTCCAATCCATCCCACTGTCTGAGGCCAGATGGAAATTGTTCGTGGCGTAAAACAGCAGCAAGGATCCGCATGGTTGGAATCGGCTCGGTGAAATGAAACGGATCTACGCGGTCTCCGATCAGGATCAGATCGTCGAGTTTGCCGTTCCTTCCCATTTCCAAGACCGTGTCATATAAAAGCTCGATTGCTGGTTTCGCATCCATCGTCGGCATGCCCGTATTCCCAATTCCCGGGTCGAGCAAGCAACTACCAACGCACGAGCATGGTCGTCCGTTACAAGATCTGGGATTCCAAAGGCTCGCCGGAGCCTAAGTTGCCAGGCGTTATCTCTTCCACCACCACTCGTAGACATGCTTGTAACCGTAACCCTGGGGTGGATCACTCGGTCCACGCACCGAATTCTCCAAAGGTGTACCGTCTGCCTCAGTAAATAAGTGGTCCCCGCGCCTGCAGCAAACAGACCGGGGACCTTGACCGACACCCGGATGAGGGGCATCGATGGACGGAATCCTACAGAGGGCCACCAGGCTCACGATGGACCGTCAGGCACGCTTTTCTTCGGGTGTCTCAACCTGAAGGAGAACACTGTGACACTGACACACACTCAAGTACCGCCCGGATGCTTTGAGTCGAATCCCGACTTCGAAGACTGTGGCTGCAGTCTGGCCCAGACGTACCGAGGCCATGAGCAAGAAGAACTGGCACGCCGTTTCCATTCATTGCTACTCGATCTTGACGGCCCCGGATCCTTATACGCCGTATCTGAGCTGTTGACCGAGATCATGGAGGGCAATGAACGGAAAAGCTGGGGATTTCTAGGCATCGAAACCTTCTCCGAAATTCGTCGCAAAGCATCGCTGGAGTGACCCTCCTGCTGCCTATCAGTTGGGTCAAATTCTGGACATCTTGACCCGCCGCCACGACCTGCTCTCGATGCTGGACGGTCTGAGCCTCGGCGAGGCACCACCCATGATTCTTTCTGAAGGTTGGAAAGCCACTCTGGAGGGTCTACGGATGAACATCGGGAAGGTGTCGGCATGAGCACCACAACCGAACCCACCTACTACCGCTTCTATTCGCCGCAGGCGCTCGGCGTTCGCGACGGTGCTCCCAGCATGAGGGACAACACCTTCGCCAATGTTGAGCAGTTCATCGAAGTGATGGACGAGGTGGAGCAAGCGATCGACTCGGACCTCTACAAGAGGTTTGAGATTGCCCTTGGAGGAATGATTTCTGCCGCGGAGACGGCCGGCTCGGTTGCACAAGCCCGATTGATAAGAGGCGCAATCGAGGGCGATCTGATGAGCTGGCCTGGAGAAGAGATGACCGACTGGATCAGGCGGCCTCAATAGGAAACCCCCAATCAGCGGAAGCGAACGAGGGGCCTGCCTACGGGTGGGCCCCCGTCGCGTCAGGAGATGGATCTGCATGAGTGACTGGACATGCCTGTTTTCTCTCAGGCACCCGCAAACGCCATTGCTGGCTAGGAACCGCCCTCCATGCTCGGAGAATCGCCCGAAGCGTCCGGAGCCTGTGGCGGCTCTGCCGGAGCTTCGTTCCGGATACCTCTCCGGGGGTTGCCACCAATCCGAAGCGTGGCGGCACTTCCCCAGCGATCGCCTTCCTTGACTCGCCAATTCCTTCTTCTCGCCGTTCGACCGGCGCAGACTGCGGATCCTGGGCTTGCTGTCCTTCTGAGTCTTCACGTGTCATCGGTGCCCCCTTCTGTCGTCATGCTAATTGCTCTAGCTCGGGGACGGGCACGAATACCTGATCGGTCCATGACCAATCGCTAAACTGCCTCCTTAGAAAGCGTCGGAATTGGCTTAGGGGCGTTACGCCGGAGGAATGAAACAGGCCAGCGGCGAAGTAACCAATGCCCGGTATCACGTATCCACTTTCTGCCGAGAAATCGACCTGGAGCACGTACTTCCACCCAAACGGCCCAGCCGAACACGGAAGCCGGTGGCCTCGGCACAGCGATCAGCGTGGTTGTCACAAGCTCTTCGCCGCCGTCGACAAAAGCCTCACCGAACAGATTCCTGACCGGGTAAGTCCGCGCTTCCATTGGTTTACCCGCAGTGTCGGTGAACATCTCGGTCGCAGTGACTTGGGACCCCGCTATACCGCCGAGGAATCTGACCCGGATGACGCCTACTGCCTTCACCGATGGTCGCGCCACGATCACATATCCCACCTGGGATTCCGCGACCGTTGCCTTGAGTGACACGCTGGCTCGACGGCCATAAAGGAGACCGAACAAGCCACCTATGACCACTCCAAGGATTGTCAGGACGGCGGCTAGTCCTAACACGACGTTGAGCCAGTGGTCGGGATTGTCCCCGTGGACGGGAACAATCGCGTGCCAGCGATGCCAGGGAGTCCGCCACATGGTGCAGACAGTAGGCAACCTGAGTTTTTGGTGCAGGAACAGCGCTTGTCAGTGTCACCCACCAACAAGATCGTGGCCCGTGAGAACGTGCCCAGATCGCTCGAGCAGGGCAATGGCTGTTCGCTCGGCGTCCATCCAATGGTCAACCAGGAGATCGCACACACGAGCAAAGGTGGCAGCGACGAGGACCACATTGGGCGGTACTTATACCGTCAGCGATCTAGCTGGGAAGGGGCCGGTTGCATGCTGAAAGGTTCATGCAACCGGCCCCGCGAACCGCCGCACCGAGGCGGTCTCAAAACCTTGGTACGGCAGAACGAGAAATCATGCGAGGCCGCTTCGCTTGAAACCGCGAGTCTGAGCCTCCTGCAGCTGCTGCCTCGCTTTGGAAAGCGGTTCCCAACGCTTGGTTTGGGATCTGGCCGTGCGTAGAACTTGAGATCGATGACCGCTGCCCGATTCGGGGCCGCTGTAGTCGAACGACGTCGCCCCGTCTGAGTATTTGGTAACGATGATGCCGGTACTTCGGGTTTCAACGCTGGTGACTTTTCGGGCTCTGGTCATCTTGGCCCCAAGGATTCGTGCGTGACCACGTTGCCCAAGTAGGGGCCGGCGATGTCTTCGCTCGGCATCGTCGTGAACGGTTCGAGTAGGTCCGGCGAGATGAGGGATTTACCATCGGCGTCGAGTTTCGGAACGCCGTAGTGATCCGCTTTGCCTTCGAGGACGAGCTGTTCCGCACGCCGAGTCTGGAACATACCCATGAGAGCCGGCATCTCGCCCGCCGCCTTGGCCTCTCGCAATGCGTCGGCGCCGAGCAGTTTCTCGGCGAGCTCCAGGACCGCTCGGTTGAGGCGTCGAAGACCATCGGCGCCATCGCCAGCGCCTAAGCCGGCAAGGCGTTGATTGACGCGGGGCAGATCCGGCTTGTGGGTTGGGATCGTCCCCGAAATGGGATCGCGCTCGAATGGTTTGTTGCCGTTGTACGGCTCGACGCCGCCGAACCGGTTTATGCCGCCGCTACTTCTCGGGAGTGACTGAACACGGGGCTTGGCCATCTCATTCTCCGTTCTGAACGGTCAGTCCGGTTCCGGTCAACGTGCCGATCCCTGACGGGTATCGCCCGAGAATCGCGGCTGCGTACTTCCGGACTCGAATGCGGGCGCCGAGAGAGCCGGCAAGCGGCTCTCTGAAGACCTCAAGAACTGGCGTGCCTTCCCACAAAAGAAAGTCGCTCGGTCGGACGGCAAGGACGGCGTCCTGCGTCCCACCAACACCGCCGAGGGTGGCTGGAATGGCGCCGTCCAAATAGATGGGCGTGCCGACCAAGCTCCCGATGCCGGGAGTGCCGGGGTCGGGCGTCTCGAGTGGACGATTCTGTTGATCCTCTGACGTGGCGAGCCACACGTACCGGGCGCCCCGCATCAGCCACGCTTCAGGCGGCAGGTCGCGGGCGTCCGACACTTGGGCAAAGACGTTGCCGAAGTAGGGGAACATTGCTGTACCGGTGGGCGAGCCTGCCGTGTAGGTGACCGCTGTAATGCCCGAGATATTCAGCAAGCCGAGCAACTGGGCGCCTGTGCCCGTGCCCGTGATCAGTTGCGTTTCGAGCTGAGCATCGGCCGCGGCCATAGCATCTCGGTAGACCACCAAGTCGAAACTTGCGTCCGGCGGGGATTGTTCGAGTAACTGCAAACTGCAATCCACCATTCCCGCGAAAGTCTGAACAGTCGACACCAGCGACGTATCCGTGACGTCCTGGTCGGGCACCGCCGAGAGCGGTGACGTTGGCTGTACGACAGTGCTGGCCGTCATCCGCGGAACATTGATGGAAGACACACCGGCAGGCAGGTCGTAGGCGTTGGGAATGAGGTTGGCCAGGACACGCTCGGGGCGAGGTGTTGAAGCGAACTGATCGATCAACCACAGGGGCGGCGCAAAACTGAGACCCTGGCCGGCAGTTGGATTCGGGTTGACTCGCTTCTCAAAGGTCGCATCGATCGTCTCGCCGAGTCGACGGGCTTCACGCTGGGCCTTTTGATCCCGGGCCCGTAGTTCGACTGCCATTTCGGCGCCGTGGCGCTCGAGTCGTTCGCGGGCCTCATCTTCGTTTTTGAAGTTATAGGCCAGGGTGTCGCGGACAAAACTATGGCGCCCACCTTCGTGGTACGTCAGGGGCTCCGCTCGAACCTCCACCGAACGCACCGGGTTGAGCATGCGAAGTTGGCGCTCAGCACGCTCAGCGTCCTCCAACGCTTGATCAATTCCGATCTCGGCGGCATCGGTCTGGTTGTCCATTGAAGCCAGGGTCTCGGCTGCCACGATCGAATTGTCACGCTGGGCCCGTAGGTGAGCTTCAAGGTCCAGCCGTTGACCGCGTCGTTTCGACTGCCAAGCCCTTTCCTTGACCTCGGCAAGCAGCTGGTCGCGCTCGATCCTCTCGCCGAGGGTGGTCACTTGGCCACCTCTTCGATGAAGTTCGCGAGCCGGTTCGCCGCGTCGCTTGTTCCAGTCGCGATCATTCGACGAAGGCGTTCGGCACCTTTGCCATCGGTCACCACGTTGACGAGGTCGACGATCGCTTGCTCAATCGCAGCCAATCGATCGTCATTCGGTTTCGGTGTCATGCGTTCTCCTGGTCGGCGTAGATGCGCCATTTGCCCTGAGCGTCCTTGGTCGCTTGCAGTGAACCGCTCCGGCATCGTTTGGCGACGGCCTGCGGCGTGCAATGCATGAGCTTGGCGAACTCGGGGGCTGAATAAGTCACTAGGTCGACTGTGACGGACGGAAACCTTGAAGGGGTTTCCGTAGAAACCTCGGCGGAAACCTCGGCGGCGGCGCGAGCCGCACGCTTGCGGTAGAGACGGGCGCCTGTCTCTAGGGCTTCGGCGAAGGCAGCCACGGAGTCAGGGATGGTCACTCCGTCTCGCCTTGCAACTTCAGCCAAAAGTCGGCGGAGCGGTTGGGCCAGTTGGGCGCACACCGCAGGGCTCGCTACGGCTGAACCGAGCTCGAAGAGCAAAGTAGGAGGTTGGCGTGAGATGGTCATTCGGCCGACTTCACAAGATGGCCGCAGCGGCGCCCGCACGTCCGCTGAGCTTCGTAGGTGGGTCGGTAGACCAAACCGCAGACTTCGCAGACTCGCTCTGGGTATCGCGTTAGGTGCTGGCCAGGTCGTGGCTTGTCCACCTTGCTGCCATCGGCTCGGGCAGCTGCGGATCGGCATCGGTCCGAGCAGAATGTCGGGTTGGCGTTGGCCCGGTACTTTCGTTCAAAGGTCTCACCGCACCGTTGGCAAGTGAAGGCGACCATGGGGCGAGGTGGGCTGGGTCGCTTTGGTCGGGCCTTCTGCCGGCACTTCGGGCTGCAGTAGGTCCGCGGTTGCCCGCTACGGCCAGTCGATCGATAGAACGGCTCGCCACAAACCGGACACACGCTCGGGTAGGTGAGGATGTCGCCCGGGGCCAAGATGCTCTTATCGAATCCGCACGCCCAAAAATAGCGAGCCATCAAAACCCCCTCGAGTTACGACAAATGTCGGGAGGGTGCGCGGTACGGGCATGCGGGTCGGGGGCCACAATCGCCGAAAAACGGCGACTCGCCCGGGGTGTCCTGGCTTTAGAAAACCCTGGATCCCGTAGATCCGGCGAGCGCACGGGCGTACGGGTCGCAGAACCGTGGTTGGGGCCACGACTCACCCCGGATACTCCCTGGTCAGCGCATGTTTCAGAATCGGGGAGGGAGAAGTTGACAGTGGGCGGTCACCAGCATCCATGGACCGTGACCCTGACTCGCCCCCACCTAGGTCACGGCGAGGCACGCTGACCAAGTACACGGCCGCCAGGTGTGAACACCAGCCAAGCGCTGGGCATGAACATGACCACACGCCACCGCTGAGGTTGACGTCGTGGATGCCGTGGTCGCCTCGCACGCGAGCGGTGACATGCTCGGGCATACACGCCAGTACCTGTACGCAGCCCTGTGTGAGCAATCGTGCGGCCTTCGTGTCGGTGTTCTCCATCACCGTGACACTTGCTCCAGCACGGCCATTGGGTCGATACGTCCATCGCCAACTTCAGCCAGCCGACGGGAGATGGCAGGTGCAACGACCTCGCTCTCACGGGTGATCCGAGCTGAGGCTGACCGGTACATCTGAGCGAAGTGGGCCCTTAGCGCTGGCTCGTTGTCGGACTCGCATATGGCCCGCCAACCACCTACGGCACGCACTGCCTGGGCGACGGCAGGGTGCGACCACTCAGGCGAACCGGTGTATCCGATTCGCCGTACGGCTTCGAGCACTTCGGCGTATGCCTGATCGAGATCAGGTACGCCGGCATCGCCGTTTGATCGACGTACGAACTCCTGAGTCGCCCTGCGAAGTTGGCCCGGATTTGGCGGCCAATCTCCTTGCCAGGCCACCATTGCGGCGCGCACATCTCGAGAATCGAAGTCTCCGAGCATGTCTGACCACACTTGCTGAGTGAGCGCCAGGTCTTGGCGCTCCGTCGGTACTGGAAACTGCCGTCCCCATAACTTTGAGCCATAAAGCAGCAACTGCGTGACGTCGTTAGCTTGCATGGTTGGCCTGTACCTCCCGAATCAGGAACTCCGTTCCACTGGCATGTTGTTGTGCTGCAGTTGTCTTCGAACTGGCCTTGAAGTCACGGGCTTTTTTGAGCCAGTTGCGGAATCCAGCGGTCCAGTCGACAAGCCGACGATCGACGGAAAGTGCATGGTCAAGGAACCGGGTGAGCTCGTCGTCGACGTCGAGATCGAAATATTGCGCCCGAAGAGATTCGGGAATGGCGAGGGATTCTGGAGCAGCGGTGCTTCGACCGCTTCTCCCTACATTGACTTGAACTGAATTACCTTCCAACTGAACTAAATTGGGAGCGAGTTTCTCCAGACCATCATCTGAGACACTCGGGAGATCCTCGTGAAGTTCTCCCGAGATGCTCACAACATCTGTCGAGGGTGGTTCTGGAAGTGTCGGTTTGCTCGGATGATCCACCTTCTGCAGCACCGTCCAGTTCTCGACATAGATGCATCGCACTCCGTCAACGCAGTAGCGACGGATCCATCCAGCCTTTTCGATCTCATCGAGTGCGTCGCGCACCATGGCCGTCGTGATGTCGTCTTCAAGCGGAAACCCAGCGCCGGCGATGGCCTTCGGGGCATCGAGCAATCGACCGTGATCGTCCGCCAGGAGCGGAAGTATGAGGCTGAGGATCTGAGCCAGAAGAGACATGCCCTCTCGAGCTCTGCGTTCCAGCCATTCGGGCCTGACCATTCGGGGACGGGCCATCAGTGGGCGTGGTCGGCTCGACCGCGTTGCTCAGCTCTGGCTTGATCGGCAATCCATGATTCGACGTCACTGCGTCGCCAAAAGATTCGCCGGCCCAACCGGACAGAAGGCGGTCCCTGAGCTTTGTGGCGCCAGGCGTACAACGTCCCCGCCGACCACGGATATTCGTCGGTCATTCGATCGACTCCCAGCAGCTCACCGGGATCCTTAGCGGTACTGGTCATTTGCTCTCCTTTGGCAATACTTGATGTTGTTACCCATACTGCACTACGCTTTGGGAATGGCAAAGGACCGATCAGGTAATGCACCGACACCCAAAGTTGCGCCAACGGTGCGGAGGGTTGATGGCGAAGACCGGTGGTTGCTGCCATCGCTTGTCGCTGGTGCAAGTGGCGACGCATGGGTCGAGATTGAAATCCCAGGGGATGATTGGCCCGGCTATTGGTTTCGAGTCAGTTTTGACGGGCCAGAATTAGTCGGCATCGAGATTCACAGATCTGCGGATTCGCCGGCACTAACCCGAAGGAAGTTGCAGGCGGTTCCCCTCGAGTCAATCAAGCAAGCTGCCAGGGAGCGGATCACCTCATGGACCCAAAGGTGGATCGAGTCGCGCTCCGATGCGGGACGCATCGCCTTCTACGAAGCCGAGGTCTGGCTAAGGGCCTTCGAAGATCAAGGGCGGGATCCCAATCGCGATCGATGGCTTGCTGAGATCGCGCAGACGTACGTTCAGACGATCGGTAATCCGCGACAACTCCATGAAATACACGACCGGCATTCCGTTGCGGTGGCATACGTACCGGACATCATTCGTGAAGCTCGCGATCGGGGCATTCTGTCTCGGACCACCCGCGGAAAGGCTGGAGGCGAACTCCTGCCACACGCGGCATTTCTCTGCTTGCAGGTATGCCCTCGTTCGATCCTGTTCGGATATTGATGGACCGATACGAGTATTCGAGAGAACAGTCCCGCAGCATGCTTGATCAGTACCGGACATCCGGAATGGCAGACCAGGTCCTTCACGAAGCTCTCGTCTACCTGTCGAGCGATCGGCCCGAGCCCGACGCGCCCTCAGCGGAGCTTGAGCGTGTTCGAGCTGCGTTCGCAAGCGGCGACGGCAACAGCTTTATAGAAGCACTTAGAGCCTACGAAGAGACGCTGGACGAATCGGAAGCGATCAAGAAGGAGATTGACTGAAATGGCCCACATCCAAAAGAAGACCTACAAGTCCGCTCGGACCGCCAAAGTCACTTCAAGTTGGCAGGCACGGTTCACTGGCCCGGACGGTAAGGAGCGGACTAAGCGATTCGAGCGCAAGGTCGACGCGGAGGCGTGGCTCAATACAAACGGCGGCGATATCGCTCGAGGGTCATGGGTGGATCCAGCGGCCGGAAAGGTGACGTTCCGGGCGTATGCCAAATCCTGGAGAGCGACAAAGGCTGACGTCAGCGAGCGAACTCGAATCAACATCGACGGTCGGCTCGATAACCACGCCATCCCCTTCTTCGGCGACATGCAGATGTCTGCGGTTCGCCCAAGCGACGTGCGCACGTTCGTCGCCAAGTTGACTGGAGGCGGCAAGGCCCCGAGTACGGTCAAAGCCATTTTTCTAACGACATCTCAGGTCTTTGCCCAGGCCGTCAATGACGGGATGATCGCTAAGTCCCCCTGCATCGGCGTCAGCCTTCCGAGGGAACGGCACCGCGAAGAAATGAACTTCCTTACAGCCGATCAAGTGAACGTACTCGCGACACAGATCGACGAGCGCTACCGGGCTTTGATCCTCACAGCCGCTTACGGTGGACTGAGAGCCGGTGAACTCGTTGCTCTTCAGGCCAGTGCGCTCAATCTCGGCGAACTCGGCGGCACCATCTCGGTCACCGGAGCGGCGAGCGAGATCCGTGGAGAGCTCGCGTTTGGCCCAACCAAAACAGGCAGAAATCGAGTGATCGGAATACCTCGATTCCTGTCAGCAATACTGGCGGCTCACGTTGAGAAGTATCCATCCGTTGGCGGATTTGTGTTCACCGCAAAGGAAGGTGGGCCGATCCGGCATCGCAACTTCTATCGACGCCATTTTCGTACGGCTGTGGAGGCGTTGAGTGACGGAGGTAAGGAGTTCCCCGGCGGACTGAGGTTTCACGACCTGCGCCACACCTGTGCGGCTCTCCTCATTGCCAATGGGCGGCATATGGAAGAAATCAAAGACCACCTCGGACACAGTTCGATCAGGGTTACGTCAGACCGTTATGGACACCTGTTCCCTAGCGCTCGAACGGCGCTGGCGGAATCCCTCGAAGCCACATATCTATCCTCCAACGGGGATGTCGAATCGCAACCGGAGGTCCGCTCGCTTCGGAAGCTCGGATGAGGAGCCCCTTCGGTCCATATTTGGACCACTGAATGCCGGCGTCGTCATCGAAGTCCAACTGAAGTTCATAGTCGCCCGAAGTTACTTGGATGATTTCTTCATGATCCTCACTGGGCCGTAGCCCAGATAGCGTCGGGGTGCTCGCCGAAATATTCGTCTCACCTCTTCGGTTTAGATGACCTTGAACATTTCGGATTGACAGCTCACTACCGTTCGTAATTGTGACTTTCATTCCAGGCAACGCTGGGCCGGGCGAGGGAATTGAAACTGGCGTGATGTAGGCACCAACGAGACGAGCTTGTGCACTCACTGCGTCGTCGTGTCTCTGTTGGTCGATGCGGGCGATGTCAGATCTTCTGCGGTTGCCCTCGATAAATAAGCCAAGGATGACTCCGACGAAGGCCAAAAATCCCGCAATGGCGACCGCCCAAGTTGCGACATCTCCCCACTGAACCACGACAAAAGACGTGTGGTTCATCGAATCCCTCCCCCCGTATGACGGACAAAGGACGGACAGCGTTCGTAATTATTGGTCCGCCTAGATCCAAAAATGCTCGCAGATCATTCCCTTGACCTGCACTTCTCCTTTGAGCGGACGACGGGATTCGAACCCGCGACCCTCACCTTGGCAAGGTGATGCTCTACCACTGAGCCACGTCCGCGTGTGACGGAGAGATTAGCTGCACCAGGACTTGTTCGTGAAACGCCCCTCGATACACCAGCTCTCACCGCATTCCTCACTGTTTGGCTTAGCCCGCCGCATCCTCTAGGCCCAGGGCTGAGTTCACGAGCTCCCCCAAGGCGTCATCGACCAATATCGCCAGATCTTGTATCTCGGGCACTAGTCGTCGACAGCCCAACAGTCCGAAGTACACCGACGACATATACGTCATGGTGGTGACGTTGAGCCCCGATCCTTCAGTGATTGGCCCAACGGGATACACCGCGACCACTCTGCTGCCGGCACACCACAGCGAGAAGTCAGGTCCGGGCACGCTCGATACGGTGGCATTGAACAGCGGTGGCAGACGGTCGAACACGCCGAGACCCCTGGCCAGTTTCATCAAGCCACGAGCGATCGCAGGAGGGGCGATCTGTGTCACGTCGTGGAACAGTTGGCTTCCGGTCAACGTCTCTTGTTCTTTGGCCGCGTGAGACGAACTCGCTATCGCCATGAGTCGCTCAACGGGATCGTCAATGTCGGTGGCCAAACTCACCAACATTCCCGTGATCTTGTTCCCAAGTTCGCCGGTGCCGGCTACCCCCGATGGGGCGATACCTGCTGACCTTCCAGACACTGGCACCAGAGCCACGAGCGCGCCGTCAGGTCGCTCGCTTCGCATCGAAAGGAGGCGACGAAGGCCGCCGGCCACACTGGCCAGTATGACGTCGTTAACCGTGCATCCGAAAGGCGCGTCGAACAAGCTTGACGTCCTCTAAGGGGGCGCAGAAGGAGGCATAACGCCGTCTGACCGAGAGGTTGCCGTTGAGAGAGGTCTTTGGTGCGCTAAAGGGTGCCGGCGGCGGCGTTTCACCTGCGTCCGCCAACTCTCGGTTCTGGGCCCCGACATCTGCAATCGCTTCGGCGCCACGGTTGAACGCATCTACCATCACACTGGGCTGATGGGTCATCGACGACAGACGCGTACTTCAACAGCTCAGTGCGGGAGGGAACAGGTTCGGGTCGCCACTGCGATCGATGGATCTCACCACTAAAGGTGCGCTCTCTTGGGCCAAGATCAAAAAAGGCTGCTAAGAGAGAAGCCCCCGAGACACCATCCAAGATGGCGTGATGCATCTTCGCCACAACGGCCATGCGACCCTCAGCCAAGCCTTCAACGATCACCATCTCCCAAAGCGGGCGGTCGGGGTCGAGCGGTCGACTGACAAAATCTGCCACCAGCTCGTCAAGCTCGCGACTTCCTCCGGGCTGAGGCAAGCTCGCTCTGCTCAGATGGTCGTTCAGATCAAAGTCAGGGTCGTCGATCCAGACGGGATGATGAAGGCCAAGCGGCACCTTGACCGCTCGCTGGCGCATCGGCACGACCTGGTCGATTCTGCTCTCAATAAGTCGTCGGATTTGGGCGAATCGAGTGGAGGGCGAGAAGAGCGACCGTCGGCCCTCTGGCGCATCGAGCACGAGGACGGCAGCGACATGCAACATGCTGGTCGGGGTCTCCAGGGCCAAGAAAGCGGCGTCAATCCCGTCGAGCGGATCCACGTCAGCGACCAATCCGAAGAGGCGGACTCACCGGCCGCTGTGTCCAAATCCACCCACGCCACGTTCAGCCTCTGGCAACTCGCCTTCATTCACTTCGGAGAACGCTGCCATCTCCACGCGTTGAATCACGAGCTGGGCTATCCGATCACCCGCAACCACCTCATAAGGAAGGTCGGGGTCGAGATTGACGAGGAGGACTTGGAGCTCTCCTCTGTAACCCGAGTCAATGAGACCGGGTGTGTTGAGACACGTCACGCCGTGCTTCAGCGCCAGACCACTTCGAGGTTGGACAAACCCGGCGAACCCTGGCGGAATGGCAACAATCAACCCAGTCGGCACCAGTGCTCGACCGCCTCCGGCGGCCAACATCACGCCAGCGCGAGCGTGAAGGTCGGCACCGGCGTCACCCTCTCGGGCGTAGCTCGGAATGGGTACATCCGGATCGATCCGATGGATCGGCACGGGCAGCATCGCACGACACTACCGGTACCGGCCATGCTCACTACTGGGGCTCAGCCCAGAACGGTTCGGACTCCTCTCTTCGCCTCGTGATGACTCCCCGGTAACATCCCTTCGATGCTGGCCTGGATGGACCTTGAGATGACGGGGCTTGATCCCGGTCGTCACGTCATTGTGGAAATTGCCACCCTCGTCACCGACGACAACCTGGTCGTGATCGCTGAGGGTCCCGATCTGATCGTCTCGGCCACCCCAGCCGAACTCTCGGAAATGGATGATTTCGTCACGAACATGCACACCAAGTCCGGTCTTCTGTCGGCCATTCAAGCGTCCACCGTTTCCCTGGCCGAAGCTGGTGAGGCCACCTTGGACTTTTTGAAGTCCCATATTCCTCAACCAAGGACCGTGCCCCTGGCTGGCAACTCCATCGGCACCGACCGCCGTTTTCTCGCCCTCTACCTTCCCGAGATCGAAGAGTTTCTCCACTACCGATCGGTCGACGTCTCGACCATCAAGGAGTTGGCCCAGCGCTGGTACCCCGAATCGATTGCGGCCGCTCCGACCAAAAAGGGATCGCACCGGGCCATGGACGACATTAAAGAGAGTGTGGCCGAGTTGGCCTACTTCCGAGATGCCGTTTTTAAGCCACCACTCGCACCGAACAACGACTCAGGGAGCAGTACGTGACCGACAAGGCAGCGCCGATGACGCTCGAGGAAGCAACCAAGAATCTGACCGCGCCAGGTCAGACGTTCGAAATGGAGACACTCGAAATTCGAGGAGAACCCACGCGAACCTGGAAAAACGCTCCAGCCAACCTACGCGTCGTCCTCGATCTATCACTTGGCCACGGTGACGCTGACTATCTCGTCTACGAAGACGAGCGCACCACGTATGCCGAGCACTACCGCATTGCCAGCACGTTGGCCCATCGACTGCGCGACCAGTTCAACGTCAAACAGGGTGACCGTGTGGCCATTGCCATGCGCAATCTGCCCGAATGGATCATGGCGTTTTGGGCCAGCGCAGCCTGTGGCGCCGTAGTGGTACCGCTCAACGCCTGGTGGACAGGGGATGAGCTTCGCTATGCCTTGGCCGATTCAGACGCCAAGATCTGTTTCGTTGACCGCCAGCGAGCCGAAATCATCCGACCCTTTCTCGGCGGATTGAGCAATCTGACCGCCCTCATCGTGGCCGACGAAAAGCGCGAGCTTGCGCCGGCGCCGCCGCTTCGGGCCGCCGGTGGCTCTCCCCCGGTGGACGAATGGCCTTTTGCCGCAGCCCTTGGTCCGGTCGATGCCTCGGCCACGCCTCCTGAGATCGACATCGATCCAGAAGACGACGCCACCATCTTCTATACCTCTGGCACCACCGGTCGGCCCAAAGGTGCGGTCGGTACCCATCGCAACACCTGCACCAATCTGATGAATCTGTTCTTCATCAACTCGCGCAGCACAATGCGCTTCGGGTCATCCTTTGTCGATATAGGTGGCAAGACCCAACCCTCCTATCTCCTCTCCGTGCCGTTGTTTCACGTGACGGGATGCCATGCCGTGCTGATCACCAACACCGCCGCGGGCGGGAAACTGGTGATGATGCATCATTTCGATCCCGAGCGAGCACTTGCACTCATCGAACGCGAAAAGATCTCCACGTTCGGGGGGGTCCCGGCCATGGTGATGCAGGTCATGGACTCCCCCGACTTCACCAAACGCGACACGTCATCGATCCGATCGGTGTCCTATGGCGGGGCGCCCGCACCTCCAGAACTCGTTCGACGAATCCGCGCGACGTTCCCAGTCGGGCAACCGGCCAACGGTTACGGATTAACTGAAACGTCCTCCGTCACATCCATGAACCAGGGTCGCGACTACGAGGAGCGGCCCGACAGCGTTGGGCCCGCCGTGCCGGTAACCGATGTGGCCATCGTGCCCGAGGACTACGAAGGCGAGGTGCCCAGCCCCTCGCTTCCTCGCGGGCCCGAGGTGCGGGGAGAGCTTTGGGTCAGAGGTCCCCAGGTCGTAAGGGGTTATTGGAAGCGGCCCGAAGAGACAGCTCAGGTCTTTACACGTGGGTGGCTCCACACCGGAGACGTTGCCCGCTTGGACGACGACGGATTCATTTTCATCGTCGATCGGGCCAAGGACGTCATCATTCGAGGGGGAGAGAACGTCTACAGCGTTGAAGTCGAAGATGCCCTCTTCGAGCACCCGGCGGTGGCTGACTGTGCGGTGATCGGCATTCCCGAAGCCGTACTGGGCGAAGAAGTCGGCGCCGTCATTGTGGTTCGACCGGGGGAAAAAGTCACTGCGGACGAGTTGAGAAAGCATGTCCGGGATCGCATTGCTGGCTTCAAGGTTCCGACTCACATCTGGTTTCGCGACACTCCCCTGCCTCGCAATCCGGCCGGGAAAGTGTTGAAACGAGCCCTGCGCGATGAACTCACTGATCCAACGGCCCTGGCCTCAAGCTAGCCCTCCTCATCCCGGAATCGGCCAACCTCGCCTCCGGTCAGCCCCAAAGGCTCCGACTGTGGGGCGCGGACGGTGACGTCAGCTGTGGCCAGACGCGCCACTGCCGGCCCGTTGGGCCGGCAGTGGTCGACGCATTCGATCGTGGGACAGAGCCCCGATGGAACTACTTGTTGGGCTGAGGGGTCACTCGCAAGTACGGCTTGAGAGCCTTGAAGCCCTTAGGGAACTTCGTCTTGGCGTCGTCGTCGGAGACGGCCGGCACGATGATGACATCGTTGCCGTCGGTCCAGTTGACGGGCGTGGCCACCTGGTAGTCAGCGGTCAGCTGCAAGGAGTCGAGTACGCGAAGGATCTCGTCCACGTTGCGACCGGTGGAAGCCGGGTAGGTCAGCGTCAGCTTGATCTTCTTGTCTGGTCCAATGATGAAGACCGAACGCACGGTCAGCGTGTCGTTGGCGTTCGGGTGGATCATGTCGTAGAGGTCAGCCACTTGGCGGTCCTCGTCACCAATCAACGGGAAGGCCAAAGCACTGCCCTGTGTCTCTTCGATGTCGCCCGCCCAGCCCTTGTGGGACTCGACTGAGTCCACCGACAGGCCGATCAACTTGGCGTTGCGCTTGTCGAACTCAGGCTTAGCCTTCGAGAAAGCACCCAGTTCAGTGGTGCAAACCGGCGTGAAGTCCTTCGGGTGGGAGAACAGAACGCCCCAGCTGTCGCCGAGCCATTCGTGAAAATTGATGGTTCCATCAGTGGTGTCCGCCGTGAAGTCGGGCGCGATGTCACCAAGTCGGACTGCCATGGAGTACTCCTTCTATCGATTTCTATCGATGCCGTGGCGCCGGGCCGATGATGGCCCGTGCACGCCTCATTTCTGTCTAGAAAGCCACCCTATCGGCTCGGTCGGCAATTGTCGACCCCTTTGGTCAAGATTCCCCAAAGGCGGCGAGACGGTTGCAATTGACGTGCGAGAATCGCACCATGGGGAACGCCGAGCCATCGACCGTTGTGGTCGAAAACACTGGACCTGTGACCGTAGTCACGATTGATCGACCGGCGCGCCGCAACGCCGTGGATAGTGCCACGGCCACCGCCCTTCGAGTCGCCTTCGAGACATTTGAGGCAGATGAACGCCAATCCGTCGCCATCTTGACCGGCGCCGGCGGCCACTTCTGCGCCGGCGCCGATCTCAAGGCCGTGACCGAGGGTGACAAGCGCCCAATTCCGCTCGAGGGTCACGGGCCCATGGGCCCGACCCGTATGACGACCACCAAGCCAGTGATTGCGGCCGTTGAGGGCTATTGCGTGGCCGGCGGACTTGAACTGGCCCTTTGGTGTGATCTGCGAGTCGTCGGCCAAGGTGCCACCTTCGGTGTCTACTGTCGACGGTTCGGTGTGCCGCTGTGCGATCTCGGCACGGTGCGCTTGCCTCGCCTCATTGGCCAGAGTCGGGCCATGGATCTCATTTTGACGGGACGGGCCGTGGAAGCCGACGAAGCACTCGCTATCGGTTTAGCCAATCGACTGACGCCGACTGGTGCGGCCTTGGCCGAGGCCAAGGAACTCGCCCTCAGCCTGGCCGACCTCCCCCAGTTCTGTATGCGGTCCGACCGACTTTCATCGCTTGAGCAGTGGGGACTGACCGAAGAGCAGGCCGCCATGAATGAAGCCAGGCGAGGACGCGAAGTGGTGGCGAGCGGTGAGACGCAGGCCGGTGCCGCACGCTTCGCGGCCGGGGCCGGTCGAGGCGGGTCCACCCGTTGACATCCGAATCGACTGACGCCCATCATCTGGGTGCGGACAGCGCTCCCATCGATGCCACGCCCACGGTGGCTGCTTTCGACTTCGACGGCACCTTGACCAACGGGGGCAGCGTTTTCCCCTTTCTCATTGCCGTGCGGGGCTTGCTCCCTGTGGTGGCTGCCGTCGTGCGCAGTTCGCCCAAGCTCATTCGAGCCGCCGTCGTTGGCGGCTCGGCCGCGGACGAGTCAAAGGAGGAACTGTTTGCCCGGCTCCTCGGCGGCATACCGTCAGCGCAGCTCGACCGCACGGCCGCCACCTTTGCGCAACGCCATCTGCGCAAACACCTACGACCAACGGTGCGGCGCCGGATGGCCTGGCATCAAGCCCAAGGACACAAAGTACTCATCGTCTCAGCTTCCCCTGAGTGCTACATCTATCCCGTTGGCGACATCCTGGGCGTGGACGGCGTCCTCGCCACCCGCCTGGCCGTTGGAGGCGGCGGACTCATCACCGGGCGCTACGAAGGGAAAAACTGCCGCGGCGCCGAAAAATACGCGCGGGTGGTCGGGTGGATGCGCAGTAATGGGATGTCCGGACCAGGAACCACGCAACCGGTGCTGTGGGCTTACGGCAACAGCCGAGGAGATCTCCGACTCCTCCACGCCGCGGACTACGGCATCGACGCCGGTCAGCTGGGTCGCTTGGGTCGGCTCCACCGCTTCGCCCGACTCTCGTCGCTGCCTTCCGACAGCCTGTAACGACGGTCAGACGTGGACCTCAGGATCAGCCCGGTGTCGTGGCGCCGTCGACCACGTGACCGGGGTACGACGACACCGTCGTTGTGACGTCCCCGAACTGGGGCGCGTCACCGTAGTTGGTGGCAGCTCCGGCGCCATTCACCAAGAGATAACCCTTACCGGTGGCTTGTCGGCATGATGGCCACAGTGTCTTGGCCGTTTTGTGTACCCGCGCCCGAGCCCTCGAAGGTCGCCGATCCGAAGGTGAAGACGCCCCCGTCGGAAGCGACCAGCCAGTAGCCCGCTCCCTTTGGCGCCACTGCCATGCTGGTGATGGGCTGGCGGAGGGCGAGCGACCCGGTTGAACCGTAGAAGTGGGCGTCGCCGAAGCTGAAGATGCCGCCGTCTGAAGCAACCATCCAGTAGCCCAGCCCATCTGGGGTCGAGGCCATACCCACGATGGGCTGGTTGAGGCGCTGGCCCCCCATCGAGCCGTAGAAGTGGGCGTCGCCGAAGCTGAAGATGCCGCCGTCCGAGGCCACCAGCCAGTAGCCCTTTCCATCCGGCGTCGCCGCCATACCGACGACCGGTTGATTGAGCGGTTGGCCGCCCATCGAGCCGTAGAAGTGGGCGTCGCCAAAGCTGAACATTCCGCCGTCTGAGGCCACCTGCCAGTAGCCCGCGTGGTCGAAGTCGGGGCCATGCCCACCACAGGTTTGTTGAGAGGCTGGCCGCCCATCGATCCGTAGAAGTGGGCGTTGCCGAAACTAAAGATGCCGCCGTCGGCCGCCCCGAGCCAGTAGCCGCCCACGCCGCCGCTCGGTTGCGAGCTCACGGTGAACCAGTCCGAGTTGAGGCCAAGATCGTCGGAGAACTCGGATCCAGTCATCGACAGCGTGCTGGCGCTGCCCACCAACGACAGCCGATTGATACGTCCGCCCCAGTCACCTTCGCCGTTGCGTGAGGTGACGTCGATGGCGTCCAAGGTCCCGATCTGAGGCCACTGCGCTTCGATGGACGACACGGCCAGTGTGGCGTGCCAGGTGTGATTGGGATTGCAGACATAGGTGCTGACGCAGATGCCATCGCCGTCGTCGATCACCGAGGGAAACTGGTCCCCAGTTGTGTAGCCGCCCGTCGAGGCTGAGTACTCGGTGGTGGCGATCGTGCCACCGGGCTTCGTGCCTTCTTCCATGACCTGGCCTGCAGTGTCTTGGGCGGCCAAGATCGACGTGGCCGTCTCATAGGTCGTGCCGCGATAGGTCTGACAGGTCAAGTCACAGGTGTCGGCGTAGCCGCCATACGAGAGCGGATTCGCCTCGACATAGCTTCGGGCTGCCACCGTCTGGGCTTCGGACTGCTGGAAACCCCAGTCCTGTCCTTGGGGTCCGGCCCCGCCCAGGCTGGCCCAGCTCGACGGGGACTCCCCTGGTGCCACGTCGGCCACGTACTGCTCAAGGGCCACCGTGTTGACGGTGCGAGCAGCGCCATCGGAATTGAAGACGCCGGTCAAGGTGCCGTGCAGATTGATGCTCGTACTCATGCACAGCGTGGTTTGGCCCCCGCTGACCGCTCCCGTCGTAGGGTTTGCCACCGTCAATTTCGTTGTCCACGGACCGGCACATCCTGGTCCCGTATCGACGTTCCACTTGCCGTTGCTGGACGGTTGCAACAACACCGCAGGTGCGGAACCACCGCCCGGGAGGGTCATGCCCGACGGGGAGGTGGCGATGATGTCGTCACCGTTGTTCTCCGTCATGGCGACGAGCACATTGCCGCCGTGCGGTTCAGTTGACGGGCTGATCGTTTGAATGCTGGTACCGCTGTAGTAGTGCGTCACAATCTGCTGATAGGTCCAGTTGCCTTGACCGTTGTCTTGGTTGAGGGCGTAACCGAGTGATCCCCACTGGCCCATACCAATGCCGTGTCCCCAACCGTGGCCGACAAATGAGACATCGGCGTAGGGGTAGGCCCCGGCCGGTGCAACCGGCGTGCCAAGCACCACCAGGGCCAAGGTGGCAGGGATGAGAAGAGTGACCGCCGCGGCTCGGCCAACAATGCGAAAGGGGGCATTCTTCATCGATCAGTGCGACCCAGTTCGAACGCAGAGCGCTCGCGGCGGTGTCCGCTCAAGCCCTCACACTCAGCTTGAGATGAAGAGCCGCGGGACGAGCACGCCGCACTCGACCCAACAGCGTGCGCGTTGCAATGGTTCACACGAATGCATCAATAGTACTGGCCGTGACCCTCGAAATCGTGGCAAGCAACATGCAACGGGGGGCGAAAAGTGGCCGATACACTCCCTCCGTGCGCGTCGACCAGGTCATCCCCACGTTGGCCAGCCGCGACGCTGTTGGGGTCCATACCGTGGCCCTCAGAGATGGGCTGCGATCAGCCGGCATCGACTCTGACATCTTCTACGGCTACGCCACACCAGACGTCGTTGAGCAGGGACGGCCCGTCATTGATCTCGGTCGGATGACGAAAGACCGTTGGCTGCTCTACCAGTCGAGTATCGGCAGTCCGGTCTACGACATCTTTGCGGCCCGAACCGAGCCGAAGCTGGTCAACTATCACAACATCACCCCGGCACCACTGCTCGAACGTTGGGAACCGAACGTTGCCTTTGAGGTCAAGCTGGGCCGAACGCAACTTGGCCGCTTAGCGGCAGACAGCCGATTCGCCGTGGCCGATTCGGCCTTCAACGAGGCCGAACTGATTGCTTTGGGCTACCACGGAACCGCCGTCGTGCCGCTCTTGATCGACATGACAGCAAAAAGCGATGCGCCCGATCCCGCACTGTCAGCTCGGCTTCGCTCCCTCAAAGCGAACGGCGGCGCCGACTTTCTCTTTCTGGGCAAGGTGTCGCCCCACAAGGCACCACACGACCTGGTGAAGATGTTGGCGGTCTATCGACGCATCTACGATCCGAAGGCCCGCCTCTGGCTGGTTGGCTCACCGTTGGGCGAAACCTACGCACCGGCGCTCGACGCCTTCGTGGAGAGCCTGGGTCTCACCGATGCCGTGACGGTCACTGGATCGGTCAGTGGGGCCGAAGTCGAGTCCTACTTTGAGGCGGCTGATGTGTTTGTCTGTGCCTCAGACCATGAAGGATTCTGCGTGCCCATCATGGAAGCACTGGGCCACGGGCTGCCGGTTGTGGCCTACGGCGCCGCCGCTATTCCTGAGACCATCGGCGACGCCGGTTTGGTGCTGGCTGATAAACATCCTGGCCATTTTGCTGCCGCCGTCCACCGAGTCGTGGAAGATTCCGAGTTACAACACCGACTGAGCCGGGCGGGACGAGAGCGTGCGGCCGGCTACTCAGTCACGGCCTCAACCGACCGATTCGTTGGCCTCATCGAAGCCGCGCTCGAGCGGGGTTAGTCAGTACGTTCGTCGACGGCAAGACGGACACCTGGAAGTTCGGTGTCCCCGTCGTGCATGGCCCGCAAAAGGCTGACCAGTCGTGGCCCCGCTTGTTCAAGCTCTAGCTCGGGCAGACGCTGACGACCAGCCTCGATCACCTTTTGGCGCCATGAAGGATCATCGCTCAAGCGTTGCACTGCACCCGCAATGCTCTCTGGGTTCTTCTGATCGATGAGAACCCCCGCGCCCGCCAACACTTCAGGCAAGGCACCGGTGCGAAAGGCGACCACCGGGAGGTCGTGCGCCATGGCTTCCACCACCGGGAGGCAAAAGCCTTCATGCTCGGAGGAGACGACGAGGACATCGGCTTCGGCGTAGGCCTGAGAGAGCTCCTCGTCGCTCACATGGCCACAGAAGCGGACGGCATCGAGCAACCCGAGATCGGCGGTAAATCGGCCAAGCGCATCGGCGTAGGAGCCGATGGCAGGTTTGCCGACAATGGTCAAGGTGGCCTCCGGATCGCGGCTGAGCCGCGACAGGGCGAGTGCGGCCAACGTATCTTCGATGGCCTTGTTGGGAGCGAGGCGGCCGACACTCAGCCACCGCGCACCTCGGGACGTGGTCGCTGACAACGGATCCTGTTCCTTCGAGACCGAAAGCCGCGTGATGATGGGCGGGATCACCGCAGTGGCCGAAAATCCCGCACCAATCAGATCAGCTCGGTTGAACTCGGAGACGGCAACACCAAGGGCTGCTCGAGTCCCGAGATGGGGCAGATCGAGCTGGCCGCGAACCTGGTGACGGGCCAGGCTCTCGTTCCACGGGCCAAAGAACTGTGGCGGGGTGATGTTGTGATAGTTGACAACGAAGGGCTCACTGCGACTGACCAACCATGGAGACAGGTCCGATGCCGTGGCGTATTGGTAGACCAGTAGATCCGAAGGGTCAGCGTCTTGCGGATAGTCGGCGGCACGACGGGTCAGCCCTTCCGTTCGCGCTGTCCTCCAACTCCGCATAGATGCGCGAGTCGATGTCGGCCTCTTGGAGCAATCGCTGCAAGGCCAAGGCGTGCTGGCCCACGGCATCGCCTCGATGGAGCACCGGGACAATCTGGTGGATGCCGCTCATGAGCCGTCCTCTGATTTGGTCCCCACCACGGCGAACAGATCTGCGCTCTCAGAGTCTGGGTTGAGCAGCGCACCGTCCACCAGACCGTGGCGAGCCATGAGGAGGAGCCAGGTGTCGGCATGGAGCGGCCGACCTGGAAAAAGATCGAGTGCCACCACGCCCCATGCTTTGGCTACCGCCTCGGGCTGGTGGCCCACAACGACGAGAGGTGACCCGGCTCTCAAGCGATCGGTCGCCAAGGACAAAAGGTCGATGTTGCTGGCCAAAGAGAGTCGATCAACCACGCCAGCGAGCACGATGCCGTCGAGCGACGAGGGCGCGGTGCGTTGCAAATACTCCGACATCTCGCCGATGTGCACCGACAACCCGGTCTCAATTGCGCTCAGCGCAGTTGCGCCACGCGGTTCGATGCCGGTGACAGCAATCCCGGCCTCGGCCAGCGCCTTGACCAAGACCCCTGACCCACACTCGCCCACCAAGACCTCGCCATCTCGGGTGCCCGGCCTTGAACGACTCGCCGTAAGGGTTTGCGTCACGGCACCGATGAGTGGGGTGACATCAACGGGTTTGAGCAACCACGGCATACCGTCGATCGGTGATGCTGTGGTCAGATCGGCCTTCTCCAATCGTTGCAGTCGGGCCGCCAGGAATCGAAGGGCCTCAACGGTCGCTTCCAAACCCTCGTCGGCCTTCGCCATCTGTGCTTCAACTTCGGGCAACCCTGATCTCAACATCACAAGGCGCGCTCGGTGGTCGACCCACGACTGCAGTCGCGGCGCGAGGTAGCGGCCGATAATTTTGTCGATTAGATCTCGTTTTCCGCTCGGCGCCTCCTCTTCTTGAGTGCCCGGTGGTGGAGGTTGTGGCAGCACCAACCCTGCGGCGGTTGCTGGGCCACGCTGCTGGTCGACATAGTGCGCTTCTAACTGTGAAAACGCCGCAGCAAAGTTCCACTGTGGCGAACCTTGTGGGGCGAGGCGAAGAAAGGCCGACTTGAGCTCATCGTGTTCGATGGTGCTTTGGCCATACCTTTCTGTGTCATCCGACGTCGTTACCTCAGCCGCGGACGATTGTTCAGGCTCTGGAGCTGCGCCTTCGGGTGTGCTCACGGTGGGCGATGCTAATGGCATCTGGGATTCGCCGGGCTATATGACGCCACTTTTCAGAATCGGTTCGTTACCATTAGGCATCTATTTGACGCGGCGGTAAGCGTCGTTCTACTGCCAACGTGAATGCGTGGCGAGGGGCAGATTCCATGAGCGCAGTAGGTACAACTCACCCGAAGAAACGGTTGATGAAGAGCTACGGCACTGCGCTTTTGGGATTGGTTGTGGCCGGTGGTTCCCTAACCGGTCTTTTGACCTTGACGGCAGACGCCGCGACCAACACAGTGATGTCGCAACACGTGAGCGCCCATGCCATCAACGTGACGATGCCATGGGGTGAGATCAACCTGCCGGACGCTGGGGCGCCAGTGGCCCTGTCTTCGCCCAATGTGGCCAACTTGGATGGCTCGCCAGCCATTGTGGTGGGCGACCGAGCGGGGAACGTCTACGCCTATCACCTGAGTAACGGGAGTGCCGTGGGCGGGTGGCCCTACCACGCCGGCACCCCCATTGACTCGCCTCCCTCGGTCTCTCCTGGGCCTGGCCCCAATATTGTCTACGTCGGCGTCGGCAGCGCGGTCTCAGGTAGTCCGGCGAGCGGTGGCTACTACGCCATTGCACCGTCTGGTGCCACGGCTTGGGCCCAGACGGCATACAACCCAGCAAGCGACCCGACGCGCACTGCCGGGGTCCAAGCCGGCATGGCGGTGGGCGATCTCGGCGGAACGTTGACCACGACGGCGGGTTCGCTGGGCCAGGTCCAGCTGGCCATGAACGCGGCGTCCGGCGCCATCCTGCCCGGGTGGGATCCGTGGTTCCAAGGGGACTCGGACTTCTCCACCCCGGCCATTGCCGACCTCTATCGAAATGGACAGAACGAAGTTATTGAAGGTGGAGACTCGACCGCTGGTCTGGCCTACCAGTATCCCTACGGCAACGGGGGTCACATCCGAGTCCTCGGGGCCAACGGCAACACCGGGCAAGCAGAACCAAATGAAGGTCTCGACTGCCAACTGAACACCGACGAGGCCGTCCACTCCTCACCCGCAGTCGGTGAGTTCTTCGGGTCGAGCACCACGGTCGGCATCGTCACGGGTACGAGCAGCTACTACGGCAACGGCACCGAGACGGACTCTGTTGTGGCCACCGACGGTAACTGCAATGACATATGGAACACGCGACTCGATGGGGACACCTCCTCGAGCCCCGCCCTGGCTGACGCGCTGGGTAACGGCCAACTCCAGGTCATCGAGGGAACGTCAATGCAAGAGTCCTCCGGCACGGTCTATGTCCTCAACGGCTACAACGGTTCGGTGGCCTGGTCGGCACCGGCGAGCGGGGCCATCATTGGTTCCATCGTGACGGCCGACCTCACGGGAGACGGGTACCAGGACTTAATCGTGCCGACCACCAACGGCCTTCAGATCTTTGACGGTCGCTCTGGCGCCGTCGTGGCCAACCTGTCGCAGTACCGAGCTTTCCAGAGCGCGCCGCTTGTCACGAACGACCCCAATGGCACCATCGGCATCACGGTGGCCGGATATAACTCCAATAACCAAGGCATTATCGATCACTATGAAGTGGCCGTAGCGAATCACGCCTCGGTCTATCAAACAGGCGCCTGGCCGCAGTTCCATCATGACCCGCAGTTGACTGGTGACGCCGGCACGTCGGTGCAACTCCAGGTGAGCTGCAACGCTCCGGCGAATCCAGTCGGCTACTACGAGGCCGCCAGCGACGGTGGCATCTTCAGCTTCGGGAACCTTCCCTTTTGTGGTTCAACCGGAGCCATCACGCTCAACCAGCCTGTCGTGGCCATTGCCCCAACGAGGACCGGCGGGGGTTACTGGATGGTGGCCCGAGACGGGGGCATCTTCAGCTTCGGCGATGCGCAAGACCACACCCCGGCTCTGGGTTCGTTGCCCTCGCTTGGGGTGGCCGTAAGCAATATCGTCGGCATGGCGCCGCTTCCATCTGACCGGGGGTACTACTTGGTCGCCTCCGACGGCGGCGTCTTTGCCTTCGGCAGTGCGAAGTTCTATGGCTCAATGGGGGGCCAACCCTTGAACGCACCCATTGTGGGCATGGCGGTTACGCCCGACGGAGGCGGCTACTGGATGGTGGCCGCCGATGGCGGCATGTTCGCCTTTGGCGATGCCAAGTTCTACGGCTCAATGGGTGGCAAGCCGCTCGATCGACCCATCGTGGGCATGGCGGCGGCAGGCCGGGGATCGGGGTACTACTTGGTCGCCTCCGACGGGGGCATCTTTGCCTTCGGCACCGCGACCTTCTACGGATCTATGGGTGGCCGGCCTTTGAACGCACCCATTGTCGGCATGGAAGTGACGCCAAATGGCCAGGGCTACCGTTTCGTCGCCTCCGACGGGGGCATCTTTGCCTTCGGCCAGAACACCACGTCGGCGCCTTTCTACGGATCTATGGGTGGCAAGCCGCTCAACCGACCCATCGTGGGCATGGCAGGGTTCTAGGGTCCCTCACGTAACCCGACGGGGGGGAACCAAGAAGAAGGAGCTGATGTGGTCGATCATCGACCGAACCAGACGCGACATCAGCTGACCACAAGACGCTCCAAGCTGGGATCCGTCGCCCTCATGGTGGTCGGGGCCGTGATCGTCGTGGCCCTGGTCACGCTCTCCACGCAAGAAGGCACAACGGCGGCGGTAGCCACCGCCGCCATGACCACGACGTCAGCCTCTCTGGTTGCCACCAAGACCGCCGACGCCTCGGTTGCCTCCCCGGCCGTGCAACCCATTCCCATCACCCAAACGTGGGAACAGGTGCTGAGTGACACCGGTGGACCCATCGCGCAGAGCTCGCCCACCGTCGCCACCCTGGACGGAGGTGGTCCATCCATCGTGGTGGGCGACCGCAAGGGTCTGGTCTACGCCTTTCATCTTTCGAACGGCACCGCACCAGCGGGTTGGAGCATCCCGGTCTTAGAAAATGCCCCGGTCGACTCGACGCCGTCAGTGGTACAGACCTCGGGTGGTTTGGACAATGTTTTCGTCGGGTCTGGCAATGCCTTTGATCCGACTGAAGGCGGCTACCAAGCCTTCGGGCCCACCGGGACACAGCTTTGGTACACCCCCGTCATCGATCCCGGTGCCGATACCAGTCCGGCCTTCGGCGTCCAGGCTTCTCTCACCGTCGGCTCGTTCGGCGGGCAGACCGGTGTGATGGCCGGATCGCTCGACCAACAGGCCTACGCCTTAAACGCCAGTGACGGAGCGACCGTTTCGGGTTGGCCATGGTTTCCGGGCGACAGTGTCTTTTCCACTGCGGCCTGGGCCGACCTCTACGGCAATGGCCAAGACGAGTTGGTCGAAGGTGGGGCGTCGACGGCCGGTGTGGCCTACGGGCGCACCTACACGCCGGGTGGCCACATTCGCGTACTGACCACCCGCGGTGGGTTGGTCTGCCAGGCCAACACCAATGAGACGGTGGACTCCTCCCCTGCGGTCGGCTCGTTCCTGGGCGGAGGGGCGACCGGCATCGTGACCGGCACCGGCACGTTCTACCGCGGCGTCAGCGATCTCAACACGGTCAAGGCCTACAACACCCGCTGTCAATCGATGTGGACGGCAACGTTGGACGGGGGCACCTACTCCAGTCCGGCTCTGGCTGATGTTTTGGGCAACGGTCAACTCCAAGTCGTAGAAGGGACCGACAACGGGACGGCGGGATCGGTCTATGCGCTTGAACGGCGCCACCGGCGCCACCATCTGGAAGACGACGTCATCGGCCGGGTCATCGGCTCAGTTGTCACGGCTGATCTGACCGGTGCGGGCTACCAGGACGTCTTAGTGCCGACCACCAATGGGCTTGAAATCTTGAATGGGAAGACGGGCGCCTAATCGAATATTTGGCCACATCCGACATGGGGCTTCAGGACTCGCCTCTGGTGACGGACGATCCGAACGGCACTATCGGGATCACGCTGGCGGGCTACAACGGAGCCAACCAAGGCAAGGTTGAGCACTACGAGGTCACGGGTTCTAACGGTTCAGGAGTCAACGAAAGCGGTGCCTGGCCCATGTTTCATCACGACCCCAATTGAGCGGTGACGCTGGCACCACGCCTGCGCCTGGGCCGGCCTGTCAGAACCCAACCGCCATCAACACCGGCTACAACGAAGTAGCCAGCGACGGTGGCGTCTTCTCCTTTGGCGGGCAGCCTTTCTGCGGCTCAACCGGCAGTCTCACGCTTAACAAACCCGTGGTCGGTATGGCCATGGCGCCGGCCAACGGGGGCTACTGGTTTGTCGCCTCCGACGGCGGTGTCTTTGCCTTCGGCGGTGCCCGTTCTTATGGCTCGATGGGCGGCAAACAGCTCAACAAACCCATCGTAGGAATGGACGCCACACCCGACGGCGGGGGCTACTGGTTGGTGGCCTCCGATGGCGGGACTCTTTGCCTATGGCGACGCCCGTTCTTCGGCTCGGCCTCCAATAGCGGGCTCACCATTACCGGTATGGCGCCCACAGGCGATGGACAGGGCTACTGGGAGGTGGCGTCCAACGGTGCCGTCTTCACCTTCGGCAACGCCCAGTACCAAGGGGCCATGAGCCAGACCACCTCAATGCGCCCATCATCGGCATCACCTTCGATCCGGGCACCGGCGGCTACTGGCTCATTGGCTCTGACGGCGGGGTGTTCTCTTTTGACGCCCCCTTCTACGGTTCGGAGGGGGGCAAGACGCCTCAACGCCCCCATTGTGGCCATGGCGTCAACGCTCGATGGTTATGGCTACTGGTTTGTTGCTTCTGATGGCGGGATCTTCTGCCTATGGCGACGCCAAGTTCTCAGGCTCGATGGGTGGGCGCCGACTCAACAAGCCGGTCGTCGCTATGGCCGGTTTCTAGAATCTCGACCATCAACGCACAAGTATTAGAGCACGCCGGGCAGTCCCCGCCCACGGTCAACCACCGTGGTGAGAAAGTCGGCGTAGCGGCGGATCAAGCACCGGCCACTGATAGAAGCGCTCGACGTAGGCCCGGCCGCGCTTGGCCGAGGAGCTGCCGGAGCTCTAGCGTCGGCCAAGAGGCGATCGAGCACTCCTTCGAACTCGCGGTAGGAGCCGAACCACAGACCACCACCCGATCGCTCGCAGTGCTCTCGGGTCGGGTCACACGTGGCGTTGACGACGACCGGGACCTCTTCCATCCAGGCTTCGAGTACGACCAGCGAAAACGACTCAAGCGCTGAGGGGGAGATTGAGATCTGGGCGTCGCGGACGATGTCCCATTTGTCGGCCTCATCCACGATGCCCGTGAAGACAATGTCGGGATGAGGCTCGATGGTGGCCGAGATCGGACCCACCAAGGCCAGAGCGAGCGGGCCAGGATGGCGTTCTTTGTAGGTACGAAAGAAGGCGGCCAACATGTTGACGAGCCCTTGTGATCGTCGACCGGCCCACGCTCACGACGTAGGGACGATCAGAGAGCCGAGGACTTCGCCCCCGGGTCGGCCGCCTGGAGCCGGCTCGCCCACCCCAGTCCGAGCACGATCTGCGGACGGTCGGCCACGGGGTGGATGCGCTCAACCAGCCGACGTTCGGCCGTGGTGTGGTAACAGATGGCATCGGCGTTGGCGAAGGTGCCTCGAAAGACCGGAAGATAGAGAGCGGGCTCATCATGGGCGGCCGGATGGAGCACGCCCGGCATGGGACAGCGTGCAATGCCGGCCACGGTCGGGTAGTAGAGGTAGGGATAGAAGGCGGCGACATCGGCGTCGCTCTCACCAAGGCATCAACCACAGCCGGGTTGAGCGGGCCGTTGAGTTCGACCCATCGTTGCGACTGGCGCCGGGTGGCATCTCGTGGGGCCATGCGAAGGCGACCGTCCAGGCCGTAGAACTCGGGCTGGCGGCCGGTTTCGGAACGAAGCGATGGACGGTGACGCCGTTGAGCTCGCTGTCGCCCGGTTCGAGCACGTCCTCCCACGTGATGTGATCGAGCGTGCAGGTTGAAAAGACCTCGACATCCCATCCAATCTCTGCCACCAGGTGCTCGGCCAACTGGCGGGCGGCCGTTTCGGCCCCGCCCATGACCTCGGGTCCGTAACGTGGCGTGACAAAGGCAACCTTCATCAGTGCGCCGTCCCAGCCAAGGCCTCGCTTCGTCGCGGCGGAGGACCGGCCACGGTGGCAATCGCTTCGACCGCCAGTTGACCAGCGCGCTCGGCTGACAACTCCTCGCACCGTCGCTCTCCGGCTGCCACGAGGCGAGCTCGCAGTTCGGGGTGCGCCACCAGGTGGGCCACGACACCGGCCACATAGGAAGGTTCAGTGCGATTGATCAAAAGGCCGGCCTGGGCCACGGTTCCTGACACGGCACCCTCAGCCAGCGCCACGACCGGTAGACCGGCTTTCATGGCTTCAACCAACGGCACACCAAAGCCCTCGTGGACGGAGAGCGAGAGAAAGATGTCCGCCTCGGCGTAGTGCGCGGCCAGAGCGTTATCCGACACCTCGCCGCTGATCCTCACGGCTTCTGTGAGCCCCAGGTCTTGGATGTAGGAGCGCAGGGCGTTGAGGTAGGTTCGGCTCGGCGTTGAGCCCACCAGGTGGAGCCGTGCCTTGGGGTCGTAGAGGCGACGATAGGCCCAGAGCGCTTTGACCAGTTGATGCTGTCCTTTTGATGGTACCAGTCGGCCCACGAAGAGCAGATCGATCCCGCCATCTGTCTTGGCCAATCGGAGCCGGCGTAAGACCCTTCGCATCCGGTTGACGAAAGGAGCGATCGTGGTCAAAGAGCACGGGTACGACCGCGGTGCGCTGACAGCCGGCAGCCAAGAGATCACGTTCGTTGAAGGTGCTGTCGGCCAGGCCGAGAACGGCGCGTGGGGCGAGTTGTTTCAGCTGCACCAAGGCGTCGCTGGCTCGTCGTGCCGTGCCTGGCTCCCAGGGTAGGTAGTGCTCCGGCCCGGTGATGTTGTGATAGTCGAGCACCAGTTGTTCCGGCCGATCGGCCAAGAAATCCGCCACCATCGATGACGTCGAAAACTGATAGATCACCACGTCGTCAGGGTGAGCGTGGGCGGGATACTCCTCAACCCGGATGGACTCCCCCATTAACTCGTCGTGTGTGGCTTCGGCGAAGATCTCGGAACGCCAGCCCGCCGTCTCGTAAGACCTGGCGCAGCATGAGGGTGTGAATCCCCGTGGCATCTCGCGGAATAAGGGCCGGCACAAACTGGTGCACAGCCACCGGCGACGGCCCGGTTGGAGCCGTTTGGCTCACGATGTGGGGCGTGGGGTGCCGGTCAGCACCGCGGTGACGACGTAGTCCTGAGCCGGAGCTTTCGACGTCGACGGCCCTTCATGCACCGACACGGAGTATCCCAGCGAACCGAGAAGATACGACCAGGTGGCCGAGCGCAACGGTCGACCCGGGGCCAGGTCGGCGACGGGTGGCAACGATTCGCTCAACCAGCCCGCCGGTGAGATCGAGTGAAGAACGAGAGATCCGTCGGGGGCCAGCCGGTCACCAATCAGTGTGAGCAGCTGCTCGCGTTCGCCACCAGAAAGGCCTTCGACAACACCGGTGAGCACGAGGCCACCCAAAGAACCACTGGCCACTGCACGTAGGTGGTCGACGACGTCATCTTGTCGAAGATCGGTGCGAGCCAGGTCAGCCCCGGCCGACTCGGCTGCATCTTCCAGCCCCGGCCGAGGGTCGATGCCGTAGGCGTCGATACCGGCATGGTTGAGCGACGTCACCAACCAGCCGTTACCGCACGCAGCGTGAAGCACACGGCCCGGTACATCAACGAGAGATTTGCGAGCCGTCTCGACCCACCAGGCGTCGGGCCGGTGCGCCTCTTCCACATCGATGATGCCAGCCGGAGGTACCCGTTGGCCTTCGACTTCGTGGCGAAGTTGCGTGAGGTCATCGTCGATGGCATGGAGCGAACGGCTCACGGCTGCGGCCAGTTGGCTGACTTGATGGGTCACATAGCCCACATACCAAAGGCTGAACTTCCGCATGCCCTTCTTCACCACGGCCCCACCGGACTTTGCCGACTCGATGGGCACGACGGGATCGATGAATGCCGCAGCGTCAACCATGCGCAGTGAGTCAGCAAGACTGCCTTCTCGACCGGCAATGGGCGAATGCTCGAGGAACAGTTCGTCCAGTTCGCGCTCGATCCGAGGTGGTAGATCTCCGGTCGCTCGACGAAGGCGAACCTCTTCGTCGATCTCGACCATGACCTGGGCTAAATAGGCCTGATCACTGAGCTCCGACGATGACGAATTGTCCGTGGTCGTCTCGCTCATGCATTCACTCCTGTTGGCGACTCGCCCCGCTTGGCTCGGTCGAGCGCGTCCGCTTGCGCCTGACGCCTCTTCTCTGCTTTCTCCGCTTTCTCCTCTTCCGCTCTGGCTTTGGTCTGAGCCACAATGTCGGCTTCTGTCGGAGCAGTGGGATCCGGTGGGTGCAGAAAAACTTGGGTCGGAATAGAGATAAAGCCGGTACTGCGTCCCGGGTTCATGACTTCGAAGTGATCGGCCGGCTCACGCAGGTCATAGAGCACGCCGCCGCGGCTGTGGATCCCCACTGAATAGCTGAATCGACCATCGAGCATCGGAAGAGATCCGAGTTCAAAGTTCACCAGTCCAGGTCCCGCCGGCAGATCGAAGTGTTGGTCCAAGATGTCCGAGTCGGTTCGAGCCACGGGATTCCCCTCATCGTCGTTTATCTCGAGCGAGAACACCACGTCATCGATGGCCTCTTGGCTGACGTAACCGACGCCGATGGTGAAGGAGTCTCCCGAGCGCACAAACGCTCTTTCGCTGTCACCCGGATAGGCGTGGGCGGTATAGATCAACCGCACCGGTCGGTCATCATCGGGCGTTTCTCGATCCGAAAACTCGTCGACGTCAAGGCGCGACCCGGGGGTCACTGTCCTCTTTGATCACCACATCATTTGGGTCTTCACGATCGAGACCGACCTCGGTGACCGACAGCATTTCATCGGCGTCCATGAGGTTCTCTCGGAACATCCTCACGGCTTCACCCGGATTGCTGGAGCTAATCACAGTGCCGCGACTAAGGACCAGGGCGCGATCGCAGATCGAGCGCACTTGGTCCGGCGAGTGGGTGACCAAGATGATGGTGCGACCCTCTTTTTGTAACCGCTTGACGCGGTCCAAGCACTTACGCTGGAAACGCTCGTCGCCCACGGCCAACACCTCGTCGATGACGAGGATGTCGGGTTCGACATTGATTGCCATGGCAAAGCCCAGTCGGACGTACATGCCCGACGAGTAGAACTTCACTTGGTTGTCAATAAAGTCCTCAAGTCCGGCGAAATCGACGACGTCGTCGAAGACCTTGTCGACTTCTTTCTTCGACATACCCAACAGCGAGCCGTTGAGATAAATATTCTCTCGCCCGGTCAGATCCTGTTGGAATCCCGCTCCAAGTTCCAAGAGACCAGCCAGCTTTCCTCGCACCACAACCTGGCCCGAGGTGGGCTGCAGCACACCACAGATACATTTGAGCAACGTCGACTTCCCGGAACCGTTGCGTCCGAGAATGCCGATGGTCTCTCCCTCGCGAACTTGCAGCGAGACCTCTCGGAGCGCCCAGAACTCCTCGCTGGATTTCCGGCGAGCGTGGATCATCTTCTCTTTGAGCGAGTCGTACTTTTCGTGCTGAAGCCGGAATCGTTTTGAGACGTTTTGGACGTCGACCGCTATCTCACCCATGGGCGTTTCCATTCATCTGTGACCGAAGGCATGGGCTCGACCTAGAGCTCCTCGGCAAAGTTCCCCTCCAAACGGCCGAACACAATCAGGGCGCCGAGGAGAAGAACTACTGAACTGAGCAGAACGGCCACGTCAAGCGTGGCGTAGAAGGTAAAGCCATGGTCGGGAAGAACATCGACGGGGACTCCCGCCTTCCCTATCGGCGACACTTGGCCGTAGAGCGCACGCTGAAACGACATGACCAGAGGTGTCACCGGGTTCAAATAGAACATCCAGGTGTATTCCTTCAGCTTCGGCGCGATGACCTGCTGGAAGGCGTAGACGATGGGGCAGGCCCAAAACCAAGCGGCCAACACCACTTCGATCAGGTGCTGCATGTCCCGCAAGTAGACGTTGACGGCCGAGAGAAATACCGACAAGGCCGCGGCAAACACCATGCAAGCGATGAGTGCCAGGGGGACCAACGGGAGGTACGCCCAAGCCGGAGGGGTCCAAAGGACGATCAGGAAACCGACAAAGACGATCGATTGGAAGAAAAAGAAGACACAGGCCGACCCGACCGAAGCCAGAGCCAAGATCTCTCGCGGGAACGAAACTTTCTTCACGATGCTGGCGTTGTTCACCACCACGCCGGTACCGGTTTGAACGGCCACCTGGAAAAGGTTCCAAACCAAGAGACCAGAGAACAGATAGATGACGAAGTTCGGAATGGCGGTGCCGATGATGAGCTGGAAGACGACGAAGTAGACCAACAGGTTCATGGCCGGGGCGGCCATCGACCATAAGAGGCCAAGCACCGAGTTCTTGTACTTGACCTTGATCTCGGTTCGCACCAAGTAGATGAGCAGCTCGCGCGAGAGCCAGATCTCCCGGATGCGCTGCCAAAGGCTGACGTTCGACGAAACGACCCTCGTGAACTTCTCGCGACTCGGATCGGCGTCCGGTGCCTCCGCCATTATCGCCATCGGCGAGGCGTCAGCAGCGTGGGGTGGCTCCGCCTTCGGAGGAGGCGTTCTCTCCGGTGGTCGAGGCAGGTCAGGAGCTTGGCCCGGGCTCGGCGAAGACGCCGGGACCTCTAAGGCCACGCTCAGACGCTCCCGGCGACGGCGGCCGACCGGTCGATGACCTGGTCGATGAAGCCGTACTCAAGTGCCTCGTCTGCGGTGAACCAACGATCGCGGTCCGAGTCAGACTCAATGCGCTCTAGAGGCTGACCGGTGTGAAAGGCAATGCGCTCAGCCATCATGCGCTTGAGATACACAATCTGCTCCGCCTGAATGGCGATATCGGCCGCTTGTCCTTGCATAGAACCCGAGGGTTGATGCATAAGGATCCGAGAGTGCGGCAGGGCATAGCGCTTACCCGGCGCACCGGCGCAGAGAAGAAACTGTCCCATCGAGGCCGCCAGCCCCACGCAGATGGTGGCCACATCGGGGCGCACGTACTGCATGGTGTCGTAGATGGCCAAGCCATCGGTGACGGACCCTCCCGGGGAGTTTATGTAGACGGAGATGTCTTTCTCGTGGTCCTCTGACTCAAGCAAGATCAGTTGGGCGCACACCATGTTGGCGGTGTTCTGGTCGATCGCACTGCCGATGAACACGATGCGCTCTTTCAGCAGACGTTGGAAAATGTCCCCAGTAGGGTCGAACATCCCGGTTGCGGACACGATTGACGGGATGGCGGAGTCGTTAGCCATGGGAGGAGGCTACCTGCCGCGAGCGCCCAGCGTGGTCACCCACGCCGGTTCGACCATGTATTCCATTCACTTTCATACACAGGCAGTGAAGGCAAATATCTCCCTTTGAGGAGGCCGTAGGATCGCTGGATCCGATCGACGGGTGCGCTGCGGACGTGGCGGAACAGGTAGACGCGCCGGGTTTAGGTCCCGGTCCCTTCGGGGGTGGAGGTTCGAGTCCTCTCGTCCGCACCAAAAGTTGGCCAGTTCCAGATCGCGTTAGCCCTGCTCAGGGGGCAGGGTGCGTGGAAGTCCGAAGGCCGGAAGCGCACTGTTGTCGAACCGGGTCAAGACCTGGACTTTGTCGCCGGCCAAGGTGAGAACCAACAGACCGTTGGCATGGTGGATATCAGTGTGGAGATCCTTCACATAGATCCCGAACGCGGGCTGCCCGTTCGCTCGAGTGGGTACCAGTCGAAAGGTTCGCCCAGGCCGGAACGCCACCGCGGCCAAGAACTGACCGGCCAGCTCTCGCCCCTGATACTCAAGCGGTGCCGGTGGCATGCGGAGCCACACGTCAGAGGAGAACAGCGAGACCAGGGTCTGCAGATCTCCGGCCTCATAGGCCACAGTGAGGCGGGCCACTAGATCCAGTTCCTCTTTCGAATGCGGGGCGGGCGGCGGGCCGTCCTCTCCCCTCTCCAGGTTTTGCGTCATGGCGGCGCGAGCTCGCTTGAGAGCACTTGTCACCGACTCTTGTGTGACGTCGAGAATTTCGGCCACCTCGCGAGCCGGGTATCCGAGCACGTCGCGGAAGATCAGTACCGCTCTCTGGCGAGGCGGGAGCATCTGAAGGGCGGTGACGAAGGCCAGAGAGATCGATTCGGCGCTTTCGTATCGACGATCGGGTCCGGGCGCGCCGTCAGCGAACTCTTCGATCAGTACGTCGGGATACGGATCGAGCCACACCACTTCAGTCATCCGCGTTGGTTCGGGAGGTGCCACATCAAACGGCGGCGTTTCAGTCACGGGTCGACGGCTCACGGCCCGAAGCGCGTTCAAACATCGATTCGTGGCAATGCGATACAGCCACGTGCGTACCGACGATCGACCTTCAAACGATCCGATGTTCTGCCAAGCGGCCAGCAGCGTTTCTTGGCACAGGTCTTCGGCGTCATGCACGGAGCCAAGGATGCGGTAGCAGTGCGCTTGTATCTCGCGCCGGAACGGATCCACGATCTGACCAAAGGCGGCCTCATCCCCCGTACGGGCCCTGTCCAGCAGTTCTGATGTCACCATGTCGTCTCCGCACTGTTGTCCTCCGAAATGTAACTGTCAGAAGAACAGACACCGAGGGCGACGAAAAATGGGCGCAGAAACTCCGCCCATTTTCAGACCGCGGCGGTGTCTACCCCTTTGAACCATTCATCCGGCCTGGCGCCGGTTCTCAAAGGAGCAGACCATGACGACATTTCTCTTCACCTACCGCATGCGCAACGACTATGTGCCCGGTGAGTCGGACGCCATGAAGGAGTGGGGCGACTACTTCACCTCGATCGGCGAGGACCTCATCGAACCGGGTAACCCGGTCTTCTCCTCGACGGAGGTCGGTAACTGTGGTCCCGACACCCACCTCGGGGGGTACTCGCTCGTTCACGCCGCCAGTCTCGATGACGCACTGGCCCTGGCCAAGGAGTCTCCCGCCATGAACAACGGCGCCGGCGTCGAAGTTGGTGAGGTCAGCATCATCATGCCTCCCAGGTCCTGAACAGCCTGACGGGTCGTGCTGTGGTCACGCGTCGATGAGGCGAGTGGCCACAGCGGCGGCCTGAACTGATCGACGTGGACGCGCCGTCACGAGCGGCCGGCCAGCCGGGCTTCTTTAGCCCGGTGCTCGGCAGACGTAGGCCAAGAGGTAGCAGTCTTCGATCTCGGAGAACATTCCTCGAGCCGACGCCACAGCGGTGTGGGAGAACTCACCCTTGGCCAACTGCGATCCGGCATAGTTGAGACCCTTGGCTTCAACCACCTCCAGACCAGCCTTCTCGAACTTGGCCAGCAGTTCGGCGTGGGTGTACTCGTGCTCGTGGTCGGGGTCAATGAACGCTTCTTGTTGGAGACGCGTCACCCGAGCGTTCGGCGTATCAAGCCCGAGGTAACCACCCGGTCGAAGGACCCGCTTGATCTCGGAGAGGACTATGTCACCGTCAGCTTGTGTGACGTGCTCGATGCTCTGTCCGCTGTAGATCAGATCGATCGACTGATCGGCGTAATCTGAGAGATCGACCATCGAGTGGTAGCGGTAGCTCACGGGTCCGAGATGGGTTTGCACCGTGCTGTGTTCTTCGGACTCCTGATAGAGCTCGTTGCGATCATCGCTCGGAAGGTCGACCACGATTAACTGCTCAAACGGATAGGGATAGCCCATCAGCACCATGGCGCCATGAGGGTGACCGAGTGACGTGCCCCCCAAATCCATGATGCGTTTTGCGGCAGGAAGCGAGCGAACAAACATCGATCGGCTGGTGTGCAGCGCGTGGCCAAGCTCGGTGAATTCCACCACGGTCCACCATTCCGGCGAGGCCGTCAGCGACTGGGCCAGTTGCTGAGGTGACATTGATCCGCTGGTCAGTTGGGGCAAGTAGTTCGCTGTGCCGCCTTCGTCCGGCTCGCGCCCTAGGAGCATCTCGTAGGCAATTTGCAGCGTTTTCTCGGGGGTGAGTTTGGACATCCCCGGATAGGCCGCAGCGCCGGGAACACGTCCCCCTCGAATCGGTGTCATGCACAATCTCCTGATCAGGTCCGTGTCGACGTCGCCAGCGCCCGTTCTTGGTGTGTTGGTCGCGGCCAATGAAGGAGCCACCGGCGATGGGACGTTTGCGTCGTAACGATACCGGCTCCGGTATCGTCCACCCATGACCACTGGATCCAAGCCTTCCGTCACCGTCCCCGACACTGCCCCTCCTGGCGAGCTCGTCATTGAAGACATCGTGGTGGGCGAGGGCAAGGAAGCAACTCCCGGTTCGACCGTGATCGTGCACTACGTCGGAATTTCGTGGTCCACCGGTCAAGAGTTTGACGCCAGCTGGGATCGCGGCGACCACTTCGACTTTCCGCTCGGTCAAGGTCACGTCATCCAAGGCTGGGACCAGGGCGTCACGGGCATGAAGGTCGGGGGGCAGCGCCAACTCACCATTCCGCCTCATCTCGGCTACGGCGCCTCGGGCGCCGGGGGCGTGATTAAGCCCAACGAGACGTTGATCTTTGTCGTCGATCTGGTCGACGTCCGCTGATCCTGTTTGAACTGAGACAGCGGTCCCTACTCGCCCCGCACCATCGTCGTTCTGACCCTGTCCCCCCGTGGTGCGAATCAGATGAATTCACATCGTCGACGGTCGTTGGCTACGGCGTGATCAGTCCATGGCCCACCTAGTCGCGGCCTTTGACAAGTTCCGGGGTACGGCCACGGCAGCGTCCCTTGACGCTGCCGTGGCGCGTTCGGCCCTTCGTGTCGGCTGGACGGTCGATCAGGTCCCAATGTCCGACGGTGGAGAAGGACTGTTGTGGGCCGCGGGCGGAGAGCGGCGAACCACAACCGTGACCGGCCCGCTCGGCCCATCAACCGTGGCCGAGTGGCGCCTGGTGTCGGATCCAAGCGACGCTTCCCAACCGGCAACCGCCGTGATCGAGATGGCGCAGGCCAGTGGCCGTGCGCTCGTTCCTCACCCAAGTGGCGACGATCCACTCAATGCGTCGACCACTGGGGTGGGTCAGCTCATCATCGCCGCAGTCGATGCCGGCGCCACACGAGTTGTGGTGGGCTGCGGGGGCTCGGCCACGACCGACGGCGGTCTTGGTGCAATCGAGGCCATTGGCGTTAAAGATCGCCTCCAGGGCACAGAACTCATCGTGGCCAGTGATGTGTCGACAACGTTTGTCGACGCCGCTTCTGTGTTCGGTCCACAAAAGGGCGCGAGCCCAAGCCAAGTTGTCCAACTGCGTCAACGGTTGGCCGATCTCACCGTTCGCTACCGACAAGAGTTCGGAGTCGATGTTGCCTCCCTCCCGGGCGCCGGTGCGGCTGGGGGGTTGGCCGGGGGCCTGGTGGCCTTGGGGGCGACCATTCACCCTGGATTTGGACTCGTGGCCGATCTGGTGGGATTGGAAGATCGCCTCAAACTGGCCGATCTGATCGTGACCGGCGAGGGCTATCTCGACCCGCCATCGTTCGCCGGCAAAGTGGTGGGAGGGCTCACGGCCCTGGTGGCCGGTCGCTGTCCCATCCTCTGCGTGGTGGGCGATGTCGACGCCGAGCTGGGGCAACCCGGTGGAGGCGGCCCACTCCCGACTGGTCTTGAGGTGGTCAGTTTGGTCCAACGGTTCGGGCCGGATCGAGCTCGCAACGAGACGGTCGACCTGGTGGCCCAGGTGGTGACGGAGCGACTTTCGGCGCGCTGAAGCGGCAGTACAGCGCCCCCTCACGTGGCCCACGAACCGTGATCTTGTGCAAGGGTGGCGGCCCCTGCAATGCTGCCGGGGCCGCGCGGCGCCATGATGCCGCGCTTGTGCTGGGTCCGGAGCGACCTTGCACACTTGAACGAAACACTAGGGAGGACATCAATGGGACTGCTCGACGGCAAGGTGGCAATCGTCACCGGTGCGGGCCGAGGAATCGGTCGTGAAGAGGCGCTTTTGCTCGCAGGTGAAGGCGCCAAGGTCATCGTCAACGACGTGGGCGCCGCATCCGACGGCTCGGGTGGCGACCAGCACCCAGCGCAAGAGGTCGTAGAAACCATCAAGGCGGCGGGCGGTGACGCTGCGGTCAACGGTGACGACATCAGCACCTGGGCCGGTGGCAAAAACGTCGTCGACCAAGCCATCGACACCTTCGGCAAGCTCGACATCTTGGTCAACAACGCAGGCATTCTCCGCGACAAGATGTCGTTCAACATGGACGAGTCCGACTGGGACGATGTCATTCGCGTCCACCTGAAGGGCCACTTCGCACCGACGCACCACGCTGCGGTCTACTGGCGCGGACGCTCCAAGGCTGGCGAAGACGTGAGCGGTCGCATCATCAACACGTCGTCCGAGGCTGGTCTTTACGGCAACGCGGGTCAGGCCAACTACTCCGCCGCCAAGGCTGGCATTGCGTCGATGACGTGGGTACTCGCCCGCGAACTTGAGCGCTATGGCGTCACAACCAATGCCATCGCTCCGAGGGCGCGCACGCGGATGACCGAGAACCTCTTCGGCGAAATGGCGGCCAAAGGTGACCCCAGCGCATTCGACGAGTGGGACCCGAAGAACATCGCGCAACTCATTGGATTCCTGGCCACCGACGAAGCCGCCGACGTGAACGGCCAGGTCTTCGTGGTCTTTGGCGGCAACATCTACGCTATGACCGCCTTCCAGCCTGTTGGCGAGATCCACCGCGACCACTCCTGGACGCCCGCTGACCTCATCGCGGCCAAGGGCGACCTGTTCAAGGGCATCTCCTCGGGCGTGCCGAAGTTCAGCTTCTTCTAAGTCAGGGGCATCAGGCCCAAATTGCGCAACGACCCGGCCTGGCGCCGGGTCGTTGCGCGCCTCGAGCGATCACCGTTTCGGGCCAGCTCGGCCGATACTCTGGCTCGACATGAACGAGACCACGACAACAGGTCCAACGTGCGAGCGATCACACTTTGCGATTTTCTCTGAGTGTCCCCACTGCGCCTCACCAATGCGACCTGAACACGCGCACTATCGCTGCACCGGCTGTGGCTGGCGCGATTCGTGTTGTGACTAGCGCCTGAATTTCTGCCCTTTGAAGCCCGGTGCGGCCCACGAGGGCCGAGACCCTGGGCATCAGCAGCGCCAATAGGGCACGATGTGCGCATGTCTTCAACCAAACCATTTCGATTCGCGGCCCAGCTGGGCTCGTCACCAGACGGCACGGCGAAAGGGTGGGCTGAGCAAGCGCGCCGGGTCGAGGACCTCGGGTACGCCACCCTTCTCATGCCCGATCACTTTGAGACGCAGTTGGCCCCGATTCCGGCCTTGGCCGCGGTAGCTGACGCTACATCCACCCTTCGCATGGGCTCGCTCGTCTTTGGCAACGACTATCGCCATCCACTCGTCTTAGCCAAAGAGATGGCCACGTTGGACGTTCTGAGTAACGGCCGCTTCGAAGCAAGTCTTGGTGCGGGTTGGATGAGGACGGACTACGAACAGGCCGGTATCACCTACGACGCACCGGGCGTCCGAGTCGATCGCTTCAGCGAAGCAATTGCTGTCATCAAAGGACTGCTGTCAACGGACGGGCCGTTCTCATTCTCGGGCGATCACTACTCCGTGACCGAGCACACGCTGGCGCCGCGACCGGTGCAGCAACCTCGGCCGCCCTTGATCATCGGTGGCGGAGGCAAACGCGTGCTCTACTCTTGCCGGACAAGAGGCGGACATTGTCAGCATCAACGTCGATCTCCGCGCTGGCGTCGCCGGTCCCGAAGCTGCACCGAACGCCGCTCCCGCTATGACACGACAGAAGATCGAATGGGTCAAGCAAGCCGCCGGGGATCGATTCGATGACATCGAGCTCAACACGTTGATCGGTTTCGTCATGATCACCGACGACCGAGAGAGCGTGATCGAGGCCATGGCTCCCGTCTTCGGTCTGGAGGTCGCTGACGCTCACCACGTACCCCTCGCTCTCATTGGCTCGTTCGAGCAGATGGAAGAGGAGCTGCAATGGCGCAGGGAGGAGTATGGAATCTCGTACTTCTCCATCGAAGCCGACTGCTGGGAGGCGCTCGGTTCGCTTGTGGCCAAACTGGCGGGATCATGATGGTGGGCGAGAGTGCGACGTCCAACTCTGACGCGATTGCCAGGTGGGAAAGCCTCGGCACCTACCGCACGCTGCTCGGGCACCGACTCTTCACCATTGACGCGCCTCCAACGTCGACGTTGACAACCACGCCGTTACTGATCATCCATGGATTTCCGACCTCATCGTTCGACTATCACCTCATCCTCGACGCCCTTCGGGTGGGCCGGCGCGTGCTGCTACTCGACATGTTGGGCTTTGGACTTTCCGCCAAACCGGACCTGCACTACACCGTGGCGCTCCAAGTCGATTTAATCTGCGCCTTTCTCGATGAGATTGGGATCGATGAGGTGTCGCTCCTCACCCATGACCTTGGCGACACCGTGGGCGGTGAGCTTTTGGCCCGTGTCCTCGAAGGATCTACCCACCTCTCGGTGTCGCGTCGAGTCCTGACGAACGGCAGTATCTACATTGAGATGGCCCATCTGAACGACGGCCAGAAGCTGCTCCTCAGTCTGGACGACGAAATACTGCCCGAAGAGTTCGCACCCACTGCCGAGGCCCTGTGCGCCAGTTTGGCCAGCACCCTCAGCCCACACCACAGTGTGGACCCCAGTGAGCTTGCCGATCATGCCGCCCTGATCGCCCGGCACGAGGGTCAGCGCGTGCTGCCTCGAACGATTCGTTACATCGAAGAGCGGCGAGCCAACGAAGCGCGATTCACCGGCGCCATCGAGGCTCATCCATCACCGCTCACTATCGTGTGGGGGGCTGACGACCCGATCGCCGTGGTGGCCATGAGCGCTCGGCTGCACCAGGCTCGCCCAGACGCTCGGCTGACCGTGCTCGACCAGGTGGGCCATTACCCCATGGTGGAAGCACCGCAACGCTTCGTGGCAACCGTTCTGGCCGGATTGGAGAGCTGACGCGAAACGCGGGCGACCGTTCGCCCGAAGGGCACGACCCGCCGCAACGACCACTCAGCTGAGCGTGCCGCCATCGGCCAGCAACTCTTGGAGATCCTCGGAGAGCCCGTCGGTCAACTCAGTCAGCAACGTAAGGCGGGATGCCGCGGTGCCGAGCTGGAGAAGTAGCTGCCCGTCAATGAGGCTGATCGGAGCTTGGGCGCAGAGCCGCCACGTTGCGATCTCCAAGTCGTCTCCGAGATCAAGGTGCGCAGGGAGGGCTGGGCTGTCGCTCAGTTCGGAGAGCAAGGCCCGGCACCGGCGAAGCGAGGTGACAGCGCCAGCAAGGAGGCGCCGCATTGTCGCCGGCGCCAACGTCACGGCCCATCGGGTCGGACGCCGTGTCCAGTCGTTCCACCATGGCCAACGGATACGGATCAGGTTCAAGCCATTGGGCCACCCGGAGGCGGTCAGTCCCTTGTGTCATCAGCACCCAACGACCGTCGGGTAACGGCGAAGCTTGCGTGATAGCAGCCACCGTACCCATGGCAAATCGCTCATCATCACCACCGACTTCGGATCCCCGGTCGATGAGAACGACACCGAACTCGCCGTCTTCAGCTAAGCAGTCGTGGATCAGGGCCCGATACCTCGGCTCAAAGATATGCAGCGGCATCTGAGCGTGGGGGTAGAGGAGCGTGGAGAGCGGAAACATTGGCAGACGCTCCAAAGGACCTGGCACAACGCAACTCTTTCACGTCGGGACCGGTCGGAGGCAATCAGCCCTTCCCCATGAGTGGTCGTGCACACGCAGAAGAGCCGACCTGGTTGGTCGGCTCTCTGAGCGTGCGAGTTCGCACTGAATCGCCCACCGCCTGACTCCGGCTCACAACAAGCGAGGTGCGGGGGCCACCTGGTTCGGTTGGCCGGCACACGCACCAGCGCGCACTCGGCTGCGAACGTGTATTGCGGCCTCGTGTCGTGACAGTGGGTTCAGCTGCGTCGCCGGGGTCAGGACCTCGACGCCGCTTCACTAACCGGGTGGAGCGTCCTCCTCGTGAGTTCCTACAGAAGGCATCGGCAAGCTCCTTTCGTCGGAGACGCCGATTCATCTGTTGCCACGGCGTCCGTTGTCCCCATTGTCTGCCTCTTGAGCGCCGGTTCCAACCCCCTCTGAGCAGGCACTTCGCGAAAGCCCTGGTCGAAGGCTCAAATCTTCGAACCTGCAACAGAACATTCACACGGGCGATACACAACGTCACGCTGGCGGCATCACTGCGTCCGACAATCCATGGCGGTCCTACGATGGCTTCATGACGCTCCCCTCCCCCAAGCCCACCTCCACCGCCCTGGTCACCGGCGCATCGTCGGGCATCGGCGATGAGATTGCTCGAGAGTTGGCGAGGAGAGGGCACGGACTCACCCTGGTGGCGCGACGCGAAGACAAACTGCTCCAGCTGGCCACCGAGCTCCAGGATCAGTACGAGATCCGAGTTGAGGTCATTGCGTGCGATCTCACCGACGAGGTCGCACGGGGCGATCTGCCCGAGAAGGTCGAAGCAATGGGCCTCATCGTCGACATCCTCGTGAACAACGCTGGGTTCTCCACCATGGGACCGGTCCACACCTCAACTCGCGCCGCCCAACTGGCCATGATTCGCACCGATGTGGAAGCGGTCGTCGACCTCTGCACGCTCTTCGTGCCCGGTATGACCACTCGTCGCCGTGGCGCCGTGCTCAATACCGCGTCAACCGCGGCGTTTCAACCGCTGCCGGGTCAGGCCGGCTATGGCGCCTCCAAGGCTTTTGTCCTTAGCTACGGTCGAGCGTTGCGAGCTGAACTCAACGGTACCGGCGTCGCGGTCACGACCTTGTGCCCTGGCCCGGTCGATACGGGCTTCGGCGAGGCCGCCGGGCTCACTCAAGAGGAGTCATTGAACGCTCTGCCGAAGTTCATGTGGATACCCACGGCCGAAGTTGCCAAAGCTGGCATCGAAGGTCTGGATCAAGACAAGGGTGTCGTCATTCCCGGCGCAGCCAACTGGGTCGGTGCCATGGCGGCGCAACTGGCACCCAAGGAGTTCTTAGCCGGCATGTTGGCCAAACAACATCCGGCCCTCAACCGCAAATAAGAGATGCAATGTCCGGAGTCCTGGCGCCACCGTCGATGAGGAGATGGCGCCGCAGAAGTTCCAGATTGCGAAGACGCGAACCCAAGGAGATCGTTCAACCATGAGTACCGAGATCACGCCGTGCACCCACCTCGACCAAGTTGGAGACGTCACACCGTCAGCCGACGGGTGCGAAGACTGCCTACGAGAGGGTGGACGTTGGTTGCACCTTCGGCTCTGCATGGAGTGCGGCCACGTGGGCTGCTGCGATGACTCACCAAATCGCCACGCCACCGCGCACTTCAACGCGGTAGGTCACCCACTCATCCAGTCGTTTGAACCCGGTGAGGACTGGTGGTGGTGCTACCTGGACCAGACCGCCTTTGCGCTCGATGGCGCGCCGTCGTTCCAACACTCCTAGCGGAGCGCCACTCTCGCCCCTTTGGTGGACCGTGCGAGCTCGCTACGAAGCGATGGCCACGGCTTCACCGACGAGCTTTTGCTCCCCGTCGCCGTTGGCCAGCGTCACTTCAAGATCAACCAGCTTTTGGCCGTCGGCCTCCCGCTTGCCGGTGACGACGATGCGAGTGGTCAGCGCCTCATCGGGCCAGGTCTGGCGAGCAAACCGCACCTTGAACGACTGCACGTTGCCGACACCCACATAGTCGGTCAGCGCCGAGCCCAAGAATCCCATCGAGAACATGCCGTGGCCAAAGACCGAAGGCATGCCCGCAGCCTGGGCCTTGACCTCGTCATGGTGCATGGGGTTGTAGTCACCTGAGGCTCCGGCGTAACGCACCAGATCGGTCCGAGTCAGGGTGTGGGTCCTTGACGGCCCCTCATCCCCTTCGTTGACATCTTTGAAGAACAACGTTTGCTCACCCATTACTGCCCCCTAAAGGCTCAATCCTGGAAACAGCCTCGTGGACCGTTCCGCTCTCTGTCAACAATCAATAATCGTCTGAGGCTTAGGCCTCATCGTCTCCGGCCGCCTTCACGGCATTGGGCCGATAGCTCGAGGCCAAGAGTGCACCAGCGTTCGCCACCCCAAACAACGCGGCCGCAATCGCAACTTTCGGTCCGCTTCGAGATCTCCGACCAATCAACCGATCGACCGAGTACTTCCCACTGCCGAGACCAGCCAGCGCGACGGCGGCAACGGCCACCACCCCGACGTACTCCCAACCGCCCTTGAAGATGAAGAACCCCTTGCCGCGGTGATCGGTCGCCGCCGCCGTCGTCATGAGGCCGACAACCGCCGCCGCTGGCAGTGGATCCAAAGCGCCCAGCGTGACAAGGGCGCCCGCACCGACCTCAGTGCCTGCGGCCATACGAGCGTGGAGCCAAGCCGGTTGCAAGCCAAGTGAGTCGAACCAGCCCTCAGTGCCGCTCAACCCACCTTTGCCAAACAGCTTGTTGTAACCGTGACTCATCAGCATCGGGCCAATGGCCAGGCGTAGGAGCAGGGCAGAAAAGTCGCGATCGCGGTCGCTCATCTCAGGACCGGTGGATCAGGTTCATGCGGGCCGTCACAACCGGGTCACCAGTGGTGTCGTCGGTCCAGACTGTCTCGGTCACGATAAAGGTCATCGTCTTTCCCTTCGACTCCTTTTGGTAGGCGTCAGTCACCGAGCCTTCGCCGAGAAGCACATCGCCGACCACGATGGGGCGGTGGTAGATGAACTCTTGTTCGCCGTGCAGGATCATTCCGCCTTTGGCCATGAGCGGGCCGAGCGCCGCCATAAGGGGGTTCCCCTTCGGCGCATCGCTGGGCTGGATCTCGTCATACTTTCCAAACGTCTCGATGACGAACGGAAAGGTCGGAGGGGCGGGAATGGCCGAGAATCCAGCTTTCGCCGCGGCCTCAGGGTTTCGATAGATGGGGCTGTCACTCAGGACGGCCTCGGCGAAGAACGACACCGGTGTCCGTTCGACCACAACCTTCGCTTTACTTGTCGCCTGGCCGATGATCCCCTTTAGGACATCGTCACTTGCTTCGGCGGCTTCACTCACCGTCGTCCTCCCATACTGTTCCCCCTCCGTCTGGACTTCTTCGTCCGAGCGGGCGTCGGACCGTTGCCGACACGTGGATAAAGGTAGCGCCCAGCTGTGGTCGTGCGCCTATCGAGAGTGAGAAACCACCATCCCCGCCATTTCTCATCGTTGCGGCCAGACCGTTCTCGCTGCAGCCCAGTAGAAATCCGGGCCACGAGCGAGGACTCACTCGGACCCGAAGCTGGAGGGCGCTCGGCCTGATCGAGTGACGGGTCGTCCCCAATCAGGCGTTGGCCTGGTGAGCCACCAACAGCTGGGCTAGGGCTCGAACGGCCCGCCCACGATGTGAGATGGCGTGTTTCTCCTCGGACGTCATCTCCGCGAACGTCCGTCCACCACCTTCGTCGGGGGCAAAGATCGGGTCGTAACCAAACCCAGCGTCGCCTCGCTCGGTGCTTGAGATCGATCCCTCCACCGAGCCTTCGGCCCAGAGTTCGGTACCGTCAGGGAATAGAGCGAGGGCAATCGTGATAAATCGCGCCCGGCGGTTCCCTCCGGCATCTGGCAAGTCATTGAGTGCACCCAGAAGTTTGTGCACATTGTCTGAATACGTGGCGTCTTCGCCGGCGTAGCGAGCCGAGTAGACCCCGGGTTCGCCGTTGAGCGCTTCGACTTCAAGGCCGGTGTCGTCAGCCACGGCGGGTAGGCCGGTGGCCGCCACCAGTGCATTGGCCTTCAAGCGTGCGTTGTCCAGCAGCGTCTCACCGTCTTCAATGACCTCCGGCACGCCAGCTGGTCGGGGCACAATCTCGACCGGCAGTGAGGCGGCCATGATCGCTGCGATCTCGGCTGCTTTGTCAGGGTTCGCAGAGGCCATGACCAAAGTCAGTGGCGTGCCGCCCGTTGTCATCGGCGTACGGGAGGTTCGGCCAAAAGCGCAGCCTGAGCCGAGGTCAGCTGAGCAATCCCGCCTTCGGCCAGATTCAAAAGCTCATCGAGTTCTCCGCGGCTGAAGGCCAGGCCTTCGGCCGTTCCTTGGACTTCTACGAACCGTCCCGTTCCCGTCATCACGACGTTCATATCGGTTTCGGCCCGTGAGTCTTCCGAGTAGGGCAGGTCCAGCATGGGTACGCCGTCGATAATGCCGACCGAGATCGCGGCCACTGAGTCTGTAAGCGGATTCGTCGCCAATGTGCCGGCTTGGATCATCCGGGTAAAGGCATCGTGCAGCGCGACGTAGGCCCCACAGATCGAGGCGGTGCGAGTACCACCGTCGGCCTGCAGCACGTCGCAGTCCACAGTGACCTGCACCTCGCCTAAGGCCACGAGATCACACACGGCCCGAAGTGAGCGTGCAATAAGTCGTTGGATCTCTTGTGTGCGTCCTGACTGTTTTCCTTTGGCCGCTTCGCGCGAGGCCCGCTCTGGCGTGGATCCGGGCAGCATGGAGTACTCCGCCGTCACCCAACCTTTGCCCGAGCCGCGCATCCACGGTGGGACCCGGTCTTCAACCGACGCGGTGCAAAGCACCCGGGTGCGACCGAAACTGACCAGCACAGATCCAAGCGCAAACACCGTGAAATCCCGCTCAAAACTCACCGGGCGAAGCTGATCGATCGTGCGGCCGTCCTGGCGCAAGGTGCGAGGATCCGCTGGGGCGTTGTTGTCAGTCATAGTTCCTCCAAAGTCGTCACGGTCACCATTCGAGGACATCGCCCACGACGGCCTGGGTCACCGGGCCACCAAACGCCTCCGTAGCCTCGAGTGCGAGGGCGTCGGCCGACACCGTAGGCCAACGGTGGGTAATCACGAGTTGTCGTACCGCGGCCGATGCCGCCAACGATCCAGCCTGGCGACCGCTCAGATGTTGGAGCGACCCCTCCTGATCGGCCAGGTAGGTCGCTTCACAAAGAAAGAGGTTCGCATCGCGTAAGAACGATCCCGGGTGACCATTTCGCCCCGGTATCGGCGGAATAGACCAAACTGTGATCTTCAATGTCGAAACGGACGGCCAGGGTCTTCGGACCATGATCGGTCTCGGAGAATTCGGATCGTGAGGGGTATCTCTCGCTCCGCTGATTCTCCGGTCTCAAAGGTCCGAGCGCGTGGGTGCAGTACGTGGCTCGAATCCACCTCAGTCCAGGCCAACATCGGTCCATCGGCGAACGATGAGCGTGGGCGCAGTCCAGGCGGGGCGTAGATCTCAATGGGGCCATCCAGGGCCTTGAGGCCCGGTCCGTAACCGGCCCACACCGCCATTGATTCGAGGTCAGTCCAGTGGTCAGGATGCCGATGAGAGAGCACAACCAGGTCCACGAGTTCTGGGGCGTCGAAACGTTGAAGGTTCGAGAACGATCCCGGTCCGGCGTCCAAGAGAACGGTCACGCCGCCGGCTTTCACCAAATAGCTGCTGCCCGCACCACCGGGCCCCGGATAGCTGCCATCACAACCCAGCACGGTCACAGTGCGGGGTGCGGAACTTGGCGTCACGGCGTCGAGTGAACAGTGCGGTGTTCAACGTCGTTGTCGCGCCCAATGACCAGGTCCGAGACCATCTGGGGCGAAAACAATCCATGCGAGATCACGCCCGGCGTCATCGACAACGTTGTCGACAATCTTTCGGGATCCCCCAACGAGCAGTGAAGGTCGGCGATACATCCCCCATCCGGGCTGAGCGGCACGTCGCGGAGCACAACTTCTCCGAGGTTGGCCAGGGCTTCCAACGTGGAGGCCAAACCAAAGCCAAGGAGCTCAAGGGGGATCGGAGGCTTCAAATGGTCGACGAGTTTGTCCGCCGAGACAATGACCACAAACCGATCCGCGGCCGCAGCCACGATGCGCTCCCTGGTCTGAGCCCCGCCTCCGCCCTTCACCAGCCAGTTTCCGGGGTCGACTTGGTCCGCTCCGTCGATGGCGACATCAAGGTGAGGGACCTGGTCGAAAGAGACGACGTCCAGGCCAAGGGCTTCTGCGGCCAAAGCGGTAGCCGGTGAAGTGGCCACACATCGGTTCGTGAGGTGGCGTTCTGCCAGGGCCGGAAGGAGAAATGCAACGGTCGTGCCCGTACCGAGTCCCACCACCATGCCATCTTCGATCAGTCCGGCCGCATAGATCCCGGCCCGCTGCTTCTGATGGTCGATGATGTCGAGGGAAGTCGCTCCCGATGCCTCATGCGCCTCAGTCACGGATGCATTGTGACAGGCCCCACCTGGTTTGACTTCTTTAGCCTGTGATCGCAGGTGGGATCTAGAAGTAGATGATCTTCTTCGCTCGCTCTGTGACCTCATCGAGATCGTCAGTCCAAGCACCGGTCGACAGATACTTCCATCCACCGTCGGCCGAAACGACGACGATGACGGCGGACTCGCCCTCTGGCACTTCAGCCGCACATTTGACGGCGCCGGCCACCGCCGCGCCCGACGAGATGCCAGCGAAGACGCCCACGTCAGCCAGTCGCCGTGTCCACTCGATTGATTCGCGCGGCCGAACCACCTTTTTTCGGTCGAGCAATTCGGCGCCACCGAGCTCCACGAAGATGGGGGGGATGTAGCCATCGTCAAGGTTACGGAGGCCATCCACCATTTCGCCCGATGGGGGTTCAATGGCCCAGACCTCGACTCGAGGGTTCTGATCCTTCAAATAACGGCCCACGCCAAGCAGCGTGCCCGAGGTGCCGAGTCCGGCCACAAAGTGTGTGACCTCTGGGCAGTCCCGCCAGATCTCAGGCCCAGTACCGGTGTAGTGCGCTTTCGGATTGGCTGGGTTGCCGTACTGATAGAGAAAGACCCATTCAGGGTGCTCGGCCGCCAGTTCCTGCGCCATGCGAACCGCTCCATTGGACCCCTCTGAGCCAGGAGACTCGATGATTTCGGCCCCCCACAGTGCAAGAAGTTGGCGGCGCTCAAGCGACACGTTGCTCGGCATCACAACTTTCAGGTGATACCCCTTCACCCGGCACACCATGGCCAGTCCGATGCCCGTATTACCCGACGAGGGTTCGATCAAGATCTGACCAGGCTGTCCTGGCTTCAAGATTCCGTCAGCTTCCGCTGTCTCAATAAGCGAGAGCGCGACCCGATCCTTGACCGAGCCGCCCGGATTCTGACCTTCAAGTTTGATCAGGATTCGAACGTTTTCCGACGGACTGAGTGCCGAGATGTCGACCAGCGGTGTCTCGCCAATGAGATCCAAGATGTTGGCGTATGCAGTCACGATGTGCCCCAGCGGCGATTACGCCGCACCTCCAGCAACGGCAGGAAGGATCGAGACTTCATCACCTTCTTTTACCGGCGTATCGAGCTGAGACAGATACCGAACGTCGTCATCGTTGACGTAAACGTTGACAAATTTATGGAGCTCGCCCGTGTCGGTCAGAACCTGACCTTGCATCCCGGGGTGTTCTGACACCATGGTCCGAAGGACCTCACCAATGGTCGAACCGTCGACCGTCAAGGTCGACTGTCCGTCGGCCTGGGCACGTAAAAGGGTGGGGAGGCGAACTTCAACGGACACGGAATCCTCCGAAACAAGTAGAAAAAGCCTGCTCAGGCTTATTGTCGACTATTCTTGTGAGGATTCTACCGGCCCAAGCCCGAAGCGGTTCGACCCTCCGATCTTGGAGAGCAGCTGGGTGAATCCGGAAGAAGGGCGATCGACGACTCAGGTCCGGCGCTCGAACGCTGCGCCTTCGAGGAACTTGGTTTCAGCTCGCTCGAGACTCGGTCAGAGCGTGGACGACCACCGATTCCTCGATGATGTCACCTTCAATGATCTTGTAACTCCGGACAACTGGTGACGTGTCTCGCAAACTGACGAGCACATAGTGCCAGCCTTGGTCGAAGGCTTGGATCACATCGGTCGGTGACGGGTAGGCATCAGTATGGGTGTGGGAGTGAAATACCCCAATGATGTCGACCCCATGCTTTTGGGCTTCTCGATCGACCTGGAGGATCTCCAAAGGATCGACTTCGTAGAGCTTGGCTGACGCTGCTGCATTTCTGGTGGGATAACACGCTGTCACTGTGTCGCCGGTGTAGGCCCCGACCAGCAGTCCACACGCTTCGTCAGGAAGTCCAGTGATGCAGTGCGCCACCATCTTCAGATAGATCTCATTTGAAAGCCGCAACATAGGTAACGATCGTAGTGAGAGCGCTCGGTTGGTCGAGGGATGCCAACTAGCCTTGCCAACTGTGGCTCGGGCAAAAAAGCAGATCGCAAAACGGGCTGCAGCTCGAGAGGCCGCCAGCACCCCAGGCGACCGCATGGTGGCCAACAATCGGCGCGCCCGCCGCGAGTACGAGGTATTGGACACCTATGAGTGCGGCATCGTGTTGCAGGGCAGCGAAGTGAAGTCGCTCCGCGAGGGGAAAGCCCAGATAGGCGAGGCCTACGCCCGGGTGGACGACGGAGAGATGTGGCTCTTCCAAATGCACATTCCCCCTTGGCAGTTCGCGACCGGATGGGGATCTCACGACCCTGACCGCAAGCGCAAACTGCTCTTGCATCGTGACGAGATCGACGAACTGATGGGAAAGACTCAACAGCAACGCCTGACCCTGATCCCTCTCTCCCTGTACTTCAAGGGCGGCCGAGCAAAGGTTGAGCTAGCCCTCGGGAAGGGTCGAACGCTCTACGACAAACGCCAGCTCATCATGTCGAGGGACGCAGAACGCGAAGGTGCTCGGGCCGCTCGCAATATCGAACGCATCAGCTGAGAACCGACCGGTAACCACCCATCCACCCGACGAGCACGGAACTGACGGCTCAGAACCGCCAACCTCCGTATCACCGGAGTTTTCACCTGGGTCATGGGTCGCCCTCAGCTGAGTGACAGGTTGAATTCGCATCCTGGTCCCAGAAAGGAGCCAGGATGTCCAACCCCACTCCCCCGTATCGACACTCGACCAAGAGCCGAGATCAGGCTCTCCGGCGAGTTCGCCGGCTGACCGGCGGCATGATCGCACTGGCTGCAGCCTCAACCGGCGTACTTGTGGTCGCCGCCCGCGAGCATTCGAACACTTCATCGACCGCCACAATGACATCGGCGAAGAGCACGGCCGCCAAAACGTCGGATTCCCCCACGTCTGCGAGCAACACCACCTCGGGGTCAAGCACGCAGAAGAGTGCATCGACGACCGACTCGACCACCTCAACCACGATCGCTGCTTCCAAAAGCAGCCCTACCTCGTCATTTCGTCATCGTCGTCGTCCACCGCGCACGCGACCACGTCTCAATCATGACGACTATCGCCGAACGTCGGATGAGCCATGACGAGTTTCGGGCCTGGGGCACCGAGGTCCTCTTACTGGTCGATCACCCAGAGGCTGATTTTGTCGAGATCGCACATCAAGAGATTGCGGCCATGGATCTTGCTTGCAGTCGATTTCGCCCTGACTCCGAACTCTCTCGTCTTAATCGAGCGCGAGGTCGAGCCGTCGGCGTCTCTCCCCTTTTCATGGAGGCGGTCCAGACCGCACTTTGGGCGGCCCGCGTGACCGATGGCGCGGTCGACCCAACCGTGGGCGAGGCGCTTGACGCCATTGGCTACGACCGAGACATTGACGAGGTTCGGGCCGCGGATGAATCGCTCCCCATCGGCCGTCCGTCGCCGGTTCCCGGGTGGGACGTGGTGGACGTCGACACTGCTCGTTCAGAGGTCCGATTGCCCCCTGATGTCCGACTCGATTTGGGCGCGACCGCCAAGGCGCTCACGGTCGACCGAGTGGCCCGCCGCGTGGCTGACGTCTCTGGGGCTGGCACCTTGTTCTCGATCGGCGGAGACATTCGAGTCGAAGGTGCCGCTCCCGGCGGTGGGTGGGTTCTTGGCGTGACCGAAGACCCTGGCCACGGTCAAACCGATCCTGATTGCGTGATCTGTGTGACCGAGGGCGGCGTGGCCACGTCGGGAACCACCACAAGGTCGTGGCGTCGTTCAAGTCGCCAACTCCATCACATTGTGGATCCGACCACTGGATGGCCGGCCCGTGGCGTATGGCGTTTGGTGACGATCTGCGCGGCCTCGTGCGTTGACGCCAATGCGGCCGCAACGGCCGCGGTGGTGTGGGGTGATGGCGCGCCCTGGCGCATCGGACAACTCGGGCTTTCAGCTCGCTTTGCTCACAACGATGGCACCACGTTTGCCGTTGGTGGTTGGCCTCGAACCGAATGGTTAGTCGACGAGTTCGGGCAGGAGGTCTGATCGGGATGCTCGCACTGTCCAGCTCTTGGATTTGGTACTCAACCCGGGCCTCGGGCACGGTTGCGCTGGTTCTTCTCTCCGTCACGACCGTTGTCGGCATACTGACCACCACTCGCTCAGGTTCGACATGGATGCCACGGTTCGCCGTCGGCGAACTTCATAAAAGGGTCTCACTCCTGGCCATGGTTTTCGTGGCCCTGCACGTCGTGACGGCGGTGATTGATACCTACGTGCCCATCGGACTGGCCGCGGCCTTTGTTCCATTCATCTCTGGCTACCAGCCGCTCTGGGTTGGTCTGGGTGCCGTGGCCTTCGATCTTCTCTTGGCCGTCATGATCACGAGCGCTTTGCGCGGGCGCATCAGTGCCGGCTCGTGGCGGGCCGTGCATTGGTTGGCCTATGCCTGCTGGCCTATTGCGGTGGCGCACGGAATTGGTGTTGGTACTGATCTGGTGTCGATATGGATGGATGTGTTGGTCGGCCTGTGCATTGCCTCAGTCCTCGGCGCCGGGGCGTGGCGAATCCATCGTCAACCCCATCGAAGCGGCGCCCTCACCGCAGTGCCGAGCATTACTGCCCCACGTCCTTCGATTATGCAAGGAAGCCGGCCGTGACACTCATAGACCTAGCAACAACGACAAACCGGCTGCTGGCCGCACTCGACGGATCAGTGGCCAATCCGAGTCTGGCCCATCACCTCCAAATCCACGGGCCTCCTCTTGTGCCCACGGGATCGGAGAGCGACTGGTCAGATCAGTTCATTGACCTCATCGAACGCTCGGGTTTGACCGGTCGGGGCGGAGCCGCATTTCCGACCGCGACAAAGATGGCTTCGGTCCGTTCTCAGTCGTCGTCCACCATGTTGGTGGTCAACGCGATGGAAGGAGAACCGTCGAGCCAAAAAGATCGGCTCTTGGCGACGGTGGCCCCACATCTCGTTCTAGAAGGCGCTGAACTAGTGGCAACCGCCATTGGCGCCGCAGAGATTCGGCTCTGCGTGGCTCGCCCACATCGTTCTGCGGTTGCGGCCTGGCGCATGGCCGTGAACGAGCGCGTCGATGCCGGGGTGGCCCTTCGACCGACGTCGATTTTTGAGCCGCCGGGACGCTACGTCGGCGGCGAGGAGTCGGCCTTAGTGCGATGGCTCAATGGAGGCGATGCCCGGCCAACGTTTCGGTCGGAGCGTCCGCCCCGCCTCACAGTTCGTAGTCGCGCTGCGTTGGTAGACAACGCCGAAACATTGGCGCATATAGCCCTCATCGCCCGACATGGGGCCCATTGGTTTCGTCAGGAGGGCACCGACGATGCATGCGGGACAGGCCTCTTCACCGTGACAGGTGCCGTGGACGCTCCAGGTGTCTACGAAATTCCCCTCGGAACCACGGTCGCCGCGCTGCTCCATCAGGCCGGGACGGTGACATCACCCGGTGGCGTGTTGCTCGGAGGGTTTGGTGGCACCTGGCTTCCCCTCTCAGCCCTTGACACCCCATTAACAAACGGTGCTTTGGCCGCACAGGGATGCTCGATCGGTGCGGGCGTCGTCGCCGTACTGCCGTCTCGGTGTTGCGGCCTGGTTGAAACCGCCCGTATCTGTCGCTGGATGGCAGACGAAAGTGCGGGTCAGTGTGGGCCTTGTGTCTTTGGCCTTCCCGCGCTCGCTCTGGATTTGGAGCAACTGGCCTACCAAGGCCTTGATCATGAAGCTGCCACTCAGCTTTGGGACCGACTCGGTCTTATCGAGGGCCGAGGCGCTTGCCGTCACCCTGACGGTGTCGTCCGATTCGTTCGTTCGGCGCTTCACGCCTTCAAAGAAGACGTTTCCCGCCACCTTCAACACGGGCCCTGTGCTGGTGCCCGCTCCGACCAACGATCAGCTTGCCCGACGCAAGCCAGGAAAAGGAGTGGCGATGACACTCCGACTGCGAGTGGATCCGGTGGCCTGCGACGCCTTCGGTCATTGCGCAGAGCTAGCACCTCAGCTGATTTCCCTCGACGAGTGGGGCTACCCGGTCCTCGACGATCGTCCACTGGATCGTTCTGAACATAGAGAAGTGAACCGGGCCATCTCGATGTGCCCCCGCAAAGCACTATTTCTACAAATGGTGGCCGACCAATCCTTGGGAGTTCGCAAGTAGGGCCCCGGGCCCCGGGCCCCAGTCCACGACTATCACGCCAACTTGCTTGTCATAAGTCTCAGTTCTTAGTTTACCGTGGTATGGACAACACCCGTAGTGAACCCATGCTTCCAGGTAATGCCGATTACTCAATAATTGGTGTTGGTTACAACGAATTTCGGAGACCTGACGTTCACATAGAGCAGCGCATTCTTGCTGCTCTCGATGGTGCAAAACGGGTGCTGAATATTGGAGCCGGAGCCGGCTCATACGAGCCCACTGATCGCTACGTCATTGCGGTAGAGCCATCAAGCCACATGAGGGCAATGCT
>CAWDLP010000021.1:0-6544 GCA_963803215.1 uncultured Acidimicrobiaceae bacterium
AGCCGATGGAGCCGATCACTCGATCCGGCGCTCCGATGCAGGGTGGTGCCCAGGAGGCGGAATTCGAGCAAACAGACCTTTTGCTGATGCGGTCGGACTAGGAGCTCGCCGTTCAGCCACGCACAAACCGCCGCGCTGGGAAGGTCGGTCAAATCTGACAGCCAGATCAAACCAACCAACGATCGGATCAGCTCTCAAGAGATTCGGCGAGGCGCGCAAGGGTGGCGCTCATGTTCTTGCGGTTTTGCTCCGTTCGGTCATCAACGCCCGACGTCTGCCGGCTGAACTCCATGACGGACTCTGGCCGCAGGTCTTCAGTCCATTCCGTTACACGACTTCCCGATTCGATCGGATCGATGCGGTAACCCCAGGTTGAGTAGTGAAAGTCCATCATCGAACACTCAAACGCGAAGGCTCGGCCAGCGTCGGCTTCGATGACCTTGCCTTGAGTGGTCCACTGGTGCTCGCCGTTGCGGTTGTGGCCGTCAAAGGTGGCGCCGACGACGGGTCCATCGTGGCCCTCGTGCCACTCGCAGGTATGGCATTCCTCCGACCACTCGCCCATTCGTGTGACGTCAGAGATGGCGGCGTACACCCGCTCGGGCGGCGCTGCGATGTCACGTGAGATCTTGAGCCTCTTGGTCATAGATTCAAGTTCACTACAGGCGACCGATCGGCGTCGAACTGAAGGTCTGCGCCTCACTCCCGGCGGCATGGGGCGGGCTGCTGCCGACCGATAGCGTTCGGAACGTGAACGTTGGCTCTTGGTAGGGTGCGCTATGAACAAGCAATGGCATGCAGAGCATCCGTTGCCAAAGGGCGCACGCCTCGAAGAACGCATTGATTGGCATGTTGCGCATGCCAAGGCTTGTGGATGCCGCCCTATCCCGCCGGAGATCTCTCAGGCGATCAGCGACAGGCGCACGTCGAAGTCGGACTAGCGCCGCCGCCCCGGTGTGTGGGCAGAGTCGGTCGGCTGCCGCCAGTCGCCTCCGCCGAACAGTTCGAAACCTATCCGGAAGAATGACCAATCGTCGGTCCAAGACGCCACGCCTGGGTCCCGTGGTCCCAGTAGACGGCTTCTCCCAAGTGCTCGTAAAAGGCGTGCAGCACGGCCTTGGCGATGGCGAGACCGCCCTCTTCGTTCCTGTATGTGAACTCCTCACCGAAGCGCTCGGCAATGTCCTTCACCGCCGTGGATTGGTACAAGAATCCCTGCACCTCGACCCTGGCCACCATCCAGTCCGCGACACCTTGAGCAGTCGTCACCGCTCGTCATCATGGCACCTGGGAAGTCATCGAATGACATACAGCGGGAGCTGAAGGTGCCCGCTTGCACGTTCCAAGAACCCGAGGTGCTCAGCTGTTCCACCTTCCTGGGCAAACGGGGACACTCTCGAGATAGGGCGACAAGGGCATCGGACAACGGCCTAGATTTGGCTTCAGCCCACCGAGCACACATCGACACATCCCGTCAGAGAAGGGAGCTGCCATGCAAGCCATCACCGTTCGAGACCACGATGCTGGCGTCGGTGAACTCTCCTTAACCGATGTGCCCTACCCGCACGCGACTCAGAACGACGTCGTCGTACGAGTGCATGCTGCCGGGTTCACCCCCGGCGAATTGGAGTGGTCATCGACCTGGGTCGACCGTGCCGGACGCGACCGGACGCCGACCGAGCCCGGTCACGAGCTGTCGGGAGTCGTCGTCGAGCTGGGGTATGGGACCACGGGCCTGAGCGTCGGCCAACGGGTGTTCGGCCTGTGCGACTGGACCCGCAACGGTTCCCTGGCTGAGTACAACGCGGTGGAGGCCCGCAACCTCGCTCCGCTTCCGGCTGACATCGACCACACCGTTGCTGCCGCCCTGCCGATCTCCGGGCTGACGGCATGGCAGGCGCTCATCGACCTCGCTCATCTCACGACAGGCCAGACCGTCCTGATCCACGGGGCCGCGGGCGGCGTCGGTTCGATCGCCGTGCAGCTCGCCCGCGAGGTCGGAGCCGTCGTGATCGGCACGGGCCGGGCAACTGATCGCGACACCGTCCTCGGCTTGGGAGCACATCGCTTCTTGGACCTAGAGGCCGACAAGCTGGAAGACGCCGGTGAAGTCGACGTTGCGCTCGATGTGATCGGCGGCGAGATCCTCGACCGCTCGGCTGCGCTGGTGCGCGCCGGCGGCACGCTCGTCACCACCATCAGGGAACCCACGGTCCCGCCGAAGGACGGACGCGCCATCTTCTTCGTCGTCCAAGCCGACCGTTCCCAGCTCGCGGACCTCGCCCAGCGGGTCAGGGACGGACGTCTCAAGCCGATCGTTGGGGCAGTACGGCCGCTCGCTGAAGCGCCTGCTGCGTTCGCCCCGGACCGGCGTATTCCCGGCAAGACGATCATCCGTATCACCGAAGGTGGATAACAGGCCGAAAGGGTTTGCACTCCGTGCTGCTGGGTAACACCTCCTCCGGGCGACGTGAAGCAGGTACGCCGGTCGGTCCAGTCGCCAATCCGTCGGGGTGTACCTTCACCGAATGAGCAGGGTTGTTGCACTGAGGGCGAGTAGGAGAGGTCGGCGGTGACTCACGACAACTCGGAAGCCAAGGTCTCGGTGAGCTTTGTACCAGACAGGCCCGGCGTAGCCGCCCGCCTGTTCCGCTCCTTGGCCGACAGGTCGATCAACGTAGACATGATCATGCAGACCACGTCTGTGCACGGCACGACCGACATCTCGTTCACCGTCCCGACTGCCGACTTGCAGGTGGCCGCCGAGACCGCCCAGGCCCTCGCAGACGAGCAATAGGAATCAGCTCGTGTCCTGATTCGGAATTCGGCCAATCGCCCTGCCGCAGCGTCCCGGCGATGTTCGGGGCTAGTCGAGGTCCTCATCGACGAATCGCTTGAGGGCACGCAGGTAGCCGGTAGTACCACTCTTTTGAATGCCTCTTCCGATCGGTCCAGACAGCCGGACAAGTGGATCGCCAGGACGTGAAAATGCCTCGATCTCGAACTGTACGGTCTGGTCCGGCGCAATCGAGACGACAAACGCCTCCTCGCCCTGCTCGGGGTGACCGGGCAGTGTCCCGTAAGCAAAGCCCCATCGGGTCTGCCCATCGATCACGCTTACGATCCGGCAAGGCACGGCGAGCGCCACGATAGGTGTGCCGAGGGTCACGACGACGGTCGCACCAGTAACGATCTCCTGATCATCGGGAAACACCCCCATGCCAAGCAGGCGGTGCGCCTTCCAGGTCTTGAGGCCCGTCACGGCTCGTTGAAATGTCTGCGGACCCTGGCCAAGCTCCGCCTGATAGCGGTCGTGGTGGAATCCTTCAGGCCACTTCCCTGCCAACGTGGCCCCGATTTCGCTGTAGGTCGGCTCGGCACTCTTGAGGCCATCGACCAGCCGTACCATCGCGACGGAATCCGAAGGACGTATGAGCCTCATGTTCTGTTGTTAGCAGGTCGTACGACAGAGTCGGTTCCGCACCAAGTCCCGGCATGGTATGGGACGCATCCGGCCGAACCCATATGGCAAGCTGATTCCCGTGACGATGGCCGACCTCGTTCTCGTACGAGAAAAGGCGGGCGACTGTTACGCACATTCAGAGACCGCCCCTCCGCCAGAGCGATTCGGCACGAGCCACCGAGATCCGCATGGGGTGTGGCTCTTCGCGATTACTGCCGTGATGCTCATGGCGGTCTTGATCACCGCGTGGTTGCTGATCTCTCTAGGAGGCAACGCGGCGGCCACTTTTGCCACTGGATTGGTTTCGATTGTGGTCTTTCTCGTCGTCGTTGCTGCTGGTCGGCTGCTGGCTGACGGTCAGACCTTTCGCACGCTGTGTTCGCTCATCGTGACCGTCGTCGTGTGTGTGTCCATCGTGTGGGCTTCATGGACGGGCGCCCTTCTGAGACTGAAGGTGCAAAGCAGCGAAGGAGCGTGGACACACGCTGCTCTCTGTGCGTTGGACAACGCAGCGAATACAGGGTGGTCAGGGTACTCAGGGTATCCACGGCACGGATCGTGTGCCGGTGTTCAATCAGGCCGATTGAATCTGCCGAGTTTCGGGCGTGTCGAAAGGATCACGATTGAACCAAACTCACAGGTCATCTTTCAGGGGCCGACTTCAGGATTGATCTACAGCCCCAGCTCAGGTCAGGTCGCCGAGGATGCATGCGTCGGGCACATCAGCGGTCCCTGGTGGCAGATCGGAGGCGACGCCTATTCCGGTTGCCCAATAGGATTGCGCTTCGCACCAGGGGGTTAGAACGGCGGTAACAGGCGAATTGGGGCAGTAAGTCGTCAGATCGCTTCCCCTACTATGTGCCGCCAGGACACTCACAACTGTGAAAGGCAAGGCCGTGGAAGGGTATGTACTGCGGGATGCGCCAGGCTGGACTTGGAAAGCGAATGGGCGCGACAACGAGGGACGCTTTGACTTCCTGGTAATTCGAGCATCTCGCGTACGGGGCCGGCCCGCCGTTGCACTTCCATTCGACGTTCGAAGACTCCTTTTTCGTTTTGGATGGCCTCCTCACGGTCCAGCTAGGGGACGACGTTGTCGAGCTCGGACCGGGAGACTTCGCGACCGCCCCGCCCGGCATCCCACACAGCCTCACGAACGCACACGCTGGCCAGACCGCCTGCCGGGCGGTCAACCTATTGACACCGGGTGTCGGCTTCGATCGCTACATAAGTCAGATCGATCAGCTCGCCGCGGAAGGGGACCATGAGGGCATGGAACGGCTAAACGCTGAATACGACGTGGCGATCGTCGGTCCGAGCCTGGCCGATCGACTCGGACTCTCGTAGCCCAAAGATCGCTGAACAAGGAGCCGCTGGGGATCCGGGCGTTCGGAGCGTACATGGCCATCGGTCAAGGTTGCTGTTGCTCAGACTCCGCAGGCCTCTCGGCAAGGGTCTTGCTTTCTGACGGGCGTGTCGGTCCAGGTGAACCTGGTTTCCCACGACACGACCAGTATCAGAGATGAGAATCGGGCCGACTCCCTTCTCGAAATGGCCAAGGTCACCCGTCTCGGTGTAATCCCGGCTGTCGGCTCGTCCTGCTCTATGAGCGGCACCCGCTACTCGGTGGACTTTTCAGCGGGGCAATCGTTGGCGTTCTGTTCTTCTTGGTGCTCGGACTACTCGGCAGATTCCGTGATCCCTGGCTCCTTCTCGGCTCAGCCATCGCGTTTGCTGCGATCACGACGATCTTCACCTATCTCTACTTTCGAAGAGCGAGAAGCGACGAGAGCGCTTCGCGAGAGGAATAACGCCTCCTCCCGGCCGTAGGGCCACTCTCGCGGAGGTTTCGATGCTGCCCAGTGGCGAGCCATCGCTTGCGTCCCCTCCACCATCCGATGGACCCTCGGCGGAGAATTGTGCGCGTTACGGCTGACCCCTCGTTTCTTTGATATATCGAGCCGCCAGTTGACGCGATATGCCCCACATGCGTGCCAGCTCAGCAATGGTCATACCTTCTGCGAGACCGCGGGAAAATGTGAACTGGCGGACTTTGTGGCGGACGGACTCCAGGTCAGCCAAGGCCTCTGCTAATGACTGCCTGAGGTCACCGGCTGGGATAGCCGAAAATACGTCTCGAATCGACGATCCATTCTCCAGTCGTGAACGAGTCTTCCGATTACTCGCTTTTGTTGCCCGGAGCGTTTGGATCAGGATCTCCGTCGATTGGATCAGCTCGTCATAGCTGTCTATCAGCGCTTGTTGGTCTCGCACTGTGACCACATCGGCAGAGTTTGCAGGCATATGAGACCTTTTCGGCGACCGTACGCGGTCGATGCGAGACACGGTCCGCTTAGGTGACAACAACTGTTGCGCAACATGTGTTGTCAAGTGGCTAATAGTTCCGCCGGATTGACCCGAGGTCACTAGTGGATACCTGGAACTGAAAGGCGGGCGGCACACATGGGCAGGTCAGGATCTCAAACCAAGGAGTTTCACGGGAACCCAGGGCTGCAGTCAGGTTTCACACTTATCGAACTCCTCATCGTCATCGTTGTTCTCGGCGTCCTCGCCGCAACAGTCGTCTTCGCCCTCAGCGGCGTCACCAGCCAAAGCGCAAAGGCTGCATGCCAGTCCGACGCCAAGACATACGAGTTGGCAGTTCAGGCCTACGAAGACGCAAAGGGCAATGTGAACAATGCCCCACCCACCAGCACCAATGAGCTGACCGGCACATCTGGGACAACGTACGGAGTGTTTCTCCACACCGGGGCCGACAACTCGCAGTACGTGGTCGCCCTCGCTGGCGATGGCGGGACGGTGAAGAACCTCGGAACCGGGACCATCCCAGCCGTCAATGTGACAACCGAAAAGGCGGGGACGGTCAACGTGGGCCCATCCAACACGACCTTGGTGCCATACGACTCGGAGTCGAGCACGACTGGCTGCGGCGCAGTCCAATAGACCTTCGGGATCGCCTAAACCAGCGCTCTGTCCGTGGGGTCATGGCCCTCGTAGAGCGCCCCACTGTTGCCGCACGGCGGCAACCCCCTCCCGGCAGCGAACGGGGCCACCGGCTCT
>CAWDLP010000022.1:0-113546 GCA_963803215.1 uncultured Acidimicrobiaceae bacterium
CTGGCCATGCTCGAAGCGGTCGGTTTCCCGGTGGCGGTAAACCCTGAGTCACGCTTGGCCGCTATTGCTCGGCGACGAGGCTGGCATGTCGAGCATTGGTCGAAGGCCTCGGGTGGATCACATCGGGCCGTGCCGCTCGGACCACTCGACGTCCGCTTCCCGGGCAGCACCCGCGACTCGCTCATCGGGCTTCGCACCGGACTGGCCGGCCTGCGCAGTGGCAGCACCTCGAGCCGGTCGGCACTCACGGCCGCTCGATCCATCTTGACCGGGCGCGACAGCGCAACCAGCAACGGTGGACCATCGTGAACACACTGATCTTCGAACGCAGCTTGGCCCGATTCGCCGCCGCTCGTGTGGCCTCCACCCTTGGTTCAGGCCGAGGGGCGGGCGTAGGTCCGTTGCGTCTGGTCGAGGCCGAAGCACCGATGCTGCCCGGCCCCGATTGGTATCGCATCCAGCCGCTCTTGTCGGGCATCTGCGGATCAGATCTGGCCACCTTGGACGGACGCAGTTCTCGCTACTTCGAAGAGATCGTGAGCTTTCCGTTTGTACCGGGCCACGAGATCGTGGGCACGGTTGAAAGCGACGCTACGGCGGCGTCGGGCAAGGCCGTCTCGTCGGGTGCTCGAGTCGTCTTGGAGCCCGTGCTCAGTTGCGCCGCTCGGGGCATTGTCCCGGTCTGTCCTTCCTGTGCGGCCGAGGAAACGGGCGACTGCGAGAACATTGCCTTCGGTCATATCCGACCCGGTCTGCAAACCGGCTTCTGTGCCGACACGGGTGGCGGGTGGTCACGGGCCGGTCTGGTGGCCCATCAAAGCCAGATTCACGTCGTGCCCGACGACCTGAGCGATCACGATGCCGTGACCGTCGAGCCGGTGGCCTGCGCCGTCCATGCCGCCCTAGGGGCCGGTATTCGCGAGAACGACGTCGTCGCCGTCTTGGGGGCCGGCACTCTGGGCTTGACCGTGACCGCGGCCCTGTCGCATCTGGTTGCCACCGGACGGTGCCCCCACCCCGACGCCATCATCGTCGGGGCCAAGTACACCCATCAGCAACGTTTTGCCATGGACTTTGGGGCCACCGACACGCTCGGTGCCGATCAACTGGCTCGCTCGGTGCGACGCCGGAGTGGCTCGTTGGCCCTGGGCGGACCGTCGGGCACGGCACGCCGACTGACCGGCGGGGCCGATGTTGTCATCGACTGCGTGGGGAGTGAACAGTCGCTGGCGCAATCCCTGGCCATGGTCAGACCACGTGGTCGCGTCGTCTTGGTCGGCATGCCGGCCAAGGTCCATCTGGACTTGGCCCCACTGTGGCATCGCGAAGTGACGCTGGTTGGCACCTACGCCTACGGCCACGAACAGCTCTCCCCCACGAAAGAAGCGGGTGCCCACCTTCGACCTGGCCTTTGAAGTGGTCCAGGCCAAGCAGACCGGCCGACTGGTCTCGGCCACCTATCCCCTCGATCGATTTGAAGAAGCCGTTGCTCACGCCGGAAGTGCCGGTCGCCGAGGTGCGGTCAAGATCGCCTTCGACCTGCAACGTCAGGCTCCGGCGAGTACGAAAGGACGACGTTCATGAGTCCCCGACCAGGTTTCGTGTTGGAGGTGGATCGTTCCACCCCACCGACCCTCCTTTGGAATGGCGAACGATTCGTCATGCAGAAGTTCCCCGAAGGCAGCCGGGTCATCTACGCCCCCGAGCCCATCGATGCTCTCGCTGACCCCATCGCGGCCATTCGACACGCTCTGTGCAACCCACTGGGCGACAGCGCGCCATTGCCCGATCTGTTGCGCCCGGGCATGAAGCTCACCATCTGTTTTGACGACATCTCGCTGCCGCTCCCGCCCATGGAAGCACCAGACATTCGCCAAATGGTCATCGAAGAGGTCCTCGACATGGCGGCCACGGCCGGGGTCGACGACGTCGTCTTGGTGGCCGCCCTGGCCCTCCACCGCCGCATGACCGAACCCGAACTTCGCCACGCCTTGGGTCATCGCATCTACGACGCCTTCGCCCCCCACGGTCTTTTGACCCAACACGACGCCGAAGACCCCGACAACCTCATCTACTTGGGCCAGACCGATGAGGGCGAGGATGTCGAACTCAACAAGCGGGCGGCCACCAGCGACCTCTTGGTCTACGTCAACATCAATCTGGTGGCCATGGACGGCGGGCATAAGAGCGTGGCCACCGGCTTGGCCAGCTACAAGAGCCTGCGTCACCATCACAATCCACAGACCATGCGCCACTCGAAGTCGTTCATGGACGCGCCGGCCTCTGAGTTGCACACGGCCAACTGGCGCATGGGTCGCTACATCGCGGCCAGCGGCGTCAAGGTCTTCCAGATTGAGACCACCCTCAACAGCGACACCTTCCCGAAGGAGTTCGCCTTCTTGCAGAAGCGGGAGTGGGAGTGGTCACTGCGCGACCGTGCCACCTTCAGCGCAACCTCGACTGCTCTCAATCACACGCCGGATCGCCTGGCCCGCCAGATCCTGCATTCGATCAAGGCCCCGCACGCCATGACGTCGGTCCAAGCCGGCGAGGTTGAAGCCGTGCACGAGGTGACGACGGCCAACGTGTGGGAACAACAAGGGGTGGAAGTCCATGGCCAGACCGACATCTTGTCGATGGGTCTGCCCTACATCTGCCCCTACAACGTGAACTCGATCATGAACCCGATCCTGGTGGCCTGTCTCGGACTGGGCTACTTCTTCAACCTCTACCGCGGCAAGCCCTTGGTGCGCGAGGGCGGGGTGCTCATCATGCGCCACCCCACGCCCTGGGACTTTCACCCGGGCCACCACCCGAGTTACATCGACTTCTTCGAGCAGGTCCTGTCAGAGACCACCGACCCGACCGTCATGCACAAGCAGTTTGAAGAGTCGTTTGCCACGGACCCGTGGTACATCCACCTCTACCGCACCGGCCACGCCTATCACGGCGTCCATCCTTTTTACATGTGGTACTGGTGCGCCCACGCCCTCAATCATTTAGGTCGAGTCATCATTGTGGGCGGCGATCCCAAAGCAGTGCGACGGATGGGCTTCTCTCCCGCTTCAACCATGGACGATGCCCTCGAGATGGCCAAGGACATCGTCGGGCCATCGCCCACCCTCACCCACCTTCACACGCCACCCATCCTTATGGCTGACGTGAAATGAACACCAAAGCCGTCGCTGTCCCGCCTGGGCCAGGTCAAGTTTCCGCTGGCCGCGCCGACTTGGCCCGACTCCGTGCCTCGCCCCGCACCCGAGCGTCATATCGGTCTCGACTATGACCACGAATGGTCGCGGCGCTATCCAGTGCGCTTGGCCCGGGCCATGGTGCTCGACAACGTCACCCGTCCTTTGGCCAAAACGGTGGCCCCCGCCACGGTGCGCGGGCTCGAATACCTTCGCCATACCGAAGGACCGTTCATCTTTGCGGCCAACCATGCCAGCCACATCGACACCCCGCTGCTTGCTGGCCACCTTGCCGGTGGAACTGCGCCATCACACCATCGTGGCCGCGGCGTCGGACTACTTCTTCGATCGCACCTGGAAGTCCATTCTTTGGACCTTCAGCCTGGCCGCCATTCCGATCGATCGTTCCAAGGTCAACCGCCGATCAGCCGACATGGCCGCCGACCTCATCGAGGACGGTTGGAACCTCGTGATCTTCCCCGAAGGCGGGAGAAGCCCCGACGGCTGGGCCCAATCGTTCCGTGGCGGCGCGGCCTACTTGGCTCGGCGCACCGGTCAGCCCGTCGTGCCGGTCTATCTGCACGGCACGCGTCACATCATGCCCAAGCGTGCCAGCAAAGGGGCCAAGGCTCCCGGCGGGTCAGGCAGCGAAGGCCGTGGCGGCCGCCGACTTCGTCGTACCAACATCACGGTCTTCTTTGGTCGACCAATGACGCCCCACCAAGGCGAGGACGCTCGAAAGTTCAGCGCTCGCATTGAGGCGGCCGTGACCTCGCTCGCTGATGAGGTCAACTCGGACTGGTGGACGGCCCGACAGCACGAGGCCCAAGGCACCAGTCCGTCGCTCCAAGGCCCCGAGGCCTCATCGTGGCGACGAACCTGGGCGTTGGATCCATCGCCCGATGACGTCCATCACGCCGGCGAAAAGATCTGGCCGCCCCGGTAACGACCGGGCCTCGAGTCGTCGTTCGCCTCAACGACGGGCCATCTTGCGCCGGGACCTGGTGACCGACTGACCACGGGCCGCCTGCATGCGCTCGGCCCGCAGTGCAGTCTCTTCGCTGTCATCGATCGGAGGAAGCGGGCTCTCTCGACCCAAGGCGGCGGCCAGAAGAAAGTCGGCCAGTTCCGGATTGCGGGCCAGCACCGGACCATGAAGGTAGGTGCCGACCACCTTCCCGGCCACGGCTCCCTCACTTCGATCGCCGCCGCCGTTGCCAATCCCCGACGTCACTCGAGCTAAGGCCTGCGCCATGGGACCGAGCACCGTTGCCCCGCCGTGGTTCTCAAAACCGCTCAGAGGAGGTAGGTGACGGAGGGGTCCAACCTTGGTCACTTCGGCCACCACCTCACCCACTGCTCTCGGTCCTTCCAGCTTGGTGGTGTCGACGTCGAGCAGACCGAGACCCTCGTGACTCGATCCATCTGCGCCTGGAAACGTATTGCCGGCGATCTGGTAGCCAGCACAGACGGCAAAGACCGCGGCCCCACGAGTCACGGCTCGTTGCAACGTGCCGTCGGCGCGAAGGAGCTCGGCGGCACGAACCTGGGGGCCGTCTTCTCCTCCCCCCAGGCAGTAGATGTCGGCCTCAGGCACCGCCTCATCAGAGGAACACTGGATCAAGGTGGCGTCGATGTCGCGCCACTGGGCTCGACGAACCAAGATGAGCCCGTTGCCCCCGTCACCGTAGGTGCCGAGTAGATCTGGATAGAGCACAACGACTCGAAGCGCTTCAGTACTCATGCTTCAACCACCAGGACTCATGCCTCGACCACCAGGTCGTGAAAGGCCGTGTAGTTGCCAATGAAGTCGACCGGTTCGGGCTCGCTCGGCTCGTCGTCACTTTTGGCGCGGCGCTTGGCATCGGCCAACGCCACCGCTTTCACTGGATCCAAGCACCGTGTCGTGTTCGATACCGGCATGGCGCAGACGCACACCGAGATCGAAACAGCGCTCGCCCGTGGCCACCACAGGTCGCCCGGAGAGAAGCTCGAAGGGCACGTCCCACAGCCAACTTGGATCAGTGCCGTCGGCCGTTCGGGCGTTAATGCCGACAACCACAGGCGACGACTCGGTCGAGACCAACGTGAGCAGCTCAGCCCACCCAGCCGGATTCTTGGCCAGCATGAGCCGAGTGGTCACGCCACCGATCACCGGCACGGTAAATCGACCGGCCACCTGGCCGACCAACGCCATGGCGGACAGACTCTGCTCGGCCGCCACGCCCATGGCCTCGGCCGCGACGGCCGCCATCAGTGCGTTGGCTCGATTGAATCGACCGGGAAGCTCCAACACAATGGGGAGATGGCGGCCATCAGCAAAGGCGGCCACCGACGCTTGGCCATCGTCTTCCAACCACGCCACCGGCTGGGGCCGTCGAAAGCCACAGTCACACCACCAATCGCCGCCTTCTTCGAAGGTGATGCGCCCATCGCACGATGGACAGCCGGTGGCGTCAAGTCGCCACGCCATCCCGGCCGCCACCCACTGCACTGTGGGAGCGGTGCCGGCTCCATAGGTCACCAGCGGATCATCGGCGTTGGCCACGACCACGGTGCCGATGGCGTCGGCCAAGGCCCGACGCCAGCGCGCCGCCAGCATGCGGACTTCGTTGGTCCGATCCAACTGGTCGCGCGACAGATTGAGCAGCACGACGGCGTCGGGATTGGTCCCTTGTACCAACTGTTCTAAATAGCTCTCGTCGACCTCTAAGACTGCGGTCTGCTCTTTGGTCCCGCCAACCAGTGCAGCCACGTGGCCGGCCGGCATGTTGGACCCGGTGTTGTTGGTCACAACCGGTCCCGCACCGCCCGCCTCCAAGGCCACGGCCAAAAGACCTGTCGTGGTCGTCTTACCGTTCGTTCCCGTCACGAGCGCCACCGGCGCGGTGCGCCGCCAGGTCAGCCAACAGGCGTGGCGAGAGCGCCAAGCCAATACGACCACCGGCCACGGTGCCGTGGCCTCGACCCAGCCGGCGCGACGTCGCGTTGGTGACCCTGGTTGCCGTTGCGGCCACTCGGGATCGAAGGGCCAGACGGGCTGGCGTCTCCTTCTGACTCACAGAACTTTGTGGTGCCCAGGAGGCTGGGTGCGGGCCAACTCCTCGTCCGTGGGCTGGTGGCGAACGTGCGCTTCCGCCGGTAAGAGTCGCTCAATGGCAGCCATCAGGGTCTCAGTATCGGCCACAGCGTCGGTGTGACCGAGCGCAACCGAGGGCCCAACCGTAATGGTGACCTGCGGGGGGTGGGCCACCTGGCTCACGTCAGGGACACGCGAACTCCTGGGCCAGACCTTCTCTGTCCCCCACAGCCCAATGGGTACGACCGGTGCCCCGCTGGCCGCAGCCAGACGGGCTGTGCCGGTCTTGCCGTGCAACGAGGTGTCGAAGAACAACTCGCCTCGAGGAATGGTGCCCTGTGGCAAAACAATCACCACTTCGCCGGCCCGCAGGGCCGCTTCTGCTTCGCGGAGCGGTTGCTCAGAACCGCTGCCCCGATTGACCGGGATGCCGCCAATGGCGCGAGCAATCCATCCGACCACGGGTGCGTCAAAGATCTCCTTCTTGCCCAAAAAGCGCACGGGCCGACCGATCCGAGCGGCCACGATAGCGAGGGCGGCCACGTCGAAGTAGCTGCGGTGATTGGAAGCGAGGAGGACCGGACCTTCTTTCGGGATGTGTTCGAGGCCGCCGACCGTGAAACGGGCGTAGGGAAAGGTCTCGGGCCGAATGAACGGTCGCAGCAGGTGATAGGGCTCGAAGCCGATCATGGAAGGAACCCCGGTTGGTCGATCCCAGTGCTCGATAGGCCAGCGTCTGGCCGCGGCCAAGATGGTGAGGCTCGGATCGGGATTGACGGCATGAGGCGTGCCCACACTCGAGAGCAACGGCACATCAAAGATGCTGTCGGAACAGGCATGGCATTCGGAGAGGTCAACGTCGTGGCGCCGAGACCACGCTTTCACGGCGGAAAGTTTGCCGATGCCCCACACGAAACCACCGTTCAACCGACCGGTGTAGCGCCCGTCTTTGGTCTCGTAACGCGTGGCGATGACGTCGTCGAAGCCCATGGACTGGGCAAAGGGGGTGATCATGTCAACGGGCGTTGTAGTGGACAGCACAAGCTGATGACCTTCGTGGCGGAAGCGGGCCAGGATCTGAGGGGCGAAGGGTGCCACCAACTCGGTCAGCGCAGGTATGGCGAGTTCGCCGGCTTTGATGACGTCGGCCTGCGACCAGCCCTTGGCCACCCGAGCCGCCGCCCGTACTAGTCCCATGGCGAAGAGGTTCTCGCCCAGACGGTCGTTCAGAGCGAAAAGAAGCCTGTCGCCGGGTAACGATCGCCCAGCGGGCAAGACGCCGGTCTCGATCAAAGCGCTGTTCAGGACCGGCCCACTGGCTCGACACAACAGCGTGCGATCGAGGTCAATGAACACAGCAGCCATGCCCCTACGCTACTGGGGGACGCAAGGCCCAAGCCCGGGCGCAGGATCACGAACGGAATCCATAACACGCCCCAGGAAAAAGGTCCCCGAACGCGGTGAAGGGATCGCCGGGGGGGTGGCGATCCCTTCACACGACCAGCTTGGGAACGGAGGGGGGGGTTCCAGTTCCTTGCGGTCTGAAGCCATTTTGTCGGACCTACGCTGATCTGTCAAGCAGCTTTGAGAGATACTTCATATCTGTTAGCCTGATAGTAAGACAAACTCCAGCTAGCAGTGCAAAAGGAAACAACGTCGGTGGAACTTAAACATCTGCAAGCACTCCTCGGTATTGCTGAAACCGGTAGTTTTTCCGCCGCCGCTGAGTCAATCGGGACGGTCCAGTCCAACATTTCGGCCCATGTGGCCCGTCTGGAAAAAGAGCTTGATGTCGTCTTGGTCGACCGATCCTCAGGTCGATTGACCGAAGAGGGTGAGATCGTGGCCGGTCGGGCCCGGCGCATGATGGGCGAGCTCGACGCCATGGTCACCGACGTCATCGCGCTGCGCCGAGAGGTGGCCGGCACGGTGCGGGCCGGCATGATTGGCACGACAGGGCGATGGCTGCTGCCCCAACTCTTTGATCGACTGTCCGAGCGTCACCCCGACGTCCATCTGAACGTGACCGATGGCACCAACACCACGCTCGAGCTCCAACTGACCTCGGGCAAGTTAGAGGTGGCCCTCGTCACGCTTCCGCTTTCGAGCGATGAACTCACCACCAGTCCCCTCTTTGAAGAAGACATCATGTTGGTCGTACCGAACGATCACCCCTTGGTGGCCGAAGCCATAGTGACGTCTGCCTCGATGACGTCAGCAACGATGACGTCGGTTGGTGCACCAGCTCCGGCGACAGCTGGGGCCAGAGACACGGGTGTCGCCACTGCGTTGGCACCCACCGTCGCTGCGCTGGTCCATGATCTCGACGCCGACCCCAACACCGGTCGTCCGCTCATGGCGCCACTCCCCCTCACCAAGTTGGCCAACCTCGAACTTCTGCTGCCGGCCCCGGGCACATCGCTCCGAGATGAGATCGATGCTGTGATGCGGCCCACCGGCATCGAGCTGCGACCCTCCATGGAGCTGGACGGCCTCCGCATGATCGCGTCACTCACCTTTGATGGTTACGGACCAGCCCTCCTGCCGGCCACAGCGGTGCCGGGCCACGTGCGAGATCGATTCTGTTCCATCCCCCTCGAAGGTCTGCCTCGACGCCGCGTCGGGATTGCCATGCGAACACGAGGAGTGCCGTCAGCCCCAGCGCGTGCCCTTATTGCCGTGTTGCATGACGTGGTCGAAGATCGCCTGTCGATGCCCGAGGGGATTCACCCAGCGCATCGCGATTGAGTCCGCTGGTCGGCCCACGACCAAGCGCTGGCGACCGACTCAGAGTTCGGGCACCTGTGGTTCGCGCCACATGGTCCAGATGGTGGGGCCGCCGGCCAGGACAACCTCGTTGGTCACCTTGAAGCCGTGACGCTCGTAGAGGGGAAGGTTGCGAGCCTTGGACGACTCCAAATAGGCCGGTACCCCGTTGGCATCACAACGAGCCAGCACGGGCTGCATGAGGGCACTCCCAATGCCCTGGCCCTGGCGCTCCGGCGCGGTGCCAAGGGTGGCGAGGTAGTAGTGCGGCACCTTCGGATGGAGCGACTCAACTTTTATAAGGGCTCGCAAGACTCGATGCATATTGGTGGCCACATAACGAGTGACCGGCACGACATTGCGCAAGGCCCGCGCGCCCGAGAGAAATGGCTTGCCGGCCGGAGCCCACAGAGCCGCGCCCGAGAGATCGTCGGTGACGTAGACGCGACCAAAGGCCATCAAGTCTTTTTCCAACGCGGCGCGCATGAACAACTCAATGCCACACGGACGGAGCTTTTCGTTCGGAATAAGAAAGGATGACACCGGGTCGTCGAAGAACACTCGAGCGAGCAGTTCGCAGATCTTCGGCACGTCAGCGTCAGTGGCCAGAACGACCGACGGCTTCTCCCCCGTCATCCGCAGGGCAGCTTGTCGTACCAGATGGGCGTCGTGGGCGGCATGAGTCCGGTGAATGTGGTCTGGGGATCGACGGCTTGGTGGTTATGCCCGAGTTGCACCAGCGCCGGCAGGAGTTGGTTGCCGAGATAGGCGCCGCCCGCCGGGGTGAAGTGCACGCCATCGCTGCATCGCATGGTGACGCCATTGACCACTTGGCTGTAGTGAGCGCCCGGGGAAGCCATGGCGCCAAAGTTAATGAGGCTCACGGTGGCGGGCCCGCTCGAGGTGGACACGGTTGACGAGGTGGTCACCAACGGAGAGTTCGTGATCTGCGCCACCGTGGTGGCGCCGTGGGTCTGGGCCAAGGTCACGGCCTTTTTCATGATGGCGTCGTCCGTCACGACCCGAGCCGGATCGTCCTCAGGCCACGGCGTGCCAACGGGTTGGTCACCACTGTCGTAGTAGGGCGAACTCAACAGCGCCACGGCTGCACCCTTGGAGCTCAAGACCGAGATGGCTTTTTGGAAACGCTGCGTGACGTAGGAGTCGAAGGTGGGCTGACCGAGGTTTGACCATTGACCGTCTAACTGTTGGTCGAAAAGTTCACCGCGGGCCAGATACACCACCACGTCGGGATTGAACTCATCGACCCACTGCTGCCACTGGTCCAACAAGGCATTCGGGTCATCTTCTTTGCACGGTGTGCCGGGTGGGAAGGCGGTACCGAGCACCTGGATCTGTTGAGCCATCGAGACCGAGCATCCGGGCGATCCCTCGTTGAAGAGTTGGACGTTGTAGCGCGCCGCATCCTCTCCGAGCCCGGTGCCGAGCGAACCACTGGCTGAGTCGCCCAACAGCAACACTCTGGTGGGGTGGGCCGCCGGTGCCACCGTGACGGTGGTCTTGGGTACCACGGCGGCTGGAACCGGGGCGTTGCCCGAACCGCCGGGCACGGTCGACAGCGTCTGGGCCACCGCGGCCGATGAGGACTCGGACGCTGGGGTCACGGCCAAGGTTGGTGCGACCAAGGGCGAGACCGAGGCCACGGCCATGGCGCAGATGGCGACACCGGCCCCAATGGGTACCGCCACCAGTCCCTTCCAGCTCGGGAAGACCCCATGGCGAATGGGCTGTTCCACCACGAAGTAACTCACGGCCGCAATGGCGATCGTGACGGCCACTCTGGCGAAGAACAGTGGATAGATGCTCAGGTGCGTGCGCTGACCGGTCATAACCAAAAGGACGGGCCAGTACCAGAGGTAGACGCCGTAGGAGATCTTGCCCAGGGCCTTGAGAGGGCCTACCGACAAGAGCCGCGTCACGGCCCCTCCTGGCAAATGGACCGCACCGGCCACCATGGCGGCGGCAAAGAGGGCGGCCAACAAGAAGCCGCCGTGGAAGGCCAACGACGAGCTGATGTGGACGAATCCCCATAGAGCCAAGGTGCCGACGAGTCCGGCCACTGCCACCACACCAATGGCTCGTCTTCCGCTCGTCGTGCGGACTGAACCCCAGCGAGCAAAGGCCACGGCCAGGGCGGCGCCGACCAAGATGGCCTGGGCTCGAGTGTCCGTGCCGTAGTAGGCCCGATTGGGATTGGAGCCAAACGGCGTCATGAAGGCCATGAGGAGGGCGGAGCCCAGGGCACCGAAGGCGGCCAGGGCGAAGAGGATCTCAAGACGACGATCTCGATCAAGGGCGCCATCGACCGCGGCCTGTGGATCAGAGGTCACCGGACCGGCGTAGATGGTGAGGGTTGCCTCCGGCTCTCCCACTACCTGCACCACGGTCTCGGGCGCATCGTTGTCGGCGCTCGCCAACAGTTGCGTGGCGGCAGGCAGTCCGGCGCGGCCCCGGTCCGGCTTCGCAGTGGAGCGGCTGCGGCGATGAAAGCCGCGCAGCACGGTCAAGACGACGAGGGGCCAGATCAGATAGAACTGCTCTTCAATAGCCAGCGACCAGGTGTGGAGGAACGGCGACTGCGACGAGGAAGCGGCAAAGTAGTTGGAGCCGTTGGCAACGAAGAACCAGTTGGCAGCGTAAAAGAGTGAGGCCACGGCACTCGGCAGTAGGTGGACCGTGCCAAAGATCGAGGGCCAGAAGATAACGACCACCCCGATTGCGGCCACCAAGACGTAGAGAGCAGGCAGCAGTCGTCGGGCTCGGCGAGCCCAGAAGCGACCGAGTGACACGGTGCCACTGGCTCTCCACTCTGTGACCAGCAGCGACGTGATGAGAAAGCCGGACAGAACGAAGAATGCGTCGACGCCGTAGTAGCCGCCCGGAGCCCAACTGAAACCGTTGTGGAAGGTGATCACGGCCAGCACGGCCAAAGCCCGGATGCCATCCAGGCCAGGAACGTGGTGCAGACGCGGGCCGTTGCCCCCCTTCGGTTTCGACATGGGCCTACAGGCTAAATGCTCTGAAGCGCCAAGGGAATGCCATCTTTCCTATCTATTGGGGCACCCCATGGGTGGTGTCCATCCAATTGGCGGGCACCACGGGTAGGGTCGCGAGGCCCAATTGGGCCCATGCGGAGGAGTATGCCGTGCCCATCACCCGGAACGAGGAAGACCCCGATAGGCAGCCGTCGTGACCGTCATCGACGCCGACAGCCGACTTCAGGGAGACGAAAGCCCGTCTGGGACCGGCAAAGGCCCCTCGTTTCCCCTGTACGCCACCGAGGGAGCTCGAGCCCTGTGGGACGTGAGTTTTCTGGCCGCCACGGCTCCGTTTCTCCGACTGGCCCCTTCGGGCGACGGTCATGATGTCTTAGTTCTGCCGGGCTTTTTGGCCTCGGACAGTTCAACCACCGCGCTCCGACGATTCCTCCGCCGTAAGGGCTACCGACCCCATGGCTGGCAGTTAGGCCGAAACCCAGGCCCGACGCCGGCCATCGTCGAAGGTCTCTGGGCTCGGCTGAACGAGATCGCGGCCCGTGCGTCAGGTCCGGTCAGCCTGGTGGGCTGGAGCCTCGGTGGTATCTACGCCCGTGAGCTTGCACGAGCGCACCCCGACGCCGTCCGCCAAGTCATCACCATGGGCTCGCCCTTTCGGATCACGGCCACCAACCAGTCTCGGGCGGCCAAGGCCTATCAACGACTGGCCGGTAGCCACCTCCAGAACACGACGCTGCCGCTCCCCGAAGAAGATCGTGAGCCGTTCCCGGTGCCCGCAACCTCGATCTTCTCCAAGGCCGACGGTGTGGTGGCCTGGCAGACCTGCCTGGACATGCCCGGCTCGATCGGCCACAACGTCGAGGTCTACGGCAGCCACCTAGGTCTCGGTTTTAACGCCACTGCCCTGTGGGTCGTGGCCGATCGTCTGGCGCAGCCTTCCGGACGCCCTCAGACCCCTTTCGAGCCGCCTCTCCTACTGAGAGGTCTCTTTCCTTCGACGTGAGCAGGGGTGCAATGCCCACGCCTCTCTGAGCGTCGTCGCCCGTCAATCAATGTGCTCGAGCAATGTGCTCGAGCAATGTGCTCGGTCCAGATCGCAGCCTCTACGCTGCGGGTTGCACCGTTGACCTCTGCCATCACGGCGATGTCATCGACCAGCGCGCAGAGATCGAGGAAGAGATGGACACATTGAAGGCCAAACCAGGACTGTGACCGATCCGCTTCGCATTGGCGTCCTCGGGGCTGCGGCCATTACGCCCGACGCCATCACCAAGCCGGCCCGAAAGAACCCCGACGTCGTGGTTGCAGCCGTTGCCGCTCGCGACCCTGAGCGAGCCAAAGCGTTCGCCCAGAAACACGGCATTGCGCAAACCCACGCCACGTACGACGACCTACTGGCTGACCCGACCATCGACGTCATCTATAACCCGCTCCCGAACGGCCTCCATGGCCGCTGGACGGTGGCTGCCATTGAAGCGGGCAAGCACGTGCTCTGTGAGAAGCCCTTCACGGCCAATGCCGAAGAGGCCGCAGCCGTGGCGGAGATTGCCGACGCCTCGCCGCTCGTCGTGATGGAAGCGTTCCACTACCGCTACCACCCCGTGGCCCGATGGATGAGCGAGTTCATGGCCAGCGGGGAACTCGGTGCGATCGAGCACATCGAGATGTCGTTTTGCGCACCCTTGGCCAAGCGGGGTGACATTCGCTATCGGCTCGACTTGGCTGGCGGGGCCACCATGGACATGGGTTGCTATCCCATCAACCTGCTCCGCCTCTTGATCGAGGCTGAACCCACCGTGACCTCGGCCCAGGCCAAGCTGTCGTCAGCCGGCGTCGATCGGGCCATGGAGATGGCATTTTCACTGCCCAACGGCGGCACGGCTGCGATCTCGTGCTCGATGTTCTCTTCCAAACTGCTGTCATCGTCCGCCAAGATCACGGGGTCCAATGGTCAGCTGAAGGTCTTCAATCCCTTCGGCCCGCACTACTACCACCGCATTAAGGCCACCACACGAGAAGGCAGCCGGATCGTGAAACTGAGTCGCCGCCCTACCTACGACTACCAACTTGATGCCTTCGTGGCCGCAGTGCGAGACGACGCCCCGTTTTCTACGTCACCTGACGATGCCGTGCGCAACATGACCGTGATCGACGCCGTGTACAAAGCGGCCGGCTTGGCCCGGCGCCAACCATCGAAATGACGACAACGCCAGGACCTCTGAGCGCTTCAGATCTCTCGGCCATTCGAGCTGCCGCCCTGCAGGCGGCCACCGATGCTGGTGCCTCAAATGCTGAGATCCGCATCGAGCGCATCCGTTCTCAAGAGGTTCGCCTGCGCGACGCCACGGTCGAAGGCACCGCTGACGACACCGAAGTAGGGATGGGCGTTCGTGTCCTGATCGATGGCGCGCTTGGTTTCGCCGCCACCGTCGCCACCACACCAGACGAGGCCGCGGCTCTCGTCAATCAAGCGGCCGACACGGCCCGTCGCATTGCCCAAGCCGGAGGCCGGTCTATTGCCCTGGCCGACGAACCCAGCCACGGCCAGGTCGAGTGGAGCTCTCCGTACAAAGTCGACCCGACCGATGTTCCGTTGGCCGAAAAGGTGGCATTGCTCGAGTCGTGGAGTACCGCTCTCTTGGACCACGCCGATATCAACCACGTCACCGCTTCGGTACTCGCCGTCACCGAAGATACGCACTACGCCGACCTGGCTGGCACGGTGGCCACGCAACGCCGAGTGCGGCTCCATCCCGCCGTCGAAGCAGTCGCGCTCTCCCCTGACGGCGGGTTCGAGACCCAGCGCACCGTGGCCCCACCGGTCGGTCGAGGATGGGAGTACCTCTCTGGTGACGGTTGGGATTTCGCCAGTGAACTGGCCCAGATGCCCGAACTCCTGGCCGAGAAACTCAAGGCACCGTCAGTGGACCCCGGTCTCTACGACCTGGTCATCGATCCGACCAATCTGTGGCTCACCATTCACGAGTCCATCGGCCACGCCACCGAGTTAGATCGAGCCATGGGCTACGAGGCCGCCTACGCCGGCACATCGTTTGCCACCTTCGATCAACTGGGCACCTTGGTCTACGGCTCTGAGCCAATGCACATAGTGGGCGATCGGACCACGCCCCATGGTCTGGCCACCGTGGCCATCGACAGTGAAGGGGTCGAAGGCCAGTCGTTCGATCTCGTTCGCCATGGGGTCCTGGTCGGCTATCAACTCGACCGCACCATCGCCCATGCCATGGACCTCGGTCGCTCCAATGGCTGCGCCTACGCCGACTCCCCGCTCCACGTTCCTATCCAACGCATGGCCAACGTCTCGCTCCAGCCAGCCGAAGGTGGACCATCGACTGACGACCTCATCAGCGGCGTAGAGCGAGGCATCTATGTCGTGGGCGATAAAAGCTGGTCCATCGACATGCAGCGTTACAACTTTCAGTTCACGGGCCAACGCTTCTTCCGCATCGAAGGAGGGCGTCTGGTCGGCCAGGTGAAAGATGTCGCCTATCAGGCCACCACCACAGAGTTCTGGGGCGCCATGGAAGGGATCGGGGGACCCGAGACCTATCTCCTGGCCGGTGCCTTCAACTGCGGGAAAGGCCAACCGGGCCAAGTGGCTCCGGTTTCGCATGGCAGCCCCTCGGTGCTGGTGCGCCACGTCAATGTCTTGAACGCGCAGAAAGAGGGCGGGCGGTGAGCAACGACCACGGACTTCCTTCGGCCCAAGATGTGGTGGAGGCGGCCCTGGCGTGTGGAGACGCTACGCCCGGGCGATCTGACGACGATGCCACCATCTGCATTGTCGAAGAAGAGATTGGCGCCGAAGTTCGCTTCGCCAACAACACCACGACGACCAACGGCCGCCGCCGCGATCGTCGCGTCACCGTCATCGCCATCAAGAATGGACAGCAAGGGGTGGCCAGTGGGGTGGCCCGCCAAGGTGGGAATGTAGAAGTAACAGCATTGGTCAAAGCGGCCCAAGACGATGCGGCCGACGCCTCCGCCGCGCCCGACGCCTTTGCCCTCATTGCTCCTGGTCAGAACGGCGGTTCAGCCTTCGCTTCGGCCCCTGGCACCACCGACCTCTCGGTCTTGGGCGGCGTGTTGGCCGACCTGCATGGCGCCTTTCAGCGGGCCGACGCCAACAGTCGAGTGCTGGCCGGATTTGCCGAACACAAGGTTGAGACCACCTACCTCGGGTCATCCACCGGGCTCCGACTACGCCACCAGCAACCAACGGGCGCACTGCATCTGGTGGCACGAAGTCTCGACGGGCGACGCTCCGTCTGGACTGGTGCGGGCACAAAAGATTTCAGCGACGTGTCCATCGCCCGCATGGACGACCACTTGGCCCAACGCTTGGAGTGGGCCGCCCATCGGATTGAAGTGCCGGCGGGCCGCCAACCAGTTGTGCTGCCACCTGAAGCGGTCGCAGACCTCATGACGTCGCTGGCTTTCGATGCCGATGGACGAAGTGCCGAAGACGGCAGCAGTGTGTTCTCCGCTGCGGGCGGTCGCACCCGAGTGGGCGAAGTGATCTCGACCACCCCCTTTCACCTTTTGAGCGACCCCATGGCCCCGGGCCTTGAGTGTGCGCCGTTCTTGGTCACGAGTCGATCTGGCTCTGATCGTCTCGGTCTTCGACAACGGCATGCCTCTTGAGCGCACTCGTTGGATCGAAGACGGGCGCCTGCACCAGCTTCGTTATCACCGGGCCGGGGCGGCCCGCTCACACGTGGCCCCGGCTGGCTTCATTGAGAATCTGATCTTGGAACAAGACGGGAGCGTCGGGGACGGTCGACGACATGGTGGCCTCGACCGAACGAGGGCTGCTGGTGACCTGTCTTTGGTATATCCGTGAAGTCGACCCGGCCACCATGCTCTTGACCGGACTGACTCGAGACGGGGTCTATGTCATTGAAGACGGTCGGGTCATTGGCGCGGCCAACAACTTCCGCTTTAACGAGAGCCCGGTCGATCTCTTGCAACGAGCGACCGGCGTGGGCGCGACAGTGCGAGCGCTCGGTCGAGAGTTCGGCGAATACATGAATCGGACCGCCATGCCGCCGTTGCGAATCCCCGACTTCAATATGAGTTCGGTCAGCCAAGCCAGTTGAGCCGAGCGCAGTCACTCTCGTGGCGTCGAGTCGAGCCAACACCAGACCGACGGTCAGTCCGTAGGCCAAGTGATCGGCCGTCTGGGGCCCGACCTCTAACTCGACGGATGGCCGGAATCCGACGCCCGATCAGGCCCAGATCGAGGGCGGCAATGACACCTCCGGCCAACGTGGCGCTCGTTCGAAGGTGCCGGCGGCCGAGCAGTTGGGAGAGGACGACACCCCAGCCGAGAGAGACGACGAGATGAGCCGCCAGTGCTCGCGTCAAGGTCGGCTTCCCCAACAGTTGACCGGCCGCCTTCGATGCTGCCAAGGGATCGTCACCACGCCAGAGAGAAAACAACGTCGACGGCAGGCCGCTCACGGTGCCGCGCAACCAGCCCGGCCCACAGTCCTTCTCGGATGTCTTCGTCGTTTCTGAATCGGCCCGGCCACGGTTGGACCCTACGACGCGAACCGTAAGCTTTGCGGCCGTGGGACGAGGTGCTGAGATGTCGACTGCATTGAAAGAGCTGTCTCGGCGAGATCGCGGTGATGAGAACGAGCTCATCGCTCGGCACGGCCCACCGCCTCTTCCCCGACCCGTACCAGCCGACCAACGCTTCGCCGCCTTGGCTCGATCGATCCTCTACCAACAGCTGGCCGGGCGAGCGGCCGAGGCCATCCACGGTCGCTTCGTTGACGTCCTCGGCGGGGACGTGACGCCGAAGGCTGTGTTGGCCTGTTCGCCCGAAGAGCTGGCCGGATGCGGATTGAGCCGGGCTAAGGCCGCGGCCATCGTCGATCTGGCCCAACGGGTCGACCGTGGCGAGATTGCCTTGGAGCGCATCGGTCGGTTGAACGATCAGGACGTGGTGGACCATTTGATCCAGGTCCGAGGCATCGGGCCGCTGGACGGCCCAGATGTTTCTCATGGGAACGCTCGGTCGACGAGATGTGTGGCCCACCGGGGACTACGGGGTGAGAGCCGGCTTTGCCCTGGCCTTCGGCCACGATGAGATGCCATCACCCAAAGAGCTTGAGCTGCTGGGCGACCGCTTTCGCCCCCATCGGTCGGTGGTGGCCTGGTACTGCTGGCGGGCGGTCGACGATCAGGCTGGCGCCTGGGTGGCAGCTGACCGGGTCTCTTCGGTCGTCTCGGTTATGGTGACCCGCTTATGCGCCGCTACCTTGCTCTTGCCGCCCTTGTTGCTCTGCCGTTAGGCTCTGGCCGCCTGCAGCAGCTCAAGCTCCCCCTCGTCGAGCTCGACCTCCACCAGCACGACGACCGCACCGACCACGAGCTCGTCCAGTTCGAGCAGTAGCTCATCGACCACTGCGGCCGCCGGTGTCAACCACCAGCACCACAGCCGCATCGTCGGGTGGCGCGGTGCCCAATGTGGCCAACGCCACCAACTTGAAAGTTGAACCGATCATCGCTCCCGCCACGGGAGCGGCACCCACCGTCGCTGGTAACAAAGGACCTTGTCGTGGGCACGGGCCAAACCGCCACTTTGAGCGACACCGTCACGGTGCAGTACGTCGGAGCCGCCTTCACCAACGGGAAGGTGTTCGATTCGAGTTGGTCGAGAGGGAGTCCCACTACGTTCCCGCTCGACCAAGTGGTTCCTGGGTTTGCCCAAGGTATCGCGGGAATGAAGGTGGGCGGACGACGGGTCATGGTCATTCCCTCGGCCCTGGGCTACGGCGCCTGCCGGCCAGCCGCCGACCGATTACCCCCAACGAGACCTTGGTCTTCGTCGTCGACCTCATCAGCATCTATCGAAATAACCGAACCGGCTGCGCCCGGTTACCGCCAAAGTTTGGCCACTAAGGCCAAGAGACTCCACTCTGTCGTCGAACGAAAAGAGTCTTGACTGGAAACCATGAGCTCGTCGGCGCCGGTGCGATCGACCAAATCGATCCAACTCGGCCCGGACGACCTCGGGATCGCCCACGATGTGGCTGGCCGTGACCGAGTCGACCAGCGCCTGTTCTGCTTCTGAGTAGTGAAAGCCGCGGCGTACTCGGGACTTGGTAACGGCGCCAACCTATTGGTACGGAGCTGCAACATCGAAAGCGCGGCCGGTCCGGCCCGCCAGTGCGCCTCTTCATTCGTCGGGGCACAGATGACGGCGGCCGCCACCATGGCATGAGGCTCGGCCAGGACAAGGCAGACGGGCGAAACGATCATGCGGTATGCTCAAGAGCCGGTTCGGTGAACTGCGGACTGAAATGGTGCGCGAAGGAGAAGGGCAGTCCCAGCATGCCGGCTAGCTGCGCGCTGAAGGTGCTGGACCCGAGGAGCCACATCTCCGGCAAAATCCCCGGCCCGGCATAGCGAGGGGAAGGTTGTCGATCACCGGTGAAGTAGCCCATGAGATCGAGGACGTCTTGGGGAAAGCCTTCGGCTCCCGGATCAGCGCTCCGTCGCAGCGCTCGAGCGGTGCGTTGATCGGTACCCGGGAGCGCGGCCCAAGACCAAGATCGATGCGGCCCGGATGGAGGGCCTCTAACGTGCCGAACTGCTCGGCGACGACCAATGGGGCGTGATTGGGCAGCATGACGCCGCCCGAACCCACGCGGATCGATTCGGTGTTGGCCGCCACATGGGCCAGCAGCACCGCGGGTGCCGAGCTCGCCACCGCCGGCATGCCGTGGTGCTCGGCCACCCAGTAGCGCAGATAACCGAGCTGTTCAGCCTCGTGCGCCAGTCGGGTGGCGTGCGCAGCGCACCGGCGGCGTCACCACCTTCGACCACCGTGGCCAGATCAAGAACGGAAAGCGGAATCACGACTGGTACAACACCCCAAACCTCTCAGTACTTCCCGTTGCGTCCTGGTGGCCCAAAGAGGCGGCGAGAGCCTTTGAGAAGCCGACACCAGTGCAGGGCAACCCAGGCATGCACCATCTTTCGATGTGGCTCTCTCTGTAGTGTGAAGAGGGCCGTAGTGTGATGACGGGCTCCCTACGACAACGGGAAGTCGCCACGACATGGAGAGGGGGCGTCATGGTCTGGGGCATTGCAGCTGAGCCAGCCTTGCGGGGCCAAGCTCGAGACGACGGACAGTTAGAAGTCGGCCGCGATCGACCACTTTTGATGGCGTCAACGTCATCGTGAACGACCGCTTCGATCTCACCGGTCACGTCGCATTGGTCACCGGAGGCAGCCGCGGCCTTGGTCGAGCAATTGCGCTGGGCTTGGCCGAGGCCGGCGCCGATGTCGTGGTCACCAGTCGCAAACTCGGACCCTGCAAAGAGGTAGCGGCTGAGATAACCGCCTTGGGTCGACGCTCGTTGGCGGTGGCCTGCCACGTCGGACACTGGGACGAACTGCAGGGCCTGGTCGATACGGCCTACGCCGAGTTCGGCCACATCGACATACTGGTCAACAACGCTGGCATGTCACTCCTGTTCGAGTCGCTCGATCAGGTCACTGAAGCCATGTGGGACAAGACCAACGACGTCAACGTGAAAGGGCCTTTTCGACTGACCGCTCTCATCGGTTCGAAGATGGCAGCAGGCTCAACTGATCGCCCAGCCGGCGGATCGATCATCAACATCTCAAGCACCGGTTCAATCCGACCGGCACCGTTCATGTTGCCGTACGACTCGGCCAAAGCTGGTCTGAACGCACTGACGGTCGGATTCGCCCACGCCTTCGGTCCGGCGGTCCGAGTCAACTGCATCATGGCCGGACCATTTCTGACTGACGTCACGGCCTCGTGGGACATGGAGCTCTTCGAAAAAGAGGCAAAAGCTCGCCATGCCCTGGGCCGAGGTGGGGATCCCGACGAGATTGTCGGCGCCGCCTTGTACTTCGCCAGTTCTGCTTCCAGCTACACGACGGGTGCGGTGCTTCGGATCGATGGAGGCATTCCGTAGGACGCAACACCGTCCAACCACGTCGGTCTGAACTGCAACGGCGGTGACAGTCGCGCGGTTGCGAACATCGACGATTTCGGGAATAAATCGGCGGTAACGGGTTGTCCCAAGTATGGAGAACAAGACCGTCGATTTCTGGTTTGATCCGGTGTGCCCCTGGGCCTGGCTGGCCTCGCGTTGGATGCTTGAGGTCGAACAAGTGCGAGATGTCAAGGTGCGCTGGCATGTGATGTCGCTAGGCGTGCTTAACGAGGGCAAGGACTTGGGCGAGGAGTACAACGCGCTCGATGCCGAAGACGTGGCCGCCGGTCCGAGTGTGCATCGCCGCCGAGCAGGCTCACGGCAACGAGGTGCTGGGTCCGCTCTACACCGCGCTCGGAAAGCGGATCCATGGGGAGCACCGCGACGACCCCGAACTCATCGCCGAGGCTCTGGCCGAGGTCGGACTGCCGGCTGCGCTGATTGAAGCCGGTACGTCGACTGACTACGACGAAGCCCTTCGGGCTTCACACCATGAGGGCATGGACCCGGTCGGACAAGAGGTCGGCACGCCGGTAATTCATGTGGACGGCGTGGCTATCTTCGGCCCCGTGGTCACCCCCTATCCAAAGGGTGAGGCGGCCGGAAAACTCTGGGACGGCGTCGTGCTCGTCATGGGGACCGACGGTTTCTTCGAACTCAAGCGCAGCAGAGATCGCGCCCCAAGTTTCGCCTGAGCTCGCTATGGGTGAGGGCTACCAATAGCCTTGCATGAGCTCGCTGGCCCAGGCCGGTTGCGTGACCTCGCCACTGGGATCGAACTCGCGCATATAGGGCTTGATATCAACGACGGGAGTTCCGTCAATGGCATCAAGACCCTGCACGGTAAGCACCAGTCCATCGACGGCCAAGAGTCGACACGAACTCACGCCGAGGCGGTTTGGTCGCATCTTTCCTCGTTGGGCCAAGATGCCGACCTCGGGCCAGTCCGGGTTGTTGCGAGGCCGGCGCGCTCCGGTCTGAATCTTGTCTTCCGCCACCCGGTGAAAGAAGTACACGACACAGAGGTGGGAAAACTCCTTTAAGCCTGTGGTCGCTTCTTGGGCCAACTGAGCCTGATCGAGAACGATCTCTGCTTCCACCCGAGCCCAGTTGTCGTCTATCGGCTCACTGCGGCCGCCGCGCACCCATCCAATGGGTTGGAGCTGAATTGATGTCGGTTGGGCCATGGGTGGTGTTTTCCCTGTACAGGTGGATATTCACGCACGATATTGCCGCTGATTGGGCACCGTAGGCCCCTACCGGGTCACCGTAGCTCGCGCCACTAGTGTCATGGCGTGTCGACGACCATCGCACCGCCGGCTGAGGACGTCACGACCTTGGCCCTTGACTGTCGCGACCTCCATAAGGAGTTCGGCGACCGCACTGCCGTGGACAGCGTGACCTTCACCATCGAGGCCGGCGAGTGCTACGGCTTGCTCGGACCCAACGGAGCGGGCAAGACCACCACCATCTCAATGATCTGTGGCTTGATTCGACCCGACCGCGGCCAGGTCCAGGTCTGCGGGGTCACCATGTCGCCGTCAGCGTTGGAGGCCAAGCAGTCCATTGGCTATGTACCCCAGGAGCTCGCGCTCTATCCCGATCTGAGCGCCAGCGACAACCTGCGATTCTTCGGTCGGCTGTACGGCCTGCACAAACACGTTCTTGAAGAGCGCCTCGGTGACGTCCTCGATACCGTGGGCTTGGCTGATCGGGCGGGCGATGCCATTGGCAGTTTTTCTGGTGGGATGAAGCGTCGCATCAATATTGCCGCCGGCCTCTTGCACTCCCCCCGGCTGCTCATTTTGGACGAGCCCACGGTGGGCGTCGATCCACAGAGTCGCAACGCCATCTTGGAAACGGTGAGCGCGTTGACCGAGGCTGGCATGGCGGTCCTCTACACCACGCACTATATGGAAGAGGCCTCCCGACTCTGTCGCCGGGTGGGGATCATCGACAGCGGTCGACTAGTGGCCGAAGGCACTCGTCACGAATTGATTGCATCCATCGACGGTCAAGACAAGGTGCGCGTCACCGGCACCGGCAGCCCATCGGCTCTGGTCGCTTTGGCTGAACGGTGCCGAGAGCTCGCTGGTGTCAAGCAGGTCACCGCTACCGAAGACGGCATTGAACTGGCGGCCGAGGCGGCACGACATCTGTTACCTGATCTGATTGCGGCGGCCAGCCAGACCGAGGTGACCTTGGCGAGTGTTGAGGTGGCTGAACCGAACTTGGAAGACGTATTCCTGGCTCTGACCGGCAAGGAGCTTCGAGACTGAAACCTCCTTCCCGGCTGCGCACAAGCCGGGTCATTGTGGGACTTGAGTTGCGCCGTCGTGTGCGCGACCGCTCCGTCATTGTCACCTGCTTGGTGGCACCACTCGTGCTCGCGGCCATTTTAGGTTTTGCCTTTGCGGGTGGCGGCACCCCAAAGAGCCTCCACATCGGGATTAGTGGGGTTGGCCACGATCAGATGTCAGCCCGCATCGTGGCCGCAGGCGTGGAGGCGGCCACTCTGCCCGACATCGTCTCGGTGGTGAAGGTCGACTCGTCGGGCCAACTACGACGCGAAGTGGCCAACGGAACGCTGCAAGGCGGTGTGGCGCTGCCGCAACATCTGACTTTCACCCCAGCGCACGGGCACGGCCCGAATGACGGTTTCGGTTCGCCTCGTCAGATGGCCGCCCTCCTACGCCCGGCCGTGATTCCATCGAGCGGCCCGGTCGGCGACGGTATCGACGTCGTGGCGGCTCCGTCGTCCATCGAAGGAAGCGAGGCCGCCGCCGCCGTAGCCTCGGGGGTGGCCGGTCGCCTCTACGCCGGTGCCTTGGTCTCGCTCACCCATCACGGCCGCCCCACCAACGCAGCGGAAACGTTGACGTCGACCGCGGTGGCCCGCCAAGCCGCCTCGGCCTCGCCCGATCTTCACGTCGCGACCGTCACCATCGGCAGTGGAGGAAAACGAGTCCTCGACTACTTCGCCGCATCGGTGGCCGTCATCTTTCTCTTTATCGGTGCCGGACTGGGCATGCGATCACTGCTGTTGGAGCGATCGGAGGGCACCTTGGTGCGGGTGGCCGCCGCACCGGTCCGCCCCGGCGCCGTCGTGGTCGGGAAACTGACGGCGATCTTCCTGACGGCCTGGTCCAGCATCTTGGTGGTGTGGGGAGCTACCACGCTCCTCTTCAAAGCGGACTGGGGCAATCCACTTGGCGTGACGCTGATGTGTCTGGGCGCCGCCTTGGCCATGAGCGGCGTTGCCGTCATGCTGACGTCGTTAGCCAGAAACGAGAAGGAGGCGTTCGGGATCTCTATGGTGGCCGGCCTCTTGCTGGCGCTGTTGGGAGGCAACCTTCTTCCACCCGGCTCCTTGCCCCCGTTCCTGCAAGTGCTGAGCCTCGGGACACCAAACGGTTGGGCCCTCATTGGATTCGGACGTCTGTCGCTTGAGAGCCAAGGGGTGAGTGCGGTGTTCGGTCCCTTCTTGGTGCTGTGCCTGATTGCTGGCATCTGTGGCGCCGTCGCCGCCACTCGAGTGCGCCACATGGTGCAGCCATGAGATCTCGTGGTGTCATTACCATCGCTCGGACAAATGTCAGACGAGCTGTCGGTGATCGCAAGATGATCCTGCTGGCCACCGTGGTGCCAATTCTCCTCATCTTGGTCAGCGGCGTCTTGGCCGGTGGTGTCAAGGTTCCGCTCGGCGTCGTGAACTCGGCCTCAGGCCCAGCGGCCACTCGACTGGTGACACTTCTCCAACGCAGCAGCGGCCTCAAGGTCCGCCTGGAGGCCAATCGAGCCACACTGAACGACGACATCTTGCGAGGCCGCGTCGTGGCCGGAGTCGTCGTCCCCCCCGGCTTCACGCTCAAGACCGCACAAGGGCGCACTCCCCAACTCAACGTGGTCTTCGTCGGACAGTCGGCCCAGACCCAGGTGATTCAAGCCCACACCGATGTGGTGGCGACCCTCGGGTTGTTGAGCGCCGAGGGCCAAGCCGGTCCTTCGCCCGCGAAAGCAGTCCACGCCCAAGCCACGACCAATGTGGCCCAAGCGCGGGTGACTCGAACGGCCTCTGCGCCCATGAGTCCCTTCTCCTATGTCGGACCAGCAGACCTTGTGCTGTTCATGGGAATTCTCGTGTTCATCTTGTCGTCGTCACTGGTGGAATCTCGCAAACTTGGCATGTTGCGGCGGCTTCTGGCCGCCCCGGTCCGATCTGGTGCAATTGTGGCCGGCCAACTGGCCAGTTTGGTCCTGGTGGCGCTGGGCCAAGCGGTGGGGCTTTTAGTCATTGGCCGTCTGATCTTTGGCGTGCGCTGGGGTGATCCATTAGGCGTCGCCCTCATTATTGTGTGCCTATCGTTCGCCCTCGCTGGGGCCTCGAGCCTGCTCGGCACGATGGCCCGGAGCCATGAGCAGGCCGTCGCCGTCGGCGTCGTTCTGGCCATTGCCGGAGGCATGTTGGGTGGCTGCATGTGGCCACTGTCGGTCGTGGGTCCGACCATGCAGGCTGTGGGGCACCTCACGCCCCAGGCCTGGGCCATGGACGGCTTCGTCAAACTCGTCTATGGCCACCAGGGCGTCGCGGCCATTCTTCCTGAAGCCCTGGTCTTGGCCGGATTCGCCGTTGTGCTCTGCACCTTGGCGGCCGTGAAGCTGCGCTCAACGCTCGTTCGCCTGGCCTGAGGGGTTCGACTCGGGTAGACACGGGTCATGACCACTTCAGCTGAACTCACCTTGGACACACCCGATGGTCCGATGCCGACCTACGAAGCCCGCCCTGACACCGAGGCCAAAGGCGCCATCGTGGTGGTGCAAGAAGCGTTCGGGCTCACCACCCACATCACACAGATCGCCGATCGCTTGGCTGAGGCCGGTTACTACGCCATCGCACCTGCTTTCTTCCATCGCCAGGGCGCCCCGGTCTTTGCCTACGACGACTATGAGGGCCTATTACCGGTCATGGGTGAGCTCTCGAGCGACGGCATCGCGGCCGATCTCACCGCCGCCTTCGAGAAGACGGCCGCAGAAGGATTCGCCCTCAGTGCCACCGGCATCATTGGCTTTTGCATGGGGGGATCCGTCACGTTCTTCGCCGCCACCGAGCGCGCCCTCGGGGCTGCTGTCACCTTCTATGGCGGGGGGGTCTCGACCGGTCGTTTTGGACTACCCAGTCTGATCGACCAGGCCCCGTCGCTCGCAACGCCATGGCTTGGCCTCTACGGCGACCAGGATGGCTCCATCCCGGTGGAGGACGTGGAAGCGCTGCGCCAGGCCACGGCCCAGGCCTCGGTCGATACCGACATCGTGCGCTACGCCGAGGCCGGTCACGGCTTTAACTGCAACGATCGACCCGATCATTTCAATGCCGAGGCGGCCAGTGACGCCTGGGCTCGTTCGTTGGCCTTCTTCGCCGAGCGTCTCTCGAGTTAAACGTCGGATGACCTACTCAGGGTCGACCGAACAGATCCAGCGGCCAGGTTCCGTTACGACTGTGCTTCGTCCCACTCGAGATCGATCAGGGCAAAGATCACTTCGTCGGTCCACTCCCCCTTCACGAACTCATTCTCAATCAAGTGGGCTTCGCGGCGCATACCCAAGCGACGCAAGACCGCAGCCGAGGCCTCGTTGCGTCCGTCAAGGTGCCCTTCGATGCGATGGAACTCGTAGCCGTCAAAGCCCAGACCGAGCATCTCGAGCGCAGCCTCGGTGGCGTAGCCCTGACCATGATGGTCAGGGTGCACGACGTAACCGATCTCACCTTGTTGGTGGGCCTCGCTTCTCCATATCAGGTTGACATCGCCCACCACGTAGCCCACCTCGTCTGGAACGATGGCCAGCGTGATCCGGTCGCCCTCAGCCAGCAATGCCGTCTGGGCCATGTAGGTCTCGAGCTTGGCCGCCGCGCCCTCATCGTCCAACGGTTCGCCGTAGAGATACCGAGACACATCGGCTCGTTTGTAGATATCAGCTAAGGCGTTGAGGTCGCCTCGCTCAAAAGGGCGGAGCGTGAGGCGCTCAGTTTCGATGGGAAACTCAGGAGAAAACACGGGCCTACGCTAGGCCGAGTCGAGGGGTGATGCGCCCGCACCGACCGTCCGCACGGCGTTGGTCAATCAGCTGACCGCGACCGGTGTGTTTGCCACCTCACCGGCGGCCACGGTCGGACTGAACGCTCCGTCGGCGTGGTCGACTGCGGTTGGGGCCAGTCTCGAACGTTTGAGTGCGGCGGCCGCTCGGCCATGCCCTCGCACCTCGTAGTCGCCGGGATGAAAGTGCTGCGTAACTTTGCGAAAGGCCCTGGTCGATCGGGGCCACAGCGTGGTGTTGCGACCTCGGTGATCGAGATACCAACTGGTACACCCCCCGCGGACCCAGACCGTCCGAGCGAACCGCTTCTGCAAACCTTCGTTATAACGACGTTGCACGTCTGGGCGCACTTCCACTGTGCCCACACCCGGACGGGCCAGGTAGTCGAGTGCGTCACAGACGTAGTGAATGTGCGACTCGATCATGTAGATCATGGAGTTGTGGGCCAAGGTCGAGTTCGGTCCAATGATCATGAACAGATTCGGGAAGCCCGCCACCGTGGAGCCCACATAGGCCTCCACGCCATCGGCCCACACGTCGGAGAGTCGGGCCCCGTCACGCCCCACCAATCGCTTGGCGTAGGGAGGTTCGGCCGCGTCGAAACCAGTGCCCATGATGACAATGTCCGCTTCTCGAATGGTCCCTTGTTCGTCCACCACGACGCTCGGTCCGAGAGCTGCCACCGGAGAAGTTACGAGTTCGACGTTGGGTTGGTTGACGGCCGGGTAGTAGTCATCAGAGAGCAAAAGGCGCTTGCAGCCGGGATCGAACTGGGGGGTTAATTTCTGACGCAACGCTTCGTCTGGTATTTGCGCCCGCAAAAACTCTGTGCCGCCTTTGCGCATGAGCGCAGAACGCCGTGAGGCCTGCGAAGTAAAGACGGAGACCAGCGACTCAAAAAACAGATAGGTCTTCAAACGAGAGAGTTTTTGCGTGAGCGGAAGGCGGGCGTAAAGCGCCCGGGCGAACTTACTGACCGAACGGTCTTTTCGCGGAAAGACCCAGGGCGCCGAACGCTGGTAGAGCGTGAGGTGCGCCACCAGGGGCTGAATCTTCGGCACAAACTGAATGGCCGACGCCCCCGTCCCAACCACGGCGACGCGTTTTCCGGTGAGGTCAACGTCATGACGCCACTGGGCCGAATGGAAAATCTCTCCGCCAAACGTCTCGATACCTTCAAAATCGGGGACCTTCGGTTCGCTCAACGAACCGGTGGCCCAGATCAGCACGGGGGCGTCGATCCGACCCTTTGATGTGTCGAGACTCCACTGCTCGCCTTGGGCGTCCCACCGCGCTTCGATGACCTCGCAGTCGTAGAGAAAATGACGACCGATGTCGTAGCGGTCGACGCAGTCTCGCAAGTACTCCCAGATCTCGGGCTGGGGTGAGAACGAGTGGGTCCAGCGTCGGGTTGGGAGCAAAGGAAAACGAGTACAGGTTGGAAGGCACGTCGCAACACGCGCCCGGGTAGGAGTTATCGCGCCACGTGCCGCCAAGATCGTTGCCGCGGTCCAAGATGACGAAGTCGTCAATCCCCTTCTGGCGCAGTCGAATGGCCAAACCGATGCCGGAAAATCCCGATCCGACGATCACTAGCGGTGCATGATCGGGCAGCTCGACCACTACGACCTTCCTCCCACTGCACTATCCCCCGTGCTCATCTCGCTCTGTTTTGACCCTACTGCCTTGACGCCTTGGTCAGGCTATGAGCCCAAGGGATTGGCCCGAATGAAATCGATGACCACACTGGCCAGGTCTTCCCCTTTGTCCTCTTGGAGGAAGTGGCCACCACCTTCGATGGTGGTGTGGATCTGATTGGCCGCTCCCGGTATGTGGGACTCAAGGTAGGCGTTGGCGCCCTTGGTGATCGGATCACCGTCAGAAAAAGCCGTGAGGAAGGGCTTTTCAAACTTTTCAAGGGTTTTCCATGCCGCTCTGTTGGCCTCGGTGGCCGGATCATCGGGTGAAGCCGGCACCAAAAGAGGGAACTGACGAGCGCCTTCTTTGTAGGACTCATCGGGAAATGGTGCGTCGTAGGCCGCAATCACGGCGTCGCTGAGGTCGCTCACACAGCCTCCGTTGACGATGACACCGGTTGGAAAGGTCTCGACGTCTTGGGAGAACTGACGCCAGGCGAAAAATGCTTCTCCGGGTGAAGCGTCGCCGGTTGGCAGCATGGTGTTGGCGGCTACCACTCGGGCGAAACGATCAGGATGCTCGCCGACCAAACGGAGTCCCAAGAGTCCGCCCCAGTCTTGGCAGACCAAGGTGATCTGGGTGAGATCCAACTGATCAAAGAGCAGGGCCCGCAGCCACTCAGTGTGACGCTCGTAGGTGTAGTCGGTCCGTACACTTGGTTTGTCGGATCGGCCGAAGCCAACCAAGTCCGGTGCAATGGTGCGGTAGCCCGCTTCGGTGATCGGTGGAATCATCCGGCGGTAGAGGTAGCTCCAACTGGGCTCGCCGTGGAGCAACAACACAATCTCTGCGTCCGACGGTCCTTCGTCCAGATAGTGCATGCGAAGGGATCCACCCTCGCCGTCAGGAATGTCGGCGTAGTGCGGTGCAAAGGCATACCCCTCCAAACCGTCGAAGCGACTGTCGGGGGTGCGTAGGGACTTCATGGCTGTAACTCCTCAACTATCTGGTGCGTGGTGACCGATTGAAACTGGTGCGTTGTGAGTGATGGAAGACCGCTACGACAACCCGGCCAGGAAATGGCGCAACGGTCCGTTGACTTGGTCGGGATGGCTCAGATTGGAGGCGTGGCCCGCGCCCATGACCACCACGACCGGTCCAGCTCCCGACAGATGCTGCTCCAAGTACACCGCATCTGACATGGGGATCGAAGCGTCTTCGTCGCCGTGAAAGATGATGGTGGGCACCGTAATTTCATGGAGGCGGTCAAAGAGCACATCTCGGTCCATAAGAGTGCGGAACGGGTAGGTGAGATTCTCTTCTTTCAACGCGGCCCACTTTGCGTACCAGGGTGATGCGTCATAACCACCCCCAAAGATCATGGCCGCCACGGCGTCTTGCACGCCCCCTGGTCCATTGGCCAACCATTCGTCATGCATCGCTTCGTAGAGGGGGACGACTTCGGCCGGTTCGGCGCCAGCCTGGGTGTCGATAAGTACCATGGCACGGACTCTTTGGGGTGCCAAGAGCGCGGCGCGCATTGCGATGAATCCACCCTGCGACATGCCGGCGAAGACCGCTGATTCGAGGCCCAAGTGATCGAGCAGCGCCAAGGCGTCGTGGGCCGAGTCCCAGTAGGTAAACGGACCTTTGACCGGGGTTTCGCCATGCCCTCTCTCGTCCCAGGTAATGCAGCGAAACTCTGAACCGAGTTCGTCCACTTGCGGATCGAACATCGAGTGATCCATCAAAAATCCGTGGCTAAAAATGACAGCGGGTCCTTCGCCACCGGAGTCTTCGAAGTACAGATGTTGCCCGTTTGCGTCAGCGAAGCTCATATTCGGGACCCTAGGCCAAGTTGCACCACGTTGCTCCAGGTAGGAGCCGGTACGTCTCCGCCACCTTGACGCTTAGCTGCGAGGTACGTCCTTCCAGGGAATCTCTTTATCGGTGCGTGGCTCGCCCGGGAGTCCGAGGACACGTTCACCCAGGATGTTTCGCATGACCTCAGAGGTGCCGCCCTCGATCGAGTTGGCGCGAACCCGAAGGAAGGCCTTGTGGACATCGGTGGTCCCAAGAGCAACGTGGTCGGGTCGCACTTTGGGGTAGTCCGAGCTATGCAACATCCCCTCTGCCCCCATCAGATCCACACAGAGCTCGTAGATGCGCTGATTTTCCTCGGCGAAAGCGAGCTTGGCCACTGAACCTTCTGGGCCAGGAGTTCCGGTCTTGCGGGACTGAGCCGCTCTCAAGTTCGTGAGCTGTGTGACTTCGCTTCGAATCCAACTCCCCATCAGCCGGTCGCGCAGAGCCAAGGCATGCGCAGACTTGTCGTTCGACCACCGCTCTTTCCAGATGCGAATGGCGTCAGCGATTGGGCCTTCGCCCCGCCGGGCCACGTTGCCACCAATCGACACTCGCTCGTTCATCAGCGTGGTCAACGCCACTCGCCAGCCGTCACCGACTTCTCCAAGTCGACCGGAGTCGGGAATATGGGCATCAGTGAAGAAGATCTCGTTGAACTCCGCCTCGCCGGTGATTTGATACAAGGGGCGAACTTCCACCCCTTCTCCATGCATGTCAACGAGGAAGGCCGTCATTCCTTTGTGTTTGGGCAGATCGGGATCAGTCCGTGCGATGAGAAGGCCAAAGCTCGAAAGGTGGGCCAAGGTTGTCCAGACTTTTTGACCGTTGACAATCCACTCATCCCCATCGGCCAAGGCCCGGCTCGACAAACTGGCGACGTCACTCCCGGCCCCGGGTTCACTGAAGAGCTGACACCAGATCTCCTCGGCAGTGAAAATGGGGCGCAGGTACCGCTTCTTCTGATCTTCGGTGCCGTGGATGGCGATGGTGGGAGCCACCATCCCGTAGCCAATGACGTTGCGCCAGGCCGAGGTGGGGGCTTTGGCATCGTTCAGCCGGGCCACGATCCGCTGATGGAGACTCGGACTCAAACCCAAGCCGCCGTTGCCCTCGGGAAAATGTACCCAGGCCAATCCACGGTCGAACTGGGCGCCGAGGAATTCAACCGCCTTGGTTGATTCGGGTGGGAAATCGGCCAGGAGCTGGTCGACAAGCCCATCGATCCGGGCTTGTTCGTCCAATGCCACATCAATCACAGCCACTGTTCACCCCTGTCTACTTTGCGTGCTCCCCCTACTCTGGCCCATGTGGGCACGTTTGGCCACGCCGCCGCGAGGGCTGGCGATTTCCCGGCTTTTCTGGACCCCTCTGGGTCGCTAACCGAGCCCGCGACGGGCGATGACGTGCACGTCAATCCCGGTCGAGCCCGCTTCACGCAGAATCTTGCTCACGACCGAACCGCGCATGCGCTCTTCCCAACGACTTCGCTGCGATGCCCCCACCAGGATCTGGGTGACCTGGTGCTGTCGTGCGAACTCGACAACTTGGTGCGCTGGATCATCACCTTCGAGATCGAACCACTGCCCACCGACGGCTACGACCAGGTCTTTCAGCTCCGACATGCGGGCACGGTTGGTCTCAGACTCGGATCGCTCAGAGGCGGCCACGTGAGCAACGACGAGATCTCCTTTGACCCGAGCGGCCAGTCGAGCCGCCCGCCGCACGACACCTTCAGCACCTGGGGCGCCGGTGACCGCCACCATGATGCGTTCTGCCGTGTCCCAAATGGCATCAGACCCGGTTTCACTTCGCCCCCGAGATCCAGCCAGGCGAACCCGATCGGCCGAGGCCTCGTGACCGCTTGGCTCTCCGTTGGAACGAAGGAATCGAAGTAGTTCCTCGTCACTTTCGTCGGCCACAAATCGTAGGGCGAGCTCACGCAGCGCCACTAAGTTCTCCGTCTTGAAAAACCCACTGAGAGCGGCAGTGACTTTGTCCTCTCGATAGATGTTTCCGTGCACCATCCGCCGTCGGAGTTGATCGGCCGATGAATCAATGAGCTCGATCTGATCAGCCCGGCGCACCACCCAATCGGGAACCCGCTCTCGAATCACAACCGACGTCATCTCAGCCACCGCGTCCGAGAGGCTCTCAATGTGCTGGACATTGACCGTCGTGATCACGGCAATGCCGGCGTCAACCAACTCGAGGCAGTCTTGCCAACGCTTCTCATGCGGTCCCGATCCCGGGACATTGGTGTGGGCCAACTCATCGACCAAGACAACCTCTGGGTGTCGTTCCAAGAGCGCGGCGAGGTCCATTTCCTCGAAGGTCGAACCACGGTACTCAATGACCTTCCTCGGGATGATCGGAATCCCCTCCGTGGCCTCAACTGTGTGGGGACGCCCGTGGGTCTCGACGAATCCAATGACAACATCGGCCCCCCGCTCGAGCCGGCGGCGGCCTTCGTTCAACATGGCGTAGGTCTTGCCGACCCCAGCTGCTGAGCCCAAATAGATGCGAAATCGTCCGCTTGGACGCACGCCCTCTGACAGATTCTCGGTCATTGCACCCTCGTGTCCTTGTTCCTTCCACCCCTACAATCAAGAGGAGGGATAGCCCGCTTGACGGCAAGAAACAGGGAACGATGACGACCAGCCAACACAGAGTCACCGGTGTGTTGGCGGCATTGGTGGGCATTGCGCTGTTTTGTCTGATCCTGGTGCCGCTGCGCCATCATCTTTCGCCCGCCACCGCGGCGTTGGCCTTGGTTGTCCCAGTGGTCGTCGGCGTCGCCATTGGCGGGTTTGGCGCCGGGGTGGTCTCGGTCGTTGCAGGATTTCTGGCCTACGACTTCTTCTTTGTCCCGCCCTACGGTCGATTTACCGTGGCCACGGCCCAAGACTGGGTGGCCCTCTTCGTGTACGCCGTCGTCATGTTGGTCGTGGCCCGCGTCTTTTCCTTCCTGCAAGAGGCTCAGACAACGGCGGAACGGAGAGAAGCCGATACGCGGCGTTTTTCGGAACTCTCCGATCTTCTGATCGCCGACAACTCGCTCGAGGACGTCTTGGCCCTTTTGGTCACGACCGTCCATCAGACCTTCGAGCCGAGATGGGTGGCGGTCCTTATGCCGAGTTCTGACCTGCCTGACTCGTTGGTTGAGACCATGACGTTTGAGGGCACCGGTCAAGCGGCTGATCCGCTTGGTGTGGTGGCATCGGTTGGTGTGCCCATCACCGAAAAAGAGCGCCGACAACTCCAAGGAACGAGGGGACATCTGTCCGCCGGCAGGCGGGACGAAGCCGGCGGGAACGACGACATCGTCGTCGTTGCGCTGACCGCCTCGGGCCGCCCCGTCGGCTTCCTGGCCTTGTCTGCGCCGAGCACCCCGGGTGCCACCCTTTCGGCCAGCGATGTTGATCTGCTTCGGACCTACGCCAATCAAGCCGCCCTCGCCATCGAACGAAGCGCCATGCGAGAAGTGTCGATTCGATCCGAAACACTCGAAGCGGTAGACCGATGGCGAGCGGCCATGATGGGGGCGGTCTCCCACGATCTGAGAACCCCGCTTGGCCTCGGTCAAAGCCGCCGTGTCGACGCTGCGACAGCACGATGCTCCTCTGAGTGCCCATGACCGAGAGGAACTTCTCGAGTTGATCGAATCTCAGTCCGACAGTCTCGATCGTCTGGTCGCCAATCTGCTCGACATGACGCGGTTGGAAGCCGGTGCGCTGACCCTTCATCGCCAACCCGAGTCCGTCAGCGATCTTGTGGAAGACGCCGTAGCTGCCCTTGGCACCGTCTTGGACGAATCGCCGATTGCTCTCGTCGTACGCCGCCGATCTCCCAATGGTCGACGTCGATCGCATCCTCATGACCCAAGTCCTGGCCAATCTCATCCAAAACGCCGAGCGCTACAGTCCCGACGGGCAACCCATCGAGGTCACGGCCACCAGAACCGGTGACGTCGTCACCGTGGTGGTGCAGCGACCATGGGCCTGGTGTGGATCCAGGCGATCAAGAGCGCATCTTTCGGATGTTCAACCGCGTGCAGTGGCGGCGGGCGAGCTGGCCTGGGCTTACCATCGCTCAAGCGTTCACGGAAGCCCACGGGCAACACATCTCGGTCGAGAACGACCCCGAAGGGGGCGCACGGTTTCTTGTCACGATGCCGGTAGCGGCCACGCTCATCGAGGTCGGTTAGACCGTGACCGAAGCTGACCGGGTCGAACATGCTGCTGATCGACGATGATCCTGCGCTGTTGCGTGCCCTCAAAATCGGACTCGGGAGCTCGTGGTTACGACGTGACGGTGGCCCGCTCGGGTGGCGAGGGGATCACGCAAGGTTCGTTGATCCGACCCGACTCATCATCTTGGACTTGGGGTCTGCCCGATATCGACGGACGAAGAGGTCTGTCGTCGCCTGCGCCGGTTCACCGACGCCCCCATCCTCGTCCTTTCGGCCGCGGGGTCGGAGGGACGAAAGGTGGAGGTGCTCGACGCCGGAGCGGACGACTACATCACCAAGCCCTTCGGCATGGCGGAGCTGGAGGCGACGACTGCGCGCTGCGCTCAGACGTCGTAGTGGCATTCGGTTGCTCCGACGTCTCACGCTGAGCGACGCTCTGCTCACTGTCGGCCAGATCAGCGTCGACCTCGTTCACCACATGGCCACGCTGGACGGGCAATGCTCAACCTCACGGCCAAAGAGTTCGACCTGTTGGCCTTTTTGGCCCAACATGCCGGCAAGGTCTGTACGCACCAAATGATCCTCCACGACGTGTGGGGCGAGGGCTACAGCAGTGAGTCCAACTACCTGCGCACCTACGCTCATCGCCTGCGCCGCAAGCTTGGTGTGGCGGGACCACTGCTCCAGACCCAACCCGGCATTGGCTACCAGTTGCTTTCTCAATTACCCGACTCCGGACGCTTCGCCCCGACTTCGTAATCATCGCATTCACTCCCGATGGACGCAGCACTGTTAACGTTTTATTGATGCCTCTCTCGGCGATGTTGAGACCCTCTTAACGGGTCGGACTGCCCAAGATGGAGACATGGAAGATTTACTGGTCGTTATCGGCATCGTTGCCTTCGCACTCGCCATGCTTGGTCTTATCTGGGCCTTGGAGCGGGTATGAACGCCGTGCAAGCGCTTCTCTTGGCCATCGGCGTGCGTGATGTTTCTTCTATCTCGGCTTTGCCATGTTCAAGCCGGAGCGTTTTTAGATGGCGTTACGCCATCACCATCATCACGTTGGTGATTGCCCTTGGCTTGACCTGGCGCTACCTCGGCTCCTACATGGCGGCCGTCTTCGAGGGCGAGTGCAGTTCCTCGGACGGGTAGAACGGCCGGTCTACCGCTTGCTCGGCACCAGTCCAGACAAAGAGCAGACGTGGTCTCGATACGCCGGTTCGATGGTCATCTTCTCGGCCGTTTCCATTGCCATCACCTACCTCATCATCCGCACCCAAGGCTCATTGCCTCTCAACCCACAGCACCTTTCCTCACCCGGCTCGGCTCTCAGCTTCAACACCGCAGCCTCGTTCGTGACCAACACCAACTGGCAGAACTACGGCGGCGAGTCGACCATGTCGTACTTCTCGCAGATGGGTGCCCTCACGGTCCAACAGTTCGTCACACCAGCTGTCGGCATTGCCGTGGCCATTGTGCTGGTCAGAGGATTTGCCCGGCGTAACTCACCCACGGTCGGAAACTTCTGGGTCGACATCACGCGTGCCCTGCTCTACATCTTGTTGCCTGTGGCCTTCTTGGCCGGGATCGTCTATGTCGGCCAAGGGGCGGTAGAGACCTTGGCCGGACCCATCAGCCGTGCACAATCACCTGAACGGCGTGACTCAGACCATTCCTCGAGGCCCGATCGGGTTCATGGAATCGATCAAGCAGTTTGGGACCAACGGTGGCGGATTTCTGAACGCCAACTCGGCCACCACCTTCGAGAATCCCACCGGAGTGACCAACTGGTTGTCCATCTATCTCCTGCTGGCCGTTCCCTTCGCGCTGACATACACCTTCGGGAAGATGGTGGGGAGCATTCGCCAAGGGGCCGCCCTCTTGGCCGCCATGGTGATCATCTTTGGGGTCTGGGTGAGCTTCACGAGCTTCGCCGAGCACCAGGGCAATCCTGCGGTCGTGGCGGCCGGCGTGCACCAGACGTCGACCGGTAATACCGAGGGCAAAGAGGTTCGGTTCGGCGACACCACCAGCGCCTTGTTCGGCGTGGCCTCAACCTCGACCTCAACCGGATCGGCCAACTCCTCCTACGACTCCTTTACCCCCATGGGTGGGTTCGGGTTGTTGACCGGCATGATGCTCGGCGAAGTAACGCCAGGCGGTGTGGGGAGTGGGCTCTACACGATCTTGATCTACGCCCTCATCGCCGTCTTCATTGGCGGGCTCATGATCGGGCGAACCCCAGAGTATTTGGGCAAAAAGATCCAGGCCCGAGAGATAAAACTGGCCGGACTGGCCGCCCTCGTCATGCCCATCATCGTGCTGGTCTTTACCGCCATTGCGGTCTCCACCCACGCTGGACGAGCAGGACCTCTCAACGCCGGTCCACACGGCTTTACGGAAATTCTTTACGCCTTGACCTCTCAGGGCAATAACAACGGATCGGCCTTTGCCGGACTCACCGGCAATACCGGGTTCTACAACGTGGTGGGGGCCATTGACATGCTGCTCGGTCGCTTCGCCATCATGATCCCCGCACTGGCCTTGGGCGGCTCGCTGGCGGCCAAGGGCGTCGTGCCCAAGTCGCTTGGAACATTCCGAACCGACAATCCCATGTTCATTGGCCTCGTCATCGGCGTCATCTTGATCATCGGCGGGCTGACATTCTTCCCCGCCGTCTCACTCGGACCAATCATCGAGCAACTGAGCCACGGAAAGTTCTTCTAATGACTGAACAGGGATTTCCCATCAACGACGAAGACAGCTTCGCGACCGGTGCGGCGGCCACCTCCACCATCGATCCGCCGGCCGACCACGAGGTCGAGCCTTCAGGTCCTCATGGCGTGGCCAAGTCGCGTGGTCTGTTCGATCCTGAGATTCTTCGACCGGCTGCAGCCGCCGCCTTCACCAAGTTCGATCCACGGGTGCAGATCAAGAATCCCGTCATGTTCGTCGTCCTCGTTGGCACGGTCATCACACTCCTAGAGTCGATCGCCCATCCGTCGAAGTTCAGTATTTCCATCACGATCTGGCTGTTCCTCACTGTCGCATTTGCCAACTTTGCCGAGGCCATGGCTGAGGGTCGGGGCAAAGCCCAAGCGGACACGCTCCGCCGCATGCGTTCAGACACCGAGGCCCGACGACTCAATGCCGATGGCTCGGAGAGTCGCGTGGCCGCAGCAGAGCTGGCCAAGGGCGACCTGGTCGTCTGTGAAGCCGGCGACGCCATTCCGTCCGACGGTGAGATCACCGAAGGTGTGGCCTCGGTCGACGAATCAGCCATCACGGGCGAGTCCGCTCCGGTGATTCGCGAATCAGGTGGCGATCGATCGGCCGTGACCGGAGGCACCAAGGTCCTCTCTGACCGCATTGTCGTTCGCATCACGGCCGAGCGTGGTCAGACCTTTCTCGACCGCATGATTCACCTGGTCGAAGGGGCCGATCGCCAGAAGACCCCGAACGAGATCGCCCTCACCATCTTGTTGTCCGTACTCACCATTGTCTTCATACCGGTGGTCGTGACCCTTCAGCCTTTTGGCACCTACGCCGGGGCCTCAATCTCGGTCGTGGTGCTGGTCGCGCTCTTGGTCTGCCTCATCCCCACCACCATTGGCGCCCTCCTCTCGGCCATCGGTATCGCCGGCATGGATCGGTTGGTCCAGCGCAACGTGCTGGCCATGAGTGGTCGAGCGGTCGAAGCTGCGGGCGACGTCCAGACCCTGCTGCTCGACAAAACGGGCACCATCACGTTGGGCAATCGGATGGCGTCGAGGTTTGTCCCCGTGGGTACGACCAGCGAAGAAGGGCTGGCCGAAGCGGCTCAACTGGCTTCTCTGGCCGACGAGACTCCCGAAGGTCGATCGATCGTTGTCCTGGCCAAGGAGCGCTTCGGTATCCGAGAGCGCCAACTCTCAGGACCGCACGAGTTCGTGGCCTTTTCGGCCACGACCAGGATGTCTGGACTGGACATCGATGGAACCCAGATCAGAAAAGGTGCGGCCGAGGCCGTGCGGCTGTGGTCCAACGAACAAGGCGGCACGACACCCCCCGAGTTGGGCCAGATCGTCGATGACATCGCCCGAGTCGGTTCGACACCGTTGGTTGTGGCCCGCGGCGCGGAGGTTCTGGGTGTCATCGAGCTCAAAGACGTGGTCAAGACCGGCATCAAAGAGAAGTTCGCCGAGATGCGAGCCATGGGCATTCGAACCGTGATGATCACCGGCGACAATCCGTTGACGGCGGCTGCCATTGCACAAGAGGCCGGGGTCGATGACTATCTGGCCGAAGCGACGCCCGAGACCAAGATGGAACTGATCAAGGCCGAGCAAGAGGGCGGAAAGCTCGTCGCCATGACCGGCGATGGGACCAACGACGCTCCGGCCCTGGCTCAGGCTGATGTCGGGGTGGCCATGAACACCGGCACGACGGCGGCCAAAGAGGCCGGGAACATGGTCGACTTGGACTCCAACCCCACCAAGCTGATCGACGTCGTGGAGATCGGGAAACAACTTCTCATCACCCGAGGATCGCTCACCACATTCTCCATTGCCAACGACGTAGCCAAGTACTTCGCCATCATTCCGGCTTTGTTTGTGGCGACCTATCCCCAACTCAACGCCTTGAACATCATGAAGCTGCACAGCCCGCAAAGTGCGGTGCTGTCCGCCGTCATCTTCAACGCCCTTGTCATCGTGGCGCTGATTCCCTTGGCGCTCCGTGGCGTGAAGTTCCGAGCCGCCTCCTCAGCCGCCATCCTTCGCCGCAACGTCTTCATCTACGGCGTTGGCGGCATCTTGGTGCCATTCATCTTCATCAAACTCATCGACCTCATCCTGGTCGCCCTCCACGCCTACTAAAGGAGGCCTGCCGTGTTACTTCACCTTCGCCGCTCGATCATCATGTGTGTGCTCTGTCTTATCTTTTTCGGTTTCGTTTACGCCCTGGCCGGCACAGGCGTATCGCAGCTTTTCTTCTCCCACCAAGCCAATGGCTCGATAACGGCCAACGGCTCCACCCTCATTGGACAGAACTGGACCAGCAACAGCTTCTTTCACGGTCGCCCCGACGACACCGGTCCCTATGCGGCGGACCCGAAAGCCGACGTTGCGGGCGGTGACAACCCGCTCGTAGCCAACGGCAATAGCGGGGAGTCGGGTGCCACCAATCTCGGACCTCGCTCTTCGGTCCTGCTCAACAACACGAAGGAGCTGGTGGCCTACTGGCACGCCCGAGGTGTCGATCCAACTCCTGATCTGGTCACCACCTCAGGCAGTGGCTACGACCCTGACATCAGTCCGCAGGACGCATTGGTGCAAATACCGATGGTGGCTCGGGCTAGGCACATTCCCGCTTCGACCCTTCAAAAGCTCATCACGACCCAGACCAACTCGGCTCAGTTTGGTTTCTTGGGAAGCCAGTACATCAATGTCTTGACCCTCAACGAGGCCCTTGCTGCCCTCCGATGACGAGGCCACCTTCCGACGCAAGATCGTACGTGGGGCGGTAGTCCCATCGCCCAGCACATCGCCGACGTCCAGCCTCGACAACGGCTGGTGACCTCTGGTCGCATCGTCGAGACCACAACCACCAGGATCGGTGCCGCGCCAACTTTTCGCGTGTCTCATCGATGACGGCACCGGTCGAATCGCTCTCGTCTTTGTTGGTCGCGACCGAATCCCTGGATTGTGCGAGGGAGCGGACTGCTTGGTTGAGGGCACGGTGAGGGCGGTCAAATCGCGCCTCGAGATATGGAACCCCATTTACAGCTTCATTGGACCAATAAAAGGACAGCGACCGGAAACTTCCGGCCAGTGATCCCACAGGCACGATCGGGAACGCCCTGTTGGGACCGAGATTCGGCCATGACGGCCTCTCGCCCTACGAACTCTGCGGGCCCACGTCCTTGAGGTTTGCCAATGCCGCTTCCACCGTGCGATGAAAGGTCGGATAGGCGTAGATCATGCTTCGAAGGGTGGCGGTCGGGACCTCGGCGTGCACGGCCAAGGTCAGGAGTCCCAAGACCTCGCCACCCACCGGACCAGCCGAAGTGGCGCCGACCAGGACGCCTCTATCGGCGTCTTCGATGAGCTTGATGAACCCGTCGTTTCCAGCTTTGTGAATCCAACCTCGGGTCGACTCGGGTATCGGCGCCATACCGACACGCAGTCTGAGGCCGGACTTCTCGGCTGCGGCCTGACCAAGTCCCACCGATCCGATTTCGGGATCCGTGAAGGTCACCCGAGGTAGGGCTCGATAGTCGGCAACGTCGGTTCGGTCCCTAAAATGTCTGCTGCGGCAATTCGGGCTGATACATCGAGACATGGGTGAACGCGCCCTCTCCTGTTACATCACCAAGGGCCCAGACCCCGGGAGCGACTCGAAGTCGTTCGTCCACGGGAATGGACCGGGCCTTCTCATCAAGGCCCAGTGAAGCGACGCCCAAGGCGGCGAGGTCCGGTCGGCGCCCGGTTGCCACCAACAGCTGGTCCCCCGTCACATCTTCTCGATCATTGAAGTGAACGATGAACTGTCCGTTGGACTTCTCGACCGAGCTGATGTTGGCGTGAAGGACTATGGCCAACCCTTCTCGGTCGAGAACATCATGAATCAGCTCGGATGACTCTCGGTCCTCGGGTGCGAGTAAGCGGTCCCCGACCTCGATGATCGTGACGTGCCCCCCAAATCGAGCAAAGACCTGACCGAGCTCAACGCCGATGGCCCCACCGCCCAAGACGAGCAGTGATTTCGGAACAACTTCGGTCTCGATGGCATCGCGGTTTGACCATGGCTTCGAATCCGCCAAGCCATCGATCGGCGGCATCCAAGCCTGGGCGCCTGATGTCGATGACAAGGGCACGGGTCGGTTGGAAGGTGCGCCCATTGACGACGACTCTGTTGGGACCTTCGATGGTGGCCCAGCCTCGAACGAATTGGGCGCCCTTTGCCCTCCAACCGATCGACCGCGACCTGGTCGTTCCATGAGTCGGTGGCGTCGTCTCGAATTCTCTGCGCAACCGGAGCCCAATCCGGGCGTGACGGTGGAAGATCCGGCCATGCCAGGGATGCGCCGACCTTCGGCCAGGAGGTTGGCGGCGCGAATCATCATCTTGGAAGGGACACAGCCCCAGTAGGGGCACTCACCTCCCACCAGATTCCCGTCGATACCAACGACCGAGAGGCCGGCTTCAGCCAGCCGCCCGGCCAGGTCCTCTCCACCCGGACCGAGTCCAACCACCACGACGTCGCATTGCGTCGCTCACAAACACACCCCTTCTAGAGCTTGGAGCCGCGAGGCATCAGGGCCTGGCGGCGACTTGGACGATGGTGGGGACCAAACCGCCTAGGAACGAATGCGATGGACGGCGTCCAGTCCGGCTCGCACGCACTGCAGTTCGGTGGCCGCATCATGCAAAAGCGCCTGGACCTTTGGGCTGTGCGCATCCGTGGCGGCGTTGATCGCTGCGGTCTGAATGTCGCTCGCGGCCCGACGGACCTCGTCCACCTGCAGGAGTAGCTGCTGGGCCCCATGCTCTCCCTTGGCATCGACCTTCTTGGCTCTCCCGCCGGCCGATTGGGCCCGTAGAACAGCATCGAGCTGAGCTGCGACCATTTTCAGATTTCCGCAGAGTTGGGACAGGTCACCGATTGAGGCATTGGCCTCTCGAGCCACCGACACGGCCTCGTCGGCCGCGTTGACCGAGTACCACATCTGGCGACGGGTTCGAGAGGGATTCCATGCGCCCGGCCTGCTTCTTCCCCCCGAGAAGACCTGACGTCCACCACCCCAGCGAGCGTCAAGGGCCGTGGCCGTGGTTGTAATCGTCTGGACAATGGCGTGATCCCGAACGGTTCGATAACGCCGCCGAGCAGCCCGATATAAGAAATACGACCCGACGGCGGCCAGAACCAGAAGGGCCATGATCACGGCCAGAAAGACCAGAATCAGGGGCCCAACAATCGACGCCAACATGGCCTCAGCATACGCGTTCGACCCTGGCCTGACACCGCACCGAACTGACCGGACGTCACAGCAATGGATCTGTCAGTCGAACCAGTCCCACTGCCAGGGTTGGACCGTTTCGAACGGACCGGCGAGCGCTACTTGGTGGCGTCGCCCCCGGAACCCAATTTGGTCCAATGCCTTGGCGGTGGACAGGGGCTCTTCATCGAGGAATGCGAGCAGGACCTGCCACTGACCCTGTCGCCAACGAGCGTTGGTTACTCGCCGGTGGGATCTAAGTTCCCATGCCCCCGCCACGCCGGGCATTCGGCACAGTTCTTGCAAATTTGTGGCATCGACCTCTCCTTCGCCGCCTTCGGCACGTCGAGACGCCGCGAGCGAGATGTAGACGCCTCGATTCGGACGCAAAGGCAGAACGGCGGTTGAGAGGCCGACCCGAGGTGCGACAGCCTGACCCGTTATCTCGAACGGTCCCGAAAGATGAGAATGCCGGTATTGGTGAAACCGATCAGCATCACGAAGCTGTTGTCCAAGTGCGGCGAATTCGGGCAGTACGAGGTTCGGATCGCCGCGCATGACGTAGAAGGTGACGTAGTGCACGTGATCAAAAGGGGGTGCACTGACTCGGCGCGCCTTCATGCAACTTGGCGTTGACACCCAGCGTTGTCCATGGACAACAAACGGCAGTACATACTGTTCTGGCAGGTGGTCAAGCTGATGCCATTCGTTGTAGGCATGATGCTGCTCGCGTGCCGTGACTTCGGTAAAAGAGAAGAAGCCAAAGAGCTCGTTGCTCGCTTCGGGCCCTGGATTCACCTGATGAGCCTCATGCCGAACAAAGTCCGCTGCTGTTCGCTATGTGAGCACACGCCATGAGAACAAGCAGTGTCTTCCCCCATGCGATCCAGCGTGCCACAGCACGAGCGCTGCCTTAGGCCATACGCCCCTTCCACCAGCCCTCGACGACACCAAGGGCTGATCGACGTTTGTAACGCGTCGGAGCGGGGTACACCGGAACTGAACAAGACCGCCACTGAGAGATCGGAATGGATATGAGCGATAGGCCAGAACCAAGCAGCAGTTCCAACAAGGATTCTCAAGTTCGTGACGATGACGTGGAGACCGTTGACGGAAAAGACGTTGGAGAGCACTACCGAGAGATGACCGAGCTGGGCGCCCACGTGAAGGGCGAAGGGGAGATCAAGTAACCGCGTTGAAGCTTCTTCTCCGGCCACGATCAGGCGGTGATACTTTCCCGAGATGATCACAGCACTTGCTGGAGGCGTCGGCGCGGGGAGAATGCTTCAGGGCCTGGTGCAGGTCGTGGATCAAAAAGAGATCACGGCGATCGTCAACACCGGTGATGACATGGTCTACTGCGGCCTCTACATCTCTCCCGACCTTGACACTGTGACCCGAATGATTGCGGGGACCTTCAATGAGGTGAAGGGCTACGGCAAGGCCAACGACAGCTGGACCGTGCTCGACACCCTGAAGTCGCTCGGTGGCGACACCTGGTTCGAACTCGGTGACGAGGATCTTGCCACGCACCTCTTTCGCACGCGACACCTTGAAAATGGCGAATCTCTGACCCACGTCGCCCAACAGCTTGCGGCAGCAGCAGGCCTAGAGGTGACGCTGTTGGCGGTGACGGACGATGCGTTCCGAACTCGCATTTTGCTCACGACCGGTGAGGAGGTCTCCTTTCAGGAGTACTTCGCGAAACTTCGTCACTCCGTGCCTGTGGCCTCGATTCGATTTGAGGGGGCGGATGTGGCTCGACCGTCACCGGGCGTGCTCGAGGCCATCCGTGATGCCGAATTCATCGTGTGTTGTCCTTCAAACCCAGTACTTTCCATCGAACCGCTCCTAGCTATTGACGGGATCAGGTCAGAACTTGAGGCCCGGCGAGAAGATGTTGTTGGCATCTCACCCATCGTGGGCGGCCAAGCCATCAAGGGACCGGCCGCCCGGCTCCTGGCTGAACTGGGCTGGGAACCAACCGTTGTCGGCGTGGCGAAGTACTACGCACCGTGGGTGCACACTCTCGTCATCGACGAAGTCGATGCCCATCTTGCTGACCACGGTTGAGGCCGCCGGCCTGCGCTGCATCGTGGCCGAAACCGTGATGTCGACGCCCAGAGCGGGCGGCTTCTCTCGCGACCACCGTGCTGCAGGCTGGCGGACTGCTGACCAGCTGAGTGGCGCTGGCCGTCCCAGATCCAGACCTGGTGCAGAGGCCGCCCCATCCGGTGGCGGCTGAGTACTACGGCCAGTTAAGCGTTTTACCCGAGTACAGGCTTGCGGCCATTTTCACGTTCTCCCACTTTTTCAGCGACGGTGGCGCCTTTACGACCTTGTACTGAACAATCTGCTTGAGTTCCGGTGACCATTCGGCGTAGGTCTGTACGCCAATGCCCTTGCCCGGCAGCGTGTTCTTCACGATCAGATTGCTCTCGTACTTCCACACCTCCAACTCGTGGGCCAGCGGAAAGGCCGAGTCAGCGTGATCTTGTACGGCGACGGCGTGTTCGATGTTGACGCACTCGCTCTGATGGCTGATGCAGTAGTTCACGGCGTGAAGGTCGGCACGAAGCCAATCGGTCACAGCTTGGGGGTGTTTCTTCAAAAAGGCCCCATTGAATCCCTGGACGTTGTAGGTCCCCTTCACGCCGAACTCGGCCGGAGTGAACTCATTGAAGGACTTGCCCTCAGCTCGCAGCGTCAGAGGCTCATTGGACTGGTAGGCCTGCAGCCCTTCCATGTTGCCTTCAAAGAGCTGGTTGGGGTCGTAGTCGTTCGATGAGACCAGAGTGACCTTGCTGACGTCGACGCCAGCTTTGGTCAGCATGGCTTGTATCGCTACCGGGAACGGCCGTGTGGTACGCCAACGTGTTGCCTTCAAGCCCCGTGAGTTTGCCAATGGTGGGCAGGGTCAGCACGGCGCTGTCACTCGTATTGGCCAACGTGGCCACACCCACAATGTTGGCGTTGTTGGCGTTGTTGGCGAGTTGATCAGCCGCGCTGCCGGTGTTGGTGACTTGCGCTCGACCCGATGAAACGAGTTCGTTGCCGTTCTGAGCCGCCGCATTGATGGCGACGTTCAGGCACATCTTCTTGAAGTAGCCCAGCTTCTGGGCCGCGAACACGTCGATGATGCCACCCGACGCATCGAAACCGAAGGGCGAGACGTAGGTGATTGTCCCGACCGCCTTGTTGGCGGCGCATTCAGCACTACTCAAACCACTCGTCGCCGCACTGGCCACATTCGGCATTATGGCAATCGCTCCCCCGGCGCTGACAATGGTCACAAGGAGCCCAATGGCGACAGCGACCACTTTTTTGGATAGGTAGAGCACCTAACGAACCTCCGCGTTCGAGCACGTATGAGGGACAGAGATTAACCACTCATGGCAGAGCCAAAATATCGGTTGCAAATATTTTCGAAGCGCGGGCGACGTCGGCGAGGCCGACATCGTCGGTTTATGGCCTCGACCTACCCTGACCAGAGATGTGCCATTTGAGAAATCGAGACTCGAGCACCAAGACGATCACGGTCAAGGCCACGCCGATGATGGCAAGGATGAGGACTGAGGCATAGATCGTCTTTAGGTCGGCTTGCTGGGCCGACACAACGATCAGCGATCCCAGACCAGCCAGATTTCCGGCCGCCGAGAACTCGGCCACCACTGCGCCAATAACGGCGAGCGGCAGACAGATCCTGGCCCCGGCAAAGAGAAAGGGAAGACTGCTCGGCAGGCGAAGACGCCAGAGGACCTCAGCGCGACCGGCGTGCAAGGTGGATACGAACTCAGTGGCGAGGGGGTCTACGGAACGCAAGCCGGCCAGCGCATTCACGAGGAAGGGGAAAAACACGATAATCGCTGTCACCAGGTACTTTGGCAGGCTCCCGAAGCCGAATGCGACGACCAACCCCGGCGCGATGGCCACGATCGGCGTGACATTCAAAATTACAGCCAAGGGCATCAACGCTCGCTCGATGACGTCGACTTCGACCATGAGAATGGCCAGCACTAACGCGCCGCACATCCCGAAGGTGGCGCCCACCGCGACCTCTCGGAGGGTGACGAGGGCGTTATCCCAGAACATTCCTGGGTTGTCCCAAAGATCGCCAAATATCTCTTGCAGTGTCGGCAGCACGTAGGGATTGCGCACGGCGTAGATCTGCCACACCACACCCAATACCACGAGTGCGATGAGAGGAGGAACCCATACCCTGGCTCGGATTCGACCCGAAAAGGATCGTCGCAGTTCGTCTTCTCCGGCCAACACGGGCGACGTCGACTCATTGGCCGTGCGTTCGTCGAAGGTGCGCTCAGTCATCGAGGCCTCGAAACGCTTGACGCAGTTCCCGTCGAACGGTCTCGGCCAGGGAGATGAACGCTGGCGTTGCTTCAATGGACTGGCTCCGAGGCCGAGGCAGATCCACGTCGATGACTCGTGCCACTCGGCCCGGCTGGGACGACATGACCACGATTCGATCCGACATCGTCACCGCCTCGGCCACCGAATGCGTGACGAACAAGACTGTTTTCTGGTTGCGTTCCCAGAACTCGAGCAGCGTATGGCGCTGCGCTTCTCGGTTGAGTTCGTCTAATGCGGCAAAGGGTTCATCCATTAAGAGGACAGCGGGGTCAAAGACGTAGGCGCGGGCGATGGCAACCCGTTGCTGCATCCCGCCAGAGATCTGGGAGGGGTAGCGGTTGACCACGTGACCCAACCCAAACGACTCGAGAAGGTCAATGGGATCCCTGGCCACCCGAGACGGTGCATTCTTGTTGATCTGGAGGGGTAGCCGAACGTTATCGAGCACAGTCCGCCAGGGCAGAAGAGCGGGAGCTTGTGGCACCAAACCGATGTTCTTGGCCGACGACGCCCGATCGGGCGATTCGCCCGCAATCGTCACGGTGCCACTGTCGACGGGCAAGAGCCCGGCGACCACTCGGAGCAAGGTCGACTTTCCGCAACCACTTGGCCCGACCACGGTGACGAACTCGCCCTCGGCCACGGTCAGATCAATGTCTTGGAGAACATCAACCCGCTCAGTGCCGCGCCCGAAGTGTTTTGAGATCGCGTCAATGACAATGCCCGGGCTCGCCATCTTCACGGCATGATCGTCCATCGGAACGTGGGCTTGGGACCCAGATTGCGCCACGGCGACACGCTAGGCCGAGGACCGACGGGCCAAGACTTCCCGAGATTGGCCGACCGAAAGAGATGGTTCAGAATCGCTGGATCATCGACCAGATCAGGGTTTCGCTCCATCCTCATATCCGAACCATCGCTCGCGCCTCGTGGACCCGAATTGCCGTTTCTGCTCTGCGATTTCTCGAGATGGTGGATTGAAACGAGCGGTCGGTCCTGGACCTGACATGAAGTTGACGTCGACTCGGGCCACCGTGCTATCACCCATTTCGATGTAACAGACCGCGCCGCCCTGATAGGGAACGGGGTCGGCTCCGCCGGCCAGCTGGGCCACGATCACATCGGCCACGGTCGAGGCTTCCCCCTCGGCAATAACTCCGGCGCGCGGAACGGGCGCACTCGTTATGTCGCCAACGGCAAAGACGTTGGGAAACTTCGTGGCAAATGTTGTCGGGTCGACCGCGATCCAGCCGTCGTCGGTCAGCCCGGAGTCCACGACCACAGAGGGGGCCTTGTGAATGGGAACGCCGAGAAAGAGGTCATAGGCAAGAGTTCGGCCATCACTGATGAAGGCCGTCTTGGATTCGGGATCGAGATGCGTGACCGTTGTGCCACCCCAATAGGTGATGTTCCGCTCTTCGAGCAACGACAGAATGGCGGCCGACGTGTCTTGCGAGATCGGAATCGGAATGGCCAGCGGCGACAGGAGATGGATCTCAATATCTCCTCTCACGCCGCGCCGTTCGAGATACTCGTTCAGCATCAAGGCCGCCTCGTTGGGAGCGGGTGGACATTTGAAGAACGGCCCCAAGACCGCGATGACGGCCACGCCGGCATCGAAGGTAGAAAGGGCCGACGAGACCTCGAGTGCCCCTTCGGGCGAATAAAACTCAAAGCCCCCCTCTTGCAGTCCGGGCGTTGCGGCCGGATCTAAATCCGCACCAAGCGCGACAACCAGGATGTCCGCCTCGTACTGGCCCGCATCGGTCACGACGTGCCGTTGCACCGGATCGATCGACAACACTGTTTCTTGCTTGAACTGCACCGAAGGCTTGGCAATATCTGAATATTGACATTGCACCGAGGCCATACTGGCTCGTCCAAACATCACGTCGAGCTTGGAAAAGCCGAACATGAATGAATCGTTCTTGTCAATGAGCGTCACATTGACCCGGTCTCCTACGTCATCGGAGAGACGAGTGGCCAGTTCAAGCCCTCCAAACCCGGCCCCAGAATTACAACGTTGGTTGTCATGGGCGGATCGTAATCTGAAGCGTCGGCGTGACAGCGTGACCGTGGTGCGTGTGACACGTGCGAGGCATAGTTTCATCTCTTGCACCCGGCGAATCTTCCCTGCAAAAGAAGCTGAATGAGAGGCCGCATTGACACCGATTCGCAGACACCTTGTGGTGTAATAAATGGTCGGTGAAATCAGGCCATGGCTGGCGAGAGTTGCGGGAAAGAGAGAACTTGCACCAGAGGTCTCTTGCTGAAATACGTCGGGCCGCTTACTAAGGGCACAAATGAGAAGGTTCGTTCGGCGGTGTCGGGTCGGCGGGGCTGCGTGGACGGTCGCCCTCCTTCTCCTGATGCTCGCCCTGTGGACCCCATCGACGGCCTTTGGCGTCGGTAGCGGCTACGGACCTGGGTTTCCTCAACCACCTGGCGGAGGCGGCGGCTTCACGACGATTATCACCACCACGACAGTGACATCGGCGGGCGGCACCGTTCGTGCTCGCGCCTTCGGTGCGGTGATCGTCGTGCAAGTACCAGCCGGCTCGCTACCGAACAGCGGTGAGATAGTGATTACGGCTGCTCCCCCTCACTCGGTCAATCTTGGGCGATCACTTGGTCCCTTGGCCGACTTTGCGGTGGAGATCCTCGATCCAAACACGGGGGCCATTGATCCCGCGCCTTTCGAACCCGGCATCACCGTGACCATCGCCAAACCAGTCATCGGCTGCGACGACGTGGTCGTCTCCAGTTCCATCTCGGGCCATCCATCCGAGATCTCTGCTCGAGTGACGCAAGGTTTCGCCGTCATGACGTTTGCCAACCAGTCTGACTTCGTCGTCGCCACACCTCACCACGCCGGCTTTTCATGCCAGTGGCGTAGCAATGGTCCGAGAATCATCACCGGCAAAGCGACGCAACACACCTAGTGCTGCTCGACGATAAAATTGAAGCGCTTCCTCCGCTGCTGGATGACGCCCCACTCTTTGATGCACCCAAGGAGCCGGGCTTCACGACAGATATTCGGTTCCATCGCGTTGTCACTCTGCTGGCTGCGCTCAGTCTGTTCGCCCCCGCCATCTCGGCTTCCACACCGATCATCCAGCTTCCCTTAGTCGGACTGATCTCTATCATCGGTTTCGCTGCCGCCTTAGGGGCAGTGCTTCTCACCCTCTTGTGTCGAACCGAGCAGTCGCTGCGGCGCCTCGATGGCGTGATTCTTGGTCTGGCCCTTGTCCTCTTGGGAGCCTGGGCCGCATCCGAGCTCTACTTGGACCCGGTCTATGGGACCGATGAGGCGGCCTTCGTCCAGTACTCGGCCCAGTTGCTCCTCCACGGCCACAATCCCTACACCTCCAGCATGTTGCCGTCGTTGACGCAGTTCCAGGTTCCCATCCAATACGCCACATATCTACTCAACGGGGGTATCTCAAAGACCTTCGCCTATCCCTCTCTGGCCTTCCTGGTCGATGTCCCATTTAACGAAATCACCGATGGCGTCCAATCGGTCATCGTGGCCAATCTGTTTTTTCTTGCCGTGGAGTTGGTCGTCCTCTTTGCCCTTCTGCCGCGTCGGATGCGGGGACTTTCCCCCGTGCTCGTACTCGGTTTGCCGATTCTCTTCGGTTACACGGTGGGTGGTGTCATCGACACCTTTTTCGTCCCATTCCTCCTCGTCGTGGCCTATCGATGGAGTGATATCGGTCGCGGTGGGAGTTTGGGGCGGCGAGGGATAGGCCAGGCCGTGTGCTTCGGCTTGGCCGTGAGTATCTCCCAGTTCCCCTGGTTCATCGCCCCATTCCTCCTCCTCGGGATCTGGTGTTGTCGTCGCTCCGAACTTGGCTCGCGCCGGGCCAGCACGCTGACGGCACAGTTCATCGGGATCGCTTTGGCCTCGGCATTCGTCGTCAATCTTCCGTTCATCGTCTGGTCGCCCGAAGCGTGGCTCAAAGGCGTCATGACACCGCTTTTGCAACACGCTGTGCCGTTTGGGCAAGGCATTGTCGCGGCCAGCGTGTTCTTCCGAGTCGGCGGGGGCAACCTGGCCCTCTATTCCCTCGCCGCCAGCGTCATCTTCTGTGGGCTGATGGGCGCTTACCTGGTGTGGTTCAATCGACTCTGGCGCTTGGTCTTCATTCTTCCCTCGCTGGTCCTCTACTTTCCGGCACGATCACTGACCGAATACGTGGTCACCGTGATCAGCGTGTGGACCATCTCAGTCGTCGTACCGGGAGCGGGTCCGACGCACCGCACCACCGTGGCCCCCAGGGTTCGGTCCCGAGGTCTGCACGCCTCGGCGGCCAGTAGCCGTCGTCGTCTCTCACACCCGGTCGCCGTACTCGTCTTAGTCGTTCTGGCCGTGATTCCAGCCACCGGGCTGCTCATTGACGCCATGGCCACGCCGGCCCCACTCGCTCTCAAGATTCAGTCCGTCAACACCAACGGCCAGTTCGAAAGAGTCTGGGAGATAAGGGTGTTGGTCACCAACCGGTCGGGTGCGACGATCGAACCACACTTCACCGCTCATTCGACCAGCCAGCTGACGCCGTTTTGGGACATCAGGCGAGGACCCACGCATCTCAAAGCCGGCCACGCCGCTTCCTACGATTTGGTGGCCCCGAACGTCGGATCCATGCCGGTGATCACCCAGCCCTTCGTGGTCCAAGCCGTGACGCCGCAGCCTGAAACGATTAGCTCATCAGCTCTCTTTACTCCTCAATCGTTCAGTTGCTATATCTCGCCCAGCTACGTCGACCAGGCCATGCCTCTCGGCAAATCAGTGACGCTCGATGTCGAACTGCGATCGCCGCTGGGTGAGATCGTTGACCGACCCGGCGTCCCCATCGCCTTGGGACAGATCATCTACGGGCAGCGGTCCTTGATTCCCTCCGAAGCATCGATCAATGGGGCTCCGGAAGGCCAGACCCCCGTGGTTGCGAAAACCAAGGCCAATGGCATTGCCGTCTTTCACGTCCGCGACCGGACCGTACAGGGTTCGAACCCCGTGTACTTCCAGGCCTACGTGCAACCGAAGTCCAGCTTTGCCTACGGCTACTCGGAGATCGTCTCCATCGTCTGGCAGCCCAAGTAGCGCGCGGCGGGTCGGACCACTGAGCAACGGTGGCTCTAGGTATCGAGTCCAAGCACACGAAGGGCGTTGGTCCGAAGGAACTTGGGCCATACCTCGTCTTGAAAGCCCACGTCACTGCAGCTCGGTCACCGTTCTCTCCAGCGAAAGGCCCATGGGAAAGTAGCCGGCGTAGATGATCTTGTCGGCGCCTCGTGAGTTGGCGTACGCCACAATTTCTTTGGGGTAGTACTTGGGCGCCACCGCACTGGTTGAAAAGTGCAGACCAGGCCATTTCAACATGAGCTTGATGGCAAGTTCGGTCCAAGGTTCACATCCGTGGCGAGTCACAAAGACCAGCTCGGGAAAGTCGAACATAACCTCGTCAATCAGTGCAACGTGCTGGGGCGCCATCTTGAGCCGCGGCCCGGGGACCCCGGCACAACAGAAGATCGGTACGCCGAGTTCTATGCACTTGGCATAGATCGGATACATCTTCTTGTCGTTAATGGCGACCTGAGGAAACGCCCCAGCCGGAAAGACGCCCACGGCTCGAATGCCCCAGGTCTCGTAGGCCTTGACGAGTTTGCGGATGCCGTCCATTCCGCCGTTTGGGTCGACCCAAATCGACGGAATAAAGCGGTCGGGATACCGCTTGAGTGCGTCCACTCCCGGTCCGTCTTTGCCGTCGATCCCAATGAGACCCTTTTCAATGCCCCAGTGGTCCATCTCGCCCACCGTGACACCAACCGGATCAAGGCTGTCACCAAGCTCCTTATCGGGCACGTCTTTGAACATGTATTCGGCGGGAAACTCAAACTTCTCTTTTGACTCGGCGTCGTTGGTTTGACGGGTAATAAACGAGTACAACGCCTTCATGTCGCCATGTGGAAATCCAATCATGGTGTCGACGATTCCGACATCGCTGGGCATCCCCATGGCTTCCTCCTCTGGCTCTCATTTGAACGGCCGGTCGTAGACGTGGCTGCAACGTCGGGTCGACGGTAGCCGAACAGGCCATCTCGGCGCGGTTTTGCGCCCTCGAAGTGGGTAGCCCGATAGAGCTCCCAGATGTCCACAATGCAGCGAGAATGCGCCGATCGATTTCGTCCTCTATGTTCGCCGCATAACGTGCCAACGAAACGCTGGCACCACTCAAAACGAAGGGAACGCAATATGTCTGGTCCGCTTGAAGGGGTTCGAGTCGTTGAGGTGGCGAATTGGACCTTTGTCCCAGCGGCCGGTGCGGTCCTTGCCGACCTCGGAGCTGACGTCATAAAGGTGGAGGCACCGACCGGCGATCCCCAACGAGCTCTCAAGAACCTTCTCAATCTCTCTGAAGATGGGCCGAATCCGTTTTTAGAGGTGCCCAATCGAGGCAAACGCAGTTTCACGGCTGACCTCACGACGGTCGAAGGACGCAAGGTGCTCGATCGGCTCATCGCTCATGCCGACGTCTTTCTGACCAGCAACCTCGCCCCAATTCGCAAGAAACTGAAAATCGAACTTGAAGACGTGCGAGCGGCCAATCCCAACATCATCTATGTCCGAGGAACGGGCTGGGGCATCCATGGGCCAATGGCCGACGTCGGTGGTTACGACGCCGCCTGCGGTTGGGCCACCAGCGGTATGGGATACAAAATGTCGGTTGGAAGCGAGCCACTCGCTCAACCACCAGCCTTCTTCGACCTCCAAGGCGCCAACACCATCGCCGGTGCTGTGGCCATGGCCCTCTTCAAGCGGGAACGAACTGGCGAAACGTCGGTGGTCGACGTTTCATTGATGAACGTTGGGATGTGGGCTTTGTCACCCGACATTGTGGGCACGCCATTTTCAGGGAATACCGGCATTGGGGACAGGACCGAGACCCCCAATCCGTTAGTGAACTCCTACCGGACCAAAGACAATCGTTGGATTCTTCTGGTCTGCCTCCAAGCTGACCGCTTTTGGGAGGAGATCTGCACCCTTCTCGGCGCGCCGGAACTTATCAATGACCCGCGCTTTGTCGATGGTGGGACACGCTACAACAATCGCGTCGAGTGCGTCGGTGCCCTGGACGAAGTCTTTGGAGCAAAGACCCTGGAAGAAGTGCACCAAGCCCTGGACGGCTTCAGCGGCGTCTGGGCGCCGGTGCTCAAAGCATCAGAGGTCCCGAACCATCCTCAAATTGCCCCCAACGGCTTCTTGCCCGTTATCTCTCCTGACACCGGTGACGACTTTCATCTGGTGGCTGCCCCAATGCGGTTTGACGACCAAGATACGGTGCCGCAAGGGCCCGCACCTGAACTGGGCCAACACACCGAGGAAATTCTGTTGGAGGTTGGGCTCGATTGGGACGAGATCAGCCAACTGCGCGAAGTGGGCGCTCTGGGGTAAGGCCGGCCCGACCTTGGCTCTTGCTCATCACAATCTCGCCGGCCACCAACGTGGCCCGCACAAACTCAGACGACGGCTGGGACAGCGCGGCCGACAGCGGCCGATCCAAGACACACAGATCAGCCACCATCCCAACTGATATTCGTCGAGAAGGACCGGCCGCGCGCGTCTGGCTCGGTCAAGAACAGAGAAAGTGCGTGCTCAGCGGAGATGGCTTCGGCTGGGCCAATGATCCGACCCGTTCGGGTCTGACGAGTGGTTGCCGCCGCTATTGCAGCCCAAGGATCGGGGTCGCCGAATGGAAAGTCTGTGCCGAACGAGACCGGTATGCCGGCCTTGGTCAGCGATTGGCACCGATAGAGATCGATCACGTCGGCCGGAGGAACGTCACGTAGGTAGTCGTCGCCACGGGCAAAGATGAAGTTGGGCTGCGTGACAACAACGACACCCAGCCCGGCCAGGACGTCCATTGCTTGAGTAGCGATGAGCGCACCGTGCTCCAGCCGATCTCCCGCCACGGTGCCGACCTCATGCCAGGCCGCCAGGGCAAGGGCAAGAGAGGCTCGACTGACGCTGTGCACTGCCACGGGCCGGCCGCTCTCGTGGGCCGCTCGAAAGGCTTGGCGTACGTGGTCGTAGGTCGGAAGGTCATGATCGGCCAGGTAGACCTTGACGGGTCCGAGCCGCAGCGGGAACCACTGATCAGGTGGTGATGAGACCCCGGGCTCAGGCGAGACGACAATGCGAAGTGGCAGTCCCCCACGAGCGGCGTCATGGAGCGGTGACAGCTGAGTGGCGTCTGAGATCGGAGTGAGGTCGGTGACGCCGGTCACACCGTAGGCGTGCAGTTGCGTCGCAACCTGGGCCAGGTCCAACGACTCCGGACCGACTGCCTCGCCCAGCCACCGGTCCATTCCAAACAGTCTCCCGGTGATCCGACCCTCATGGTCACGTTCCACACCCGGGCACGTGACCTCTGCAGCTCGACTAACTCTGCCGCTTGGGTATTGAGGACCCAGAGCGCGCCAGATCGGTGCTGGACCCGAACGGGGCGGTTGAGCTCCAATCGGTCCAAAACCCCGGCATCGAGAGAACCCATGGACTCCTGGTAGCCGATGACTCGTAACCACTCCGATGTGTTGGTTTGGACAACATGGCGGAGTGCTTCAATCCGCTGGGATGGGTCGAGGTGCTCGAGTTCGCATGAACCGAGATCGAACGAGTGGGCACGAGCGGCCATAGAGAGCAGGTGCACGTGGTGGTCGTGAAGTCCGGGAAGCAGAGCACCACCATTGGCATGGAGCTCGCTCTCGGGAGTTGGGAGGTCGGCAGAGAATGTCGCATGGCCCCTGCCATCTCCGCCGTGTTCGATGGCAGCTACCCGATCCCCGACAATGAGAACATCTGCTCTCCGACCTTCGAGTTCGACATCTCGCACGGCGATCGAGGACCGCTCCTTCGACGCCGGTGATGCCGATGATGTTGGTCGACGCATCTCTTGGCCCTACCGCTTTGCGTCGGCCACTAAAGGCATGGCGTTGGCGTGCAACAGAGCATCGTTATCAGCGCCAAGTTGAGGAGCGGGACTGGCGAGCACCCCGACGCCAGGCGCCACCACACGAAGTTCAGGCCGGGAGCGGGCGGGTTGCCACTCCCCCGAGTAACCACCACTGACCCAGGCCGCAACACCAGCCAAGGAGACATCGAGCAACCAGCTGCGGTCTGACTGGATGGCGGCCGCAACAGCCACCGCGGCCACGAGCCCAGCTAATGGATCGGCCACTGCATCCAGGACGAAGTTCGGGTCTTCGTTGTGCCAGGCCACCAAACCACCAGCGACCGCAGCATCATCGCCGAATCCAACGCGAGTCCGAGCCGGGCCGACTCGCCCGTAGCCAGTGAGTGACACCCAGGCCTTGGTGCCCCACGAACCCATGACCTGTTCGGGCGCCATCCCCCACTGTTCAAGGGCTCGTGGCCGCGAACCTTCAATCACGACATCGGCCCGTTGGAGGAGTTGGGCCAGCACGCCTCGCCCTTGAGCACGGTCGAGATCGAGCGCCACGCTCTGGGCCGCGTTGTTCAAAAAGTCGAAGAATCGTGGATCTCCGAATCGAGCACCATCGGGTCGACGCCGGCTCTCAACTTTGATCACGGTGGCACCAGCTGCGGCCAGGAGGCGTGCACAGAGTGGGCCGGCCCACAGCGATGAGAGGTCGACCACGACGATCTCTTCCAGTTTCCGAGATCGACTCGTCCCCGGCCAGGCCGTAAACCTTGCCGGCCACCGACTTGGTGCAACCTCGCCCAGCGCCGCCACGGCCAGACCGAGCATCTGTGCGGCCGAGACCACGGCAGCTTTTGACGCCGTTTCAATGGCCGGGACGATGTGCTGCCAGACGTCATCGACCCGATTGACCGGGACGGGTGAGAATTGGTGCAGCCACGCTGGTACCGCATCGAAATCTTCCGGACGCGCCAGAGAAACAGCCACCCAACCGTCCGCCGCTCTTAGCAAGCGGGTGTGATCACCACAGCTTCTGGCGCCCTTGCGTGATTGACCGGTGAAAGCGGCTCGTTCCACCAGTGTGTGCAGGGGCGATATAGAAAGCGGTCGGGCGCCCGAGACGGTGGCGCCATGGAGGGCGTCGCCAATCGATTGGATGCGATCCAAAATCTCCGGCGGACAAAGGAGAGGAGCATCAGAGGTTCCCGTTAACGAGAGTGCGCCGCTTGCGGCCCACTCATGTTCCAGATCGCGCGTTGTCCTCTTCTTTGTAGAGGCGGCATAGTCAGCCAGCGGACCCAGCCAGTGAACGTCTTGCTTGATGTTCGAGGTGCGCTGACGCATCGAACTCAGTTGCCGAGCTCGAAGAAGGGCACTACTTCATCGACCAAGCCCCAGCGTTGTGCCGTATCGGCGCTTACTGCGGCGCCGCCGATTGCTAAGGCCGCAGTGCGACACCGTCCAACCCGCCGAGTGATACTGACCGTGCCTCCGGCGCCCGGAATCAAGCCCATGGCGATCTCTGGAAGCCGAAAGGTCGTACCAGGAGCCGCCACCGTCCGACCGCTAAAAGCTGCCAGCTCCACGCCGGCACCTACCGTCTCACCATGGACGTACGAGGTCAGTCGTGACTCGATCTGAAGAACTGCGAGGGGAAGGCTGCGTCCCGATCGAACAATGTGCGCCACGGCGGGATTCGGCGTCATTCCGAACTCGCTCAGGTCGCCACCAGAACAGAAGGTCGGTCCGGCACCTCGCAACGCAACAGCCTCGATGGCCGGGTCAACCGCGGCGATTGACAACGCATCGACAAGCGCATCTCGCATTCGCACGTCGATGGCGTTGCGTTTGCGGGCCCGATTGAGCGTCACCTCAAGTCGGTCTTCGCTTCGATGCACCAGTACTCGGTCATCGGCCTGTGACCCGGCGTGGTCAGCGACGTCTCGTGACGATGAGGCGGCGTTCGAACTGAGCCAGTCGCTGTGCTCCGGGCCATTCTGGAGAGCGCCGTAGGCCAGTGACTCGGCGATCACGGCATTGCTTCGATCGAGGGTCTCCCCCATCCGAAGCAGTTGGACAAGCACCACCGAGGCGATGGGGGCACGATCGATAGCCGCAATCAAACCGGCCAGGGCATCGTCACCACCGCTGATCCAGGGCTCAGGCGGATCAGTTTGGTCCGTGACATAAAGGTCAAAGTCATCGAGCGCAGTCGGGGTCTTCCCCAGCGCGGCCCGGGCGATGCGAACGGTCGGCCCCAGCGCTCGGTGGTTGTTGTATGACCGGGTCGATCGGTCGAGGTCCACGAGCTCCCAGGCCGGATAGTCCAGTCCGGCCAAACTCAGTGGCCAGGCCTGGTCACCCGGTCTGTGTCCAGTGAGTCCCGTCACGTGCGAGCAATCGCGAGGCTGTGCACTTCCCGCACGGTATCGGTACCAGACCCCACCCGCAATGAAGCCAACGTCGCTCTCTCGAGCTGGGATTCGGCGAAAGAATGGCCATGTACCTATTGCGAGCGCCACCCACGAAAGGCCGACAATCCTCAGGATTCGGCCCGAGACACGGCTCGGGCCCAGACACCGGTGCGGCGTTACATAGTATTGAAGGCGATCGTCAATCGGAGGGTGGAGATGGAGTTGCACAACGGCAAGCTTGGCTTTTGGGACCGACTGTGGATTTGAAGCCGGGAGCTCGATTACGAAGCAGCGCTGACGCCACCGAGGTCGTCGTCGTCCGAGCACCTTCTGGTCCTGTGGAGCTACTCTGCGGCGGACACCCAATGCAGCCCATCGATGCGGAGCCGGCTGGCGATTTAGCCATTCAGGACGGATTCGGTGGCGGCACCAAACTTGGTAAGCGCTATGCCGACGAGGAAGTTGGGATTGAACTGCTTTGCACCAAGGGCGGAGAGGGATCCCTTTCTCTCGGAACAACCATCCTTAATGTCAAGGACGCAAAATCGCTTCCCAGCTCTGACTGACCCATCTTCGATCGGATCGAGCTTGCCGTGGTCGTGGCCACATAGGCCGAGCTACACCGATGCACCGAGCGGGGCGGGCCGACGAAGCTGGTTGGCGGAGAAGCCGTGCGCAGCCAACCCGAGAAGCGCTGCAGACACTCCATTCCGTCTCTATATTGGTTCACGCCTGTGAGCCACTGTGCCGCATTGAAGTCGAGGACAGTGCTATGTCGAATGGAGATTCCGAACTATGACAACCGTCGAAACAGCACCAAGCGCCGTGCACATTGGGGCGAACGATCTTCCGTTCGTGGAAATCGGGGGCGGCAACAAGCTCAAGGTGATTCAGGTCAAGCCCGAAGAAGGCCTCTGGATCGTGGAGAACATCTTTCAGGCTGGCTATGCACTACAGACGCACCGTCACACCGGACCGGTCTACGCCTACACATCTTCAGGCGCTTGGAAGTACAAGGAGTACGAGTATGTGAACCGTGCCGGTTCGTTCTTGTACGAGCCGGCCGGTTCCGTGCACTCCCTTGAGTGCATCGAGGACGACACTCGAGTCTGGTTCCAGATGTATGGCGTCAACTTGAACCTCGACGCTGACGGCAATGTGGAAAGCGTGTTCGATGGGGCCGGCTCACTGGAGGCCTATCTCGCCCTGGCCGAGGCCGAAGGTTTTCCCACCCCGAATGTGTTGGTGGGTTAGAACAGTCTCAGAGGTTCTCGGCCAACGAAGGGTCAGCGCGCATTTCGGCCCGCACGGCGGCTTCCCAAAACCCAATGAAGCCCTCACCTTTACTGGCACGGAACACGTCCAGGAAACTGTCAGGTAGCACTGGCATGGCGCCGCTTCCAGCAGCCCGGACCATCCACGCTCGCTGACAACGCTGTTCCAGGGCCACGGCCCGCTGGTGCACGGCCCGCGCCGAACCACCCGTGACAAACACTCCGTGGCCGGCCAGGAGCGCCATCTCAGCGTCTCCCATCTTCTCGACGGCTTGACGAGCTGAGTTGGGATCATTGACCGCTCCGCCATACTCATTGACCAGGACCAGTTCGCCCCCACCGAGTGCAGAGCTCTGGTCGTAAATGGGCGGTACTTCAAGCATGTCAGCCCACACTGTTCCGTAAAGAGGATGGTTGTGGACGGCCCAGACGCAGTCAGCACGCTGTCGATGGAGTGCAAGATGCAAAGGAATGCCAAGTGGAACCGGCCAATCGCCTTCGATGACGGTGCCGTCCATATCGATACGCAGAACATCGTCGGGCCGGAACTCTTCCCAGGTCAGGAGCCAGGGATTGCAGAGCAACGTCCCGTCGCCCAGGTTGCACGTGATGTGACCGGCCAAGTGATCGTTGTAGCCCTCACGCCACAACGTGCGGGCCACCATGACCAGTTCTTGGCGGGTCGAAAGATGTGGAAGCAGCGACTCCGACGTTAGATGAAACGACATGGCTCTCAGTCCCGTGGCAGCACGACGTCGGGAAGCGGGTGACGGTACAGTTTCGCCGCGTTCTCGCTGCACATCATGCGAAGTTCGTGGGCCGGAATATGGCCCCAGCACTCTTTGAGCACCGACTGTGTGTCGGGCCACGTTCCGTCGCCATGGGGATAGTCGGTCTCGACCATGATGTTCTCAATGCCGATTCTTGCTCGGGTGTCGATGGTCGACGGATCGTCCAGCGTGCAGAACCAGAAGTTTCGTTGCAGCACCTCGGACGGCCGCAGTGACCACCCGAGCCCGTAGCCAGAGCGATCAACAATGTTGTCGAGACGGTCCAGCAACATCGCCACCCAGCCAATACCGCCCTCGCTCATCGCTATCTTCAACTCGGGATACTCAACGGGGAATCCAGACCAGAGCCATTCAGCGCAGGCCGTCAGCGACATCTGGCCGAAGAGCGTTCCGGCCACCTGCAAAGGGGGTGCCCCAGGGGGAATCGGTGGCATACCTGAGCTCCCAACATGAAGAGAGATCACAGTGTTGGTGTCCACACAGGCTTCGATAATCGGCGTCCAATGTTCTCGATCCCAAAGACTCGGAAGGCCAATGTCGTGAGGTCGTTCCGGGAGCGCCACTGCCGTGAACCCTCTCGAGGCGTTTCTTCGAATCTCCGCCGCCGCCAACAGCGGGTCCTTTAAATAACTGATGCCTAAGGGAACGATCCGATTCGGATGCGAGAGATACCACTCCTCATAGAGCCAGTCGTTCCATGCCTTCACACAAGCCAAACCAAGCTTTTGATCAGCCGCGTTGAAATACACGCGGCCGCAGAATCCCGTGATCTGCGACGGAAAGTTCACCGAGGCCCAGACCCCGTTGATATCCATATCCGACACTCGAGCATCCACGTCGTAACAGCCCGGGCGCATCTGATCGAACCGAAACGGCTCGACTTTGACCGTCTCTGGGCGTCGCCCTGCGACCGCATTCATGCCCACCTGAGTGAAATGTTGGCCTTCAAACTCCCAGACCTGATGCCCCTTCGAGTTTTCAACGATTCGAGGTGCCGAGCGCGACGAGCGCAGCCGGCATGCGACCCTCGAACATATGTGGGGGCTCAACGACATGATCATCGACCGAGATCACGGTGAAATTTGTGCGCCGAACGTCGGGTTCAGGCAGGAACAGATCAACCTCGGTCATGCTCTTCGATCTATCACAGATCGCCTGCTTTTTAGGGCTTGAGGATCAGTACATGCGGGTCAGGGCTGTCCAGCCATCGGAAGGTGGCGCGGCCTGGTGGTGTCTGGCCTCCCCATCAGTGCAGAAACGGTGAAGGAGCGAGTCCTGATAGCTATTCGCCATCGATCGACTTCGGAACTCCAGTTGCCAACGTTTCGGCTCGATGAATTCGTCGGAATTCCGGACAATTCTTAATGCACTCGCATTGTATTTTCGTACGGCTTTCGTTAAATTGAATCAACAAGCAGGTGCGCATGGAAATAGCAGGAATTCTTCTCGGAGTCGTTGTACTCGGATCGTTGGCGGGCTTTCATACAGGGCCGCACACACACGCCGTGGCGGGGGTGGCCGGGATCTTGAGCGCAGCTTGGCTTACGTTCATGGTGGTGACCGGCCACGCTGCGCCACTGCTCTGGGGACTTCTCGGAGTTGATGTCGCAGTCTCCCTAGCCCTCGGTTTCGGTGCCTGGCAGGCCCTCTCTACCGACACCGCAACGATGCCCCGGTACAACTCCCTCGAGTCCGAGGACGGCATCGCAACGACCGACCTCGTCCCCGATGGCGTTGTACGCATTCGAGGTGAGCTCTGGTCAGCCCAATCAATGAACGGCACGGTGCCAGCTGGCACCCGAGTTCAGGTACTGCGCGACAGCGGGGTACGGCTCGAGGTGTGGTCAGAGGACGCCGCTGACCCAATTGGCCGCGACCTATTTACGCTTGATTGACGATCCGCCGGGGCACACAGAGTTGGGAGCAGGCCAATGATTTTTGAAGTCTTAGGAGGGGTGGTAGGGGTCGGAGTTCTTGTGTTCGCTGGGTTCTCCGTGAAAATCGTCCGCGAGTACCAACGAGTGGTCCTGCTCCGACTCGGAAGAGCGACCGGCACGAGGGGACCCGGCCTCATCTTCATCAATCCCGTCACTGACCGAACATCCTTGGTCGATCTCCGCGAGCGCTTCCTGGAGATCCCTCAACAGACCGCTATCACGCAGGACAATGCTTCGATCTCGATTGACTTCATCATTTTCTACAAGGTGGTAGACCCCGCCATGTCAGTACTTCAAGTGCAGAACTTCGCGGCGGCGGCTCAGAACGTGGCGGCAACGACACTGCGCAGTGTCGTGGGCGATATGGCACTCGATGACGTCCTCTCCAAGCGCGAGGAGATGAACGCGTCGTTGCGCACACGGCTCGATGATGTGACAGAGCGGTGGGGCGTCAAAGTGACCACGGTTGAGGTCCGTGAAGTCAATCCACCCCAAGGCGTGCTTGAGGCCATGACGCGACAGATGTCGGCTGAGCGCACTCGACGGGCGGCCATTACAGAAGCCCAAGGTCAGAAACAAGCCGCTATCACCCTGGCCGAGGGAACCAAGGAAGCAGCGATCCTCGATGCCGAGGGCGAAAAACGCGCCGCCGTTCTTAGGGCCGAGGGTCTGTCAGAAGCTCTCGAGAAGATCAAACTTGTTGGTCGAGGTCTTGATACCAACACCATGCAACTGCAATACCTTGAAACACTGAAGCAGGTCGGAACCTCTCCTTCGACAAAGATTGTCGTTCCCATGGAGCTGAGCGGCATACTGCGCGGCCTTATTCCTGGCGCGGCCCCCGCTGAAGCGGCCCCGAGCGAACAACCCCCGACGCCGGTTGACAGCATGCCGATCATCGCAAACGGCCAGAACGGGCATCACTAAGCGCTTCGACCGGACTCATCTATCGCTCGGTTCACCCCGAAATTTCGGGCGATTTGACGGGTTTGCCCCAATTTCCTTTGATGTCCTCTGGCTTCGTTTCGGGCCCCAACTCCACCGGCCCGACAGTCGGGAATGCTCTTGTGGAAGAATCGCTTTTCGCCGCTATGAGCGCGACCGAGTGTGCATCCCCACACGCCGTGCCATTGACCGTTGGAGCCAACTGAGTGACCGCAACTGACACAGCTTCTCAAGCCAAACCAAGCCCTGCCCCAGCGTCCAAACCCGTGCAAGAGAGCGGTCTGGCCAAGGTGGCCGGATGGTGTCACGACCACCGGTGGTGGGTTTTGGTGGCTTGGATCTTGGGCCTGGTCTTCGTCAACGTGCTGGCCCAATCAGCGGGAAGCAATTTCACCAACAACCTCACCGGTGGCACGCAAACGGCCCAAGAGATCCTCGAACTCGCAGTTTCCGGCCGCTTCGGGAAGCCCGGCCCAGGTGGTCGTCATCACCAAGGGTTCCTTCACCGATCCAGCAAATAAGGCCCGAACAGAGAAACTGGCGACAGCGTTGGCTCCGCTCGCTCACGTGACGTCGGTATCCAGCCCGTTCAGTCCCGAGGGTGCGGAACAGATTTCCAAAGACGGCCACATCGGCTACGTCCAAGTCAACTTCAACGAGTCGGCTGGCAACCTACCCACGCCCGCCATTCAGAAAGTTATCGATACCGCCCAATCCTTTGAGGCGCCTGGCTACCACGTCGCTCTGGGCGGCGAAGCCATCAGCCTGGTGGCTGGGGCCAAGCCGGGCTCGAGCGAGGGCGATCGGCATTCTGGCCGCCATCATCATCATGCTGCTGGCCTTCGGGTCGGTCGTGGCCATGGGCCTGCCCATCATCACCGCACTGTTCGGTATCGCGGTGGCGTTCGCCGTCCTTGACCTGCTTTCACACGTCGTCACTACGCCAGTCTTTGCCCCCGAGATCATGGCCATGATCGGCCTCGGCGTGGGCATCGACTACGCCCTGTTCGTCGTCACCCGATATCGACAGGGACTGGCCGAGGGACGAGAGCCACGAGACGCGGTGTCTGTTGCGGCCGCCACGTCGGGACGGTCGGTGGTGTTCGCTGGCAGCACGGTCATCCTTTCTCTTTGTGGGCTGTTCATTCTCCAGCTTCCGTTCATGCGAGGACTGGCCATCGGAGCCATCTCCGCCGTCGTACTGGTGATGCTGGCCGCCACCACCCTGCTGCCGGCCATGCTGGGGTTTTCTGGCCGGGCCATCGACAAGCTGGCCATCAAGCGCCTCCTGCAGAGCGGCGCCGAGCCCGATCCGAGCGCGGCTTCTGGTACCGGTGGAGCCGAAACATCCAGCGTCATCCCTTGGTCTTCGGTTGGGCGCCGTGCTCGTCCTGCTCTGCCTGGCCATCCCGATGTTCTCGATGCGCCAGGCCTTCACCGACGCCGGAAACGATCCGACCACCACGACCACCCGCCAAGCGTTTGACGCACTGGCCACAGGGTTCGGACCCGGATTCAACGGACCGCTGATAATCGCCGCCAAGGTGCCGCCGGGTCAGAAGGATGCGGTCGACCAGCCTCGACGCCAAAGTCCGGCCACCCCGGGATCGCCTACGCAACGCCGGCTCAATTCAACGCGACGGCACCGCCGCTTTGCTCGTGGCCTATCCGACAACACCGCCCGAAGCCGCGCCAGACCCATGCGCTCGTCCACACCCTTCGCGACGAGGTCATCCCAGCCGCGACGGCCGGTACGGGAGTCCGTGCCTATGTCGGCGGCGAAACCGCGGGCTCGGTTGACGCCTCCAGCTATCTGGCCGCCGCTTGCCGTGGGTCATTGGCGCGGTGCTGCTTCTTTCGTTTCTGCTGCTCATGGCGGTGTTCCGCTCGGTTGCTATTCCGACCAAGGCGGTCATCGTCAATCTGTTGTCGGTTGCCGCGGCCTACGGCGTCATCGTGGCCGTCTTCCAATGGGGTTGGCTTGGCGGCTTCTTCGGCATCAGGGGCCACCGGGCCGATCGATCCGTGGATTCCCTTGATGATGTTCACCATTTTGTTCGGGTTGTCCATGGACTACGAGGTCTTCTTGCTGTCACGAATTCGCGAGGAATGGCGCATTACCGGCGACAACTCCACCGCCGTGGCTGATGGCCTGGCCAAGACTGCCCGGGTCATCACGGCCGCCGCGGCCATCATGATCTGCTCTTCGGCTCGTTTGTTTTTGGTGACCCGCTCCACGTCCTCAAGGTCTTCGGCTTGGGTCTTGCCGCGGCCATCCTCATCGACTCCACCCTGGTGCGCATGGTGCTCGTTCCCTCCGTGATGGAGCTGCTGGGTCCAGCGAACTGGTGGATGCCGCACTGGTTGGACCGCATCGTCCCGCATCTGGGGCCAGGAGGTCGACGTCGAGCCGGCCGTGGCTGAGCCGGATCCAGAGCTTCTCCCGGCCTGAGCACCCCTGCAAAGGGTCGCAGCCGAGGTCCCGTCACAACAACGGTTCATGCGGCCGAACTACGCCGCCCGCTCCTTCAGCTCAGCGTGGGCGCTTTCTGCTTTCTTGGTGATGTTGCGTACCATCTCGCCAAAGACGATGCCGTGAAAGGGCACGACGGCTCGCCAGTAGAGCTGACCACCAAGTCCTCGGGGCTGGAACAACGCTCGTTGGCGATAGTGGGTTCCTAAAGCGTCCTCATCGACAGAAAGCTCCAACCAGGCCGAGCCTGGCACTTTCATCTCGGCCCGAAGTCGCAAGAGTCGGCCCCGCTCAATCTCTTCGACCCGCCAAAAGTCGAGGGCCTCACCGATATGCAAGCGTGCTGGATCGCGACGGCCTCGTCGCAGCCCTACGCCACCAATGAGTCGGTCGAGCACGCCTCGGAAGGCCCAAGCCAAGGGCCAGGAGTACCAACCGTTCACGCCCCCTATTCCTTCGATGACCTCCCACAGGTCCTCAGGCCGGGCCTCGACGTGGGACCCTCGGTCGTCAATGAAAAGAGTTCCTCCCGACCAGTCCGGGTCAGTGGGCAGACGATCTGATGGCGCGCCCGGCCAAGAGGCGTTCGACCACCGCGTGGCAACCTCAGACCCACTGACTTGAGCTAAAGCGAGGGCTACGGCCTCATCGAATCCGATTAACCCACCCGGCGGATCGGGTATCCACTGGGCAATGTCGTGTTCAGCACAGACAACTTCATGGCGCAGTGATTCGACCAATGGACGCGCAATGGCGCTTGGCACGGGCGTCACGAGATTGACCCAATGGCTCGACAGAGAGGGCGAAAGTACTGGGACCGGGATGATGAAACGGCGATGCAGACCGGCCACGGTGGCGTAACGCTGCATCATGTCGATATAGGTCAGAACGTCGGGGCCCCCAATATCAAAAGACCGATTGACATCGTCGGGCAGTGTGGCCCATTGCGCCAAGTATCGAATGACATCACGAATAGCTATTGGTTGAATGCGGTTTCGAACCCAACGAGGGGTGATCATGGCCGGAAGGCGTTCGGTCAGATACCGCAGCATCTCAAACGAAGCGGAACCACTGCCGAGAATGACGGCGGCCCGTAAGACAACGGCTGGGACATGGCCGGACAAGAACACATCACCCACCTCAGTTCTCGAACGAAGGTGTGGACTGAGTTCGATGCCCGCAGGGGCCAAACCCCCGAGGTAGACGATGCGCCGTACCCCAGCTTCTTTTGCCGCGGTGGCAAATACTTCGGCCGCTTTCCGGTCGCGTTCCTCAAAATCTTTCCCGGTTTTGAGGGAGTGCACGAGGTAGTACGCCACGTCGACGTCAACCATGGCTCGGCGCATCGCTGCGAAGTCGAGTACGTCTCCTTCGACCACCTCGACCCGATCTCGCCACGGTGCGTCCCGTAAGCGATCGACACCTCGCGTGACGCAACGTACGGCGTGACCTCCATCGAGAACGACTGGAACGAGGCGACCCCCTACGTAGCCGGTGGCTCCGGTGACCAGTACCCGCGTCATCGGACGGCGGCTAGCCGGCCCCTACAGGCTGGTGCGTTAATTCTTGCCATCGGCGCCTCCAGGCGACAGAACGGCCCCCCGTGAGATCTACGACAACAGCCCAGTCTCACGATTGGGCCAACCTTAATGCTAAATAAGTCGGCCAGGCCTATCGACCACGACAGCAACCGTGCTTGGAGACTCACACGGACGTTGCAACGTCGGACTCCGAATGAGCCTTTCGGGGTGTCGTTGGGCGTTCACGGGCCACTGGCTCGTGGCGCAAGGCGGCGGCGTGCTCGCCCACGGCGACGCTGGCTTCATCTGTTCGCTTGGCCAACAGTCAACGAGCCCTGGACCGGGAAGGGCCGGTCGGCGTCGCCGGTCAAGGTTGACCGGCTACTGACCCACGTTGGAGATGGGTTGGTTCAGAGAGGACAGGTCGACCGGTGGCAGCACGGTTGCGTCACCGAGGTTGGAGACATAGGTGGCGTTGTTCTCCACCATCCAGTATCCCCCTCCATCTCGGGTGGGTTCGAGACCCACCACCGGGGCGCCCGGGTTGTTGACTCGGCCGTGGTAGCCCGCGTCACCGAATGCGTAGGCGGCACCGTCGGCTGCACCCAGCCAGTAACCACCGTTGTCGTTGGTGCCCTCGATGTTCACCACGTCACTCACGGCATCGCCCAAACCGGGCAGGGAGCCATAGAAACCGGCGTTGCCGAAGGCGTAGACCCCACCGTCGCTGCCCAGCCAGCCAGTAGCCGTGGCCGCTGGAGGTGGCGGCCATGCCCACGATGGGTCGGGCCAAGGGCTGGCCCGCTTCGGAGCCGTATGAGGTGGCGTCACCGAAGGCGTAGACCTGCCCGCTGGCTCCCACCATCCAGTAGCCGTGGCCGCTCGGGGTCGCAGCTAACCCCACGATGTTGGACACCGTTTTGCCTTGGCCCGGCAGAGAGCCGAAGAAGCCAGCGTCGCCGAAGGCGAACACCCCTCCGTCGCGGCCAACAAGCCAGTACCCATGGCCGCTGGGGGTCGAAGCGATAGCCGTGACGTCAGAGACGTTCACCGAGAGGCCAGGGAGGGACCCGTAGAACTGATCAGCCCCAAAGCAAAAGACGCCACCGTCGTAGGCCACGTCACGAAAGCCCAGCCGGTTGCTCGAACCCGGAGGCGGCGGCGGGGGCGGAGGTGGCGGCGGGGGTGGGTTACTCACCTTGATGGTGACGTTGACGTCGCCGGGAGCAGCTTCGGTTCCCGTTGCTTCGGCCGTGAAGGTGTAGGAACCTTTCGTGGTCGGCTTACCGCTGACCGACTCTGTCCCACCGCTCGAGGTCAGAGCGGTGCCAGGCGGCAGCGTCCCGCTGGTGATGGCCCATGTCACGCCGTCGTTGGTGAATCCGGGCAGAAGATGTAACGAGTAGGCCGTCCCAGTCGTCGCCGTGGCCGGGCAAGCGGTGTAGACGACCGAGACCTGGGCGTTATAACTGGCCGATTGGCCGTCCATCGGATCGGTGGCCGACGGGTCAACGTAGTCGGAACCGGCTCCACCGCCACCGCCGCCCCCACCCGTCACGGTGTAGCCCGTTGGCAGAGGAGAGGGGATGGTTTCCTCTTCGGCCGGACTGGGACCTTGGGTCCCGTTAAAGGAGAAGAGGTACGAGGAGGCGCCGCCGCCGCCACCGGTGTAGCCACCGCCACCGCCGCCGCCACCGCCGATGTAGTCGCCGTCTTGGCCCTTGATGCCGCCGTAGCCGCCGTCGCCATCGGTGCCCGAGCCGGGCTGACCGTCCACGCTACCGACGCCGGCGATGCCGGCCGTCGCCGTCGTAGCGGCACCTCCCCCGCCGCCGTTCGGCGTCGGGCTCCCAGGATCACCGTTCCCGCCAGCGTTGTTCACGCTGCCGCCGTCGCCGTAGACCGCCGATGAGCTCCCATCGAAGAATGAGTCGGTCTGTGCGCCCCCTACCCCACCGCCACCGCCGGCCACCAAGATCGGCACGGTGCTGGTGGTCGGAGCACTGGATCCCACATACAAAAAGGAAGCAGCGCCTCCGCCTGAACCGTTGGCGGCCTTATAGGCCTGGCCGCCGATGGACCCACCGGCGTTACCGCCGGTTCCCTTCCCATTCGGAGCCAAGCTCCCGCCTCCCGGGTTGGTGATTGGCTCAGAGCCCCCCGTACCGCCGGCCTGTTCGCCCTCGCCCCCGAGGTCGATCTGATAGTCCTGGCCAGCGGTCACGCTGACTGTGCCGCCGACCTTGCCGCCGAAACCACCGAGCCCTGACGGGTAGGCAGGACCACCAGCCCCGCCCGACAGGGTGTAGGTGGCCGAGCAGATACCGGCCGGAATGGTCCCCGTCTCTTGGGCCGCCAGGTCGGTGCTGGCACTGAAACCTGTGGTCACCGTGGTCGGATTCGGCGCGTCGGCTGCCGTGGCGGGGCCCGGAGTCGTGGCTGTGACAAGAGCGGCCGACAGAGCCAGCGTGCTGACGGAAAAGACGGCCAGACCTCGCATGGCTCGATGCGTTGCGACCCCACCCATTGCCTGACCCTGGCTCATGTCCGCCCCCTCATCGCCTACCTGCCACATGCCGTTCTCAGCACTCTCCCAGATTCAACCGATTCGGTCAACGCAGTGCGTCACGCCCACAAGAAGCCAGAAACCCGCCGTACTCACGCGCCTAGTGACGCGACGCTTTGACGCGCCGTTGGGGACCGCACTCTCTTATCTGCAGTCGAGCTATTGCAGGGTCGATGACCCGATCACGGCATTGCCACCATCAGAAACCGATCCTGTGTTGCTGGTCACGTTGAGTGAGCCCAAGATGGCATTCGATGTGACGGTCGCACCGCCGCTGTTCTTCTGGACGGTCACCGACCCAGCCCAGCCGTTGCCGGTGGCCTGCACGCCATTCCCGTTGGAGTTGATGGCCACCGAGCCCAGACCCAAGTTGTTGTCGAAGGTGACACCGGTCACGTTTGAGTTGAGGGACACGTTGCCGACCAGTGCATTGCCGAGGCACTCCGCACTCTGACTACCCACCACAATCCGTGTTCCGGACAAGGTGGCTGAGATGCCGCCCGCAACATTGGTGCTACAGATCTCGAGGCCCGCACCGCTGCTGAAGCCGATGGAACCAATGATCAAGGACCCCTCAATCTCAAGAGAGCCGTTTGTCTGCACGCTGATATCGCCGATTTGGAGACACCCAGGCGGGATAAGGACCGATTGGCCCGAAGTCACCACAATCGACCCCAGGTGGTCACACACGATCGTTTGGGAGAACGTCACCGTGAGGGTGCCCGCCACGAAATTGAAGGTGTAGTTGACCGCAGCCAACGTGCCGATCGAACACGTGATCGGATACGTACCGCCCGCACTCGTCGTCGTTGCCGTAGTGGTGCACACGGGCGATCCGGTCACGCCCGAGGTGGCCGCAGTCTGGCCGTTGACGTAGCCCGAGATCGTCGCCGTGAGGGCAGGAACTGCGGCCCCAAACGCCTTGGACACGTTGTTGGCCGTCACCGTGAGCAGCGCCGGAGTGACCGTCACCGTCCCTGACACGTAGCTGAACGTGTAGTTGGCGTTGGTCGCACCGCTGCAGTGGGAGACATAGGTCCCCACCGTGCTGGTCGGACTCACCGAGGCGGTGCACGTCAACCCGGTGAGATTGGACGATCCCTGCCCGCTCGGGAAACCACTGAAGCTCGCGGTGATCGTGGGAGCGGTGCCGCCGTAGGTCATCGAGGCTGATGATGCCGTGATGGTGAGCGACGCTGGGCTAACCACAATCGATCCGTGGACATACGTGATGGCGTAGTTGGAGCCCACCGCGCCGGCACAGGTGGTGGCGTAGCTGCCGACGGGGCTCGAGGACGTCACCGACGACGAGCAGGTGGGTTTTGTCGTCAGCGACGTCGACGACTGGCCGTTCACGAAGCCCGAGTACGACGCCGTGACTGTTGGCGGGGTGCCACCGAAGGTCATGGCCGCCGACGATGCCGTGACGGTGAGCGGAGCCGGGATGATGGAGACCGAACCTGGCGACGTAGACGATGGTGTAGTTCGGATCCACTGCTCCGGTGCAGCTCGTGGCGACACTCCCCACCGCCGTCGATGACGTAGCCGTGGTCGTGCACGTCGGTGCCGTGGTCAGCGACGATGCACTGTCGCCGTTGACGAAGCCGGCAGTACGGAGGGATGGACCGTTGGGGCGGTCCCGCCGTAGGTCATGGAACCCGACGAGGCCGTGATGACCAATTGGCCGATCCCACGGCCACGACGCCCGGCACATAGCTGATGGCGTAGTTACCGTCAGCCGCTCCCGAGCAACTGCTCGGGTAGTGGCCCACTGGACTCGACGATGTCGCGGTGGTCGAGCACGTCGGTGCCGTCGTAAGAGACGACGCACTGTCGCCATTCACGAAGCCGGCATAGCGACGGCGTGATGGTCGGCACGGTGCCGCCGTAGGTCATGGAACCCGACGAGGCCGTGACTGAAAGCGGCGCCGGCCCCGACAACAACTGCTCCGGGCACGTAGCTCACGGTGTAGTTGTTATCGACGGTGCCCGAGCACTGGTCGGGTAGCGACCCAACTGGACTCGAAGACGGTTGCAGTCGTCGACACATGTTGGGCGCTGTCGTCAGCGACGACGGCACTGTCACCGTTCACGAAGCCCGAGTACGACGCATGGATCGTTGGGACGGTCCCGCCGTAGGTCATGGAACCCGACGAGGCCGTGACAGCCAGAGGTGCGGAGTCACGACGAGCGACGCCCGGCGACGTAGCTGATGGTGTAGTTGGCATCGGCTGCACCCGAACAGCCGTTGGGTAGGCGCCGACTGGGCTCGAAGAAGCCGCCGTGCTCGAACAGACCGGTGAACTGCTGAGCGAACTGAGAGCTGTCCCCGTTCACGAAGCCGGAGTACGAGGGGGTGATGGCGGCGGCGCACGCTGCCGTAGGTGCTCGAGCCCGACGAGGCCGTGATGGTCAGCGGCGATGTCCCTACTTGGACCACGCCCGGCACGTAGCTGACGGTGTAGTTCGGGTCCGATGCACCCGAGCAACTACTGGGATAGCTGCCGACAGGCACTGGCCGACTGTGGCCGTGGTCGTACAGGTCGGCGGCGTCGTCAGCGATGCCGGTCCATCGGCGTCCACGAAGCCGGAGTACGACGGGAAATGGCCGGCCCGGTGCCTGCCGTAGGTGCTCGAACCCGACGAGGCCGTGATGGTGAGGACATTGGTTGGACTTGGACCGATCCGCCGATGTAACTGATCGAGTAGTTCGGGTCAGTCGCACCGGCACAACTACTGGCGTAGTTGCCCACCGGGCTTAGGGACGTCACGGTGGTCGTGCAGGTCGGCTGCGTGGCCAAAGAGGCAGAGGTATCGCCATTCACGAAGCCGGAGAACGCACGCCGTAATCGTGGGCGCTGCACCGCCGTAGGTGATGGCACCCGACGACGCCGTGATGGTGAGCGTGGCCTGGCCAACGGTGGCCTCGCCGGTGGCGTAGTTGATGGCGTAGTTGCCAGCAGCCGCACCCGAGCACGAGGTCGCATAGATGCCCACGGGGCTTGTCGACGTGGCCGTGGTCGTACACATCGGGGCAGCCGTGAGAACGGAGGCGTCTCGCCGTTCACGAAGCCCGAGTACGACGCCTCACCGCGGGACGGCATCGCCGTAGATCGTGGACGGCGAGGACGCCGTGATGGTGAGAGAGGCCTTGCCGACCTGCACCGAGCCGCTCACGTAGGTGACGGCATAGTTCGTGTCGCACGCTCCCGAGCACGAGGTCGGGTAGCTGCCAACTGGGCTGTTGGACGTGGCCGTTGTCGAACACGTCGGCGCCGCGGTCAGCGACGAGGCACTGTCGCCGTTCACGAACCCGGCGTACGAAGGGGTGATGGACGGCACACAGCCGCCGTAGGTCATGGAGGCCGACGAACGCCGTGACCGAAAGAGGCGCCGCCCCGATGTCACGGCTCCATTGACGTACACCACGGTGTAGTTGGGGTCGACCGCTCCGCTGCACGACGTCGGGTAGCTGCCCGACCGGGCTGGACGAAGTGGCCGAGGTTGAGCAGGTCGGCGGGGTGGCGAATGACGACGCCGTGTCGCCGTTCACGAAACCCGAGTACGAGGGGGTGACGGCCGCGGGCGTGGCCACCGTAGGTCATCGACTCCGACGATGCCGTGACCACGAGCGTGGCCGAACCAACGACCACTTCCCCGGGTACGTAGCCAATGGTGTAGTTGGCATCAACCGCACCCGTGCAGCTGCTCGCATAGGAACCGACCGGACTTGATGACGTGGCCCCGGTGGAACACGATGGCGCCGCCGAGAGCGATGCCGCGCGTGTCACCGTTCACGAAGCCCGAGTACGAGGGGGTCACGGCCGCGGGCGTGGCGCCATAGGTCATCGAAGCCGACGAGGCCGCAATGCTGAGAGGTGCGGGATCCACCTGTACTGAACCGCTCACGTAACTGAAGGCGTAGTTGGGATCGACCGCACCCGAGCAACTACTGACGTAGGACCCGACCGGGCTCGACGAAGAGGCCGTGGCCGAACACGTGGCCGCGCTGGCCAGCGAAGCGGCCGTGTCCCCGTTGGCAAATCCGCTATAAGAGGGCGTAATGGCCGGCACAGTGCCGCCGTAGGTCATGGAATCAGACGAGGCCGTGACCGTGACAAGTGCCGTGGTCACCTGTAGGGACCCGTTGTCGTACGAAATCGCGTAGTTGGGTCCTGCCGCACCACTGCAGCTTGTGGTGTAGCTGCCAACCGGGCTCGACGACGTGGCGGAGGTGGAACATATGGGGGCGGCGGTCAGCGAAGACGGGCCGTCCCCGTTCACGAACCCATCGAACGAGGCCGTGATCGCCGGCGGTGAGGCACCGTAGGAAATGGATGCCGACGACGCCGTGATGACGAGGGGAGCCGCAGTGACCGTCACGACCCCATCGACATAGCCAATGTCGTAGTTGGCGTCGACCGCACCGTCACAGGCCGAGGCGTAGCTCCCCACCGAGCTGGTGGGGGCGGCGGCCGTGCTGCATACGATGGCCGATCCAAGGGCCGCAGCCGTATCACCGTTTTGGAGACCCGAAACGATGGGCACGATGGTCGGCACGGTGCCGCCATAGGTCATGGAATCAGATGAGGCCGTGACGGTGAGCGGTGCTGGGTCAACGGTGACGGTTCCGTTCACATAGGTGATCGAGTAGTTGGCGTCCACCGCCCCACACACGAGGTCGGGTACGTGCCGACAGAGCTAAAGGTGTTGGCCGCGGAGCTACAGGCCAAGGCTGCGCCAAGGACCCCGATGTTCTCCCCATTCTGGAGTCCCGAGACCGACGGGGTGATCACCGGAACCACGCCCGAATAGGTCATGGTGTCGGACGAGGCCGTCACGGTGAGGTCCGCCGGATTAATCGTCATCGACCCCGGGACGTAGCTGATGGCGTAGTTACTGTCGACGCCACCGGTGCAAGAGGTGGCGTAGGTGCCAACCGTGCTTGAGCTGTTGGCCGACGTCGTGCACGTGAGGCGCGGGGCCGAACACACTGGCGTCCTCACCGTTCTGGAGTCCTGAAATCACAGGAGTCACTGACGGCGGCGTGTCGCCGTACACCGCCATCCCAGACGATGCCGTAATAGTCAGTGGTGCCGGGTCAACCTGGACACTTCCGTTGGAGTAGCTGATGGCGTAGTTCCCATCGACCGCGCCCGAACAGGTGCTGGCGTAGCTACCAACCGGGCTCGAAGCCGAGGCTGCGCTGGTGCAGGTGGGCGGTGTGGTGAGGGAAGCCGCCGTGTCGCCGTTGACAAAGCCCGAGTACGACGGGGTAATGGCCGTCGGCGCACTGCCGTAGGTCGTCGACGCTGACGAGGCGGCGATCACCAGTTGTGCCGCCCCGACTGCGACCGTGCCACCGGTGTAGGTGATGGTGTAGTTGGGGTCGACCGCACCCGAACACGCACTGGCGTACGTGCCGACCGGGCTAGAACCCGTGGCCGTGGTGCTGCAGGTTGCCGGCGTGGTCAGACTGCCAACCCCTTCGCCGTTGACAAAACCCGAGTACGAGCCCGTGATCGTTGGCACGCTTCCGCCGTAGGTCATGGATCCCGACGAGGCCGCAATGCTCAACGGCGCGGGCTGGACGGTGACGACTCCCACTTGGTAGCTGATGACATAGTTGGCATCGGCCGCACCCGAGCACGAACTCGAGTACATCCCCACCGCCGTGGTCGAGGTCACCGATGTGCTGCAGGTCGGAGCGGTCGTCAGCGAGGACGCGCTGTCCCCGTTTTCAAAGCCGGCGTAGGTCGGGGTCACAGACGGCGCGGCCGCGCCGTAGGTCGTTGAAGCTGACGATGCCGTGATCAGGAGCGGCGCCGGGTTGACCGTCAGTCCGGCCCCGGCCCCAGAAGAGTTGCTGCCAGCGTAATTAGAGTCGCCGCTGTAGCGCGCCTTAAAGACGTACGAGCCAGGAGTCAACGAGGACGTCGTGCACGTGGCCTGCTCGTTGCCGCCCGAGGACGTAAGAGCAACCGCTCCACAGCCGCCGATGGTGCTGGAGCCGTTGAGGAACGCGACGGTTCCCCCACCGTCGTTGGGAGCAACAGTGGCGGTGATGGTGACCAGTTGCCCGTAGGTCGAAGTGCCGGCAGAGTCCGTCACCGTGGTGGTGGTCGGGACGGGTGTCGTGGTGGCAATGGCGAATTCAGCTGAACTCGACGATCCCGCAAACACCGTGGTGGCCGGCAAGGAGAGCGTCGGGAGGAGAACCGGCGCAGGAGCCAAATCGTCCGTGGTCGTGCCATTCCCGAGTTGACCGGTCCCGTTGTACCCCCAACCGTAGAGTTTGCCGTCCGACCCGATTGTGAAACTCGAATCCATTCCGCCGGCGAGAGCGACAGGATCCACGCCGCTGGGCAGTGCGATCGGTACAGGGCTCTTTTGCTGCGTCGTGGTCCCGTTTCCAACCTGACCATCGGTGTTGAGACCCCAGGCGTAGAGCAGACCGTTCGATCCGACCGCCAACATGTGCATGCCACCGGCGGCGATCACGACCGCTGTCACACCTCCCGGCATGGAAACTGCCACCGGGGAGTTGGCTTCCGTCGTTGTGCCGTTGCCAAGTTCGCCCTTGGTGTTGTCCCCCCAGGAGTACAAGACCCCGTTGGAACCAGTGGCTAGACCGCTATAACGACCAGCCGAGATTGAAGTCGCTGTAACACCAGCGGGAAGAGAGACGACGACGGGAGTTTTTTCGGTGGCGGTCCCGCCGTTCCCGAGCACGCCATCGGTACCGTCACCCCAGGAGTAAACAGTGCCCATTGGAGCCGAGCGCCATGCCGGAGTTAGCGAATGCAGCAATCGCCGTCGCGGTGACTCCTGCTGGAAGCGAAACGGCGGTGGGAACGTCTGCATCGGTCGTCGTGCCGTTGCCGAGCTGGCCCAGGCTGTTATCGCCGAAGGCGTAGACCTTCCCGTTGCTGCCGAGGACCAAGCTGTGTCACCGATCCTGCTGACTACCGCCAACGGAATCACGCCAGCGGGCATTGGCACCTCGACTGGCAGTGGCCTGAGTACCACCCACCACGGCCGTTCCCGAGCTGCCCATAGAGGTTGGAACCCCACGCAGTAGAGATTGCCATCCGAACCAATGATGAGGGTGTAAATCGCCCCCTTCTGCCCCACTTACGGGTGTGACGCCCAGCCGGCAAGGCGATGATGCCTGGGGTCAGCGAGTTAACTGCGGTGCCGTTTCCCAACTGATCGTTGGAGTTGAGACCCCAGCCGTAGAGAGAGGACGAACTTGCAGCACTGGCGCTGCCCGTCGTGGCGAAGCCCAACGCTCCGGTGGTCACCGCAATGAGAAGGGCAAGCGTGCCACCAATGGCTCGAAATTGCCCTCCCGCACGCAATGTCCTACGAGATCCAGTCATTTACATCCCCCCGCCGCGATGTCGTATGTCTCATCTACTGAACTGTGAAGGGGAACGCTATGGTCGGGTAACCGACCTGTCAACTGGAGTTGCGCTAAACCTCCCTCCGAGGGGTCCTGACCCCCCATTTTCCCAGTATTTCCGGGGATTTCAGACTCATCGGCCCGGTTTTCGACCCCGGGCCCTGGTTCTGCAACCTCAGTTGACAAAATCGTTCTCAGGGTTTAAACCCGTCCCCGGTTGTCCAAACATGCGGATCATGTACTGGGGGGGCACCGCGCATGCAAGTGATCGTGACACCGCAAACATTGGAGGGGATCCATGCCGCCGTTTCGTGAATTGTTCAGGCGCGCCGAAGGAGTGGGCACGACGCGGCCCGCTCGACTCGTACGCAAGTCGCTCGCCGTCTTCGCTCTTCTCCTTGGGACCGTCGGGATCACGGCGGCCCTGGCTGGGCCGGCGGCCGCATCAGGGGTCACCCGGTATGTGAATGCCACGGGATCTGACGCGGGCGACTGCACCGACGCCGGTGCCCCGTGTGCAACGGTGGGCTACGCCGTGGCCCAGTCATCCAGCGGCGACACCATTGAGGTCACCGGCACCATCGTCGGCACTGTTGCCATTCCCGACTCTTTCGGAACGCTCACCATCACCGGCGACGAATCGCCCGCGAACCAACCCGCCGTTCTCGACGGAAACGCCGGCGGCACCGTGGTAACTGTGGGCAACGGATCCAACGCCACCCTTGACTATCTGACCATCCAAGATGGGGTGAGTGCTGGCAACGGGGGTGGGGTCGAGAACAACGGCACCACCTATGTCACCAACTCAACGGTGAGCGCCAACAGTGCGACCGACGGCGGGGGCATCGACAACAACGGAACGCTTACCGTCGAAATTCAACCCTGAGCGGGAACTCGGCCAGCCAAAACGGTGGCGGTATCTCGAGCGAGGCCGGAACAGTGACCGTTGGCGATTCCACCCTCTCGAGCAACGACGCCGCCTCGAACGGTGGCGCCCTCGCCCTCACCGGTGCGAACCAGATCACCGAAAGCACCATTTCGGGCAACACAGCCGGATCGGGCGGAGGGATCGACAATTCAGGAAGCTTGACCCTGATTGGCAGCACGATCGCCTCAAATACCCCGAACGGCATCGTCGGTAGCGCAACCGTGGCTGGCACCATTGTGGCCGAGAACACGACGGCCGACTGCAACACCGCGCTCACGAGCGACGGCTACAACGTGAGCTCGGATGCTTCGTGCGGGTTCACCGCGACTGGCGACATCCAGGACGGGAATCCAGAGCTTGGCTCCTTGTCCAACAATGGGGGCCCGACCGCCACCCGTATGCCCGCATCGAATGGAGCGGGCGTTGGCGTTATCGCAAACGAAACCTCCGCTGACGGCTTTTCCCTCTGCGGTGGCACAACCGACCAGCGAGGGTTGAATCGGCCCTTTGCCTCCTCGCACTGCAGTATCGGTGCGGTGGAGACATTCGTCGGGGTCTCTCCCACCATCAGCGGGATCGATGAAAGCCTCTTCAATGTCAACGACTACAAGAGCATCAACTTCAGTGCCATCGCCTACCCGCCGGCAACCTTCACTGAGGTCGGCACACTGCCACCGGGCGTGAGCCTGACCCGCGCTGGAGTGCTAGCCGGCACCCCAGGCCCCGACTCCGTGGGCTCCTACCCCATCACCGTGTCGGCTGACAACGGTGTTGGATCACCAGGTTCCGCCGCCTTCACGCTCATCGTGAGCGAGCCGGCAACGATTGCAGAAACGAGTCCCAGCAGTACCGTGTTTCTCGATGGCGCATCGAACACCTTCACGGTGGAGACCACGGGGTCACCCGTCCCAACTGTGACAGTGACACCCGTCAGCGGCAAACTGCCCACGTGGCTCTCCATTTCGACCTCGGTGACCGGAACGGCCACGCTGTCTGGCACGCCCCCTCGTAACACCAAAAAGAGCTATCTCCTTAATGTGAACGCAACGAACGGTGGCGCTTCGGTGAACCAAACCTTCACTCTGACGGCCGGATATCCGCCGACCATCCTCTCCGCTTCTGCTACCACGCTTAAAGTTGGGGTCGCAAAGAACTTTAATATTCGGACGGCGGGATACCCACTGCCCACCGTCACTGAGGCCGGCACCCTCCCAAGCGGACTCAGTTTCAACAACTCGGTCGCAGGAAAAGGGCAGATCACCGGGACGCCCTTGCCCGGAACGGGCGGGGTGTATGACCTGGTGCTGAGCGCCACCAGCGCGGCCGGTACCGTCATGCAAGAGCCGTTCGTCCTGACCGTTGATGAGAGTCCGACCTTCACGAGCGCCGCGTCGGCCACCTTTACCCACGGTATCGAGAACAGCTTCACCATCACGACCGGCCACAGCTACCCAGCCGTCACCAACATCATCGATACCAGCAGGCTGCCCGCCGGTTTGACCTTCTCCTACACCGGCAACGGTACGGGCGTCTTGCAAGGGAATCCGACCGTGGCCAGAGCGGAGCCATATGGCGTACACCTGTACGCCATCTCTTCGATACGCAAGGCGGGGCAGGTCTTCACGCTGACCGTGGACTGAGCCACCGCTCTCGGGCCCAGAAACGGGGGGTACATCGGTCCCCGCTATGGCCAAAATGCGCTCTAAGCCGGGGATTTTCGGCCTGAGCGTTGTATCAAGAGGACCCTGGGTGGCTCTACCTCTTAGGAGACCGAGAACGTGGCTTCGCCGCTCCGGGTGCGCAGAGGCGCAAAACCCAAGGTGGCGGCAGTCCGACGTTTCGGCGGGATGGATGTTTGCGCCTAATGGCGGCATGCAAAAGGCGGGATTGCAGTGCGGAGGAGGTCGATGACTTGATCGGTAATGCCGCGACGTCGCCGGGCATCGCGATGAATCGAAATGACCCCCATGGTGGAGAGCATCAATCAAATAGGCTCATCAACCGTCAGCGGGAGCTCGCGCACTCAGAGAGTGTCATTGACTCGGCCCGCACGGCACCAGCCAGGTGCTCGTGTTCCGAGGTGTCGGTGGAATTGGCAAGACGGCCCTGCTGCAGGCCTCTGTGGCTCGGGCGCCCGACTTCGGCGTGGTGCAGCTTCGTGGGACAAGCAACGATGGCCGCACCCATAAAGAATGGCCGCAACCTTTCGCTGAACTCTTCGCTCGATACGCGAGCGATCGGTGACGACCCCAGTCCTCCAAGGCAAGAGAGTCGTCGATGCCACCGCTCGGGCCCTTGAGCGCATATCCACTTTTCTCGACCCCCGCTCTTGGTCGTCATCGACGATTGCCAGTTCCTGCCCCGATGGTTTCCGAGTGCGTTGGCTCGGGTGGCCGCTGAAGGCAAGCCTTGAGTTCGCCATAGCCGTTCTTATCGCCTGGCGAGACGTCCCCCACACTCCGTCCTATGAGCTTGACGTGCGACGATATCCCGTCGCATCGATTGACCCCGCTCGATGCCGACGACGCCAGAGAGTTCTTGTCCCAACTCCAAATGGCCGTCCCGCCGCGCCGTGTGGTCAAGCAACTCGTTCGAGTTACGGCTGGGGTGCCCCTGGCTCTCTTGGATGTCTATGACAGGTTGAGTCAGCCCCAGCTCGACGGCGTCTTGCCATTGCCCATCCCGATCCCGGTGGGCCACTCCGTCGTGGATGCCTTTGAGGCTGGGATCATCGTCCTTTCTGACGAAGGACGGGTCGCCGCGGCCGCCGCCGCTCCTTCGGAGCGCCGCTCGATATTCTCGAATCGGCCCTCGGAAATCTGGGCATCACAGACGCCGCCCTCGAAGAGGTACGCGCCGCCGGCGTCATCCAGATCCGTCATCACCGGATTGATTTTGACCATCCACTGGTCCGCGCCGCCGCCTTCTACCGCCTTCATCAAGACGTGCGAGATCGAATCCACACCGCCACCGCGGTGGCTTACGCCAAACATGGTCTGGTTGAGCGCAGCGCCTTTCATGCGGCCCAGGGCCAAGGTGCTCCACATGACGAGTGGCCGGTCAGTACGCAACGATCAGCCAAGCTGGCTCTCAGCCGCGGCGACCTCGACCAGGCGGCCGTGTACGAGAAACTGGCGGCGGACTATGCCTTGAGCGACGAGTTGACGGCATCGCACCTGACCAACGCCGCGGCGCTTTGGTGCGCCACCAGACAGTGGAAGCTTGCCTCCGACGCGCTGGCCCCACCCAACATCTTCGGGTGTCAGAGCACGTGCGAGCAGAGTTGGTCTATCAACAGGCTCAGACTTCGATTTGCGGCGGTTCCACCGCTCGATTCGGCCGAGGCGCAGACACGCCCAGTGACGAGATGGTGATTGCGGCGGAACTGTGCGAGTCCGGTCGCTCCGCACCGGGCCGTCGATGATGCTCTTGGATGCCTCCGCCTTGAAGCTGATCGAGCACGAACCAGCCGACGTCCTCGAGATTGCCACCATGCGCTCTCGCTGGCTCGCGGGGTCAGCAGCAGTCTTGAGGCGCTGGCCCAGGCCCAATTAATGACGGCTCAGGGTTTGGTTGGAGAGAGCAGCAAACATGGATCTGTCATGGGACAACTTGTTGGAACGCTGATCGGGCAGGTGTCATTTCCCGCATCGCCCTATGTCGCCCGATTGATTGGTGAACAGCTCCTGGCCCAAGGGGAACTCGCCATCGGGTCGAGATGGGCGGAGTGGTTAGAGAGCTGTGCCCGGAGTTCCGGGGATCAGACCATGCGCGCCACCTCAGCGAACCTGCTGGCGCTGATCGACTTCGCCCTCGGGAACCTTGGCAGTGCAATAGAACGGGCCGAAGAAGTCCTCGATGGTGGCGACCAACCCACCATGGTGCATTCGCTCGCGATACTGACCGTTCTGCATTCGACGCGGTGACTTCGAGCAGCCTTTCAAACCGGGAGTCGGCTGCTCGGGATCCATGCCGACCTCGGCTCGGCCGCACGATTGACCGCGCAACTGGCGCTGGCCAGCGTGGAAATCCAACGCGGTCGAGAATTCGGCCGCCATCGCCTGGCTCTGGTCAGCCTTAGAGGAGGCCGACACCTGGACCTCTCCTCCTGTATGGGACTGTTTCGGGCCATTTTGGGCCATGACCATTGCTTCGGTGATCGTGCTGGGCGCTACCCGAGAACGAGGAAAAGAATCTGGTGGACCAAGCCAGGGACCTCATCCCAGCGGGACCGGTCCGAGAGGCGTGGTCCGACTGGATGCGTGCGGTGTGCATTGACGACCTCCGTCTGAATCCCAGCGGCTTTGATCTGGCCCGCGAGACTCCTCGGGCGCCACAAGGTGCTCGACGCCATCTTGAGTTGTTATGGGGCACCAGGCTCAGTATGAGTGACTGCCCGACTTGAGGCCAGACGAGCGTTTGGCCTCGGCGGGCCACCGCTTCAGAGCAATGCACGCCACCGGGTGGGCCCAAAGAGCTGATCAAATCTCGCCAGCTGATTCAGCCGAGGTCGAACACGAAGATCGAGACATGACGCCGACTCGAGCAAACCTGGTCCCGGTGACCTCCAGCGACAACCAACACAGAGTGCCTACGAAGGGATCGAGGAAGTACGCCGAGCCTCGTCGTGGTGGCGCATCGACATGCTCGGGTCACTGGCCGTATGGCAAGACGGGAAGCTGGTGACATTTCCCCACAGCCTGGCCTCGCAGGGACTGACAATTATCGCCCTGCGACGGAGAGTACTCCTCGAAGAGTTGGCCGAATGTCTCTGGCCAGAGGCCGATCCTGGGGTTGGCGTCCGTCGTATGAGAAACGTGCTGTGGCGCATCCGGGCCACGTGCGGCAACATCGTCGAGCGAGACGGCAACATGATCTGCCTGGCCGACGAGACACTGGTCGATGTCGACGAGTTCCGCCGCTTGGCCAATCTGGCCCTTCGCCGCGAGACGCCACCGGCCAAATCGATGGAGTTCGCCCGCGAAGCCGTCAAGCTCTACCGAGGTGAGTTGCTTCCAAGCGAACGGTACGCCGATTGGGCCGCCGCACCCCGCGAGTCGCTCGCCCGCCAACACGTGCAACTTCTTCGACTCCTGCTCGACGACGCCTTGGAGACCGAGCGTCTACAAGATGCGTTCGGGCTGTTTGATCGCCTTATTGAAGCCGACCCCTACGACGAAGAGCACCGTCTCGAACTGGCCGAGCTCTATGCCAGAACCGGGAACCGCACCCGGGCTCTCCGAGTGCTGGAACAGGCGGAACGAGTATTAGAAGAGCTCGGACTCCCGCCGACCGAGTCGGTACAACGCATCCGAAGCGACCTGAATTCGGTGATTCCCATCACGTCTGCGCCTCGCCGGGTGACATCTCCGACCTCGAGACAAGAGTCCGATACGAGAGATTTCCGCTGACGCCACCGGGTGTGATCTAAATGAAGTCGGAGGGTCCAGCGACATCGCCGCCGCCTCAGGCGGTCCAACGACCCGAGGTCTCAGTGGTCGTGGCCACGCGAGGTCGTCATCGAATGCTGCGGGCTCTGGTCGACTCGCTGGCCCATGATCCGTCAATTCTCGAGATGATTGTGGTGGTCGATGGCGATGATGCGGCGTCGGTACGCGAGCTTGCGGCCATCCAGAAAGAGCAGCCTTTCCTCGCGTTTCACAATCCGAGCCACGTCGGGCACCTGGCCGCGCTCGATCGAGGCGTGAGACAGGCCGGCGGTGACATCGTGCTCTTGCTCGATGACGACGTTCTACCCGGGCCGATGTTGGCCAGCGGGCACGCCCGCGCCCACGGCGGCCAAAGAAATCTTGTGGTGACGGGAAGCATGCCCGTCTACCTGGAAGAGGGTGTCACCGCTCCCGTGGGGACGCGTCTCTACGCCCGTGAACACCAAGGTCAGATGGATCGGATCGAACGCGGTGAAATAGCAGTGCTCGACGGCCTGTGGGCCGGCAATCTCTCGATGCGCCGCGAGGTCTGCTTACGAATCGGACTGGCCTCCACCGAGTTCGATCTCTTCTACCACTCCGACCGCGAGCTCGGATATCGCCTGGCCGCGGCTGGCCTCATCGGTGTCTACGAACCGACTCTCGCCGCCGTCCATCTCCACAACCGAGATGCCGCGGCGTTCCTGCCGCGACGCCCGACGTCAGGGAGCCGGGCGAGAACTGCTCCACGCCATGTATCCAGACCATCCCAATCCCCCGATTCAGCCCATCCCAGGCTCGCGCTTGGGCCACGTGGCCAACCAGGGCGTCGCCAAGGTTGGGGCAACCCCGCTGGCTGAGCCGGTAGCGCGCCTGCTCATGGCGGCGGGCTCGGCCTGCGGTCAGGTCGGCGGTCGGGACGTGGAAATGGCGGCGGCCAAGATCGCTCGTCGACTTATGTTGCGTCGGGGCGCAGTAGCCGGGAGCCCGTGATCACGGCGGCGTCGGCGGCGGCTGCTCCAGGCCGACATGGGCGACCCACATCAGGCCTTAGAAAGTGAGAGCGGAACGCTTCTCTTCTCCACCTGCGGCATGCAACGGCTCGGAGAGACCCAGGCCGAACTGGCGCTGCACCCGGCGCGTCAGCTGGTCGGCCACCCAGTAGCGATCACTCCCCCGCACCAAACCGTGATCGAGGCCAGGCCAGGTGGTGATCAGCGGAGTGGGTGAGGCGTGGTCGGCCGATGAGAATCTGAGCATCGCCTTCAGCTCCTTCGTCTCGTCCTCTCCACCCAAACACCACACGTCCGTGCCCGCTTGGGTCAGCGACCGGAGCCAGTGCCGACGTCGGAGTGGCTTGGCGTGGCTGACACACCAGGTCGCCCACCAAAAGGCTCGTTGGAGTGCGCTGGTCGGCAACCTGCGGCTCGACTGGGAGAAGGGTGACGCGGGACGGCAGAGCCGTCGACGGCGGTCAATACGTCCGTTCGCCATCTCGGGCGGGGTGAACCGTAAGACGGCGTTGATGGCATACACCCCCCGGGGCGGACCCGACCTGAAGGACAACGCACTGTCTAAGGCTTGGTAGCCACCGGAACATAAGCCAATGAGGAGGACGTTGGAAGGGCGGTTCGGTGAGACCGCAGTGGCCACGTCTTCGATCTCGTCAAAGGCGCCCGCCGCTCTGATGACCGAACCAGGGGTCTCGTCCTCTGAGGGGCTATCGCCCAGACCGCCGAGATCGAATCGGATACTTGGTATCCCCATGGCGGCCCATTGCCGGGCCAGGCGCACCCAGAGCCGGCATGGTCCGACGTGCGAGTCGATGCCACTATTTAAGAAGATGGCCCAGGGAACTTCGCTCGACGAGTTCATCTCAGATGGCGTCGTGGTGACACCGAAGAGCCCTTTCGGCCCGAGGGAGACCAAGTTCTCAACGACGCCGTGCCTTCCCTGGCTCACCGTTGTGGTGCTTGTTACCTTCAGGTGTAACTCTTGGGGTGGAGAGCGAAATCCTTGGCTGATCCAGTCGACGATGGTTGCGATTGTTGCCTCAGGAACCTGTCGAATCGTTTGAGTTGACATCGAGCAGTTCGGCCTGGCCGCGAGCCTCACCTCGTTCGACCTCGTCTGTGGCCCCAGCGACCGTCACGGGGAGAGCCGACGTCGCCGTGGGCCGGGTGAGAACAAGGACCTTGCCAACCGTCGTCGCGAACTCAGTTGCCATAGGCATCTTGAGCAGCCCGATGTCGTGCACATCTTCAGATCGAGCCGACCACCCCGGGAACTCTCGTTCGTTGTCATGGTCGTCGTCGTCCAAGAACTGCAGAACCTGCATGGCGCGTTCTTGTCTCAGGAACTCGCGACCAGTCCGGCAGCTATCCCAAAGGACGAGGCCGTCGACCTTGGTCAACGAGACGGCGGCCTGAGCCGCCATGAGCGCACCCAACCGCATGCCCACCAACACCACGCTGGTACAGCCCGACTGGCGAGTGAACGCGACGGCGTGCGCGATGCTCGACAACCAGGCCTCGACGCGACAGTGGTCTCTGTCTGATCCGGCCGAGTCACCGGTTCCGTCGTAGTCAAAGCGCAACGCAAAGAGCCCCCGGGCGGCCAGGTGCTCGGCCAGCATCCGGTAGGCGTAGTGCGCGCTGGTCCGCTCAAGTCCAAAGGGCGGGCAGAGCACGACGCCGGTACGACAGACCCCGCTGGCCGGCGGGTGGGCCCACCCGAACAGCGGGCGCGCCTCGGGACCAAACCACAGTGGCGTGGCACCTGATCGAAGCGGTGTTTCGGTCGAGGCCTGGCCCGGCGTGGATCCATTCGAAGCGGAGAAGCCGTCGAAATCGTGCGCCGGCATGGCACGGTCCGTCGCGGTCACAGCTGAGCCGCCAAGGTGAGGACGAAAGCTTCTCGACCGGAGTCACGGCTCCAGATCTCTGGCGCAGCCTGGTCGGTGTGGATCGAACGCCGTGGATTCATGTCTTGGCCCGAGCCGAACGTAAGAGGGCGACGATGCGTAACAGTTCGGCGCGCAGGGAGGGAACGATGATCAGCAGGGCCGAAGGAACCAGTGCCACAAAGCCGTACGGCAGCGGGAACAGGGGCAGCACAATGGCCGGTGCGAGAACGGCGGCGAATATGACAGGGACCCGGTAGCTGAATCTGAGAGGTGCGCCGTACATAGCGATCCAAGTAGATCGTGTCGGCCAGGGCCAAGACGCTGGCCCACGCGAAGCCCACCGGTCCGAGCCACCGCACGAGTGGGATCGCCGTACTCGCCAGAATTGCGATGGCAATGGCGCCAGAGATACAGACCTGGAGATAGCGGCCCCGAGTCAGCAGAAACACGCTGAAGATCAGACTCGGGGCACTGAGTGTCGTAGCGAGGGCCAGCACGGCATAGATCGGAATGGCTGCCGTCCACTCGTGCCCGAAGACCAACGGCACGATCCAATGGGCCGCCATACCAAAGACAATGAATGGGAGCGCCAGAGTAAGGAGCTGGATGAGGCAGCCCTCTTCCAAGGCGAAGCGCAGACGCTCGTGCTGGCCGTCGGAGACCTTGGAGAGCGCCACCAGGCCGAGGCGATACGTACCTCGAGCGGCAAAGCCGATGGTATCCACCAAGCGCATGGCGAACGAAACCAGCCCGACCCCGGCTGCGCCGGCGAACGTGCCGACCACCATGGCGTTCACCACTCCGCCCAGTCGTTCCAGACCCTGTGCTCCGGCAAACGGGCTGCCATCTTTGACAAAGCCCACGACCGACGAGGTCGACCAGTTCAGTCTGGGGCGATAGCCAGAAAAGGCGAAGCTTCCAATGAGGAGGAAACCCTGCCAGGCGAAATACCCCACAATGAGCGACCAGGCGCCGGCGTGGAGAAGGGCCAATGGTATCGCCGTGCCATACAAGCGCGAGGTCGCCGCCGATTTCCAGCCAACCCATCTCGCGAAATCCGAACCTTCGCTCGATCATGGCTTGGCCCGGTGCCCATAAGACATTGATGGGAATGCAGAGCAGCAGTACCCGCAAGGGAAGGAGCACGCCAACCGGTCGGAGCCATGGGCCGAAGGCATAGGTTCCGGCCAAGCCTAAGACGGCCACAGCTGACCGAAGAGAAGAGCAAAAACGTGAAGGCTCGGTCGTAGTCCTTCTGGGCCGGCTCGGTGCTCTGACGGATCAGGTGGACTTCGACCCCCATCTGGGCGATGATCACCGCCACCGTCGCAAAGGCGAGCGCAGCGCTGTAGATGCCGTACGAACTTGGGCCTATCAGCCGCACCACCACGGCCACGCCGGCCAAGGCGGATGAGCATCCCGATGCCTTCCCGCCGAACAATGTAGGCCCCACCACGAACTGCTCGGTGGGCCAGTCGAACTTCCGAGTCTTCTGAGTAGTCCGCAGGATTGTGGGACCAAAATCGCCATCGGGCCTGCTCGGGCTGGCCGGGATTGGCGGGAGCGGAGGGTACAGGAGGCTTCGACACTCACGGGGTCTGGAGTCGGGTCCACGCCTGCTTCACCAGCGCGGTGGCAATTTCGGAGCTGCTCCGATGATCGTCTTCGATCATGGGCATCGAAGATGAAAGAGCGACCGAAGCATGGGCGATTCGATCGTCACCGACCACCCCGACGCCCGGCTCGGCGGTTGCGGCCAAGCGCTCGGAGATGACCACAGCGTCGTCCATGTCGACATCGTCTGGAAGCTCGATGGCAATGGCGAAAATCGTACGGCCGATCCGAGCTACAAAGTCGTCTCGGCGAATGCTTTTATGTAACCGTCGACCGGCCAGAATGAGCCGTGAAGTCAACTCCGAGGGCTCTCCGTCAAGGTCGACGAGACAACCATGATGTTCGGTGGATCGCTTCGATCAAAGAGCTCGGTCAAATGTTCAAGCAGTGGTCCGATCGTCGGCAAACCCAATGCGGTGTCATCGCTGTCGACATCAGGGGTCGGCACGTCGGCGTCCGGTATGGTGCGAATCGATCGGCGGTACTGAGGGTGGCATGGGGGGCGGTTCCGGTTGGCTGTCGTCGTCCGATGGGTATGAACTCGGTCCGAGGTCGAAAGTAGTGAGCATCGGCCAGATCCTGGACCGCACGCAGGTGATCTGAGAATCGCCGACGGACGATCTGCAGCGCCGTGAGATCTTCAATGGAGTAGTCGACGTCCGATGTGCGAACCACGAAGACGACACCGCGTAGGCTGCGGGATTCGTCGTCGATAGACGTGGCGGCAACGAAGGCGACGGGCCGTAATGCACCGGTCGGCCCAGCGACATGGCGCGGACGAATGGCTGCTCATGGGCCATGTGCGGATCGAGCCAGATTCTTGTCGCCAGCTCGGAGATTTCATCGGGCGACCACGGAACGTCTCGGGTCTGTCCAAAGAAGTCCGGATAACTCGTGATGGTCAGCGAGCCATCTGACTCCTGAACAACACAGATTGCCGCGTTCGCGCTGCACTGAATCTTCGCCATCCGAAGCAGCTTCACCGCGGCGCCTCGTCGGACTGGTGTCATTGGATAGTTGTCGATGGAGGGAATCATGATGTGGATCTCACCAATGGTCCTTCGTCGGCTTTCATGGAACGGTAACTGGACAGCCGTCCCACCGACGTTCGCCTGTCGTCTCAATCTATAATGAGCGCCTGTAGCACGGGGAATCCACTGCTCCGCGGCTGTAGTGAAGGGCAACGTGTTCTCTGGCCCGATAGGCCAGATCTAGCCGCATGTCGGGCTGATCGAGCAGCATGCGATAGGCCCGGGTCACTTCAGCGAGATTTGAGGCCACAAGGGCGGGAAAGCCTGGAGCGGTGCCACACAGCGAGGCGGGCGAAACCACTTGGGGCATACCGGCGGCGGCCGCTTCGAGGACCTTGTTCTGGATGCCGGTGGCGAACCGAAGAGGGGAGATGGCGACGCGGGCTTGGCGACACAGCGCCGAGACCTCAGCAAAATCTCCCTGGAGACGCCAGTCGATGCTCGCGGGCCAGTTTGATCACTTCATCAGAGACCGCAGCCCCACTCACGAGAAGGCTCAACGATGGGATCTCGCGTTGCAGTGCGGGCCACACTGCGGCCAGTTGGCGCAACGCGTCCAGATTAGGGAGTGCGGTCAGTTTGCCGAAGAAAACCAGATCGTTTGGTGCACCACCTCGATCGTCAATCAGCTCTGGACCGACGGCCGTCACCGTGTTAGGAATCCAGGTCGCACCGATCTCCTGGGCCTCGCTCCAGCCTGCCGTCACGGCGCGGACGTTCCGAGAGCGCTGCTCAAATCGGCTGGTAGCCCAGGCCAGTGCTCGCCAGTGCCGCGGCCCTTCCCAACCGCTGATCGACGGCGGCGCGGCCCAGGTAGCTCCGACTAAAGCGGTCTTGGAAATCAAGGACCGTCACCCTCCCAAGGGCCAGATCAGGGTGAAAGGCCCGGGGAGTGACGAAGACCACGGCGTCGACGATCCAAGTTTTTCAAGGCGCGCGACGGGGAGCGAATCGACCACATGGCCGACTCGGCCGCCAGCGTTCCGTTCAATGATCTGCCGGCACTGATCAATGAGGGCAGTCGTCGCCGGTGTTCGTGCAGCAAATTGATCTCAACCACATCAGAAGAACCGGCGCTGAGGAGTTCTCGCCAGACCGCGACTCTGCGGGTCGTGCCCAGTCCCCCGGTGTTACCGAGGTGGACCAGTGCCACCCGGGTGGTGTTCCTTGGGGCAGCGCGAAAGGGGTCAGCCTCTCGATAGGTGGAGGCGTTTGCCCCAGCCAGTGCGTTGTACTCAACCGTGCGCTCGATCACCATCCGCCGCTACCTCCATCGGCCCGGCCAGGCGCCTCTCGCACCGAATGCGACCCCGAGAGCCAATCTGCAGTTGGCAGCCGGTGTGCCGTGAACGTCATGCTGCTCCCGTCGTGAGTGCCATCCGAAGCGTGGCCAACGATCGAGGAAAGGCTCCCCCGGTTATGGCCCACGATCCGTAGTTCCATGCCACCATCACCACCACCTTGTTGGTCACAGACCAGGCCAAGAGGTGATGAACAAAGGCAGGATCATCGCCACCACCGCCCGGTTCGTTCGTCGGGACCAAGCCCCACTTCGCAAGCATGATTGGCTTTCCCTGGTGCGAAGCAAAAGAGGCGAACCAGTGCAATCCATAGGTTCCACCAACGAGAGAGGACCAGCCCTGCGCCACGGGCACGGTTGGATCGGCGTCAAAGGCGTCGGTGGCGATCACATCAACGCTGGCGTTACCCGGATACACATCTTGGGGCGAAAGCCCGTTGCTGAGTGGCGTGGTATCCCAGACGAAGTGAAATGACTGACCGGGAACAGAGCGCATAATCGTGACGATCTGCTGCCAGTAGCTCACGTACTCAGAAGCCGTAGCGGTCGAGTCGACATGCCACGGAGTGGACGTGGAGTTGGGGTCCGAGCCAATGATGAGCCAAGAGTTGGCGAACCCAGCGCTGACCAGATTGGTCGCTAACTGATGGAACTCGGCGTCGAAGGTTCCCGCCGCGCCCTCCGACAAGGTGCTGCCTGGGGCCAGCATTGGAACGGCAAACACCATGTGATACGGCGAGCCCTTCCACTTCGACAGAATCCACTGCGGATCGCTGATGGTCTGCCAGCTCGACCCATCGAGATAGTCGAGGGCGTATTCCGCCGGTGCATTGACGGCGGCGGAAAATCCGGTGACGGCGTCTTGTGCCCCCGGCCCGACATAGACCCCGAGTGCAGGGCCATGCACCGCCACTTTCGGCAACGTTGTCGTCGTTGTGGTCGTTGTTGACGTTGCAGGTGTTGTCGGCGTGTGTCCGGTGGAAGTACTGGGACTGGCCGCGTGGGCGTCAGTGGAATTCCCGTTGCCAATGCTGGCCAACATGGCCAGCAAGATGAGAATGCTGACCACACCGATGCTAATGACCCAGTAGGGCCATCTGATCTCCCGCCCTTTCACGCCACCTCCACCGGATTCTCTTGACCGAGCTGCACTAAGGGTGCCCGAAAGTCGGAAGCTCGAAACCCTCGCTCGAGTCTCAGCGGTTCGGCCAGAGCCAGCAGTGCCCACAGCAACTGCGGGCAGTCCTCCATTACTTAAGTAGGGCCAGACGACATCCATGACAATGAGCGCCACGATGCTGACCAGCAAGGCGCGACCAAGGGCCCGGTCAACCGGATCAATCGAACGCGAGGCGGCTCGGCTGCGTTGGATCATGGCCCAGGTCAACACCCCGAACAGCAGGAGGATGGGAAGTCCTCCTTCCATCAGAAACGTCACGTACTGCGACTCGCTGAACTGCCACTGAATCGTCGGTGGGGTAATCACTCCATACCCCGAGATCGGTCGAGCTTCAATGGCTGGCAGATACTGACCAGTCCACACCTGACTCCGGAAGGCCAACGTCTGGGGCAGAAGGGTGTGCTCGTTCGCACTTGTCGTTTCCTGCGTCACGCGCTGGGCCAGCATCGGACCGAAAACAACCGCGGTCAGAGCCAGGGCGACCAGGAGCCAACGAAGGACGAGCTTCAGCCGACCGTGCATCACGCCGAGAACGATGACGCCGGCGACCAGACAGATGATGGCCGACTGTTCCTCACTTGCCACCAAAGCGCCAAAGGCCAACGAGATCATGAAGGCGAGGACCCAGCGCCTGCGTACGACGTGCTCACCCAGACCCAGAGAAGCGCAGACCACGACGAATGACAAAGGCGTAGCCCGACAGCGAGGTCCAATTGGCGAAAGGACCCGTGGCCCGGTGCACTGCGTCCAAAGAGAGCGGACTGGTCGAGCCCATCGACGACGACTCGGCCGATCCTGTGATCCGATACAGGACTTGGGAGACTTGATGCACGCGCAACTGCTGAAGGATGGCCAGGAGTGAGACGGGAACACTGGCGACCAGGACTGCAGTCAGGACCATGCGTCGCTCGCTGGTGGTCCGCACCGAAAGGCGGATCCCACGATAGATAAGGAAGAACTGCAGCTGGCCCAAGGCGACACCCCATTGCGAGGCGCTCAAGTTGTCATGGAGCGAGAAAGCATTGAAGACCGCAAAGGCAAACCAGGCCAAACCGTAGACCAGAGCGCACCAGTCAAGGGCTTCCCACCGCTTCGCTTCGTCGGTGCGCGTCGAGACCAGAAGCGTCACGCCCACGAGGCCTACGATCGCCTCTGAGGCTCGGATGGACGGTATGGGAAAGCCTGGAGCCAACCCTGAGGTCACCGGCACCAGCACGGCTAAGACGAGACCGCCGATAAGGGGCCGGAGCAGAACACCGACCACCAACCCACCAGCCAGAACCATGGCGAAGCCGATCTCGGGATCGAGGACCGTGCACGCTCCGACCACGACGGCCGATGCCACCCCGACGATCGCCAACAGACTCGTCCTGTTCTTTGCGCTCAGCCAACTCGTGGCGGGTCGCTCGACAGCAGAGGAACTGGACTCCGTAGGGAGCTGTTCAAGAAGCACTGGCGCTCGATCGAATTCGTCCCATGACGACGGCCCACACCGGATCGCGTTTGATCAAATGGAGTCGGTCGGCCACGGTGCTGGCTCGTCGCTTTGACGCACCGGGTTGAAGGACAACCACGGTTGGTCCGGTTCCCTGAGACAAACTCATTGCAGCGGCTTCGAACGCAGAGGACGCCGAGATTGACGGCATCGCCATGTCGGGCGGCCAGACTTGGCGCAACCCCAAGACCAGGCTGGTGGCACTGGCTTGGTCAGAGTGCTCCATGGGCAACACGGTGAGCTGGTGCGAAGAGTCGGCAGCCAGGGCAATCGCCCGGGCCAATTCGGGCAACCCAATCTCCGCTGGGAGCGCGTTGCTGGGGCAGTCGAAGACTTCTGACACCGCCTCGGTCTCATCGAGGTGCGGATCGCTGCGTTCCATTGCCATCACGACGATCAGACCGACAGCCAGCCCGAAGATGCCTCCGATCGGTAGGGCGTAGCGCCGTAGTGACGAGGTGGGAGAGGCCGTCACCGGTTCTCGGACCACACTGATGGAACGACGGGGGATCCCACTGCCGGCGGGCGAGCGCGCCACGACGCGGGCTACGGCATCTGCGCCTTTGATGGCCTCGGCCGCGGTGGGCGCGGCATAGTCGAGCACGATGACCGATGTCCCCGACTCTGCCGACATGGTGATATTGCCTGCCACCTGGCTCTCGGGAAGATTGAGGTCCCGGGCCGCCGCTTTGATGGTCGCTCCGTCCGTCGGGATGAAAGCGGCATAGGTAATGGCCAGAGCGGCAGCATCGTTGGCGGCACCTGGTCCGCTGGCACCAGCTCCGGACTGAACCAAGAGGGTGGCCCGAGCCGTATAGGTCGAGGCGTGACCGACAGCTACGAATTGGGCTCCAACGATGCCGGCCAGGATGGCGACGACTAACACCCAAGCGCGCCGCCACAACCACGCCGGGCGCCGAGTCTTGTGGGTCTCGGGCAGCTTTGGCGTTGGCCTCGTCTCGGCCGCCAGATAGCCACCGCTCGGCCGCGGTGCCTTTTGCAGGTTTGACGTTGGACCGGTCGAAACAAAACTGTTCGGGGGTTGGAGAACTGGACCATCAGCCGCCGACTTCCCATCACCGGGCGCCCAGCCCATTGGTCGAGGGTTATTCGTCGTCGACATCGCCGGTGACGGCGGGGGCGGAGGTGGTGGCGGCTCGAATGTGTGATCACCGGGCCGTGCCGTCGCCGGGGGTTGAGCGGGGGCACTATCAGGGCCAATCAGTGACCTCTCGACTGCGGCGGATGCGGCAAGGGTTTCGCGAAATGGTGGGGCCGACAGGTTCGGGACGGAGTGTTCGACCGGGTCACTCTCACGTGCTGTCACCTCGGACACTGTGGCCTGGCCTGGGTCGAGGGCGGTGAAGCTGGGACGGGAGAGCTCGTCAGCGAGCAAGGCATCGGTGTCGGGGTTCTGAACCGATGGAGGAAATGTCCACAGCAGTGTGCACAGACGGCCAGAACTCTCATCGTCGTTGTGGGCTGCTTCGACCACGATGCCGCTGCCTAAGCCGAGATTGGCCGGGATGGCTTCAAAGGCGCTGTGCGCGATGAGGTACCGCTCATTGGTGTGACAGGTGACACGAACCACGGCGCAGCCGCGGCGGGTGCGCACGACATCTACCCGGATATCCCAGCGCACCAGGATCGAACGGCATCGATAGAGGGCGTTGATGACGGCTTCGTTGGCATCGGACTCGGGTCGTGTCACCAAGGGGTCAGCGGCCAACTGGCGTCCGACTTCCCAGGCACCTTTTTCGGTCAACGCCGCCAAGGTCCCGTCAGGCGATCCTTTTGCGATGTCGCCCGGAGCCGGGAGGCCGCCAGTAACCGGGTTCCGACCGTTGTTGAGCGGAAGAACGCTCATTACCCGTGCACTTTGGTACGCGACTGCTTGCGCCGGTACATCTCGGCGTCAGCGCGTGCCAACAGACTGTCGGGGCTGTCAAGAAATCGGTTGGCAATGACCGATCCAATCGAGGCACCAACATTTATGACCAAGCTCCCCACGCGATAGGGCGCCAAGAGGGCCTTTCGGATCCGCTCTTGGATGAGCTCCAGCTCGTCAGAGGCCGCGCCCGTATAGACAATGACGAACTCATCGCCGCCAATCCGCGCCGCCACTTCGGTCGAACGCACGGCATGCTGGATGCGGCCGGCCACCGTAACGAGTACGGCATCTCCCACACCGTGTCCGTACTGATCGTTCACTGATTTGAAGTCGTCAAGGTCAAGCAGAACCATGACCACACGTTCGCCGTGGTCTCGGTGATTGCGCAATGCTCGTTCCAGATGCTCTTGGAGGAGGTTTCGGTTGGCCAGGCCCGTGAGCGAGTCGTACATCGCCAGTCGGGTCAGTCGCGCCTCTTGTTCAGCCTCAGCCGTGATGTCTCGCAAGAACAAGATGGCGCCACCACCGACGCTGGGCGGTAGGAGTCGCGTGGACACTGTCACTTGTCGGGGTTCTTGATCCCGGCGATCAAGGAACCAATGCTCTCCGGTCACCGCCAGACCCTGAAGGGCGATCGAGAGCGGGTGTTCTTCCAACGAAGGACTTGCACCTTGCTTTGAGACGAGCCTGACAATCGAGGCGCCGGGCTCGCCGATAATCCCAGGGCCAGATTCGAAGGCCAACCACTCGACCGCCTTTGCATTGGCGCCGACAACCGTTCCAGAGACGTCGGTCAGAACGACTGCATCGTCAATCGACTCGAGCAGGGCGTCGGCCAACGCCGTCGGATCGCTCTTGGGTTCGCGCCCACTTGGGCTTTCGGGCCCCGAATCTCGGAACGTCGACACATAGAAGCGTCCCTCGGTCGAGTCCATCGATCCACCGACGAACGCGCCCGACACGTCGACGGCCACTTCGTTGCCCTCGGCCCGTTGGAGCAGGAGTCGTCGCCCTGGCGGTGGCGCGGCCAGTAGTTCGACCAGGGAGGCGCCGCTCGCTCCGGTCAGAGGGTCTTCGTCCAGATCGGACAAAAGTGCGGTGACATCGGTCCCGAGAATGTCCTCGGCTGGACGCCCGACCAGAGCAATCATTGTTTCGTTGGCGAAGACGATGGCGCCGTCTTCTCTCACCACGAGGACGCCATCGGGTATGAGCTGGGCCAGTGTTCCGAGGAACGTATCCGGATGGGCCGCGGCCGCGGCCTCTGGGTTTGGAACGGGCCGGAGTGTGGCGACCTCGGCTGACGGTGCCGGTACTTTGGGCGGCGGCGCCGCCATCGATGGGGGTGACGGCCGGATCGGGGTGGGCTCGGATGCGGGCGTTTGCGACTCAGTAAGTTCTGAGGCCAGTGCCGCAATGGACTCGAGATCGCGTGCGAGGTCGGCCGCGATGCGCTGCAGCCCGGCGAACTCCTGATCGTCCAGTTCGGGGAGCCAGTTGTCGACGACGCCAAGCACGCCGATCGTCCCCTTTTCCGTCATCACCGTGGCGGCAACACAGGTGAGCGAGACGTCGAGACTGCGTTTTTCCATGGGCTCCGCCGTGTAGAAAACGTCCGGCCCAGCCGCCCCGGGGTGCTCCAGACAAAGGCGCCCGAGGGTCAGGGTGCGTTCGGCGAACTCAGGCGTATTGGCCATGCTCGACAGGCTGAGGCGCACTTCACCTTGTTTTGTGACGAAAAATGCGCCGCTGCCGGCGCAGAGGTCGCGGGCCAGGCGCAGTGCTTCCGCGATGCGACCATTCCTGTAACTCCCGTCCGCCGCATTCACAGAACCAAGGGTACGAACCGCTGGTCCCGTCAGCGTCTCCTGTTCGTCCCACAGTTACGAGACGCCTTTTTGCGGCCGAACCCTTTTGTGGAAAGGATTTTCCGGGATCATTGGACGACGGATGGACGACGGCACCGTAGGTTGGTCGCATGTTCATCTCCTACGTGTTCCGGCTGCGTCCGGAGGCCTCGCACCGAGGCTCATTCACGGCGGAGATAGAGGCCATTGGATCCGGACGGCGGACGATCGTCCACAGCACCGAAGAGTTCATGGACTTTGTCAATGAGACGACCGAAGCGGAGATGGCACTCCATCAACGATCGAGGCCCAGGCGTGAACCCTGACCGGATCGTTGCTGCCCCGTATTGATCCGCACGCAGGCTTTCTGTCGTTCCAGGTCCGGAGACGAGTCCAACAGTTTCTGTCGGCGTGCGATGCAAAAACCGCAGGGCAGCCGCGGCCGTCAGTCGGTGCCGACTCGTTGGGCGCTAATTGCATCCGAGCCGCCTGAAGGCGATCGATCAGTTCTTTGCGCTGGAGGTTCCACCGAGCGATTTGGCGAGCCCGACTTGCCCCGGTCTGCTCCATCATCTCTGCGTGATCTCGTATGGCTCGCCGCAACGCCCCGGCCAGAGACTGCGCATCGTTGTTGGCATGAATGGCATCAGGAAAGAGCTCACGGAGGATTGGCCAATCTGAGACGATCAAGGGGCGGTTGGCATACACCGCCTCATAGGCCGCTCGCATGACCGAGTTCGGCTCCGTCGTGAGAGCGATCACGATGTCGGAGGCTTCAAGGTGCCGGACATAGTCATCGGTGTCGAGAAATCCTGCGAACGAGACGTTGCGAGAGGCCCCCTCGGTCAGACCGGCCGGGGCCTGAGCCAGATCGCCCGTCACCACAAGCGCACACTCGGGAACGACTTTTGCCGCGCCGACGATGGCTTCGACGGGCTCGTCTTGGGCGAAGGTGCCGACGTAGAGCACTTGCAGGGGTGCGTGGCCCTTCGGGGGGGCCAGGGCCGCGCCCCGTGCTTCGTGGACGACCATGGCGGCCCCACCCCAGGCCTCGACCTTGTCCTGCCAAAAGGGTGCCGCAACCAGGGAGAAGGCAACTCTTCTGGCCACCCAACGATGTAAGGGCACAAGGGCCGCGCCCATCCGATCGCCCATGGCTCCGAAGGCTCCGGGATGGCTGTCGAGTACCACCTTGGCCTGCCCCGAAATGCTGCTCCAAGCCAGTACTAAGAGGGGAAGGAGCAAGGGCGGGTTGGTTACCACCACCACTTTGGGGCGCTGGCGGTGAAGGATTCTGACGGTGTGAAAGGCCGAGAGCAGGTATCGGACCGAGGTCCTCGGACGCCGAGAGGAGCCCGGTGGATAGAGACAGAGCGATGAAGCGCCAACCGAAGATGACAGTTCGGCTGATCGCCCCGAAATGGCGCCCCAGGCCAGAAAGAGAACGTCGTTCATCGACTCCCCCGTCGGGTCCCGGTCGAGAGCCTCAGGCCGGAAAGCTCTCGAGCGAGCGCCGTTCATGCCGATTCCAGATACTCGATCGGCGGCGGCAGCGTCACACCGGAGTCCGCCAGATAGATGGGCGGCGGCCTCTCCAACCTGGTCACGCTGCGGGCGGCGGCCTCGACCATGATCTCAGGGGTGAGCTGATCGGGCTCTGCCGCAAGTCCAAGTCCACGACGAACCACTTCTTTGGTCAGTTCAATTTGGTGGTCGTCTACATGCTCTCCCAGCGAACGCCGGCGAGGAACGATGATTGGGAACCGTCCCGCCCGGAAGGCGGCCAGGATTGAGCCGACACCGGCGTGACAGATGACCACGTCGGCCCTGGTCATAGCCGCATGCAACTCGTCTTCGGGGACGAATCTGCGAGACAGAAGAGGCAGCCCTTCACTGTTTGAAGCCCCGGTCTGCCACAACACCTCGGCGTCCCTGGGCAGGGCTCTGGCAACCGACGTCAACATGCGGCGGAAGTCGAATTGGCTGGTGCCGACCATGACCACGACTCGTTTGATGGCGCGACGTTCTCGACGCTGGCTGCGGTAGGCGTCGAAGACCGAGCCGCCGGACCGCCATTTCGGCCGGTCCGACCACGGATATTGGCTATAGCGCTGGACGCCGGGAATTTTCTCGATCACCGCCCCGGTCAGGGAGGGTCCATGGATCCGTGTCGCACTCTCGAAGAAGTGGCAGGGGATCCCCCGAAGCCGGGCCTGAGCGAAAAATGGCACGGCCGGGAGACAGCCCGTGCTGACCAGTGCGCTCCATTTCTCGGTCCGCAGCAGGTTATGGGCGATCCGCGTGTGCTGGTAAAAGGCACGAATATCGCGAGGCTGGGCAGGCGGGATGAAGACTCGGTTCTCGTTTTCCAACCGGACGCGAATCTGGGGCGTATCAAAGGTCACCCAGGTGATTTCACCGCTGATAGCAGGCAGTCTGGTTTTGAGCTCCCACAGTTCGTCGAAGTGTCCCCCGTCACTCGAAACGAAAAGTGTCTGCACCCACTCGTTGTCGCACCCGTCCATCTGATGGCCGTCCCGCCGCTCACCCAGGCAACGGCGTGACACTGGTGGGACGCGGGGATTCGGACCGCCAAGCTTTGATCCGACGAGAAGGGCTGAGCCCACCGATCCAGCCATAACTCACAAATTCCGAGTTGTCTTGCTAACGTACGCCGCACGCCAGCCGCCGGCCGCAAGGCCGCTCGAACCCAGGGGGATACACATGCCCGAAGGTGTCGCAGAGGAAGCCCCCGCCGAGGATGTCGTCGATATTGCGACGCTCACCACGGACGAGCAGGCCCTGGCAAGGATGGGCTACAAACAGGAGCTCAATCGTTCGTGGTCTGGGTTCTCTAACTTCGCCATCAGCTTCTCCATCATCTCCATCCTGGCCGGGTGTTTCACCACCTTCTATGCCGGTTGGAACGGTGGAGGTCCCGCCGCCATCGCCTGGGGCTGGCCGATTCTCGCTGCTCTTGTTCTCTGCATCGGTCTCTGTTTGTCCGAGCTGGTATCGGCCTTTCCGACTTCGGGCGGCATCTACTGGTGGGCTTCCAAGCTCGGAGGCGTGAAGGCCGGCTACTACACCGGTTGGCTGAACCTCATCGGCCTTCTGGCCATCGTCGCCTCGGTGGCCTACGGCTGTGCCACGTTCTTTGACCTCACACTCGGCTTTCTCTTCCCGGGCAGTTACACGTCGGGCAACCTCGACACGATCTTTCTCTACTTCCTGGCCATTCTCTTTATCGCTGCCATGGTCAACATCTTCTCGAGCAACCTCCTCGCCATCTTCAACAACGTGTCGGTGTGGTGGCATGTGCTCGGCGCCGCCGCCATCGTGCTCATCTTGATTTTCTTGCCGCATCATCACGCCAGCGCCCATGAGGTCTTCACCACCACGGTCAACAACACGGGATTCTTCGGAGGGAAGACCGACGGGTGGGGCTTCATCTTCATCGTGTTACCGCTTGGTGCCTTGCTCACGCAGTACACCATCACCGGATACGACGCCTCGGCTCACCTCTCAGAAGAGACCCACTCGGCCGCTGATGCCGCGGCCAAGGGCATCTGGCGGTCGATCTTCTACTCCGCCATTGGAGGCTGGATCCTCCTGCTCTCGTTCCTCTTTGCCGTGCAAAACGTAAGCGGCGTGTCGAAGGGTGGCGGTGGGGTGGCGACGATCTTCGCTCAGGCCCTGACCTCGCGCTGGGGCGGCACGGTGTTGCTGATCGCCACCATTGGACAGCTCTTCTGCACCATGGCCTGCATGACGAGTTGTACCCGGATGCTCTTCGCCTTCAGCCGTGATGGAGCCGTTCCCGGCAACAAGATGTGGTCCAAGCTGAACTCCCGACGTGTCCCGGTTTTCGGTGTCGTCGCCGTGGCCATCGTCGCCCTCGTCATTACTTCTCCGGCTCTCATTCAGGTCAACATCGGCGGCGTGGCCGTGCCAGTGGCCTTCAATGCCGTGGTCTCCATTGGTGTCATCGGTCTGTACTGGTGCTTCGCCGTGCCGATTTGGCACCGGTGGCGCATGGGGGACAGTTTCGAAGGCGGCAGTTGGAGCCTCGGTCCGAAGTACAAGTGGCTGTCCGTCATCGCCCTCCTTGACATCGTGCTCGTGTCGTTTATGGCCTTCCTGCCCAACGTCAACCTCGGCGTGCCGTGGGTTGCCGGCTTCTCCTGGAAGTACGTGAACTACACCATCTTGGTCTTTCCCGCTGCCCTCATCTTGTTGTGGGCCTACTGGCACCTGTCGGTGAAGAAGTGGTTCACCGGGCCCAAGCACAACATCGACGTCCTCCCCGAGACCCCCGCATCGTCGCTACCCTGAGCGCGAGCCTGCACACTCGCGGGTGAGCGCTGGCGACACCACCGCGCTTGACCCCGCGTTGCTTGAGCGGATTGATGTACTGCGTGGACAGCCGTGCCAGGTTGAGGCTCTGCCGGGGGGCCTGACCAACAAGAACTACAAGATCTCGACCCCGGGTGGAACCTACGTGCTGCGCCACTCGACGCCGTCGTCGGCCGATGAACTGGCCGTCGACCGCCGGGCCGAATACGAGAACAGTGTCCGTGCCGCCACCGCGGGCGTCGGGGCGCCCGTGGTGCAATTCCTCCCCAACGATGGGGTCCTGGTGATCGGGTTCCTCGAAGGCGTGACATTGAGCGATCGACTCTTGCAGCGACCCGGCATGCTGCCTCGGATCGCCCAAGCCTGCCGACGACTCCATGCCGGGCCGCCCTTCGTGAATCGCTTCGACATGTTCGAGCTCCAGCCCGAGTACCTCGCACGGGTAAAGCGTCGGGGCTTTCGCCTGCCGCCGCGCTACCTCGAACATGCAGACACCGTCGCACGCATCCGCCAGGCCTTCGCCACACGGCCGGTGGCGCTGAAACCCTGCAACAACGACCTCCTGGCGGCCAACTTCATCGACGACAGCGACAACGTCTCGATCATCGATTATGAGTACTCGGGCAACAACGACCCCTACTTCGAGCTCGGCAACATCTGGAGTGAGTGTCACCTCACGCTCGAACAGCTTGAAGAGTTGGTCGAGGCGTACGACGGGGTGTCATCTCGGAGTCACCTGGCACGAGCCCGCTTGTGGGGCCTCATGTCGCAGTACGGCTGGACGCTCTGGGCCTCCATCCAAGACGGCACCAGCTCCATCGATTTCGACTTCTGGACCTGGGGCATGGAGAAGTACGAGCGAGCTGAAGCCACTTTCGGCGGGCCCGACTTGGAGCGTCTCTTGGTCGACGTCACGCGGGCAGACTGAAGCTTGTGCCGGTGGGGGAAGCGACGAACGTGGCGAGCGGCGTGATGACCGGCGATCTGCCTCACCGTGCCCGCGTCGTGGTCATCGGTGGTGGCGTCATTGGGACCTCGACGGCCTACCACCTGGCCCGCCGAGGGTGGCACGACGTGCTCCTGCTCGAGCAAGGTCAGCTCTCAAGCGGCACAACCTGGCATGCGGCCGGTCTCCTCGGTCAACTCCGGGCCACCGAGTCGGGGACACGGCTGGTCCAGTACTCCGCCCGCCTCTACAGCGAACTCGAAGCCGAGACCGGACTAGCCACTGGACTCAAACACTGTGGTGGTGTCACCGTGGCCCGCACGCCGGAGCGTCTCGTCCAGCTCCGTCGCACTGCGGCCACGGCCGAGGCCTACGACCTCGAATGTGAACTGCTGACACCAGCTCAGGCCCTTGCGCGCTACCCCATCCTCGAGACCAGCGATCTGCTCGGCGCCATCTGGCTGCCCGGTGATGCCACGGTCAACCCGGTGGACGTGACAGCGTCGTTGGCTCGCGGCGCTCGAATGCGGGGCGTGCGCATCGAAGAGCACACTCGGGTCACCGGTATCACCACCAAGGACGGCAACGTCACGGGCGTGGTGACCGACCGAGGCGCGGTCGAAGCCGAGGTGGTCGTGAACTGTGCGGGCCAGTGGGCCAAAGCAGTCGGCCTTCTCTGTGGCGTTGACGTACCCCTCCACTCGGCCGAGCACTTCTACGTCGTGACCGAAGCAATTGAGGGTGTCCGGCCTGATCTCCCCATACTGCGTGACCCCGACGGCTATACGTACATGAAAGAAGAGGTCGGTGGCCTCGTGGTGGGTGGCTTCGAGCCACAAGCCAAGCCCTGGGTCGCACCCGATGCCTTGCCCTACCCCTTCGAGTTCCAGCTCTTGGACGAGGACTGGGATCAATTCAGCGTGCTGATGGAGTCGGCCTTGCACCGGATTCCTGTTTTGCAGCGCACCGGACTGAAGAAGCTGTTCAACGGACCGGAGAGCTTCACGCCGGACAATCAGTTCGTGATGGGCCAGGCCCCCGGTCTACGGGGTTTCTTCGTCGGGGCCGGGTTCAACTCGGTCGGCATTGCCTCGGGCGGCGGTGCCGGACGGGCGCTGGCCGACTGGATCGTTGAAGGTGAACCCACCAGCGACCTTGTGGCGGTCGACATCCGGCGCTTCGCACCGTTCAACGCCAACAACCGGTGGCTGCGGGACCGAGTGGGCGAGGTCCTCGGTCTCCACTACGCCGTGCCGTGGCCCAACCGAGAGCTCGCCACGGCCCGCCCGTTCCGCCGGTCGCCTCTTCATCACCTTCTCACTGACAAAGGGGCGGTCTTCGGTTCGAAGATGGGCTGGGAACGGCCGAACGTCTTTGCCCCAAGGGGACGGCCCGCCGAGCTTGACTACACCTGGGGACGGCCCGACTGGCTGGCCTGGTCGATAGCGGAACAGACGGCAACCCGAGAGCGCGTCGCCGTCTTCGACGAGACCTCCTTCGGCAAGCTGCTGGTGGTTGGCCGCGACGCTGAGATCGTGCTCCAGCGCCTGTGCACGGCCGACGTTGGGGTGGCGCCGGGGCGGGCCGTGTACACCGGCATGCTGAACGAGCGAGCCGGCTACGAGGCCGACGTGACGGTGACGCGACTCGCCTCAGATCAGTACCTCTTGGTGACGAGCTCCGCCTCGCCGGTGCGCGACGCCGACTGGATCGAACGGCACTGCCGCGAGAGCGAGCATGTGTCAATCGTTGACGTCTCCTCGGCCTACGCCGTCCTAGGCGTCATGGGTCCGGCCTCGCGGGACCTTCTCGGTCGCCTCGGCTCAGCCGATCTCTCCGACCAGGCCTTTGGTTTCTCGACGAGCCGCGAGATATCGATCGGTTACGCCACCGTGCGAGCAACCCGGATCACCTATGTCGGCGAACTGGGCTGGGAGCTCTACGTCCCGACCGAGTTCGCCGTCGGCGTCTACGAGGATCTGCTGGGGGCCGGAAACGACTTCGATCTGGTCAACGCGGGGTACTACGCAATTAATAGTCTCCGCCTCGACAAGGGGTACCGAGCCTTCGGCTCTGACCTCACCCCTGACACCACCCCGCTCGAGGCCGGTCTGCGCTTCACCTGCAAACTCGCAACGCCCATTGACTTCGTAGGACGGCGCGCCCTCGAGTCAGCCATCGAGATCGGGCCTCGCCGTCGCCTCGTCTCCTTTCGGGTCGGCGATCCAGACGCCATGCTTTGGGGTGGCGAACTCGTCCTTCACGACGGTAAGGCGGCGGGCCAAGTGAGTTCGGCCGCATGGTCAGCAACGTGCGGGGCTGCGGTTGGACTGGCCTACGTCTGGCGCCGCGACCATGGACCCATCGGAGCCAACGACGTGGCCAGCGGGACCTGGGAAGTGGTGGTGGGCGACGAGATCACTCCGATCGATGTGCAGTTCGGAGCGCTCTACGATCCGAGCAGCATTCGGGTCCGGGGCTGACGTTCCTCCGTTTCATTGGTGGATCGGCTCACACGGAACCAAAGAAAAGCCGTCCAACCCTTGGCAGTGCACAACCGAGGCAATACGTTGGGGGCTGACGTCCCTGTCGAGGGCGACACACCAAGGGGATGAAAGATGAAAAGGACGCGCCTCCCAGTCCTCTATTCGTTCCTCACCATCCCTCTTCTCTTCGTTGGGTCATTGGCTGTGGCCACACCGGCAAACAGCTCTCCGCCTCTGTTACGGCCACATACTGCCGCCGGCACCACGGTGCCGGGCACCACCTGCCCCGCCTTCCCGGCCGACAACGTCTGGAACACCAATATCTCGGGGTTGCCCGTGAATCCGAACAGCTCGACCTGGTTAGCCAGCATGAACAGTTCCACCACCAACTTGCATCCGGACTACGGCCCATCTGGGGATCCGACAAATCCATACGGCATCCCCTACGTCGTGGTCTCACCGACTCAGGACCAAGTGAGCATCAACTTCACCTACCAAGACGAAAGTGACCCCGGACCGTATCCCTTCAGTGCTTCGACGCCGATCGAAGGTGGCTCAAACGCCACCGGCGATCGACACGCCATCATGGTCAGCCCCGACACCTGCAACCTTTACGAACTCTGGGAGGCCAACTACAGCGCTGCGGGCTCGTCGGCCGGTTCGGGAGCCATCTGGGACCTCAACTCCAACGCCCTTCGCACGGCCGGATGGACGTCGGCCGATGCCGCTGGCCTTCCGATCCTGCCCGGATTGGTCAACTACGACGAGGCCAGTGCTGGGGTCATGGATCACGCCATCCGATTCACGGCCCAGTGCACACAGCAGTCCTACATCTGGCCCGCTCGTCACGAAGCGGGTCAGTCCAACACCAACTGCCCACCAATGGGAGCACGATTTCGACTCGACGCCAGTTTCTCGCTTCCGGCCTCGAGCTGTGACGCCATGTGCCAGACCGTGATCACCACCATGAAGAACTACGGGTTGATCCTGGCCGATAACGGCAGCAACTGGTTCTTCCAAGGTGTGGCCGATACCCGATGGACCGACACCGACGTCGACCAGTTAAAGCAGATACCGGCCAGCGCCTTTCAAGCCGTGGACGAATCATGCTTGATGGTGGACCCCAACTCAGGCCAAGCGCTCCAGCCCGGATCAGCGGCATATATCGACAAATGCAAGACCCCGCAGACGATCACCTTCACCGGGCCAACCGTCGCTGACGTCGGCACCACCGCCACGTTGCACGCCACCGGCGGAAGTTCAGGCAATCCAGTCACCTTCGCCACCGATCGGACCAGTGGTCCCGGCGTGTGTGCAGTGTCGGGATCCACGGTGACCTACCTCGCGCCCGGTACCTGCGTCCTTGACGCCAACCAGGCCGGCAGCATCACGTTCTTTGCTGCACCCGAAGCCAAACGTTCCGTCACGGTGCGGAGTGGTCCCGGCTACGACCTGGCCGGGTCCGATGGCGGGGTCTTCGTCTTCCCGACCGGACAACCCTTTGGCTTCTACGGCTCACTCCCCGGTCTCGGCGTGAACGTCTCGAACATCGTCGGCATCGTCCCAACTAACGACGACACCGGCTACGACATGGTGGGATCCGATGGCGGGGTCTTCGTCTTCCCGACCGGACAGAGTGCGGGCTTCTACGGCTCCCTCCCCGGTCTCGGCGTGAACGTCTCTGACATCGTCGGCATGGTCCCGACCAACAACGACACCGGCTACGACCTGGTGGGTTCGGACGGTGGGGTCTTCGTCTTTCCGACCGGACAGAGAGCGGGCTTCTACGGCTCGCTCCCCGGTCTTGGCGTCAAGGTCTCTGACATCGTCGGCATCGTGGCCACGCCGGGCGGTGGAGGCTATTTCATGGTTGGGAAAGACGGCGGTGTTTTCACCTTCGGCGATGCCCCCTTCCTCGGATCGTTGCCAAGCATCGGGGATTCGGTCCGCGACATCACGGGGATCGCCTCCACCCCCGACGGTCTCGGGTATTACGTCGTTGGAGCGGATGGAGCGGTCTACGCCTTCGGCGACGCAACGCCGTTTGGTTCACTTCCGGGGTTGGGCGTGACGGTGCACAACATTGTGAGCATCGTCTCCACTCCCGACGGCTTGGGCTACTGGCTCATTGGCTCGGACGGGGGCGTCTACGCCTTCGGCGACGCCGTCAATCAAGGGTCGCTTCCAGGCCTCGGTGTGCACGTGCGTGACGTTGTGGGTGGCGTCCCCACGGCCTAGTCGAACCGACATCGTTCGTGCGAGGCGCGTTCCGAGCTCTGATCGTCGATCCGTGGCGGGTCCCGCTCATCAGCCCCAGATGGCCCGAACATCGGCTCGGTGGCGTACACCTGCTCTAAAGTCCAACCAATCGTCGCACGATTGGAGATCAAGGTGGCTACAGCAGACCCGAACGATATTTCATCGCTTCCGAAGGCTGACCAGGAGGCCATCGGCGCCACCTTGCTCGCGCTCTTAAGCGGCTTCCAAGAGCGCGATGCTGACAAGCTGGTCGGGGTCTACACCTCGGACGCCGATTGGGTGAATGCATTCGGAAGTGTGAAAAAGGGCGGAGACGAGATCGTGGAGTATCTCCGAGGCCTGTTCTCTGACGACAACTTCAACGCCGGAACCTTGAAGGCTCTGAATCGCACCGGGAAATTTGGAGGCTCTAACCCTCGGAGAGAGGATAGAGCCAATGCCTACCAACAAGCAGTACCCACCAGAGCTGAGAGAGCGGGCGGTCGCCATGGTGTTCGAATGGCGTCGGGAGCGGAATCGCACTGACGGCGGCTTCATCGAAGTCGGCCAGAAGCTGGGCGTGCATCCCGAATCGATCCGCAACTGGATGAAGCGCCACCAGATCGACGCCGGGGAACGTCCGGGTTTGACTAGCGACGAGCGAGCCGAGATGGCCGAGTTGCGACGGGAGAACAGGACCTGCGTCGGGCTAACGAAATCTTGAAGTCGGCCTCGGCTTTCTTCGCGGCGGAGCTCGACCGCCCATCAAAGAGATAGTGGACTACATGGACGCCCATAGGGCGTCCTTCGGGGTCGAGCCGATCTGCCAGGTCTTGGAGATCGCCCCCTCCACCTACTACGCCGCCAAGGACCGCCAGCGCCATCCCTGTGCGCGTGTCCTCCGTGACGTCGAGCTGAAAGAAGACATCGAGCGGGTCTATGCCCACAACCGACATGTCTATGGGCCCAGAAAGGTCTGGCGGGCCCTCAACCGAGAGGGGATTGCCATCTCGCGCTGTCGCACCGAGCGGCTGATGCGCCAGATGGGCATCCGGGGCCGCTCTCGGGCTCGCAAGCGCCGGACCACCATCCCGGCCGACGTCGGACTCCGACCGGCTGATCTGGTCGATCGCAAGTTCGTGGCCGGCCGGCCCAACCAGCTGTGGGTGGCCGACATCACCTACGTCCCGACGTGGTCGGGCTTCGCCTACGCCGCCTTCGTCGTCGATGTCTTCTCCCGGCGGATCGTGGGCTGGCGGGTCTCGGGCACGCTCCGCAGTGACCTGGCCATCGACGCCTCGACATGGCCATCTGGAGCCGCCAGCACGATGACCTCACCGGCCTGATCCACCACTCGGACCGCGGAGTGCAATATCTGTCGATTCGCTACACCGAGCGATTGGAGGAAGAACAAGCCATTGCCTCGGTTGGCTCCAAGGGCGACAGCTACGACAATGCCCTGGCCGAGACGGTCAACGGCCTCTACAAGTCAGAGCTCATCTACAACGAGCACGAGGGACCATGGCGCACGGTCGAAGACGTCGAACTGGCCACCCTCAGTTGGGTGCACTGGTGGAACCACGAGCGTCTGCTTGAACCCATTGGCTACGTTCCGCCGGCTGAGTTCGAGGCCACATGGCAGCAACAGATCGAAGACGGGATCGCTCCCAGAGAGCTCTCCAATCGAGACGGGTGGCACCACCCATCCGGGCAGTGAGACGATCGATGGGAACCAACTCGTCGACGTCAGTTCATAAACGAAAAGCCTCCATCAAACCCGGTGCGATTCACTCCTCCCGAAACCTCGATCCGGGTTCTGACCCCTGACGTGGTGCTTGTTTCAGCGCACTTACAGGTTGAGGGCCAGAAGCTTGTAGGCGGAGGCGAGATCGCCGAACGGGACAATCATTCGCTTCGAGTGCTCCAACGCCAGTCTGATGGCACCTGGTTGATTGTGTCGGAGATGTATAACGACGCCAATCGGGAGACAACCTACGAAGGTCATTCATAGACCCAACGATTCGGTGCAGACCTGTTGACTACCCTATTAGCGGCCAGTAGCTACTTCCGCGCGTTGCGAGCACGTCGGCGAACTCCGGAATCGACCAGGAGATCAACCAGTTCTCCTACTGTTTGCTCTCTCCCAATAGTTTCGCCCAAAGGGGCTTCCGCTTCTATGCGGTAGCGGTTACGTCGGCCATCTTTCTCCCTGATGACATAGCCATCAGTCGTCAGATCCTTCACGATGGCGAATGCGGTGCGCTCCGTGATTCCGAGTTCGGCCGCGATATCCCGAAGTCGTACCCCGGGATCGTGGGCGATACAGGCGAGCGCCCGAGCATGGTTCGTCAGAAAGCTCCATCCAGGCATGCGCTCATATTAGCCGACTTTTCAGGAAGTAGATTGCTAGTATTTATTAACTAGAGTATAGTTCCTAGTATTGGGAATCGTAGAACTTGATCCCAAAGCCGCTCGGTTTTCCTCACAAGGTCAGCTGGGTCATCGGTGCATCGTGCACCTGGCCGGACATAAGGAGAACTCGCTATGCGACGAATGACACTCGATACCTTGGTGAGTGTTGCCGGACTACTGCTGGTGGGCGTGTTACTTCTCGCGGGCGGACTGTTGGTCTGGACCAGCACCTACATCAACCACGAGGTAACAACGCAGCTCTCAGCCCAGAAGATCACCTTCCCGGCCGCCAACAGTGCCGCGGTGGCCGCTCCGGAGTTTCAGGCCATGCGCCAATACGGAGGTCAACAGATGACCACCGGTGCCCAAGCCGAGGTCTATGCCGATCACTTCATCGCCAATCACTTGAAGGAAATCGGGGGCGGTCAGACCTACGCCCAGCTGTCAGCAGCGTCCATCGCACAGCCGAATAACGCCAAACTGGCCGGTGAGGTCGCCACGGTGTTCAAGGGCGAGACGTTGCGAGGTCTTCTGCTGAACGCCTATGCCTTCGGAACGATCGGCATGATCGCTGGCATAGCCGCAGTCGTTGCCTTCGTCGGCGCTGGGCTCATGCTGGTGCTGTCGCTCCTCGGCCTACGCCACTCCCGTCGAGTCTCTCCCAACGTGGAGATCCTGAACACGAACGGTAAGAGCGTCATCGATGAACTGGAACCGGTCAGCGTCTGATCTGACCGGTCACCTCCTCCCAGGGACGCAGGGGGGCTCAGTCTGCGTCCCTGGTGAGGGCTCAAACCGGAAATTATCCCCACCACGATCAAGGAGAACCCATGAAAGCCCTCGTCTATCACGGCCCCCACGACATGAGTTGGGACGAAGTACCTGACCCGAAGGTGATCGACGACACCGACGCCATCGTGCGAGTGGACGCCACGACCATTTGCGGCAGCGACCTCCATATCTTGAAAGGGGACTTGCCCGAAGTGACACCTGGGCGCATCCTCGGACACGAAGCCGTCGGGACGGTGGAAGCGGTCGGATCGGCGGTGAAGACCCTTCACCCCGGCGACCGAGTCTTGGTGTCGTGCATCTCAGCCTGTGGGAAGTGCGCATACTGTCGCCAAGGTCGTTTCGGGCAGTGCTTGGGTGGCGGGGGCTGGATCCTTGGCCACAACATTGACGGGACGCAAGCCGAGAAGGTGCGTGTGCCCTTCGCCGACACCTCAACATATGCCGTGCCAGCCGGTGTGTTGGACGAGGAGTTCTTGATGCTGGCCGACATCCTCCCGACCGCTTACGAGGTCGGCGTGTTGAACGGTGCTGTCTCTCCCGGTGACGTCGTCGCAGTAGTTGGTGCCGGACCAATCGGTTTGTCGGCCATTACGGGATCGCTCCTCTTTAGTCCAAGCCACGTCGTTGCCATTGATTTGGCCGATTCGAGGTTGGAAGCAGCCAAGCAGTTTGGAGCCGACATCACCGTCAACAACAGTCGCGAAAATCCTCTCCAAGTCATCAAGGAACTCACCGGCGGACTCGGGGCTGATGTAGCCATCGAAGCCGTGGGCATGCCAGCCACCTTTGAGCTGGCAGCCGACCTCGTGAAGCCGGGCGGACATGTGGCCAATATCGGGGTTCATGGGAAACCTGCCACCCTCCACCTAGAGTCGCTCTGGACCCGGGACGTCACGATTACAACGGGACTGGTCGACACCTATTCGACACCCACTCTCAGCCGACTCATAGAAGCCCATCTCATTGACGCAAAACGATTTGGAACCCATCATTTCGAACTACACGAGATGATCAAGGCCTACGACGTCTTCTCCAATGCAACCGAAACAGGTGCGCTGAAAGTCGTCCTTACTCAAACCCGGTCAACCTAGGGAAGACACCAGGTCAGTCGTTACCACTTCGGTGATGTTCGGTGCTGCCCCGTAAGCTCACCTTTTCGACGGGACTGTCTGATCCTTCCAGGTATGCCGATTCGGCCTTTGGTCGATTCCGCACGAGAGCCATCGAGGATCGCTTTGAACACGATCGAGCGGCCGGAATGTCGTTCTCTGCCGGCGAGCGCACGATTGCTCATCCTTGGGTGTCAGTCGGAAGACAGTGGATAGACGCCTCGTCGCAACGAACGGAGGGGCGAGCCGATCCAGCCTCGTTCAGGCCCCGGCCGACGGCATGTCTTCTTGTCTCCCCAAGGAGTTCGACCATGCCGCATGAAGGACGCTCCAGGTGGGATCGCATACGCACTCCCATCCAAGATCGGTCATCACGAATCCTCGCCCGCAAGCCAAGCAGACCTTGCTTGGATTTAGACCCACGTCTCGCTCCGGTGTCCGTTCACACCTGTAGTCCTCAGGCGCATCAATCACAACCGCACCGCAAAGTGGACACGTCACGACAGATACTCTTCCACTCTCGAAGAGCCTTGTGGTTAGAAGTCGGTTGCATTCCGGTGGCGCCGAAGCTGGAACTGGGACGCTGGCCAGAACAGTTCCTCGGACGAAGACATCAAAGCCTCAAGGCTTCGATGTCTTCTCCAATGCAACCGAAGCAGGGGCGCTGAAAGTAGTACTTGCTCAAACACGGTCAACCTAGGGAGCACACCGGGCGACGGTTCGTGTCTTGCCTGAAACCGCAACCTCCCATGATAAAGGAAAACCCACTGACGACAGTCAACTCATCACGTCGTCGGTGAACTCCCATCAACCCGCGTCCTTGGAGTGAAGCGAGACTGCTTGATCAAGGCGCTCAAGCGTTGCCCTCATGCTTTCGATCCAGTTTGCTCCGTTGTATACCCAGTCGGAAGTCTTGCGGCGACTGCGAACAGTCAAAGATCTCAATGACCTTGGTCGCATCGGGGCCTTCGGGATAGAGCACATAGCTCCAGCGGTGACCCATCCGAGTCCCCATACTCGGATGTCCGTTGCCGTCCACGGGTTCCCATCCGATTCGCCTGTCTTGCTCGAACTCCACGACATGATTGTTCATTTGGTAGTCACCCAGCTCCGAGTTGTACATATTCATTACGAAGACATCGCCCACCCCCGTCAACGGATCGCTCGTCTCAGCGCCCCGCAGCATTCCCGATCCGTCAAGTTGGGTGTGCTTGGTGGGATCGGCCAGAAAACGGAACACAGCGGTGGCCGGAGCCTCGATGCGTCGCGACACCTCAATCGGGGCAACCACTGGCTCCGACCGGAAATGGTCTGGTTGGTCAACTGACTTCACGAGCCATTGGTGGCCTCCAACTCGGGAATGGGCATCTCCTGGAGAACGGTGATTTCACAGTCGTCCGCCCAGAACAGGTGGTGATGGTGATCAACCATGGCCAAGGCCGATTCCATCGAATCAGCCTGCAGTATCGACATGCCGATCACGTCAGAGTCGGTTTTGGTCGTTCCGGATTGCGTCACTTGCATCGCATTGCCCAGCGGCCGACCTGGGTCGACCAGCCCATCTCCGATCTTGGCGGCCCAATCGATCCAGAGCTGGACACCCTTCATGGCCTCTTCGGGAGGCACTTGAGTGAACCTCTCAGCCACCTCTAGTGGTGCGCGGTACAGAACAATAAATCGATCCATCCGAAACTTCCTTTCGGTTGCTATTGATTGGTTGAGCAAGTTCGCCGAGCAGACAATGCACATTCATGGAGACGCTTCGACTCAGTTGAGGCCCTCGGCAACGATGTTGCTGACCTGGTCGAGTCCATCAGCAATCTCCAACAGCCGAGCCGGATCGAGATCGCTCATGATCCGAAGCGACCACTCCACCTGACGCAGATAGATGGCATGGAGAACCGCCTCACCTTCAGGTGTGAGTTCGACCAGCTGGGCGCGCCGGTCTTCCGAGTTCGGTCGGTAGACAATCAGCCCTTCTGCGGCAAGGACATCGGCGATGCGCTGCACACTTTGGCGAGCATGGCCGATGTCTTTTGCCATCATCGCCACGGTCTTGGGCTCATGCGTGTGGCCCAAGACTTGCCATCGAGCGCTGCTCTGACC
>CAWDLP010000023.1:0-105025 GCA_963803215.1 uncultured Acidimicrobiaceae bacterium
GCTGGCCTTCTCGGCGCAGATGGGTTGGCCGGTGCTGGCTGACCCACGGTCTGGTTGTCGGACGACCGACCCGACTGTGATTGGCGCCGCCGATGGATTCCTACGACACCAGGAACTGGGCGCCTCGCTTCAGCCCGAAGTTGTCGTGCTTCTCGGAGCACCGTGGGTGTCAAAGGTGGTGAATGCGTTCCTCACTGAAGCGTCACGAAATGGGTGCGAAGTCATTGCGGTGGATCCTTGGTGGCGCTGGGCCGATCCCGATCGGATCGTCTCTTCCATCTATCGGGCCGATCTTGGCGACTGGTTGCAATCGGCTCTGACCCTGGGAGATCTGAACCGGGCCGACGGTTGGCTGGAGCATTGGCAGGCGGCTCAGTCAGCGGCGCAGTCGTCGATTGATGAGACCTTGCAGGGCGAAGCTGTTCTCACGGAGCCGGCTGTCGCCCGAGCCATCGTCGGACTGGTGCCCAAGGGAACCCGTCTCATGGTTTCGGCCTCAATGCCCATTCGGATCTGGATCGTTCACACCGCCACTCGACCGACCCCCACCGGTCCTGTCCAATCGTGGCGCCAACAGCATCGACGGCATGGATTCGACCACACTGGGCTGCCGCACGCGTCGCCAAACCCGGTCGTGGCCCTGGTTCAGCGATCTGGCCTTTCTGCATGACAGTTCGGCCCTCGTTGCGTCGGCCCATGACACCTCCACCTGCACCCTCGTTGTGCTCGACAACGCCGGTGCAGACATCTTCTCCTTCCTGGCCCAGTCGGACGCCCTGGACCATGACCGCTCAGCTCTTGTTCGGTACCCCGCAACGACTGACGTGACTGAAGTGGCTACTGGTTTTCATCTCCCGGTGGACATCAGGCACTGATCTGGCTGGTCTCAAAGCTCGACTGTTAGAACCAACCCAACCTGGTATTCGCGTCTTGGTGGTGCGTCTGCCGATAGAACGTGCAACGTCGCAGTGCACGACCGCATCGACGCCAACATTCAGGCCGGCGGGTTAACGAGGCCAAACGGGGTTAGCGGTACCGGTCAATCGGAACCCACGACCCGTGGAATCCGAAGGGCACGCGGACCGGCAAATGCACGATGACTTCTGGGGCTTCCCGTCAAAGCTGGAGGCATCGATGATGTGGAGGTCGCTGGCGTGTAAGCGAGTGGCGTCAGTAGACCATGACCAGCACCTGCAGCCTTCGTCGTCGGATCGACCATCGGGTGCTCGGACGAAAATGGGCTTCGCCCGGATCTTGGCCTTGGCCGAAGTCGTAGTGGCGAGCTTGGTCTGGACCAAGTCGTAGCGCACGAGCCCGCCCCACTCCTCGGAGTGGTTGGCTCCCCGGGCTGTCTCGGTGCAGTAGCCGTAACGGTAGGGCCGACCAGCCAACGTGTCATCGGATGCGGGGAAACTCGACGTGGCGGTCGTCCAGATCAGTGATCTTCACGTGCGGATCGCCCGGGCTCGATGCGCCAGCGCTGGGAGGGTGGACAACGTGGTGCCGATGAGTATCACCGGGTCGGGTGTCGAACATCGAGGGGTAGCGACAGACGTCCACGACGACGGCGTCACCTTCGTCGAAGGCGTTCATGACGTGAAAGACGTAACAGGGGTCGAAGTGGAGACCCACGTAGTGGCAGATCCATGAGGACCACGAGCAAGAACGCCCACTATGAAGCCCACCTGGGCATCGCGAGTGAAAGGGGCATGGATCGACCCTCCATGGCCAGGTCAAGGTCGAAGACGATGGGCAGGTCCATGAAGGCGACCCGACTGGCCGTGACCCCGAAGTCGTGTTGCATGGTGGCGCGAGGGATCTGGACCTCGGTGCTGTGCACCATGGTGCCCGAGGCATCGAGCTCGTGATAACGGAGAAAGGGGGGACCAAAGACGTCGTAGCCAAAGAAGGCCATGGCCCCTGTCTCGGGGTCGACGTGCGGATGAGCCGTCATGGGCGAGGTCAACGAGCCGTCGAAGTCCTCGACCGACACCGTCTCGAGTTCGGTCGTCATGCGATGGGGGAAGCCGGCCTCGTAGAGGGCGAGCACTCGTCCGGCGTGCCAGACCACGTTGGTGTTGGCGGATCCGTTGATCGGCTCTTCAGGCCCACGGGGCGACGGTGTGCCTGATCTCGGCGGCCGAGCTCGCGCGTCTGGACCCAACGGTTGCGATAGCTGACGGCCAAGCCGTCGCGCAGTTCAATGGCGTGGACCATGCCGTCGCCGGTGAACCAGTGGTACTCCTTCGGATCAGGCACGTTGACCGGGTTGGGCCCGATGCGCAGCAGCATGCCTTGAAGACGCAGGAGGAATGGCCCCATCCGTCGGCAGCACAGCGTCCACGGTGAGTTCCGTATCGACGGGAGCGAAGTTCCCCCGGAGATACGGGTTGTCACCGGTTGTGCCGGGAAGGTCGTCAACGGGAACTGTCACGTTCGGACCCTACTGCGCCATGGGGGCGCGAACCGGCCCTGGCCCTTCCTTATGGCAGTGTTGGAGGCATGCCCGAGCTCTCTGCCGACCTCGCTTTTCGCGGGCTGATTCACCAGATCACCGACGATGGACTCCTCGGTCGCCTCGATCAGGGTGGGCGTCACCGTCTACGGCGGGTTCGACCCCACCGCTACCAGCCTGCACGTCGGCAGTCTTTTGCAGCTCTGTCTCTTGCGCCGCCTGCAGCTGGCTGGCCACCGGCCCATCGCATTGGCCGGAGGGGGGACGGGAAAGATCGGGGACCCTGGGGGCAAGCAGGGGGAGCGCCAGCTCCTGGGCGCCGAGGAGCTCCAGGCCAATATCGAAGGGATTCGCCCGCAGCTGGCCCAGTTCCTGGACTTCTCGGGCACTGGCCCGACGACCGCGCTGCTCCTCGACAACTCGGTCTGGCTCGACTCGATCTCGATGATCGACTTCCTCCGTGACGTGGGCAAGCACTTCACCGTGAATCAGATGGTGGCCAAAGAGTCGGTCAAGGCTCGATTTGAACGACCCGATCAGGGCATCTCGTACACCGAATTCAGCTACATGCTCCTCCAGGCCTACGACTTCGAGCGTCTGCACCGCGACTACGGCTGCGACCTCCAGATTGGCGGGAGCGATCAGTGGGGCAACATCACCTTGGGGGTCGAACTGATCCGAAAAGTCTGCCGCGACGAGGTCTTCGGCCTCACCACGCCGCTGGTGGTCAAGTCGGACGGCACCAAGTTCGGGAAGACCGAGTCAGGCACGGTGTGGTTGGACGCGGAGCGCACCAGCCCCTATCAGCTCTACCAATTTTTCTTTAACACTGAAGATGCCATGGTCGGCTCGTACCTTCGCTACTTCTCGTTTGCCACCCACGAGGAGATCTTGAGCCTGGATGAGGCGACCCGCGATCATCCCGAACGGCGTGAGGCCCAGCGGGCCCTGGCCCGCTCCGTCTGCGCCCTCGTTCATGGCGAGGCCGAAGTGGAGCGAGCTGAACGCGCCGCCAAGGCACTCTTCGGCGAAGAGATTGTGGACCTCGACGAACGAACGCTGCTTGATGTGGTGAACGATGCGCCGTCGAGTGAGATTGCCTTGTCGGATCTGGCCGCACCTGGAGACGACGCAGCCACCGGGTCGTTGGTGGACGCCTTGGTCGTCATGTGGCTTAGCCAGTTCGCGTGGAGAAGCTCGACGCTCCCTCGAACAAGGAGGGATCTACGTCAACAATCGCCGGGTGAGCGAGGTCGATCGATCACTCACTTCGGAAGACCTTCTTCACGGGCACTACATCGTGTTGCGCAAAGGTCGCCGGGCCTATCACCTGCTCCGTGCCAAGTAGGCGAACCCAACGTCTGACCGGTCTCCTTGTGGCCGCTCTCTGTGCGATCACTTTGACGGCTTGTGCCGGTCAGGATCAAGAGGGATCTGCCATGCACCGCATGAATGAGTGGGTCAACAACGGTTCGAGTTTTGGCCAAGATATCGCCACCTTGCACGCCGACAACACCCGTATCGATACCGTGATCCGGCTTCACCACGGCACCGGAGCTATTCACGCCGACTGTTCACTTCTCGTCACTGACGCCGAAACGGCTAACGATGAACTCCCAACACCCAACCAGAGCGTCACCAACCTGCTCTATGAGGCCTATGGGTTGGAGGGTGAGGCCGGGGCCAAGTGCTACAAGGCGGGGGCGACCAACACGGCGCTTTTGGCCACGTCCGCTTCTGAGCGGGCCAAAGGCTGGGCTGAGATGGAGCAAGCCTTTAAGCAAATTGAAGCGATCCTCGGCAAGTCGGTGTCGACCACCACCACAACCGACGCCGACGGCGGAAGTATTTTCGGTTGACCATGAGGGATGAAGCGGCGGACAGCGACAGTGACCAGGCCAGCGCCCAGGCCAGCGACGACGACGTACGATCGCCTCCGCCGTCGCGTGTTGTGGTCGATGCCGTCAGGGCTCTACGTCGTGGGCAGTCGTGGGAACGATGAGGGTGACGTCGTCGCTCTCAACTTGATGACGGCCAACCTGGTCATTCAGGTCTGCGTGGAGCCCAAACTGATTGGCGTGGCCATCGATGCCGAGTCGGTGACCCACGGACTGATGATCGAAGGTGGTGTCTTCACCATCAGCCTTCTGCCCCGGACCGAGCGCACCGTGGTTCGAAAGTTCGTGAAGCCCATGACGTCGAGCGACATTGGTCGAGATGACTCTGGAGCGGTCACGACGATGGCCGGTCAAAGCGTGCACCTCGGTCAGACCGGCGCTCCGCTCTTGGACGTGGCCGCGGCGGGCCTCGAGTGTGAGATTCGCCAACGCCATGAACTCGGTAGTCATTCGCTCTTCATCGGCGAGGTGGTGGCGGTGACCGGACCTGACCACGACATTGAGCTTTTGCGCATGGAAGACACTCGAATGAACTACGGCGGTTGAACGCCCACGGTGGGGGCTAGGAGTTGTCGCCCTCTGGCGGTGTTCGGGGGCTGAGATCAATGACGAGCGTCAGCACGCCGTCGTCGAAGGTCGTTGTCGGCGTCGCCCACCATGGCGTAGTCCATGAAGTCGAGCTGGGCTTGTTCACGAAATCGTTGACGCTCTGGCCCTTCGACCGGCGGCAGGCCGCGCTTTCGGACAGCCTCGGCCCGTTGGCGGAAGCGTGCGGTCATGGCCTCGGGGTCAAAGGTCTGTTCCATGCAGCTCCGATAGCTAGGGGATTTTCCGAAAATGAGCGTACCGTCCTGGCACCTGCTTCTAGCTGGGATGCGGCATACCGGTCAGCCAATAGGCACTACAATGGACGGCTGGAGCGGGGGACGATCTGAGGCCCAGGCCACGGCCGTTCAGTCCAATAGGCCAAGGTGAGAAGGCCCAGGCTGCGAGCGACGCTGGCCGCTGGGCAACCGAGGGCAGCAAGGAGTTTTCGTGAAAAAGGGACGCCACCGGCGCTTTGAAGAGGCGCGAAGTCTGAAGCGGTCAACGGCAACTGACACCAAAGCTGCCCGGAGTGCGGGGCTGAGCCCGAAGATGTGCACGCATCGTGGTGCATGGCCGAAGAGGACAAGTACGACCGCATTCTCGGGTCGACCCTGCCTGGCTACTCGAGCACCGAGCACGATCCGCTCGACGACTGAACCCACACCTGATCGGCGCCGCCTGAGCGGCGTTATCAGTAGAAGCGCTCAGGCGTCGGTCTTGCGCCGCACCGCGGGGTGGGGGAGCGCCACGCGCTTGGCCCGCAGAGACTCGCGCTCTTGCACGTGGGCGACGAGTCGGTCATAGACCTCTTGGCCCACCATCTCGGTCAGTTCGGGTCCCATGGTCTCGTAGACCGGGTCGGCGCCGACAAAGGCGTCAGGCGACTCGGTGCACCACCAGTGGAACTCGAAGCCGCCTTCGCCCCAGTGCTTGCGATCCCACTGGCGAATGGTGGACGTGACATGGCCGTCGTCGGCTACCTCGTCCTCACGCCGCAGCGGTAGCTGCCAGCAGACCTCGGGCTTGAGGGTCATGGGGTTCACGCCACGCTCCACCGCCACCTGGTGAAAGGCGCAACCCGGGCCGGTGGAAAGCCGGGACGGTTGAGAAAGATGCAGGCGTCGTCGACCACCCGGGTCACCATCTCGCCGTGCTCGTTCTTCTTGATGACGCCTTTCTTCTTGCCCTTGTCGTGGTACTGCCACTGCTCGGGCGTCAGCGTCTTGGCCACGGCTTCGACGTGCTTCACGTCCTTCTTGTCGACCAAATGGGCGCCGTAGGTGCAACAGCCTTGCATCCAGCTCAGGGAGCGGGCCCGTGAGGACGCCCTGGCAGCCGGCGCCAAAGATGCACGACCAGTAACTGGTCAAGAAACGAGATGTCGAATACCCACGTGCGTTCTTCTCCGAGGTCTTCGAAGCTGACCCACTCGCGTGCGTCATCTGGAGGGCTCATGGCGGCCATGGAGCGAACCATACAGGCGTGTCCAAAGCCCAGAGTCCGATCGTTGGCGGGCCTTCCCGTAAATGATTGCCATGGCCACTACCGCTGAAGATCTCCACGACGACGTCAGCGAGGAGATCCTCCCCCTCGTCACCCTCACTCCTGAAGCACGCACCGTCGTTCGCGACGCCATTGCGCAAGAGCCCGATCCTGAAAGCTTGGCGCTCTGGCTTGAGGTTCGAGGCATCGAAGGCGGGTCGTTCGTCTACGACCTCTACTTCCAGGCCCAGTCCGATGCGGGCGACGAGGACAGTGTCGTGGTGGCCGACGATCTGTGCGTGGTCATCCCGGCCCCGAGCATCGACCGGCTCCGGGGAGCGCGACTCGAGTGGTCAGAGGATGGCGACGGCGGGCTCGTGCTCGTCAACCCCAACACCCCGACGGCGGCCGAGGCTGCCCCCGGCGTCCCGCCCGAAGTATTGGCCGCCGGTCTCGATTCCCCGTTGGCTCGTCGGGTGATCGCTGTCATGGAACAGGTGGTGAACCCGTCGATTGCTTCTCACGGCGGCCGAGCCGATCTGGTCGCCCTTGATGCCGCTGAAGGCGTGGCCTACCTACGACTTTCGGGCGGATGTCAGGGATGCGCCATGTCGCGCATGACGCTGACCCAGGGTATTGAGGTGGCACTGAAAGAAGAGGTGCCAGAGGTGCTGACGGTGGTTGACGTCACCGATCATGGCGACGGGGAGAACCCCTACTACTAGATCCGGCACTCGGGCCTCAGGCGCGAGTTAAATGCGAGTCCATGAGCACGTTGCTGGTGGCTGGCTGCGCCGTGGGTGGCTTGCTGGCTGGCACCGCCTCGGCGTGGTGGCGGTCAACGTGCAGCGAGCAGGCACCGCTGACCCCGAAGGGCCTTTGGCGCCGAGCAGTCGCACGACACGGCGTTGGTGCCGGACCCGGCCGAGCGACGTCAGCGACAACCGGTGACATCGCTGCCGGCCGGTCGGCAACTCGGTCGGCGACGCTCAGGTTCCAGACGAGCCACAACCGGTCGTAGCCCCCGCTCCTCGTTGATCTTGGTTCAACCAGCATTCGCCTTGCCGATTGCAGCCGCCGCGGTTCTTACCGGGATCTCATTTGCTCTGGCGGCCAACCACTTCGGTGCCGTCCCCGAACTGGCGCCGTACTGCGTGATGTTTGCCGGCGGCGATCTCACTCTCGTTGGTTGACATCCGAGTGGGGCTCTTGCCCCGAAAGATCCTCTATCCGACCTTGGTGCTCATGGTCATCGGCCTGGTGGCCGCGTCGGCCCTCAATCATGATTGGCGGGCCATGGGTGACGCCGCCATTGGTGGGGCTGCGTTGTTTGGCTGTTTGGCGCCCTGTGGTGGTTCTACGGGGGCATGGGCTTTGGCGATGTGCGGTTGGCCGGCTTGTTGGGAGCGGGACTGGGCTGGCTCAGCCTGCTGCACGTGTACGTCGGATTCCTGGCCGCCTTCGCCTTCGGTGCCGTCTACGGCGTCGTGCTGATGGTGGCAAAAGGCACCGGGAGGAAGACCAAACTGCCCTTTGGACCGGCCCTGGTGGCCGGTGCCATGGTCGGCGTTCTGTGGGGGACACCGATAATCCACGCCATCTTCCCTTGGTCGAGCTGAAGGTAACTGTCGAGACCGGCCATGAAGGCGGCGCCCGTTGACGGGGGATCGGTCTTGTAGTTTGTAGGAGTGCTTCGGTACCTAACAGCAGGTGAATCGCACGGCCAAGGCCTGGTCGTGACGGTCGAGGGACTTCCCGCTGGCCTCGCCATCGACGAGGCCGCAATCACCGACGAGTTGGCTCGTCGCCGCCTGGGCTTCGGTCGTGGCCCTCGCATGCGCTTTGAAGCAGACGCCATCACCTTGATTGCTGGCATTCGCCACGGTCGCACCCTCGGCTCACCAGTGGCCATCGAGATTGCGAACAGCGAATGGCACAAATGGACCGAGGAGATGTCGCCCGAGCCGGGTTCGCCCTCCAAAGTGCTGACGCAACCGCGCCCGGGTCACGCCGATCTGGCCGGGATGCAGAAATACGGCTTTGCCGACGCCCGCGACGTGCTGGAACGGGCCTCGGCTCGAGAGACGGCGGCACGAGTGGCCGCCGGGGCACTCGCCAAAGCTCTGCTGGGCCAGCTGGGTATGACAGTCATTAGTCACATCGTGGAGCTGGGCGGCGTGCAGGCGCCTCAAGGTCTCCGGCCCACGCCAGAAGATCTGGTCCGCATTGATGAGTCGGCCGTGCGTTGCTTTGACCCAACGGCCGAAGCCGAGATGGTCCTGGCCGTGAAAGCCGCGGCCAAAGAAGGTGACTCACTCGGTGGGGTGGCCGAGGTCTTGGCCTACGGCGTCCCCGTTGGCCTGGGCAGCCACGTGCATTGGGATCGCAAACTTGACGCGCTGTTGGCGCAGGCCTTGATGAGTATCCAAGCGGTGAAAGCGGTGGAGATCGGCGACGGTTGGGACAACGCGGCCAAGCGGGGTTCGGTGGCCCACGACGCCATTGCCTACGACGAGTCAGAGCGGCTACACCCGGACGATCGTCGCGGGCCGGCGGGGTCGAGGGCGGCATCTCGAACGGCAGCCTCTTGGTGGCCCGCGTTGGTATGAAGCCACTGGCCACACTGAATCGGCCGGTGCTTGCAGACCGTGGACGTGGTCACCAAGGAGTCGACGGTGAGCTTCAGAGAGCGCACCGACGTGACGGCGGTGCCCGCCATGGGCGTGGTGGCCGAGACCATGACGGCACTGGTGCTGGCCAACGAAGTGCTGCGCAAGTTCGGGGGCGACTCGATGGCGGAACTCGTGCGCAACCGTGACGGTTACTTGGCCGCCCTGGACGAGACCCCATCGGTGGCACGCCCGGCCACTGATGTGCCATCGGCCACCGCCGTCACCCAGTGACGCGGCCTCGGCCGCACCCCGACACGTGTTGTTGGTCGGGATGATGGGGGCGGGCAAGACGACCGTCGGGCGAGGCCTGGCCGACCGCCTCGGGTTGGACCTATCTCGACTCTGATGCCGAGGTCGAAGCAGCGTGGGGTGCGACCGTGCCCGAGATCTTTGCCAACGATGGTGAAGCAGCCTTTCGGGCCGCCGAGTCGACCGTGCTCGGTGAGGCGGTCTCCCGACCCGATCCGGTCGTGGTCTCAGTGGCGGGTGGCGCCGTGCTCGATGCCGGGAACCGGGCTCTTATCTCGGCCTCGGGCACCGTCGTCTGGCTCCGTGCTTCGGTGCGCACGTTGGCCAAACGAGTGGGCCAAGGACAGGGTCGGCCGCTCTTGGGTGACAACCCGGCCGAAGCCTTGGTCGGACTGGTCGAGGTACGCGAGCCTCTCTACGCCGAGCTGGCCGAATGGTCATCGATGTCGACGAACTTCGTCCGGGCCAGATCATCGATCGCATCGCCGAAGCTGGTGGCGTCGTGATTGAGGTCACGGTGGAGCTCACGCGACGCAGCCCTACCCGGTGTTGGTGGGAAGCGGTGCGCGCTTGGCCTTGGCCGAACTCGTGCCCACGTCGGCGGGCACGAGCCGTGCTGGTGACCCAGTCGGGCCTGCGCCGATGTGACTGGTTCCAAGACATTGATCCGAAGATGGCCTTTGATGTCGTCGAGATACCAGAGGGCGAAGGGGCCAAGAAGCTGGCCACGGTAGAGGCGTTGGCTCGTCACTTCGCCCAAGTCGGCCTGGTCGCCGAGACGATGTCGTGGTGGCGGTGGGTGGGGGCATCGTCACCGATGTGGCCGGATTCGTCGCAGCCAGCTATCACCGGGGCACCCCTACATGAACGTGGCCACCAGCTTGTTGGGCCAGGTTGACGCGGCCATTGGGGGCAAGACCGGGGTCAATCTGCCCGAGGGCAAGAATTTGGTCGGTGCGTTTTGGCAGCCGACTGCGGTGCTCTGTGACATCGATACGTTGGCAACACTCTCTGATCGAGAGTGGGCCTGCGGGCGGGGCGAGATTGCCAAGTACGCCTTTTTGGGCGCGAGGCACGCCCGAGCTTTCCCTCTTGATCTCGTCCATCACCGACCAGGTGGCCCGCTGTGCTGCCATCAAGGCGGAGGTGGTGGCGGCGGACGAACGTGAAGGCGATCGCCGCATGATCTTGAACTATGGCCACACGCTGGCGCACGCCATTGAGGCGGCAGCCTTCCCCGACGGCCACGTCAGAGGCGCGGTGGGATATCCGCCACGGCGAGGCGGTCGCCATTGGTCTCATTTTCGCGGCGCAGCTGGCTCGGCGCCTCGGGCGGATCGATGATGACCGGGTCGACCTCCATCAAAGCGTGGTGGAACAGCTCGGGCTGAAGCGGCGAGTTGCCCGAGGGTGCTGACGCCCGAGGAACTGCTGACCTACATGACTCGAGACAAAAAAGCGCACCATGATCTGACCTTCGTGCTCGACGGTCCCAGATGGGGTGCAAGTGGTCCGAGGAATCGATCCGGCCATCGTGCTGGCTACCCTGGCGGAGATGGAGGGACCGATCCATGACCGACCAAACCGTGGTCCTCATCTCGGGACCAAACCTCGATCTCTTGGGCCAGCGCCAGCCCGAGATCTATGGAAACGCCACGCTGGACGGACCACGTGGCGGCGGCCACGGCCTGTGCCCATCGCCATGGTCTGACGCTGCGCCACGTGCAGTCCAACCACGAAGGCGACCTCATAGAAGCAGTCCACGCCGCTCGAGGCCAAGCCGCCGCCATTGTGATCAACGCCGGGGCCCTCACGCACTCGTCGTGGTCGCTCCACGACGCCCTGGCCGCCTTTGACGGTGTGGTCATTGAACTGCACCTCTCGAACCCGGCTGCCCGCGATCCCTTCCGCCATACCTCGGTCGTGGCCGGAGTTTCCGACGGTTCGATTGCTGGCTTCGGTGGTCTCGGTTACGAACTGGCCATCGAGGCCGTCGCCCGCCTTTTGGCTCCCTCAACCTCGACATCATGAAAGGACCCACCATGGATCCATTTCCCCCGCTTCAGGTCACCGGTCGTCTCGATCGGCTGCGTGAGGCCTTCGATGAGGCTGAGATCGATGCCCTGGTCGTGACGACATTGCCCAACGTGCGCTACCTGACGGGGTTCTCTGGATCCGCCGGCGTACTCGTCGTGACGCCAGAGGCCGCTCTCCTCACCACCGACGGCCGTTACCGAACCCAGTCGGCCGAACAGCTGGCTGCCGCCGGGGCGGAATCCGTGGACATCGAGATCGGGGGAGTGGCCGCGCAGCGCGACGCGGCCAAAGCGCACCTCTCGGCCCAGCATCGGGTTGGTCTTGAGGCCGATGACGTGTCGTGGTCGGCCTCGTCTTCGTGGGAGAAGCTGTTGGAAGCGGCCTCGTTGGTGCAGACCCAAGGCTTGGTCGAGGCGTTGCGCCAGGTGAAAAGTGCGGGTGAGATCGATCGCATGGCCCGCGCCGCCGCCATTGCTGACAACGCGCTGGCCGAGGTGCTTCCGCTTCTGGCTGCCGCCGTCAGCGAGGAGCTCACTGAGGCCCGATTCGCTCTGGAGCTTGATACCGCCATGCGCCGAGGTGGGGCTGAGAGCTTGGCCTTCGAGACCATCGTGGCCGCCGGACCAAACTCCGCCAAGCCCCACCACCATCCTTCAGAGCGGTTGATCCAGCGGGGCGATGCCGTGGTGGTCGATTTCGGCGCCACCTTCGAGGGCTACCGATCCGACATGACCCGGACGTTCTGCGTGGGCGGCGAGCCCGAGGGCGAGCTGGCCCGAGTCTTTGCCGTGGTGCAAGCCAGTCAGGCCGCCGGGGCCGCCGCCGTTGGACCAGGCGTCGACACCAAAAGGGTCGACGAGGTCTGTCGCGAGATCATCGCGGAGGCCGGTTGGGCCGAGCGATTTGAGCACGGTACCGGTCATGGAGTCGGCCTCGATATTCACGAGGCCCCCACAGTCAGCCCACTGGGCACTGCTATTCTTGAAGCTGGCGTCGTTGTCACCGTGGAACCTGGGGTCTATCTCCCGGGGGTCGGTGGGGTCCGCGTGGAAGACACGTTGGTCGTGACCGAGGACGGCAGCCGTCCGCTCACTCTGTTTACGAAAGAAGTCGCTGCCTAATGGCTGTCTCCACCAACGATCTGAAAAACGGCATGTCGCTCAACCTGCCTGAGGGCTTGTACACCGTGGTCGAGTTTCAACACGTAAAGCCCGGTAAGGGGGGTGCCTTCGTCCGCACCAAGCTGAAGAACGTGCGCTCCGGTCAGGTCATCGAACGCACCTACCGGGCTGACGAGAAGTTGGACCAAGCCATCATCGACAAGCGCGACATGCAGTTTCTCTACCGAGACGGCAGCGACTACATCTTCATGGACACCACCACCTACGAACAGATCCAGATCGATCCCGACGTGTTGTCGGGCGCGGTGGACTACCTGAAAGAAAGCGACGAGGCCAACATCCAGATGTACGAGGGCGAGATCGTTGGGGTGGAACTGCCGGCCTCCGTCGAGCTCACGGTCTCGGACACCGAGCCGGGCCTCCAAGGCGACAGAGTCTCGGGCGCTCGCAAGCCCGCCACCTTGCAGACCGGTCTTGTGGTGCAGGTGCCCCTTTTTGTTAATCCGGGCGATGCCATCAAGGTGGACACTCGGACCGGCGAGTATCTGACCCGGGCCTAAGGGCTTGGCGACTTCACCCACCGATTCCGAAGCATCCGAACCCCGGAGCCCAACGCGCGGATGGGTATCGCGGTGACGATGAGAGCGACGACGATGGTCCTACCTTGATCGACGCGCCGCTGCGGCCGACCAATCGACGGTCGGGTTCGGACAATGTCGATACCCGCCATCACGCCCGAGAACGAGCGCTTGGGTTGCTCTACGAAGCCGATATGAAAGATGAGGACGCCACCTCAGTGGTCGCCCATCTACGCGTGGCACCTGATCCCTTTGTGGCCGGACTCATTGACCAGGTCTGTGCCACCGAAGGGCACGCCAACCAGCTCATTGAGGCGGCCTCGGTGGGATGGCCGATAGACCGCATGGCGGTGGTGGACCGGTTAGTACTGCGACTCGCCACCGCTGAGCTGTTGGATAGCGGCGGAGCGCCGGTGGCGGTCGTGATCGATGAGGCGGTGGAGTTGGCCAAGACCTATTCGACCGAAGAGTCGGGCCGATTCGTGAACGGCATCTTGTCCACCATTGCCGCTGAGGTACGGCCCTAACTATCTCTGAGGTCTGGGACTTTCCCTCGACCACAGAGCCGCCACGCTGTCGCCAAATAGTTGGCGTGTGAGAACAGAAGCGGTCGTTTCGACCTGCAGAGCTTTTGGTGCGCCTGCTACAGTGCGTCTGTCCGTGAAGCGGGTCCCGTGAGGCCCGAACGGCAGGAGGAGCAGTGGCAGAACGCGAGCGCAGTCATACGCGACCACTCGGCGGCGTCTTCGTCGCCCACTCCCAAGTTCTTGCTTCCTCGGACGTGAATCGCGCCCTCACCCGAATGTCCCACGAGGTGGTCGAGCGCAACGGCGGGCTTGAAGATGTGGTGCTCATCGGCCTGCAGACCGGTGGCGTCCCGCTCTCCGAGAAGATGGCCGCCGTCTTGAAAGAAGTCGAAAAGGCCGAGGTGCCGGTGGGCACCCTCGACGTGGCCTTCTACCGGGACGACATTGGGCTGAGGCCGGTGCTGCCCGAGGCGGCCACGTCAATTCCGGTTGATCTGACCGGCAAGGTCGTCGATCTTGGTCGATGACGTGCTCTTCACCGGGCGGACCATTCGAGCCGCCCTCAATGCGCTGATCGGATTTCGGACGAGCTCGCTCCATCCAACTTGCCGTCATGGTCGACCGCGGCCACCGTGAGCTGCCCATACGGCCTGACTATGTCGGAAAGAATCTGCCCACCCGACCGTGAGGAGATGGTGGACGTGAGCGACGAGGGTGTGTGGATCGGCACCCTCCAGAACAAATGACCGTCTCAGCCGTGCCACGGCCCAACGAGGCGCCCGCCCCGCCGTTGCGCCACCTGCTCTCGATCAACGATCTTGGGTCAGAGGGCATCACCGAGGTGCTGCGGGTGGCCGAGGCTTTCGCCGAGGTCGAGCGTCGAGCCATCCCAAAGGTTCCGACCCTTCGCGGCAAAGTGGTGGCCACCATCTTCTTTGAGGAATCGACCCGCACTCGACTCTCGTTTGAGACGGCAGCGAAACGGCTCTCGGCTGACGTCTTGTCGCTGGCCGTGGCCAACTCGTCGGTCAAAAAGGGTGAGTCGCTCCGCGACACGGTGGAAACGGTCGAGGCCATGGGCATCGATGCCTTGATTCTGCGCCACGCCTCGGCTGGCGCACCCGAGCAGGTCTCGCGTTGGGTCGAGCGGGCCCACGTGGTGAACGCCGGCGACGGCTGGCATGAGCACCCGACCCAAGCGCTTGATCGACTGCTTCACGGTGCGTCAGGTTCTGGCCGAGCGGCGAGAGGTTGATCCGGCCTCTCTTGGGGTTTCTTGCTTCCAGGGCATGAAGGTTCTCATCGTGGGCGACGTGCGCCACTCTCGGGTGGCCCGCTCAGAGATCCTGGCCTACGCCGCCCTCGGGGCCGAGGTCACCTTGGCCGCTCCGGGCAGCCTGTTGCCCCCTTCACTCGAAGGGTGGCCCGTCAGCGTCGCCACCGACTTTGACCAAGCCTTGGCGCAAGCGGACGTTGTCTCACTTCTCCGACTCCAAGCGGAGCGGGGCAGCGGTTCTTATCTCCCGAGTCTGCGTGAGTACACCGCCAACTGGGGCCTGACGGCGCGCCGAGTGGAGCGGCTGGCTGACCACGCCATCGTTACCCACCCCGGGCCCATGGTGCGCGGCGTAGAAATCGCGGCCGACGTCGCTGACTTGGAGAAGACGGTGGTGACTCGTCAGGTCACCAACGGCGTCGCCGTCCGCATGGCCGTGCTGTTCCTTCTCCTCGGGGCCGACACCACCGCAGAGTTTGAGGTCGACCGTGTCTGACCAAGTACTTATCGAAGGCGGCACGGTGGTCGGTCCAAACGGGGCGCGACGAGCCGACGTGTTGGTCCGTGACAACGGTGGTCGAAGAAATGGCCGAGGGCATCTCGGTGCCACAGGGTGCGCGGGTGCTGAAGGCCGAGGGTTGCTACGTGAGTCCTGGGTTGGTTGACCTCCACACCCACCTGCGCCAACCAGGCCGTGAGGAGTCAGAGACGGTCGAGACCGGCGCTCGGGCCGCCGCCCTCGGTGGGTACACCTGCGTCGTGGCCATGCCCAACACCGAGCCCGCCATCGACAACGCCGGTACCGCTCGTCAAGTGTTGGAGCTCGGCCGCACCGCCACCGCCGAGGTGGCGGTCGCCGGTGCCATCACGGTCGGTCGATCCGGAAAGGCCCTTGCGCCCATGGCAGAGCTGGCGGAGCTCGGCGTGGTGCTCTTCACCGACGACGGTGCCGGGCGTCCAAGACGGCGCCTTGATGCGCCGAGCCTTTGACTACGCCAAGGGGCTCGGTCTGACCTTGGCCCAACACTGCGAAGACGAATGCCTTTCCGCCGGCGGATCGATGCACGAAGGCGCATGGTCGTCTCGCCTCGGGCTCGCGGGCATTCCGGCTGCGGCCGAAGAAGTCATGGTGGCGCGCGACATCGTGTTGGTGCGCACGACCAGGGCCCCGGTACATTTCCTCCACCTTTCCACCGCTGGTTCGGTGGAGTTGGTACGACAGGCCAAAGCCGAAGGACTGCCCGTCACGGCGGAAGCCGCACCGCACCACATGCTCTTGACCCACGCCGAAGTCGTGGGCTACGACCCGGTCTACAAAGTCAACCCACCACTTCGGACCGACGCGGACGTGGCGGCCGTGATTGACGGCTTGGTGGACGGGACGATCGACGCCATTGCCACCGACCATGCACCACACGCCCCTGAGCTGAAAGACGCCCCGTTCGATCAGGCCCCACCCGGGATGCTGGGACTCGAGACTGCACTCGCCATCGCCCACGGCGTGTTGGCCGATCGCATGCCCATTGAAAAGCTCTTCGGTCTGTTCTGTTGGCAACCAGCCGCCATTGCCCGCCTCCGAGCCGAAGACCCCCGACAAGGTGGACACTCTCCACAAGGTGGACCAATTGACGTGGGCGGCGTGGCCAATCTCTGTGTGTTTGACCCCTCGGTGAGCGTCATCGTCGACGCCCATCATCTGGCCAGCCGCAGTCGCAATACCCCCTATGCCGGTCGCAGCGTGTCAGGCCAGGTCCGCCACACCCTGCTGCGCGGTGAACCGGTTGTGATCGACGGCGAGGTGCAGCGATGATTCATCCCGAGAACCTTCCGACCCCCCCGCAACGCCCACGAGCCCTTTTGGTCTTGGCCGATGGCGAGGTCTTCGAAGGCGAGGCGGCAGGGGCGACCCAGGACGTCTCGACCGGCGAGTTGGTCTTCAACACCGCACTGAGCGGCTACCAAGAGGTCATCACCGACCCTTCCTACGCCGGCCAAGTCATTGCCTTTACCTACCCGCACATCGGGAACTACGGCACCAACGCGGTCGACGACGAAGCGTTGCGACCCTTTAGCCGGGGCGTGGTCGTGCGCGATCTGGTGCCCGTGCCTTCCAACTGGCGCTCGACTGAGGGCTTCGAAGCGTTCTTGGCTCGCCACGGTGTGCCCGCCATCACCGGCGTCGATACTCGTCGCCTGACCCGGCACCTGCGTGACTCAGGTGCGATGCCGTGTGCCTTTGGTACGGCGGACGAGGCCACGCTGCTGGCTGCGGCCAAAGCGGAGCCTGGCACCGAGGGACTCGATCTGGTCTCCGACGTCACGACGAATGAAGCCTTTGCCTTCGGCGATGGACCCTTTTCGATTGTGGCCTACGACTTCGGCATCAAGGCCACCATGCTGGCCCAGCTCTCGCTGATGGCTCGGGTTACCGTCGTCCCCGCCCATACTCCGGCCGACATGGTCATGGAACTCAACCCTGACGGCGTCTTTCTCTCCAACGGACCGGGTGACCCGGCGCCGCTGGTCGGACCCACCGCGGCGGTGGCCGATCTGGTCGGTCGCGTGCCGATCATGGGTATCTGTCTCGGGCACCAGTTGCTCTCGACCGCTCTGGGTGCGACGACCTACAAGTTGGCCTTTGGCCACCACGGCTCCAACCATCCGGTGCAGCGCTTGGCCACGGGCCAGGTCGAGATCACCAGTCAAAACCACAACTACGCCGTCAAGGCCGGGACCGTCCGAGACGCTGAGGTCTCCCACGTGAATCTGAACGACGGGGTGGTAGAAGGCATCGTGAGTGAGGCTGCTCACGCCTTCTCCGTGCAGTACCACCCCGAAGCGGGCCCCGGCCCCCACGATCGCGCTACCTCTTTGACGAGTTCGCCGCCCTTATGACCGCCACCGGCGCCAAAGGGGCGCGCTGATGCCGCGCCGCAACGACATCTCATCAATCCTGGTCATTGGGTCGGGCCCGATCGTCATCGGTCAAGCGTGCGAGTTCGACTACTCGGGCACCCAGGCCTGTCGAGTGCTGATGGAGGAGGGCTATCGCGTCATCTTGGCCAACTCCAACCCCGCCACCATCATGACGGACCCGGCCACAGCTGATCGGACCTACGTCGAGCCCCTTGACCCCGAAGTCCTCACGGCCATCATCGAGCGTGAGCGGCCCGACGCCCTCTTACCCACCCTCGGTGGACAGACCGCCCTCAACCTCACCATGGAACTTGTGGCGCTCGGGGTCTTGGAGCGCTTTGGGGTGGAAGTCATCGGGGCTCGTCCCGAGGCGATCTCTACGGCCGAAGACCGCGACAAATTCAAAGCGGCCATGGAAGAGATCGGCCTGGCCGTCCCGAGGTCCGGCTTTGCGCACTCCTTGGATGAGGCATTGGTCATCGCCCAAGAGATCGGCTTTCCCATCATCATTCGGCCCAGTTTCATCTTGGGCGGTGCTGGCACCGGCATTGCGCACGATGTCGAGACCTTTCTGACCCTGGCCGCGGAAGGGTTGGCGGCTAGCCCGGTCAGCCAAATTCTGGTCGAGCGATCGATCGCCGGTTGGAAAGAGTACGAACTCGAAGTCATGCGCGACGTGGCGGATAACTGCGTCGTGGTGTGTGCCATTGAGAACTTTGACCCCATGGGCGTGCACACCGGTGACTCCATCACGGTGGCCCCGGCCCAAACGTTGACCGACGTTGAGTACCAAGAGATGCGCGACGACGCCTTTGCCTGCTTGCGCCGAGTGGGGGTAGAGACCGGCGGCTCCAATGTGCAGTTCGCCGTCGATCCCGCCACCGGTCAGCGCCTCATCATTGAGATGAATCCGAGGGTGTCTCGTTCATCGGCGCTGGCTTCGAAGGCCACCGGGTTCCCAATTGCCAAGATTGCGGCACGTTTGGCCGTCGGCTTCACCTTGGACGAGATTCCGAACGACATCACGAAGGCAACACCAGCTTCGTTTGAGCCCACGATCGACTACGTCGTGACCAAAGTGCCGCGTTGGGCCTTTGAGAAGTTGCCGGGGGCTGATGCTCGACTGGGCACACGCATGCAGTCAGTTGGTGAGGTCATGGCGATTGGCCGGACCTTCTGTGAGTCGCTGCAGAAGGCGTTGCGCAGTTTGGAACAGGGGCGCAGCGGCTTGAACGCCGATCCGACCGGGGACCTTCTCGACGAGATGACCGACGACGAGATTATGGCGCACTGCGTGGTGGCCACACCCGAGCGCATCTTCCAAGTCGAGTCGGCGCTGCGCCGGGGCGTCGAGCGCAGAACAGATGGTGGAAGCAACCGGCATCGACCCGTGGTTTGTGCGCCAGCTTCAGCAGATCAGCGCGGAACATCTCCATCTGGCCGAAAGCGATCTGGCTTCCATGGACCGCGTCGCCTTCCGGCGAGCCAAGCGGCTGGGCTTTTCTGATGCCCAGTTGGCCCACCTTCTGGGCGTCACTGCCACCGAGGTACGCACAGCTCGCCTCGCCCTTGGGGTGCGTGCCACCTTCAAGACCGTGGACACCTGTGGGGCGGAGTTCGAAGCGCGTACGCCCTATCACTACGGCACCTACGAAGACGAAGACGAGGTCCGTGCTTCTGAGCGTGAACGAGTCATCATCTTGGGTTCGGGGCCCAATCGGATCGGCCAGGGCATCGAGTTCGACTACTGCTGTGTGCACGCCTCGATGGCACTGCGTGCGGCGGGGTACGAGACCGTCATGGTCAACTGCAATCCAGAGACAGTCTCGACTGACTACGACACGTCGGACCGTCTCTACTTCGAACCACTGACCGACGAAGACGTGGCCAACGTGCTCGACATCGAGTTGGCCTCGGGTGGGTCGGTGGCCGGCATCATCGTGTCGCTGGGCGGCCAGACGCCACTCAAGCTGGCCGGATCGCTCCCGCCCGAACTTGTCTTGGGCACGAGTCCAGCCTCGATTGATGTAGCGGAAGACCGCGAGCTTTGGAACGCCCTGTGCGAGAAGTTAGACATACCCCAGCCGCCTGGCGGTACGGCGTCGACGGCGACCGAGGCTCTGGCCGTGGCCAACCGCGTGGGCTATCCGGTGCTCCTCCGACCGAGTTACGTGCTGGGCGGTCGAGCCATGGAGATCGTCTACGACGACGACGGCGTGCGCCGCGTCATGCACGCGCTCACCACGGGACTGCTGGCCCGTGAAGGTGGCGTCACGGCCGAACGACCAGTCTTGGTCGACCGATTCTTAGAAGACGCCATTGAAGTTGATGTGGATTCGGTCCGTGACCAAGAAGGCGAGATCCTGATCGCCGGCATCATGGAACATGTCGAAGAAGCCGGAGTGCACTCGGGTGACTCGGCCTGTGCCCTGCCACCTCAGACGCTCTCGACCGAGGTCATTGATCTGCTCGACGCCCACACCCGCGCCCTGGCCGAGGCCTTGGACGTCGTTGGTCTTCTCAACGTGCAGTTCGCCGTGAAAGACGGCGCCGTCTTTGTCTTGGAAGCCAACCCACGAGCGAGCCGCACCGTGCCGTTCGTGGCCAAAGCCACCGGCGTACCGCTGGCCATGGTGGCCTCTCGGGTCATGGTGGGACACAGCCTGGCTCGACTTCGGACCGAAGGGCTTTTGCCCGAGACGGCGGTGGGCCGGATTGAAGCGTTGGGCCATGTCAGCGTGAAAGAAGCCGTCCTACCCTTTGACCGCTTCCCCGGGGTTGACACGCTTTTGGGACCAGAGATGCGATCGACCGGCGAGGTCATGGGGGTCGACACCACCTTTGGCTTGGCCTTCGCCAAAAGCCAGATGGCTGCCGGTACGCGCCTCCCTCGCCAGGGCAGCGTCTTTCTGTCACTGGCTGATCGGGACAAGCGGGCCGGACTCGACGTCGCTCGGCTCTACGTCGACCTCGGGTTCAAAATGGCCGCCACCTTGGGCACGGCAGGATTTCTCAGAGACAATGGGGTACCGGTCGAAACACTGGTGGCCAAAGTGGGCGAGGAGGGCTTGGCCTCAGACGCGGTGGCACTGATTGCGGGCGGCCAGGTCCAGCTCGTAATCAACACGCCCCGTGGGCGAGGTCCACGCGCCGACGGACAGCACATTCGAGCCGCGGCCGTGACGCATCGGGTGCCGTGTCTGACCACCCTGGCCGCCGCTCGAGCCGCCGCCTTGGGCATCCGCGATCGAGAGGAACATCCATTAGCGGTTCGTACTCTCCAAGAGCTCCACGCGAGCCCCCCGTCATGAGCCGGGTCCCCTCGGTCGACCTTTCGACTCGGGTGGGTTCTGTGGTGTTACCAAATCCAATCATGACGGCATCAGGCACGGGTGGGCATGGCGCCGAGCTCTCGGCCTACGGCAACTTGGCGGAGTTGGGCGCGGTGGTGGTCAAGTCACTGTCGGCCGAACCCTGGTCTGGGAACCCGGCCCCTCGAGTGCATGAAGTGGCGGCCGGCATGCTCAACAGTGTCGGGCTCCAGGGCCCCGGCGTCGAAGCCTGGATCAACGAGGAGTTGCCAAAACTGGTGGCATCTGGGGCGAGAGTGGTCGTGAGTATCTGGGGTCGACGAGTCGACGAGTTCGCCCGCGCCGCCGAGTTGGTGGCCAAAGCTCAGAGTGAAGCCATCGTGGCGGTCGAGGTCAACGTGAGCTGTCCCAATGTGGAGGACAGGGCACGCATGTTCGCCCACTCCGCCGAAGCCACCCACGCCGTGATTGCAGCCGTCGAATGCGGCCTGCCCCGCTGGGCCAAGCTCAGCCCGAATGTGGCCGACATTACTGAGATAGCGGGAGCAGCCTTGGCCGGTGGCGCCGAAGCGCTCACGCTCTGTAACACCTTGCTGGGCTTGGCCCTCGACCTTGAGACGGGCCATCCGGTGCTCGGGGCTGGTGGTGGCGGCTTGTCGGGTCCCGCCCTCCATCCGGTAGCCGTGCGAGCAGTCTGGGAGTGCCGCCGAGCTTTTCCCGACGCTGGCATCGTTGGCGTCGGAGGTATTCGCAATGGCGACGACGCCATCGAGTTTTTGCGCGCCGGCGCCGATGCCGTCCAAGTGGGTACGGCCATTTTTCGCAGTCCCAAAGCGCCATGGAACGTGCGGGCCGGGGTCGAGCGCTGGTGCACCAAGCACGGCATGGCGACCTTGGCTCAGTTGAAAGGAGCATCATGACAACTCCGTTTGCCGACAAGGTGTTAGCGGCCACCGATCAACTCGGCACGCTGTGTGCCGGTGTTGATCCGTCGAGTGCCCTCATGGCGAGTTGGGGTTTGGCCGACACCGCCGATGGACTGGCCGAGTTCTCGAGCGCGCTGTCTTGAAGCCTTCACCGGCGTGGCTGCCATCATCAAGCCGCAGGTGGCGTTCTTCGAGCGCTTCGGTTCCGCCGGGATGGCGTGTTTGGAGGCGTTGCTCGATGGCGCTCGAGCGAGGGACCTGCTCGTCGTCGCTGACGCCAAGCGAGGCGACATTGACAGCACGGCCGCGGCCTACGCCGCGGCCTGGTTGTCGCCCGATTCACCGTTGCGAGCTGACGCTGTGACGGTGCACCCCTACCTAGGACTGGACGCCTTGGAGCCGTTCTTTGCCATGGCCCGGGCTCACGGGCGCGGCGTCTTCGTGGTCAGTCGCAGTTCGAACCCTGAAGGTCGGACCTTGCAACAGGCCCGCACGGCAGGGGGTCAATCGGTCGAAGACGACCTCTTGACGCACATAGCGGCCATGAACGAGCTCGAATGCGCCACCGGGGCGTCGCTGGGTTCGATTGGTGCAGTAATTGGGGCCACACTTGCGCCCTCTGAGTTCTCATTATCCCAGCTCAGAGGGGTGATCTTGGCGCCCGGGGTCGGGGCCCAAGGGGCTGGTCCCGACGATGTGGCCCGCCTCTTCGCCGACACACCGCGCCGATCGGTCTTGGCCAATATGTCCCGTTCGATTCTCTCGGCCGGACCCGACGTCGGTGACCTTCGTCGTGCTGCGGTCCAGGCCAGGGACGCCCTGGCGGTCGCTTCGGTGTGACCGCAATGGGGGAGAGGGGCTATGGTCGCGCTCATGCCGCAACCTCCCGCACTTACCCCAGAGCAGCGCCAAGCTGCACTCGCGAAGGCCGCCCGGGTTCGCCGCGAGCGCGCCGAGGTAAAAGAGAAGCTGAAGATGGGTTCGATCACGTTGGCCGAACTCCTCCAGCAGGCTGACAACGATGAGACCGTTGGCAAGATGAAGGTGGTCTCGGTTCTTGAGTCCCTGCCTGGTCTTGGAAAAGTGAAGGCTCGTCGCCTCATGGAGACGGTAGGCATCAGTGACAGCCGACGACTTCAGGGACTGGGCGCCAAGCAGCGCGTCGAGCTCCTCAAAGAGACAGCGCGCTGATCCACTGATCTTCGTGTTGGTCGGCCCCGGTGGGGCCGGCAAAGGCACCGTGGCGGCCCGTCTGGTCGAGCGCGACCCCACGCTCTGGTTGAGCCGCAGTTGGACCACGCGTGCCCCGCGCCCGGGCGAGGTTGAGCGCCAGGCCTACGTGTTCGTCGAGCGAGCACGTTTCGAACAGGCCATCGCCGACGGGGGATTCTTCGAATGGGCCGAATTTCTGGGCGAACTCTACGGCACGCCCATTCCGAACCCACCGCCTGGGGCTGACGTGCTCTTAGAGATCGAAGTGCAAGGAGCCGAACGGGTGGTAGCCCAACGGCCCGATGCCACGGTCATTTTGCTGCTCCCTCCTTCGGACCAGATCCAGGCCGAACGGCTGACCGCTCGAGGCGATGCCCCAGATCAGGTGGCGCGCCGAGTGGCCAAGGGGGCCGACGAAGTTCGCCGCATCCGCCTCATGAAGGTCCAAGAAGTCGTCAACCAGGACCTCGAACAGGCGGTGGCCCAGGTTGCCGGTATAGTTGACGCCACCAGAGCGGCCATCCATGTGGCTGACGAACAGAAGGACACCTAAATGGCCAACGGCCGAAACACCTTGATGGACCCGGCGATCGAAAGCCTGCTCGACAAGGTCGATTCGAAGTTCACCCTGGTCGCCCTGGGCTCCATGCGGGCCCGCCAGGTCAACGCGTACTACAACAGCCTCGGGGAAGGCATGGGCCGTGTGGTCCCGCCTCAGGTCACCTCAGCCTCAGGCAAGCCCCTTTCGATCGCCTTCGAAGAGGTTGCAGCGGGCAAGGCCACCTACACCCGACCTGATCCCGTCGAAGAGGCACTCATTGCAGCCGCCCTTTTGGCCGAGTTGGAGGGTGACGAGGAAGCGGCTGAAGTCCTGATGGAAGCGGCCGTGGTTGAGGCCATTATCAACGACGAGGACGAGGGTCCGACCGCCAGTTAGGCGGACCGTGGCCAGCCGATGTCGGCGCCGCGGCGAAAGACACCATGACGGCAACGGATCTCAGTGCCGAGTCAGGGCGCTGCCCGCGTCGTGTTGGGGGTCTGTGGCGGTATCGCGGCCTATAAGGCCATCGAGGTCTGCCGGCAACTGGTCGACGCCGGTGTTTTTGTGTCACCTGTGCTGACCCGTGAGGCCAACGCGCTTCGTGGGCGAGGTCACCTTCTCTGCGCTGGCCTCAGAGCCAGTCCAGCGATCCCTGTGGGACGAAGACTCACCCATCCCACACACCCGCTTAGGCCAAAGCGCGGATCTGATCGTGGTGGTGCCAGCCACGGCCCATCTGCTCGGCCGCTACGCCGCAGGGCTGGCCAACGATCTGTTGACGGCAACGTTGCTGGCGACTCGGGCCCCTGTCATGGTGTGCCCGGCCATGCACACCGAGATGTGGGAGCACCCGGCCGTCGTGGACAATGTGGCCCTGTTGGAACGTCGAGGCGTGACGGTGGTGCGACCCGAATCTGGCCGCCTGGCCGGCGGCGATTCGGGTGAAGGCCGACTGGCTGACCCCTCGGTCATCGTGGCTCGGGCCCTTCAACTCCTGGCGGAAAGTGGCGCTGGCCGTGCCGCCAAGGAGGATCTGGCTGGCCGGCGCATCGTGGTGAGCGCCGGTGGCACCCGAGAGCCCATCGACCCAGTACGCCACATCACCAACCGATCGTCTGGGAAGCAGGGTCACGCCTTGGCCGAGGCGGCGGCTCGTCGTGGCGCCACCGTGACGTTGGTGACTGCATCGCCGTTGCCCGTGGCTGGAGCCCTCTCAAGCCGGATCGACCGGGTGTTGGTGGAAACTGCGGCCGACATGGAAGCGGCTATGCACGAGGCCAGCCCGGGGGCCGACGTCATTGTGATGGCGGCGGCGGTGGCCGACTTCCGACCCCAAGGCCCGCCGATCGGAAATGAGCAAAGACGAAGGCATCCCCGACATCGTGCTCGAGCCGACGCCCGACATTCTGGTCGGCTTGGCCCAACATCGGGCTCCCGGCCAGGTCCTGGTCGGTTTCGCGGCGGAAACCAACGACGTCGTGGAGCGAGGACGCAAAAAGCTCGATCGCAAGGGGGTCGACCTCTTGGTGGTCAACGATGTGACCAGGCCGGGGCTGGGTTCGACCATGACACCAATGTGGTCACAATATTGGGGGCCGACGGAAGCGCCACCGAAGTACCCCTTATGTCGAAAGCCTGCAGTGGCCGATGCCGTATTGGATAGGGTGATCGTCCACCTTTCTCCCAAAACCGAAGGGAAATGAAAAGATCGTGAGCATGCGCACCACCTTTACTTCCGAGTCGGTGACCGAGGGTCACCCGGACAAGATGGCAGACCAGGTCTCTGACGCCGTCTTGGACGCCATGCTGGCCGGGGACCCGGCTAGTCGGGTGGCCTGCGAAACTTGTTGACCACGGGGCTGGTCGTCGTGGCCGGCGAGGTCACGACATCGACCTACGTCGACATCCCGACCATCGTGCGCGACACGGTGTGTGAGATTGGTTACGACAACGACGCCTACGGCTTCAACGGCCGCACCTGTGGCGTCATGGTGACCTTGGACGGACAGTCACCCGACATCGCCCAAGGCGTGGACTCGGCCTTCGAGCTGCGCACCGGCTCAGGCGGCGAAGACCAACTGAACGCGCAAGGTGCAGGCGACCAGGGCATGATGTTCGGCTACGCCTGCGACGAGACGCCTGATCTCATGCCGCTGCCGATCTGGTTGGCTCACCGCCTCTCCCAGCGACTGTCTCAGGTCCGTCGAGTCGGCGTGCTGCCCTACTTGCGTCCTGACGGCAAGACTCAGGTCTCGGTCGTGTACGAAGACGGACGACCGGTCAAGATCGACACCGTGCTCATCTCCACCCAGCACCAACCGGGCATCGACCTCGAGACGCTGCTGCTACCCGACTTACGCGAGCATGTGATCAACCCACTGCTCCCGACCGACCTCGACACGAGCGATCTCCGCATTCTGGCCAACCCCACTGGCACCTTTGAACTGGGTGGCCCTCACGCCGACTGTGGCCTCACCGGACGCAAGATCATCGTCGACACCTACGGCGGTATGGCCCGTCACGGCGGCGGCGCCTTCTCGGGCAAGGACCCCTCCAAGGTTGACCGCTCGGCCGCCTACGCCACCCGCTGGGTGGCCAAGCACGTCGTCGAGGCCGGCGCCGCTCGCCGCTGCGAGGTCCAGGTGGCCTACGCCATTGGTGTGGCCCAGCCCGTGTCGTTGATGGTCGAGACCTTTGGCACCGAGGCCGTCGACCCCGAGAAGATCAGTGCAGCAGTGCGAGAGGTCTTTGACCTTCGCCCGGCCGCCATCATCCGTGACCTTGATCTCCGTCGACCGATCTATCGACGTACCGCGGCCTACGGTCACTTTGGTCGTTCGGACAAAGAGTTCACCTGGGAACAGACACCCCGGGTGGACGACTGCGTCGCGCCCTCGGACTCTGAGCGAGTCGACGACAGCATCACCTGGTCCCTTCAGGGGATACGCCGCTCTCAGCGGGAACGCCGCGAGCCGTTCGCGTCCTGCCCGATGTGGCGGGACTGCCCAAACAGTTCGACTATCTCGTTCCGGAAAAGCTCTGGGCCTCGATCTCCCTCGGGAGCCGCGTTCGTGTCCCGCTGCACGGTCGGAGCGTGCTGGGCTGGGTGGTGCAGGACAACATTGCCATCACGCCCGAACGTGCCCTCTTGCCGGTGGCCAAGAGCGCGGGCTGGGGTCCGCCGGAAGCGGTCATCTCATTGGTCGAGTGGGCCGCGTGGCGTTGGGCTGGGTTGGCTGCATCGTTTCTCCGGACAGCCTCGCCTGTCACCCAGGTGCACCACCTGCCGCCCGTGCCCCTCGCAGCGGCGGTCGCCCCATCATCCAACGCCGCATCGTCTCGGCCACCGCTGATCGAGTCGGTCTATGCGGAGGTCACCCGGCCCACCTTGCTTCGCCTCGGTCCTAATCACGACCCCATCGATGTCGTCGAAGCAATGACGCAGGAAGGGGCTCGCCCGGCCGGGCCAGGTACGACATTGGTGCTCGTGCCCAACGTCGGATGGGCGCTGCGCCTCACCGCTCGGCTCCAACGTCGCGGTCACCAGGTCGCCACGGAATGGAGCCAGGCCCGAGCGGGTTGGCCCGTGGTCATCGGGACCCGATCAGCGGCTTGGTCTCCGGTGCCAAAACTCAGAGCCGTCGTTGTCTTGGACGCCCACGACGAGTCCTATACCGAAGAGAGCGCGCCGACCTACAACGCCGCCTTCGTGGTGGCGGAGCGAGCTCGCAACGACGGTGCGCCGTGTCTCTTTGTCTCGGCCTGCCCGACGGTCACCCTGATCGAAGCATCGTTGCTCCTGTCCGTTGATCACGCGCAAGAGGTCGCAGCCTGGCCCGAGATCACGGTGGTGGACCGTCGAGGGGCCGACCCTCGCACCGGCATGATCAGCCACGAACTGGTGGCCGCTGTTCGGGCCGCCGCTGAGAGTGATCGGTGGCGGGTCGACGGTCCGTACGTCTGCGTCCTTAACCGAACTGGTCGGGCCAAGCTGTTGGCCTGTGCCCACTGCGGTGAGATCGCGCGCTGCGAGCGCTGTGGTCGCTCGGTTGAGAGTGTCGATGACGTGTTGCACTGTGCCAACTGCGGCATGGATCGGCCGTTGGTCTGTCTGGTCTGCGGCGCAACTCGAATGAAACTGTTGCGACCGGGGGTGGCCCGACTGCGCGAAGAGTTGGAAGCGTTAGTGGGAGTCGCCGTGGCTGAGGTCTCGGGCCCCAAAGCACAGGGCGAGGACGCTCTGCCCGACGCTCGCGTGTTGGTCGGAACCGAAGCGGTGCTGCATCGCATCCGACGGGCTAGCGGTGTGTGCTTTCTCGATTTCGATCAGCACCTCTTGGCCGGGCGCTTCGCCGCGGCAGAAGAGTCGCTGGCCCTTTTGGTCAGAGCTGGTCGGTTGGTCGGGGGACGAGACAGTGGCCGAGGCTCGGTCATGGTCCAGACTCGACTCCCCGATCACGAAGCTCTGATGGCCGCTCGAGATGGGGATCCAACCCTGGTCAGCAGACCGGAAACCGACCTCCGCCGTGCGCTGTCGCTCCCCCCGTTCAGTGCCTTGGCCTTGCTCACCGGGCCGCTGGCCTCGAGCTACGCCGAGACGGTCGGACAAGAGGTAGAGCGCCGTCGTGGCCTGGGGGAAACTGAAGAAGAGATTGAGGTCTCTGCGCTTGGCCCCGAACGGTGGCTGCTTCGAGCCGATACCCACCAACGGCTCTGTGACACCTTGGCTGCGGCACCTCGGCCCAGTGGCCGAGGCCTGCGGGTCGACGTCGATCCCGCCACCGTCTGAGGCTCTCGAACAGATCAGTCATTGTCGGTCGATAAACTGGTGACGTGGCCTTCACGATTCGAACCTACGGCGATCCTGTCCTCAAGTCGCGCACCAAAGAAGTCGAAGAAATCGACGGAACCGTGGCCACGTTGGTCGACGGCATGATCGAGACCATGTACGCCGCTCCCGGCACCGGTTTGGCCGCCAACCAAGTTGGGGTGCAACGTCGGGTCTTCGTCTATGACGTGGGTGATGGACCGCGCACCGTCATCAACCCCCGCATTGTTGAAAGTGCGGGGGAGTGGGTCTACGACGAGGGATGCCTCTCGGTGCCCGGGCTGAGTTGGGACATCGTGCGCCCGAATGAGATTCATCTGGTCGGGCTTGACTTGGATGGCAACGAAATATCCATTGAGGCCGACGAACTCGAGGGCCGAGTGTTCCAACATGAGCTGGACCACTTGGACGGGATCTTGTTGGTGGAGCGTTTGAACGACGATCAACGGAAAGAGGCCATGAAGATCTTGCGGAGCCGCACGTTGTCACTGCCGGACAACGATCCCGACGGCCTCTCCAACCTGCGTTCGCTGTAACCGCAGCGCCGGTCGGCTTGCCCTACGGTGGCAGCGTGGCACGCCTGGTCTACCTCGGCACACCGGAACTGGCCGTCGCCCCGCTACGCGCGCTTCTTGAGGCTGGCCATGAGATTGCGCTCGTGGTCAGCGGGCCCGATCGCCGACGGGGGCGAGGAACGTCTACCTCACCAAGTCCGGTCAAAGCAGCCGCCACGGAACTCGGCCTCAGAGTGACCGACTCGCTGGACGAGGTGCGCGGGGTCGAGGCCGAGTTGGGCGTCGTGGTGGCCTATGGACGCATCATTCCCGTCGCCGTGCTGGACCAGCTCGACATGATCAATCTTCACTTCTCACTGCTCCCTCGTTGGCGCGGCGCCGCTCCCGTCGAGCGCGCCTTATTGGCCGGGGACCCGACCACGGGCGTGTGTGTCATGGCCGTCGAAGAAGGGCTCGACACGGGCGGGGTGTATCGGCGCACCGAGATGGCCATCCACGATGACGACGATCTTGAAAGCTTGCGGAGCCGACTGGTGGAAGAAGGCACCCGACTCCTTGTTGAACTTCTGGCCGACGGCGTCCAATTGTTGCCCGAGCCCGTGCCCCAAGTTGGCGAGGTGGTTTACGCCAAAAAGATCAGCGCCGAAGACCGTCATCTCGACTGGGATCGAGAGGCCACCACGCTGGTCCGAGTCGCTGCTGTTGGACGGGCCTGGACGATGTTTCGAGACCGACGGTTGACCGTCGAGTCGTTGCGGGTGCTTACGGCTGAAGAGGTGGCGACGGTTGGTCACGGTCTCGAGCCTGGTGAGCTTGCGGGCCGCGTGGTCGGTACCGGTCAGGGCGTTCTTGCCCTCGGTCGCGTCAAACCCGAGGGCAAAGGTTTCATGGACAGTGCGGACTGGGCCCGGGGCGTTCGTCTCCGTCCCGGCGAGCGTCTCGGGGAGAGTAGAACGTAGCCGTGACAATTACGCCGACCGACGGATGGAACCCGGCGCAGTACAAGCGCTTTCGTTCCGAGCGTCGACAGCCCTTTGATGATCTATTGGCCCTGTGTCAGCCCGTGACCGACGGCGAGATTGTCGACTTGGGCTGTGGCACCGGTGATCTGACGGCTGAACTCCATGAAGCGTTGGGTGCGGCGAGCACGACTGGTGTGGACTCTTCGGAGTCGATGCTGGCCCAAGCGCACGACCACCACGGCGGGGTGAAGGGTCTTTCGTTTGTTCCCGGTGACATCACCACGTGGACCGGTGACGGTTTGGACATGGTCTTCGCCAACGCCTCGTTTCAATGGGTCGACGACCACTTAAGCCTTCTGGCCCGTATGCGCACCGCACTCGCTCCGGGGGGACAACTGGCCTTCCAGGTGCCGTCGAACTTTCGTCACCCGAGCCACATCCTGGCTCGAGAGGTGGCCAACGACTCCCCGTTCATCGAGGCCTTCGATGGCAAGGTGCCCGAAGACCGCGGCCGCTTTGTCTTGGCTCCCGAGCTCTACGCCGATCTTCTCTATGAACTGGGCGCCTCCGAGCAAGTGGTGCGCCTGCAGGTCTACGGTCACGAGCTGGCCTCGACTGAAGATGTGGTGCAGTGGGTCATGGGCACGCTGCTCACGCCCTATCGCGCCCGGCTCGATGCGGCCATGTTCGATGCGTTCATCGAGCGCTATCGCGACCGTCTGATCGAAGAGTTGGGCGAACGAGAGCCGTACTTCTATGGCTTTCGTCGTATTCTCTGCTGGGCCGTGTTTCCATGAGAGCCGTGTTCCAGTGACCACCGTGCACCGCGACGCCGGGGACGTCGGCGCTCTTCGAATCGCCCCGTCACTCTTGGCCGCCGACTTCGGGGCCTTGGCCGAACAGATCGGCGAAGTGGCTTCGGTGGCCGACTGGCTCCACGTCGACGTCATGGACGGCCACTTCGTACCCAACGTCTCGATAGGGCCACCAGTGGTGTCATCGCTGCGTCGACACACGCCGCTTTTCTTCGACTGTCATCTCATGATGACGAATCCCGGCCAGTACCTAGAAGCATTTGCCGAGGCCGGGGCGGACGGTTGCACCGTCCACGTCGAAGTTGGAGAGACCGACGAGCGCATCACGCAGATGCGCGAGCTCGGTTTGCGCGTAGGCCTTGCCCTCAATCCCGATACGCCCTTTGAGGCGGTGGAGCCGTATCTCGGTCGGATCGATCTTGTCTTGTGCATGACCGTGTTCCCAGGCTTTGGTGGACAGAGTTTCATGGCGGAGGTCATGGGCAAAGTGCGCCAAGTCCGCAACGCCATCGACGAGCGGGGCCTGGCCGTGGACCTGGAGGTCGACGGGGGTATCGATCGGACCACCGCGGCCGTGGTGGCCGAGGCTGGCGCCAATGTCTTGGTGGCCGGTAGTGCCATATTCGGTCACGACGAGCCGTGGGACGAGGCCCAGCTGATCCGTGACGCCGCCTTGGTGGTCTACGACCAGCACTAGAAGCTCGCCCCATGCTTGGCGGAGACCCTTCGGCCAAACCGCCGTGAGAGGATCGTCAGGTGGCGCTCCCGGAAAAGTTGCTGGCTCAACTGATCGACGTCGTTGGGGCGCAACACGTCGTGACCGATCCCGACCAGCTGGCCAGCTACACCACGGATTGGAGTGGACGATTCGTGGGCCACACCGACGTGGTGGTGCGGCCGTCGGCCTCAGACGAAGTTGGCGCTGTGCTCGATCTCTGTCGGAGCGCCGGCGTCGCCCTGGTACCCCAAGGGGGCAACACCGGACTGGTGGGTGGAGGGGTCCCCATGCACGGCGAAGCCGTGCTCAGCCTTGGTCGATTCAATCTCTTCGAACTCGATGCCGCGGCGGGCCAGGTCACCGCGGGAGCCGGTGTGACAATTGGTGCGGTCCAGCGTGCGGCGGCCGCGGCCGGTTGGCTCTATGGCGTTGACCTCGGGAGCCGGGACTCGGCCACCGTAGGTGGCACGGTCTCCACCAACGCCGGCGGACTCAGAGTGCTGCGCTACGGCGACACTCGGGCCCAGCTCCTTGGTCTTGAAGCCGTGCTGGGCACAGGAGACTCGGTGCGCGCTTTGTCGGGGCTCCGTCGTGACAACACGGGCTACCAGCTGTCCTCGTTGCTCTGTGGGGCCGAAGGCACACTTGGCTTTGTGACGGCGGCCCGACTGCAATTGGTTGCACCGAGTCCCGAACAAGCAGTGGCCTTGGTCGCCTTCGAGAGCGTGGTCGAAGCGGCTGAGGCGTCTTCGCTGCTTCGGCGCGAGGCGCCATCTCTCTCGGCCGTGGAGTTCTTTGTGGTCGGGGGTCTTTCATTGGTCTGCCAGGTCATGGGCCTGGCCGCGCCGTTCGCTCGGACCCACCCGGCCTATCTGCTGGTCGAAGTCCAAGGACATGGTGACGTCGTGGGAGCGTTGGCGGGCGCCATCGATGCCCTGGCCGGGGTGGCAGACGTAGCGGTGGCAACCGATGCGCCTCGCATCGCCGAGCTTTGGCGCTACCGAGAGGGCCATACCGAAGCCATCAATACCTTGGGCGCACCGCACAAACTCGATGTGGCGCTACCGCCGGAGCAGCTCGGCCAGTTCCTGGCCACCGTGGAGGCCACGGTGACCCTGACTGCGCCGCAGGCCAAGACCTGGCTGTTTGGTCACGCCGGTGACGGCAGTGTGCACGTGAATCTGACTGGTCTTGGTCCAGACGACGAGATCGCCGACGATGCCGTGTTGGCCTTGGTGGCCGAGCTGGGGGGCAGCATCAGTGCTGAACACGGGATCGGCACGGCCAAAGTCGATTGGTTGGCCCGGACCAAACCGCCCGGTACCCTCGCGGCCTTTGCCACCTTGAAGCGAGCCTTTGACCCAGACGGGGTCTGCAACCCGCACGTCCTGGTCCCTCGGGCCGAACCATCCACATCAGACCATCCCGGGGGGCTGACCCGTTGACCAGGGTCAATGACTCATTGCTCGACAGAAACTGAAACGTGTTCTAGTATTGGGGGTCGAACACCGAGAGGAGTGACCGTGGTCGACGAGATGCACATGGCTCGAGCCATCGCGGTGGCCAACGCAGTGCGCGGCACCACGTCACCCAATCCATGGGTGGGCTGTGTGGTGGTGGTCGAGCCCGATGACTCCTCCTCAGATCTCCTCACGTTTGAAGGTGCGACCGCGCCCGCGGGAGGTCCCCACGCCGAGGCGACCGCGTTGGGTTTCGCCACCACCAAGGGACTTAGCACCGGCGCCACCCTCTTCACCACCCTCGAGCCCTGCGCCCACACCGGGCGCACCCCGCCTTGTACCGACGCCATCATCGCGGCCGGTATTCGTCGTGTGGTCATTGGCATGCAGGACCCCGATCCCTTGGTGGCCGGGCGTGGCATCGCGGTGCTGGTCGAAGCGGGCATTGAGGTCGAAGTTGGGGTGTGTGCCGACGAGGTGGCCGAGCAGTTGGCGGCCTACATCAAGCATCGCGTCACCGGTCGGCCCTTCGTTGTGCTCAAGATGGCGGCAACGTTGGATGGACGCACGGCTGCACCCGACGGCACCAGCCAGTGGATCACCGGGGACGAGGCTCGCCAAGACGTCCACCGGTTACGTGCCATCTCCGACGCCATTTTGGTGGGTGCGGGCACGGTCCGGTCCGACGACCCCAGCTTGACCGTCCGTACTGAGCCCGCACCGGACCACCAGCCCTTGCGAGTGGTGCTTGGAACCGTGCCAGACGGGGCCAAGGTGCACCCAGCGCTCGAGGCCAGCGGTGACCTGGCCTCGGTGCTTGATGATCTCGGGCGTCGCGGCATACTGCAGCTATTAGTAGAAGGCGGGGCCACCGTGGCACACGAGTTTCACGCGGCAGGCCTGGTCGACCGCTATGTCGTCTATCTCGCACCGGCCTTTTTGGGCGGTGACGATGGTCACCCCATGTTTTCCGGCCCCGGGCTTCAAACGATGACCGACCTATGGCGAGGCAGACTGGTGTCTGTGGAACGCCTGGGTGACGACCTACGAGTAGAGGTAGCTGCCTAATGTCATTTTCAACTGTGCCAGAGGCCATCGCCGCCATTGCGGCCGGTGGCATGGCCATCGTGGTGGACGACGAGGACCGCGAGAACGAGGGCGACCTCGTCATGGCGGCCGAGTCGGCCAGCCCTGACAACATTGCGTTCTTTTTGGCCCACACCTCGGGCGTGATCTGTGTGCCGCTGGAGCCCGAACGAGCCGACCATCTTGAACTGCCGCTCATGGTGACGGCCAACACCGAGGCCCAGCGCACCGCATTCACCGTCAGCGTCGACCTGCGTCACGGTACGACGACCGGCATCTCAGCCTTTGATCGTTCCGCCACCATCAAAGCCCTGATCGATCCCGAGACCCGCCCGACCGATCTCAACCGCCCTGGTCACATCTTCCCGTTGCGCTATCGACCCGGTGGCGTCTTGAAGCGGGCCGGGCACACCGAAGCCACCGTTGACCTGTGTCGCGCCGCCGGACTGTCCGCGGCCGGTGTCCTGTGCGAGATCGTGACCGAGGACAAGTCCGAGATGGCGCGTATGCCCGAGCTGGAGCGTTTCGCCAAAAAGCACGACCTGCCGCTCATCACCATTGCCGAACTCATCCGCTACCGTCGCCAAAACGAGATGCTGGTGCGCCGGGTCTCGGAGGCTCGCATCCCCGTCGAGATGGGGGAGTTCCAGGGTTACGTCTATGAGTCGGTGCTCGACGGCGAACAGCACTTGGCCCTGGTCTTGGGCGAAGTAGACGGCAAAGAGGATGTGTTGGTACGGGTGCACTCAGAGTGTTTGACCGGTGACGTCTTCGGCTCACTGCGCTGTGACTGTGGTCCGCAACTGCGAGCGTCGCTGGATCTCATCCGCCAAGAGGGCAGTGGGGTGCTGGTCTATCTCCGCGGCCATGAGGGACGCGGCATCGGGCTCGGACACAAGATCCGGGCCTACCAACTCCAAGAAGAGGGCAAGGACACGGTCGATGCCAACATCGAACTCGGTCTGGCCGTCGATAGCCGCGAGTACGGCATTGGGGCGCAGATGCTGGTTGATCTTGGTGTGACAACTATGCGGATCATGACCAATAACCCAGCCAAGTACGGTGGCCTCGAAGGCTTTGGTCTGGACATCACCGAGCGAGTCCAGTTGGAGGCCTCGCCCAACCCCGAGAACATCGCCTACCTCCGCACAAAGCGCGAGCGCATGGGACACCTGCTCGAGGGTCTCGATGACATCGTCTGACGAGACCCAGCTGCCCGACGACGCCATCGAACTGACGGCGGCTCGGGTCGGGACGAGCATCCAGGGTCACCACGATGGCACGGGGCTGCGCATCGGCCTGGCCTGCGGACTCTTCAACGGCGGCATCAGTGCGCGACTTCTGACCGGCGCCCTCGACGCGCTCGAGTCCCACGGGGTCGATCGCTCCGACATCACGGTGGCTTGGGCTCCCGGGGCGTTCGAGCTCCCGATGGTGGCCCGAAGCTTTGCCACCAAAGGAGCCGTCGACGCCGTGATCTGTCTTGGTGCGGTCATTCGTGGCGACACCGGGCACTACGACTTTGTGGCCGGGCAGTGCGCCGAAGGTATCCAACGGATCCAGTTGGATACTGGCATCCCGGTCATCTTCGGCGTCCTCACCACCGACACCGATCAAGCAGGCGCTGGTGCGTTCTCAGCCCGACGAGACCAACAAGGGGCTGGAGGCCGCATTGACGGCCATCGAGATGGTCCGGCTCTGCGGCCACTCATCGTTCACCTCGTAGTCCTTCACTTCGTAGCTCCCTTTGTGTACCCCCGAGAGTCGTCGACGGCGCACGCCGCCTCGGTGAACATCATGGCGTTCGCAGACTCGTAGACCACGAGACTGCTGACGTGTCCGGAGCGCTTGAATGGTGAGTTGCCCTGTCCAACCCAGGCCGGCAGGCAGACAGCATGATGCGCGGGCCCAGGAGCAGCAGGTCACCACGACGGTAGTGGTCGGAACCGCCGAAGCGGCTGGTATAATAGATGCGTGCCGAAAGCAACTAATGCAGCCGTAGCGTCGCGTCCGGCCGCCGAGAACGTCGACCGCTTCGACGAGGCGTTGCAGACGGTGGCCCGATCGATCACCCAGTTCCGCTTGCACGAGCGGCTCCTACGATTGGCCGGGGTCCGGCTCGATCGGGCCGGAGCGTCGCTGCTCTTCAAGCTGGCGGCCAAAGGGGACTCGCTTCGCATCACTGACCTGGCCGAGATCCTGGGCGTCGACACGCCAACGGTGACCCGAAAGGTCCAACAGCTCGAGCGCGAGGGCATGGTTGTCCGCCAGACCGATCCCGACGACCGCCGAGCGTCGAGGATCCGCCTGACGCCCGCTGGGCGTCGAACCATTGCGCGGGTGCGGCGGGCCCGTCGAATCTGGCTGGAGCAGCTTTTGCAAGATTGGGACGACGATGAACTGTCGGTCATGGGCGAGCTCATTGGTCGATTTGCGGCCGACCTTGAGCGGGACCTGGACGAAGCCAATGACTGAACTGATTGACGTTCCGCTCGATGAGGAAGCCGCCAAGGCTGAGCACCGCCGGATCTTGGTGATCTTGAGCGCTCTCATGCTGGGCATGGCTCTGGCCGCTCTCGACCAGACCATCGTGGCCACCGCACTGCCGACGATCGCCGGAGACCTTCACGGCTTGAACCACCTGTCGTGGGTGGTGACGGCCTACCTCCTGGCTACCTGTATCTCCACACCGCTCTGGGGGAAGTTGGGCGACCTTTACGGCCGAAAGTCTCTCTTCCAGCTGGCCATTGTCATCTTCCTCGTGGGCTCGATGCTGTCAGGTCTCTCGCAGTCCATGGCCGAACTCATTGCCTTCCGAGCCGTGCAGGGCATCGGCGCCGGCGGCCTGATGGTCGGGGCTCAGGCCATCATGGGTGACGTCATCCCGGCCCGACAGCGGGGCAAGTACATGGGGTACTTCGGCGTGGTCTTCGGCATCACCAATGTGGCGGGTCCCTTGCTCGGCGGCTTCTTCACCGAGCAGCTGTCATGGCGCTGGATCTTCTACATCAACCTGCCTCTCGGCATCTTGGCTCTCTTCGTGGTGGCCACGAGGCTCCATCTGCCCGTGCAGCGACTGCCGCACAAGATCGACTGGGCCGGCACTGCGTTCTTGTCGGTGGGGGTGACTTGCATCATCTTGCTCACCAGCTGGGCTGGCACCGAGTACGCCTGGGGCTCACCGGAGATCATCATCACCGGACTTCTTGCTCTGGTCTCCCTTGTCACCTTCTGCTTCATTGAGACAAAGGCCTCGGAGCCGATCATCCCGCTGTGGCTCTTCAAGAACCGGACCTTTACCGCCACTTCGGGTGTCGGGTTCATCATCGGTTTCGCCATGTTCGGGGCCATCATCTACCTGCCGCTCTATCTCCAGGTTGTCCACGGTGCCTCGCCGACCCTCTCTGGCCTCGAACTGTTGCCCATGATCTGCGGGATGCTGATCACGTTCATCACGACTGGGCGCTTGGTGACTCGCACCGGGCGCTACAAGGTCTTCCCAATTGTCGGAACGGCTGTCTTGGCCCTTGGTCTGCTCTCTCTCACCCGGCTTGGACCTCACACCCCCTACGGCGAAGTGGCCATCTACATGTTCATTACCGGGCTTGGTATCGGCCTGGTCATGCAGGTGCTGGTGGTGGCGGTGCAAAACGCCGTGCCGCACTCCGCCTTGGGCGTGGCCACTGCCACAGCAACGTTCTTTCGCACTATTGGCGGTGCGTTCGGTGTGGCCATTCTCGGCGCGGTCTTCGCCAACAAGCTGATCTCACAGCTGAAACTCCATGCCACAGCGGCCGAGCTGAAGCTGATCAGCGGATCAAGCGTGACCGCGAACCCAGCCCAGATCGACCATCTGCCCACCGCTCAGCGCACGTTTGTCATCAGTGCGTTCAGCCATTCGGTGGAGACTGCATTTTTGGTGGCCGTGCCCTTCGTCGTTCTCGGCTTCATTCTGAGCTGGCTCATCAAGGAGATCCCTCTGCGCACGACGGCGTTTGTGAGCACCGAAGGACCGGGTGACAAAACGCCAGAGGGCGACGAGGTCACCGATGAGCCCATGACGCCAACGGTGGCTGAAGCTAGCTGGGAGAGCCTGTAGCGCTACCGACGGGTGGGGAAAGAGCTTGGCCACCCCTGGATGGGTGGTGATCTGGCTTCTAGGGTGGAATGCACCGGTAGTGAAACCGTAGGTGTTCGGGGGTGGCGCGCCGTCTGCGAGAATCTTTCGATGCTCCGCCTGGTCCTCCCTAAGGGCTCGCTCGAATCGGCCACCCTCGAACTGTTCGCAGGGGCCGATCTCTCCGTCATCGCGCGCCTCTGACGTCAACTACCGGGCCACCATTGCCGACCCGAGGGTCGACGAAGTCCGGATTCTGCGCCCGCAAGAGATCCCGGTCTACGTGGCCAACGGCCTCTTTGATCTGGGTATTACTGGTCGAGACTGGATTGAAGAGCGCGGCAGCGACGTGGTCTCCCTTGGTGTCCTGCAGTATTCGAAAGCCACGTCCAATCCAATCCGAGTGGTCCTGGCCGTGGCCAACGAATCGCCCTTTTCGTCCCTGGCTGATCTGGCCGCTCACCCACAGCGTTTGCGCGTGAGCACCGAGTACCCAGAGCTCACGCGCCGTTCGCTTCTCGAACACGGGGTCGATGCTGACGTCTCGCTCTCGTATGGCGCCACCGAGGCCAAGGTGCCGGACATTGCTGACTGTGTGGTGGAGATCACTGAGACCGGTCGGGCGCTGCGGGCGGCCGGGCTTCGCATCATCGACACGCTGTTGCTCTCGCACACCGAACTAATTGCGAATCGAGAGTCGGCCAACGATCCCAAAAAGCGCCACGCCATGGAGCAGCTCTTCACGCTGTTACAAGGCACGTTGGAGGCCAGAGAAAAGGTGCTGGTCAAACTCAACGTGCCGGCGGATCGCTTGGAGGCCGTTATAGGAGCGTTGCCGTCACTTCGTTCCCCGACCGTCTCGGAGCTTTCGGGCGGGAGCGGCTATGCCTTGGAGACGGTGGTGCAAAAGTCAGAGATCAATACCTTGATCCCGGCTCTGAAGGACCAAGGGGCGACTGACATCTTGGAGTTAGCACTGTCCAAGATCGTGCACTGAGCGATGGCGGCGCCGAGAGATCTGAGAAGGCCGTCCCTTGGATCAGTGCTGGCTTTTGACGAGGCCCATGCCCTCGGAGTCGTGCGGTGTGACGACGGCACCGAACTGGCTTTCCATTCAACGGCGATTGCCGACGGCTCACGCCTCATCGAGGTAGGGACGCCGGTGACCTTCTTGGTCGTGCCGGGCCACTTGGGTCGGTTGGAGGCCCGTGGCCTGGTCAGCCTTCCCGAATCTGACGAAGACGAGAAGCCGAAATCGTCCGCTCGAGGTCTTCCTCGGACCTAAACGCGCAATTTCCGCACGGGCCATGGCTTCTGCGACCAATGGCTTCGTTGCGCCCGGTCGCCCAGCAAAGGCCTCGACCAGCATCTGAGCCAGAAAGGGTCCATCGCTCGCCAGGGCCGATCGAAGGTCAACGCCAGCGTCAGCCAGCCCGTCCACGTTGATGCCCCTCGGCCGCATGGGGTGCTCGGTGCGGGCGCAATGGTTAGTTGGTGGACGGATCCACGGCCGAGGCTTCGGCCTCTTGGGCCGCCGCCTGTTCCACCGCCCGCAGCTGCACAAAGGCCAAACGCACCTGGGAGACAGCGTCGATGAGGGCCGGTTCGGCCTCACCTAAACGGCCTTCGAGACCTTCGACCAACGCACCGAGTCCGTCAATGGCCAGTTGGGCCTCTCCCAACATGGGAGGTGACTGAGAAAGGTAGATGGCGGCCAGCTCAAAGAGGCCGTAGCAGTGGTTGGCGATGACGACATCGGCCGGTGCACTGGCCAGCTGGCGGCGCATCTCTTCCATATCGGCGGCGTTGGCATCGCTGGGCTGATCGGCCCCGGGCGGGGGGGCGATGGGGCTCGAATCGCCCTCCGGTATGCCTCCAGCACTGGCTGAGGCGGGCGGGTCGTTTTTGGGGGTGTGTTCCCCTGACGGTGTCCAAAGGCTGCTCATGCTGGTACTCTACGCAGTCAGGAACCAAGGAAGCGGGGCCACCCTGAGGGGTCGCCTCCACCCGGCCACCGCGGTGCAATAGGCGCTGCGAGAGTGCGCCGGGTCGATGTGACACCGATTCGGGCCTAGCTCGGATGTCGGCACCGCTCCACCGAATGGTTCGCGGAGAGACCGCGAATCCTAGTGAGAGGCGCGATGCGGCATAGTTACCGACCCCACCAGTGAGCACCGGATCAACGACCGGATTCGTGCCCGTGAAGTGCGACTTGTCGATCCTGACGGCGTACAGCTCGGCATAAAGGCGCTCCCTGAAGCACTCACCATCGCTCGCAATCTCGACTTAGACCTTGTTGAAGTGGCCCCCATGGCCAACCCCCCGGTCTGTCGAATCATGGACTTCGGAAAGTTCAAGTTCGATGAGGCCCAGCGGGCGAAGGAGAGTCGCCGCAAGGCTGTCCACGTTGGGATCAAGGAGATGAAGTACCGGCCGAAGATCGGTCCGGGCGACTTCGACACCAAGACCCGTCAGGTGGGCCGCTTCCTCGGTGAGGGACACAAGGTCAAGATCACGATCATGTTCAGAGGCCGCGAGGTCTTCCATCCTGAACTGGGCAAGCGAATCCTCGACCGGATCGCAGAGCAAATGGACGACATCGGCAAGATGGAGTCCGAACCCCGGCTCGATGGTCGCAACATGGTGATGGTCCTCGCCCCGGATAAGCGAGCCAAGCAGGCCGCCGCATCCAAGGCATCGGCTAACACACGAGGTGGGAAGCACGCCGCCGAGGCCCCAGTGGCCGAGGTAGAGGTAGAGGTAGAGGTAGAGGCCGCAACCAATGGGGCCGCGGTCACAGAGGTTGTGAGTGAGAGCGCACCGTCAGCGGACGGAGCGCCAGAAGAGACGAACGGGAAGTTGGCTCCCGCAGCGGTTGCTGCGCAGGGCGTCGATGAACCGGCCAGCGAAGAAGGATGACGTTATGCCGAAGATGAAGACCGACAAGGGAGCTGCAAAGCGGATCAAGGTGACCGGCACTGGTCGCCTCCGTCGCCGCAAGGCTTTCCGTTCGCACCTCTTGGAGAAGAAGTCGAGTGCGCGGACCCGCAGGCTTGGTCGCGAGACCGATATCGCCAAGGGCGATGAGCGTGCCGTGCGGAGAATGCTCGGCATCTGATCGACACCCGGGGTTCGCCCGGCCCGGTCATCGTTCCCACGATGTTCGGCATCACACCACCAACACAACGACACCACACACCACTACGAGATAGGAGATACCCATGGCCCGAGTGAAGCGTTCCGTTCACGGTCGCAAGCACCACCGCGCCGTCCTCGAGCAGGCGAAGGGGTATTACGGCAACAAGAGTCGCAGCTACCGGGCAGCCAACGAGCAGCTCATGCACTCGATGCAGTACGCCTACCGGGACCGTCGTGCCCGCAAGGGCGACTTTCGTCAACTCTGGATCCAGCGCATCAATGCTGCAGCCAGAATTAACGGCGTGAGCTACAGCCGATTCATCAATGGACTGCACCTTGCAGGAGTCGAAGTTGACCGCAAGGTGTTGGCTGACTTGGCCGTGTCGGATGCTGACGCATTCGCTGCTTTGGTCAAGGTTTCGTCGGATGCACTGGCCGAAGCACCGGTCGCCGAGGCCGCTTCCTGAGCCAGCCGCTGGCCTACTCGCATCAGCGGGTTCGCCGACTTCGACGGCTTTTGAACAAGCGAGCTACCCGCTGGGTAGAGCGCGTCTTTGTCGCTGAGGGCATTGAACTTCTCCGGGTCGCGCTCAATGCGGGGGCCGCCATTGAATCGGTCTATGTCGCGCCCGAGGGCGCGACCGACAATGACGTAACCGAGTTATGCGAGCAAGCACTGGCTAAAGGCATTCGGGTCTTTGATTTGGCCCCGGGTGTCATTGAGAAGATTGCCGACACGGTCACTCCGCAACCGGTGATGACGGTGCTGCCGATGCTCGACGTGGGCTTGGACACATTGGCCCGAGAAGGGTTGATCGTGGTCTTGGTCGACGTGCGCGATCCGGGCAACGCCGGCACCATCTTGCGCACGGCCGACGCGGCTGGAGCGACGGCCATCGTGGCCTGTGGCGGCACGGTCGACCTTTACAACCCGAAAACGGTTCGATCATCGGCCGGATCCATTTTCAATCTTCCGGTCGTGGTCGGCGCTGACGCGGCCGATGTCCTCTCCCAGCTCGGCACCTTGGGCTTTACCCGCATAGGGACAGTGGTGAGAGGGGGAGAGGACTATTTGGACGTCAACTGGACCGTGCCGACGGCCTTGGTCGTTGGCAACGAATCATCGGGCCTCGGGGCACCAACAGTCGCGCTGCTCGACGCCACGGTTGGCATTCATATGGAGGGTCAGGCCGAGTCGCTCAACGTCGGCGTCGCCACCGCCGGTAATTGCCTTTGAAGCGCTGCGTCAACGTCGGCGAGCACCGGGCGCGCCACAGCCTGATGCGGGCCATAGGATTCCCGGGATGTCCGAAGGCCAGCAATCATGACGAACGGCGTGATCGACGTCGACCGCCTCCGCCAGGATGCGGCGTCCCAGGTGGCCGCGGCTTCGAGTCTGGCTGCCCTTTCTGAGGTTGCGACGGCGGTCTTGGGCAAAAAGTCGGCACTGGCCGGGTCTCATCGTCAACTGGGCCAACTCGATCCCGAACAGCGTCGCGAGGCCGGCCAAGTTCTCCACGAGGTGCGCACCGAAATAGAAGCCTTGGTCGAAGGTCGCAGATCTGAACTGGCCGCCCTCGAGCGTCAACAGATGCTCGACCAAGATCGACTCGACCTCACCGAGGTGTTGCTCGAGCAGGTGAACAATCCCGTACAGCGGGGCCATCTCCATCTGGTCTCGGCCACCCAAGCCGAACTTGAAGATGTCTTCGTCGGTATGGGCTACGTCGTGGCCGAAGGTCCAGAGGTTGAAACCGACTGGTACAACTTCGAAGCGCTCAACATCCCGCCGGCCCATCCGGCCCGGGGCATGTGGGACACCTTCTACCTCGATCTGGGTGAACCCGAAACCATCGTGTTGCGTACCCATACCTCGCCCGTGCAGATCCATCTCATGGAAGAGGCAGTGAACAACGAGTCGCTGCCAATTCACGCCGTCATGCCGGGACGGTGCTTCCGACGTGAGACAGAAGACGCCCGACACCTGGCCGTCTTTCACCAGATAGAAGGTCTCGTGGTCGACCGCGCCATCACGTTCGGTGACTTGGCCGGCACCATTGAAACGTTCACGACGGCCTATTTCGGTGCCGACATTCATTCGCGACTCCGTCCGGCATACTTCCCGTTCACCGAACCATCGGCTGAGTTTGAGATCACCTGCACCATCTGTCACGGCACCGGGTGTCGGACATGCTCGGACACCGGATGGATTGAGCTTGGCGGGTGCGGCATGGTCGACCCCGCGGTCTTTGCAGCCGTTGGTATCGATCCTGAGGAATGGTCCGGATTCGCCTTCGGATTCGGCATCGACCGTTGCGCTCAGATGCGCTTTGGCATTGCCGACATGCGCGCCATGATCGAAAACGACATGCGCTTCTTGGCGCAGTTCTGAGGCGATGATGCGCGCCCCTCTGAGTTGGCTGAATGACTTCGCCCCATTCCCGAACGACGTGGCCTTGCTCACCGCCACCCTTGACGATCTTGGTCTCGTGGTCGAGTCGACCGAACTCGTCGGCGAGGGCTTGGCCGATGTCGTGGTTGCTCGGATTGAGGGGATCAGTGCCATTGAAGGTGCCGACCGGATCCGATTGGTGCAGGTTGACGCGGGCCAAGGTCCGATGGAGATCGTGTGTGGGGCCACCAACTTCGCCGTGGGCGACCTGGTTCCTCTGGCCCCGGTCGGGGCCGTGTTGCCGGGAGGATTCGAGATCACGTCTCGAAAGATGCGGGGCGTGGTGTCGAACGGGATGTTGTGTTCGGGTCGCGAGCTCAACCTCAGCCAAGACCACGCCGGACTACTGATCCTTGAACCGGCCGACGGTGTCGCGCCCGGCATACCGCTGACCGAGGCCCTTGGTATTGAGTCGGACGTTGTGTTTCGACATTGCCGTCGAGGGCAATCGCCCTGACGCCTGGAGCATGAGCGGCATTGCTCGTGACTTGGCCGCTCGACTTGGGTTGCCGTTTTCGATGCCTCTTAATCGCAGACGACGTCGCCGACGGTGACCCGGTGACATCGGTGGCCACGCTCGAGATCGAAGCGCCCGACCTGTGTCCTCGTATGACGGTGACGGTGCTGAGTGGTGTGACGGTTGGTCCATCACCGCATGTGGTGGCAAGGCGCCTCATCTTGGCCGGCATGCGACCGATCAACAACGTGGTGGACGCCTCCAACTACGTGATGTTGGAGTTGGGTCAGCCCACCCACCCCTACGACTTAGCACTGCTCCCTGGTCGAGGGCTTCGCGTGCGTAAGGCTGCTCCGAGCGAGACGGTTGAAACTCTCGATGGTGTTGTTCGCACGGTGGGAACGCCCGGTCGTGGTCTGGGCGACAACGGCGAGGACTGCTTGATCTGCGACGCCAACGACACGCCAGTCGGTATTGCGGGCGTGATGGGTGGAGCCTCATCTGAGATCAGCGCCGCCACATCAGAAGTGCTCCTGGAAGCGGCCTATTTCGAACCAATGGCCATTGCCCGAACGTCAAAGCGGTTGGGTCTGCGATCCGAGGCGTCGGCGCGTTTTGAGCGGGGCACCGACCCCAAAGCGTTAGAGGCCGCAGCCGCCAGGTTTGCCCAGCTGTTGGCCCAAAGTATGCCGAGTGGCCAGCTGACCAAGGCCAAGGGCCTTCTCGACGTGAGAGGTGACCTACCCGAGCCCCTGGTCATTGACGTGCCTCTGTCTCGTATCAACGCGCTATTGGGCTCGACGTTCGAGGCGGTCCAGGTGGCAGACCTTTTGGAGCCCATTGGATTCTCGGTGACAGCGGGGGGCGAAACAGTGGCCGTCGGCGTGCCAACCAATCGACCGGACATTCGCCCGGCCCCGTTTGGCGTCGAGGATGTCATTGAAGAGGTGGCGCGCACATTCAGTTATACGAAGTTGGCCCGGCACCAACCAACATGGCCGGACCCTGGTCGCCTGAACGAACGGCAACGAACCAGGCGAAAGGTCAAAGATGTCATGTGTGGTCTGGGTCTCTCCGAAGCCTGGACCAAGAGCTTCTTGGAAGACGCTGATCACGATCGCATCGGTCTCACCGGGCCCACGGTGGCGTTGCTTGATCCGCTGGTCTCGACCGAGTCGGTGCTTCGACGCACCATGATGCCGGGACTTCTTCGAGCGTTGGCGTACAACGCCGATCGTCGCCAAGGCCTCATTCGACTCTTTGAAGTTGGTGTGGTGTTTTCTCATCCGGCCCTCGGCCATGGACGCCTGGTCGAGCGCAGCGGTGCCGGGGGCACAGCGCGAGCCGAGTTGCCAGGAGAGCGCGAGATGCTGAGCGCGGTGTTTGCCGAGGGCAACGACGACGCCACGTCAGCGGTGGCGGCGTGGCACGTCCTCTCCGACGCGCTGGGTCTTGATGGCGTGCGAGTGGTGAACGCCAGCACGTCGCCAACGGGCGACGACGAAACGACGGCCGGACTGCATCCCACCCGTTCGGCCTATTTGGTCTCTCAAGACCAGATCATTGGAGCCGTCGGGGAGATTGACCCAGCCGTGGCCGAGTCGTTTGGTACCCACGAGCCAGGAACCCCCAGTACTCAGACTCGGATCGGTTGGCTCTCGGTAGATCTCGGCTTATTGGGAGATCACAGCAAAGTGTCGCGTCGGGACATGCAAGCTCGATCAATCAGTCGATTTCCATCTTCTGACATTGATCTGGCCTTTGTGGTGGACGATGGGGTGGCGGCCGATGAACTCGCTCGTGGACTGAGGGCGGCTGGGGGAGACCTTCTGGAGTCCCTTTCACTCTTTGATGTTTATCGAGGTCCTTCGCTGGCCGAGGGCACTCGCTCCTTGGCCTTTCGCTTGCGATTCTGCGCGCACGATCGCACCCTGACCGACGCTGAAGTTGGCGAGTGCCGGAGGGCCTGTATCACCGCCGCCGAGGCCCTCGGCGCCACGCTTCGGTAACTGCAACCCAGAACTTCCTATTAGACCGTGCAAGAGTTTGTGCATGGCAGTGGAGCAGATCGACCCAAGCGACGACGAGGTCTTCAACGCCTGGTACGAGATGGTTCGGCTCACCCACGAAGACGCCTGGCCCGGCCGGCCGGGTTGGCAACGTTCGGAGCTCTCAGCGGCGGCTCTTGACGAGCAAGGTCCAATCCGCACGGTTGATTTCGTGTTTCGTGACGACGGGGGAGTGGTGCGAGCGTCAGCGTCGGTCGAGTTGCCCCGAATGGACAATCTTGAAAAGGCCTTTGTCGATATCTCGGTACCACCCGAGAATCGGCGGCAGGGCCTGGGCTCGCAGCTCCTTGTGGCCATCGAGCAGTTTGTACGAGATGAAGGGCGAACCGTCGTGGCCAACTATGTCCAGACCGAACCCTTGGCCCTCATTGGTCGTTCGAGCGGGCGTTATTTTGCCGAGCACCACGGCTTTTCGGTGGCCCAGGTCAATGCCCGCCGCGAACTGACGCTTCCGCTCAGTGCCAATGTCCTTGAGCGTCTTGAGATTGAAGAGCAACGAGCGAAGGACGCCGGCTATGACCTCATGGCATGGACAGGGCCGTGGCCCGATGAGTTCGTTGAAGACCGACTTGAGTTTGGGCGCCGAATGTCAACCGATGTCCCAAGGGGCGAAACGGGTCTCGAAGAAGAGGTCTGGGACGAAGCGCGGCTTCGTGCCGGCGAAGCTCGTGTTGTGGCCGAGAACCGAACCATGGTCATCTCAGTGGCCCAGGATCGTTCGACCGGGCGCTTGGTCGCCTTCACCGAGATAGCAGTGCCGCTAGGTGTCCCAGAGTTCGCCTATCAACACGACACCTTGGTCTTAGTCGAGCATCGAGGTCATGGACTGGGACTGGCCGTCAAACTCTGCAACCTCCGTGCCGTGGCACAGTATTCTCCTCGAACCACACATATCTCGACGTGGAATGCCACCGATAATCCATGGATGATCGCAGTCAATGAGGCGCTTGGCTGTGAACTCATCGCGCACTCGAACTACTGGTCGAAGGATCTCGTGTAGCCACGAGAAGGGCCACTTGGCCGACGCCGAACGGTCGCTCCGTCCAGCCTGGACACGCCACTACAGCTGCATCTAGCCGATCCGCCCCGTGTTGATTGTATGAGTATGCAGTGGTGTGTATAGTATTGCAATGAAAGCGGGTCTCTTTGGCGCCTCGGGCTACACCGGGGTGGAACTCCTTCGCCTCTGTGCGGCTCACCCCGAGCTCGACATCGTTGTCGCCACGGCGCACTCCCACGTCGGACAGCGGGTGGCGGAACATACCCCCTCGTTGGCTGCGGCCTATCCGGGGATGACCTACGAATCGAACGACGTCGAGGCATTTCGTGGTCTTGACCTGGTGTTCTGTGCGTTACCCCATGGGGAGTCGCAGCGCATCGTGCCCGAATTGGCCGACCATGTGGGCATCATCATCGACCTCGCTGCCGATTTTCGCCTCCACAATGCCAGTTTGTACCCGACGTGGTACGGCGAAGAGCACAGCGCCCCAGCACTCTTGGCTGAGTTCGCCTACGGGCTGCCAGAGCTGTTCCGTGATGAGTTGGTTGGCGCAACGAAAGTTGCTGTTCCGGGCTGTTATCCCACGTCGGCGAGCTTGGCCTTGGCCCCGTTGCTACGCGCCGGGCTGGTGGAGCCGACCGGCATCATCGTGGACGCCGCGAGCGGGGTTTCGGGTGCAGGTCGGGGGGCGAGTGAAAACCTGCACTTTGGCACCGTGGACGAGGATTTCCGGGCCTACGGTCTCTTGAATCATCGCCATACCCCCGAGATCGAGCAGGTACTGGAAGCCTCAGTGCTGTTCACGCCGCACCTCGTGCCAATGGTTCGAGGCATATTGGCCACGTGTTATGCCCGGCCCAGCGCTCCTGGTCTTTCGACCGACGATGTGCTTGAAGTCCTTTCTATTGCCTACGGCGACGAACCCTTCATTGTGGTGGGGCCCGATTCGCCGTCGACCAAGGCGGTGTCAGGATCCAACTGTGCCCATCTGTCCGCTCGAGTCGACGAGCGGACCGGATGGGTCATGGTGCTGTGTGCCATCGACAATCTGATCAAGGGCGCCTCTGGACAAGCGGTGCAGTGCGCCAATCTTGCTCTCGGTCGGCCCGAAACCGAAGGTCTTCCGCTGGCGGGGCTCTACCCGTGAGCGTCACCGCACCGAAAGGATTCGTCGCCGTTGGTGGGTCGGCCGGTATCAAGGGTGAAGGAGTGCCCGACGTGGCGGTCGTGGCAACGGCTGACGGTCAACCGGTGCCGACGGCTGCCGTCTTCACTTCGAACCGTGCCGCGGCGGCACCAGTCCAGGTCAGTCGGGATCACCTATCGGCAACCGCCGGTCAGATTGCGGCCGTGATCCTCACGTCAGGCAACGCCAATGCCGCGACAGGTACACCAGGCACAGAGGCGTCGCGAGCGTTGTGTCAAGCGGTGGCAACCGAACTGGATTCTGAGCCAGAGCATGTCTTGATCTGTCAGACCGGACTCATTGGAATACCGTTCCCGATTGACGTCGCGCTGCCCCACGTTGCGGGCATCGTGGCCCAGCGGGCGGCCGATGCCAGCAGTGGGGAAGACGCAGCACGGGCCATCATGACCACCGACACCGTGCCGAAGACGCATCTGAGCGCGGGTGATGGTTTTACCGTCGGCGGCATGGCGAAAGGCGCGGCCATGTTGGCGCCAAATATGGCCACCATGTTGGCCCTGGTCACAACGGATGCCCAATGCGATGCTGACACGCTGGCCGAAGTACTGGCCGAAGCGGTGGCGGTGTCATTCAACGACATGACGGTTGACGGCTGCACGTCAACCAACGACACCGTCATCCTCATGGCGAGCGGTAAGGGATCTCAACCGTCGCGCTCCGTCCTGGCGGCGGCAGTGACCGAAGTGTGTGCATCGTTAGCGGCTCAGATGGTGGACGACGCCGAAGGGGCGACCAAGGTGGCGCACATCGTGGTGACGGGAGCCATCAGTGACGCCGAGGCTCACCAGGCGGCCCGGAAAGTGGCGGACTCGTTGTTAGTGAAGTGCTCGCTTAATGGGGAGGACCCCTACTGGGGGCGGGTGGCCAGCGAACTTGGCAGTGCCGGGGTGGCCTTTGCGATGGATCAGTTGTCGATCGCCTATGGCGGCACCATCGTGTGCGCCAGCGGCGTGGCGGCGGCACATGACGCCGCTGCGGTCAGCGCGTACATGGCTGGTCGTCACATTGAGATCGTGTCGGATCTTGGCCTAGGGGACGGCAAAGCCGTGGTGCTTTCGACCGATCTGGGCTACGGCTACATCGACGAGAATCGCACGACCTCATGAACGCCGACGCCCAACAGACCGCGTCGCTTCTGGCCGAAGCCCTGCCCTATATCCGCCAGTTCTGGGGAAAGATCGTCGTCGTCAAGTACGGGGGCAATGCCCTCTCGGGTTCAGACGGTGGTGAAGACACCGCGCTGACCTCATTCGCGCAAGACGTCGTCCTCATGCGCAGTGTCGGCATCCTTCCTGTTGTCATCCATGGTGGCGGACCTCAGATCGGTGAGATGTTGCGGCGGCTGGGGAAAGAGACTGAGTTTCGCGACGGCCTTCGGGTCACCGACGCCGACACCCTGGACGTGGCCCGCATGGTGCTGGTCGGCAAGGTCAATCGCGACATTGTCTCAGCCATCAACGTCCACGGCGCATTGGCGGTGGGGCTCTCGGGCGAGGACGCCAATCTGATTACGGCCGCGCCGCGTGACGTTGATCTTGGTTTTGTCGGCAACGTGCTGCAGGTCGACACCACCATTCTTCAGAGCCTGGTGGCCGAGGGACTCATCCCGGTCATAGCCACCATCGGAGCTGATGCCGCCGGACAGGCCTACAACATCAATGCCGACACGGTGGCGGGTGCTTTGGCCGAAGCGTTGGAGGCAGTCAAGCTCATCTTTTTGACTGATATCGAGGGTCTCCGGGCCGTGCCAGACGATGCCAAGACGTTGTTGCATCAAGTAACGACTGCGGTACTTGATGAACTCCTAGCTTCAGGGGCGGCCACCGGCGGCATGGCACCCAAGATTGAGGCCTGCGCTAACGCGGTGCGAAGTGGCGTTGATCGAGCCCACATTTTGGACGGTCGAGTGCCCCACGCCCTCCTGCTGGAGCTCTTCACGGATTCAGGTGTTGGCACCATGGTGATCCGATGATGGTCGACCAATCGAGGTCGGTCGCCACCGGGCCAGATACGAGTGCGCTCATGGCCACGTACTACGACCCGCCGGCCACATTCGTACGGGGTCAGGGGAGTTGGCTTTTCGACGCCTCGGGCAAGCAGTACTTGGACTTCATCTCGGGGTTGGCCGTGACGTCACTCGGTCACGCCCACCCAACGGTGGCCGAGGCCGTGCGAGAGCAGGCCAAGACCCTGAGTCACGTCTCCAATCTCTACGGCAACGTCCTTGCTCCCGACGTTTCTGTCACCATCGACCGTCTGATCGGTGGGGGCGAAGTCCGAGCCGGTGGACAGATCTTCTTCTGTAACTCAGGAGCGGAGGCCAACGAGTGCGCGCTCAAACTGGCTCGACGTTGGGCCGGCGACGGACGCCACGTCGTCATCTCGGCCTCTGACTCGTTTCACGGACGGACGCTCGCCACCTTGACCGCGACGGGTCAACCCAACAAACACGCCGGCTTCGAACCGCTACCTGACGGCTTTGGCTATGTGCCCTACGACGATCTGGCCGCGCTCGACGCCGCCATTGATCCGAAGATCACTGCGGCAGTGTTGCTTGAGCCGATTCAGGGTGAAGGCGGCGTCATCGCGCCGAGTTCTGACTATCTGCGAGGCGTGCGAGAGCTGTGCAACGAACGAGGCGTGCTGCTCATGGTCGACGAGATTCAAACTGGTTTCGGCCGCACCGGCCATTGGTTCGCATTCCAGGCCCAAGGCTTGTCGCCTGATGTGGTCACTATGGCGAAAGCCATGGGCAACGGCATGCCCGTCGGAGCCTGTTGGGCCCGGGCCGAAGTGGCGGCCGCGTTCGGGCCGGGCGACCATGGATCCACCTTCGGTGGTCAGCCCTTGGCCCTGTCTGCCGTGAAAGCCACGTTGGCCGTGATGGAGTCTGAAGGGGTCTGTCAAAGGGCCACGGTGCGAGGGGCGCAGTTGGCGGCCGGTCTGGCCGGGCTGAAGGGTGTGGTGGCCGTGCGTGGAAGTGGCCTCTTGTTGGCCGCCCAACTCAGCAGTCCCGTGGCGAAAGATGTGGCAAAGGCCGCGCTCGAGAGCGGCCTTCTGGTCAATGCCGTTTTGCCCAATGCGATTCGACTTGCGCCTTCCCTGTTGGTGTCGGAGACGGAAATCGACCAGGCGCTACAGATCCTGGGTGATGTGAGTGGGGCGGCACAGTGACGACCCGACATTTCTTGGAGTTGAACGACCTTTCCGTTGACGAATTGGATCGACTGCTGACGTTGGCTGAGTCATCCACGCTGGGTCGTCCCCTCGAGGGCAAAGGCGTCGCCATGGTGTTCGAGAAACCGTCCAATCGGACGCGCAACTCCACCGAGATGGCAGCCTTCGACCTTGGTGGTCACGCCATTTACATCCAAGGCCATGAAGTTGGGATCGATACCCGTGAATCGGCTGAAGATGTGGCCCGGACCCTCGCGGGCTATCACGCCATTGTGTGCGCCCGTGTCTTTGAGCATGGTCTCCTGACTCGGATGGCGGAGGCCCTCGATCGGGGGTCGTTTGGTGTGCCCGTGGTCAACCTGTTGTCCGGGCAGTCCCACCCCTGTCAGGCCTTGGCTGACCTGTTGACTCTGCGCCAGCTCTTCATGTCGGACAGTGCCCAAGATGACGGCCACGGATCGTTGGCCGGCCGCACGCTGGCCTACATCGGCGACGCCAACAACATGGCGTGGTCAGTGGCTCAAGCCGGGGTCATGACCGGCATGGAGATTCGGATTGCCTCTCCCGACGGGTACTCGTTCTCTGACCCGTCCGTGGCCGCGCTCAACGAATTGGCGTCCTCGTCGGGTCGCGGTGGATCAGTCGTCGTTACCAACGATCCCATCGAGGCCGCCACCGGCGTCGACGCGCTCTACACCGACGTGTGGACATCAATGGGTCAAGAAGCTGAAGCAGCCCAGCGCGTCGCCGACTTCTCCGGATTCACTATCGACACCGCCATGGTGAATGTTGCCGCCGCCGATGTTGCTGTCATGCACTGTTTGCCGGCCCACCGGGGCGAAGAGATTACCGACGAGGTCATTGAAGGATCCCGAAGCGTGGTCTGGATCCAAGCCGCCCACCGGAAGACCGCCATGCGCGGCCTCTTCGCATGGCTGATGGAACAGCAGGGCACGGAGGTATCGGTGTGAAGATTACGAAGAATCAGCGCCAGCATCGAATCACCAAGCTGCTGGAGTCCCAAGCGGTGGCCAATCAATCGCAGTTGGTTGAGCTCTTGGCCCAGGATGGAATTGACGCCACTCAGACGACCGTCTCGCGCGACTTGGAAGACCTGGGCGCGATCAAAGTCAGAGTTCCCGGCGGTGATACGGCCTATGCCTTGCCGGAGCTCCCCGTCCAGCAGATCGCTCCAGAAGACCATCTGCGTCGAGTTCTGGGGGAGTGGGTGGTTGAGGTGGCCCATTCGGGGTCCCTGGTTGTCCTTCGTACACCACCAGGCTCAGCGCACGTGGTGGGTTCTGCGCTGGATCGAAGTGGCCTGGAATGGATTGTCGGGACAGTGGCGGGTGATGACACGGTGCTGGTCGTCGTTGATGAAAAACGAAACGGGAGCGACATGGCCGACCAGTTGGCTTCAGTGGCCGGTCTTCTCTCTAACGATGACGACGCGCCCGGATGAGTAGCAGCTGCGACCGTTGGCCGCGATGAATGTGGCTGCAATGAAATTCGCAAGACACCGAGGGAGTAGTGCTTCTCGGTCGACTCTAGGGAAGGGAACAGAAAGACAATGACGAATCGGGTCGTGATGGCCTACAGCGGTGGGCTCGACACTTCGGTGGCGGTGCGCTGGATGATGGAGCACGAGGGTGTGGAGGTTGTGGCTGTCGCCGTCGATGTTGGCCAGGCCGCCGACCAGGGCGGTGAAGACTGGGATGCCGTTCGCAATCGAGCATTGGCCGCCGGTGCCGTTGAAGCCGTAGTCATTGATGCTCGCGACGAGATGGCCGAAGAGTTCTGTGTGCCAGCCATCAAAGCCAACGCCAAATATGAGGGTAAGTACCCCTTGGTCTCAGCGCTATCCAGGCCGGTCATCGTCCGACATCTCGTGGCCGAAGCGCGCCGACACGGAGCGACCGGCGTCGCGCACGGTTGTACCGGCAAGGGCAACGACCAGGTGCGATTCGAAGTAGGCACTCGCTCACTGGCCCCTGACCTTGAGATCTTTGCTCCAGCGCGAGTCTGGGGTCTCAGCCGTGAACAGTGTGTCGAGTTGGCCGACAAGTGGGAGATCCCAATCACCGTCACGAAGGAGAAGCTCTACTCCATCGACGAGAACCTTTGGGGCAAGGCCATCGAATGCGGCGCCATCGAGGACCCATGGGCCCCTGCCCCCGACGACGTGTACACCTTGACGCGGCCGACTGAAACAGCCTCGATCGAGGTCATCGTCGGCTTTGAGTCAGGCGTCCCCGTGTCGCTCGACGGGCGCGTCCTCAGCCCAACGCAGCTGATTGAGGAGGTCAACGTTATGGCGGGCTCGCGGGGCTTTGGCCGCCTCGACATGATCGAAAATCGCCGTGTCGGTATCAAGAGCCGTGAGGTCTACGAATGCCCAGGCGCCCTGGCGTTGCTGTTGGCCCACGCTGACTTGGAAGATCTCACCCTTGAGCGCGATCTTCTCCACGAGAAGATTCGCCTAGAGCCTCGGTGGTCCCAGTTGGTCTACGACGGCATGTGGTTCTCGCCCTTGAAGGCCGCCCTCGATGCGTTCATCGACGAGTCGCAACGACACGTCACCGGTGACGTGCGTCTGCGTTTCGACGTCCCTGGTACGTGCACGGTGGTAGGTCGGCGTAGCCCGGTCGCTCTCTACGATCACGGCTTGGCCACCTACGACGCAACCGACACCTTCCGTCACAGCGACGCCGAAGGATTTGTGCGACTGTGGGGACTGGGCGTCGCCACCTGGGCGGCGCGGCAAGGTCCGGGGGCTGAGAGTTCGTCATGACGCTGTGGCATGGTCGACTGAGCGAAGGCATGGCGGAAGAGCTCGCCGCCTTCACGGTCAGCATCGACTACGACCAGACCCTCGCACCCGACGACATCGTCGGGTCGAAGGCGCACGTAAATGGTCTCGGCCGCGCTGGCATCTTGACCGATGATGAAGTTGTCATGCTGCTATCCACGCTCGATCAAGTGGCGGGGGAGCTGGCCGACGGGACGTTCGTCTTTCTTCCTGACGACGAAGACGTACACACCGCCGTTGAGCGGAGGGTCACTGAGCTCTCGGGCGACGTAGGAGCGAAGCTCCACACGGGGCGGAGTCGTAACGATCAGGTCGCAACTGACCTGCGCCTTTGGTCGCGACGCAGGCTCGGCCAGGTCGTGTCGCTCGTTATGGATCTCCAAGACGTCTTCTTGGTCCGAGCCCAAGAGGCCGGCGACACCTATCTGCCGGGGTACACCCACATGCAGCGGGCACAACCGGTCCTCTTGGCCCATCACCTCATGGCCCACGGGTGGGCCCTGGCCCGCGACGTTGATCGCATACTGGCCACCATCGACCGCTTAAATGTGTCGCCCCTCGGAGCCGGTGCGCTCGCCGGTTCATCGCTCGCGCTCGATCCCGATCTGGTGGCGGAAGAGCTTGGCTTTCACAGTCGATTCGAAAACTCCCTCGACGCGGTGTCCGACCGTGACTTTGTGGCGGAGGCGCTGTTCGATCTTTCGCTCCTCGCCGTGCATCTCTCTCGCATGGGCGAAGAGATCGTGCTGTGGTCAACCGAAGAATTCGGCTTCTGTGTGCTGGCAGATTCGTTTGCCACGGGAAGTTCGATGTTGCCGCAGAAGAAGAACCCCGACATCGCCGAACTGGCCCGGGGTAAAGCCGGTCGACTCATTGGGAATCTGACTGGCCTCCTCGTCACCTTGAAGGGCCTGCCGCTTTCGTACAATCGAGACCTCCAAGAGGACAAAGAGCCGCTCTTCGACTCCGTCGAGCAGATCAGACTGGCCCTGCTGGCGTTAGGTGGTCTTTACGCCTCGGTGGCGTGGGATCACGACCGCATGCAGGCCGCAGCCGATGGGCCTGGCACTGCAGCGATCGACCTGGCCGAGCTCCTGGTTGAAAACGGCATGCCCTTTCGCCAAGCGCATGCGTTGGTGGGCGGTCTGGTCCATGAATCGATCGATCGGCGTGTGCCTTTGGTGGAGTTGGTCCAGGCCCATCCTGACCTGGGCGAAGCCGGTGCCAACCTCCTGGCCCCGGGTGTCGCGGTCACCCGCCGCACCACCGCTGGGGGCGCTGGACCCAAACCTGTGGCTGAGCAGATGGATCGTTTTATTCGACGCCTTGGGGTCGATCGTTCCCGCCTGTCCCAACAGCTGCCCCAGGCGGAGTCAGACGCCGCTTCTTGACCAGGCCATGGCCCTATGCCTGGGGTGTGACCGTCCCATGAACATCGTGGCCCGAGATGATCTGGGCGGGGACTCGCTCGATGTGGCGCCCTGGCTGCTCAACAAGGTTCTGGTGCGAGGGAACCGCATAGGCCGCATCGTTGAGGTGGAGGCCTACCGGGGTGAGGACGACCCGGCTTCTCACGCCTATCGGGGCGAGACGCCACGTACTGGGGTCATGTTTGGGCCCCCAGGCCATCTCTACGTCTACTTCACCTACGGCATGCACTGGTGCGCCAACGTCGTCTGCGGCGCCGATCAGCGTGGCGCGAGCAGTACTGATTCGAGCGCTTTCGCCCCTGGCTGGCATCGAAGAGATGCGAGCAGTCCGTCCGGCGGCCCGACGAGATATCGATCTTTGCAATGGCCCCGCCAAACTGGCGCAGGCTTTTGGCATCACTGGGGACGATAATGGTGTTGACCTCTGTAGGCCGGGGGACCTCACCATCTGTGACGATGGAACACCTCCACCCAAACATCCAGGTCAGGGCGTAAGGATAGGCATCTCAGTCGGTGTAGCGTCGCCTTGGCGTTGGTGGGTTTCGGGGGATCCGCATGTGAAGAAGGGCCCACCGATACACTGACGCCAACAGCTCTTTGTGGAGTGCACGGGCCGATATCGGCGGCCTAAGGCTGCACGCGGCCTGCGTTGACCACACGCTCTGAGTCTGTTAATGTGATCTTCCCGTCGCAACGGGTCTTCGGACTCGAGCGATAGGTACCGAAGGAAACGCTTCAGCGGTGTCAAACCACCGTCCGATGTCGTCCTTCGGAGTTCCCGGCACCTATACCGGCAGTATCGGTATGTGCCCGGTCGCTCCTTGAAAACGGAAAAGTGAGAGCCAAAAGCCAGTGCGGGCGGCTCGGCGTGCTTCGGCACGGATGAGCCGACTGTCAATGAATTACAGCAATGGCAGGTGTTGGGAACCCCTCGGGGAACTTGGCAACTGTCGTCATCAGGGGAGAGAGTCCTTCCCTGGTGGCTCTTCGGTTTGCGGAGAGGTCTTTCGGGACTGAACCAAGAACCTCGATGGAGAGTTTGATCCTGGCTCAGGACGAACGCTGGCGGCGTGCCTAACACATGCAAGTCGAACGCTTTCCATTCGGTAGCAATACCGATGAAGAAAGAGTGGCGAACGGGTGAGTAGCACGTGAGCAATCTGCCCCGAAGACCGGGACAACACCGGGAAACCGGTGCTAATACCGGATATCCCCATCTGATCGCATGGTCGGATGAGGAAATGGATTCCGCTTCGGGAGGAGCTCGCGGCCTATCAGCTTGTTGGTGGGGTAATGGCCTACCAAGGCTTCGACGGGTAGCTGGTCTGAGAGGACGATCAGCCACACTGGGACTGAGACACGGCCCAGACTCCTACGGGAGGCAGCAGTGGGGAATCTTGCACAATGGGCGAAAGCCTGATGCAGCAACGCCGCGTGGAGGACGAATGCTTTCTGAGTTGTAAACTCCTTTCAGCAGGGACGATTGTGACGGTACCTGCAGAAGAAGCACCGGCCAACTACGTGCCAGCAGCCGCGGTGATACGTAGGGTGCAAGCGTTGTCCGGATTTATTGGGCGTAAAGAGCTCGTAGGCGGTTTGATAAGTCGGATGTGAAATCTCCAGGCTCAACCTGGAGCTGCCATTCGATACTGTCATGACTTGAGGCCGGTAGGGGACCATGGAATTCCTAGTGTAGCGGTGAAATGCGCAGATATTAGGAGGAACACCAGCAGCGAAGGCGGTGGTCTGGGCCGGTACTGACGCTGAGGAGCGAAAGCGTGGGGAGCGAACAGGATTAGATACCCTGGTAGTCCACGCCGTAAACGTTGGGCACTAGGTGTGGGGACTATTCAACGGTCTCCGTGCCGCAGCTAACGCATTAAGTGCCCCGCCTGGGGAGTACGGCCGCAAGGCTAAAACTCAAAGGAATTGACGGGGGCCCGCACAAGCGGCGGAGCATGTGGCTTAATTCGAGGCAACGCGAAGAACCTTACCTGGGTTTGACATGTAGGGAAAAGCCGTAGAGATACGGTGTCCTTCGGGGCCTTACACAGGTGGTGCATGGCTGTCGTCAGCTCGTGTCGTGAGATGTTGGGTTAAGTCCCGCAACGAGCGCAACCCTTGTCCTATGTTGCCAGCGGGTAATGCCGGGGACTCGTAGGAGACTGCCGGGGTCAACTCGGAGGAAGGTGGGGACGACGTCAAGTCATCATGCCCCTTACGTCCAGGGCTGCACACATGCTACAATGGCCGGTACAACGGGCTGCTAATCCGCGAGGAGGAGCCAATCCCCAAAGCCGGTCTCAGTTCGGATCGGAGTCTGCAACTCGACTCCGTGAAGTCGGAGTCGCTAGTAATCCCGGATCAGCAACGCCGGGGTGAATACGTTCCCGGGCCTTGTACACACCGCCCGTCACACCACGAAAGTCGGCAACACCCGAAGCCGGTGGCCCAACCTTAGGGAGGGAGCCGTCGAAGGTGGGGTTGGTGATTGGGGTGAAGTCGTAACAAGGTAGCCGTACCGGAAGGTGCGGCTGGATCACCTCCTTTCTAAGGAGTGATAATGAATCCATTTCCGGATTCATCACTACCCAGTTGAACACTGGTTATTTGGCTCATTCATAAGCCGCCGATGGCGGACCGCCTTTGATCCTTTTAGGTGAAAAGCCCGTCCGTCACGTCACCGGCCCCTGTGGATGCAGTCAGACTCTCACTTTTCCGTTTTGAGGGAGTGGCCTTTATGGTCAGTCCCGGCGATGTCGCCTCTTGCTGCGCTTAGCGCCGAGAGTCTTGCGACCGCTCGCCCCGTGCGTGCCCGGCCTCTGTGTAGTTAGCAGATGGGGAGGCGTGTGCCGGCAGGTCCTTTGAGAATTCCAAAGCGAGCACGAGCATCTTTGTTCTCCAAGATATAAAGAGCCAACGGTGGATGCCTTGGCGCGTGAAGCCGAAGAAGGACGTGGGCGACTGCGAAAAGCCACGGGGAGCTGTCTACCAAGCGTAGATCCGTGGATATCCGAATGGGGGAACCCAGCACCCGTCATGGGGTGTTACTCCTGCCTGAATGTATAGGGCAGGAAGAGGGAACCGGGTGAATTGAAACATCTAAGTAACCCGAGGAGAGGAAAACAACAGTGACTCCCTGAGTAGCGGCGAGCGAAACGGGAAGAGCCTAAACCGTGCCGGTGTTAAAGCCTGATGGCGTTGCCGGTATGGGGTTGTGGGATTCAAGAGATGGTGCATCAGAACCATCACGGAGTTACAAATCCAACGCTTAGTGGAAGCAGTCAGGAAAGCTGCACCAAAGAGGGTAATAGTCCCGTACACGAAAAGCCTTGGACTCCGCTTGAACACCCGAGTAGCGCCGGATCCGGGAAAGCCGGCGTGAATCTGCGAGGACCATCTCGTAAGGCTAAGTACTCACACGCGACCGATAGTGAACTAGTACCGTGAGGGAAAGGTGAAAAGTACCCCGGGAGGGGAGTGAAATAGTACCTGAAACCGTTGGTTTACAAACAGTCAAAGTGTCGTCCGCTTCAATGCTGATTCTTCGGATGAGGCGTACATGAAAGTCGAGAGCCCTCGGGCCGACGGCGGACGTGTATTTCGAACGCGGGCCACGATGGCGTGCCTTTTGAAGAATGAGCCAGCGAGTTACGGTGTGTGGCGAGGTTAACCCGAGAGGGGTAGCCGAAGCGAAAGCGAGTCTGAATAGGGCGTTGAGTCGCATGCTGTAGACCCGAAGCCGAGTGAGCTTGCCATGGGCAGGCTGAAGCGGAGGTAAGACTCCGTGGAGGGCCGAACCCACCTAGGTTGAAAACTGGGGGGATGACCTGTGGCAAGGGGTGAAAGGCCAATCAAACTCGGTGATAGCTGGTTCTCCCCGAAATGCATTTAGGTGCAGCGTCGCGTGTTCAGCATCGGAGGTAGAGCACTGGATGGGCTAGGGGGCCTACAAGCTTACTGACCCCAACTAAACTCCGAATGCCGATGCTCCAGAACGCGGCAGTGAGACCACGAGGGATGAGCTTCGTTGGTCGAAAGGGAAACAGCCCAGACCGCCAGCTAAGGCCCCTAATTCTTGACTAAGTGGAAAACGATGTGGGAACGCGAAGACAGCCAGGAGGTTGGCTCAGAAGCAGCCATCCTTAAAAGAGTGCGTAATAGCTCACTGGTCGAGTGGTCCTGCGCGGATAATTTAACGGGGCTCAAGTCAAGAGCCGAAGCTACGGATTTCCGTCATTAGACGGGAGTGGTAGGGGAGCGTCGATCTCGCAGAGAAGCGGTGGTGTGAACCGTCGTGGAGCGTGGTCGAGTGCGAATGCTGGTATGAGTAGCGAGAGAGGGGTGAGAAACCCCTCCGCCGTAAGCCCAAGGGTTCCTGGGGAAGGCTAATCCACCCAGGGTAAGTCGGGAGCTAAGGCGAGGCCGAGAGGCGTAGTCGATGCACAACTGGTTGATATTCCAGTACTACCGTGTCCGCGCCCAAAACCAATATTGAGTTCTAAGGGGATGACCTTCGGGTCGAACCGACCGACTCTTTGGCGGTTAGCGAGGGAGGGACGCAGGAGGATAGGTGAGCCCAGGCGTTGGTTGTCCTGGGGTAAGCGTGTAGGGAGAGGTCTAGGCAAATCCGGACCTCATGAATCCTGAGACGCGATGCCGAGCCACACCAGGCGAAGTCACTGATTCCATGCTGCCAAGAAAAGCTCCTAGCGAGCTGGCACGGTACCCGTACCCCAAACCGACACAGGTGGGCGGGTAGAGAATACCAAGGCGATCGGGAGAACTGTGGTTAAGGAACTCGGCAAAATTCCTCCGTAACTTCGGGAGAAGGAGGGCCTCAATAGGGTGAAAGACCTTGCGTCTGGAGCCTGAGGGGGCCGCAGTGAATTGGGGAAAGCGACTGTTTACTAAAAACACAGGAGCGTGCGAAGTCGTAAGACGATGTATACGCTCTGACGCCTGCCCGGTGCCGGAAGGTTACGGGGAAGGGTTAGCCCTCGGGCGAAGCTCTGAACCTAAGCCCCGGTAAACGGCGGCCGTAACTATAACGGTCCTAAGGTATGACCCCTGGTACGTGTCCAGGGTATGCCCCTAGCGAGAGCGATCTCGTTTAGTGAAGTTGGCTAAATGCTGGAAACTCCGAGTATCCGACGGTACTCATTCGTGTGACACATCCGTGTTTTACGGTGCGTGGCATGAGTAGTGAAAATCCGTCCGGTGCGGACAATCAGCAGGAAAGGCCAGACTTTGCGCAGTGGGTCGTCGGCTTTGTCGACGGCGAAGGATGTTTCAGCGTTCCGATCTTCTTGAATCGAACGTGTCGATCTGGTTGGCAAGTTCAACCAGCTTTCACGGTGGTTCAAGGGGCGAAGAGTGTTGGAGCACTTCAACTGATGGAGAGATTCTTCAGTTGTGGTCAGATCGGTCGAAATGACCGCTTCGACAATCATCGAGAGCCCATGTACCGGTTTACGGTACGCAAGCGCTCGGATCTGTTGGATCTGATCATTCCGTTTTTCGAAGAACACCCACTGGTCACGGCAAGAAATGACGATTTCATCAAGTTCGCGACAATCGTCCGCATGATGAGTAGGTCCGACCATCTCACGATGGAAGGTCTAACTCGGATTGCCAAGATCGTTGAGACAATGAACCGTCAACAGCCGTCGCGATTTCTGGAATCCTCAGAGGCCATACGCCAACCAACTCATACGACAATGAGTTGAAGATATGGTCCTAGCCTTGTAGCGATACAGGGATATCTAGAGCGAAATTCCTTGTCGGGTAAGTTCCGACCTGCACGAATGGCGTAACGACTTTCCTACTGTCTCAACCACAGACCCGGCGAAATTGAAGTACGAGTAAAGATGCTCGTTAGCTGCATCAGGACGGAAAGACCCCGTGGACCTTTACTATAGTTTGATGTTGAGTTTTGGTACTATTTGTGTAGGATAGGTGGGAGCCTTTGAAGCGTTGGCGCTAGCCAGTGTGGAGGCAACGTTGAAATACCACCCTTTTTGTGCCGGGACCCTAACCTCGGTCCGTGATCCGGATCAGGGACAGCGTCAGATGGGTAGTTTGACTGGGGCGGTCGCCTCCTAAAATGTAACGGAGGCGCCCAAAGGTTCCCTCAGGCTGGTTGGCAATCAGCTGTCGAGTGCAATGGCAAAAGGGAGCTTGACTGCGAGACCTACAAGTCAAGCAGGTGCGAAAGCAGGGCATAGTGATCCAGCGGTTGCTTATGGAAGCGCCGTTGCTCAACGGATAAAAGGTACCCCGGGGATAACAGGCTCATCTTCCCCAAGAGTCCATATCGACGGGAAGGTTTGGCACCTCGATGTCGGCTCGTCGCATCCTGGGGCTGAAGCCGGTCCCAAGGGTTGGGCTGTTCGCCCATTAAAGCGGCACGCGAGCTGGGTTTAGAACGTAGAACACTGCGTCCCCAGGAAGTAATCCCTGGGTGTCTTACACTGGCTCATATGCTGTGAAAAAACCGTAAGTATCCTGCACTACTCGCTCAGATGGTTCATTTACGTCGCTATTATGTACGAGATGGACAGAAATGAGCAGTAACAATGAGTCAGGTGTGGTCAATCAGCAGGAAAGACTGGATGTAATCCTAGAATCCTCAGAGACCATATGCGACCTAATTATTCAAAACGAAGGTTACGCCGAGATGTTGAGCGACATCTACGTGACAAGGGAGTGTTGGCCCCCGTAACGACTTCTCCGCCAGCAACAGCGGAGAGATGGCTTCTATATGGTCACTTATTTGACCTCGCGGACCCCCGTGGAAGCCATAACACGCCAGCCCCTAGAAATAGGGTGAAGGTATAGTCTGTGCCCGTAGTAATACGGGAATTACATGCGTGAGACAGTTCGGTCCCTATCCGATGCAGCCGTAGGAGATTTGAGAAAGGCTGTCCCTAGTACGAGAGGACCGGGACGGACGTAGCTCTCGTGTGCCAGTTGTCCTGCCAAGGGCACGGCTGGTTTGCGACCTACGGGTGGGATAAGCGCTGAAAGCATCTAAGTGCGAAGCCCGTTTCGAGATGAAATCTCCCACAGGGTTAACCTGGTAAGGCCCGTGGCTAGACGACCACGTTGATAGGCCGGAGGTGTAAGCACGGCAACGTGTTCAGCCGACCGGTACTAATCGGCCGAGGTCTTGGGAACTTTGCTCGTGCTCGCTTTGGAACGCTCAGGGACCGCGCTTAGGCGCGTCCTTCGTTCCACTGACCAACATCGATACCGATGTGCGGTGAGTGGACGAGCGCATGATTTCCGGTGGCTATGGCGGCAGGGAAACACCCGTTCCCATTCCGAACACGGCAGTTAAGCCTGCCAGCGCCGATGGTACTTGGGGGGAGGCCCCCTGGGAGAGTAGGTCGCCGCCGGGATTTCTAAGGGAAATGCCTCACACTTCGGTGTGGGGCATTTCCTATTTCTGGCGCAGATCAGCGCATCACTCGAGTTGGAAATGCACCTGTTTCTCCAAGACAACGTGCCATTCGGCATGTTGGCCTAGCCACCGACCTCTAGACTCAACCGATGGATTCAAAGCCTCCCAGCCGTGACGGGCACGCCCGTAGTTCCGGCTCCGGGGCGCCGAAACGCTCCAAATTCGCCCCCAAGGCCCCGATCGAGTGATCAGCGGAACTCCGGATCAACATCTCGGAGCAGCTCGTCGGGACGCCCGCCGACGCCCCGGTCCCCTCGGCCCAGGCCGGAAGGGGAAATAGAAGAGGACCCCAGAAAGCGGCGGACCTACGGAAGCGGTAATGACGATCGCCCCCCTCGTCCCCGAGGAGCCAGCTCGGCTGGTCGCACCGATCGTCCCGCTCGCACCGGATCTCCCCGGCCACGCCCATCGTCTTCGTCAACCGCAAATGGGGGAAAGCCCTCTAACCGGGACTCTTCTCGAGGAGCACCGAGAACAGCCGATCGGCCTTACTCGGATCGGTCCTCTTCACGAAGCGACCGGCGCCCGAGTGACGGTTCTTCTCGGAGCAGCGGGCCGAGCCGATCCGGTTCTTCTGGTTCTGGTGGCTACAAGGGGTCACGAGGGGACAGCCGAGGTCGACCCGGTGGCGCCGATTCCTACAACGGCACCTCGAGTCGGCCTCGGTCGTCGCGACCGGACTTTGACCGTCGAAGCGGCCCTCGGACCGACCCCCCGTCCTCGTCGCGTGCACCGCGGTCGAGTGATCGTGCGCTCGACCGTCGCCCACCGTTGCCGGATGCAGCCAAGAAGTGGGGAAATGTCGCTCGTCGGGGTGCACGATTGGTAGGTGCCGATGACCGACCCGACACCTTCGAGCGTCCGGCCTCGGCGCCACCGCCGCCCATGGATCGTTGGGAGCGCATTGACGGGGAGTCGTCCGAATGGGCTGACAAACCTTCTCGATCACGAAGGTCAACCGAGTCGAGCGATGTCGGGCCGCGTCGTTCGCCCATCGAGCCCAAACCACTGCCCGACAATCTGGCCTCCGAGATACGCAAAGCCGCCGGCGACGCCACCGCCCACCACCGAGAGATGCTGGTGGTCAAGATGCAAGATGCCGTGGCGGCCTACGAACGCGGTCGGAACCAAGAGGCTGCCCGCTTAGCCAAACAGGTGGGGGATGAAGCCCCGGCTGTGCCGGCAGTGCGCGAGCTGGCTGGATTGGCCGCGTATCGGGCCGGACTCTGGCGCAACGCCATTCGTCATCTCACGGCCTACATGGACCTGACTGATGACCCCGATCACATCCCGACCTTGATGGACTGTCAGCGCGCCCTCAGTCACCCGCGCCGTGTCAGCGAACTGTGGACCGAGCTGCGCCAGCGCTCCCCGGGGGCTGACATTGTGGCTGAGGGCCGCATGGTGGCCGCCGGCATGTTGGCTGACAAAGGCGATCTCGATGGTGCCATCTCGATGTTGGCCACAGCGGGGGCAGGCAAGGCTCTGCGCAACCCGTCCGATCGACACCTCCGTCAGTGGTACGCGCTGGCTGATCTCTACGAACGGGCTGGTGACACCCCCAGAGCTCGTGAGTTCTTCAGCCGAGTCGCTCGATCCGACCCCGACGCCTACGACGTGCGAGAGCGTCTGGCTGGCCTCGGTGCCGACAAACCTCGACGGAATCGCAAACGCGCCACGGTGTCCACGTCCAAAAAGAATCCAGCCCCTGCCCCAAGGACGTCGAAGTTGGCGTCGAGCGGGGATTAGGAGCGCCGTTCTATGCAGTTGGAGGACGAAGAACGCTCGCTGCGCGAAGCCATCACTGGCGTGGACAGCTACATCCTGCTGTTCTTCATGCTGCTGGTCTGTTATTCGGTGTTGATGTTGTCCAACTCGGTGCGTTGGGGTGGGCTGATCAGGGGCATCCCGTTGTCGGTCACGGTGCTGTTCGCCCTGCACACCTCGCAAGCTCGAAAGACCGTGCTCCGCCTGGCCTGGATCACCGTCGGTTGCACCGTCGTTTTCGGCACGATTCAGGCCATCACGGCCGACAAGTCGACAGCGTCGCTGACCTACTTGGTCTGCACGCTGCTGCTCATCATCACGCCGCTCTCGATCATGCGTCGAGTGCTGAAGCACCGCCGGGTCCATATCTCGACGTTGTTTGCCGCCGTCGACGTCTACATCATCTTGGGGCTGATCTTCTCTGTTCTCTTCATCTTCATCGCCGGGCTCTACAACGATCCCGGCGTGCTCTATCACACAGGTCAGCAGTTCCTGGCCCAACCGGGTCCGCACTATCCGAGTGACTACGTCTATTTGAGCTTTGTGACACTGACCACGGTCGGATTCGGCGACCTCACCCCGCTCAGCAACTTGGCCCGCTCGGTCGTGGTCTTAGAGGCCCTTTTAGGTCAGATTTTCTTGGTCACAACGGTGGCCCGGTTGGTCTCGCTCTATGGACGCGACCGGACCCTCGTGACGGGCAGCCTGGTCAGCACCGATCGTGACCCGGGGCTGGAAGAGCAAGAGGCCGAGGACCGGCTGGCCAAGGGTCCCGGTTCATGGGACAAGGCAGAGCGCCCGGAGGAATCGAGCTGAGCGACCCGTCCACTGGGGAGGGCCCGAGGGGGTCGAATCGATCCCAAACCACGGACCCAGTGCCGATAGGCTCGCATGTCATGGATCTCCAGCAGCTCTTAGGCAACGAAGCAGAGTCACTTTTGGGGCACACGGCCAAGGCCTTCCCCGCAGACGGACTGGTCCTTCCTGGTCCCGACTACATCGACCGGGTCATGCGCGACTCAGATCGTTCACCCAACGTCCTGCGCAATCTTGGTGCTGTCTTTGGCCACGGCCGACTCGGTGGCACCGGCTATCTCTCGATCCTCCCCGTCGACCAGGGCATTGAGCATTCGGCCGCCGCCAGCTTTGCCAAGAATCCGGCGTACTTCGACCCCGCCAATCTGGTTGAACTGGCGCTCGCCGGTGACTGCAGCGCTATTGCGACCACGTTGGGCACACTCGGTGCGGTCAGCCGGCGCTACGTCCACAAGATCCCGTTCATTGTGAAGTTGAACCACAACAACTTCCTGAACTACCCGAACACCTACAACCAGGTGCCGTTCGGTTCAGCCCGCCAGGCCTTCGACCTTGGGGCGGTTGGCGTCGGGGCCACGATCTACTTCGGTTCCGAAGACGGCGACCATCAGCTGCACCAGGTCTCAGAAGCCTTCGCCGAGGCCCACGAACTCGGCATGTTCACGGTGTTGTGGTGTTATCTGCGCAACCAAGCCTTTGTGAAGGACGGCACGGACTACCACCTGTCCGCTGACCTGACGGGCCAGGCCAACCACTTAGGGGTCACGATCGAAGCTGATCTCATCAAGCAGAAGCAGCCGGAGAACAACGGGGGTTACAACGCTGTGGGTTTCGGCAAGACCGACCCGTTGGTCTACAGCGAGCTCACCACTGATCACCCTATCGATCTGACCCGCTGGCAGGTCGTGAACTGTTACGCCGGGCGTATTGGGCTCATCAACTCAGGTGGGGACTCGAAGGGTGAGAGCGACATGGCGCAGGCCGTGAGAACAGCGGTCATCAACAAGCGGGCCGGTGGCACGGGACTGATCGTCGGCCGTAAAGCGTTTCAGCGCCCCATGGACGAGGGTGCCGCCCTTATCCATGCCGTCCAAGACGTCTTCTTGGACGACCACGTCACCATCGCGTAGACCGCACGTTCGTAGTGATAACTATTCTTTCAACAGTTCGCTGGGTCTGAACGCCTCAACAGGTGCTCCGAGGGGTGTCTCCCCAGGCGTTAAGGTGTTGTTCACAAGAACGAAACAAACGGCTGCCAGACGCATACGACCCTGGAAGATCCGGGGTCGGGGTTCCTGAGGGGGATCGTGCCCGATGCTGAGGCCTTGAGCACAACGAGATGAGGAAACCCGTGTCACCCGGGCCAGATCACACAGAACAACTCGATCGTGTCGTTATCCGCTTTGCCGGCGACTCCGGCGACGGCATGCAACTCACCGGAGACAGGTTCACTACCTCGAGTGCTCTCTTGGGCAACGACATGGCGACCTTTCCCGACTTTCCCGCCGAGATTCGTGCCCCCGCTGGCACGTTGGCCGGTGTGTCGGCCTTTCAGGTGCACATTTCAGACCACGACATCCTGACCCCAGGCGACGAACCCAACGTCTTGGTGGCCATGAACCCTGCTGCTCTCAAAGCCAACATCGACTCGTTGCCGAAGAGTGCGATCCTGCTCATCAACAGTGACGCATTCGAAGAGCGCAATCTGGCCAAGGCTGGTTACGAAGCCAACCCACTGACCGACGGCTCACTCAGTGCGTACACGGTCTACGAGGTCCCGATGACCTCGATCACCCAAGAGGTCTGCAAGGAAGCGGGCGTGAAGCCTCGCGACGCCGAGCGTTCCAAGAACTTCTTTGCGCTCGGGCTTGGTCAGCTGGCTCTACACCCGACCGATTGAGCCCACCATTGAGTGGATCGGCAAACGCTTTGCTGACAAACCACAGGTCGCTGAGGCCAACTCGAGAGCGTTCCGGGCCGGCTTCGACTTTGGCGAGACGGCTGAGCTTTTCGAATCGAACTATGAAGTGCGCGCCGCCTCGTTCGATCCGGGTGAGTACGTCCAGATCACTGGGAACACCGCGCTGGCCTGGGGCCTGATCGCGGCGTCCCAGAAGGCGAATCTGCCGATCTTTCTGGGCAGCTATCCCATCACGCCCGCGTCTGACATTCTCCACGAGCTTTCACGCCGCAAGGAGTTCGGTGTCCGGACCTTCCAAGCCGAGGACGAGATCGCGGGCGTCGGTGCGGCCCTAGGTGCCGCCTTCGGCGGCGCACTCGGCGTCACGACAACCAGTGGTCCTGGACTTGACCTCAAGTCCGAGACCATCGGGTTAGCCATCAACTTGGAGCTGCCGCTCATCATCGTTGACGTCCAACGTGGGGGGCCGAGCACCGGACTTCCCACCAAAACCGAACAGGCTGACCTGCTCCACGCCATGTACGGTCGCCACGGCGAGGCCCCGCTGCCGATTGTGTCGGCCTCGACGCCGAGCGACTGCTTCGCGGCCGCCATCGAAGCCGTGCGCATTGCCGTGAAATACCGCACACCGGTCATTCTCCTCTCGGACGGCTATTTGGCCAACGGGGCTGAGCCCTGGAAGCTGCCTGATCTCGACGCCATCCCCGAGATTGATCCCGACTTCGCCAACGACAACCAACCACACCGAAGTAGACGGCACCGAGTCGTTCTGGCCCTACCTCCGTGACGCCGAGACGCTGGCCCGGCCGTGGGCCCCGCCGGGCGTGGCTGGTCTTGAGCACAGGATCGGCGGGCTGGAAAAGGCCGACGGCACCGGCAACGTCTCCTACGACCCGATCAACCACGAGCGCATGATCCATCTGCGGGACGACAAGATCTCGGGCATTGCTCGCGACATTCCCTTACAAGAGGTGGATGACGAGACGGGTGACGCCCGAGTCGTTGTGGTCGGTTGGGGTTCCACCTACGGCGCCATCGCCGCGGGCGTTCGCCGCATCCGGGCCCGGGGCATGAAGGTGGCCCACCTGCACATCACCCACCTCAACCCGTTCCCATCGAATCTCGGTGAGCTCTTGCGCGGTTACGAGCGAGTCCTCGTGCCCGAGATCAATCTCGGGCAGTTGAGCCGCATGCTGCGGGCTGAGTATTTGGTGGACACCACCTCGCTCAACAAGATGCAGGGTTCGCCCTTCCGGGCGGCCGAAGTCGAAGCGGCCATCGCCAAGTTGCTGGGAGGAGAGTAAATGACCAGCACCGCCATTCCCGTTACATCTCGCAAGGACTGGTCAAGCGACCAAGAGGTCCGCTGGTGCCCAGGCTGTGGGGACTACTCAATCTTGGCCGCGGTCCAGATGCTCATGCCCGACCTCGGCGTTCGCCGAGAGAACACGGTCTTTCTCTCGGGCATTGGTTGTGCCGCCCGATTCCCGTACTACATGGACACCTACGGCATGCACTCGATTCACGGACGCGCCCCGGCCATCGCCACCGGCCTGGCCACCACTCGTCCCGACTTGGACGTCTGGGTCATCTCGGGCGACGGCGATGCGCTCTCGATCGGGGGTAATCACCTCATCCATGCGCTGCGTCGCAACGTCCGCCTCAACATCTTGATGTTCAACAACCAGATCTATGGCTTGACCAAGGGTCAGTACTCGCCGACCTCAGAAGCCGGAAAAGTCACCAAGTCGACCCCGTTCGGTTCGTTGCCTTCGCCCTTCAACCCGGTCAGCCTGGCGCTTGGGGCCGAGGCCACCTTCGTGGCTCGCACCCACGACATGGACCGGGCCCACATGCAAGAGACCTTCCGGCGGGCCCACGAACACAAGGGTGCCGCCTTCGTTGAGGTCTACCAAAACTGCAACGTCTTCAACGACGGTGCCTTTGAGAAGATCACGGCCAAAGACGCCCGGGCCTCCATGCTCATTCCGCTCCACCATGGCCAGCCCATTCGCTTTGGGGCCGAAGGTTCAGAGCGCGGCGTGGTGCAACGATCCGACGGTCGCTTGGAGATTGTCGATGTGGCTGATGTGGGCGAGGCCGCCCTTTTGGTCCATGACGAAGCTCGCGACGATCCGGGCTTGGCCTTTGCGCTTGTCACGTCTGGCCAGCGGACCCGAAGAAGCCACACCCATCGGTGTGTTTCGAGCCGTTGAGCGACCGGAGTATGGCGAACAGATGTCAGAGCAAATCGTGCAGGCCCAAGAGAAGCGGGGCCAGGGCGACCTCGCTGCGCTGTTGCGCTCGGGTTCGAGTTGGACGGTCGACTGATCGAGGCCGGCCTCGTTGCTCGCTGACTGATTAGTCGTCGAGCGAGCGAAAGACCATGCCGGTGCGAGGTTTCGGACTGAAGTAGGTCGTCTTGGGTGGCATGCGCCGACGCGCGTCGGCCCACTCTGCGATCTGCGCAACCGTGACCGGTCGCAACAAAATGGCGGCCTGCGCTTCGCCCCCGTTCACGGCGTCCACCGCCTCATTCCAGGTGTGGCGGTGAAGGTTGTCGTGCTCGGGCAGGGCGTCCAAAGCCAGGGCGACCAAACTCGAGTCGAGATCGCTGTTGGCTTCTTCATAGGCCTCGGGTCGCGCCATAAGGAGATACGCGCCGCTCGGGTGTGATGAGTGCCATCGATTGACTCTGGCCCAAGGCCGACACCGTCCGCTCGTCCGCCGGACCAGCTCGCACCACGTCGAACCACTGTTCGAAGTAGGCCGGCACGTCGGTGTCGTCGGGCAGACCCGACACGGTGCGATGGATGGGTCCAACGGTGAGCTGTTCTTCGGCCAACTCCACCACCAAGGTCAAGATGAAGTCGTGGCCTCCCGGTGTGTTGCCGTTGGCGGCGCGCACCTCGCGTCTGAAAGGCCAAGGCCGTTTCGTAGCGGTGGTGGCCGTCGGCGATGACCAACGGTGCTGCAGCTACTCGGCCTCGGACGGCGTCGATGAGGTCAGGATCATCCGCGACCCAGAGTTGGTGGCGCACGCCGTCGTCGTCGTAGGCGTCCGCCATGGGCGGGGTCTGACCCGGATCGAAGGTAGCGGTCAGACCTTCGGCCAGAGAGAGGCCCCAGATGGGGGAGAGGTTGGCCCTGGTGGCACGCAGCAGGTCAAGGCGATCGCTCTTCGGTTTGGGCAGCGTCTGTTCGTGGGGCAGCACGTCGGATTCGTCGCCCGGCCCCTGTAAGCCCAGAAGGCCGAAGACGCCGAGCGAGGAGCGCCCATCGGGCTGGGTCATGCGGTAGGGGTAGAACGACGGTTGGGGATCAACCTTGACAATGCCGGTTTCACGCCAGCGGTCGAGCAGGTTGGCTGCCACTTTGTAACGATCGAGGCCGGCTTGTAGGTCAGGCTCGGGCAGTTCGACCAGCACGGCGTTGGCCGCGTTGCGAGAGGCCAGGCGGACCCGTTCATTGGAGCCAATGACGTCGTAGGGCGGGGCAATGACCTGGTCGAGCTTCACCACACCGCTTGTGTAGCGCAGGCCCGCAAACGGTTCGAACAGCGGCATAGATGCATGCTGGCACATGCGTCTCGCGTTCGCCGGGGCCAGCGGCCGTAGAATCAGACCGTGCCTTCTCAAGACTCACACCGGCCGGCCGATGTGGCCCAGCCCGTGGCCAACGACGAAGAGGGCCTTGACCGCATCCTGACGGCACCCAACCTCATCACCCTGGTGCGACTGCTCTGCATCCCGGTTTTTCTCTGGCTTTTGTTTGGGTTGCACCACGACATTGCGGCCGCCAGCTTGCTCTATGCCATTGGGGCCACCGACTGGATCGACGGCTTCGTGGCTCGGCGCTACCACCAAGTTTCGACGGTCGGGAAGATCTTGGACCCGGCGGCCGATCGGATCTTGGTGGCGACGGCCGTCATCTCGATCATGGTGGTCGGCGCCGTTCCCCTTTGGTTCGGCACCGCCACCATCGTGCGAGAAGTCTTGGTCTCGGTGGTCGTTCTTGTCCTGGCCTCGCTTGGTGCGGCCCGCATCGATGTGCTCTTCGTGGGTAAGGCCGGCACCTTCGCCCTCATGTTCGCCTACCCCACATTTCTTGTTGGCCCATGGCACCGCCGTTGGCAGATACCGGTGCATTGGATCGCCTGGATCACCGGCATCATTGGTTTGACCTTGGCCTGGATTGCCGCCTTCAGCTACATCGGTTCGGCCCGAGCCGCCTTGGCTGACGGTCGAGCGGCACGACGGAGGCGCACGCATGAAGGCCGTGATCATGGCCGGAGGCGAGGGCACCAGACTTCGACCTCAGACCTCCAACATGCCCAAGCCGATGTTGCCCTTGGCCAACCGGCCCATGATGGAACACGTCGTCAGCCTGCTCAGCCAGCACGGCATGGACGACATCGTGGTCACCGTTGCTTTCATGGCCAACGCCATTCGGGGCTACTTCGGCGACGGCAGCGAACTCGGGGTGCGCATGACCTACGCCACCGAGGACACCCCGCTGGGAACGGCCGGCTCGGTGCGCAACGCTCGCGACGAACTGACCGAGCGCTTTGTCGTGATCTCGGGCGACGTACTGACCGATATTGATCTCACGGCCGTGGTCGACTTTCACCACCAGCGCGGTGCGCTGGCTACCTTGGCGCTTTGTTCGGTTGAGAACCCGCTTGAGTTCGGCATCGTTATCACGAGAGAAGACGGCTCGATCGAGCGATTTTTGGAGAAACCGGGTTGGGGCCAGGTCTTCAGCGACACCATCAACACCGGTATCTACGTGCTGGAGCCCGAGATCTTCGACTTCATACCCGATGGTCGCTCGGTCGACTTCTCGAGCGAGGTCTTCCCGGCCGTGTTGGAGGCGGGCAAGCCCATCTACGGCTACGTGGCCGACGGCTACTGGGAGGATGTCGGTACGACGGAGGCCTATCTCAAGGCCCACCAAGACATCTTGGATCAGCGGGTCCAGGTCGAGATCGACGGCTTTGAGCTCCGTCCTCGGGTCTGGTTGGGCAAGGGGTCGACCATCGATCCCACGGCCCAGATCGACGGTCCGGCCATCATCGGCGCCAACTGCTCGGTCGGCCCCGGTGTGGTGCTTGGTGAGTTCACCACGCTGGGCTCGAACGTCAGAGTGCTCGAAGGGGCCGAAGTCCGTCACTCCGTGGTGGCGGAGAACTCCTATCTGGGCACCGGGGTCTCGGGTCGAAGGGACGGTCATCGGCCGCTCCTGTGATCTTCGTCACAGCGCGCGGTGTGAGCCGGGCGTCGTCCTCGGCGAAGGATGTCTCATCGGGGCCCAAGCCGAGATACGAGGTGGCGTCAAGATCTATCCGTTTAAAACGGTCGAAGCCGGGCGCGGTGGTCAACACCTCCATTGTCTGGGAGTCGACAGGCACACGAGTGCTCTTTGGCGCCGAAGGGGTCCGTGGCATCGCCAATGTCGATGTCAGCCCCGAACTCGTGGTCCGGCTCTCGATGGCATGGGCGTCCACCTTGGACAAAGGTGCCACCATCACGGCGTCGCGTGACACGTCTCGCACGGCCCGCATGTTGAAGCGCGCCATCATGGTCGGCTGTAACGCGGCTGGCGTCAACGTGGACGACTTGGAGGTGGCGACCATCCCGGTCACGCGCCACCAGATTCGATCGTCCAACAGTCAGGCCGGCATGACGGTGCGTCTGACCGACGACGACGCCCAGTCGGTCATCGTCCGATTCTTTGACAACAACGGACTCGATCTGGGCGAGACGGCCCAGCGTTCCATTGAACGGCTCTATCACCGTGAAGAGTTTCGCCGCGTGCCTGGCCTCTGAGATTGGCGATATCGATTTCCCCGCTCGCACCGTCGAGCTCTACACGGCCGATCTCATCAGTGGCGTCGACCTCTCGGCCGCCCGAGAGGCCCAGATGAAGATGGTGCTCGACCTCTCCTACGGCTCGGCCAGCTTCGTGATGCCCAACGTGCTGTCGAAGCTCGGGGCCGACGTCTTGGTGGTGAACCCCTATGCCCACACGCCCGGGCATGATCTCGGCCGACCGGGCCATGGGCGCGGCCCGCGTGGCCTCGTTGGTCCGGGCCTCGGGGGCTCAGATCGGCGCCGTGGTCGATGCCGTGGGCGAGCACCTCACCATCATCGACGGCGACGGCACCATCTTGACGCGACGACCAAGCCCTTTTGATCCTGCTGCAACTCGTCACCGAAACGCACCCCCACGCCAAGGTGGCCTTGCCGGTGGCGGCCAGCCTGGCCGCCCTCGACATCTGTCGGCGGGCCGGTGTGCCGGTCACCATCACCAAGTTCTCTTCGGCCGACCTCATGGAGGTGGCCTCGAACGGTGAGATCACCTTTGCCGCCAATCAGGCCGGGGGCTTCATCTTCCCCGACTTCTTGCCCGCCTTTGACGCCGCCGCCACCTTGGTCCAACTGGTCTCGATGTTGGCCGTGACCGGAAGCTCACTGTCCAAGATGGTGCGTGACCTGCCGCCGGTGCACATCGCCCACCAGACCGTCGTCACGCCCTGGGAACAAAAGGGTCTGGTCATGCGGACGTTGGTGGAGCAGATGCAAGAGCGCGATCTGGTCTTGATCGACGGCGTCAAGATCCCCGAAGACGGGGGCTGGGCCCTCGTCATCCCCGACCCCGAAGAGCCTCTGACCCACATCTGGGCCGAGGGGTCGAGCGAGATTCGCTCGCGGATTTTGGCCGACCAGTACGCCGTTCGGCTGCAAGAGCTGTTGCGCTGATTAGGGAGTGTTGGCTCCAATGGAGCGGACCGGGTAGTTCCAGTAGGGTCCCACTCCATGAACGTGCCCGACGAGCTGCGCTACTCCACCGATCACGAGTGGGTCCGGTCAGAAGGAAATGTCGCCCGCGTCGGGATCACGGACTACGCCCAAGACGCCTTGGGTGACATCGTCTTTGTGGAGCTTCCGGCCGTTGGCGACGTCGTGTCGCCCGGCGGCTCGCTGGGCGAGGTCGAATCGACCAAGTCGGTCTCTGAGATCTACGCCCCCGTCGCGGGCACGGTGGTGGCCGTGAACGATGGGCTCACGCGCCGCGCCGGAACTCATGAATAGCGATCCGTTCGGCGACGGTTGGATCTGTGAAATTGAGATGTCCGAGTCGGCGTCGCTGAGCGAGCTGTTGGACGCCGATGGATACCGGGTTGCGATCGAAGGCTAATGACGGCCCGCCGGGCCGAATCTGACTGTGGGCCGGTTCTGAGGAGGGGCCGGAGAGCGATGGAAAGCGGTCGAAACCTCTGCGTTTCGAACCGGGTGGCGGCAAGGGAATCGAGTGGAGGGAGCGACTACCGTGGACAGCGTGTTCTGCCACAACTGTGGGCATCGAAACCCAGCCGGCGTCAACTTCTGTTCGTCTTGCGGTGCCGCCCTGCCCTCCGAGGTGTCAGCCGATGCCACCATCACGCTCTTTCCGAACGAGGACCAAGGGGAGACCCCAGAAGAGGACTCCCTGGTGGCCAACGTCGAGGTGCCCCACGGCTCTGGGGCACTGGTGGTCAAGCGGGGAGCCAACCTCGGCATGCGGTATATCTTGGGGCCTGATCTCACGCGGGCCGGGCGGCATCCTGAGAGTGACATTTTCTTGGACGACATCACAGTCTCGCGACGGCACGTGGACATTGCCCATCACGACGACGGGCGGGTGACCATTCGAGATGTGGGTTCGCTCAATGGCACCTATGTCAACCGCGAGCGCATCGACGAAGTGGAACTGAAGACAGGCGACGAAGTACAGATAGGGAAGTTCAAACTGGTGTATCTGGTGGCGGGAGACGAGTGAGCGGTCGTAGTTATCTGTCGATTGGTGATGTCCTCTCGCTTCTCCGCGAGGAGTTTCCCGATGTGACAATCTCCAAAATTCGATTCCTGGAGAGCCAGGGTCTGGTCAATCCGGAGCGTTCGCCCTCGGGCTACCGCAAGTTTTATGAGGCCGACGTCGAGCGACTGCGCTGGGTCTTGCGCCAGCAGCGCGAACACTTCTTGCCGCTCAAGGTCATCCGCGACCGGCTCAGTGCTGATGGGGCCGATGTGGGCGAGCCGGTAGAGGGGATCGAAGAGACCGAACCGGTCGATGCCGCGCTCCATGCCGTGCCCGACCACAACGGCAAAACGCCGCGCCAGTCGAATCGAATGTCATCTCGATCGTCCGCGACCCAGAGCCCGCCATGGCCGCATTCACCATCGAGGTCTGCTTCCCTCGATGCCGGCGCATCGACCGGACCGAGGCGAGAGGGCGAGCGCAGCGTCGACGGTTCGCTGCCCGGTCTCTCGTTTCCCGCTTCACTCGTGAAGGGTTCGTCGACCACGAGCGGTTCAGTCCCGTCTGAGACCCCAGCCGTGGCCAAGCCCGCAGCCACCACCGCGGCACCGTCACCGGCCGTGAGCGCCAAGACGCGGGACCGGCACCGAAAGCTTCGACGGAAGGACCGGCTGGCTCCGGCCCGGCCGAGTGCGCCACCGACACCGACACCGACACCGCCGGTGGCTGGGCCCAGCGCGCATGCACCAGCGAGCGAGCGCGTGAGCGCTGCCGAGTCCGAGAGCGCAACGCAGTGAGCGCAGGATCTAGTTTCGCCGTCTCAGGGGGTGTGTCGGGCGCCTCGTTGAGCATGGAGGAGCTCTGTGCCGCCACCGGTCTCGGTGCCACCGAGATTGCGACCTTGGAGGGCTTCGGTCTCATCGAACCCATGGAAGTTGCGGGCATTCACTACTACGACGAAGAGGCGCTGACGGTGGCCAAGTTGGCCTCTGAGTTCGCCAAGTTCGGCATTGAGGCGCGCCACCTTCGGCTCTATCGCAACGCCGTTGACCGAGAGGTGGGTCTGATCGAGCAGATCATCACGCCCCTCCTTCGTCAACGCAATCCCGAAGCCCGTCAACGGGCGGTTGACTCCTCGGTGGAGTTGGCCAAGTTAGGGCAGGGTCTTCGAGCCTCCCTGCTTCGAAAAGAGCTACGACACCAACTGGGCGGCTGAGAGTCAGCTGAAGCGACCGCGGTTGTGTCGACGCCGACAGCGTGGTGGCAAGACAGGGCGAAAAACTCGCCGTTGACGGGCGACGAGGCTGAAGGCGGGGAGAGTACATTCAAGTGATGGTCGAAGTTCGGCTCCGCGCCGTACGGGTGGACCTGCAATCGAACACCCCGGTGCTGCTGTTACAAGAGACGGAGGGTGACGGGCGCACGCTCCCCATATTCATTGGCACGCCTGAGGCCACGGCGATCGCCTACGCCTTGCAAGGCGTGGACATGCCTCGACCCATGACGCACGATCTGTTGCGTGATATGTTGGAAGCCATGGGGGCCCAGGTCGAGCGCGTCCTGGTCACCGAGTTGGTGTCGTCGACGTACTTCGCCGAACTCCATCTTTTGCAAGGCACCGAACGGTTCGTCGTTTCGTCTCGGCCGTCTGACGCGGTGGCGGTGGCCGTGCGCACCGAGAGTCCGCTCTACGTATCCGATGAACTGATGGATGCCGAAGGTATCCTGCTCGCCATAGAGAACGGGGAAGATGACGAGGACTCGAGCCCCGAAGAGTTGGTGGGTCAGTTCCGTGAGTTCCTCGACTCCATCCGACCAGAGGACTTTGGGGCATGAGCGATCACCGAGCTGAGCACGAGCCCCGCCCCAGTCGCGGTCGATCGATGGTGGCCGTTGCCGCCATTGGCGTGGCCTTGGTCGTCGTGCTGGCGGGATGCACCAAGACGGTAACCACGACGGTGACGGCGCCGACCACCACATCAACGACGACGAGTGGTCACAGTGCGTCGTCGACCACGACCACGAGGTCGAGCGGCGGAGGAAGCACCGACATCAACGACGGCGGCCTCGGCGACGACCTGTACGTCAACGCAACTCGTGGCCTCGGTCGGGCAGGGCGATGGGGCGGCGGGCACCATTTATCAGACCGTCAACTTCACCAATACCGGCACGACCACCTGCACCCTCAAGGGCTATCCCGGCATGCAGCTCTATGGCTCAGGTGGTGCCACGATTCCGACCACCGTGGTGCGAGGGTTGGGCGCCAACTCGGGAGGCACGCCAGCCGCCGCCGCTCCTCCGGCCCTGGTGACGTTGGCCCCGAAGGTCGCAGCCCAGTTCACGCTTCGTTTCGAAGACGTGCCCGTGGACAACGAGTCCAGCTGTCCTATGTCAGCGACGGCGGCCGTGACACCACCCAACCTCTTTACCTCGCTCAGCGTGGCCCTGGCCATTGCCCCGTGTAATCACGGCACGGTCAACGTCTCGCCGGTCTACGCCGCCCCCACGGGCTAGCGCAACGCGCCATCAGCGGTCAGGCTGGACTAACACCCGTCCTTTGGTGGTGCCGGACAGGACGTGGCCCAAAGCCTCGGTGAGGCCGCGCAAGCCGATCTCTCGATCGACCATGGTCTCTAAAAGCTCGGGAGCGAACCGTTCGGCCATGGTGCGCCAGAGCGAACGCCGCTCCTCGATCGGATAGGCCACCGTGTCGACCCCCAAGAGGGCGACGTTGCGAACGATGAAGGGATAGACCGTGGTGGCCAGGTCACTGCCGCCCGTGAGGCCCGAGGCGGCCACGGCCGCCCCATAGCGGAGGGTCCGCAGCACCGTGGCGAGTGTGGCGCCGCCCACGCAGTCGATGGCCCCGGCCCAGCGCTCCGGACCGAGCACCCGGCCCGCATCGTCGGGATAGATGTCTCGACCGATGACCTCGGTCGCCCCCAGTCCGATCAAGTAGTCGTGCTCCTGGGTCTTTCCGGTACTGGCCACCACCTCGTAGCCGTGGGCCGCCAGCAGTGCGACCGTCATGCTGCCGACCCCACCACTGGCGCCGGTGACGAGCACGGGTCCAGCACTGGCTGTGAGCCCTCGTTGTTCGAGTTGATGCAAAGAGACCAGTGCGGTGAAACCGGCTGTGCCCACAATCATGGCCTGACGGGCGTCCAAACCGTTGGGCTGGGGCACCACCCAGGCGGCCGGCACCCGAACCTTTTCGGCGAAGCCGCCGTGGTGCGCTACGCCCAGGTCGTAGGCCTGCGCCAGCACCTGATCACCGACCGAGAAGCCAGGGTCAGTGCTGGACTCGACCACGCCCGCCACGTCAACGCCCGGAATGAGGAGGGGAAGCTTGGTGACCCGGTTGCCCGGCTTGGTCACCATGGCGTCCTTGTAGTTGATGGCTGACCAGGTCGTGCGAAGTACCACTTCTCCTGGACCGAGGTCCTCTTCTTCAACCTCGTTGACGCCAGCGATGATCTTGTCGCCGTCTTTCTCAACTGTGTAGGCCCGAACCGTCATGGTCGTTACCCTAGGAGCGGAGACCACCAAGAGAGGGTGTTGCCGTGGCCGGGTGGAGCCAAACCCCTAGGAATGAGCAGCCCGCTGGTACCATGAGATCTACCTGTGAACGACACAGGTCGTTATCGGCGCGACAGCGGGCCGGCTGTGGAGAGCAGCATGTGGGCTGATATTCGACACCGGGTCGGCACGTATCTGGCGTCATGGAGCCCAGAGCAAGGTGACGCCGCCCTCTACGGGTTCTCCGCCCTCTTCGCCACACTCACCGTGCTGTTCAGCACGAACTCGCTCTACCAGCAGTGGGCCGAGCTGGCCGTCGGTCCCTACGCCGCCGCCGCCCTTCTGTCGCTCGCACTGCACCGCTACCACGTGGTCAAAGCCCGCAAGGCCGTGACCGTCCCGCTGCCTCGGGCCGTGACGGTGCCCGACGATGGCGGCCACCATCTCGACGCCACCGACGAGAACGAAGAGACAGAGGAGGCGGCCCGACCCGTTCGGCACTTCGGTGTGGCCCGAGCGTGGATCTTTGTCGGCATCTTGATCGGCGCCACGTTGATGCCGCTCGCCCTCGAGGTGGCCTGGCGCCATGCCCAGCCCGAGGTCACCGTGATCGAGAAAGCCGGGCACAGCGCAGCCAAGGGCGTGGACCCCTATGAGGCGGTGACCAACAAGAAGGGCAAAGTCCTCATTCACACGCCCAACGTGCCGACCTATGAGAACTTCTTCCCCTACCTGCCGCTCATGACGGTCTTCGGACTGCCGTCGTCCACCAAAGATCCAATCCGCTTAACCGACGCTCGCATCTTCTTCAGTCTGGTCACGATGGTGGTGGCGGGCGTCTCATTGGCCCTCAGCCATTCGCCCCGCGAACCCAAGGTCCGCGTCCTCCAGGTCCTGACGGTGCTCCCAACCGCCGCCCTGCCTTTGGCCACGGGTGGTGACGACATGCCCGTCGTCGCCGTGCTGTTGCTGGCCATGGTGATGGTGCAGCGGCGAAGACCGGTCGTGGCCGGCCTCGTGCTGGGCGTCGCCTCATCGATGAAGTTCACGGCTTGGCCCCTGGCTGTCTTTGCCCTCCTCGCGGCCCGGGACAAAAACGGCAAACGGGCGCCGCTGCAGATGGCGCTCGGCCTGCTGGTGGTCATGGGACCGATCGTGGTGCCCTACATCTTTAAGGGCCCGTGGGCCTTTTTTGAAAACGTCGTGCTCTTCCCGCTCGGCCTGTCGTCGGTGCACTCCCCAGCGGCCAGTCCCATGCCGGGCCACCTTTTGGTGACGGCGTTCCCCTGGTTGCACAACAAGCTGCAGCTCTTAGTCGGCATCGTTGGATGTTCCATCTTGGCCGTAGCCCTGATTCGGCGCCCGGCCGTCACCGCTGCTCGGGCCTGCTCGTTGGCGGGATGGACCATGTTGGTCGCCATCCTCTTTGCCACCGCCACTCGGATCGGCTACCTGTTGTACCCCATCAACTTCTTTGTCTGGGCCTATATGTTGCGGCGAGCCGACGTGGTCGACCACTTGGAGCTGCCGACGATGCCGGTTATCGCTTCTGAGGCGCCATCGATTGCGAGCAGCGCCTAGAGGGTCCGTACCAACTGGTGGTGGCCACCAGGGTGGTGGCCACCAGGGTAGTGGTTAGTCCTCGTCGGGTACTTGGAAAAGTCGGACGGTGAAGTCAGTCGTGCCCTTGGGCCCGTTGTCCCCGCCGAACTTGGTGGGCGATACCGTCGCCCCCATCTCCCAGTAGAAGCTGTCCGATCCCGCCTTCTTACCCAAGACCTCATACTGATTGGCGTGGTGGATTGGTGTGCCGGTGCTGAAGATGCCCCAACCCAATCGCTTCATCTCTGACTTGTAGAACTGGATCACCGCGTTGGCCGAGTCCGAAGTGGCAAACGTGACTTGGGCGTCATACTGGTCGGCGGCCGAACTGTTGGTTTGGTGCGAAAGGCGTGTGGCCCCATCGGGCAAGGTGACCGCGTTCAAGATGTTGGCCGGGGGCTGACCCGGGGTGAGGATGGGAGCCAACCCGTGGGCTGCGGGCTGGGCCAACAGCGTGCTGCCCGAGACCTTGGTCGCCCCCGTGCCCGTATTGACCGACACCGCCTTGGGCGTCGTGACCAGGCCCATCACGATAAAACCCACCACGATGACCACAGCCAGGCCACCGACGATCATGGCGGGCTTCATGCCAAGCGAGTTACGCGGCGGGGGCAGCGGCGTGTCGGTCTTCTCGGCGGTCTGCAACATCACAAGCAAAGGCTACCGGCGGGCCACCAAGCCTGGGGTAGCGGCCTTCGAGGGCTCGTCAACTAAGAGGGGTTCTCCCAGTTGAAGTGGTCGATCGGTCCGTGACCACCGCCCAAGCGCCAGCTTGCCCCGCCAATGAGCCCTCGCCGCACGAACTCCTTGGCGGCGCGGATGGCATCGAGTGGGGCGTGACCAAGGCTGAGCTCGGCCGCGATGGCGGCCGACATGGAACACCCGGTGCCGTGGTCGTTGCTGGTCGCCACACGCTCAGCCGGGAGAACCGTCACACCCTGGCTGGTCACGACAACGTCTGAGGCGTCCTTGGTGAGATGGCCGCCCTTCACCACCACCACGTCGGTGCCCCAACCCTGCAATCATCTGGGCGGCCTCGATGCGGGCCTCCTCCTCGTCCAAGTCGACGAGGTCCATGCCGGTCAGCACGGCCGTCTCTCGGAGGTTGGGCGTGGCGACTTCGGCCGCGGGGAGAAGGAGAGTCCGATAGAAGTCGACCCCACCCTCGCCCATCAGCGGATGGCCGCTCGATGAGACGAGCACGGGATCAACCACGAGGTGAGGGAGACGTCCGGCCTGGGCCAACTCGGCCACTGCTCGCACGGTGTCTGGGCTGGCCAGCATGCCCGTTTTCACCGCACTGACGGTAAAGTCCGCCAGGACGGCCTCGATCTGGGCCAGGACGAACGACGCCGCCATGGTCTGCACCCCGGTCACGGCCGCCGTGTTTTGTGCCGTGACGGCGGTGACGGCGCTGGTGCCGTGGATGCGGTGGGCCGCGAAGGTCTTGAGATCGGCCTGAAGCCCGGCCCCGCCACCCGAGTCCGACCCGGCAATGGTCAGTGCCACCTTGGGCGTCATGGGGCAACCATACCGATTGGGTCCGCAGGTATGGTCAAGTCGTATGGAGCCGTTCGACAACACCGTGGTCATCGGGGGAGAGGTGCTCAACTCGCGCCTGCTCTTGGGCACCGGCGGCATGGCCAGCCTGGCCAGTTTGGAACGGGCCCTCGAGGCCTCGGGTGCGGCCATGGCGACCGTGGCGGTCCGTCGCATCGATCCGGAGGGCCGCGGCTCGCTCTTAGACGTCTTGGCCCACGCTGGCGTTCGAGTGCTGCCCAATACGGCCGGGTGCTTTACCGCGGCTGAAGCAGTGCTCACGGCCAAGCTGGCTCGAGAAGCCTTCTCCACCGACTGGGTCAAGCTCGAGGTCATCGGCGACGACCGCACCTTGCTCCCCGACGCCGTCGAACTCTTGGCCGCGGCCGAACAGCTGGTGGACGAGGGATTTGTGGTCTTGCCCTATACGACCGACGATCCGGTCCTGGCCCGACGGCTCGAACAGGTGGGCTGTGCCGCGGTGATGCCCCTCGGATCTCCCATTGGGTCGGGTCTCGGTATTAGAAACCCCCACAACCTGAGCCTGATTCGAGAGTCCGTCTCGGTGCCCGTCATTTTGGACGCCGGCATCGGCACGGCTTCGGACGCCACGTTGGCCATGGAGCTGGGCTGCGACGGCGTCTTGGTCGCCACCGCCATCAATCGTTGTCAAGACCCCGAAGCCATGGCCACCGCGGTGAGGCTGGCCGTGGAGGCCGGGTGGCAGGCTCGGCGATCGGGGCGCATCCCGCGGCGCTTTCATGCTGAAGCTTCGAGCTCCAGCGAGGGCATGCCTGACTTCGAAGGCATTCGTACCGACTCCAACTGATAGCCCGCTGGCGTTACCGTCGACGGGGGAGTGCGCCCAATCAGGGTGTGGCCTGACACCTACTGTGTCCCGAGCTCGAAATTAGGGTTGCCTAATATTAGGCTATCCTTAGTACCTCAACTTCTCGGCTTGGAGCGGGCATGCGTAAACGGGCAATGGGTGTGGCCAGCGTGGTGGTCATGGCAGCGATGCTCTACGGCTGCAGTTCGTCGTCGTCGACCCCTGACGCCATCACGCTCTACAACGGTCAACACGTACAAACGACCGACGCGCTGGCCGCCGCCTTCACCAAAGAGACCGGCATCAAGGTCAACATCCGCAGTGATGACGAAGACGTCTTCGCGGCCCAGATTGTGGATGAGGGGAGCCATACCCCAGCCGACGTTTTGATGACGGAGAACAGCCCTCCGCTGCAGTACTTGGCCAGCAAGGATCTGTTGGCCCCCGTCGACCCCTCGACCCTGGCCAACACCCCGTCCACGTTCAACTCGCCTGATGGCAAGTGGGTGGGGGTGACCGCTCGGGTCAGCGTGCTCGACTACAACACCAACCTCTTGAAGCCGTCCGATCTCCCAACGTCGGCCATGGATCTGGCCGACCCGAAGTGGAAGGGCAAACTCGGCATTGCCCCAGGAGAGACTGACTTCCAGCCCATCATCACCTCCATTGCTCGCACCTACGGCGAGCCGGCCGCGCTCAAATGGTTGGAGGCCGTGAAAGAGAATGCGGGAAGTCACCTCTATCCCGATAACGAAACCTTGACCGACGAGATCAACAAAGGTCAGGTCTCGATCGGCATCATCAACCAGTACTACTGGTATCGCGAGCAGGTGGAAAAGGGTGCATCGAATATGCACTCGGCCATCACCTACTTCGCTCCCGGTGACGTGGGATATGTCATCGACATTGCCGGCGCGGCCGTTCTGTCAGCGTCGCACAACAAGCCGGATGCTCAGAAGTTTCTCGCCTTCATCACGTCCAAACAGGGTCAGGAGATCATCGCTCACAGCGACAGCTTTGAGTACCCGGTGGCCTCAGGGGTGACCACGGCCAAACCTGAGACGCCGTTCACCTCATTGCAGCCCAATCCGATCACCGTGTCAGAGTTAGGCGACGGGGCCTTGGCGGAGAAGCTGCTGCACGAAGCCCAACTGCAGTGACCCAACTGGCGACGGCCGTCCGCCCTGGCGCGCCACCAGCCCGTCGCCAACCTCGCCCGAAACTGCTGACCGCGCTGGCCGTTTGCGTCTCAGTGGCGCTCTTGTTGCCGCTGTTCTTTCTCCTCCTGCAGGCCTCCCAAGTGGGCTGGTCGACCCTGCAGCCGATTCTGTTCCGGCGCCTCACCGGTCAACTGATCTGGAACACCGTGAGCCTGACCGTCGTCGTGACCGCGCTCTGTGCGGTCATCGGCACCGTGACGGCCTGGTTTATCGAGCGAACCAATGTGCCAGGTCGGCGCTGGTGGGCCATCTTGGTCGTCGTTCCTCTCGGCATTCCCGACTTCGTGGTCAGCTTCGCCTGGCGATCTCTCTTCGGCTCGCTGGCCGGTTTCTGGGCTGCTGTTCTCATCATGACGGTCGCCGTCTATCCGCTGGTGTTCTTACCCGTGGCGGCCAGTCTGCGCAGTGCGGATCCGGCGCAAGAAGAGGTGGCTCGAAGCTTGGGACACGGTCGGCTGCATACCTTTTGGCACATCACGGTGGGTCAGGCCCGCTCGGCCATCTTGGGCGGTTGCGTGTTGGTGGCCTTGGTCTTGTTGGCTGAGTACGGTGCCTTTGAGATCCTTGGTTTTCGGACCCTCACCACCGAGATTTTCTCCGAGTTCAACGGTGGCTTCGATCAAGCCGCGGCCTGCGCCCTCTCGCTCATCTTGGTCGTTCTCAGCATCGTCATCTTGGGGGCCGAGGGCCTTGGGCGGAGCAAGGGTCAAGCCATACGGGTTGGGTTTGGCACCAATCGGGTGACGGCCAGGACGTCGCTTGGTCGGAGCAAAGGTGTTGTGTTGGCTGGTTTGGCCCTCTTGGTTGGCGCTGCCTTGGTGGTGCCGATCGGGGCCATTGTCTATCTCTTGTTCCATGGCGGTTCCTCGACATTGCCGTCCGCCTCCATTCTGAGTGCAGCCGGTCACACCTTTGTCTACGCCGCGGCCGCCGGTCTGCTGTCAACGGCTGGCGCCATACCGATCGCTCTTTTGTCCGTGCGTCATCGAGGTCGGTTGCCCGATCTCTTGGAACGCAGTAACTATCTGGTCTTAGCCATGCCGGGTTTGGTCATCGCGTTGGCCTTTGTCTACGTGGCCGAGCGCTACGCCGCGGGCTATCTCTACCAGTCGACGTTCCTCCTCATTGTGACCTACGCCATCATGTTCTTTCCCATGGCGCTGGTGGCAGTGCGTGCGTCCATTGCCCGCGCCCCGATTGGGCTCGAAGAGGTGGGGCGCTCGCTCGGGGCCAGTCGGATGGAGGTCATGCGGCGCGTCACGCTTCCACTCATTGGCCCGGGATTGGCTGCTGCGTTCTCCCTCGTCTTTCTTCAAGCCGCCACTGAGCTCACGGCAACCTTGGTGCTCATCCCAACCGGTTCAGAGACGCTGTCGACCCAGTTCTGGGCCTTTCAGTCGAATACGTCCTACGGGCAAGCGGCCCCGTACGCTGCAGTGATGGTGCTCTTGGCCGCCGTGCCCAGCTACGTGCTCGGCCGCTGGTTTGATCGCCTGCCGGCCCGGACCCAGGTGGCCCAATGACCAGCCTGCAGATCCAGGGTGTGACCAAAGCGTTTGGACCACAAGCCGTGTTAGAGGGCGTCGATCTGGATGTGCCAGAGGGGTCCCTCACCGCCATTCTCGGTCCGTCGGGGAGTGGCAAGACCACGTTGCTCCGCATCATTGCGGGCTTCGAGCGAGCCGACGCCGGGTCGGTCACGCTGGGTGATCGGGTGGTGGACGATGGTCGGGCCCGATTCGTGCCCATCGAGCAGCGGGGCATTGGCTACGTGCCGCAAGAAGGTGCGCTCTTTCCCCACCTCTCGGTCGGGAAAAACGTGGCCTTCGGTCTGGATCGGTCGGTGCGGCGCAGCGGCAAAGTGAGTGAACTGCTCGAAATGGTGGGTCTCGGCGGCCTGGCCAAGCGCTTTCCCCATCAACTCTCAGGTGGCCAACGCCAGCGCGTCGCTCTGGCCCGAGCCCTCGCCATCGAGCCCGGTCTCGTGCTGTTGGACGAACCCTTCTCCTCCCTCGACGCCTCCTTGCGGTCATCGGTGCGCGCCGACGTCCAAGACGTCCTGCGTCGGGCCGGCACCACCGCCATTCTGGTCACCCACGATCAGGACGAGGCCTTGTCCATCTCGGACCACGTGGCCATTATTCGAAAGGGTTGTATCGGCCAGATTGACTCGCCGCACGACCTCTACGCCCATCCAGCCGACCCCGAGCTGGCGGCCTTCCTCGGTGAAGGGAACCTTTTGGACGGCGTGGTGCAGGGCCGCTCGGTCGTGACTGCCCTCGGCACCCTGGCCCTTCTGCAAAGCAAGGGCCACGGGCGAGGCGGTGCTGGACGAGCAGGCTCAGGCCACGGTGTTGATCCGGCCTGAGCAGCTCAGACTGGTGGCACCCTCGGACGGGGTGGTGACCGGACGGGTGGCGAGCTACGAGTACTTCGGCCACGACGCCGTAGTGCGCGTGGCAGCGGAGGTAGCGGGGGACCAGGGGGAGCGAGGGAGCTGGTCGTGAGAGTTACGGGCGGCACCGCGCACGAGGTGGGAGAGGCCGTGGGCATCGTCGTTGGCGGCTCGGTCCTGGCCTGGGCCCGCCCAGGCGAGAACGTCAAAGAAAATACCTAGTCGTAACTACCGAAGTGTGGTCTGGTCGACTACGATTTTCCCGTAACGACCACAAGGGAGTGAGCGATGGCTGAGCTGGCCAAATCCGATGTCGGTGGGTTTCGCGGACCGCAGGTATGCGAGTTAGTCGGGATCTCCTATCGCCAACTGGACTACTGGGCCCGAACCGGGCTGTTGCAGCCCTCGGTGGTTGCGGCCTCGGGCAGCGGCACCAAGCGGGTCTACGCCTACTCGGACGTGCTCGAGTTGAAGGTCATCAAACAGCTTTTGGACGCTGGCGTCTCGCTGCAGTCAGCCCGACGAGCGGTGGACTGTCTACGCCAGGACCTAGACGTCGATCTGGCCCAGGTCACCCTCGTCATTAACGGCACCAACTCGGTGCTGGCCCGCTCCGATGGCGAAGTGGTCGACCTCCTCCGTGGTGGACAAGGCGTCTTTAACATCGTGCCGCTCTCGGGCGTGGTGGGTGACCTGACGGCCGACATCGTGCGACTCGATCGGGCAAAGCGAAAGCGTCTGAAAGCCTGTTCCAAACGACGGCCTCTGCCGTCGGAGAATGATCGCAGACTCATAGAAGATCAGTCGGCGACGAGGTCATCCCTCGGTCGCGCCCGCAGCGCAGACCCGATTTGCCCACCCTCGGAGCGCCTTTTCGCCTCGCTGCTTGACGCGCAGGGGATTGCGTGGGAGTACGAACCGGTCGAGTTCCCCTTGCGCTGGGACGAGAAAGGTTCGCCCATTTCGGCCTTTCGCCCCGATTTCTGGCTGCCGAGTCCGGGCTCTTCATTGAGCTGACCACGGCCGAACAGCGTTTGGTCACGAGGAAGAACGGCAAGATTCGCCGCCTGCGCGAGCTCTACCCCGAGGTGGAGTTGATGGTGGTCTACCAACGCGACTTCTTGGATCTCCTTGAGCGTCACGGGCTCGAATTGATCATCCCCGTCGCCGCCTAGGCTGAGCCGCGTGGCGAACAGCGTCTCTCAAAATGCCGATCTTCGCTACTCCCCGTTACACGAGAGCCACGTTGACTCTCGGGGCGAAAATGGTGCCCGTTTGGCGGATGGGATATGCCGCTGACCTATCCGCCAGGGCACGGTGGCCGAGCACCGATCGTGCCGAGGTGGTTCGGTCGTCTTTGACGTAAGCCACCTGGGCACCGTGCGCATCACCGGGCCCGGATGCCTTCGACCTCTTACAGCGCAACTCACCAACGATCTTCGAAAGATTGCTCCCGGTCGAGCGCAGTACACGCACCTCTTGGCCGACGACGGTTCGGTGACCGACGACATCATTGTCTGGTGGGTGGACGACGAGCGCTTCGATGTCATGCCCAACGCGTCCAACACCAAGGGCGTCCTGGACGCTCTGGGGGGCACCGACGTCACCGCCGAGCGCGCCATCATTGCCATCCAAGGCCCCGAAGCCAGGGCCCGCTTGGCCTCCGGTTTCGACCGAGGCCAGCACGGTGCCTCGATTTCACGTGCGCCCGTTCGAATGGAACGGGATTGCCTGCGTGGCCGCCGGCACCGGGTACACGGGAGAAGACGGGGTTGAGGTTGCCGTGCCCGCGGCCAACGGGGCCGCTGTGGCGTTTTGGGACGCCGTGCTCACCGCTGGTGTGATGCCCGCTGGACTTGGCGCTCGTGACACCTTGCGTCTCGAAGCTGGCCTGCCCCTCCACGGCCACGAGCTTGGCCCGGGCATCACGCCACTGCAGGCTGGTCTGGGCTGGGTCATTGGCTGGGACAAGGAAGATTTTCAAGGTCGAGCCGCGCTAGAGGCCGAACGCGCCACCGGCCCGGCCCGCCGACTGCGCGGCATCGTGACCGAGAGCCGTCAGCCCCCGAGAGAAGGCTTGAGCGTGTTGCACGGAGGAGAGGAGCTGGGTCTGATGACGAGCGGGAACTTCTCACCCATGCTGGGCTTGGGCATTGGCCTGGCCCTGCTCAAGACGGGCGAGCACGAGGTGGCCAACGGCGATGCGGTGACGATCTCGGTCCGAGGTCGCGAGTTGGAGGCGCATGTGAGCCGCCCGCCCTTCTGGCCCCCTCGACCCGGCGAGGCCGGCTCGACCAACGTGACGACGGTGAAGCGTGGCTGACTACCTGCCCCACACCGACGCTGAAGTGGCCGAGATGTTGGACTTCTTGGGCCTGTCTTCGCTGGAGGAACTGTTCTCGGCCGTGCCCGAGGCGTTGCGCATCACGGGCGGGTTGGGTTTGGCCGATGGCGTGCCCGAGCCCGATGTCATGGCCCATATGGAAGCGCTGGCCAATGCCAATGTGGCTCGCTCGGACCGTTTGGTCTGTTTTGCCGGTGGTGGGAGCTACGACCACGAAGTGCCACCGGTGGTCAAGGCGTTGGCCGGTCGTTCCGAGTTCGTGACGTCGTATACGCCGTATCAGCCTGAAGTGGCCCAAGGCGTGCTGCAGGCGGTGTTTGAGTTCCAAACCATGGCCGCGCGGTTAGCCGGTCTGCCCATCGCCAACGCCTCGCTCTACGACGGGGCCAGCGCCTTGGTTGAAGCGGTCAACTTGGGCGTGGCCGCCTCCAAGCGTTCGACCGTGTGGTTGTCGTCCGGCGTGCATCCGCACTGGCGGGCCGTGCTCGCCACCTTTGCCCAAGGGACCGGTCACCAGTTGGTCGATGTACCGCTCGACCAAGGACGCACGGTGTGGCCCGCACAGATCGACGGTGAAGCACCGGGAGTCGTCGTGGTGGGCTACCCCAACTATCTCGGGTGCTTGGAGGATCTGGGTGCAGTCAGATCGATGGCCGACACCCACGGAGCCATCATGGTGGTGGCGGCCGATCCGGTCTCGTCGGGCCTTCTGCGTTCACCGGGCGACTGGGGCGCTGACGTTGTCGTGGGCGAGGGCCAGGCCTTTGGGACGGCCATGGGCTTTGGTGGTCCGTATCTCGGTCTGTTTGCGTGCACCCTCGATCAGGTGCGACGTCTGCCCGGTCGATTGGTCGGGCGAGACGGTTGATGTCGAGGGCACCCGGGCCTACGTCACGACGCTCCGCGCCCGAGAACAAGACATCCGTCGAGAGAAGGCGACCTCCAACGTCTGCACCAACCAGACCCTGATGGCCGTGACGGCGGCCGTGCAGTTGGGCTGGCTGGGCACGGCCGGTCTGGCTGAGGTGGCCCACCGGTGTGCCTCGGCCACTCGCTATGCCCGCGACGCCCTCTTGGGGGTCGAACGGCGTGTCGTCGCTGACCGGGACCACGCCCACTGTTCGCGAGTTCGCCCTTCGTACGCCGGTGCCTGGCCGCCACCGTCATCGAGCGCATGGCCGACGAGGGCTACCTGGCTGGGCTGGATCTGGCTGCGCTTGACCGGGGCAGGGGACCTCTCGCGTCACGGCCGATGAGGCCGAACACGGCCTCTTCGTGGCGGTGACCGAACGGCGCACCAAACAAGAGATCGACGGCTATGTGGCGGCCCTCGACAAGGCGGTGCGCTGATGACCGGTTACGTGGAACACCGTGGCAGGCCGCCGGAGGCAAAGCCACCAGTGCCCCGATCATGGGTCACGACGCTGAACCAACTATTTTCGAACTCTCGCAGCCCGGACGACACAGCTTCCAGCTCCGCACTTCAGGCATCCCGCAACTGGACCTTGACGATCTCATCCCGGCCGACCATCGCCGCAGTGAACCTGTGGCCTTGGCCGAAGTCTCCGAGCGCGACCTGGTCGGGACACTTCACCCGACTGAGCGCACGGCAGTTCTCGGTCGATCTCGGGCGCGTACCCGCTCGGCTCGTGCACCATGAAGTACAACCCGAAGCTCTGCGACGCCGTGGCCTCGTTACCCGGACTAGCCGGCGTCCACCCAGGCGCGCCGGCCTCGCTGAGCCAGGGTTGGCTGGCCATCATGGTCGAGCTCGAAGAGACCCTGTGCGAGATCACTGGGATGAAGGCGGCCACCTTGCAACCAGCCGCCGGCGCAGCCGGTGAGCTGACCGGACTGCTCCTCATGCGGGCCTATCACCAGGCCAACGGCGAAGAGCGCCACCGCATCATCATTCCGGACTCGGCCCACGGCACCAATCCCGCCTCAGTCACGCTGGGCGGCTACGAGGTCACCACGGTGCCGAGCGACGATCGGGGCTGCGTCGATATGGAGGCGCTGCGCTAGCGTGCTCGATACCGATGTGGCCGGCATCATGTTGACCAACCCCAACACCTTGGGCCTGTTCGAAGAGGACATTGCCGAGATTGCCGCCGCCGTTCACGAGGTCGGTGGCCTGCTCTACTACGACGGGGCCAACTTGAACGCCATCTTGGGTGTCGTACGACCCGGTGACATGGGCTTCGACATCGTGCATATGAATCTGCACAAGACCTTCGCCACACCGCATGGCGGCGGAGGACCGGGCGCAGGACCCGTGGCCGTGTCGGCCCGGCTGGTTGACTTCCTGCCCGGACCGCGAGCCGATCGGGTCCAGGCAAGCGAACCCGAACAGCCCGATGCGTTCCAGTGGATGACGCCGCCCCACTCCATCGGCCGTATCCACAGCTGGCACGGCAACGCCCTGGTCTTGGCTCGTGCGCTGGCCTACATCACGGTCCACGGTGGCGATGGGCTGAGACGGGTGGCAGAGCGAGCGGTGCTCAACGCCAACTGGATACGCAAGCGCCTCTCTGGCGTCTACGACGTTCCGTTCGATCGGCCCTGCATGCACGAGGTCGTGCTCTCGGCCTCAACGCTGCGAAAGCAGCACGGGACGAAAGCGCTTGACGTGGCCAAGCGACTGCTTGGAGGAGGGCTTTCACAGCCCCACGATCTACTTCCCGCTGATTGTGGACGAGGCCATCATGATCGAGCCGACCGAGACCGAGAGTCTGCAGACGCTCGAAGCGTTGGCCGACGCCTTGGAGCGCATTGCCGCGGAGGCCGTGGCGGGCCAGGACACTGGGAAAAGCTCCCCATGCCACGCCGGTGCGCCGGGTCGACGAAGCGCGTGCGGCTCGAACGCTCGTGCCAACCTTTGACGCCCGTTCGTGAACCAGCGCTAGCGGTCCTGGCACAGACAGAACGGGTGACCAACGGGGTCGGCGTGCACGATGAACACACAGTCCGGTTCTTCGATGGGACCGCTGAGCACTGGCGCACCGAGCTCGATTGCTCTGGTTGAAGCGGACTCGAGGTTGGTCACGGTCAGATCCAAATGAACCTGCTGGGGCGTGCCGTTCGGCCACTCCGAGCGTTCGTAAGTCTCGACCAGTTGAAAGGCCAACATCGAGGTGGCGCCTTCCAGACGTACGGTGCACCATTGTCGGTCGCTGACGTCGAGTTCGCCCCCAAGCAGTTCGGCGTAGAACGCGGCCAGGGCCGCAGGATCTGGACAGTCAAACGCGACGGCCCGAAGAGTGGGGGTTGTCATGGGTGTCATAGGGAGACGTTCTACCCGTGATGAGTCACCGCAACACCCCCCTCTGTTCAGAGCCTGGTGTCGCATCCGGGGAGGCTGGAGCAACCGGGGCCTGATCCGATATCATGACGACAGGCGATGGGGCTCGCCTTCAACCGCTGGTTGATCCAGCTAACGGTCCCTACCGGAAATCAAACCGGGAGGACCGCGTGTGCCAAACGACGAGAAGAACGAGCACGTTGACCCCGATATCACTGACGCCGAAACAGCCGGCTCCTGGCGCGCTCAAGGAGGCGTGCTCGCTGCCATTGCTCTTGGTGGCGCCATCGGCTCGGTGGGCCGAGTCGAGATTTCGCGACTGGTCGTGACGGGGGAGGGGTTTCCCTGGAGCACCTTCATGGTCAATGTGGTGGGATCGCTGCTGTTGGGATTCCTTATGGTGGCTCTCATTGACCGGTTTGCCCGGCACCGCTTCCTGCGGCCGTTTCTAGCCACGGGAATCTGCGGTGGTTTCACAACGTTCTCAACCTTCGCCGTCGACATCAACCTGCATCTTCGAGACGGCCGGGCGGGGACAGCGATCCTGTACGCGCTCTCGAGCGTGCTAGCAGGCGTGTTGGCCGTGGTCGTCGGGATGTCCGTCGGGCGTTGGCTCAGAGATGTCAACCAACCTCCCGCGCCTGGTTCGATGGAAGGGTCGTCGCTCTGATGTCGTGGTTGACCTGGGTGGCCGTGGGGTTGGCCGCAGCGGTCGGTGCCCCGCTGCGTTATCTGGTCGACCGGGCCGTCACACAACGCTCCAAAGGCTCGTTTCCGCTGGGTACGTTCGTGGTGAATCTGACCGGGTCATTGGCCCTGGGTTTCATTACCGGATTGGTCCTGTTTCATGCCTTCCCGGCTACCCCGAAGGTCATTCTCGGCGGGGGATTCTGCGGCGCCTACACCACGTTTTCGACCTACTCCTTTGAATCGGTTGCTCTGGCCCAAGAAGGAAAGCGAACCACTGCCGCAATGAACGTTGGGCTCAGCGTTGTCGGCGGCTGTCTTGTCGCCGCGGCAGGGATGGCACTGGCCGGTCTTTAGACAAGTGCGAGGCTGCTCCGGCGGGCGGACATGGTTGCCGTTGATGTCAGGGCCGTGGCGGTGCACGGAACCGCAGCGGCTCAGCCTGTCGGTACGGCGCCGACGACGTTGTTCACGGTGACGCCAAGGGCGGGCAGGGACCCTTGGTCTGGGGCATTGCCAAATGGATAGACGCCGCCATTCGCTCCAATGAGCCAGTAGCCGCCGCCGTTGGGTGTGGGGACAATGCTGACAACGTCCGAAGCCGTGCCCGCCGGCAGAGATCCCAACCCACGAGCGTCCCCAAAGGCGTAGACCATGCCGGTTTTGCTCACGACGTAGTAACCCTGGCCCGTGGGTGTCGAGGCGATGCCAGTGATGTCATCGACACTCATGTGCAGGCCGGGGAGCGAACCGAAGAATGACGCGTCGCCAAAGGTGAACACCCCGCCGTCTGAGCCCACCAAGAAATATCCTCCACCGCCTGGCGCGGCCACAATGCCCACGATGTTGTTGACGTGGATGCCCAGCCCGGGCAGGGAACCGAAGAAACCGCCGGTTGACCCGGTCGGGAAGACAAAGACCCCGCCGTCTGAGCCCACCAAGTCATAGCCGTTGAAATTGTTGGTTGGCACAATGCCCACAATGTTGTTGACGTGGACGCCGAGCCCGGGCAGGGAACCGAAGAAACCGCCGGTTGACCCGGTCGGGAAGACAAAGACCCCGCCGTCTGAGCCCACCAAGTCATAGCCGTTGAAATTGTTGGTTGGCACAATGCCCACAATGTTGTTGACGTGGACGCCGAGCCCGGGAAGCGAGCCAAAGAATCCGCCACCGGTCGGGAAGACAAAGACCCCGCCGTCCGTCCCAGCTAAGTCGTAACCGGGCGGTGGCGCTGACACGGCATTGGAGATGTCCGAGGACGGGCCACGGCCGAAGACGTTTGAAGCGGTCACACGAAAGGTGTACGTGTCACTGGCCACGGCCGCTTCAGAGAACGAAGTCGCGCTCGAGTGCGTGTTGATGGGCGTTTGGGCCACCCCATTGATGATCGGGGTCACTTGGTAGTCGGTGGCTTGGACCGTCGTGATGGGTGCAGCCCAGGTGAGCGAGACCGTGAAGTTGGAGATGCTGGCCACAAGATTGCGGGGGGCAGGTGGGGGGTCGGCCAAGGCCACGCCAAAGGGGTTTGGCAGCTGTGCGGCGCCATTCGACCCAGTGATTTGGTACTTCGGGCTTGGTGTACCGGTGCTGGTCAACTGGGCGGCGGCATAGCCACTCACCGACTTGTTGTTCTGGTTGGCGACCCACAGGTCGCCGGACGAGTCAAAGGCCAGCCCTACTGGACTGTCGAGATCGCCGCCAGAGATACGGGTTGTCGGAGTCGGAGACCCGGTTACCGCTAATTGGTTCGGCGTGAACTTGAACAACCCTTCGCCGAATCCCCGATTGGCCACCCAAAGGTTGCCCGAGTCGTCAAAGGCCACGCCCGCCGACTCGCTGAAGCCCGAACTGGACAGCACCACAGAGGGCGCAGGTGATCCACTGGTCGCTAACTGCGCTGCGGTGAATTTGACCACCTTGTGACCGGTGAGGGTGCCGACCCAAAGGTTGCCGGAACTGTCGAAGGCCACGCCGCCCGCTGCAGTGAGTGCGCCGCCGCTGGGCGACAACGTGACGGCCGGGGTGAGGGACCCGCCTTCGGCCAACTGCGACGGGGTGAACTCGACGATGTGATCGTTCCCGGACTCGGCCGCCCAGAGATCGCCCGAACGGTTGAAAGCGATGCCGGCAGCCTCATTCAGCCCGCTGATCGTCGTGATCGGCGTTGGCGTGCCACCAGCAGCCAATTGCGACGGGGTGAATGCAATCAGTGTGCCTAGTCCCGCGTTCGAGACCCAGAGATCACCCGAAGCGTCGAAGGCTTCGTACTGTGACTGGTTGAGGCTTTCCGACTGGTTCACCGCAAGTGGTGTCGCCGTGCCGGTGGATGGTAAGGCATACGAGGAGAGAATCCCCTCGTAGTTCGAGACGTAGATCGCGGGTCCATTCGATGCCCCGGCGGGAGCCGCAGTACCGAGAACGGTGACTGCGATGACAAGGACGCTGGCGGCGAAAGAGGGAACGAACCACGCCGCCTTGCTCAACCTACCTTGTCGATGCGGTTTCACTGATGTGACGCGAGTCGGCACGCTACCCCCTCGTTGACTTCGGTTCTCAGGCCATCCACAGTAACGGGAATAGGGTAGGTATGCCTAAGTCGGACCTTGCCGGCCTCTCAACCGTTGCGCCTCTGTCGTCGTTGCAGCCCGATCGGTTGATGTCTGGCCCAAGGGCGGCAGTAGATTCGTTGGATTGTGAGGTACCGGTGCGGTTGACGCCAAGCGAACGTGACCGGCTGCTGCTGTTCACTGCGGCCCAACTTGCTCGGGCCCGTCGAGAGCGTGGCCTCAAATTGAATGTTCCAGAGGCCACGGCCCTGATCGCCGATGTGGTCTGCGAAGCTGCTCGCGACGGCGCTCGACTTGCTGATGCCATGGCGGCGGGGAAAGCGGCGCTCGGTCCGCACGATGTTCTGCCCGGTGTGGCAGAGATCGTGACAGAGGTAGACGTCGAGGCTGTATTTGACGATGGCACTCGGCTTGTCGTCGTCATGGATCCAATCGGTGGGGGATCTGCCACGGAGGGACCAGGTGCGGTCTTGCCTGGTGACGCGCCGCCGGTGACCTACTCCGATGTCGTCATCGTGTCCGTGACCAACACTTCAGCGGTGCCAATCAGCGTCACCTCCCATTTTCACTTCTTCGAGGTCAACCCTCGGCTTCGCTTCGATCGGGCCGCGGCCTACGGGAGGCGCGCTGCGCCATCGCGGCTGGCTCCACCGTGCGCTTCGACCCGGGAGACGTGGTCGACGTCGCCCTGACGCCGATCGGGGGAGACCGGGTCATGATCGGCTTCGCCGGGCTGGTCGACGGGCCCCTGGATGCGCCGGGCGCGCGTGAAGAGGCCCTACGTCGAGCCCATGAATGCGGCTACCTGGACACTGGGGGAGCGAGTTTGTGAGCTCAGCCGACTTGGACCCTCAGGACTACGCCGCCACCTACGGTCCCCGAGCAGGCGACCGGGTCCGGCTCGGTGACACCGGCCTGGTGGTGCAAGTGGATTTCGACTCTCAGGAGCCGGGCCAAGAGTTCTTGACCGGGTTCGCCAAGACCGCGCGAGATGGCATGCATCTCAAGGCCGCGGCCGTTCGGGACACCTGTGATCTTGTGATCAGCAACGTGCTGGTCATCGACGCCGTCCTGGGCATCAGCAAAATAAGCATCGGCGTCCGCGAGGGTCGCATTGTCTCACTCGGGCGGGCCGGCAACCCGGACACGCTGAGCGGTGTTGATGTCGTGGTCGGCACCGGCACCGCCATCGTGTCCGGAGAGGGTCTGATCGCCACGGCCGGCGCCATCGACACCCACGTGCATCTGATCTCGCCTCGGATCATGGAAGCGTCGCTGGCCTCTGGTGTCACCACCATCATCGGCCAAGAGTTCGGTCCGGTGTGGGGAGTGGGCGTCAACTCGCCCTGGGCGCTTCGCCACGCCTTCAACGCGTTCGATGCCTGGCCGGTCAACATCGGATTTCTTGGCCCGCGGCTCATCGTCACGCCCCGATCCAATGATCGAGGCTCTGGTCGAGGGTGGGGCCAGCGGTTTCAAGGTGCACGAGGACATGGGTGCGCACGCCCGCGCGTTGGATACCGCGCTGCGGGTGGCCGAGGAGTACGACGTGCAGGTCGCGCTGCACACCGACGGCCTCAACGAGTGTCTCTCGGTGCGAGGACACCCTCGCGGTGTTCGAGGGGCGCACGATCCACGCCTTCCACATCGAGGGCTGCGGCGGCGGCCACGTGCCGAACGTGCTGCGGCTGGCCGGGAAGCCAACATGATCGGCTCCTCGACCAACCCGACCCTGCCGTTCGGCCGGGACGCGCTGGGCGAGCACTTCGGCATGATTATGGCCGGCCATGGGCTAAAGACTGACCTGCCCGGGCGACGCGGCGCTTGGCCCGGGATCGGATCCGCGCCGGGACGATGGGCGCCGAGGACGTGCTGCACGATCTCGGCGTCATCCCGATCACCTCCTCTGATGCGCAGGGCATGGGCCGGGCCGGGGAGACGGTGCGGCGCACCTTCGCCATGGCCGGCAAGATGAAAGCCGAGTCGGCGGCGCGGAAGATCCGGGCCGCACGACAACGAGCGTGTCCTTCGCTACATGGCGAAGCTGACGATCAATCCGGCCATCGCCCACGGCTTGGCCCACGAGATCGGCTCGATTGAGATCGGCAAGCTGGCCGACATCGTGCTGTGGCGGCCTGAGTACTTCGGCGCCAAGCCGGAACTGGTTCTGAAGGCCGGATTCCCGGCCTACGGCGTGGACGGCGACCCGAACGCCTCGACTGACCGCAGCGAGCCGCTGGTGCTCGGCCCGCAGTTCGGTGCCTTCGGTGCTACGGCGGCGGATCTCTCCGTGGCCTTTGTGAGCCAGGCCGCGGCTGACGACGGGAACGACGCTATGCCAACCCGACGCCGCCGGGTGGCGGTGCGCGGCACCCGCGGCATCGGTCCGTCAGCGATGGTGCGCAACAACCGCACGGCGGAGGTTCGCGTCACGCCTGGGACCGGACAAGTCATCCTTGACGGAGAGCCAATCGGGTCACAGCCGGCCGAGAGCGTCTCGCTCAGTCGTCTGTACTTCCTCTAGTGCCCGTGATGCGGGGGGCCGTACCGACGGTGCCAGTGATCGCAATGCGCAACCGGGGGAGGGCGCAATGAGTTGGCGCATGCCGGCCGAGACGGCGCCCCAAGAGAGAGTATGGATGGCCTTCCCGCCTGGAAGGTCCTACATCGCTGAAAGTGCCGCTGTTGCCGATCGAACGCGATCGGTCTGGTCGCTCGTGGCCAACACCATCGCCGAGTTTGAACCAGTCACCATGGTGGTTGATCCGAACGAAACGGAGATCGCTCGCAGTTATGTCAGCCGGAAGGTCGAGCTGGCCGAAGCACCTTTGAACGACGCCTGGATGCGTGACATCGGACCGACCTTCGTGCTTGATGAGAATGAGCGCCTGGGCTCAGTGGAGTGGGTCTTCAACGGCTGGGGGCAGCAAGACTGGGCCAACTGGGATCTTGACGCTCAGGTGGGGGGCATTGTCGGTCGATGGGCGAGTGCGACCAGTCTTCCGTCCAAGCTGGTCAATGAAGGCGGCGGCATGCATGTCGACGGCCTTGGCACCGTGTTGGTGACTGAGTCCGTGCAACTCGACCCAAATCGCAACCCTGACCTCGACAAACGGGCGGTCGAGACTGAGTTCGCTCGTACCATTGGAGCAGAACACGTCATCTGGTTGCCCCGAGGGTTGACCAGAGACACCCAGGAGTTCGGGACCCGGGGTCATGTGGACCTGTTGGCCACGGTCCCGTCCCCGGGCCGGTTGCTGGTCCACGTGCAGACCGACCCTACGCACCCTGATTATGCCGTCACTGATCAGATCCTCGACCTGCTGCGCGACAGTCGAGACGCCACCGGCGCTCGCTGGGACCTGGTGGAACTACCGGCCCCGGCCACCCTTCGCGACGATGAGGGCTGGGTCGACTACAGCTACATCAATCATCTCGTGGTCAACGGTGGCGTGATCGGTTGTGGCTTCGCCGATGAGCGGGACGAGCAAGCACGAGAGATCTTGGCCGAGGCGTACCCCGGGCGCGACGTAGTCATGATGGATGCCCGAGCGATCTTTGCGGGCGGCGGCGGTATTCACTGCATTACGCAGCAGCAGCCCAGGAGCCGCACTGAGCACAGTTCTCCCTAGACGGCCATTGAGAAAGTCACACCGTTTCGCGTAAGTGGGACGGATCAGGTGCGTCTTCCCTCCTGTCGGCACAGCGAGATCGGGGGAGCGGATGGACAAAGCATCATTTGGGCTTGGCTGGTGGCAGGCGTCAAATGGCACGTGGTATCCCCCTGAGGCTCATCCGAGCTATGGCCCTGGGCGTGATCCCGAGATCCGGGCGGCTCCCAGCCCCATAGCCCCTGGAGAACCGCTGCCGTCGTTTTGGGACGGGCCCAACGACTCGGTCCTACCCCATACGCACCAGACCGTCTCGTCCTTCGCTCGCCAGGGTGGGGGAGCGCCTCGATCCCCCAGTCCGATACAAACGATGGGTCCGGCTGTCACTTCGAAGACGCCAACCGTGCGAGCCTCGAAGCGTTTGTTGACCGCTACCGTTCTCATAGCGCTGCTCGCAGTCATGGCCGGGGTGTTCGTGGTGGTCAATCGCATCCACAACGACACGACAATTGGATCGATGATTGGCCTTTCAGAGGACGGAGCAAGCGCAAGCTTCTGGGCCACCTACGAACCGTCCCTGCCGCAAACTGGCAAGGTGATCACACTTGGACAGTCCCAGCCTGCGTTGGCATATGAGTCCCAAGTCAGCGTTGCGACACATCCGACGACGTCGACCATCCTCTTGCATGCCATCAATGGTTACGAGTCTTGTCATACGGTCGGCCAGCAGTGGAAGTGTGGGGCCTGGAGTTCCACTGTCGGTGCAGAGGTGGGACAAGAGATGTACCTGCCGCCCGGCATCACCAGAAGTCTGAAGCGTTGGTCAAGCCCGCGCCTCTACTCGCTCGCCTTCTCGACTCGCACCGTGTTCGGCCAGTTTTCACGGTGCGTGTCGGCGACAACGGTTCAGTACCCAGAGCGCATCAGTGAACGGTGCCTGAACACAACGGGAGTGCTCACCTACACGGCAGATTGGACTCGAGCTCTGGCCCACGGTCCACGCGTCCTGGTCCACTCGAATTCACTGGCGAGCTATTCGACCGACCCAGTGATTGCTGAGTTTGCGGCACCCGCCACCTAAGCGTTGGATGGTCGGGACTCGCTGCGGTCTCTTTTGGTAGCAGTCGTCGCAGCGCCCCAGTAGCGAGCGGCGCGACCGACGAACGACCCCTTGAACGGTGCATCGGTCCAACCGGCGGAGAAAAAAGGGGCAATTCGACCCACAGTCTGGAGCCGACAATGGTGACAACGACCCCTTGGTGCCCCGAACGCTGAAAGTCAGACTTGAACTGATCGCCAGTTCGGCGTCGACGCATGGACATTGGTCGTGCAGATGGGGTGTGACATGGTGGGTAGGTCATCGAACCGGAGCCGATTGCACCGGATGCCGGTGTACATTTCCTCAGCGCTGCTTCTGGCTATGTTCAGCCTGTTGCCCGATGCCGTCGGAAGTGTGCAAAATGCACAAGGGGCTGTGGGGCCTCATCTGCTCCAACCGGCGACCGGGCTGGTCGCCTTCTACGAGACCAACTCCCAATCGTCAATCGGACTCGTCAATGCGGACGGTACAGACCCGCGCACTGTCACTGTGCCGGACAACCCGAGCGAGGGCCAGGAGTTCGTCGGTAGCCCTCAGGTTTCCCCCGACGGCTCCAAGATCGCCTTTGAGCTCTACAACTCGGACGCTCCGGTCCTCGGCTTGTCGCCGTGTGAAAACGGACCGTTCCTGGAGATCGTCAGCACCGATGGATCTGGCCTGCACGGCGTGGACTTGCCGTCCAATGTCTACTGTGTCGCCGATGCGAGTTGGTCGCCCAACGGGTCGCAGCTGGCGTTCGATGCCTTCTCGCTGTCTGGATCAAGCGGATCCAACAACATCTGGACGGTGAACGCCGACGGCACGGGAGCAGTTGAGCTCGCCGCCGGCCAGAATCCATCATGGTCCCCCGATGGTTCGCAGATCGCCTACTTCAACGCCGACGACGGTCAGATCTACAGCGTGCCTTCCAACGGTGGTCAGCCTCAACGATTGACGGCATTCAATACACCTCTCGAGCGAGCGACTGAGCCGCTCTGGTCGCCGAGCGGTTCGCAGATTGCGGTGGTCATCAGCGTTTCAGCCGGTGCCTACAACATCATGGATCTGATGAATGCCGATGGAACGGGCCTTCGCCAGGCCTTCGCCTTCGATGGCGGTGAGGCGTCATGGGCGCCCGACGGCGAAGAGATGCTGCTGAGCAACAGTACCGATCCGGCTCAAGGATTCCCCATCGTGAACCTCAGCGGTCAGCTCGAGTCGTCCCTTGACGTCCCTGGTACAAATCCTGCATTCGCCGGAGTCAGTCAACCCGTGGGGAACTTGCCGCCCTCCCAACCTGCCTTCGTCGGTATTGCGTCGACGGCAACCGGAAGGGGCTACTGGAAGGTCTCATCCAACGGGGGAGTCTTTTCCTACGGTGACGCCTCCTTCTACGGCTCTCTCGGTGACGATCATCTCAATGCGCCAATCGTCAGCATTGCCACCACGTCAAACGGAGCCGGCTACCGACTGTTTGGAGCCGATGGGGGCGTGTTCTGCTTTGGGAACGCGGGGTATTTCGGATCGATGGGAGGACTACCGCTCCAAAGGCCGGTGGTTGGCAGCGCTGCGGATCCCGTGACGGGCGGATATTGGGAGGTGGCGGCCGACGGGGGCGTGTTCAGTTTCAACGCGCCCTTCTTTGGATCGACGGGCGGTAGGCAACTCAACGCGCCCATCGTGGCCATGGCAGCCACCCCTGATGGCGGCGGGTATTGGCTCGTTGCCTCCGACGGCGGTGTCTTCTCGTACGGCGATGCCACGTTCTACGGGTCGATGGGCGCAACGCCACTCAACCAGCCGATCGTTGGCATCGCAGCCAGCCCTACAGGGGGTTACGTACTGGTTGCATCAGACGGGGGGATCTTCTCGTTCGGCAGCGCCGCGTTTCATGGCTCCATGGCATCTGACCCACTCGGCAGCCCGGTGGTTGGGATCAGTCGAGACGGAACGACCGGCGGATACCGGGAGATCACAAGCACAGGCGGTGTGTTCGCCTTCGATGCCGCACTGAGTGGTTTCTAGTCCCTCGAATTCGGACTCGAGATTCGATAGTATCGTCACCGTGACGAAAATGCCGGATAGTGGACGGTGCGGCTACTGCCGACGTCCGTTGCCCCCAGCTCCGAAACTTGGACGACCTGCGCTGTACTGTCGGCGTTCACACCGCCAACGAGCGTACGAAGCTCGAAAGCACGCCGACGAGCGCCAGCTGGCCAGCGATCAGGTCATCGTGAGCCAAGTGCACCTGGACCGAATGCATGATCGCCTGTATGAGCTAGAAGCGGCTCTCGACGACGTTGATATGGACTTAGCGGAGAACGCCAAATCGTCGGCCTATCAGGCGGCCTTTCAGCATCTGTACCAGGTGGCGGACCACCTAAGAGGGGTTCGGATTGAACCGGCCTCCCATTAGGCCAGCTCTCCTTCTAACTTGACATAATATACATTATCGGCGGATTAGACGAATGGTGTTTAGGGGGCAGGAAGCCCCAAGACCTCTCCCATCAGCACTTTGACCCTCTGATCGATGTCGTTGATGATCGGTCGGACCTCTTCAATACTTTTTCCAGCGGGGTCGGCAAGATCCCAATCGAGATAGCGCTTGCCGGGAAACACTGGACAGGTGTCGCCGCAGCCCATGGTCACGATCACATCGGCTGATCGTCCCGCTTCGTCGGTCAAGGGCTTTGGGAACTCCCGGCCTGGGTCGAGACCTCGCTCAATCAAGAGAGCGACAACGGCGGGATTCAGCGCGTCGGCAGGTTCTGACCGGCCGACCGGACGTCGATGCGGGCTGCGGCGTAGTGATCGAGCAAAACCCGTGCGGCCAGGCTTCGCCCAGCGTTGTGCGTGCACAGAAAGAGAACCACCGGGGTTTCGCTCACGAGGGGTCCTGGGCGTCATTGGTGGCAAGAGAAGCTGTGGGTGATTGATGCGAAACGTCTACGGGCACGGCGTCGTTCGGGCTTACGCTGGATACAGCACTCGTACGAGGACAAGGGCCGCTACCCCACCGAGGATTTGGGCGACCACGAACGGCGGGACAGACGACGGTGCGATGCCAGCGAAGGTATTTGAGAACATGCGTCCGACGGTGATGGCCGGATTGGCGAAGCTGGTGGAACTGGTGAAGAAGTAGGCCGCGCCGATATAGGCGCCACCGCCGCCGGCGCACATGATTGCTGCGTCCGCTCTGGCCAAGGCGAAGATCACCAGGGATGAGACCCAGGGTGGCGACGAACTCTGAAGGAAAATGAGGTCCGCTTGCTCGGTGTATGTTGAGAAATGCTGATGGCCGGTTCGGAGAACACGAGATTGGCCACTACTGCTCCGGTCATGCACCAGCGACTTGAGCGGGAAGATAGGTCACCGGGGTCTCGCCAACTCAGTCGGCCCGACCAGCATCCACGAAAGAGACCACGGGATTAAAGTGCGCGCCCGACACTGAGCCGAGCATGAGAATAAGGGCATAAAGTCCAGCGGCCGTGGCCGCCGCGTTTCGAACAGTTGCAGGCCAGTATTCCCTGGCGAAAGTTGTTGGGCCGCGATCCCCGAGCCCACACAACCGAGCCAAGAAGGCCGAACCCACAAACTCAGCGATGACCTTGTCGCCAAATGCGACCCGGTGTCCCATCTATTTCCTCTGCTCCGGCCTAGAGGTGTTAGCAGCACGAAGTAGCCGAGGAGGCGGTGACACCAGATTGCGGTAGTGGTGCCCCGAGGCGCGCAGCTTTCGGTTCCACAGCCCAACTCAGTCTCTTCCGAGGCATCAGCGAATACCGCGTAGACCTCCCATGGTGCACCGTCAGGGTCGTTGGTCCAAACCTTGTCTTGCACGGCGTAACAACACGTCGTCGACATTTCCACATCTGTATCAAGGCCATCGATGGCCAATCGACGGATGGCACGCTTGCACCTCTTCTGGCGCGGACACTTCAACACCCAGATGATTGAGGGCACCGCTGACACCGCTCCCCCGCTCTGAGGGTTCTCAATCAAGACAAGTTTGAGCGGCGGTTCGGTGATGGCGAAGTTGGCATAACCGGGTTGGCGCTTCGTTGGTTCGGTGGCGAAGAGCTTGGAATAGAAATCAATCGCCGCATCGATATTCGAGACGTTCAGAGCGAGTTGCACACGCGACACAGGAGACCTCCATAGCATCGACAAATGTCGATACATCGATTATTAATACATAGATAGGTGTCAATGGGAGAAAATCGCGATGCCACAACGAACGACTACAATCCCAAACAACGAGGTACTTTGAAATTGCAGCCGCGCGGTCCCTTCGGTCCTGGCCTCCCCCCTCGACGCAAAAGTGCGACACAGCTGGCCAAGGGATTTACCGCACTCGCCCATCCTTTCGGCTTCAGGTCTTGAGCATCTTCGCGGCGTCACCGAAGGAGAATCTGCGTCTGCGATTTCGTTGGCCCCCTGGGCAAGAGTCAGCCCACGGCGTCCCATCACATGAAGATTCTGGCCGAGGCCGGACTGGTGCACGAGACAATACGCAACGGAACCAAGTAGGTCAC